>JAGIAZ010000009.1 GCA_017744605.1 Sphingobium sp. | reverse complement strand
GCGCGACGCGGACCCTGACCGGCCTGCTCGCGGCGGTCGCGGCGGTCAGCCTCGTGGTCGGCGGCATCGGCATCATGAACATCATGCTGGTCTCGGTGACCGAGCGCACCCGCGAGATCGGCATCCGCCTCGCCATCGGCGCGGTCCAGCGCGAGGTGCTGATGCAGTTCCTCGTCGAGGCGGTGACGCTCTCCGCGCTGGGCGGCGTCATCGGACTCATCTTCGCCTTCACGCTCACCTTCGGCATCTCCACGGCGATGCACATCCCGCTGACCTTCGACATCCAGATCAACCTGCTGGCCTTCGCGTTCGCAGCCGCGATCGGCGTGGTCTTCGGCTATGTGCCGGCCAAGCGGGCTGCCGCACTCAACCCCATAGAGGCCCTCCGCCATGAATGAGCCCAGCCCCAATCTGGTTCAGGCCGCCTGCCCGCATGATGAGCGGTTGGTCTTCGACCTGTGGATCGCTACCAGTCGGCAGGCGTGGGAATCGCACGGAGAGGGAAAGGGACGCCGCCATGAGCGCCGAGACCGGCACGCCGAGCATCCTGGTCGTCGATGATGACCGGGAACTCCGGACCCTCATCACTGAATTTCTCTCGAACCATGGCCTGCACGCGCGCGGCGCAGCGGACGCCGCCGAGATGGACGCGGCGCTCGCCGAGCAGACGATCGACCTCATCGTGCTCGACCTGATGATGCCCGGCGAGGACGGCCTGTCCGTCCTGCGCCGCCTGCGCGGGGGCCGGCGACCTCCGATCATCATGCTCTCGGCCATGGGATCGGACTCGGACCGCATCATCGGCCTCGAAGTCGGCGCCGACGACTATCTGCCCAAGCCCTGCAATCCCCGCGAGCTGCTGGCGCGGATCCGCGCCGTGCTGCGCCGCGGACAGGAGGCCCAGGGATCGCCGGTGCGCAAGTTCGGCGACTGGACGCTCGATCTGGTCGAACGCAGCGTCTCGGCGCCCGACATCGAAACGGCCGGGCTCACCGACACCGAATTCCGCCTGCTGACCGCTTTCGTCGACCGGCCCCAGCAGGTGCTGACCCGCGACCAGCTCATCGATTTCGCCAAGGGGTCGGACGCGATGATGTTCGACCGCGCCATCGACGTGACGCTCTCCCGCCTTCGCAAGAAGCTGGGGCCGCGCGCGCCGATCCGCACCGTGCGCGGCGAGGGCTACATGTTCACATTGGCGCCCGAATGATGTTCAACCGCGCCGGCCGGTCCATCCTCTCACAGACGTTCCTGCTGCTCGTCGGCGCGCTGATCGTCGCGCAAGGCGTCGGTCTCGCGAGCTTCTACCTGTTGCCGCCTCCACGCCAGGAAGGCGTGGCGCTGGCGCGTATCGCGGAGCGGCTGCAGAACGAAAACAGAGTCCCGCCCAAGGACGTGCCTGCGCTGCAGGTCATTCACCAGGCAGATGCCCCTCAACCGGAAAATGGGCTCGTTTCGGACACCGGCCTTACAGGAGAACTCGCCCAGCGCCTCGACCTCGATCCCCAGAATGTCCGGATCTATTACCGCCCCGAAAATGTCCGCATCTATTATCGGCCCGATCGAGGCTACCGGCCCGATCGGAGCCGCAGCCCGGATCATGGTCGCGACGGCCGGAACGCTGGGATCGTGCGGCGGCTCGGCGAGCCCTTTTTCTATGCACGCACGATTGCCGCCGCCAAGATCGGCAATGATTGGCGCGTCATACACACGCCCGACCGCCCGCTCATCGCCGCGTGGCAGCAGCGCATGGTCGCCTATTTCGTCATCGCATTGCTCGCCTTGCTGCCGCTTGCCTGGTTGTTCGCGCGTCAGCTGGTGAAGCCGATCCACTCCTTCGCCGATGCCGCCGACCGCGTCGGCCGCGATTCATCGGCGCCGCTGGTGCGCGAGGACGGGCCCAGCGAACTGCGCGTCGCCGCGCGCGCCGTGAACGGCATGCAGGGCCGCATCGCGGAACAGATGCGCGAACGCGAGGCCATGGTGGCCGCCATTGCCCACGATCTGCGCACGCCGCTCTCGCGCATCGCCTTCCGCATCGAGAGTGCGCCCGATTCCCTGCGCGAGCCGATCCAGCACGACATCGAACAGATGAAGGCCATGATCACCGCGACGCTTAGCTATGTGCGCGGCGGTTCGCAGGACGGGCAGGCGGAATCCGTCGATCTCGGCGGCCTGCTCGAGGAAATCGTCGCCAGTGAAAAGCTTGTCGACCGGCCGGTGAGCTGGTGGGGCGCCGCGCCGCATGGGCCGTTCAATGTCCGTGGCGATCGGATTGCCCTCGGGCGCATGATCCAGAACCTCGTGGACAACGCCATCGCTTATGGCAGCGAGGCCAATATCGCGCTCGAGGAAAGGGATGGGCAGGCGCGCATTACCGTCGCCGATCGCGGCCCAGGCCTGCCCGCCGACGAAGTGGAGGGCATGTTCGCGCCGTTCGCCCGCAAGGAACGCTCGCGCAACCGCGAGACCGGCGGCGTGGGCCTCGGCCTGGCCATTGCGCGCGCCATCGCCCGCGATCATGGCGGCGAGATCGCCTTGGGCCCGCGTGCGGGCGGCGGCTTGGAAGCGGTGGTGACGCTGCCGCTGGCGGCCGCGACTTGAGATCCATCGCCGATTGAGTGTTCCCGGGCGAAGGCCGGGGAACGGCTTTTCAAGACGGTGCCGCTAATCCTATAGCGCCCCCATGTTCGCGCGCTCACTCCAGCACCGGTTCGCGCCGTTCGCCGTCGCCTGCCTCGCCATTGCGATCTTCTCGTTCATGGACATGGTCATGAAGGGGCTTTCGATTGCGATCGGCGCTTATAATGCCATGCTCTGGCGGACCATTGCGGGCGTGCTGATCACCTGTCCGCTGTTCCTCCTGACCGGGGGCAGGATGCCGGGCCGGCAGGCGCTCTGGCTGCACCTCTGGCGCAGCCTCACCGCCGCCATATCGATCCTGCTGTTCTTCTGGGGCCTGGTGTACACGCCGCTTGCGCAGGGCATCGCCTTATCCTTCATCGCACCGCTCATCGCGCTGGGCCTCGCCTCGGTGTTTCTCAAGGAGCGGATCGGGCGCAGCGCCGTCGGCGGCGCGCTGATCGCCTTTGCCGGCATGCTGGTCGTGCTCGCCGGGCGGGCCCGGCAGGACAGCGGCCCGCACGCGCTCGAAGGCGCCGTGGCCATCCTGGCTGCCGCGCTCTTCTATGCGGTCAACCTCGTCCTGGCGCGCCGCCAGTCGCAGGCAGCCGGGCCGATGGAAGTCACCTTCTTCTTCAACCTGGTCGCGCTCGCCCTTTATGGCATGGGCGCGCCCTGGTTCGCGGCGATACCGGACATGGCCCATGCGCCGCTGATCATCGCGGCGGCCTGCTCATCGTCACTCTCGATCCTGTTGCTCGCCTGGGCCTATGCTCGCGCGCAGGCGCAGCATCTCGTCTCGGTCGAATATACCGCCTTCATCTGGGCATCGCTGTTCGGGTGGCTCGCCTTTCGCGAACCGGTGCTGCTTTCGACGCTCGCCGGCGCCCTGCTCATCGTCGCGGGCTGCTTGTGGGCAGCCCGCGGCAACCGCAAGCCGGACAAAGTGCCGATGACCGGGCCGGAGGCGGCGGGCTGATCAGGCGGCTTTCGCGGCGTCCAGCGCCGGATAGTCGATATAGCCCTCATCGCCCTGGCTGTACCAGGTCGCGATGTCGCTCTCGGCGAGCGGAGCGCCTGCCGCGATGCGCGCGGGCAGGTCCGGATTGGCGATGAACGGCCGGCCGAAAGCGATGGCATCGGCGCGTCCATCGGCCAGCGCGTCCTGCGCCCGCGCGACATCATAATCGCCGTTGAGGATCAGCACGCCGCCGAAATTGGCGCGGATGGCCGGCGAGACGATGGGCTGCCCGGTGCTGCCGAAGGTGCTGTAGGGCGCCACGTCGCGCACTTCGAGGAACGCGATGCCGATCTTGTCGAGCTCGCGCGCGACATGGCTGAACAGCGGCTCGGGGTTCGAATCGATGACGCCCTGCGTGTCGCCATTGGGCGAGACGCGCACGGAGGTCCGCTCGGGACCGATGGCGCCGGCAATCGCCCGCGTGACCTCGATGAGCAGGCGGGCCCGGTTCTCGATCGAACCGCCATAGGCGTCGGTGCGCTTGTTGGTGCCGTCGCGCAGGAACTGGTCGATGAGATAGCCATTGGCGGCATGGATCTGGATCCCGTCGAAGCCGGCGCGGATCGCGTTCCTGGCGGCATGGACATAGTCGGCGATGAGGCCGGGGATTTCGTCGAGGCGGAGTTCTCGGGGCTCGGCATGAGGCTGCTTGCCCTCATAGGTGTGCGCCTGGCCGGGCGCGGCGATGGCACTGGCCGACACCGGCTGCCCGCCCGAGAGCGAGGGATGGACGAGGCGGCCCATATGCCAGAGCTGGGCGACGATGCGGCCGCCGGCCTCGTGCACGG
This sequence comes from Sphingobium sp., assembly GCA_017744605.1. GTDB lineage: Bacteria > Pseudomonadota > Alphaproteobacteria > Sphingomonadales > Sphingomonadaceae > Sphingobium. The sequence continues at coordinate 93,004 of JAGIAZ010000009.1, read as the reverse complement.
CCTGTGTCACCGGCTGCCATGCCGCGACCTGCTCATCGCTCCAGAAACCGGGCGAATAGGGCCAGCCGGCGCCCTGTCTGCTGATCGGCGAGGCCTCGGAAATGATGAGGCCGGCGCCGGCGCGCTGGGCATAATAGGTCGCCATGCGCGGCGTGGGGACATGCTCGCGGGTCGCGCGGGCACGCGTCAGTGGCGACATGACGATGCGATTGGGCAGGTTGAGCGCGCCGGCGGTCAAAGGTTCGAAAAGGGCCACGAAAGAATCTCCCTGAAGGGTTTCGATTGGCAACGAAGTTAGGCGCACCCGAGCTGGCTTCAATGGACCTTCTGTTGCAGTGCGACAAAGAAAACTTGTCGCTCGCTCCGGCTTGAAACGCTAGGGATGCCGCATGACGCCATCCACCGCCACCGGCCTGCGCGACGACGAGACGCTCGACGATCTGCGCCTGCGGCTCGCGCCGCTGGTCGCGGCCAATGCCGGCTTCGACGGCTGGACGGCCAAGGCCGTGGACATGGCCGCGGATCAGGCAGGCGTGGACCGTGACATCGCCGCGCTCGCATTCAAGGGCGGGCCGGTGAGCATGATCTCGGCCTGGTTCGCCAGCGTCGACGCCGCGATGTCCGACAGGCTCGGCGCGGAGGCGCTGGCGGCGATGAAGATTCGCGCGCGGATCACGGCCCTGGTCGAGGCGCGACTCACTCTGCTGGCGCCGCATCGCGAAGCGCTGCGCCGGGCGCAGGCGATCCTGGCCATGCCGCAATATGTGAGCAAGGCCGCGCGGCTGGGCTGGCATGCGGCCAATGTCATGTGGCGCGCGGCCGGCGACACGGCGGCAGACTATAATCATTATACCAAGCGCGCGACGCTCGGCACGGTCTATGCCGCGACCCTGCTGACCTTCGTCAACGACGAGAGCGAGGACTTCGCGGAGACACGGGACTTCCTCGCGCGGCGCATCGAGGACATCATGCGCTTCGAAAAGGCGAAGGCGAAACTGCGCGAGCAAAGCGACATGCATTTCTCGCCGGCCCGCTTCCTCGGACGGCTGCGCTACCGCGCCGGCCAGCGTTAATCGCGAATCTTCAGCGCGACGCTTGCTCCCTTCGAGCGTTATTGATAATCACTCGCAGCGTTCCAGCTGAAAGCCCGTTTCCTTGCGCCTCACTTCTCTCGACCGGAACCGCGCGGCCTATGTCGACAGCATCGACTGGTCTGCCATGACCGATGCCGACGGCAGCCGTCTGCGCGAATTGGGGCTGTGCGAAGGCGCGTCGATCGAGCTGCTGCATCGCGCGGGCTTTACCGGCCGGGGCGCCTATGCCTGCCGCGTCGGCCGCATGACCGTGGCGATGCGGGCGAGCCATGCCGCCGCCATCGCCGTGCGAACCGGCCCGGCGCCCAGGAACGGACCGGACGCGGAAGCATGAGCGCGCTCACCATTGCGATGGTCGGCAATCCCAATGCCGGCAAAAGCGCGCTGTTCAACGCGCTGACCGGCGCGCGCCAGAAGGTCGGCAACTATCCCGGCGTCACCGTCGAGCGGAAGGTCGGCCGGCTCGCGCTGGAAGATGGCCGCTCGGCCGACGTGGTCGACCTGCCCGGCACTTATAGCCTCGACGCCAAGAGCCCGGACGAGGAAGTCACGCGCAATGTGATCTTCGGCTATCAGGATGGCGAGAAGCGGCCCGATCTGCTGGTCATCGTCGTCGATGCCGCCAATCTCGACAATCATCTGCGCTTCACGCTGGAATTGCTGGCGCTCGGCACCCCCGCCATTGTGGCGCTCAACATGGTCGACCTCGCCACGCGCGACGGGCTGGAACTGGACGCGAAGCGGCTGCAGGAAGATCTCGGCGTGCCGGTCATCCCCACCGTCGCCGTGCGCCGACGCGGCCTCGATCATCTCAAGGATGCCATCGAGACGATCCTGCCGGCCCATGCCTCGACCCGCGCGGTGCACATCGAGAATGCGACGCAGGACGAGCGTTCGCTCCGCCGCGAGGCGCAGCGCATCGCCCGGCGCGCCATCGTCTCGGAAACGCCGACGCGCCGCCTGACCGCGACGGTCGACCGGATCGTGCTGCATCCCGTCTCGGGGCCGATCATCCTGCTGGCGCTGCTGTTCGTCATGTTCCAGGCGGTCTTCTCCTGGTCGGCACTGCCCGTCGCGCTGATCGAGGGCGCCTTTGCGGCGCTCGAAGGCTTTGTCCGCGCGGTGCTTCCGGACGGCCTGCTGCGCAGCCTGATCGTGGACGGCATCATCGCGGGCGTCGGATCGGTCATCGTCTTCCTGCCCCAGATCCTCATCCTGTTCCTCTTCATCCTGATGCTCGAGGCGACCGGCTATATGACCCGCGCCGCCTTCCTGATGGACGGGCTGATGGCCAAGGTGGGGCTTTCGGGGCGCGCCTTCATTCCGCTCCTGTCGAGCTTCGCCTGCGCCGTGCCGGGCATCATGGCGACGCGGACCATTTCCGACCCCAAGGACCGGCTCACCACCATCCTGATCGCGCCGCTGATGACCTGTTCGGCGCGCCTGCCGGTCTATGCGCTGATCATCGCGGCCTTCATCCCCGACCGGACCGTCGGCCCGGGCATCGGCCTGCAGGGCCTCGTGCTGTTCGGCCTCTATGTCTCGGGCATAATCGGCGCGCTGTTTGCAGCCATCATCTTGCGGCGCAGCGTCACCAGGGGCGGCAATGGCAGCTTCCTCATGGAACTGCCCAAATATCAGATGCCGCTGCTGCGCGACGTGGCGCTCGGCTTGTGGCAGCGCGCGATGATCTTCCTGAAGCGCGCCGGCACCATCATCTTCGTGACCACCGTGATCCTGTGGCTGCTGCTCTCTTTTCCCAAGCCGCCGGCGGGGAGCGACATGCGCCCGGTCGATTACAGTGCGGGCGGGCGCATCGCATCGGTGCTGGAGCCGGTGCTCCGGCCGATCGGCTTCAATCATGACATTGCGCTGGCCCTCATCCCTGCAATGGCCGCGCGCGAGGTGGCGGTCTCCGCGCTTGCCACGGCCAATTCGATCGACAATGGCGATGACGAGGATGCGACCGCCAAGTCGCTGGGCGAGCGGCTGCAGGGCAAATGGTCGCTGGCGACCGCCCTGGCATTCCTCGCCTGGTTCGTCTTCGCGCCGCAATGCATCTCCACCATCGCCGTGACGAGACGCGAAACCAATGGCTGGCGCTGGCCGTTGTTCATGGTGGGCTATCTGTTCACGCTGGCCTATGCCGCGGCCGGGATCACCTACTGGACGGCGGTGGCGGCGGGGCTCTAGCCCAGGCGCAAATCCAACCGAAACGCGGTTGCGGCGCGGCCCCGCTGCCCTATAAGCGGGGGCTCATTCCAGCTTCAGATCATTTTCGGAGAGTCCCATGTCCGGCAGCGTCAACAAGGTCATTCTCGTCGGCAATCTCGGCGCGGATCCCGAGATCAAGTCGTTCCAGAACGGCGGACGCATCGCCAACATCCGCATCGCGACCAGCGAGACCTGGACCGACCGCGCCTCCGGCGAGCGCCGCGAGCGCACCGAGTGGCACAATGTCGTCATCAACGGCGACGGCCTGGTCGGCGTGGTCGAGCGCTATCTGCGCAAGGGCAAGAAGGTCTATATCGAAGGCTCGCTGCGCACCCGCAAATGGCAGGACCAGAATGGCCAGGACAAGTATACGACCGAGGTCGTGCTCTCCGGCCCGGGCGCCGTCATGACCATGCTCGACGGCGCCGGCGGTGAAGGCGGCGGTGGCGGCCGGCGCAGCGAAGGCTGGGGCTCAGGCGGCGGCGAGAACAATAGCGGCGGCTATGGCGGCCGTTCGTCGGGTGGCGCCTCGGCCGGTTCGGGACGGTCCGGCGGCGGCAGCCGCGCGTTCGACGACAATCTGGACGACGACGAAATCCCGTTCTGACGCGCCGCAGAACCTACACATCATCGTCATTCCCGCGCAGGCGGGAATGTCGGACTATATTTCCGGGTTGGCTGGGCCGGGTTCGCCGGCCGGCGTGGGGTACCGGCCGGCGTTCCGTCGACGATCGGTGTGGGAGTGCCGATCGAAGCAGAAAGTTATTTCGAAATCGGGAAACTGCACTTGAGCCGAAGCAACGCGGGCTAGACCGTGGGTCGTCTAGCCTGATCTGGAGCCTCTGTTTCTCGTTGTACCGCGTCCCGCTTCATGTCCGCTCTCTCTGCCGGAGCGGGTGACACATATATGACGCATTCTTTTCCGATTGCATATAAAAAGTGCATCAAATGGGGACGATCCGCCGAAGGCGTGCAAAAAAGACGGTGAAACGAATCCTCGCGGACTCAGAAATCGACGGCGATTCCGTTTTGTTCCCAGTCACCGTAGCGCGTCGGCTCAAGCCGATCTTCCTTTTCACCCGCCGGCCGTTTCCGGCCGCCCGTCGATGCCAGCTTTTCGGGCTCCGGCACGGGCGAGTTGGGCGATAGATGGGCCGGTGGCTTGAGATGATCGGGGCGTTGTCCCATGAATACTTCCGCATGAGCATGATCCAATGGATCAGGCTCTCTTTTCCTTCGTTTTTCGTATTTTCCGAGCCGTCGGATGAGTTCATCCGACTTTGAAAATACGCCAGGCTGACCGATTGCCCATATTCGCCGCCTGGCGGCCGAATTCAAGCCTGAGCTTTTTCCGGGCCATGACCCGACAATCGCTGCTATGGCGCCCGCCATGTCGAAACATCCTCTCCGCGCCCATCGCAGGAAATCCAGCGACATGCCGCCGGGCTTTCTCGCGCGGCGCGCGGCGCTGCGGCTGCTCGACGCCGTCCTGCGGCGCGGACAGCCGCTCGAAACGGCCCTGCACAGTGCCGCGCAAGGCCTGCCCGGCCCTGACCGCGCCCTGGTGCATGCCATTGCCGCCGGCGTGCTGCGTCACATGCCGGATCTCGACACGCTGATCGACGGGGCGACGACCAAGCCCCTGCCCGATGACGCCAAGGCGCGCACCGTGCTGCGCCTGGCGCTCGCCCAGGCGCTGCTGCTCGACACGCCGCATCACGCCGTCGTCGCGACGGCCCTGCCGCTGGTCGACGGCGGACCGCGCAAGCTGGTTCATGGCGTGCTCGGCAACCTGCTGCGGTCCGGCGTGACCCTGCCGGATCCGCCGAGCCTGCCGGAGGCGGCCCGGGCGCGCTGGCAGGTGGCCTGGGGTGACGCCATGACGTCGGCGGCGCAGGTCGCGCTCGGCACCCGGCCGCCGCTCGACCTCAGCCTCAAGGATCCCGGCGCCACGGCCGACTGGGCGACGCGGCTGGGCGGAACCAGCCTGGCGCCCGGCCATGTCCGGCTTCCCGCCGAAACGGACGTCACGACGCTGGACGGCTTTAGCGACGGCGCCTTCTGGGTGCAGGACCTCGCGGCCTCGCTCCCCGCGCGGCTGCTCGGGCAAGGCGGAGGCCGCCATGCGCTGGACCTGTGCGCCGCGCCCGGGGGCAAGACGATGCAGCTGGCAGCGGCGGGCTGGCAGGTGACATCGGTCGATCAATCGGCGCGGCGGCTCGAGCGGCTGTCCGAGACGGTCGAACGCACTGGCCTCGCGACGGACATCGTCTGCGCCGATCTGATGCGCTGGCAGCCGACGGAGAAAGCCGATGCGATCCTGCTCGACGCGCCGTGCAGCGCCACCGGCATCTTCCGCCGCCATCCCGACGTGCTCCACCGCATCGGCCCACGCCAGATCGCCGAAATGGCCGAGATCCAGGCCGCTTTGCTCGATCGGGCGCTCGGCTGGCTGAAGCCCGGGGGCCTGCTCGTCTACGCGACCTGCAGCCTGGAGCCGGCAGAAGGCGAGGCACAGATCGCCGCCCTGCTCGAACGCCGCCGCGATGTCCGTCCGCGCCCCATCGACGGCATCGTGCTGCCGGCCGGGCTCGCTTCGGATGCAGCGGGGCAGTTGCGCACGCTCCCCTTCATGCTGGCCGACGCAGGGGGCCTCGACGGCTTCTTCATGGCCACGCTGGAGACGATCTGACTCAGCTTGGGACAGCCCTGAAAAACCATCCACAACTTTATCCTCAGGCGCCCTATTTGAGCGGTCGGCTGCGGTTGCGCTGGCCGAATCGGAGGGTTACTTTCCGCTAGCCATGGTATCTCCCGTTCGCATCGCACCCTCCATCTTGTCGGCTGACTTCGCGCGGCTCGGGGAAGAGGTGCGCGCCGTCGACGCAGCGGGGGCGGACTGGATCCATGTCGACGTGATGGACGGGCATTTCGTGCCCAATCTGACCATCGGGCCGATGGTGGTGAAGGCCCTGCGCCCGCACACCGCCAAGCCGCTCGACGTGCATCTCATGATTGCGCCGGTCGATCATTTCCTCGATGCCTTTGCCGAGGCCGGCGCCGACATATTGACTATCCATCCCGAGGCGGGCCCGCATGTCCACCGCTCGGTGCAGCGCATCAAGGCATTGGGCAAGCAGGCGGGCATCGCGCTCAATCCCGGCACGCCGGCCAAGATGCTGGACTATCTCATCGACGAGATCGACCTGGTGCTGGTGATGAGCGTCAATCCCGGCTTCGGCGGCCAGAGCTTCATCGAGAGCCAGCTTCGCAAGATCGAGGCGGTGCGCAAGATGATCGACAGGAGCGGCCGCGCCATCGCCCTGGAAGTGGATGGCGGCATCGACGCCGCGACCGCACCCCGGGTCATCGCCGCCGGCGCCGACGCGCTCGTGGCCGGCACAGCCACATTTCGCGGCGGGCCATCCGCTTATGCCGACAATATCAGAAAGCTGAGGGGATCATGACCGCCCGCCCCAAAACGCTGCCCCGGCTGGAGCCGGAGCGGGTGGCGCCCGAGGACGACACGATCGAGCAAGGCAAGCGCCTGCTGCTCGTCGACGATCGCGGCCTGTCGCTGAGCGAAAGGCTGGCCAATCACTTCTACCGCCTGACCTGGAATACGCCGCTCCACGCCATGCGGCTCAAGGGCAAATATCCGCTGAAGCTGCTGGCGGTGCCGCCCGAGCTGGTGCCGGGCGATGCGCGCGCCGGGAAGGCGTTGCGCGCGGGCTATTTCTTCTACCGGGGCATGAAGCAGCCGCTGCTCGGCCTCGATTACAAGAAGATCGACCAGCCCATCGGCTTCGTCGATCATATCCATCGCTTCCGCTGGCTCGCCGACCTCGCCGCCGCGACGACGCTCGACAATGCCGTGCCGGTCGCCGAGCAGCAGATGCGGGCCTGGCTCGCCGCCCATGGCGAAACACCGAGCGAACCCGCCTGGCGCGCCGACAATGCCGGCTGGCGCATCCTCACCTGGACGACCTATTCGCCGCTGATCCTGTCGAGCGGCGACCTCGTCTACCGCAGCCTCGTGCTCAACTGCATCGCCCGCACCGCCCGCCATCTCGACCGCAGTGCCGACAAGGCGCCGATCGGCCTCGCGCGGATCACGGCCTGGACCGGCATCATCGCGGCGGGGCTGCTGCTGCCCGGCGGCGAACCGCGCCAGATCTATGGCGAGGCGGGCCTCAAGCGCGCGCTGGAGAGCGCCTTCTCGGCCGATGGCGGGATCATCTCGCGCTCGCCGCAGGAGCAGCTCGAGGCGATCGCGCTGCTCTCCATGCTATCCGGCGTCTATCAGGTGCGCCGCAGGGACCTGCCGGGCTGGATCACCGAGCTCACCGAGCGCGCGGTCGCGGCGATGCTGGGCATCCTCCATGGCGACGGTGCGCCTGGCAACTGGCAGGGCGGCGCCTGGACCGATCCGTCGCGCGTGACGACCATCATCGCTGCTTCCGGCGTCCGCACCCGGCCGCTCCGCCAGGCGCGCGACTGGGGCTATCAGCGGCTCGCGGCGGGACAAACCGTCGTCCAGGTCGACGCTGCGCCCCCGCCGGTGGCGCGGCTCGCCAGGACCGGTTGCGCGTCCACAGCCGCGATCGAAGTCAGTGACGGACCGGTGCGCCTCATCGTCAATTGCGGCGGCGCCGCGCTGGCGGGCGCGATCATCGACGACGAGTTCGCGCAAGCGCTGCGCACCACGGCGGCGCACAGCACATTGACGCTCAACGACAGCAACTCGACGGCCATCCAGCCGGACGGATCGCTTGGACGCGGCGTCAGCCAGGTCGAACTCGACCGGCAGGAGCTCGACCAGGGCAGCCGCCTCGAGATCGGCCATGACGGCTATGCGCGCCGCCTGGGCTTCCAGCACAAGCGGCTCATCCTGCTGAGCGCGGAAGGGCGCGAACTGCGCGGCGAGGACATGCTCCTCCCCGTGGAACGGCGCCGCCGCATCGCGGATTGCAGCTATGCGCTGCGCTTCCATCTCGGCCCCGATGTCGAACCGACACTCACAGCCGATCGGCAAGGGGCGCTGCTGCGCCTCGCCAACGGCGCGCTCTGGCAGTTCCGGGTCAATGCCGGCGAACTCGTGCTGGAAGACAGCCTGTGGATCGACGGCGAGGGCCGCCCGCACCAGACGCAGCAACTGCTGGTCAACGGCATTGCCGACAAGGGCGGCACCAGCATCGGCTGGCTGCTCAAGCGCTCGGGCTGATACCGGTCCATTACACCTTTCGGCCGACCGAAGAAAAGTGCAGCCCTTCGACAGGCGCAGGGCGAACGGTCTTGGGGAAAGGCACGGCTTGCGCTAGGCGGGCCGCGATTCATTCGCCAGCCACATGAGGAACCGCATGCAGGACGTCACCATCAAGCGCGCTTTGCTGTCCGTATCCGACAAGACCGGGCTGATCGAGCTTGGCCAGGCCCTCGCGCGGCACGGCGTCGCGCTGGTCTCGACCGGCGGCACGGCCAAGGCGCTGCGCGAGGCGGGTCTTGACGTCATGGACATTTCCGACCTGACCGGCTTCCCCGAGATGATGGACGGGCGAGTCAAGACGCTCCACCCCAAGGTCCATGGCGGCCTGCTCGCGGTCCGCGACAATGACGAGCATGTCGCGGCGATGGAGGCGCACGAAATCGGCGCGATCGACCTGGTGGTGGTCAATCTCTACCCCTTCGCACAGACCGTCATGCGCGGCGCGGCGCGGGACGAGGTCATCGAGAATATCGACATCGGCGGTCCGTCCATGGTCCGCTCGGCGGCGAAGAACCACGCCAGCGTGACGATCGTCACCGATCCCGGCGACTATGCGCGCCTCGTCGAGGAGATGGACGCCAAGGCCGGCGCGACGAGCTACGACTTCCGCCGCCTCTGCGCCGCCAAGGCCTATGCCGCCACCGCCGAATATGACGCCATGATCGCCAGCTGGTTCGCCTTTGCCGACCAGGGCCAGATGTTCCCCGAGAGCCTGCCCGTGCCGCTCAGGCTCTCCAGCGAATTGCGCTATGGCGAGAATCCGCACCAGAAGGCGGCGCTTTATGTGCCCGCCGGCCCTGCGGCCAAGGGCATTGGCCAGGCGACGCAGATCCAGGGCAAGGACCTGAGCTACAACAACCTCAATGACGCCGACGCCGCGCTCGGCCTGGTCAGCGAGTTCCGCGCGGCGGCGCCGACGGTCGTCATCGTCAAGCATGCGAACCCCTGTGGCGTCGCGACGGCAGGCACGCTCATCGACGCCTACCGGCAAGCCTTCGACTGCGACCGCGTCTCGGCCTTCGGCGGAATCATCGCGGTCAACCGGCCGCTGGACGGACCGACGGCCGAGGCGATCACCGACATCTTCACCGAAGTCGTCGTGGCGCCGGATGCCGACGAGGCGGCGCGCGCGGTCTTCGCCCGCAAGAAGAATCTTCGCCTGCTGCTGACCGGCCAATTGCCCGATCCGGTGCGCGGCGGCCTGGAGATGAAGACCATCGCCGGCGGCATGCTGGTCCAGTCGCGCGACAACGGGACAATCGGGGGCGTCATCGCGCCAGCCGACCTCAAGGTGGTGACGAAACGCGCGCCGACCGAACAGGAACTCAAGGACTGCCTCTTCGCCTGGACGATCGCCAAGCATGTGAAGTCCAACGCGATCGTCTATGCCAAGGACGGCGCCACCGCCGGGATCGGCGCGGGCCAGATGAACCGCCGCGATTCATCGCGCATCGCCGCGATCCGCGCCAGGGAAGCCGCCGAGGAAGCCGGCTGGGCTCAGCCTCGCACGGTCGGATCGGCCGTCGCCTCCGATGCCTTCTTCCCCTTCCCCGATGGCCTGCTGGCTGCGGCGGAGGCGGGCGCGACCGCCGTCATCCAGCCGGGCGGTTCGCTCGGCGACGACAAGGTGATCGCCGCTGCCGACGAAGCCGGCCTGGCGATGGTCTTCACGGGGATGCGTCACTTCCGCCATTGAGCGCGCGCCGGACCGCCGCGTTCGGGATCGCTGCTTGGCCTCACCGGCATTTCAGCGTAAATTGGCGAAGCGGGTGAGTCCCTCTTGCCAGGAAAGGCCGTGCCCATGCGCCTGCCTCTGATCGCCGCCGCTGCCCTGCTTTGTGCCCTGCCGACCATGACGTCGGCCCATCATGGCTGGAGCAGCTATGACGCCAGCAAGACGCTGACCATCACCGCCCCGATCACCGAGATTCGCTGGGCGAACCCGCATGGCGCCGCCGCCGTGCAATATCAGGGCAAGCGCTGGGAAGTGGTGCTCGCGCCGATCCTGCGCATGGAGCAACGCGGCCTCAACGCGGACATGCTCAAAAAGGCCAAGACCGTGACGCTGATCGGCCAGCCGCGGATCGACGGCACGCCGGAGATGAAAATCCAGCGCATCCTCGTCGAGGGCAAGGCGTATGATCTGCTTGCCTGAAGGTCGGGCGCTCCCAGGACGAGCGCGCGCGCATTTACCTTTCCGGCGGCCGCTCCGGGTGTAAAATCCGCGCGCTTAAGCATTTATTAGGGCATTTCAGTCATCTCTTCGGGGACCGATCCATGCCCGGGGCAATGTTGAATGTCGAACCGTCCTGACGAGAACGTCGACGTCGCCAAGCGTGGCGCGAAGCGCGCAACCGCCGCATGATCGGCCAGCCCGCCCTCTCGCGCAACGCCACCATCGTCCTGCTGCTGGCCATCTGGGCCGCCGTCTGCACGGCGCTGCTGATCGTCGACTGGCACTTCGTTGGTCCCATGAATTTTCGCGACCCCGATGATGCGCTGCGCCTCGTCCAGGTTCGCGACCTGCTGGGCGGCCAAAGCTGGTTCGACCTGACGCAGCATCGCATCCATCCCCCGACGGGCGTCCCCATGCACTGGTCCCGCCTCGTCGACCTGCCGATCGCGCTCACGCTTGCCGCCCTGAAGCCGCTGCTCGGCACCGCGCTGGCGGAGCGCGCAACGCTGATCATCGTGCCGCTGACGCTGCTGCTCATCCTCATGGTCGTCGCCTACAAGATGGCGCGCTGGGTCGGCCTCGGGCGCTGCACAGCGCTGCTGGCGGTCGCCATGCTGGGCACCTCGCTCGGCATTCTGATCCAGTTCGCGCCGATGCGCATCGACCATCACGGCCCGCAGATCCTTTGCGGCGCCATCGCCATGCTCGCCATCCTCAATACCTGGCGCCGCGACGGCCGTTCGGGGATGATCGCCGGCATCGCCATGGCCTGCTGGCTCCAGATTTCCGTCGAAGGCCTGCCTTGTGCGGTGGCCATGGGCGGTGTGCTGGCCGTTCGCCATGTGCTGCGCGTCGACTGCTGGCCCGATTTCCGCAATTATCTGATCGCGCTGACGGTCGCGTCGGCGGCATTGCTGTTCGGCACGCACTTCCCGTCCGACGCGCTCATTCCCTGGTGCGACAGCTTCTCGCCCGCCTTCCAGGTGCCGCTCGCCGTCACCTGCCTGACCGTCCTCGCGGCATCCAAACAGGTGCGCAGCAACGACATGGTGCGTCGCGCGCTTCCGCTGGTGTTCGGCGGCGCGGCCGGCGCGGCCGTCTTCGTCCTGACCGCGCGCCAATGCTTTGCCGGCCCGTTCGAGACGCTTCCGCCGATCGTCTATGACAACTGGTTCATGGCCGTGAAGGAAGGCATGCCGATCTGGACGCAGTCGCGCGACCTGCAGGCGATGATCGTCATTCCCTCGATCCTGGGTCTCTTCGGCAGCCTGGTCGGCTTGAGCCGGGCCATCTGCCCGGAGCATCGCATGGCATGGGCAAGCCTGCTCGCCATGCAGGCCGTCGCGTTCCTCGTCTCGCTCGATGTGATGCGCGCCATGTCCTATGCGCATCTGCTCGCCTTGCCAGGCAATGCCGTGCTGCTCGCGTCACTGCTCGGCGCCGTGCAGCGCTTGCGCATCATGCCGCTGCGTGTCGCGCTCTCTGCGGCGACGGCGGTGTTGACGCCGTTCGGCGCGTCCGCCGCCATGGCTGCCGCGCTGGATCCCCATGCCCCGCCGGCCCAGTCCGAGACCGTCGCCGACCGCTTCCGCTGCACGACCTACGCGGCGCTGCGCGGACTTGACGCCCTGCCGGCGTCGCTGCTCTTCACGCCGCTCGATGTCGGCGCGCACATGCTCGTCTATACGCATCACAGCGTCGTCGCGACGGGACACCATCGCAACACCGAAGGCATGAAGGACGCGATTTCCGGCCTGATCGCCACGCCGGACGATGCCCGCGCCATCGTGACCTCGACGGGCGCGCGCTATGTAGCCTTCTGCAAGGGCGAGAACGAAATCGTCAAATATGCGCGCCGCAATCCGCACAGCCTGATCGCCGGGCTCCTGAAGGGGCAGCATCCCGACTGGCTGGTGCCGGTGCAGATGCGCCCCGGCGAAGCCGTGAAGGTTTACAGGATCGTTTATTCCGCCGCCTGATCGTCTGTTTCGGCGTGGCTGAAACAATATGGACCAAAACTCAGGCGGGGATGAACTTCAGCGCAACGCCGTTCATGCAGTAGCGCAGGCCGGTGGGCTTGGGCCCATCGTCGAACACATGTCCGAGATGTCCGAGACAGCGTGAGCAATGCACCTCGGTGCGCTGATAACCGAGCTCGTCGTCCGTACTGGTGCCGATCGCCTTGGGTAGCGGCTTCCAGAAGCTGGGCCAGCCCGTGTGGCTCTCGAACTTGGTGCTCGAATCGTAGAGCTTGAGATCGCAGCCGGCGCAGGCGAAGGTGCCCTTGCGATGCTCTTGCAGCAGCGGCGACGTCCCGGCGCGCTCGGTCGCGGCATGGCGCAGCACATTATAGGCAAGCGGCGAGAGCTTCTTGCGCCACTCGGCGTCGGTCAGCCTGTAGGCGCCCATGCGATTGATGTCGGCCTTGGCCGGCCACAGCCCGAACAGGCTGGAAAAACCGAGCATAGCCGTGCCGGTGAGCAATGTCCTGCGATCGAGGCTCATGGTCCCGTCTCCTTCTTCAGCCCCTGCTTGCCGGCCTTGCGCGGACCTTTATCCTTCGTTCGGCCATGATTTTGCGTTACGCCTCTCGCCGATGAACGCCAAGCCCTTGTCTTATATGGGTAGTCTCGAATCCAGACTCAAGGACGAGGCGGCGCGTCTCGGCTTCGCCGATTGCCGCATCACCCATGCCGACGCCATTCCCGACGCGGCCGCACGACTGCGGCTCTGGCTCGACGCCGGCAGCCATGGCGAGATGGGGTGGATGGAAGAGCGAGCCAGCGAACGCGGCACGCCGAAGACCCTGTGGAGCGACGTCCGCTCGATCGTCATGCTAGGCATGAACTATGCGCCGGCCACCGATCCCATGGCGCTCCAAAGCCGCCCGGACCTCGGCCGCATCTCGGTCTATGCGCAGGGCCAGGACTATCATGACATCGTGAAAAGGGCCCTGAAGGCGCTCGGCCGCTGGCTCGGCGAGGAGACCGGCGAGCCGCTCAAGGTGTTCGTCGACACGGCGCCGGTCATGGAAAAGCCGCTCGCCGCCGCCGCGGGCCTCGGCTGGCAAGGCAAGCACACCAATCTCGTCAGCCGCACGGCCGGCAGCTGGCTGTTCCTCGGGGCGATCTACACCGCCTTCGACCTGCAGCCCGACCCTGCCGACAAGGACCGTTGCGGATCGTGCGACGCGTGCCAGCGCGCCTGCCCGACCGATGCCTTCCCCGCACCCTATCGGCTCGATGCGCGGCGCTGCATTTCCTATCTCACCATCGAGCATAAGGGCCCGATTCCCGAGGAGCTGCGCCCCGGCATCGGCAATCATGTCTATGGCTGCGACGATTGCCTGGCGGTCTGCCCGTGGAACAAGTTTGCGCAGGCCGCCAATGCCCATCGCGCCTTCCTGCCACGCGCCGAGCTGGCCGCGCCGCGCATCGCCGACCTGCTGGCACTCGACGACGCCGGTTTTCGCGCCGTCTTCGCCGGATCGCCGATCAAGCGGATCGGCCGCAACCGCATGGTGCGCAACGCAGCCATCGCGGCAGGCAATAGCGGCGACTCCGCCTTCGTCCCGGCCTTGCAGAAACTGGCACTGGATGACGACCCGGTTGCCGCCGAGGCCGCACGCTGGGCCCTCTCCCGCTTGACCACGCGCGCCTGAGCGGGCAGCGGGGTTTTGTGCGGTTCAGCGTGGCTGAACCGATGCGGTGCCGGGCGAGGGAGTTGGGCCGGCACCGCTCATCCGCGTGAGCGGATCTGAGTACATATCTTCACGAGAGGAATTGCAGATGAGCAACCGCCGCATGGTCACCATTGCTCCCACCGGGGGCATGTCGATGAAGAGCGCCAATCCCGCCCTGCCGACCCAGCCGCAGGAAATCGCCGATGTGGTCGGCGCCTGCTCGAAGGCCGGCGCCTCGATCGTCGCCGTCCATGCCCGCCGGCCGGACGACCAGGCGACCTGCAACGCGGCCATCTATTCGGACATCAACCGCCGCATCCGCGCGCAGTGCGACATCATCATCAACAATTCGACCGGCGGCGGCAATTCGGGCGACATGCTGATCGAACGGCCGGACGGCCTCTGGGAATCCAACTTCCAGGAACGGCTCAAGGGCTGCGACGGCGATCTGGTCGAGATGTGCACCTTCGACGGCGTGACCGTGGTCGACACGGTGGATCCGACCAAGGAAGTCGTCGTCATCACCACGCCCTCGCGCTGCGAAACGCTGGTCAAGCGGATCATCGAGAAAAGCGCCAAGCCGGAATGGGAAGTCTTTTCGCCCGACCACATATTGCAGGACGTCACGCGGCTCATCCAGAAGGGCTATGACAAGCCGCCCTATTACATCAACATCGTGATCGGCGGCGACAAGGGCTTCCAGGGCGCCATGCCCTACACGCCCGAAATCCTCGACTTCATGGTCAAGTGCCTGCCGCCCCAGTCGATCTGGTGCGTCTCCGGCATCGGCCCGGCACAGCTGCCCGCGACGACGCAGGCGCTGCTGCTCGGCGGCCATGTCCGCGTCGGCCTCGAGGACAATCATTATTATGCCAAGGGCGTGAAGGCCGATAATCTCATGCTGGTCGAGCGCCAGGTGCGGATCATGGCCGAGATGGGCCTCGAGCCGATGTCCGCCGCGCAAGCCCGCGAGGTCATGGGGCTGAAGGCGATCTGAACGCCGGCATGCCCGTCATTGCGAGGTCCGCAGGGCCACGGCAATCCATGATGCATACGCCCTGGACCGCTTCGCGGCGCTCGCAATGACGAAAGTCGGGTCAGAAAACGGTCGCCGACGCTGAATGAACATCAGCGTCGGGTTCAGCGCGCCTTGAGCCGATCGGCGCAAGCAGTCACGTCCATCGTCGTGCCGTCCGCGGTGCGGGCCTCGGCATAGGTCACGACCGGGTCGCTGCGCGAACGCTGCGGATAGAGATAGGTGTCGACGATGCAACGTCCGTCGCCGAACTGGAGCTTGCGCACCTCCGGATCGCGAATGTCGAGACGCGGCTCGCCGAACATGCGGATCAGCGCGCGCGCATCGGCACCGATAAGTCCATTTCTGGACTGCTCCACCGGCGCCGCGTGGGCCGGCTGCGCGGGGCGCGGCGTTGCTGGCGTGAACGTCGCCTGGGGCGGCTGCGGAATGACGGAACCGCAGGCCGACAGCATCAGCGCAGCGGCAATGGTCGGCCCCGCGCGCATCTGTCGGACGGAAAAGCTCATGACCTCCGCCATAAACGCCTGGTTGCGCCGCGCAACATGTCCCGCTTCGCACCGGGACGAAAAGGCCGGAAAGACGGCCGGACCGCGCCCGCTTGCCCGCGCGGCGCCGCGCCGCTAGGTGTCTGCGCACTTTCCAACAACCAAGGTGAATCCAAACGTGACCGAGCCGTCCCTCGACATCGTCGCCATCGGCAATGCCATCGTCGACGTCATTTCCCGTGAAGAGGACGATTTCATTGTCCGTCATGCGCTCACCAAGGGCGGCATGCAGCTGATCGACGCCGGCCAGGCCGAAGCCCTTTACGGCGCCATGGGCGCCGGCCTCGAGATCAGCGGCGGATCGGCCGCGAACACGCTGGCCGGCATGGCGGCGCTGGGCAGCAAATGCGGCTTCATCGGCCAGGTCTTCAAGGATCAGCTCGGCGAGGTCTTCAGCCACGACATCCACTCGCTCGGCATCCGCTTCGAGACGACGGCCGCGACCGATGGCCCGCCGACCGCGCGCTGCCTGATCATGGTGACGCCGGACGCCCAGCGCACGATGAACACCTTCCTCGGCGCCTCGCAGTTCCTGCCTGCCAGCGCGCTCGACCTCGACATGATCCGCTCGGCGCGCATCCTGTATCTCGAAGGCTATCTCTGGGACCCCGAGCAGCCGCGCGCGGCGATGCGCAGCGCCATCGAGGCCGCCCGCGGCGCAGGACGCCAGATCGCCTTCACGCTCTCCGACGCCTTCGTGATCGAGCGCCACCGCGCCGACTTCCTGAAGCTGATCGACAATGGCGAAATCGACATCCTCTTCTCGAACGAGACCGAGATCTGCTCGCTCACCCAGAAGAACGACTTCGAAAGTGCCGTCGCAGCCGTCGCCGGCAGGGTGCCGGTCCTGATCGTCACGCGCAGCGAGCAGGGCGCGATCTGCGTCAAGGACGGCGAGCGTCATCAATGCGCCGCCGCACCGGTCGAAAAGGTGCTCGACACGACCGGCGCCGGCGACTTGTTCGCCGCCGGTTTCCTGGCCGGCCATGTCCGCGGCAAGACGCCCGTGCAATGCCTCGAAATGGGCGCCATCGCGGCGGCCGAGGTCATCTCGCATTATGGCGCACGGCCCGAGACGGACCTCAAGGCCCTGATGGGCGACCTGCTGGCATAAGTTCCGTTTGCTCCCACCTTCGCAGGAGCATGGGCAGGAGCATGGCAAGATTATGTCGATCGGGTGCCAACCAACAGCCAGCACCGCACGGCGCTGGCGAGATTGGGGGGATCGGACGCCTCCAGCCGCTCAGCATCGATCCGCGCGACCAGTGCGCTCAGCGGCAGCTGCGCGGCCTGCGCAGCGCCCTCCAGCGCAGACCAGAAGACCGGCTCCAGGCTGATCGACGTCGTGTGCCCGGCAATGGTCATGCTGCGCTTGACCGGCGGATGAAAAATCTTGGTCATGCCGCCAGTCTAGCGCCGGTCCGCTCGGTGCAGATACGATTTATTGGGGGTGGATCGGAGGCGGGGCCAATCCTAGACCCGGTTCTCGGACGGAGAGCACGGGAAGGCCAATGACGCACGGATATCAGGCGCTCACCGAGAAAGAGAAGGAGACGCTGCGCCTCCTGGGCAGCGGCCACGACGCGAAAAGCATGGCCCGGCACCTGGGCCTTTCGGTGCATACGGTGAACGAGCGCCTGCGCGATGCGCGCCGCAAGCTGGCGGTCTCGAGCAGCCGCGAGGCCGCGCGGCAGCTTCGCGGCGTGGAAGACCGGACCCCCCAATTGCTTGGGGACACGCCTTTGGGGGATGCGTCATCCGCGGCGAACGACACACAATCCGATCACCAGACCGAACGCCCCGGCCAGCCGCGCCGGCCACGCTGGCTGGTTGGAGGTGTTGTCATGTCCTTTGCGCCCATAGTCTATGCTCTCGCGTCGCTCTCCGGGAGCGCGCAGTCGGCGGCTCCCACCACTGCCGCAACGGCAGCCGAAACCGCGACCGTCGCCGCGGCCCGGCAATGGCTCACATTGCTCGACGCCGGCGACTGGAAGGCGAGCTACGACGCGACCGGCAAACCGTTCCGGGATCTCAACACCAGCGCCGTCTGGGCCGATACGTCGGAGCATGTCCGCGCGCCCCTCGGCGCGGTGACATCGCGCTCTCTGATCGCGGTCGACCATATGCCGGCGCCGCCGCATGGCTATTGGGTCGTCAAATTCCGGACCAACTTCGCCAACAAGGCGAACGCGGTCGAAACGCTCTCCCTGTCATGGGAGGACAATCGCTGGAAAGTGGTGGGCTGCATGATCGACTGAGCTGAACCGGGGGCTGCCTGGAGCGGCAGCCCCCGTTCACTCAGTACATGTGCTGGCCGCCGTTGATGGACAGGGTCGAGCCGGTGACGAAGCCGGCTTCCTCGCTGCACAGGAAGGCAACGCCGCGCGCGATCTCTCCGGCCTGGCCGAGGCGCCCGACGGGAATGCGCGCCACGATCTTCTCGAGCACCTGCGGCGGCACGGCGGCGACCATGTCGGTGTCGATATAGCCCGGCGCGATGGCGTTGACGGTCACGCCATATTTGGCGCCTTCCTGCGCGAGCGCCTTGGTGAAGCCGTGGATGCCGGACTTGGCGGCGGCATAGTTGACCTGGCCGTACTGACCGGCCTGGCCGTTGATCGAGCCGATGTTGACGATACGGCCCCAGCCGCGCTCGCGCATGCCGCCGAACGTCGCCTTGGCCATGTTGAAGCAGCCGCCGAGATTGATACGCATCACCTCGTTCCAATCGTCGAAGCTCATCCTGGCGAGAACGCCGTCGCGCGTGATGCCGGCATTGTTGACGATCACGTCGATCGGACCGAGATCGGCGGCGACCTGCGCGCAGCCCGCCAGGCAGGCCTCGTGATCGCCGACATCCCACTTATAGGCCTTGATGCCGGTCCTGTCGGTGAAGGCCTTCGCCTTCTCGTCATTGCCCGCATAGTTGGCGGCGACAGTATAACCCAGGTCACGCAGCGCCAGGCTGATCGCCTCGCCGATACCACGCGTTCCGCCCGTCACGATGGTCACTCTGCTCATGATGTCCCTCTCTGCCTAAGACTTCAGTTCTGTTCGGATCATTCGATCCAGCCGGCCAGTTCCCGCCCCAGGAGCTGCCTATAAAGCGAGATAGCGTCGGGCTCGGCATTAAGACAGGGGAAATAAGCAAACGCCTCTCCACCTTGGGCGAGGAAGATGTCACGTCCGCGCATGGCGATTTCCTCGAGCGTCTCCAGGCAATCGGCCGAGAAGCCGGGCGTCACCACGGCAATGCGTTTCGCGCCCGCCGCGGAAAGGCTGGCGAGAGTCGCGTCGGTATAGGGCTCGAGCCATTTTGCGCGGCCGAAGCGGGACTGGAACGTCACCATGACCTCCTGGCCCAACGCCGCGCTCAACAGGCGCGCCGTCTCGTTGCATTGCATATAATAGGGATCGCCAAGATCGCGCGTCCGCGCCGGCATGCCGTGGAAGCTCGCGACCAGCCGGTCCGGCGCGAACGGCAGGCCGGCAAGGCTCGCCCGAATCCGCGCAGCCAAGGTCGCGATATAGTCGGCGTCGCCGAAATAGGGCGGCAGGAAGCGAAGTGCCGGCTGCCAGCGCATGGCCTTGAGCGCATGGCCGACGGCATCGAACACGGTGGCGGTCGTCGCACCGCAATATTGCGGATAGAGTGGCGCCACGAGGATGCGTTCGCAACCCGCTGCCTGCAACGCGGCGAGCCTGTCGGCGATCGCGGGCTTGCCATAGCGCATCGCCCAATCGACGACGACGCGCTCGCCAAAGGCGCCCTTCAGCGCCTCCGCCGTATCGGCGGTGTTGAAGGCGAGCGGCGAGCCGCGCTCCGTCCAGACCTGCGCATAGGCATGGGCCGACTTTCTGGGGCGGGTGTTGAGGATGATGCCGCGCAGGATCGGCTGCCAGACCAGCTGCGGGATCTCGACCACCCGCGGATCGGACAGGAACTCGGCGAGATAGCGCTTCACCGCCGACGCCGTCGGCGCGTCGGGCGTGCCGAGATTGACGATCAGGACGCCGACCTTGCCCGACCTCATGCGCGTGCCTCGGCGAGCGGCAAGTGGCGGTAGCGCCGCCCGGTGATGGTCGACAGCGCACTCGCCAGTGCCGGCGCGACGGGCAGCACGCCGATCTCGCCGACGCCGACGACAGGCGCATCGCTCTCCACCAGCTCCACCACGACCTCGCCGACATCGGCCATGCGCGGCAGACCATAATCGCCGAGGCGCAGGCCCTTCGGCAGGTCGCCATGATAATGCGGGGCGCTGCCCAGGGCCATGGCGAGAC
This sequence comes from Sphingobium sp., assembly GCA_017744605.1. Taxonomy (GTDB): domain Bacteria; phylum Pseudomonadota; class Alphaproteobacteria; order Sphingomonadales; family Sphingomonadaceae; genus Sphingobium. The sequence continues at coordinate 72,704 of JAGIAZ010000009.1, read as the reverse complement.
CGAAGATGAGCCCGCCCTCGATCTGCTGTCGCGCGACGTCGGGATTGATGACCGCGCCGCAATCCACCACCGCCACGATCCGCGAGACCTTGATGCGGCCGCCGTCCAGCCCCGCCTCGACCATCGCCGCGATATTCCCCCCGCGCATCGTCGCGCAGGCCAGGCCCTGGCCGCTGCCGTGAACGCCGCCCTGCCAGCCGCCCATGGTCGCGGCGGAGGTGAGGCAATGGGCGAGGCGGGGCTGGCCGCCCAGCATCTGCATGCGGAAGGACATCGGCTCGACGCCCGCATGGATGGCGAGCTCGTCCATGAAGCTTTCGGAGAAGAAGGCCGCATAGCTCGCCGCATTGGCGCGCCAGCGGCCGGTCGGCAGCGCGATGTCGGCCGGGAAATGATCGACCGCGAAATTGGGGATGGAGTAAGGCAGGTCGAAGCCGTCGACGGCCTGCCTGTCCGCATGGCCGGCCGTGGCATCGAGCGCCTCATGGCGCGTGCGGCCCCTGCCGATGCGTTCCCAGAGCTGGCGCAGCGCCGGAGCCGCCGAGACCTCCGCCAGCATGCCGCTCACCAGCCCGCCGGGACCGAGGCGCGCAGCCATGCGCGCCTTGGCCGGCGAACGCGGCACGTCGCGGACGATATCCTCCGAGCGCGACCACATGAGCTGCACCGGCGCATTGGCCTTGCGCGCGATGAGCGCCGCCTGGACGCCGGCTTCCACCTCCATCTTGAGGCCGAAAGAGCCGCCCGCAAACATCGGATAGACGGTGACGCCATGACTGCCGACACCAAGCGCGCGGCCGATCGCGTCGCGCGCCAGCACCGGCGCCTGGGTCGGCATCCAGACCTCGACATCGCCATCATGCACCCGCGCCGTCGCGACCATCGGCTCCATTGCGAGATGCAGGGCAGGGGCCACCGAATAATAGGCCTTCACCGCCTTGGCGCCCTCGAAGACCGGCAGCAGTTCGCCACGGCTGAAGAAGCGCGCGCCCTTGCCGGCGTCGAAGGCGGCGTCGAGCGCCTTGTCGATGGCATGATCATCGACGATGCCGGTGGTGTTGAACACCGGGTCCAGCCGGTCGAGCGCCTGGTTCGCCGCCCACCAGTTGCGCGCCGTCACGGCGACCCAGCCCTGTTCCTGCACGATGTCGATCACGCCCTGGACCTTGCGGGCGGCCGCGACATTCATGGACTTGAGACCGGCCGCGTTGACCGGGCCCTGCCGGATCGCGGCGTAGATCATGTCGGGCAGGCGGATATCGGCGGCATAATTGGCCGATCCGTCGATCTTCGACGGCACATCGAGGCGCGGCGCCTCGCTGCCGACCAGCGCATCGTCCCGCCCTTCCGGGCGATAGGGCAGCTGGGCGGGCGGCGTGTGATCGGCGGCGGCTTCGGCAAGATCGCCGATTTTCGCCTTGTTGGCGCCATCCGAGACGATACCGTTCTCGATGTCGCACGCTTCCCATTCGACACCCCAGCGCTTCGCCGCGGCCATGCACAGCAGGACGCGCGCCGCCGCGCCCGCCGCACGCATCGGTTCGGCGAACATCGGGACCGAGCTCGACCCGCCGGTGAGCATCAGCATCTCGCGCTGCGCCATCTGCTCGATCGCCCAGTCGCCCGCGCGTCCGAAGAAGCGGCTCGCGCCGCTGGCCAGCCATTCCCTGGCGAGCAGCGTATTGGCGAAGAGCGGCCCGGGCGGGGCGGGCTGAACCGCGACCGTGCGCCAGTCCGCGCCCAGCTCGTCCGCGACGATCTGCGCCAGCACCGTGAACACGCCCTGGCCGAGTTCGGCCTGCGGGCAGAGGACGATCACCTGGCCGGTGCGATCCACCTTGACGAACGGTCCGAGTGCATATTCGCCCTCGGCGGTTTCCGCGCGCTGGTCATAGCGGCGCGGCCAGAAGCGATAGGCGACAAGCAGTCCGCCGCCCGCCGCAGCACCGATCAGCAGGCGACGGCGATCAATGACGAGGCCCTTGCGCGCCTTAGCCAATGGGGCTCCCCGCAGATGCGCGGTTATCCAGCCAGCGCGCGACGCGCTCGGCGATGGCGAGGAAGGGCTGGGCATTGGCGCCGTCACCCGTCGCCGGCGGCGCGCCCGCGTCCGAGGCGATGCGGATGCCGATGTCGAGCGGCACGCGGCCGATGAAGGCGAGGCCCATCTGGGCCGCGGCGGCCTCTGCGCCCCCCGCTCCGAACGGATCGGAGACCTCGCCGCAATGCGGGCAGACGTAGCCCGACATATTCTCGACCATGCCGATGACCGGCACCTTGGCCTGATCGAAGAAGCTGACGGCGCGGGCGGCGTCGATGAGCGCGAGATCCTGCGGCGTCGAGATGACGATCGCGCCGACCGGCTTGTAGCGCTGGATCATGGTGAGCTGCACGTCGCCGGTGCCCGGCGGCAGGTCGACGACGAGCAGGTCGATGCCGCGCCAGTCAGCGTCGATCAGCTGGCCGAGCGCATTGCCGGCCATCGGCCCGCGCCAGGCGATCGCCTGCCCGGGCTTGGCGAGATGACCCATGCTGAGCATCGGAATCCCATGCTCATTGGGCACCGGAATCAGCGTCTTGCCGTCAGCCTGGGGCTTCACGCCCTCGCTGGCCAGCAGGCGCGGCAGCGACGGGCCGTAGATGTCGGCATCGACCATGCCGACGCGCTTGCCCATGCGGTGCAGCGCGACGGCGAGATTGGTGGCGAGCGTCGACTTGCCGACACCGCCCTTGCCCGATCCCACTGCGAGAATGAGCGGGCCCGTCGTCTTCTCGGCCGTCATGGCGATGCGGACGTCATTGATCTCCGGCGACAGCAGCACGGCGCGCTTGATCCGTTCGGCGAGGGCATCGCGCGTCGGGACATCAAGCCCGCCGACCTCCAGCACGAAGCTGACGACGCCATCCTTCATGCGCACCCCCGAGGCGCGGCCTTCGCCCAGATCATTGATGGTGGAGGAAAGCTTGGGGTCGATGGTGTCGCTCATGAGGGCGCTCATAGGCGTTCGGGCCGCAGAGGCAAAGGCACTTCCATTTTCTGTTTCGACGCGATCGAAACAGCGCGGCCGAAACAGCGCGACGCGACGCCCCCAGGAGGAGCGTATCCGGATGGCCGGGCGGGGCGTGGGCCGGCACCGCAATCCGCGCGCGGACATGAAGCCGAAGACTGCACCTGTTTTTCCTCAAACAGCGTCCCTATAGAAGGAGCCATGGACAGGATGGACCAGACGACCACGCCACCCCGCATCGCCGCGAACGAAGGCGGCCCATGGGGTGGACAGGATGAAGACGCGCCGCCGCGCGGCAAGGGCGGCCCTCGCAATCCCTGGACACCGCCTTCGCCGGGCGACGGCGGACATGGTCCGGGCCGGGGCCCGGATCGGGGCCCGGATCGGGGCCCGAGCGCCTTCGACGAGCTGTTCCGCCGCGCACGCGATAATTTCGGCAACGGCCTTGGCGGCCAGCCCGGCGGGGGCAGAATATGGATCCTCCTGATCGGCCTGATCGTGCTGGGCTGGATCGTCTTCACCAGTTCCCACAGCATCGGCCAGCGGCAGCGCGGCGTCGTTTCGCTCCTCGGCAGCTATTCGCGTACCCTGGGGCCGGGCTTCAACCTCACCCTGCCGGCGCCCTTCGAGACCGTGAGGGTGATCGAGGCGGACGAGATCCGCACCATCAATCTCGGCACGGCGAGCGAAGGGAGCGAGAAGCTCGTGCTGACCGGCGACCAGAACCTCCTGAACCTGAGCTATTCGGTGCGCTGGAACGTTTCCAATCCCCGGCAGTTCGCCTTCCAGTTCGAAAATCCGGAGGCGACGATCGGGGAGGTTGCAGATTCCGCGATGCGCGGCGTCATCGCCAATGTCCATCTCATCGATGCGATGGGCGGCTCGCGCGCGGCGATCGAGCAGCAGGTGCAGCAGCGCATGCAGGAGATCCTCGACAGCTATGGTGCGGGTGTCCGCATCCAGGGCGTCGCCATCAACAAGGCCGATCCGCCGGACGACGTGGTCGCTGCGTTCAAGGAAGTGACGGCCGCCCAGCAGGCCGCGAACACGGATGTCAACAATGCGACCGGCTATGCGCGGCGGCTCTCCGCCCAGTCGCAGGGCGAAGCGGCAGCCTTCGACAAGGTCTATGAGCAGTACAAGCTCTCGCCCGAGGTCACGCGGCGGCGCATGTATTATGAAACAATGGAAGCGGTGCTCGGCAATATGAACAAGACCGTTCTCGAGACGAACGGCGTGATGCCTTACATGCAGCTGCCGCCCGTCGCCGGAGCGCGTCCGCTCCCCGAACCGGCGCGGCAGGGAGGCGGTCAATGAACTTTCTCTCGCTCCGCAATCCCGTCACGCTCGCCGTGCTCGCGACGATCGCGCTTCTGTTGATCAACATGACCGTCGCCATCGTGCCGGAGACGAGTCAGGCCGTCGTGCTGCGCTTCAGGGAAGTCGTCGCCGTCTACAATCCATACAAGCCCGGCGAGACCTTCGGCCGCACCGGCGCCGGCCTCAAGCTGCGCATACCCGGCCTCGATTCCATCGTCTGGATCGACAAGCGCATTCAGTCCGTCGCCATGGAGCGCCAGCAAGTGCTCTCGACCGACCAGCGCCGCCTGCAGGTCGACGCCTTCGCGCGCTATCGCATCGTCAATCCGGAGCGGATGTATGTTTCGGCCGGCAATGTCGAAGGCGTGACCAATGCCCTGCGGCCGATCCTGGGCTCTTCGCTGCGCAACGAACTCGGCAAGCGGGCATTCGATTCGCTGCTCAGCCCCGAACGCACCGCCGTCATGGCCAGCATCCGATCCAGCCTCAACCGCACGGCCCGCCAATATGGCGCCGAGATCATCGACGTGCGGATCATGCGCACCGACCTGCCGGACGGCGCACCGCTCAACGCCGCCTTCGAAAGCATGCGCACCGCGCGCAGTCAGGAAGCGCTCGCCATCCGGGCGGAGGGCGCCCGCCGGGCACGACTCATCACGGCGCAGGCCGATGCCGACGCGGCCAAGATCTATGCCGCAAGCTTCGGCAAAGATCCGCAATTCTACGATTTCTACCGCGCCATGCAGTCCTACCGGATCACCTTCATGCCCAAGTCCGGGAATGAGACAAACATGGTGATCTCGCCCGACAATGACTATCTAAGGCAGTTCAGGGGCCGATGAGTCCGGCCAACCAGCCATTCAATGCCGGTTCATCCGGCAGGCTTCATGGCGAAATCCAAGTGGGGGACTCCCAGTCCCGACCGGGCCGGCAACGGCCCAGAAGCGATACGAACGAGAGGAATGATTAAAGTGCGCTACGCCTATGCCATCACAGCTGCTCTGCTCCTCGGCGGCACGACGCTTGCCCTGACGACGTCGCCCAACATCCTCATTGCCCAGACGGCCCAGAACGAGGGCACCTCGGCGGCACCGCGCGGCGCGCCCGGCAGCTTCGCCGACATGGTCCAGCGGCTCCAGCCGGCCGTGGTCAACATCTCGACCCGCCAGCGGGTGCAGGTTCCCAACAACCCCTTCTCCGGGACGCCCTTCGGCGACCTGTTCGGCGGCCAGGGCGGACCCGGCGGCGGCGCGCCGCAGACGCGCCAGGCGCAGTCGCTGGGCTCCGGTTTCATCATCTCGGCCGACGGCTACATCGTCACCAACAATCACGTCGTCGCGCCCGGCGCCCGCGGCGCGACGGTCGATTCGATCACCGTCATCATGCCGGACCGCACGGAATATGAGGCGAAGCTGATCGGCACCGACCAGTCGAGCGACCTCGCGGTGCTCAAGATCGCGCCCAAGAAGCCGCTGCCCTTCGTCAAGTTCGGCGATTCGACCAAGGCGCGCGTCGGCGACTGGGTGGTCGCGATCGGCAATCCCTTCGGCCTCGGCAGCACGGTGACCGCCGGCATCATCTCGGCGCTCCACCGCAACACCGGCAACGGCGCCGACCGCTTCATCCAGACCGACGCGTCGATCAACCAGGGCAACTCCGGCGGCCCGATGTTCGACATGAACGGCAATGTGATCGGCATCAATTCGCAGATCCTGTCGCCGACCGGCGGCAATATCGGCATCGGCTTCGCGATCCCGTCGGAGCAAGCGGTCTCTGTCATCAACACGCTCAAGGGCGGCGGCACCGTCAGGCGCGGCTATCTCGGCATCCAGATCAGCGCGCTCGGCGACGACATGGCCGATTCGCTCGGCCTGCCCAAGAATCACGGCGAGTTCGTGCAGGGCGTCGAGCCCGGCAAGGGCGCCGACAAGGCCGGCATCAAGCCGGGCGACGTGATCGTGAAGGTCAACAACCGCGAGGTCACGCCGGACGAGACGCTGTCCTTCATCGTTGCGGGCCTGCAGGTCGGCAACAAGGTGCCCATCGAGCTGATTCGCGGCGGCAAGACCATGACCGTCACCGCCGAGATCGGCCAGCGGCCGCCCGAGGACGAGCTGGCGGCCTTCGCCCAGCAGCAGGGCGACGACAGCGACAATTTCGGCCCCGGCCAGAACCAGCAGGGCCCGCAGCAGACGCAACAGGCGGCCCAGCAACTGCTCGGCGTCTCGGTGACCCAACTCACGCCCAATATCGCGCGCCAGCTCGGCGTGGCGCAGGACACCAAGGGCGTGGTCATCACGGCGGTGGATCCCTCGACCGATGCCGGCCAGAAGGGCTTGCGCCGTGGCGACGTGATCCTCCAGGCCAATGGTGCGCCGACGCTCAGCGAGGCCGATCTCGGCAAGGCGGCGACCGCAGCCAAGGCAGCCGGCCGCAATGCCGTGCTGCTGCAGGTGCTGCGCCGCGGCAATCCGGCGACCTTCCTGCCGGTCCGCCTGCGCGACAAATAAGCACGCTGTAACGGCAGCTTATGAAGAAAGGGCGCGGGGCTTCTCGCGCCCTTTTCTTTGTTCTTTTGCTCGGTTAGGTTGATCGAATGAGGTGTTGCGACGACACTGCGCGAGCCGCCCAGGCTTCCCGACCGATGTCAGTCGCGCCGCAATGTCGATAGGGGGCCACATATGTCAGACGATAAGCCAGCGGCAGAAACCGACATCACCAAGGACTGGCGCGCGACGCAAGGCCAGGAAGCCGCGGCCAAGCGCCTCAGGATTTTTGCCGTTCTAGCGTGGATCGTCGCCATTGGCGGCGAAATCGCCGGGATCGTCCTGCTCTACAAGCACAAGTTCGACCATGGAAATCTTCCGCTGCTGATCGGCATTCTGGCCGGCATCGCGATCTTCGCGATTGGCGGCAGCCTGATGTGGAAGGCTGCCAACAAGCAGGATCCGGCCAGCAAGGCCGAGCCGTTCAAATTCTTCGTCCAGAACCAGCTCGGCGCGATCATCACGCTGATCGCCTTCCTGCCGCTGATCGTCCTGATCTTCCTCGACAAGGACATGGACCCCAAGAACAAGAAGATTGCCGGCGGTATCGGTGTCGCCCTGGCCGCGGTCGCCACCTTGTTCGGGGTGAGCTTCAATCCGCCGTCGGTCGAGCAATATACGCAGGACATGAACAAATGCGCGGCCCAGATCAAAGCCAAGGAGCCCACCACGGCCTGCTCGCCCGAGGTCGCCTCCCAAGCGCAGGACATCGCCCGGGATTCCAGCACCGTGGCCGACGCGACGAAGAGCGCAGCGAACCCGGCCGGTCAGGACGTCGTCTATTGGATCGCGCCGGAGAACGGGGCCAAGAGATCCGACACGCCCCATGTCTTTCATCTCTGCGCGGCCGTGAGCCCCTTGCGCGGCAAGACCGTGAACCAGGGCTCCGTGACGGAAGCCTATGAGCAGAATGCCAGCCGCATCACCAAACAGATTGCGATGGAACAGAAGCAGTGCGGGTTCGGCGACTCGAAATAGGCGGGGCGATCCGATGGCCGGGGAGACCGCCGGAGTCATCGGCACGATGGCGCCTTATTTCATCGTGTCGGACGTCGCGCGCAGCCTCGATTTCTATGTCGGCCAGCTCGGCTTCGAGAGCATCTACCAGACCGACGAGACGCATCTGTTTTTTGCCGTCCTGCGGCGCGACGGCGCCATGCTGTTTCTGCGATCGGAAGACGGCATCGATCCGGTGCCCAATCCGCGCCGGCATCCGACCTTCGCGTGGGACAGCTACAGCTACACGCCCGATCCCGACACGCTCGCCGCCGAATTCGCGGCGCGCGGCGTGACCTTCAGCAAGCCCGTCGCGAATAATGACAGCGGCCTGCGCGGCTTCGAACTGGCCGATCCCGACGGCCACGTGCTGTTCTTCGGGCGGCCACTGGCCGAGGACACCCAGATGTGAGCTTTCGGGAGGTTGTTCATCCGGTGTGATCCGGCTCAACCCCGTCCGCGATAGCCCTGCACGCCCTGCTCGGGCAGCCAGACGCCCGGCACCGGCTCGCCCGACTGCCAGAACACGTCGATGGGGATGCCGCCGCGCGGATACCAGTAGCCGCCGATGCGCAGCCATTGCGGCTTCATCTCGGTGAACAGCCGCTCGCCGATGCCGACCGTGCAATCCTCGTGGAAGGCGCCATGGTTGCGGAAGCTCGACAGGAAGAGCTTGAGCGACTTGGATTCGACGATGCTCTCGCCGGGGACATAGTCGATGACGAGATGCGCGAAGTCCGGCTGTCCGGTAATCGGGCAGAGCGAGGTGAATTCCGGCGCGGAGAAGCGCACCAGATAGAGCGTGCCGGGGCGGGGATTGGCCACATAGTCGAGCACGGCTTCCTCCGGCGATGCCGGAAGCGCGCTGGTCTGGCCCAGATGCTTGAGTGGTTGCTTGAGAGTCATGGCGCGGCCTCTAAAGCATTTTCAAGTCCGGCGGTATGCCTGACGGCTCGGAAAATGCGAAAGACCGCGCTACATGCTTCACATGCCGCGCGAATGCGGATGCGAGAGGAGTGACGACGGACATGGATTTGCTTGTCTCCACGCAATGGCTGGCCGGTGAACTGGGCGCGAGCGACCTCAAGATCGTCGATGCAACCAGCTTCCTGCCCGGCACGCCGCGCGATCCGCATGGCGAATATCTCGAGGCGCATGTTCCGGGCGCCCTGTTCCTCGATCTCTCGACGCTCTGCGACACGGATGATCCGCGGCCGGCGACCGTGCCGACCAATGCCCAGTTCGAGGCCCGCATGGCGGCGCTCGGCATCGGCGCGGACGACCGAATCGTCATCTACGACAACTCGCCGCTGGTCAGCTCGGGGCGGGCCTGGTGGCTGTTCCGGCTGTTCGGCGCGAAGGAGATCGCGATCCTCGACGGCGGCCTCGCGCGCTGGATGGCGGAGGAGCGGCCGGTCGAACAGGGCATCGTGACGCCGACGCCGGCTACACGGCCTTTCCACGCCATGCGTGACGACAAACAGGTGAAGAGCAAGGCGGACGTCCTGGCGAATCTGACGAGTTGCGCCGCGCAAGTCGTCGATGCACGCGGTGCGGCGCGGTTTACGGGCGAGGATCCGGAACCCCGCGCCGGTATGTCCTCGGGCCATATTCCCGGTTCCCGCAACCTGCAGACAGGCAAGATTCTGGATAGCAATGGCATGTGGAAACGCGGGGACGCGATGCGCCGGAGCTTTGCCGAAGCCGGCGTCGACCTCGATCAGCCGCTCATCATGAGCTGCGGCAGCGGCGTCACGGCCTGCAACCTGCTCTTCGGCGCGGCACTGCTCGGCAAGAACGACGTGACGATCTATGACGGGAGCTGGTCCGAATGGGGCGCGGACCCGGAAACACCCAAGGCAACGGGACCGGCATGACCAGGAAGAACGACGACGGACGGAAGAACGGGAATCTTTCGCCCGCCACACGGCTCGCCCAGGCCGGGCGGCGCAGCGAGTGGACCGGCATGCCGGGCGACAGGGGCAGCATCGTCAATCCCCCGGTCTGGCGGGCCTCGACCATCCTCTATGAGGATGTGGCGCACCTGCGCGCCGCCGAAACGCAAAACGACCCGCACCAGCTCTATTATGGCCGCCGCGGCACGCCGACCGGCTGGAGCCTCGCCGAAGCGATCACCCAGCTGGAGCCGGAAGCCGAAGGCACGATGCTCTTCCCGTCCGGCGTGGCAGCGGTCGTCACGGCGCTGCTCTCGGTCCTGAAGCCGGGCGACGAACTGCTGATGGTCGACAGCGCCTACGGGCCGACGCGCGCCTTTTGCGAAGGCTTCCTCAAGGAGATCGGCGTTGCGACGCGATATTATGATCCGCTGATCGGCGCCGGAATCGCGGCGCTCTGCAGCGAGAAGACCCGCGCCATCTTTCTCGAGAGCCCCGGCAGCCTGACCTTCGAGGTGCAGGATGTTCCCGCGATCGTCGCGGCCGCGAAAGCGCGCGACATCGTCACGCTCATCGACAACACCTGGGCGACGCCATTGCTGTTGCCGGCCATGGGCCTGGGCGTCGACATCACGATCCTCGCCTGCACCAAATATATCGTCGGCCACAGCGACGCGATGCTCGGATCGGTCACTGCCAATGCACGGTGCTGGCCGGCACTGCGCAGGCGCGCGCTCGGCCTTGGGCAGATGGCCAGCCCGGACGACGCATGGCTCGGCGCGCGCGGCCTGCGCACTCTCGACGTGCGGCTGAAACGTCAGGGAGAAAGCGGCCTGCAAATCGCACAATGGCTGGAAACACGGCCCGAAGTGCGGCGGGTGCTGCATCCGGCGCTGCCCTCGTGCCCGGGCCACGAGCTTTTCGCGCGCGACTTCCGCGGACCCGCCGGCCTGTTCTCGATCGAGCTCGCCGATCCTTCGGACAAAGCGCGCGCCGCCTTCATCGACGCACTCACCCTGTTCGGCATCGGCTATAGCTGGGGCGGCTATGAAAGCCTCGCCCTGCCGGTCGATCCGGCCCGGCTGCGCTCCGCGTCCGCCTGGCAGGACCATGGGCCGCTGGTACGCTTCAATATCGGCCTGGAAGACCCTGCAGATCTCATGGCCGACATGGCCCGCGCCTTCGGCCGCTGAGGCGCGCTGTTGAAAGATTGACACGCACAGCCGTTGCATGATGGCAACGATGTTGTGCGTTGCAGCGATCCAGCTGTCGATTTCGCTTGTGCGCCGCACCATCCCGAGTCAATTTACCGGCGTCCGCTGGATAGATCGCTCGACCGCGCCCGTCGCGGACCCATAGGAAGCGATCGCCGGCGACGCAGGCGGGACGATCGCGTTTTCAATAGCAAAAAGGGGTATACCCAATGCGTAAGTCCATCATCGGCCTTTCGGCCGTCTCTCTGCTTGCCATCGCGACGCCGGCTTTCGCCGAAGACGCTCCGGCCACACCGATCAAGATCACCGGCAGCGCCGCGCTGGTCTCTGATTATCGCTTCCGCGGCTTCTCGCAGAACGGAGAGAATGCGGCCGTGCAGGCCGGCATCACGCTCAACCATGAGAGCGGCTTCTATGTCGGCACCTGGGGCTCGAGCATCAATCTGAAGTCGAGCACGAACGCCCAGCTGTCGGCAGAAGTCGACCTCTTCGCTGGCTACACCAAGGCCGTGGCGCCGGGCGTGACGGTCGACGTCGGCCTGCTCTATTATCTGTATCCCAAGAAGGGTGGCGGCAAAACGGACTTCTTCGAGCCCTACGCCAATGTGACGGGCACGGTCGGCCCGGCAACGGTCAAGGTCGGCGTGAACTATGCCTGGGAGCAGGAAGCGCTGGGCAAGAATTCGGCGATCTATTTGCACGCCGAACCGTCGATCGCCATTCCGGGCACGCCGCTCTCGCTCGACGCTCACGTCGGTTACGCCGACAGCAAGAGCGCCCTGGGCGGCTATGGCCGCGATCACCACGTCTGGGATTATTCGATCGGCGGCGCGCTGGCGTACAAGAACCTCTCGCTGGGCGTGCACTATGTCAACACCGACGAAGCGCGCTACCGTTCGGGGGCCTTGGCCGGCCTCGGTGCAGAAGATGTGGGCGCCGACGGCGCGGTGATCTTCAGCCTGACCGCTTCTTTCTGATCAACGTCCGGAGGCCGGTGTGGGACCGGCCGATGGGTAACAAGGAGGGCCGCGCCATCTGGTTGCGGCCCTCTTCATATCTGCACAATAGCTCCACTTCATTTCGCCGCTTGACGGGCACGCTTCATCGCTATTACTCAACCAATAGAGTAGAAAAGGAGTGGATGATGCGTTTGCCCTCTCGCCCCGTGACCCTTGCTCTCGTCCTGGTCGCCGCGGCCAGCACATTAGCCGGCTGCAAAAAAGAAGACACCGAATACGCCCAAAACATGAGTGGCAGCAGTGCCCCCGACATTGCGCCGAGCGCCGCACCCAATGTCGCATTCACCTATGATTATCGTTTCGCGCTTGCGGCTAAAGACATTGCTGCCGTGCAGGAACGTCATGCGGCAGCCTGCGAAGGGCTCGGCCTCGCACGATGCCGCATCGCCGGCGTCGTCTATCGACGCAGTGGAGACGACTATGTGCAGGCCGAGCTTGCACTGAAACTCGCGCCCGATATTGCCCGCAAATTCGGCAAGGATGCGGCGGCGACCGTCGAGGCCGCCCGTGGCACGCTGAACCAGGTCGAGATCGGCGGCGAAGACCAGAGCGCCACACTCCGATCAAGCGAGGAAACCAGCGAGTCCGCCAGGACAGAACGGGAGCGACTGGAACGCCAGCTGGCCGACCGCGCGACTCCCGATGCGGTGCGCAGCGAGCTTGAGCGGCAACTTGCTGCCCAGCGCGATGTCGAGCGGTCGGCGGCTCGGGATGGACAGGCTGCGCGCGCGCTCGTCGCCGTGACACCCATGCGCTTTACATATTCGACAGACGGCTTTTCGCCCGGTTTCACCCCGGCCCGCACCGCCAAGAGCGCGCTCGCCGTTGCGGCAACGCTGATCAACTGGCTGATGTCGCTCGCGATCGTGCTCGCCGCCCTTGCCGTTCCGATCGGCTTATTGTTCCTCATTGCCGCGCATGGTCGCCGACTGGCGCTGTGGCTCTGGCGGTTGCTGGGGCCGAAGCCCGTCATCGTGGCCGATTGATCGTCAGGGCGCCGGAGCGACCACCGGCGCCCGGCGGGCAGTCAGGATCCTGATCGGCGGTTCGAGCATTTGGCCCTTCATCGGACCGACGCCCTTTGTCGGGCTGCGCGGGGCGACCGCGATCTGCTTCACCAGGTCCATGCCCTGGGTGACATGCCCGAATACGGCGAAGCCGGCGTCGCCCGGCTTCGCATCGAGCCCCTTCATCTCGCCGATGATGATGAAGAAATCGGCCGTGCCGGTGCCGGGCGCGCCCTGGGCCAGCGAGATCGCGCCGTCATCGTGCGTCAGGCCGGTCTGGCTCGTCGGCTCATGCGCGACCGGCTTCAGGATGCGCTTGGGGTCGTTCTGCGTGCCGCCCTGGATCATGCCGACATTCGGAAAATCGGGCGCGAAGGTGAAGGCGCGATAAAAGACCGTGCCGTCCAGCCGTTTCTGGTCGACATATTTGAGGAAGTTACCGGCGGTGAGGGGCGCACGCTCCACCTCGAGCTCGATCGCGATCGGGCCCATGGAGGTGGTGAGGACGATCGGGACGGTCTTGTAGACCTTCGCGGGCGTTGCAGCGGCGGCAGCGGGCGGCGACGCAGCGGCATCCTGAGCGGCGAGCATCGCCGGGATGGTCATCAGGCAGAGCGGCAGCGCGAGGCGCATCATCCAATATGTCATGCCGGCGATGCTAGCGCAGCGCCGCCGCTTGGCAAGCGCCTCCCGGTCCGCTCGCCGCTTCACAGCCTCGTGCCGCGGGCCTATAGGCTCGCCGCATGTCCCTGATCGGCCTCATCGCGGTCTTCCTGCTGACCGTCGCGCTGATGGAAGGCTTTGCCTATGTCATGCACCGCTGGGTGATGCACGGACCCGGCTGGGTCCTCCACGCCAGCCATCATCGGCCGCGCAAGGGCAGCTGGGAACTCAACGATCTCTATTTCGTGATCTTCGCGGCGCCTTCGATCCTGCTGCTGTTCGGCGGCGTGCAATTGAACTGGGGTGACTGGGTCACGGCCATCGGCGCCGGCGTCGCCGGCTATGGCGCCATCTATCTCGGCTTCCACGACATCATCGTGCACCAGCGCGTGCGGCACCGTTATGTCCCGCGCTCGCGCTATATGAAACGGATCGTGCAAGCCCACAGGCTGCACCATGCGGTCGAGACGCGGGAAGGCAATGTGAGCTTCGGCTTCCTGATCGCGCCGGCGCCGGACGTCCTGAAGCGGCAGCTTGGGCAGATGCGCGAGGCAGGCCTGCGCAAGGCGCGCGGCAAGAGCGAGGCCTGACCGACGTTCAGCCAGGCGGCCTCATCGAAAGGGTGCGCCACAGCCGTCTCCGGCCTTGGTCTCTCTCCGCACTTGCTTTATGCAGCCCAAAACCTCCGGGGAAACGACTTGAGCCTAACCCTTCTCGCCGCCGCGGCCGCGCCCATCCAGTTCACCGATCTCCACCTCAATCCGGTGATCTTCTCGATCGGCAGCTTCGATCTCAAATGGTACAGCATCGCCTATCTGGCCGGCATATTGGTGGGCTATTGGTATCTGACCGTGCTGATCCGCCAGCCCGGCTCACCGATGGCGCGGCGCCACGCCGACGACTTCATCTTCTACGCGACGCTCGGCATCATCCTGGGCGGGCGATTGGGCTATGTGCTGTTCTACGATCCGGCGATCCTCAAGAATCCGCTCGACGTCCTGAAGCTCTGGAACGGCGGCATGTCGCTGCATGGCGGCACGCTGGGCGTCATCGTCGCCATCTGGCTGATGTGCCGCGCCGAGAAGCTGAGCTTCCTGCGTTTCTGCGACTATATCGCCTGCGTGGTGCCGTTCGGCCTCTGTTTCGGGCGCCTCGCCAATTTCGTGAACGGAGAGCTGTGGGGCAAGGTCACCAACGTTCCCTGGGCCATCGTCTTCCCGGCCTCGCCCCCGCCGCTGATGCCGCGCCATCCGAGCCAGCTCTACGAGGCCTTCCTGGAAGGCCCCGTGCTGTTCGCCATCCTCGCCTTCTTCTTCTGGAAGACGAAAGCGCGCTATGAGCCGGGCAAGCTCTTCGGCATCGCGGCGATCTGCTACGGCACCTTCCGCTTCGGGCTCGAATATGTGCGCGAGGCCGACAGCCAGCTCATGGACTTCGCCGCACGCACGGGGCTGCATATGGGCCAGTGGCTGAGTCTCCCGCTGATCTTCATCGGCATCTATGCCGTGATGACCGCAAAGGGCCGCCGCACACGGGTCGAAGCCATTGCAGGCAAGGACAGTGTCAGCTGAGTTGCGCCGCGCCGCGCCGGTTTCGCTTCACGATTTCATGGCCGACGCGAACGCCGCTTATTATGGCGGCCGCGATCCGCTGGGCCGCGCGGGCGACTTCACCACCGCGCCGGAGATCAGCCAGATGTTCGGCGAGCTGATCGGGCTCTGGACGGCCGATCTCGTCCTGCGCGCCGGCTCCGGCAGCATGGCCTATATCGAGCTGGGGCCGGGACGCGGGACGCTTGCCGCCGATGCGCTGCGCGCCATGGCGAAGGCCGGCCTGCAGCCGCCGGTGCATTTCGTCGAGACGAGTCCCGTGCTCCGCGCGAAACAGCGCGAGGCCGTGCCCGCCGCGCGGTGGCATGACGGCATTGCGACCCTGCCGACCGACCGGCCGCTGCTCGTGATCGCCAACGAGTTTTTCGACGCGCTGGCGGTCCGCCAATTCGAGCGCACCGCCCGCGGCTGGCGGGAGCGCATGGTCGCCAATGGCGCATTCCTGCCCGGCGACACGGATTGCGCCGACGAGATACCGATCGCCCTCAGCGACGCCCCGCTCGGCGCCATCGTCGAGCGCAATCCGGCGGCCGAAGCGATCATGGCGACTCTCGCCGGGCGGATCGCGGCGCAAGGCGGCGCGCTGCTCGCGGTGGATTATGGCTATGAGGGACCGGCGACCGGCGATACGCTGCAGGCCATGTCCGGTCATGCTCATGTCGATCCGCTCGAGGCGCCGGGGACGCGCGACCTCACGGCCCATGTCGATTTCGCCATGCTGGCGGCGGTGGCGCGCGAACATGGCCTCAGGCCCACACCGTGCGTCGCTCAAGGCGCATTCCTGACCGCATTGGGCATCGATGCGCGGGCCGCCGCATTGTCCCGCGCCAATGCTGCGGGCGCCGATGCCATCGAAGCGGCGCGGTATCGGCTGGTCGCGCCTGAGGCAATGGGCCGCTTGTTCAAGGTGCTTTGCGTCCGTCACCCCGATTGGCCCATGCCGGCGGGGATCGCATGAACGTCGAGATTCTCCGCGCGCCCCGTCTGGGCGATGTGCCGCATGGCTTCCTCGGCCGGCGGGGCGGCATTTCGACCGGGCTCTATGCGGGCCTCAATGTCGGTCTGGGATCGGACGACCAGCGCGAGGCGATTGCGCGCAATCGCGCGCTTGCCCGCGACGCCGTGCTGCCGGGTTCGACATTGGTCACGGTCCATCAGGTCCATTCGTCCGATGTCGTCACGGTGAGCGCACCGATCCCTGACAATGATCGCCCCAAGGCCGACGCGCTGGTCACCCGAACGCCGGGCCTCCTGCTCGGCGTGCTGGCCGCGGATTGCGTGCCCATCCTGTTCGCGGACGAAACGCGCGGCATGGTGGGCGCGGCCCATTCCGGCTGGAAGGGCGCGCTTCATGGCGTCGGCGAGGCCACGATGGCGGCCATGGTCGCGCTTGGTGCGGAGCGTGGCGCCATTGCCTGCGCGATCGGCCCCTGCATCGGCCGGACCAGCTACGAAGTGACCGAAAGCTTCGCCGATCCCTTCCTGGCGCGTGACGGGGAGGATGCCCGTTTCTTCACGGCAGGCAAGCCCGGGCACCTCATGTTCGACATCGGCGGCTATGTCGCGGCGCGGCTCGCCGCGGCGGGCGCGGGCAGCGTGACGCTGATGGACGAGGACACATACAGCCAGCCGGACCGCTTCTATAGCTATCGCCGCTCATGCCATTTGGGCGAGCCCGGCTATGGCCGGCAGATCTCCCTCATCGGACTGCGCTGATCCCCAAGTCGCGCCGCGCAACTTCAGCTCCAGCGCAGGATCGGCCAGCCCTTGACCTGTGCAAGCTTCGCCAGCTGCTCATGCGGATTGGCCGCGAACCCCTCGTCGGCATAGTCGAGCATGGGCGCGTCCGAGACATGGTCGCTATAGGCGCGGACATGGACATTGGCGCGATCCACGCCCTGCGCCGCCAGCCACGCCTGTATCATCCGCAGCTTGGCGACGTCGTAGCAATTCTCGCCGGCAATCTTCGCGCGAACATAATCGATGTCCTGCGAGAAATGATCGGTGGCGATAACGGCGTCAAACCCCAGCCGCCGGGCGATCGGCTCGACATAGAGGCGATAGCTGGCCGAGGCGATGACGAGCGTGTAGCCCGCCGCCTTGTCCGCAGAGATCCGGGCGAGGGCTTCATGGCGGACATTTTCGGCCACCACCTTGTCGGCATAGGCCTCGACCGCCGGCATGATGTCCGCGCGGCGCACGTGGAACCCCATGAGCAGCCCCTGGTTTATCTCCTTGACGCGGGAACGCGTGAGGAGCCGCAGCATATAGCCAAGCATGACCAAGCCGACGACCGGCAGGAAAATCAACCGCCAGGGCGCCCGCGACATGGCCATGTGCGTGAGGAACGCCGCATAGGTCGCGCGCACCGTAATCGTCTTGTCCATGTCGTAAATGGCGATGCGATCCATGGCGCTCTGCCAGCCTCCTGCCGCTGTGGCCCGCCCCCGCGCATGGGGCAAATCGTCTTGCCGCGCAATCCAATCCGGGCCAGTGTGCGCGCCGCATGACACAGGCCGCCGATCTCACTGAACGCGACGAGGCCGCCGGCCGGACCGTGGCATTGTCCGGCAATCTGAGCCTTGCCCATCTCGGCGACCTGCCGCAGCGGCTCACCGCGCTCGGTGACGGCGTGAAAATAGTCGACCTCGCGGGCGTCGATCATCTCGACACGATCGGGGCCTGGGTGATCCACCGCTTCTCGCAGGAACGCGGCGCCACCATCACCGGCGCGTCGCCCGACGCCGTTCGATTGCTCGAGGTGGTCTCACGCAACGACATGCCGACCGAGGATCACCCGCCGACACTGCCGCCGGTCCTGCGCATCCTCGACCAGATCGGCCTGGCCGTGCGCCTGACGTTCACGACCATGATCGGGCTGATCGGCTTTCTCGGCGCCACTGTCCTCACCATCGGCCATCTCATCCGGCATCCGCGCCGCATGCGGCTGACCGCCGTCGTCCAGCGCTTCGAGGTCGTCGGCATCACGGCACTCGGCATCATCGGCCTGATGAGCTTCCTGATCGGCATCGTCATCGCCCAGCAAGGCTCTGTGCAGCTGCGCCAGTTCGGCATGGAGGTGCTGACGGTCAACCTGGTCGGGCGCCTCACCTTTCGCGAGCTTGGCGTGCTGATGACCGCCATCATGGTCGCCGGACGTTCGGGTTCGGCTTTCGCCGCCCAGATCGGCACCATGGTGTTGAACGAGGAAGTGGACGCGATGCGCACGATCGGCGTCCAGCCGATGGATGCTCTGGTCATGCCGCGCATCATCGCGGCGGTCGTGATGATGCCCCTGCTCGGCTTCTATTCCTCGATCGTCGCGGTCATTGGCGGCGGCTTCCTCTGCGCCGTCTCTCTCGACATCCCGCCCGTCACCTTCGTCCAGCGCCTGCGCGAGGTCGTGCCGATCACCGATCTCTATGTCGGGCTCGTCAAGGCGCCCGTGTTCGGGCTGATCATTGCCATTGCCGGCTGCTTCCAGGGGCTGCAGGTGCGCGGCAATGCCGAGGAAGTCGGGCTGCGCACGACAGCGGCGGTCGTGCAGGCAATCTTCCTGGTGATCGTGATCGACGCGTTCTTCGCCGTCTTCTTCACATGGATCGGCTGGAATTGATGTCCGCAATCCCCACCTCCGCGCCGGACGCCAAGCCCGATGGGGCGCCGATCATCTCGATCCGCGGCCTGGTCAACCGCTTCGGCGACCAGATCGTCCACAACGACCTCGATCTCGACGTCTATCGTGGCGAGATTCTGGGAGTGGTCGGCGGATCGGGCACCGGCAAATCGGTGTTGATGCGCTCGATCATCGGCCTGCAGCAACCCGAAGCCGGCAGCATTTCCGTGTTCGGGAAGCAGATGCTCGGCCATGAGGAAGACGAGGAGGAGCAGCTCGCGATCCGGCGGCGCTGGGGCGTTCTCTTCCAGGGAGGGGCTCTTTTTTCGACGCTGACCGTTTCGGAAAATGTGCAAGTTCCCCTTCGCGAATATTATCCCGGCATGCCGCCTTCGCTGCGGGCCGAAATTGCCGGGTACAAGATCCTGATGACGGGCCTGCCGGCCAATGCCGGGCCCAAATATCCGTCCGAGCTTTCAGGCGGCATGCGGAAGCGCGCCGGCCTCGCCCGGGCGCTCGCGCTCGATCCCGCCTTGCTCTTCCTCGACGAGCCGACCGCCGGTCTCGACCCGATCGGCGCGGCCGCGTTCGACGAGCAGACGCGCGAGCTGCAACAGACGCTGGGCCTCACCATCTTCCTCATCACGCACGATCTCGACACGCTCCACGCCATCTGCGACCGCGTGGCCGTCATCGCCGATCATCGCGTCATCGCCGTGGGAACCATCCCCGAGCTGCTGGCGCTCGATCATCCATGGATCCAGGAATATTTCAACGGACCGCGCGGCCGCATCGCCGCGGCCGGCGACGCCGCACAGAAGGTGATATCATGAAGGCCCGGGCCTCACGCAGGGCTGTGCCATGGACAGCGGGAGACGCGCTCGCCATAAGGGCGGCAGGAAGCGGCAGGGGCTGAATGGAAACGCGATCCAACAATGTCTTCGTCGGCGCAATGGTGCTGCTTCTGCTCGCCCTCACCATTGGCGCGGCCTTCTGGTTCGCCCGCATCGGCGAGGGCGACAAGCACGAATATGACATCTTCTTCAAACAGTCAGTGGGAGGATTGGCGAAGGGCGGCGCCGTGACCTATTCCGGCGTTCCGTCGGGCCAGATCAAGGAGATCAAGCTCTGGGAGAATAATCCCGACTTCGTGCGCGTGCGTATCTCGGTCGATTCATCCACGCCCGTCCTGCGCGGCACGACTGCCACCATCAGCGGCATCGGCTTCACCGGCGTCAACGAGATTCAGCTCGACGGCGCGGTCAAAGGCGCCCCGCCGATCACCTGCCCGGAAAACGACCCGGAAGCGAGCTGTCCCGCTGGCGTTCCCGTCATTCCGACAAAGCCGGGGGCGCTCGGCGAGCTGCTCAACAATGCGCCGCAATTGCTCAATCGCCTGACCACGCTGAGCGAGCGCCTCAACGAGTTGCTCAACGACAAGAACCAGAAGCATATCTCCGGCATCGTCGCCAATCTGGACAGGCTGACCGGCGATCTTGCCCGCAGCGGACCGGATATCTCGGCAACCGTCGCGCAGGCCCGCGCCGCGCTGGAAAACGTCTCCAAAACCGCCGATTCCCTGGCGGCGACCTCCGACAGCGTGAATTCGCTGCTCAATTCGGACGGCAAACCGATGGTCAAGGACCTGCGCGATACGCTCGCCAGGGCGCGTTCGAGCCTCGAAGGGCTCGACACGGTCATCAAGGAAGCCAAGCCCGGCGTCACCAGCTTCTCGCGCGACACCGTGCCGCAGGTTTCGCTGCTGGTGCGGGATCTCCGGCAAATGAGCCAGGCCCTGCGCGAGGTCACGGAGAAGATCGACCAGCAGGGCGCCGCCTCGCTCGTCGGATCGCCGCGCCTGCCGGACTACAAGCCATGAGAGGACTTGCTCCGATGTCCCAAAAGTCCCTCGTTCGCCGCGCGGCGCGCGTCGCCGGCGCCAGCCTGCTGCTGTCCACCGTGGCGGCCTGCGTCAAGATCGGCAGCAATCCGCCGCAGCGCCTGCTCAGCATCTCCTCCGACGCGCGCATCGCGGCCGGAGCGACTGTGTCGGCCGCGCCGCAATCCGCATTGTTCGTCGAAACGCCGCGCGTGCCGCGAACGATCTCGACCCAGCGTGTCGCCGTGCGCGCCGATCCGACCAGCTATGCCTATGTGAAGAACGCGCTCTGGGCCGACACGCCGGCGCACCAGTTCCAGGCCCTGCTTGGCGAGACCATCGCCGCGCGGACCGGTCGCCTCGTGCTGGACCCTGGCCAGTATCCGGCCCAGGTCGGCCAGATCCTGCATGGCGACCTGATCGACTTCGGCGTCGATGCGCGCGCCGGCATGGCTGTGGTGACCTATGATGCGAGCCTGCTGGCGCCGGACGGCCAGACGGTGCGCCGCCAGCGCTTCTCGGCCACGGCGCCCGTGTCGAAGGTCGACGCCGACGGCGTCGCCCCGCCGATCAGCAAGGCCGCGAACGAGGTGGCGGTCCAGGTCGCCGACTGGCTGGGCAAACCCTGAATTCCGTGGAATGGGCTCAGGCGAGGCTCTTGCTGGCCTGTTCCATCACATCCTTGGACAGATCGGGCGTGGCGACGATCCGCTCGAGCGCGGCGCGCATCAGCGCGGCCCGGCCCTCGTCGAACCGCTTCCAGCGCCCGAGCGGCGGAACCAGCCGCGCTGCGGTCTGCGGATTGAGCTTGTCGAGCGCGATGATCGTGTCCGCCAGCAAGGCATAGCCCCGGCCGTCCGCTCGGTTGAATGCCCACTGATTGGCCGCGAAGGCGCCCCATAGCGAGCGCGCCCGATTGGGGTTGTTGAGCGTGAAATCGGCATGGCCCGACAGCGCCTCGACGATTTCAACGGTGTCGCGATGGAAACCGAGCGCCTGTGTCTGGAACCATTTGTCGATCACCAAGGCGTTGCCGGCATAGCGGCCGTGGAACGCGGCGAGCGCCTTGTCGCGCTCGGGACTGCGGCCATTGGCGAGGACGCCAAGTGCGGCCTGCCGTTCGGTCATATTGTCCGCGCGCTCGAATTGCTCAAAGGCGATGGACGGGCCGTCCGCCGCGCCGGATGCGACAAGATAATTGAGCGCGACGCCGCGCAGACGCCGGGCCGCGCGGGCGTCGTACGACAGCGAGAAGCCGTTGCGCGCCGTCTCATGATGCAGCGCGCGCCACTCCGTCTCCAGCGCGCGGCCGATCTCACCCTGCAAGGCTTCGCGCGCGGCATGGATGGCATCGGGATCGACAAGACTCATCTGGTCGCCGAGATAGGCTTCGCTCGGCAGCTTCACCGCCTCGGCAATGAAGGCGCGGTCGAGCGCTGAATCGCCGATGGTGTTGCGCACCGCTGCGATCACCGGCGCACTGTCCAGCGAACCGCCCGAGATCGCCCCGAGCAGGACATTGATCATGAGCTGCTGCATCGCCTCGTAGCGGCTGAACGGATCGTCGTCATGGGCCGAGAGGAAAGCGAGTTCATCATGGCCGCGATCAGCCGACACGATCACCGGCGCCGAGAATCCGCGGTTCAGCGAAAGGATCGGCGGCTTGGCAAAGCCCGAACGCCGAACGGTCGTCTCCGCCTCGCTCAGCACCAGCAGTTCCTCGCCCCGCGAAGCGCCATCGGCATCGAACAGGGCCAGCTTCAGCGGAATCGTCATGGGCTGCTTTATGTCCTGCCCGGGCGTCAGCGGCACGAACTGGGCAAAGGTCAGCGTCACGTCGCCGCTTGCCGCATCATGGCTCTGCTTCACACTGAGGCGAGGTGTACCGGCCTGTGAATACCAGAGGCGGAACTGCGTGAGGTCGATTTCGCCGCCATCTTCCATGGCCTTGACGAAATCCTCGCAGGTGACCGCCTGCCCGTCATGCCGGTCGAAATAGAGATCGGTGCCCTTGCGGAACCGCTCGGGGCCCAGCAACAGCGCCATCATGCGGATCAGTTCGGCGCCCTTGTTGTAGACGGTCGCCGTATAGAAGTTGCTGATCTCCATGTAGGATTCAGGACGCACCGGATGCGCCAGCGGGCCGGCATCCTCCTGGAACTGCGCGGCGCGCAGCATCTTCACATCCTCGATGCGCTTGACCGGCGCCGAGCCCATATCGGCCGAGAAGCTCTGATCGCGATAGACGGTGAAGCCTTCCTTCAGCGACAGCTGGAACCAGTCGCGGCAGGTGACGCGGTCGCCCGACCAATTGTGGAAATATTCATGAGCGACGACGGCCTCGATCGCGTCATAGTCCGGATCGGTCGCCGTTTCGGGGTCGGCGAGCACATAGCGCGTGTTGAAGATGTTGAGGCCCTTGTTCTCCATCGCGCCGAAATTGAAGTCGGCCACCGCGACGATATTGAACACGTCGAGATCATATTCGCGGCCGTAGACGCGCTCGTCCCAGGCCATGGCGTTCTTGAGCGCGGTCATCGCATGGCCGGTGCGCGGCAGATCATCCGCTTTCACCCAGATACCGAGCTCGACCTTGCGCCCGCTCATCGCGGTGAAGCTGTCGGCGTTGCAGGCCAGATCGCCGGCGACGAGCGCGAACAGGTAGCTGGGCTTGGGGAAGGGATCGACCCAGCGCGCCCAATGGCGGCCACCGTCGAGATCTCCGGATTCGACCGGATCGCCATTGGCGAGCAACACCGGATAGACCGCCTTGTCGGCGCGCATCATGACGTCGAACTTCGAAAGGACATCGGGCCGGTCCGGGAAATAGGTGATGCGGCGGAAGCCCTCGGGTTCGCACTGGGTACAGAGCAGGCCGCCCGAGGCATAGAGGCCCATGAGCTGCGTGTTCTTCTCGGGCGCGATCACGACTTCGGTTTCGACGACATGGCTGTCGCCCGAAACCGGGATAAGCAGTGCGTCGCCGTCGCGGCTGTAATCGCCGGCACCCAGCACAACGCCGTCGAGCGCCACGGACTTGAGCACCAGACCATCGCCGTCGAGGCGAATCGCCCGGTCATGCACGCCATTGCGCGTGAGCGTGAGGCGCGCCATCACGCGGGTTTCGGCGGCGCCGAGATCGAAGGCGAGACTGATCTGCGGGACGAGCCAGTCTGGCGGACGATAATCTTCGCGGCGAATGACGGGGGGCGTGGCGGGGGCCTGGGTGCTCTGAATGTCCATGCTCCGTACCTAGGCAGCAGCCAGCCGCCGCACAAGCAGCGCCAACGCTTAGGGGGTGGAGCCGCGCAAATTAGGCGATAGGAAGCGGTTCATGGCCTCACTCTTCATCTTCGGGCTCGGATATAGCGCCGGCCGGCTTGCACGGCGGCTGGAGCGCGATGGCTGGTCGGTCGAGTCGACCGGGTCCAATGGCACGATGCGCTTCGACGATCGCGGCGCCGTGCTCTCCGGACTGGCGCGCGCCACGCATATCCTGTCCTCCGTGCCGCCCGGCGAAGACGGGGACGCGGTGCTGGCTGCCTATGGCGATGCGATCCGGACAGCGCCGGCGCATTGGGTCGGCTATCTGTCCTCGACCGGCGTCTATGGCGACACGGGCGGCGCCTGGGTGGATGAAGGCGCGCCCATCGGAACCGGGCGACGAAGCACGCGCAGCGAGGCCGATCTTGCCTGGCGGTCACTGGGGCGCCTCACCCACATCTTCCGTCTGCCCGGCATTTATGGCCCGGGCCGGAGCGTGCTCGAGCGGATCGGCGAAGGCCGAGCACGCATGATCGACCTGCCGGGCCAGATTTTCAGCCGTGTCCATGTCGATGACATCGTGGGCGGCGTGATTGCGGGCATGGCTGGTCCGGCCGGGGTCTATAATCTCGCCGATGACATGCCGTGCAGCCAGAATGAGGTCGTCGCTCATGGCAGTGCGTTGCTCGGCATGCAGCCGCCGCCGCTGCAATCGCTGGACGATGCCGACCTCTCGCCGGCCGCCCGCGCCTTCTATGCCGAGAATCGCCGCGTCGCGAACGGCAGGGCCAAGCGCCTGCTTGGCTGGGCGCCGCGCTATCCGGACTATCGGGTCGGCCTAGCCGCCTGCCGGGCGGAAGCGACCTTCCCTTGATTCGTTCGGTTCGAGCCGAGCCGAGAAGCGTTGGCGCTTCACCTGTCTCGACCAGGCTCGACACGAATGGCGCGTTCAGCCTGACGGGCGGAGCCTTGAGCGCATCGCCACGACCATCCCACCCAGAGCCAGCAATACGCCGGCGATGGCAAGCGGCGTCCAGCGATAGCCCTCGAAGGCGGTGGAAATGCCCATCGCGATGACGGGAATCAGCAGGCTCGTATAGGCCGCCGGGCCGGCGCCGATGCGCTGGATGAGGCGGAAATAGAGCGGGAAGGTGATGACGGAGCCCGCCAGCGCCAGATAGGCTGTGCCGAGCCAGTAGGTCGGACGCGGCTCGAACGGCGGCAGGCCGGTCGTGGCGAACGCATAGAGCGCGTCGACGACCGCGCCGATCGCCATCGCCCAGAAGATGAGGCTCGTCATCGGCACGCTGCGGGCAATCTGCGCGGCCTGCATGACATTGGCCACCGAGGCGCACAGCACCGCGATCGTGCAGAGGCCGAGACCAAGCAGTACCTCGACAGGCGCGGCGGTGACGCTGGCGCGATATTCGTTGAGGAAGAGCAGGCCCACGCCGGCCACGGCGATGAGCGAGCCGAGGATGAAACCGCGGCTCACTTTCTCGCGAAATACCGCCCAGGCAAACAGGCTGTTGGGGATCATCAGCAGCGCATAGACGAGCGCGCACAGGCCCGAGGTCAAATGTGCCTCCGCGCGGTAGAGCAGGTTGAAATTCATCGAGAACTGGGCGGTGCCAAGCAAGGCGGTGAACGCCATCGCCTTGGCCGGCAGCCTGAGCGACACAGCCGTAAGCCTGGCGAGGACCGCCATACCGGCGGCGGCGATGGCGAACCGGTAGCAGACCGACCAGGCAGGCGGGACGACGCCGAGGGAATCGCGGATGACGATCCAGGTCGAGGACCAGATCAGCGTGACAATGGCGAACGGCAGGATGACTCCGCCGCGCAGGGCAGGTGGCGTCATAACGCCATGATCGCCGCGGCGAGCGGCGCGACATCGGATTCGGTGTGATTCCAGCTGGTCACAAGCCGGGCGGCGCCGTCGCCCCAGTCGTAGAAATCGAAGCCCTGGGCGCGGAGCCTTGCGGCTTCGGCGGCGGAGAGGCGGATGAAGAGTTCGTTGGCCTCAACAGGGTAGAGCAGTCGGGAGGCTGCGGAATCGGCTAGAATCCGGGCCGCGGCATTGGCGGACCGCGCATTGTCGAGCCAAATATTCCCCGAAAGCATCGCCAGCAGCTGCGCGGCCACGAAACGGCCTTTCGACAGCAAATGGCCCGCGCGCTTGCGTCTGATGCGGATATTCCCGGCCAGTTCGGGATCGAAAAGCACCAGGGCTTCGGCATTCATGGCACCATTTTTGGTGAAACCGAAGCTCAGGGCATCGACTCCGCCGCGCCAGCTGATGTCGGCAGGCGAGCAGCCGAGGTGCGCGACGGCATTGGCGAAGCGCGCGCCGTCCATATGCAGGCGCAGCTTTCGCGCGCGACAGAAGGCGCCGATCGCCGCGACCTCGGCCGGCGTGTAGGCAAGGCCATATTCGGTCGCATTGGTGATGGTCACGGCATGAGGCTGCATGCGGTGCACGTCCGGCCGGATCGCGTCATGGCGCGCGGCGAGGATCGCGGGCGTCAGCTTGGCGCCTTCACCCGCACAGCCCATCAGGCGCGCGCCGCCGGTGTAGAACTCGACCGCGCCGCACTCGTCCATCATCACATGCGCTTCGTCGTGGCAGAAGATGACGCCGAACGGCGGGCAAAGCGCGGCGAGCGCAAGGGCGTTCGCCGAGGTGCCCGTGCCGGTCCAGACCACCGCCACCTCGCGCTCGAACAGGGCCGAGAAAGCGGCATCGAGCGACATGCTCAGCGCATCGCCATCATAGGCGGTGTCCACGCTGTTGGCGCTTTCGATCGCCGCCATGACCGGCGCGCAGACCGTGGCGGCATTATCCGAAAAGAACCGCATATCCATCCGCATGGCTGCTCCCGGCAGCGCCGTCAATGCACGAGGCGGGCCGGCCGTGGTCAACGAGGTCCGAACAGATATCGTTAACCGTCCCTAAAGCCATTCCGCCTAGCGTCCCTGCAAGAGCGCGGGAGCGCCCGGAGATCGACGTGACTATCCAGACCGCATCGCAGATCGTTCAGCGGCTCGGGCCGTGCCGGATCGCCATCGATCCCGCATGTCACGATCGGCTGGCGCGCGAACTGGCGCTGCTCGGATGCGAGACCGTCGACACCCAGGCCGCTTCCGGCGCCGGCCGCACCGCCGGCTTCCTCGCCTGGACCTATCGCGACACCAGCGCCTTCGGCGAGGCGCTGAAGCCTTATGCGGACATGGATGCCCTCATCCTGCAATCCGCGGGGCAGCCCCGCCACGGGTTCGAAGAGGCGTTGTTCGGCGCGGGATGGCAGCGTCACCCCGCCGGCATGATGATCGGCGATTATAGCGACTGGACCAGCTACGCGCTTCCGACCCTGAGCTATTACACAAAAGTCTCGTCGCCGGCCGGCGGCCCGTTGCGCCAGGGCGGCGCCGATGCCGATGCCCGCATCGCCCGCTACGCCATGGCCGCCACTATGGCGCGGCCCGGCGACACGGTGCTCATCGACGGCGCGGATGCCGAAGACGGCGCGGCCATATTCGCGGCCCTCTCGCGCGCCGGCCACATCCGCGTCGCGGGAACCGACCTTTCCCGCGAAGCCGGCAATGCGATCGACATGATCATCGCCTTCGAACCCTGTCCTGCGACCGACTGGCTCGGCCGGCTCGACGATTTTGCCCGCATCATCAAATGCGATGGCCGGCTGGTGCTCGGCTGGAAGCGCGGCACGGCGCCCAATCGCCCCGCTGACTGGGCCGCGCTCGACGAGGCGGTCGGCGGACGCTTCATTGCGGAAACGCGCTATCGCCAGGCCATGGCCGGCGGCGACCCGGGCGGGCCCCGCATGCTCTATCCCGTGCCGCTGGCCGAATATCCGGACTCGGACTGGCTGCTGCTGGTCGCCGCGGCCAATCCGTTGACGGGCGAAGGCCGCAAGGCGGACTATGATCATCCCGCCTTCCCCAAGGCGAAGGGCCCCTGGCCCGAGCTGGCCGCGTTCGGCGCGGCCTATGACAATCCCTATCTCTATCGCGCCATGGTGCAGATGGGCGAGCGGATCGGCGATGAGGCCATGCTCGCGCGCGTCGCCGAATGCGTGATCGAGGACAGCCGGCCGGACTCCGCCGACCGCGGCGCGGCCATTGCCGTGCTCGGCTATCGCATACTCGAGATGCGGCAGGAAGGCCTCGTCCCGGCGATCATGCCCCTGATCGCGGACTATGTGGATCTGCCTGTCGATGACGCCATGGCTGCCCATGTCCGACGCTGGCGGATCTCGCTCGCTTTCCTGGCCGGGCGGCTCAACGAACTGATCGGGGAGCGCGCGCTCGCGCACCATTGCTACCGGATCGCCGCCGAGGCGGATTGGGCGGCGTTCTCGCCGCTGCTCGCGACCAAGTCGATTGCGGCCTCCTTCTATGAAGCCCGCCTCTGCCTCGCCGAGGGCGACACGCAGAGCGCGCTCGCCTGCTTCCACGAGGGTCTCGATACCGCGCTCAAGGTCACCGCCTGCCCGCATGAGAAAGAGATGGGCTCGACGGAGCAGCCGCTCCCCTTCTACCTGACCGAGCTGGCCGAAGTGATCGACATGGGCTCGCAATGCGCCAATGCCATCGCGCATTTCCATCTCTGGACCCGCGATCCCGGCCTGTTCTGGCGGCAGGTCGACATCAGGCGCTTCGGCCTCGCCTCCTGGGCGCGCGATCTTGAGCGCGAGAACAAGCGGCTGCGCGGGTGAATCGCGCCGCAAATGAACTGCACGCCGCCTATCTTAACGATCGGATAAGGTAATTCGGTTAGGCGATCTTCACCATTTCTGCAGGGTGCGCCGCCTCCACGCGAAGCCACGGGACGGCTCAGGAGATCGATATGAACGACATGAGCCATGACTATCGCTCCCAATCGAGGGATGAGACCATGCCGACCGACGCAGCTGTCCGGCCTTGCGAGCCGGCGCTGTTCTATGGCGCCTATGATGCCGAGATCAGCCAGGCCCTGCGCACGCTCGCCGGCAGCTTCACCAACCGCGACGACGTGGCGACCCTGTTCCGCGACGGCGGCACCGGCGCCGAACTGGGCGTGGCGGCAGGCGACTTTTCCGAGCGAATCCTCAAGCGCTCCAAATGCGGCCATCTCTACAGCATCGACATGTGGGCGGGCGACCGCGGCCATGGCGTGGACCAGTATCGCGAGGCGATCGCTCGCCTGGCGCCCTATCGCACGCGCAACTCGATCCTGCGCATGCGCTTCGACGAAGCGCTGTCGCTGTTCGACGACCACAGCCTCGATTTCCTCTATGTCGACGGCTACGCCCATGATGGCGAGCTGAACGGCGCGACCTTCCGCGACTGGTTCCCCAAGCTGCGCTCCGGCGGCCTCATCGCCGGCGACGACTATCATGCGGACTGGCCGCTGGTCGTCGCCGCGGTCGACAGCTTCGTGGCCGAGAACCGGCTCGAGCTGCACGTCATCGACTGCAGCGAGGAAAGCTGGAACAGCAAATATCCGACCTGGTTCGCGATGAAGCCCTGACGACAGCCCGCGCATGTTCGAAAACCCGAAACAGACCCGGGAGCTCCAGCGCCAGATCGCCCGCGCGGCAATGCTGGAGCATGGCCGCAATGTCCTCCAGATCGAGGCGAGCGCCATCGCGCAGCTGTCGCACGAGCTGGGCGACGATTTTCCCGAAGCCGTCGAGATTCTGCTGGCCACGAGAGGCCGCGTGATCGTGAGCGGCATGGGCAAATCCGGCCATATCGCCCACAAGATCGCGGCGACCTTCTCCTCGACCGGCCTTCCCGCCTTCTTCGTCCATCCCGCCGAAGCGGCTCATGGCGACCTTGGCATGATCGCCCGGGGCGATGTGCTCGTCGCCTTGTCGAACAGCGGCGCGACGGCCGAATTGAGCGCGATCATGCACCATGCGCGCGCGCTCGGCTGTCCGGTCATCGGGATCACCTCGCAGCGCCATTCGCCGATGATGCAGGTCGCCACCGTGGGGCTCATCCTGCCGCGCGTGCGCGAGGCCTGCCCGGCCAATGTCTCACCGACCACCTCGACGACGCTGATGCTGGCGCTGGGCGATGCCCTTGCCGTGACCGTCATGCGCACGCGCGGCGTGACCCGCGCGCAGCTCGAAGTCCTGCATCCCGGTGGCACGATCGGATCGCGGCTGCAGCCGGTCAATGCGCTCATGCATGCAAGCGGCGAACTGCCGCTCGTGGCGGCGGACATGCCGATGCGCGAGGTGCTGCTGATCATGACCGAGAAGAGCTTCGGCATCGCGGGCGTCGTCGATGAGCGCGGCGCACTGCTGGGGACCATCACCGACGGCGACCTTCGCCGCAAGATCGACCAGCTGCTGACCAGCACCGCCAGCGGGATGATGACCGCCGATCCCAAGACGATCCCCGAAGGCACGATCGCCGAGGACGCCTTCGCGATGATGACGGCCAACAAGATCACGGCGCTGTTCGTGATGGATGCCGAGGCGCCGGAAAAGCCGGTCGGCCTGCTGCATATTCACGACCTCTACCGCCTCGGCCTCGCCTGACGGCGATCGGCCGGGCCGCCGATGCAGCGGACAGAGAGACAATCGCGCCGACGACGGCACCGGCGAGACCCTGATCGCGCTCGCCCCGGTCTATATTGACCGCCTCGCCCCCTTCTCCTGCATTTTCAGTTTGTTGCCGGCATGAAGAAGGATTGGCGCAGCGTTCAGATACCGCCGCCGGTGAGACGCTGGCAAATCATGTCGAGCTGATCGAGATTCGAATAATGGAGCGTCAGCGCGCCCTTGCCCGCCTCATGGACGATGCCGACCTTGAGACCGAGCAGGTCAGCGAGATGCTCTTCCATGGCAACGAGGTCGGGATCGCGCCCGAGTCCGCCGCTCGCGCCGACATTTGAGCCGCCCTTGACCGAGGCGCGCGCCTTGCGGACCAGCCGCTCGGTCTCGCGCACCGAAAGGCCCTTGCGCGCAATGTCTTCGGCCAGCGAGGCACAGCCGGGCACGCCGATGAGCGCGCGGCCATGGCCCATGGAGAGGCGGCCGGTCATGACGAGATCCTGCACCGACTCGGGCAGATCGAGCAGGCGCATCAGATTGGCGACATGGCTGCGCGACTTGCCGACGATACGGGCGAGCACGTCCTGGCTATGGCCGAACTGATCGATCAGGCGCTTATAAGCCTGCGCCTCCTCGATCGGATTGAGGTCCTCGCGCTGGATATTCTCGACCAGCGCGATCTCCAACGTCTCGGATTCGCTGAAATCCCGCACGATCGCCGGGATGCGGTGAAGCTGCGCCTTCTGCGCCGCGCGCCAGCGCCGCTCGCCGGCCACGATCTGGAACATGTCGACGCCCGCCGGCCGGACCACGATCGGCTGAATGACGCCCCGGGTCGCGATGCTTTCCGCCAGCTCATCGAGCGCCGCCACGTCGAAATGGCGGCGCGGCTGCTCGGGATGCGGAGCGATACGCGAGATTTCAAGAAGTTGAACAGTCCTCTGGCCGCCGGATGGCGCCTCCTGCGCAGCCAGTTCGCCTTGCACGGGCACATCCTTGCTCGCCTCGCCGAGCAATGCGGAGAGACCGCGCCCGAGCCCCATGGGCCGCTTCGCCTTCACGGCGGCTTCGCTGTCATTGCTCATGCGGCAACCTCCTCCTTGCGCGGCAGCCGGGCAAGCAGCTCGCGCGCCAGGCCCATATAAGCCTCCGATCCCGGGCAACGGATATCGTAGATCAGCGCCGGCACACCATGGCTCGGCGCCTCGGACAGACGGACATTGCGGGGAATGACGGTCTGGAAGACAAGATCGCCGAGGCAGGCGCGAACGTCGTCGGCGACCTGGTCGGTCAGGCGATTGCGCCGATCGTACATGGTGAGCGCCACGCCGAGGATCGACAGGTCCGGATTGAAGCGGCCACGGATGCGGTCGATCGTCTGCAGGAGCTGCGACAGGCCCTCGAGCGCGAAGAACTCGCACTGGAGCGGAACCAGCACTTTCTCGACCGCGACCATCGCATTGACGGTGAGCAGGCCCAGCGACGGCGGGCAATCGACCAGGCAGACATCCCAGCGGCCTTGGGGCGCGTGGCTCAGCGCATTGACCAGCCTATGGGTGCGCTGCTCGATTTCGATCAGCTCGATCTCGGCGCCGGAGAGATCCTGCGTCGCGGCGATCAGATCGAGGCCCGGCACTTGCGTGTGGATCACGGCCTCGTCCAGCGCACAATCGCCGATCAGCAGGTGATAGCTGGAGAAATTGCGGTCGCGCTGCGTCACGCCCAGGCCCGTGGACGCGTTGCCCTGGGGATCGAGGTCGATCAGCAGCGTGCGATGGCCCGTGGCGGCCAGTGCCGTCGCGAGATTGATCGCCGTGGTGGTCTTCCCCACGCCGCCCTTCTGATTTGCAATGGCAATGCTGATCATCTGTGATTCGCTTTCCACGTGGCGCGGCGCTGGGCTCCCGACTTCTTGCGTTTCGGCGCCATGACGGACGCCTTTTTGCTCGAAAGGGCCGTCAGCGTGACGATCGCACTCTCCGGATCGGTGATGCTCTGTTCCACGTGGAACGCAGCTTGCCAGTCACGCTGCGCAATTTCCAGTTCGTTCTGCGCATTCCGCCCCTTGGGCAACAACCAAATTGTGGATGAATCTGTGAAATGTGCAGCGGAAGCGAGCAATCGATCCATCGGCGCGAAAGCCCGGGCCGAGATTATGGCGGCTGGCTGGTCCAGTTCGACCCGCTCGACCTTATCGCCGCGAACCTGAGCGTGGACGAGACCGAGCGTATCGATGCAGCGCTGGAGAAAGGCGACGCGCAAGGGCCGCGCTTCGATCATGAGAATCGGCGCCTGTCTCAAGCAGGCAATGACGATGCCGGGCAGGCCCGCCCCCGTGCCGAGATCGACCCAAAGCCCATCGGCGCCTTGGGCCATAGGGAGGAGTTGGGCGGAATCGACGATATGCCGGGCCCATAGCTGGTGGCGGCTCGCGGCGGAGATGAGATTCTGGCGATCGGCCTCTTCGAGCAAGAGCATGGCATAGGCGCGCAAACGCTCGCCCACCTCCCCCTGCCACCAGCCGCGACTGTCCAGCCAGGCTTGCGCCTCTTCCTCGGTCATCACGCCGCCCGCTGCCGCACCGCGACCAGCAGCGCCGCCAAGGCCGCCGGCGTGATTCCCTGGAGCCGCGCCGCTGCCCCGAGCGTGGCGGGGCGCGCGCGCGTCAGCCGCTCGATCATTTCGGCGCTCAACCCACCAATGCCGGCATAATGCAGGTCCGCCGGCAGCGAAATCGCCTCATTGGCGCGAAGCGCGCGAACCTCCGCGGCCTGTCGCTCGACATAGGGCGCATAGACGGCATCCTGCAGCAACTCGTCGACCAGCGCTTCATCCTCGCAATCGGCGATGGCCGGCGACGCCATTGCCAATGTTTCACGTGAAACATCCGGAAAGCGCGCCCATTCGGCCAGGCTCCGGCGCATGCCGTCATCGCGGAGGTCGGCGCCCAAAGCGATCATCTCGGCCGGGGTGCGAATCTCCCCGAGGCCCGCCGTAAGTGCTTCCGCTCTTTCGGTTCGCCGGCGCCACCAGAGCTGCCGCTCCGCCCCGACCAGCCCAAGCGCCATTCCAGTCGGCGTGAGCCGAGTCGCCGCATTGTCGGCCCGCAAGCGCAGGCGGAATTCCGCCCGCGCCGTCAGCATCCGATATGGCTCCGCAATGCCCTGGAGAACGAGATCGTCGATCATCACAGCGATATAGCTTTCCGCGCGATCGAGGCGCAGCGGTTCGAGATCGAGCGCGCGCGCCGCAGCATTGGCCCCCGCGACCAATCCCTGCGCCGCCGCTTCCTCATAGCCCGTCGTCCCGTTGATCTGGCCGGCGAGGAATAATCCCGGCATCGCCTTGAGTTCGAGCGTCATCGCCAGCGCGCGCGGATCGATGTGATCATATTCGACAGCATAGCCGGCAACGGACATCGTCACTCGCTCGAGTCCCTGCATCGTCCGCAGCATCGCGCGCTGCGCTTCAGCGGACAGCGACGTGCTGAGGCCATTGGGATAGACCAACGCCGTGTCCAGACCTTCCGGCTCCAGGAAGATCTGATGGCCATCCCGGTCGCCGAAGCGGTGAATCTTATCCTCGATGGACGGGCAATAGCGCGGTCCCCGTCCCTCGATCGCACCGGAGAAAAGCGGCGAATCGGCAAGATTGTCGCGAATGACCTGGTGCGTATCGACGTTGGTGCGGGTGATCGCGCATGCCAGTTGGGGCAAGGCGAGATCGCCGAGACCGGAGAGGAAGGACATGCCCCAGGCTTTGCGATCCGAGGGCTGTGCATCGAGGCGCGCCCAATCGATGGTGCGCCCATCGAGCCGGGGCGGCGTGCCGGTCTTGAGGCGACCCATGGGGAGGTCCAGCTCGCGGAGCTGATGCGCCAGTTCGATCGCGGCATGTTCGCCAATCCTGCCACCCTCGAGGCGTTCACGGCCGCGAAACAGGATGCCGCCCAGGAACGTCCCCGTCGTGAGCACGACCGCCCTGCCCGAAATGATCGCGCCGTCAGCCAGCCGGATACCCGCGAGAGCATCACCATCGCGAACGAGCGCGACAGCTTCGCCCGCGATCACCGTCAAGCCGTCATGCGCGTTGAGAAGCGCCTGCACGGCATTGCGATAGAGTTTGCGGTCGGCCTGGATGCGAGGCCCCCGAACGGCCGCGCCCTTGCTGGCGTTGAGCATGCGGCGGTGAATGGCAGCGGCATCGGCGGCGCGGCCCATAATCCCATCGAGCGCATCGACCTCCCGCACCAGATGCCCCTTGCCGAGACCACCGATGCTGGGATTGCAGCTCATCTCGCCGATCCGGGCGGCATCGGCGGTGACCAGCGCAACCCGCGCACCGCGCCGTGCCGCGGCCGCAGCCGCCTCGGTCCCGGCATGTCCGCCGCCGACAATGATGACATCGAACCCGTCCATGGCGGGCCCCTAGCCTGTTCGGGGGATTCGGTCAAAGCGCGGGCCTGTTCCACGTGGAACAGCTGCTATTTTCCGATACAGAAGCCGGAGAAGAGTTCGTCGAGGACCGCTTCCGTGGTCGCCCGGCCCGTGATCTCGTCGAGCGCGGCCAGCGCTGCCCGCACGGATTCGGCGATCAATATATCGTCGGTCTGCTTCGCGCCTTCGACAAGTGCATCCCGCGCGCGCTCCATCGCCCGACGTTGCCGGACCGACAGCGCATAGTCGCCGGGTTGCGGCAGCAATCGTTCGGTCGCCGCAAGAAGCGCCGCCACCAGCGCATCCATCCCCTCGCCCGTCACTGCCGAGACGGGCAGCGCCGCCATTGCGAAAGGACCACTATCGACCGGCCTGGCACCCAGATCGGCCTTGGCATGCACCATCATGAGCGCACCAGGCACATAGGGCAGCTCTTCGCCATGGCCGAGCCAGAGAACGATATCGGCCGCCGCCAGCATCGCATGGGCGCGGTCCATCCCGATCGCCTCGATCTCGTCGCCACCCGGTTCGCGGAGCCCCGCCGTGTCGGCCAGAAGAAACGGAACGCCACCAAGTGCGACCGGCACTTCGATCACATCGCGCGTCGTGCCAGCGATCGGCGACACGATTGCCGCATCGCGGCCGGCCAATGCATTGAGCAACGTCGATTTGCCGGCATTGGGGGGACCGGCAATCACCACGCGAACACCGTCCCTCAGGCGCTCGGCACCGGGCTTGGCCAGCTCGGCGGCAAGCTCGGCCGCCACGGTGCCGATCTCCCCGGTGACACCCGCACGCACGACCGCCTCGTCGACATCGCCTTCGTCAGAAAAATTCAGTACGGCCTCGACGCGCGCCGAAACGGACATCAGCCTTTGAGACCAAAGGGCGATCTTGCGCGATAGCGCGCCGCCCATCATGGCCATGGCGGCGCGCCGCTGCTGCGCGGTTTCGGCGTGGATGAGGTCCGCCAGGCCTTCGATCTTCGCGAGATCGGTCTTGCCATTGAGGAAGGCACGACGCGTGAACTCGCCCGGCTCGGCGAGACGCACAGCCGGCAAGCGGCCAAGCGCCGCCTCGATGGCGCGAATGGCTGCTCGCGAGCCATGACCTTGCAGCTCGACGGTATCCTCGCCGGTTTCGCTCGCCGCCGCCGGAAACCAGACCAGCACACATTCGTCGAGCACTTCGCGCGTCTCGGGATCGACGATGCGGCGGAAGCGGGCCTGGCGCGGCTCGGGCATGGGTGCGGTGGTCACGGCCCCAGCGGCTTCCAGCGCGCGCGGTCCCGAAATCCGGATCACCCCGATCGCAGCGGGCGGCGCGCCGCTCGACAGCGCGAAGATGGTATCGGTCGAACCCACGTGATGCCGCCGTCAGCCTTCCTTCTTGCCTGCGCCGGTCGCGCCCAGACCAATGTCCATGAGATTCGAGAACATCTTCATGCCCGCGTCACCGAGCGGCGAGAGACCGCGAAACATGCGCTCCATCTGCTCGAGATTGGCCTGCCCGCTCATCGTGTCCATGACGGCCTGAATATACATGTCGTGGACCGGCTTCAGGTCCGGCAAACCCAGAAAGGCGCGCGCCTCTTCCGGCGTGCACTCGACATCGACGTTGAATTTCATGAGCCTGTCCCCTCCCGAACTGCGACCATGGGAGGCTAGGCCGAGATGCGCCCAGGATCAATTGCTTCGATCAACCCGAGGCGGCGCTTCATGTCAGCAGCTGAAGAACCCCGACATCGGGATGGACGACACCGTCATAGATCATCTTCACCGCCACCCACAGGATGACGATGATGCCGACCCAGGCAATCCAGCGATAACGCTCGATATATTTGGCGATGAAGTTCGAAGCGACGCCCATCAGGATGATCGAAAGGATAAGCCCGAAAACAAGCACATAGGGATGCTCGCGCGCGGCGCCGGCAACCGCAAGGACATTGTCCAGACTCATGGAAACGTCCGCCACCGCAACGCCGATCGCCGCGCTCATGAAGCTCTTGGCGGGTTTGAGACCCGTATTCTCGTCGCCATGAATCTCCGGCGATCCCGCGCTCTGCCCCTGATGACG
Source organism: Sphingobium sp. (assembly GCA_017744605.1). GTDB lineage: Bacteria > Pseudomonadota > Alphaproteobacteria > Sphingomonadales > Sphingomonadaceae > Sphingobium. Next base: position 35,589 of record JAGIAZ010000009.1, on the reverse strand, counting down.
CAGCTCGCGATACATGCGCCAGGCCACCCACAGCAGCAGCAGGCCGCCCGCGAGGATGAGGCCGACAATGCCCATGAGCTGGCTGACGGCGAGGGCGAAGGCGACGCGCAGGACGAGCGCCGCAGCGACGCCGATCAGGATGACCTTGCGTCGCTGATCGACCGGCAGGCCCGCCGCGAGTGCGCCCACGACAATGGCATTGTCACCGGCCAGGACGATATCGATGAGCAGGATCTCGAACAGCGCTTGCAGCGCCGATGGGTCGATCAAAGTCGAAAAGTCCACAAAAAGCTCCGTTCGCCGAATCGCCAGCCCGCGCCTTCCCCCGGCGCGGCCGCGCTCCAGCGCGAATCCCAGTCGCCGATCACCTTCTACACATGAACGAGCGTGCGCAAGCCCAGAACATGGTCGCCGCCCATCCAGCCCTCATAGATCATCGAAGAAGCGACATAGAGAATCACGGCCAGGCCGATCCACCCGATCCAGTGATAGCGCTGGATGAGCCTGGCCACGTAGTTGGCCGCGAAACCCATGAGCAGCACCGAGAAGCTGAGGCCAATGAACAACAAGGCGGGATTCTCGCGCGCGATCGAGGCGACCAGCAGCACATTGTCGAGGCTCATCGACAGGTCGGCAAGGGTGATCTGGATCGCCGCCTGCATGAAGGTCTTGGTCGCCTTGGGCCCCTCGACATGCGGCGTATCGGGATCGTCGGCGATCACGACCGGCTGGTGCCGCAGCTCACGGTACATGTTGTAGCCGACCCACAGCAGCAGGAGACCGCCCGCGAAGACGAGGCCGGTGATCTTGAGCAGCTGCGTCGCCAGCAGCGCGAAACCGATGAGGAAGACCAGCGCCAGGCTGACGCCGATCAGCAGCACCTTCTTGCGGTCCTTCTCCGGCAGGCCGGAGGCGAGCGAGCCCATGATGACGACATTGTCGCCGGCCATGGTGAGATCGCCGACGACGATCTGTCCGAGCTGGACGAGACCCGAACCGGTGAAAACGGCGGAAAAGTCGAACATGACTCTCCCCGCGCCGTCCTACTGGTTCATGGCCGCGAAGAAATCCTCGTTGGTCTTGGAGTCCTTCATCTTGTCGAGCAGGAACTCCATCGCATCGGTGGTGCCCATCTGCATGAGGATGCGGCGCAGGACCCACATCTTGCTGAGCTTGTCCTTCTCGACGAGCAGCTCTTCCTTGCGGGTGCCGCTCTTGCCGACGTCGAGCGCCGGGAAGATGCGCTTGTCGGCGACCTTGCGGTCGAGGACGATTTCCGAGTTGCCGGTGCCCTTGAACTCTTCGAAGATGACCTCGTCCATGCGGCTGCCCGTGTCGATCAGCGCGGTGGCGATGATCGAGAGCGAACCGCCCTCCTCGATGTTGCGCGCAGCGCCGAAGAAGCGCTTGGGGCGCTGCAGGGCGTTGGCGTCGACACCGCCGGTCAGCACCTTGCCGGAGCTCGGCACGACCGTGTTGTAGGCGCGGCCGAGGCGCGTGATGGAGTCGAGCAGGATGACGACATCCTTCTTGTGCTCGACGAGACGCTTGGCCTTCTCGATCACCATCTCGGCGACCTGGACGTGGCGAGTGGCAGGCTCGTCGAAGGTCGAGGACACGACCTCGCCCTTCACGCTGCGCTGCATGTCGGTGACTTCCTCGGGACGCTCGTCGATGAGCAACACGAGCAGGAACACCTCGGGATGATTGTCGGTGATCGCCTTGGCGATGTTCTGCAGCATCACCGTCTTGCCGACGCGCGGCGGGGCGACGATCAGCGTGCGCTGGCCCTTGCCCTGCGGCGAGACGATGTCGATGACGCGGGCCGACTTGTCCTTGACCGTCGGGTCGACCGCATCGAGGCTGAGCTTCTCGTCAGGATATAGGGGCGTCAGATTGTCGAAATTGACGCGGTGGCGCACCGCTTCGGGATCGTCGAAATTGACCGAGACGAGCTTGGTCAGCGCGAAATAGCGCTCGCCGTCCTTGGGCGCTCGGATCTCGCCTTCCACGGTATCACCCGTGCGCAGGCCGAATTTGCGGACCTGGTTGGGCGAAACATAGATGTCGTCCGGACCGGCCAGATAATTGGCCTGGGGGCTGCGCAGGAAGCCGAAGCCATCAGGCAGCACCTCGATCGTGCCCTCGCCCATGATCTGCTCGCCATTGTCCGCCTGTTCCTTGAGGATGGCGAACATGAGGTCCTGCTTGCGCAGGGTGGAGGCGCCTTCGACGCCCAGATCCTCTGCCATGGCGACGAGGTCGGCGGGTGCTTTTCTTTTGAGCTCTTTGAGATGCATGGAGTCGGAGTCCGGAAATGCTGTGGTGGGGGTTTTGAATCTGGGCCGGAAAGCCGGAAAGGGCAGGCAGAAAGACGTCGCCACGCCGCAAGGAAGGAATGCCCGGGAATTATGCCGCGCACGCGTCCAAGTCAAGGTGCCGGCGCGTCAAAGTAACAGGATCCCGGGCCGGGGCTCAACCCCTGTGCAGGTCGTTGTCGATCGGCAAGGCGGCACCGGATATGGAACGGCCCGCGGGCGTCGTCAGGAAATGGACCAGATCGGCGACATGCGCCGGCTCGACCACCTGTTTCAGCGACTGATTGGCGAAACCGGCCATCATTTCATCCGCGAAGGCGCGGCCGCTCAGCGCCGCCCGCCCCTCGATGACGCGCTCGAACCGCTTGCCGCCGACAGCACCGGGCAGGATCGCATTCGCACTGATACCATATTCACCGAGCTCGGCAGCCAGCGTCTTGGCCATGCCGACCAGCCCCCATTTGGATACGGCATAGGGCATGCGATTGGGATAGCCGAGACGTCCAGCCGCCGATGACATGATGATGATCGTGCCTTTGCTCTGCTTGAGCAGGGGAATTGCGCGGTGCGTCACGTCGAACGTGCCGGTCAGGTTGACGTCCATGACGCGCTGCCAATCGGCGAGCGGAAGTTCTTCGGCCGGCAGGGTCGGGCCGCCGATACCGACATTGGCGACCAGCACATCGAGCCCGCCAAGGTCCCGCGCCAGCGCCGCGAACAGCATGTCGACCTGGATCGGATCGGAGACGTCGCAGGGCATGACCAGAAGCCCCGGCATGGCGGCTTTCGCGACATCCAGCTCGGCCGCATCCACATCGCAGGTCAGGACCCGATCGCCGGTCGCGACGAAGCGCTCGGCGATGGCCCGGCCAATGCCTGCGCCGCCGCCCGTGACGAGCACTCGCTTCATGCGCTGATCCTTGGTTTCGATATCATCGCTACTCCATGGGGCAGCGCCGGGCGCAGTTCAATATTTCGCAGTTGAAGAGTCGCCGCCAACGGCCGCAATGGCACTGGATGCAAATCGTCGGCCGGACCAGCACGGTCCGGCTTATTTGGCGCCTTGAGCCTTGCCTTCTTCCTGCAGCGCCTTACCCACATCCTGCAGCTGAGCGCCCTTTTCGGTGAGGATCGCGGCACAACGTTTGGCTTCGTCGCCAACATTCAACGCACCGAGGGTCGGGACGATCCGCTTGATTTCGGCGGTCAGGTCGAGACCGGGCGCCGCGCCGTCGACCCGGCCGATGAAGTACAGGACGATCGCGGCCATCTGCGGGCGCTGATTTTCGGGCACTGTTGCCGTCGCCGCGGACAGAATGGTGATGCAGCGCAAATCGCCTGCTACCTGCGTCGAGACTTGAGCCGTTGCCGGCACCGCGAAACCCGTGGCCAGAAGAGCCATCGCCTTCCACATCGTCATGCCAATCGCTCCCCCGGAAGATCTGCTTTCACTGGAACGGTTTTACGATCACCAGAATCACGACCAGCGTGACGAGCAGCGCCGGCACCTCGTTCAGCATGCGCAGCGTCTTTTCCCTGAGCGGCCGCTCGCCACGCGCGAGCTTCCTGGCAAAGCCGACGCACCAGCCATGATAGCCCGACAGGAGCAGGACCAGAACCAGCTTCATCTGGAACCAGTGGTCGGCCCAGGCGCCGATATTTTCGGCCAGCATCAGCCCCAGAATCCAGACCATGACGATCGAGGGATTCATGATGACTCGCTTCAGCCGCGTCTCGCGCTCGATCCACAGCCTGTCCTCGGCCGAACCAGGCACGGTCACATAATGATAGACGAAATAGCGCGGCATCATGAACAGGCTCGCCATCAGGAAGATGACGAAGATGACATGGGCAGCGCGAACCCACGGATAGGCCGCGCCGAGCCAGCCGATACCAAGAATGAGAGACATGAGGCTTTTCAAACTCCTGTCTGGCTGCCGCGAACCCTATCGACCAGCCGCTCGACATTTTCAATGGGCGTATCGGGCAGAATGCCATGGCCGAGGTTGAAGATGTGCGGACGGCCGGACAGCGCCTCGAGAATCTCGTCCACCGCGCGATCGAGCGTCGTACCGCCGGCAATGAGGGCCAGCGGATCGAGATTGCCCTGGACCGGAAGATCCTTCGGCAGCGCACGCGCGGCCCATCTGGGATCGAGCGTCTCGTCGAGGCCAAGCGCATCGACACCGGTCCCTTCCGCATAATCCACAAGCTTGGCGCCCGCGCCCTTGGGAAAGCCGATGATCGGCGTTTCGGGATGACGGGCGCGCAGGCCGGCGACAATGGCCGCATTGGGTGCGATCACCCATTCACGAAACTGATCGGGCGAAAGCGATCCTGCCCAGCTGTCGAAGAGCTGCACGGCATCGACGCCGGCATCGATCTGCGCGGAGAGATAATCGACCGTGGTCTCGACGATCGCATCGATGATGGCGCCGAAACGCACGGGATCGGCATAGGCCATGCGGCGCGCGGCGGCATGGTCCTTGGAGCCCTGCCCCGCGACCATATAGGTGGCGACCGTCCAGGGACTGCCGGCAAAGCCGAGGAAGGTCGTCTCCGGCGACAACGCGGCTTTCACCTTGCGCACGGTTTCGATCACCGGATCGAGGCGCGACGTCTCGGCATTGAGATCGCCCAGGCTTGCACTCTCCAGCGGCGGCGCCAGGCGCGGTCCCTCGCCGGCTTCGAACCAGAGATGCTGTCCCAGGGCATGCGGCACCACGAGAATGTCCGAAAACAGGATGGCGCCATCGAATCCGAAGCGCCGGATCGGCTGGAGGGTGACCTCGCACGCCGCCTCACTATCGTAGCAAAGCTCGAGGAATCCGCCCTTTTGCGCCCGCAATGCGCGATATTCCGGCAAATAGCGGCCAGCCTGACGCATAAGCCACAACGGCGGAACAGCCTGACGTTCTCCACGCAAAGTGGCGAGAAGGGGCTGAAGGGCGGGATCGGCGGACAGGACAATATCCTTCTATAGAGTCTTTAGAATAAGGTTGTTGGAGTCTATTGGGGCCGTGGAAGCTGGGCATTATGCGCTCACCCCGCTTTTGCCAACAGCTGGACAATGAGACTCCGCGAGCACCCGGCGAGTCGGACAGGATGACTCCCATGATCCACAGGCTGTGTATGGATGGCCGGACCTGTGGATGATCCGTGGGCAGGATTTCTCGAAGCGGGGGCGGAATCGAACGAGAGACTTCTCCACGGCTTTATCCCGAGGGCTATCCCTTGTGTTCTGCCGGCTTTACCCACAGACTTGCGACATGAACCGGCTGAACCTGCATCTCCTTTCCGACTCCACCGGCGAGACGCTGGAGCATATCGGCAAGGCGGCGATCGCGCAGTTCGAGAATGTCGAGACCATCCGCCACTTCTGGCCGATGGTCCGTTCCGAGCAGCATCTCGAGCGTATCATCGAGGAAATCGTGCGCAATCCGGGCATCGTGCTCTTCACCCTGGCCAATCCGGCGCTGCGCAAGAAGCTCGAGAAGAGCTGCCGCGCGCTCTCCATTCCCTATGTCGCGCCACTGGACGCGGTGACGGACGCCATGTCGAACCTGCTGGGCCAGGAAATGCGCAACCGGCCGGGACGCAAGCACATTCTCGACGAGGCCTATTTCGCGCGCATCGATGCGATCCAGTTCACCATTGCCCATGATGACGGGGTGGGCTGGGAGAATTGGGAAGAAGCCGATATCGTGCTGGCCGGCGTCTCGCGCACGTCGAAAACACCGACCAGCATCTATCTCGCCAATCGTGGCTACAAGGCGGCCAACATCCCGCTGGTGCCGGAATCGCCCCCGCCCGACAGCCTGTTCCACCTGAAGCATCCGATGGTCGTGGGCCTCACCACTAGTCCCGAACGGCTGGTGCAAGTGCGCCGCAACCGGCTCTTGACGCTCAACCAGGCGCCGGAAACGGCCTATGTCGATCTCGACGAGGTGAGCAGCGAGGTCGCCCATGCCCGCCGCCTGTTCGCCGACAATGACTGGCCGGTCATCGACGTGACGCGCCGGTCGATCGAGGAGACCGCCGCGGCGATCATCAATCTCTACCAGGAGCGAATCAAGGCCGAGGCCTATCCCGCCCAGTCCCAACGGGCGCAAGATCAGGCATGACCGCGAGACTGCTGCTGGCCTCGCAAAGCGCGAGCCGCGCGCGCATGTTGCGCGACGCAACCGTGCCGTTCGAGGTCGTTCGCGCGCCGATCGACGAGGATATGGCCAAGGATGCGTTCGACGCGGAGGGGCTGGGTCCGCGCGACCTGGCCGACGCGCTGGCCGAGCTCAAGGCCATGAGCGTCTCCATGCGCAACCCGGCCGATGTCATATTGGGCTGCGACCAGACGCTGGAGCTGGCCGACGGTTCGCGTGTCGACAAGGTCGAAACGCGTGCAGAGGCGGCCGCCCTTCTCGCCCGGATGAGCGGTGAGCCGCACAAGCTGCACAGCGCGGCAGTCATTGCCCAGGGCGGCCAGCCGGTCTGGCGCCATATCGAGAGCGTGACGCTCCATGTCCGGCCGCTCAGCGCCGCCTTCATCGACGCCTATCTCGACATGGACTGGGAGCAATGCCGCTGGTGTGTCGGCTGCTACCGTGTCGAGGGACCGGGCGCGCAGCTGTTCAGCCGTATCTCGGGCAGTCTTTTCGCGGTCCAGGGCCTGCCGTTGCTGCCCTTGCTCGACTATTTGCGCGCACGCTCTATCATCGCCGCATGAGCCAGGACCTGCCCTATGCCGAAGTGATCGGCGATCCGATCGCGCACAGCAAATCGCCCATCATCCACAATTTCTGGCTGGGCGAACTCGGCATCGAAGCGGAATATCGCAAAACGCTCGTCCAGCCGGGCGAACTGGCGGGCTATTTCCTCAAGCGCCGCGCCGATCCGGACTGGCTCGGCTGCAACATCACCATTCCGCACAAGATTGCCGCGCTGGATTATGTCGATGATCCCGGTGGCGTGCGCGAGCGGATCGGCGCGATCAATACGGTCGCCTGCGAGACGGGCAGGCCTCTCATCGGCACCAACACCGATGCCGGCGGTTTCCTCCAGCCGCTGCTGCGCGACAAGTGGACAGGCAGACGCGCGATCATGGTGGGCGCCGGCGGGGCTGCGCTGGCCATTGCCTTTGCCTTGCGGTCGGTCGGGATCGAGGAGCTGACCATCGTCGCGCGCGATGTCGCAAAGGGCCGGGCCTTGCTCGAGCGGCTGGGCTTCGAGGGTCATGTCCAGGATTTCGAGGTGCCGCTGTCCGGCGCGGACCTGCTTGTCAACGCCAGTCCCCTCGGCATGGCGGGCCATGCGCCTTACGCGCCCGATCTGTCCAGCCTGTCGGCCAGCGCCATGGTCTATGACATCGTCTATGCGCCGCTCGAGACGCCGCTGTTGGCGGCGGCGCGGGCGCGGGGCCTTGCGACGCTCGATGGCCTCGAAATGCTGATCGGTCAGGCGGCGCTGGCCTTCGACATCTTCTTCGACGCGCAGCCGCCGCGCGAGTTGGATGCCGACTTGCGCGGGCTGCTGCTCGCGCCGGCCTGAGCCATGACCCATCGCCCCTTCCGCCTAGGCCTCACGGGCTCCATCGGCATGGGCAAATCGACGGTCGCCGACTTTTTCCGCGAGATGAGCGTGCCGGTCTTCGATGCGGATGCCGAGGTTCACAGGCTCCAGGGCCCCGACGGTGCCTTGCTCGGCGCGATCGAGGCGCGCTTTCCCGGCACGACCGGCCCGCACGGCGTCGACCGCAGCGCGCTTGGCGCCCATGTGTTCGGCAGGCCCGGCGAATTGCGCGCGCTCGAAGCCATTGTGCACCCCGCCGTCGCCGATGCGCGCGCGGCGTTTCTGAGGCGCCACGCCGGGCACCGTCTCGTGCTGCTCGACATTCCCCTGCTCTTCGAACGCGGAATCGATGCCGAAATGGACGCCGTCGCGGTGGTCACGGCGCCCGCCCACATCCAGCGCCGCCGCGTGCTGCGCCGGCGCGGCATGACGCCCGCGAAACTGCGCGGCCTCATCGCGAGCCAGCTTCCCGACCGGATGAAGCAGGCCGGCGCCGACATCGTGATTTCGACGGCACGCCCCAAATGGCAGACGCGCGGACAGGTTGCGCGTCTCCTTGCTTGCCTTCGTGCCGCCCAAGTCCGATAGTGTCTTCCCAACGAGTCACGAGCGACGATGCGCGAGATTGTATTCGACACGGAAACGACCGGCCTCGACCCGTTGAATGGGGATCGCCTCGTCGAAATCGGCTGCATCGAACTGGTGAACCGGATGCCCACCGGCGCCACCTTCCACGCTTATTTCAATCCCCAGCGCGACATGCCGGCGCAGGCCGAGGCCGTGCATGGCCTTTCGGCGCGCTTCCTGGCCGACAAGCCGCTGTTTGCGAGCCAGGCCGACGCGCTCCTCGAATTTATCGGCGACTCGCACATGGTCGCGCACAATGCGCGCTTCGACTTCGGCTTCCTGAATGCCGAGCTGGAACGCTGCGGCAAGGCCATTGTCGACCTGGCGCGGATGATCGACACGGTTGCGATCGCGCGCGCGCTGCATCCAGGCGCCAAGCACAGCCTCGACGCGCTTTGCACGCGCTACGGCATCGACCGCAGCCACCGCGTCAAGCATGGCGCCCTGCTCGATGCCGAACTGCTGGCCCAGCTCTATGTCGAGCTGACCGGCGGGCGGCAGATCGGCCTGACGCTGGTCGCCGACCAGGGCGAGACGGTGGCGGCTTCGACCGCAGTCGTCGCGGCCGTCGCGCGGCCGGTCCGTCCCGCTCGCCTCTTTTCCCCCAGCGAGGGGGAACTGCAGCGGCATCAGGCCTTTATTGCCAAAATCGACAATGCGCTCTGGCTGGAAGGGGAAACCGCGCCCTGATCCGACCGGGAGCAGAATGAAGGGTCTTTCAGGCCATCAACAAGAAGGAGACAGTCGATGGACATTCGCGTTTCGGGCCATCAGATCGACACGGGCAACGCACTCAAGACCCATGTCAGCACCCGCCTTCAGGGGACTGTCGACAAATATTTCCCCCGAGCGCTGTCCGCGCATGCCACGTTCCGCCCCGCGCCGCACGGCGCCTTCCATTGCGATATCGTCTGCCACGTCATGTCGGGCCTGATCCTCAAGGGCCAGGGCGAGGCGCAGGACGCGCACATCGCCTGCGACCAGGCCGCGGAACGGATCGACAAGCAGCTGCGGCGCTACATGCGCCGTCTCAAGGATCGCCACGAACAGAGCGCCGCGGCCGAGCTGCAGCGGGATCTCGGCACGGCGCGGGTCGCGCCCAACGGCATCGAGGATGCGAGCTACACCGTTTTCCAGGGGCATGAGGACGAAGAGGAAGGCGCGCCCGACGCGCCCGTCGTGGTCGCCGAGATGCGCGTCGACATCCCGCACGCCAGCGTGTCGGATGCCGTCATGATGCTCGACCTTCGCAACACCAACGCGCTCATGTTCGTGAACAGCAAGACGTCCGCCTTCAACATGGTCTACCGGCGCAACGATGGCACCATCGGCTGGGTCGAGCCGCCCAGGGGATGAGACCGTGGCTCGGCAAGAGCATCTCGAGGCCCTGCCGCTATCGGGAGAGGTACCGGCGATCGTGCGCGAAGCCGTGCCTCGTCCCATAGTGCGAATTGGGTGGCGGTTGACCCATGCAGGCTTTACTTCTATGGGGCCGCACGGTTTTCTTCCAGGCGGTCACGGGCGAAACGGGCCCTAGAGTCCGACCGCAGGACAGGATTTATGGATAATTTCAACGATTTGTTGGTGGCGGACGCGGTTTCGTCCGATGTCGCTGTCGCCAACAAGAAGCAGCTTTTCCAGAAGCTCGGCCAGATTGCGCACGATGTCTACGGTCTCGATTCCAGCGATGTGGTCGAGCGGCTGACGGAGCGCGAGCGCCTGGGCTCCACCGGCTTTGGCGGCGGCATTGCGATTCCGCATGCCAAGCTCGATGGGCTCGATCGCGTCCGCGGCGCCGTGCTTCTGCTTGCGCAGCCGATCCCGTTCGACGCCATCGACGAGGTGCCGGTCGACATCGTCTTCATGCTGCTGTCGCCAACCGATAGCGGTGCGGAGCATCTCAAGACGCTGGCGCGCGTTTCGCGGCTCCTGCGCAACGAAACGCAGCTTGCCCGCATTCGCGGGGTCCGTTCGGACGCGGCCTTGTTTGCCCTGCTGGCCGGCGGGGAGACGCGTGACGCCGCCTGAGGCGACATCGCGAGATTCCGGGCGGGACTCCGGGCAGGACGTTGGGCAGGATTCCGGGCTCGAACCTGCTGCCGAACCCTCTGGCGAAGCGGCGCATTTCCGCGCTCTCGAACGTCTTTACGATTCAGCGCCGATCAACCGGCTCTTTCCCTCGCGGCTGAGGCTTCCCTCCGCGGGGCTGGCGCGCATCGATTTCACGGTCGATCCGGCTCATTTCCATGCCGCCGGCGCCGCCCATGGCACGCTCTATTTCAAGATGATGGACGATGCTGCTTTCTATGCAGCCAATAGTCTGGTCTCGGACCGCTTCCTGCTGACCACCGCGTTCAATCTTCTCTTCACGCGTCCGCTCCATCCCGGCCCGATCGTCGCGGAGGGCCGCTGGCTCTCCGGCAAGCGCCGCGTGTTCGTCGCGGAGGCACGGCTGATCGACGGCGATGGCGAGGAAGTGGGGCGCGGCACGGGCACGTTCATGCGCTCGACCATCCCGCTCGCCAGCCTTCCGGGATATGCGGGCCGCGAGACCGAGTAGCGCGTGGCGCGGCTCGACACCCGGACCCTCGTCAGTGCCCTCATCCGGCGGGTCCAGGCGGCCGGCGGCTTCGCAACGATCGTTGCCAAGGGCGATCCCATTGGGGGCATTATCCTCGTGCAACTGCTTGATCATGGCCGATTTGGGACAGTTTTGGAGCGCATGACGGACCTTTCCGGACGCCAGACCATGGTGCCTTGCGGTCCCAAGGATAACCCGCAAGATACTGAAATATCGGACTATATTTCCAAAAGAAAACGGGCGGACCCCGACCTGTGGCTGGTCGAACTGGATATCGCAGAAGGGGAACGCTTCGCCGCTGAGATCCTGTGCAACGGTTGACGGCGGGAACGCGGGGCGGCTAGGGCCGCGCCAACAGCGCAGGTTGCCGAAACCAGTCATGGGGACTGGCCAAGCAAACACGCAGACGGGGGGCGGACCGATTCCGGGACCAGGACGCGACTAGACAGCGTCCGCAGGGATCGTCAGCCGACCCACCGCACAGTCCAGAGAGTCGATGTTCAAGTCTTTCCAGGTCGCCGGTTCGGCGGCTCTAACCCTGCTGTCGATGAGCCTTTTGCTGGCCAATGGCGTTTCGAGCGCCGCCAATGCACAGGTCAATACATTCGAAGCTCCGGCCGTTGTCGCCCCCGCTGTCGCGACCCCCGTTGAGCTCTCCGTTTCCAAGTCCTCGATCGAGGGCGCGCCCGATGCGGCAGCGCCGGTTGAAGGCTCCCCCGATTCCCTCTCCGAACTGGTCAGCGCCTGGCAGGACGACGGCGATTTCGATGCCGACGAAAAGTGCCTGGCTACAGCCATCTTCTTCGAATCCAAGAGCGAGAGCCTCGAAGGCCAGCTCGCTGTCGCCAACGTCGTCCTGGCGCGCGCCGAATCCGGCCGCTTCGCCGACACGGTCTGCGGCGTGGTCACGCAGCGCGGTCAGTTCGGCTTCGTGCGCAACGGTCGGATGCCCGCCGTTCCCGAGAACAGCAACCAGTGGCGCACGGCCAAGGCGATCGCGCAGATCGCGATGGACGGCAGCTGGAAGAATCCGGTCGAGGGCGCGCTGTATTTCCACGCGACCTATTCCAGCGCCGACTGGGGTCGGCCGCAGGTGGCCAAGATCGGCCGCCACGTCTTTTACCGCTGATTTCAGACATAATCGCGGATGCGCGCGGCGGGCTGCATAAGTCCGCCGCTTGCGCATGTTCTCCAAACGTTCTAGTTGGCGCTTATGGCTTCCCGTTCCGATTCCGGCGACTCCGCGCTTGCTTCGCTGCTCTGTGACGGCACGGCGCTGGCGGTGACCCGCGGCGTGCTGCGCCTGTTCGCGCGGCACGATATTTTCGGCGTGCCCGAAGTGCCGCTGCCCAATGGGCGACGGCTCGACATCATGGCCGTGGATGCGCGCGGCAACATCATCGCGGTCGAGATCAAGTGCAGCCGGCAGGACCTGCTTGGCGACGGCAAATGGCCGGACTATTTCGACTATTGCGACCGCTATTTCTGGGCCGTGCCGGCGGGATTCGATCTCGGCCTGTTCGAGAGCGAGGCGCTTTGGCCGGACCGCACGGGACTCATCGTCGCCGACCAATATGATGCCGAGATCGTGCGTCCCGCGCCGAGCGAACCGCTTGCCGCGCCGCGCCGCAAGGCCGAAGTGCAGCGCCTTGCCCGCCGGGCTGCCCGGCGTCTCGCGCAATTCCACGATCCCGAATGGACCGGCAGCTGGGGCGGCGAGGACTGACGCGCCTTCCGCCAGATTGTTCCCCGGCCTATCCGGGGAACTGAAAGTTTCTCTCCTATGGAACCGCGAACGCCGCAGCGCTAAGCTCAGCGCTCAAGTCCGGGAGAGTTTGCATGAGTCAGAGCCTGTACCCAGTGCCCGCCGAATGGCGTGAGCGCGCTTATGTGAATGCCGAGGGCTATGCCGATCTATATGCCGCGTCGCTTGCCGATCCGGACAGCTTCTGGGGCAGGCAGGCCCAGCGGCTCGACTGGATCACACCGTTCAGCACGATCAAGCAGACCAGCTTCGACGAGGTGGACTTCGGCATCAAATGGTTCGCCGACGGCACGCTCAATCTCGCGGCCAATTGCCTGGACCGCCATCTCGCGACCCATGGCGAGCGGATCGCCATCCTCTGGGCCGGCGACGACCCGTCCGAGAGCCGGGCGATCAGCTATGCCGAGCTTTATGAAGAGGTCTGCCGCTTCGCCAATGTGCTGAAGGGCCAGGGCGTCAAGAAGGGCGACCGCGTCACCATCTATTTGCCGATGATTCCCGAGGCGGCGATCGCGATGCTCGCTTGCGCGCGGATCGGCGCGATCCATGCGGTCGTGTTCGCCGGATTCTCGCCGGAGAGCGTTGCGGGGCGCATCGTCGATTGCGACAGCCGCATCGTCATTACCGCCGACGAAGGGCTGCGCGGCGGCAAGAAGATTCCGCTCAAGGCCAATATCGACGAGGCCGCGACGCACGCCGGCATCGTCGAAACCGTGATCGTGGTGCGGCGCACCGGCGGACCGGTGACGATGCGGGCCGGCCGCGATCGTTGGTATCATGAGTTGCGCGATGCAGCGTCCGCGGATTGCCCGGCCGAGCCGATCGGCGCCGAGGACCCGCTGTTCATCCTCTATACCTCCGGTTCGACGGGCAAACCCAAGGGCGTGCTCCACACGACCGGCGGCTACCTGCTCTGGGCGAGCCTGACCCATGAGATCGTCTTCGACTACAAGCCGGGCGAGATCTACTGGTGCGCCGCCGATATCGGCTGGGTCACGGGGCACAGCTATGTCGTCTACGGCCCCCTGTGCAACGGCGCGACCACGGTCATGTTCGAGGGCGTGCCCAACTATCCCGACTTCAGCCGCTTCTGGCAGGTGGTCGATCAGTTCGGCGTCAACACCTTCTACGGTGCGCCGACGGCGATCCGGGCCCTCATGCGCGAGGGCGACGAGTGGGTTTCCAGGACGAGCCGCAAGACGCTGCGCCTGCTCGGCAGCGTCGGCGAGCCGATCAATCCCGAGGCCTGGGACTGGTATTATCGCATCGTCGGCGACAGTCGCTGCCCGATCGTCGACACCTGGTGGCAGACCGAGACCGGCGGCCATATGATCACGCCGCTGCCGGGTGCGACAGGCCTCAAACCCGGCAGTGCGACCAAGCCCTTCTTCGGCGTGGTGCCGCAGATCGTCGATGCCGACGGCAAGGTGCTCGAGGGCGCCTGTGAGGGCAATCTCGTCATCGCCGACAGCTGGCCCGGCCAGATGCGCACCGTCTGGGGCGATCATGAGCGCTTCTTCCAGACCTATTTCACCACCTATCGCGGCAAATATTTCACCGGCGACGGCTGCCGGCGTGACGAGGACGGATATTATTGGATCACCGGCCGCGTCGACGATGTGATCAACGTCTCGGGCCACCGCATGGGCACCGCCGAGATCGAGTCCGCTTTGGTCGCCCACGCCAAGGTGGCCGAAGCCGCGGTCGTCGGCATGCCGCACGACATCAAGGGCCAGGGCATCTACGCTTATGTGACGCTCAACGCAGGCGAGGACGGTGACGAGGCGCTGCGCAAGGCGCTCGTCCAGTGGGTCCGCCACGAGATCGGCCCGATCGCGACGCCGGACGTGATCCAGTTCGCGCCGGCCCTGCCCAAGACCCGCTCCGGCAAGATCATGCGCCGCATTCTGCGCAAGATTGCCGAGGATGCCGTCGATCAGCTGGGCGATACCTCGACGCTGGCGGACCCGGCGGTCGTGGACAATCTGGTGGCGAACCGGGTGCGGCTGACGGCATGAGCCGCGTCCGGTCCGCGGCGTCGCCGGCGGCTTGGGCCGCGGATTCGGGGGATGACGAATTCAGCTGAGGGCATGCCTCCTGCGTGTTTCCCAGCCCTTGCGCGCCGCTGCCGAGCGTTGTTCCCAGGAGCCGGATTTGTGCGCCTTGCCACCCCGCGAGGATGACACATGAGTGTCGGGCGTGCCGCGGCCGGAGC
The DNA here is from genome assembly GCA_017744605.1 of Sphingobium sp. Taxonomy (GTDB): domain Bacteria; phylum Pseudomonadota; class Alphaproteobacteria; order Sphingomonadales; family Sphingomonadaceae; genus Sphingobium. Next base: position 20,518 of record JAGIAZ010000009.1, on the reverse strand, counting down.
CCGACTTGTTGCCGCCGCCGGACTCCTTGTTGACAGTCGCCCAGGCTCGGCGCTCTGCTTCCTCATGGGAGGTGCCGCGTTTTTCATAGCCTTCCTCGATATGCTCGGCCTTGCGCTTCTGCTTGTCGGTATAGCTGCTCTTGTCGCCTCTCGGCATGATCTCTCTCCTTTGGAGATATGTGCGATCCTGCCCGATGAACGCCTCGCCCTCGAAAACTATCCCGCTCTTGAGCATACTCTTGAGCGCAGCCGCGCGACCGCTTAGCCTGGCAGATACCCCCCTTCGCTTCCCATGGACTCATGTCGCAGCTTTTTCTCCGCCTTTTCACGCTCCTCATCCTTGCCCTGACTCCGCTGATCCCGGCTTATGCCGCGTCGGACGGCCGGCCGATTCCCGGCATGGTGCGCGTGCGGATCGAGACCAGCATGGGTAATATCGTGGTGGCGCTGGATCCCAGGCGCGCGCCCAGGACGACCGACAATTTCATGAAATATGTCGATGACGGCCGCTTCGAGAACACGAAATTCTACCGCGCCTCGCGATCCAAGAGCGATCCGACGCGTCGCGGCTTCATCCAGGGCGGCATCGATACCGATTTCCGGCGGACATTGCTGCCGCTGGTCCCGCTCGAGCCGACGAGCAAGACGGGCATCAAGCATGTCGAGGGCACCATCTCCATGGCCCGGCACGAACATCCCGATACGGCGAGCGGCAATTTCTCGATCTTCGTGGGGCCAGCGCCCTTCATGGATGCTGCGCCCGGCCGGCTCGGCTATGCCGCCTTCGGCCGTGTCGTCTCCGGCATGGATGTGGTGAAGAAGATCCTGGCCCTGCCCACCTGCTGCGGAAAGGGCCCGATGTTCGGCCAGATGATCAAGGCTGACGTGCGGATCATTCGCGCCGTGCGGCTCGACGGCAAGCCGGCGCCGACGACGGTCGTGCGGCCCTGGCTCTTCCAGCCCAAGGGCCAGCGGCCGGCGCCCGCAAAGAAATAGACTTTACCCTTCCCGTTCGTTTCGAGCGCAGTCGAGAAGCGTTTGCACAACGTGTCTCGACTTCGCTCGACACGAACGGATGAGCTTTGTGGGCGGAGTTACCGCCCCAGCAGTGCCCGCGCCTGCGCAGTAAGTTCCGCGATCATCGCCGCAGATGGCGCAGGCGCCGCCTGCGCGCGCCCGATCAGCTGGCGGAACTGCGTGATCGCGGGTCCGTGATGCTCGATCCAGTGCGCCAGATAGGCCTGCACGGGCTTGTATTTGGCGCGGGCCAGGAAGGTGAGACGCATCTGCTGGAGTTCGCGCGCGCCGCCCGAGACGAGCAGCCGCTCCCAGGGATCGATCGGATTGAGCCGGGCTGCCTGGGCCTGCAGCCAGTCGATGCCGAGCACCTGGCCGAGATGGGTGAAGGCGCTGGTGAGATCGAACTCGCTCTGGCCGAGATCGCCGGCGAGCCGGGCAATGCCGACCGCGCCGTCGAGCTTGACCAGCATCAGCACCGGCGCGGCCAGTGACCTGGGCACGCCCAGGTCCGCCAGCTCCGTCGCGAGCAGGGCGACGCGGCGCTGCTGCTCCGGCTGGATCAGGCTATCCACCTTGGCCTTCAGCGCAGCGATGGCCGGGCGCAGCGAGCCGAGCGCACCGTCGATGCGGACATCGTCGGGTATCGCACGATGGATGTCGCCGATGTGCCAGCTCATGGCGCGGGCGACGAGGCGATAGAGGGCGAGGCGTGCCTGCTCACTGATCTTCGCGGCGTCGATCTCTTCCCAGAGTGCCCGCACGTCGAACAGCCGCTCCGCCACGGCGAAGCTGGCGGCCATGTCGTCGAGCGTGCAGCTGGCTTCCTCGGCGATGGCGAAGGGCAGGATGACGCCGAGCCGATTGACGATACGGTTGGCGAGCTTGGTGGCGATGATCTCGCCTCTGAGGCGGTGGCTGGCGATGGCCTCACCATAAGCGGCGCGCATTTTCGGTGGGAAGGCCTCCAGCAGGTCGCTCGCGAAGGCGGGATCCGCGGCGAGCGTGCCATGCTCGATCGCGGCTTGCAGGGTGAGCTTGGCGGTCGAGAGCAGCACGGCCAGTTCGGGCCGGGTCAGTCCCTGCCCGTCTGCGGCCCGGCGCAGCAGCTCCTGGTCCTTGGCGAGTCCTTCCACCTGCCGGTCGAGATGACCGCCGGCTTCCAGCGTCTCGATGAGATGGACATAGGAGGCGAGATCGTCGGTGCCGCCGGCTTGCGCGATCGACAGGCCGAGCGCCTGGAAGCGATTGTCGGCCAGCACGATCTCGGCGACCTCGTCGGTCATCGCCGCGAGCAGCATATTGCGGTCCTCGAACGAGAGACGACCGTCCGCCATCTCCTTGTTGAGGGCGATCTTGATGTTGACCTCATTGTCCGAGCAGTCGACACCGGCGCTGTTGTCGATGAAGTCGGTGTTGATGCGCCCACCCTTAAGCGCGAAGGCGATTCGCCCCGCTTGGGTGACGCCGAGGTTGGCGCCTTCGCCGATCACCTTGACCTGCAGTTCTTCCGCATCGACGCGCAGCCGATCGTTGGCCGCGTCGCCGACATCGGCATTGCCCTGCGCAGCGGCCTTCACATAGGTGCCGATGCCGCCGAACCAGAGCAGGTCGGCCTGCGCCTTGAGCAGGGCGGAGATGAAGGCGGCGGGCTCCATCGCGCTCTCGCTCGAGCCGATGATCGCCTGCATTTCCTTGCTGAGCGGAATCGATTTGAGCGACCGGGCGAAGACGCCGCCGCCCTTCGAGATCAGCTTCTTGTCATAATCGTCCCAGCTCGAGCGCGGCAATTTGAACATGCGCGCACGTTCCTTCCAGCTGGACGCCGGATCGGGATCGGGATCGATGAAGATGTGACGGTGGTCGAAGGCGGCGACCAGCTTGATCGCCTTGCTGAGCAGCATGCCGTTGCCGAACACGTCGCCCGACATGTCGCCGACGCCGATGACGCGCACGCTTTCCTTCTGCACGTCGACGCCCATTTCGGCGAAGTGGCGCTGGACGCTGATCCAGGCGCCGCGGGCGGTGATGCCCATGGCCTTGTGGTCATAACCGTTCGATCCGCCGCTGGCGAACGCGTCGCCCAGCCAGAAGCGACGATCCAGCGCGATGGCATTGGCGATATCGGAGAAGGTCGCCGTGCCCTTGTCGGCGGCGACGACGAAATAGGGATCCTCGCCATCGTGAACGATGACATTCCTTGGATGGGCGACCTTGCCCTTGACGAGGTTGTCGGTGACGGAAAGCAGGGCGCGGATGAAGATGCGGTAGCTCTCCGTGCCTTCCGCAAGCCAGGCATCGCGGTCCTGCGCAGGATTGGGCAGCAGCTTGGGATAGAAGCCGCCCTTGGCGCCGGTCGGCACGATCACGGCGTTCTTGACGCGCTGGGCCTTCATCAGGCCCAGAACTTCGGTGCGGAAGTCGTCGCGCCGGTCCGACCAGCGCAAGCCGCCGCGTGCGACGCGGCCGGCACGCAGATGGATGCCCTCGACGCGGGGCGAATAGACCCAGATTTCCCGCCAGGGCAGCGGCTTGGGCAGCCCCGGTACGAGCGCGCTGTCGAGCTTGAAGGCAAGCGCTTCCTGCGCCGCGGGCGTGAAGGCATTGGTGCGCAGCGTCGCCATGATGACGGCGCGATAGAGGCGCAGGATGCGGTCATCCTCCAGCGCGGTGACGCTTTCCAGCGCGCGGTCGATATCGCGGTTGATGGCCTCGGACGCGTCTTTCCCGCCGGCCGAGGCAGGATCGTGCAGCGCGGAGAACAGGCGGACCAGCAGCTCGGATATGCCCGATTCGCGGCGCAGCGCGTCGGCGACGGTCGAAAGGCCGTAGGAAACGCCGGTCTGGCGCAGGTAACGGAACATGGCGCGCAGGATGACGATGTCGCGCGGCGACAGGCTGGTGGTGACGATCAGCTCGGCGAAGCGATCGTTCTCGGCGCGGCCTTCGAGCACGGCGTCGAGGGCTTCGGCGACGATGGCCGCGCGCTCCAGCACCGGCGCGGCAGGGCCGCCATCCTGCCGCTCGATGACGAAGCGCTGGATGTGGCCCAGCGAGCCGCCGGGACCGACCGGGGTGCTCAACTCCTCGAGGGCGCGGAAGCCGAAATTCTCCAGCGCCGGCACGGCCTCGGACAGGGCCAGCGCTTCAAAGCTCGCTATCTTGACGCGCAAGCGAGTCTCGCCGTCCTCGGGGTTGCGATAGAAACGCACGCTGCGTGTGCCGGGTCCGGCAATCCGGTGCAGCGCGCAAATGTCCAGTGCCGCTTCGTCGGGTCCGGCACCGATGCGGTAGACCATCGGGAAGCCCTCGGCGAACCGCTCGGCCAGCACGGCTGCGCGGGCGCCTTCGCCAAGGTCGGTCAGAGCGGCCTCGACGGCCGGCAGCCAGCCGCGCAGCATCGTGCCGAGCTGTGCATCGAGGGCGGCGCCATCGGGCATGTACCCATCGCCCCGCAGGTCGATCGTGAAGCGGATGAGGGCAAGGCCACTATCCTCCAGTGCCATCGACCAGCCGAGCAGCGGCGCGCGGGCCGCGCCGGTCAGCATGTCCTCAATGGCTTCGCGCCGGGCGGTCGAGACATCGTCGCGCGGCAGCCAGACGAAGGCGAAGAGATGGCGCCCGAGCGTGTCGGCGACCAGTTCGATCTTCGGGCGCGGCCGGTCGGCCAGCGACATGGCCGTCAGTGCCAGCCGCTCGCGCGCCTCGGCGGGCAGCCCCAGCATGATGTCGTGCGGCAGATGGGTCAGCACATGGGCGAGCGCCTTGGCGGCGTGGCCCGCGGGATCATATGCGAATCGCGCCATGAGCCCGGACAGCGTGCCGCGCAGGATCGGCACGATCTCGCAGGGCGCACTCAGCGCGGCACTGGTCCAGAGGCCGGCATGGATCGAAAGCGACGTGACCTTTCCGCCCTCGTGCACAGGCACGACGAAAAGGTCGATCAGGACGCGCCGATGGACATGGCTGACGCGGTTCGACTTGAGGATGAGGAGGCCGTCATGGCCTTTTGCGTACCAGTCGAAAATGGCCGCGATGGTCGCTTCGGCCAGCAGCGGCTCGTCGCCGAACGTCGAAATGCCCTTGGCGCGCGCCTGGCTGCCGTCGGCCAGGCGCACTTCATGGCCGAGCTGGGTGAGATTGCCCTTGAGGAACCAGCGCAGCAGGTCGCCGCCCTCGCTCGGGCCGAGGCGGTTGGCGTCGGCGTTGAGCGCGTCGATCATCGCGCGCCAGCCGGACACGGCGGCCCGCACCTGCGCCAATGTCAGATCGAGCGCTTTTGCCAGCGTCTGGCGGCCGCGCGCGTCGGCGCGGTCCGTCTCGATGTAGATCAGCGATTCCCGGCGTGCGTCGTCATCGTCGCCAATGGCGACCGCATGGCCGGCCTCGTCGCGCTTCACGGGGAGCACCGGGTGGGCGATCAGGTGGATGGAAAGGCCGGCGTCGCCCAGGCAGTTGGCGATACTGTCGACCAGGAACGGCATGTCGGCATTGACGATGGCGAGCCGCTGGCGGCGGCGGCCCGAGATGTGCAGATCCTCTCCGCCGCTGTCGATTTGGACGATGCACTGGCCATCGGCGCGCCGGGAGGCGGCTTCGGCGAGGAAGGCGGTCGCGGCGTCGAGCGATTCGCCTGTCAGCGTGCCGGTGTCCGTGCCATGGAGGCTGCCGGCAAGCGCGGCGCCGATCGCGGATATGAGGGAAGGGGCGGAGGCGGATTTTGCCGTGGTGTTCATGAAGATCCTCTCCCGGAAAACCGCGGCGAGGATGGGAGGATATGGGCCGCAGCTCGGGTTTCTATCCTTGGCGGTTTAGGCCCCTCTCCCGCCTACAGCAACAATATTACGTCAATTCCGGTCAGGCTTGTTCCGCCATTCAGAGCTTGCGGGCCGCCGCCGCCAGGACGCGCTCGGCGAGCTTGTCGTCATGATCGAGCGCGGCAACGGGCACGTAGCTCCCGTCATCTTCGCGGCGCATGACCACGATGGCGAGGCCGGCTTCGTCGGCCGAGAAGGCCGCGTTGGCGACCGGATTCACCTTGGCGAGCGCGCGACGCGCCAGCACCGTGGCGCGCGATGGACCGGCTGGCGCCACGATTTCGCCGCGCTTTGCGGCGCGATAGGCGCCCACCAGCGCCTTGAGGCCGCCGGGAAGTTCATGAAGGTGGCCGATCAGTGCGCCGGGCGCGAGATCCTGCTCCAGCGCATAGTCGATGGCGCAGACGAACTCGGCGACGCGCGTCTTGTCGTAGGTCGCGCCGAAGACGAGCTTGGCGAGCGCCGTCATCGGGCTGCGCGGATGGGCGACGATGCCGGCGTCTTCCAGGATCGCCTCATAATCTTGCGGGCGGCTGCGCGCGGCGAGCGCGAAGGCATGGGCGAGGCCGATGGCGCGATAGAGCGCATGACGCGTGCGGCCCTCGCTGGCATTGGCGGCAGCGGCGGCATCGCGCGCGGCGGCGAGACAATCATCGAGGCTGGCCTCGACATCGACCTGGAACTGGTCGTCGAGCGTCAGTTCGAGCGCGCCTTCCTCATCCTCGCCGATTTCATCGACGATCTCGAGCGCGCGGTCCCAGAGCGGCGTGATGTTGGTGACGGTCGCGGTCGTCGCCTGCTCGAGCGCTTCGGCGACGATCGCGGCGGATACGGTGTCGTTCACCACTTCCTTCCAGTTGATCACGCCATAGACGAAGTCGATGTCCTCGTCGTTCGACGAGAAGGGCATCATGATGCCGCGATAGAGAATCTCGTTGCCGCGCTGGTTGGTGAACTCGGCTTCGAATCCGATCGGCGCCGCATTGGCGATGATCTGGAGATAGTGGTCGGTGAGGCGCGACAGCAGGGTACGCGGCGGAATCTCGCTGATATTGCCGATCGGGCCGTCAAGGTCGCACTGGGCCGCGATAGCGGTGCCCATGAAGGCGATGGCCGGATCGTCCATTCCGCCGGTGAAATCCAGCAACACGCTGTGCGAACCGAAATCCTCGATTTCCGAGGGGTTCAAGTCCTCGATGCTCGGCAGGTTGCGATCGTTCAGGAGCGACGCCCAGTAGTTATAGGCGCGGATATGCATGCGCCGCTCGTCGAAGCGGACGATCGGCGGCGCTTCGACAACCTCGTCGTACATCGGGGAATCGAGCTGGCTCTTGGCGTACGCGTCCATGGCGTCATCCGCTCCGGAAAATTGGTCCTTCGAGCGGCTATTGTGCGCCAACTTTGGTAAATGAGCGGTAAAGCGCCCGGCGATAACGCCGTTGTCCAAAAGAGGCGACACCTTCCGCGCGGTTGCCGCTTGCATGGCGCCCTTCGCGCTGGTAAGCGCCGCCGCTGCTAAGGAAGTGCGGCCCCCGGCCGTTCTTCGCAGCCTGTCCGGCTTTGGCCGGCGGATCCGGAGCCGCTTTAGCTCAGCCGGTAGAGCATCGCATTCGTAATGCGAGGGTCAGGTGTTCGAGTCACCTAAGCGGCACCATTTCCCTTCTTTCTTCGCACCGTTCGGGCTCCGGGCGAGCGGGAAACGGGATCGCGCCGTTTAAAGCCCTGCCTGGCAGAGATATTTGATGTTCAGATAGTCCTCGAGGCCGTGGTGGGAGCCTTCGCGGCCGAGGCCCGACTGCTTGACGCCGCCGAAGGGCGCTGCCGCGTTCGAGATCAGGCCCGTGTTGATCCCGCACATGCCGCTCTCGATGTCGCGTGTCGCGCGCGCGATCGTCCGCGGATCGGACGAGCATATATAGGAGGCGAGGCCGAAGGGCGTGTCGTTGGCGAGGCAGATGGCCTCTTCATAGCTGTCGAACCGGATCACCGCAGCCAGCGGCCCGAAAGTCTCCTCGCGGGTCAGCAGGGCGTCCTGCCGGACGCCGGCGATCAGCGAGGGCGGCATCATCCGGCCTTCGCCGCGTCCTCCGGCAAGCAGCGTGGCGCCGGCTTTCAAGGCCTCGTCGAGATGCTCGTTGACCTTGTCGACGGCGGCCGTGTCGATCAGCGGGCCGATGTCGGTGGCCTCGTCGAAGCCGTCGCCCAGCACCATCGCCGCGATGCGCGTGCGGAACGCCTCGACGAAGCGGTCGTGGATGCCGGCCTGCACATAGATGCGGTTGGCGGCGATGCAGCTCTGGCCGCTGTTGCGGAACTTGGCGACCATCGCCGTCTCGATCGCCATGTCGAGGTCGGCGTCGTCGAAGATGATGAGCGGCGCGTTGCCGCCCAGCTCCAGGCCCAGCCGCTTGATGGTCGGGCCGCTCGCCTGCATCAGCCAGGCGCCGATGCCGGTCGACCCAGTGAAGCTGATCTTGCGGACGGTCTGGCTCGAGGTCACGATCTCGCCGATCATGGAGGCTTTGCCGGTGACGACGTTGAGCACGCCGTCCGGAATGCCCGCTTCCTGCGCCAGCAGGCCGAGCGCGAGCGCCGAGAGCGGCGTTTGCGAGGCGGGCTTGGCGACCATCGTGCAGCCCGCTGCCAGTGCCGGCGCAAGCTTGCGGGTCAGCATGGCATTGGGGAAATTCCACGGCGTGATCGCGACGCAGACGCCGACCGGTTCGCGCGTCGCGCGCAACTCGCGGCCCGGCGCATTGGCGGGAATGACTTCGCCGAAGGCGCGCGTCGCCTCGTCGGCGTAGAATTCGACGAAGGCCGCGCCATAGTCGATCTCGGCGCGTGCTTCCTTGAGGGCCTTGCCGTTTTCGAGCGTGATGATCCGGGCCAGCATCTCCCTGTTGGCCATGATGAGCTCATGCCAGCGCCGCAGCAGCGCGCCGCGGTCTTTCGCCGGCCGGCGCGACCAGTCCTTGAAGGCGGCCTGGGCCGCGTCGATAGCGCCCTGCACCTCCTGCCGGTCAAGATCGGGCACGGCGCCGATCGTCTCGCCGGTGAAGGGATCGTCGACCGCGATCGTACCGCCCGACGCGGCACTTCGCCATCGCCCGCCGATCAGCGCCTGCTGCTTGAAGAGCGGCGAATTGCGGACGGCGTCTCTGTCAGCGTTATGCGTCGGCACCATCTGCTCCATCATCCTGTCGGACCTGCTCCATATCGTTGGGTCATGGCCTCATTTGCCTGCGCCGCCCGGAGGCGCCGGGCACTCACCGCCGGTGAAGTAACAAATATGCGTGGCTGTCCGGGCAAATCAATCTTGGGCGCGCGGGAAACGAGGCAAGTCGAGGCTCAGGTCGAGGCCCATGCCGAACCGGACACAGACGCGCGGGCATTTGCCGGACAGCGTCGACCAGGCCCCCGGAGGGGTGATGTTCTGTTCTCCAGAAAGTGGTGCTGCCGGTGAGGATTGAACTCACGACCTCAGCCTTACCAAGGATGCGCTCTACCACTGAGCTACGGCAGCACGACGGCTCGCAGGGGGGACCCCGCGTCAGCAAGGCCGCGCCTATGGCCTCAGCGCCTGCGATTTGTCAAGGCGACTTGCCGCCTCCCGCTGCGAATGGCTAATCAGCATTTCATGTCCGCCGACGATCCCGAACGCCAGCGCCGCCTTGCCGAAGCCCTGCGCGCCAATCTGCGCCGCCGCAAGGAGCAGGCACGCGAGCGCGCGCAAGGCGACGGCCAGGCCGAGTCCGGCCGGCCGGATTCCGACAAGACCGACTGAGCAACTGGAAGCGGTTCGATGATGAGCCGGCTTTGTGAACGCCCATTGACATTGTTCGTTCGATCGAACAAACGAGCTGTCCATGGCGACGCAAGCGCAAGATGGAGTCAGGATCTCCAACGCCGGAGAGGCGCAACGACCCGCGCCGGGCCTGGCGCTTCGCCTGGTCGAGGCTGCAATCGAACAATTCGCGCAGCGCGGCTTCGATGGCGCCAGCACGCGCGATATCGCCGCCGCGACCGGCACGGCCATGTCGTCCATCACCTATCATTTCGGCGGCAAGCAGGGGCTCTACCTCGCCTGCGCCGACTATATCGCATATCAGATCGGCGCGGTGCATGCGGCCGGGATGGCGCCGATCCGGGCCCGCCCGCCGCAGGAGCCCGAACAGGCGCGCGCAGCGATGCTCGACCTGCTGGAGAATTTCGCGCGGCTCATGCTGGCGCCGCAATCCGAAACCTGGTCGCAATTCATTGCCCGCGAACAGCAGCGCCCGACCGAGGCTTTCGAGCGGCTCTATCACGGCATCATGTCGCCGGTGCTGGAGACCGTGCTCGGTCTGCTGAAGATCGCGCGGCCGTCGCTCGACGACACCGGCCGCCGCACATTGGTGATGAACATCGTGGGCATGGCGCTCATCTTGCGGTTGGGGCGCGCCTGCGTCAGCCGCCTCATGCGGGTCGACGATCTCGACGAAGCCACGGCCGAAACGCTCATCGCGGGCCTGCGCCGATCCGCACAAGACCTGCTTACGGAGACGAATCCATGACTCGCAAGCGTCTCATCCCCATCGTGCTCCTCGTGGGACTGATCGTCGCGGCCTTCGCGACGCGGGGCTTCGGGCTTTTCCCGAAAGCGCAGGGTCCGCTCGCGCTCTACGGCAATGTCGACATTCGCGAAGTCGATCTCGGTTTCCGGGTCGGCGGGCGGATCGACCGGATTCCGGTGGAGGAAGGCGCCCATGTGAAGGCAGGCGATCTCCTCGCCTCGCTCGACAAGGCGCCGATCGAGGATCGCGCTGCCCAGGCGGCAGCCCAGGTCGCGCAGGCTCAGGCCCAGCTCGATAAGCTCGTCCACGGCAGCCGCGCGCAGGACATCGAGGCGGCCAAGGCGCGCGTCGCCAGCGCTTCGGCCGCGGCGTCCGATGCCGAAGGCGACTATGCGCGCCGCCAGCCGCTGGTCGAGCCCGGCGCGATCAGCAAGGCGCTCTGGGAACAGACCGTCGCGGCCCGCGATCGTGCCCGGGCTGCCCTGTCCGAAGCCAAGGCCAATCTCTCGCTGGTCCAGGCCGGCCCGCGCGCCGAGGATATCGAAGCTGCCCGCGCAGCGGTTCAGGCAGCCAGGGCGGCGCAATCGGGCATCGCCACGGATAGCGGCGACACGCGTCTTCTCGCGAGCAGCGACGGCACGGTGGTGACGCGAGCCCGCGAGCCGGGCGCCATCGTCGCGCCGGGCGAGACGGTGTTCACGCTCGCCATCGACCGGCCGCTGCGCGTCCGTGCCTATGTCGCGGAAGGCGATCTGAGCCGCATCGCGCCCGGCATGGCCGTGACGGTCAAGGCCGACGGCAATGACAAGACCTATCATGGCACGATCGGCTATATCTCGCCGCGCGCCGAGTTCACGCCGAAGACCGTGCAGACCAGCGACCTGCGGACCGACCTCGTCTATCGCCTCCGCATCGTGGTGAGCGATCCGGATGGCGCGCTCCGCCAGGGCCAGCCGGTGACGGTGGCCGTGTCCGAGCCGGCGAAGCGCTGAGCATGGAAACACATCATCATTTCCCCGTTCGTGCCGAGCGTGTCGAAGCACGTTCCCTTCTTCTCGCGAGAAAGAGGAACGCCCTTCGACACGCTCAGGGCGAACGGTGAGAGGAGGGAGATGTGTCGATGAACATCTCCCCCGACATCGTCGCCAGCGCCTCGGGCATCGAGAAATCCTTCGCCGGGGGTGCGAAGGCGCTCGACGGGGTGGACATCACGATCCGCGCGGGCAAGGTGACGGGCCTGGTGGGGCCTGACGGTGCCGGTAAGACGACGCTCATCCGCATCCTGGGCGGGCTGATGACGCCGAATGCGGGGACGGTCGACATCCTCGGCGGCTCACCTGCGCAGCGGCTCGACGAGATCGGCTATATGCCGCAGCGCTTCGGCCTCTACGAAGACCTCACCGTCCGCGAGAATCTCACGCTCTATGCCGAGCTGCGCGCCCTGCCCCGCGCCGATCACGACGCGGCGTTCGAGCGGCTCTACCAGTTCACCGATCTCGGCCGCTTCCAGTCGCGGCTCGCCGGGCGGCTTTCCGGCGGCATGAAACAGAAGCTCGGCCTTGCCTGTGCCCTCGTGCGCACGCCGCGCCTGTTGCTGCTCGATGAGCCGGGTGTCGGTGTTGATCCGATCAGCCGGCGCGAACTCTGGGCCATGGTCCACGAGCTGACCGGGCAAGGCATCGGCGTGCTCTGGTCGACCGCCTATCTCGACGAAGCCGAGCTGTGCGACCATGTCTGCCTGCTCAACCAGGGCAAGCTCATCTTCAACGGCGCCCCGGGAGAGTTGACCGGCGCCGTCGATGGGCGCGTCATCCGCGTGACCGGTTTCCAGAAGCGGCGGCGCGACGCGCTCACCGATGCGCTCGACCGGCCGGACATCATCGACGGCACCATCCAGGGCCGCGCCATTCGGCTACTGGTGCGCGACGGCCATGGCGTCCCCGACGCCAAGGCGCTCGACATGGGCGCGGATACCAAAGTCGTACCGGCTGCGGCGCGTTTCGAGGACGGTTTCATCGAGCGGCTGGGCGGCGGACCGAAGGGCACCAGCAAGCTCGCCGCCGCCTATCGCGAGATCCCGCCGAACGACCAGCCGGCGATCGAGGCCTTGGGGCTGACCAAACGATTCGGCGAATTCACCGCGGCGAGCGACGTGCGCTTTTCGGTGCCGCGCGGCCAGATTTTCGGGCTGCTCGGCCCCAATGGCGCGGGCAAGTCGACGACCTTCAAGATGCTGTGCGGCCTGCTGACGCCAAGCGCCGGCACCGGCACGGTCGCCGGCCATGACTTGCGGCATGCCCGGGGCGAGGCCCGCGCCTCGCTTGGCTATATGGCGCAGAAATTCTCGCTCTATGGCGATCTCTCGGTGCAGCAGAATCTCGATTTCTTCGCCGGCGCCTATGATCTCTCGGGCGCGGCTGCGCGCCAGTCGATTGAGGCGGCGACCGATATTTTCGAGCTGGCGCCGCATCTCAAGCGCAATGCCGGTGCGCTGCCGCTGGGCTTCAAGCAGCGCCTCGCTCTGGCCTGCGCGGTCCTGCACCAGCCGAGCGTGCTCTTTCTCGACGAGCCGACATCGGGCGTGGATCCGGTCATGCGGCGCGAATTCTGGACGCATATCAATGGCCTGGTCGGTCGCGGCGTGACCGTCCTCGTGACGACGCACTTCATGGACGAGGCCGAATATTGCGATCAGGTGACGCTCATCTATCGCGCGCGGCAGATCGCAAGCGGCGCGCCGGATGCGCTCAAGGCGCAGGCGAAGGAACTGGCGGAGGTCGAGGATCCGACGATGGAGGATGCCTTCATCGCGCTCATCCAGGCGTCCGATGCCGATGAGGAGGCGCAGGCGGCATGAGCGAGGCGGCGCCTCTCTCGACGGCCCCCTCCCCAAGCGGCGCCTCGCCCCGGCGCCGGCTGACGGCGCTCGTGGTCAAGGAATTCGCGCAGATTCGGCGCGACCCCTCGACCTTCGCCATCGCGTTCGCCCTGCCGCTGCTGCTGCTCTTCCTGTTCGGCTACGCGGTGAGTCTCGACGTCAAGAAGACCAAGATCGCGCTCGTCATCGAGGATTCGAGCGCGCCGTCGCGGAGCCTCGCGACCAGTTACGCCAACAGCCCCTATTTCGACGTGACGCCGCTGCGCGCCATCGGCCCGGCGCGTGACGCCATGGCGCGCGAGCAAGTGCGCGGCATCGTCGTCATTCCCGGCGATTTCGGGACGAGCGTAACGAAGGGGCATCCGGCCGACATCCAGATCATCACCGACGGCAGCCAGCCCAACCAGGCCAGCTTCATCGCCGCTTATGCCGATGGTGTGCGGCAGAGCTGGATGGCCGGCGAACTGGGCGAGAAGACGGGCAGCGCGCGGACGCCCGGGCCGCCGATCGATGTCTCGACCCGCATCTGGTACAATCCGGCGCTCCAGAGCCGCTTCTTCCTGGTGCCGGGCTCCATTGCCGTGGTTATGACCATGATCGGCACCTTGCTGACCGCGCTTGTCGTGGCGCGCGAATGGGAGCGCGGCACGATGGAGGCGCTGCTCGCGACACCGGTGCGCATGACCGAATTCATCGCGTCCAAGGTCGTGCCCTATTTCCTGCTGGGCCTAGCCTCCATGGCGCTCTGCACGGTGATTGCGGTGACGGTTTTTGCGCTGCCCCTGCGCGGCTCCGTGCTCACGCTGCTCGCTATCGCCTCGGCCTTCCTCATGCCCTCGCTCGGTCTCGGGCTGTTCATCTCGTCCGCCACCAAGAACCAGTTCGTGGCGAGCCAGGTGGCCTTGCTGTCGGCCTTCCTGCCGACCTTCCTGCTGTCGGGCTTTCTCTTCGAGATCGCTTCCATGCCCTGGCCGATCCGGCTGATCACTTATGCCGTGCCGGCGCGCTATCTCATTCCGGCATTGCAGACCGTGTTTATCGCCGGCGACGTCTGGGCGGTGATCCTGCCCAACATCGCGATCATGCTGGGCTTCGGCTTCTTTTTCTTCTTCCTGTGCTTCCGCACGACGCGGCGGAGTCTCGACTCATGAGCTTGCCAGGCTTCACGCGGCCCAGCTTCACCCGACTCAAGGCCATGATCGTCAAGGAAATCTGGGCGCTGATCCGCGATCCCAAGACGCGCATCGTGCTGGTGCTGCCGCCGCTCATCCAGCTGCTGATCTTCACCTTCGCGACCACGCTCGACGTCAAGAATGTCGACATCGGCGTGCTTGACCGGTCGAACGGTGCGCATGCGGCCGAACTCGTCCAGCGAGTCGCGGGCAGTCCGCAGTTCCGGGACATCGTCCGGCTGGATTCCGACGCCGCGCTCAAGCGGGCCATAGACGATCAGAAGGTGATCGCCGCGCTGGTCATCGAGCCGGATTTCGACGCGCGAATCTCGGCGGGCAAGAGCGCCACGCTCGGCATCGTGCTGGACGGGCGCAAATCCAACGCGGCGCAGCTGATGGCCGGCTATGTGAGCCGCATCGCAGCCGAATATGGCGCCGAACTGCGGCCGAGCATGGCGCAGCGGCTTGGCGGTTCGAGCATCACCAACTGGTACAATCCCAGCCTGGACTATATGTGGTTCACCCTGCCGTCGCTGGTCGCGATCATAGTGTCGGTCTCGGGCATTTCCATCACGTCGCAGTCGATCGCGCGCGAGCGCGAACTGGGCACGTTCGATCAGCTCATGGTCTCGCCGCTGCGGGTCCACGAGATCCTTATCGCCATGGCGATCCCGCCGATGCTGGTCGGGTTCCTCAACGGCACGGTCTATCTGCTGGTGGCGAAATTCGTGTTCGGCGTGCCGTTCACCGGCTCCTACCTGCTCTTCTTCCTCGCGCTCTTCGTCTACATGCTGTCGCTGGCGGGCATCGGCCTCCTGGTCTCGGCGGCTTCGAAGACGCAGCAGCAGGCTTTCCTCGGCAGTTTCATCGCGACCGTGCCGATCATGCTGCTTTCGGGCTATGCCAGTCCGATCGACAACATGCCGCATTGGCTGCAGATCATCACCTATGCGGACCCGATCCGCTATTTCCTCATCATCGTGCAGGGCCTGTTCCTGAAAACCATGCCGGCGAGCGTGGTCTTTGCGCAGACCTGGCCGCTGCTCGTCATTGCCTGCGTGTCGCTGGGCGCCGCCGCCTGGCTGTTTCGTGCGCGAATGGAGTGAATGCCATGCGATCCCACCTCCTTCCCGCCCATCTCCTTCTTGCCTTGCCTTCGGTGGCGCTGGTCGGCGCCTGCACGGTCGGGCCGGACTATCATGCGCCCGAGCCGCGCATCGCGGCGGCATGGACGAGCCCGGCCGTGGCCGGTGCGGTCGACGAAGGCGCCTGGTGGACAGCACTGGGTGATCCCCTGCTCGATACGCTGATCGACGAGATGATGGCGCAAAGCCCGACCCTGCGCGAAGCGACGGCGCGGATTGCAGAAGCGCGCGCGGCAAGCGATGCCGTGCGTGGCACGACCGGTCCGCAGGCGCAGCTGTCGGGCAGCGCGAGCGAAACGATGCTGAGCAAGAACGGCCAGTTTCCGGTCGGCAGCATTCCGGGCTTCGCGCGCGAATTCCCGCTGTTCGACCTTGGCTTCGACGCGAGCTGGGAGCTCGATCTGTGGGGCCGGCGCACGCGCTCGATCGAGGCGGCGACGGCGCGCACGGGCCAGGCCGAAATGGCAGCGCAGGGCATCAGGTTGCAGCTGATTGCCGAACTGGCCCGGGCCTATGTCCAATTGCGGCTGGCGCAGCGCGAAACGGCGCTGGCGACGGAGTCGCTGGACGCATGGCAAAGCCTCGAGACGCTCACGGTGCTCCGCGAGCGCGCGGGAGAAGGCAGCCGCGTCGAGACCGAGCGCGCCGGATCGGATACGGCGAATGCGCGGGCCGTGCTCGCCAATGCCGAGGCCGGCGAGCGGGCGGCGGCGCTTCGAATCGCGGCCTTGGTCGGCGTCGAGCCGAGCGCGATGCTGCCGCGCCTGAGCGGAAGCGGTGCGATTCCGGCGCCGCCGACAGCCATCGCGGCGGGCCTGCCATCCGAACTGTTGCGCCGCCGTCCGGACATTCGCGGCGCCGAGCGGGATCTGGCCGGTGCCATCGCCGATGTCGGCGTGGCGACGGCGGATCTCTTTCCGCGTCTGCGCCTCGGTTTCGGCATCGGGCAGCAGGCCCGCGCCATAGGCGATCTGTTCAGCGGCGATTCGACGCGGCTGCAGGCCGGCCCGGGCCTGGCCTGGCCGATCTTCTCGGGCGGATCGACGCGTGCGCGAATCCGCGTGGCGGGCGCGAAGGTCGATCAGGCGGCGGCACGCTATGACGCAGCGGTGATCGGGGCGCTCTCGGACAGCGAGACGGCCATCAACCGCTTCGATCGGGCGCTGGCGGCGCTCTCCGCGTCGGATGCGGCGTTGAAGCGCGATGAAGCGGGTTTTGAACTGGCCAGTCGACGCAGCGCGGCGGGCGAGGATGACCGCTTGGCGCTCGCGCGCGCACGGCTTGCGCGAATCCAGGCGCTCCAGCGCAACGCCCAGATCCGCGCGGCCGCAACCGAGGCCGCGATCGCGCTCAACAAGGCGCTTGGCGGCGGCTGGAACAGCGCCGGCTGATCCTGCGCGTCCCTTGCATGGGGAGGGACTTCGACGCCGATCATGATCGGGCGGCGAGTCGAAATTTGGACCTTGCCGCGCTCCCTTGCCTCATTGCGGCGGTGCCGACTGACCAACTGTTCCGCAGCCTCTTCAAGGCTTTTGGTTAAACGACGGATTCGTCGCGATTCGCATCTGGATGTTCCACTTGATGTGAGTTTCTTCGCCAAAGAAATATTGTTTTTTCAGTATGTTACCAATATTTCGGGCGTCGCTGGCCGGAATCCTTGGTCAAGAGATTTATTTCAGAATCTTTACATGCCGCGCGCTTGATCAGGCCCGTCCGGCTTGCCACAAACGGTCCTCGGACGGGTCACGAATCGTGGTTCCTGTCACAGCGAAAGAGATCGTGCCGAACACGTGGCGACCAGGTTTCCACGGCAGAATTCGTGTGTCTTTCGCGCGTGGGGTCGTTTGAATTTTCGGGGGCTTGAAAAAGGTGACGCAGAGCTTGGGTCGGTACGACGAACAAGTGCGTGAAGACGTGACGGGAGTGAAGGCGAGCGAGATGGGAGAGACTGTCTTGACCCCTGAACGAAGCCAGATCGAGACGGCGTGGACCGCGGTTCGCGCCGGGCTGCGGCGCGACATCGGCGCGCGCCTTTACGATCAATGGATTCGCACCCTGCGCCCGGGCGCCTTCTGCCCGGTGAGCGGGACGCTCGACATGGAATCGCCCTCCGACTTTTCCGCCAACTATGTGTCGGGCAATTTCACCCCGCGCATCTGCCTGGCCTGGCGGGCGGCGCAGGTCGGCGTGCGCGACGTGCGTATCGTCAAGGCGCGCGGCGCCGCCGAGAGCGTCGCGGTTATACCGGCGCCGTCGCCTGAGTCCGAGGCCATGCCCGTGCCGGCGCCGACGAGCGATCGCGGGCGCCGCTTCGAGCCCCGTCACGACTTTGCCGCGTTCATGACGGACGAAAGCAATATCCTTGCCTGCTCGGCCGCTCGCGCCATGGCCGGTCCCGCGCGGCCGCGCTTCAACCCGCTGTTCATCCACGGCGCAACCGGGCAGGGCAAGACGCACCTGCTGCATGCGATTGCCGGCGCCTATGCGGCGGAGCTGGGGCAGGCGATGACCGCCGACGCCATTCTCTATATGTCGGCCGAGCGCTTCATGATGGAATTCGTCGCGGCGATCCGCAGCAACGACACGATGGCGTTCAAGGCGCGGCTGCGCGCCGCGCGGATGCTGCTCATCGACGACATCCAGTTCATCGCGGGCAAGGGGCCGACGCAGGAGGAGTTTCTGCACACGCTCAACGATCTGATCGATTCCGGCGCGCGCATCGCGATTGCCGCCGACCGCCCGCCGCAGCAACTCGGTGCGGTCGATCCGCGCATCCTGTCGCGCCTCGCCGGCGGACTCGTCGCCGACATTCAGCCCGCGGGGCTCGACCTACGGCTCAAGATCCTGCGCGCGCGCGCGGCGGCCGTGCTGCCCATCGTCGTGCCGGAAGACGTGATTGCGCTGCTCGCTCGCTCGATCCGCACCAGCATTCGCGAGCTCGAAGGGGCCTTCAACAAGCTCGTCGCCTATGCCCAGCTGATGGACAAGGCGATCACCGCCGAGCTCGCCCAGACGATGCTGGCCGAGGCGCTGCGCGCCAATGCCCGCCGCATCACGATCGACGAGATTCAGAAGGTCTGCGCGGCGCATTATAGAATAGATGCCTCGGAGATGCGCTCGCATCGGCGTGCCCGGGCCGTTGCGCGGCCTCGGCAGGTCGCCATGTACCTCGCCAAGAAGCTGACGCCGCGTTCGCTGCCCGAGATCGGCCGCATCTTTGGCGGACGCGACCACTCGACCGTGATTCATGCCGTGAAGACCATCGAGGCGATGCGCCTCGACAATCCGGAAATGGATGCGGACATCCGGCAGCTGCAGCGGCAGCTTGAGGGCGGCGCATAATCTGCCGCTGAAGCGGAAATCCCGGCGCAGCGTTTCGAGCGTTCCTGCCTCGATAGAAGGGGCGCCTATTCCCGTTCTTCGTCCTCGCCGAGCACGTCCTTGCCGACCCGGTCTTCGACCTGATCGTCATGGCCGGTGCCGCTCGAGAGGAACATGAGTCCCATCAGCAGCGCCGCCATCATGATCGTCGCCCAGACGCCCGCGATAGTGAGGCCGATGAAGACGAGCGGCAGAGGCCCGTCCCGTCCCCAGAGATAGGCGACCACCAGGAGCGCACAGGCCATGGCAGTGGCTGCCATGGCGAGAAGGATGCGCCGGAAGCGCGTCCAGGCATAGGCAGCGTTGCGCGGGTCATCGAGACCCGGCCTGTCATTGGGCAGCTTGCTCATGGGGACGGAGATATGGACGCGGTCCGGCCCGATCAACGGCTTTGACCTGTTTCTCCAAGAGGCGCATAATCCCGGGCAGGAAGCAGGCGCCGACGTCGAGAACGCGCCCCTTCCATGAGGCGGCCGGCATCCGGTTCAGCAGATCGCCGGCGCGGCCGCCCGCATGAGGGAGGAAAGGCCATGACGGTCGGCATGTTTGTGGCTGCGGCGCGCGGCGAAGTCATCCAGGCCAGTATCGATGATACGGTGGCGCAGGTCGTCGCGATGCTCGCCGAGCGTCGGATCGGCTGCGTGCCGGTGGTCGAGCAGGGAAAGGTCGTCGGTATCTTTTCCGAGCGCGACCTCGTTTACGGCATTGCGCGGACCGGCGCGTCCCTGCTCGACAAGGCGGTGGGGGAGGTCATGACCAAGCCGGCGGTCACGATCGGGGCGGACACCCCGATCCTTTCGGCGCTGGCATTGATGACCAAGAGGCGCGTCCGGCACCTGCCGATCGTCGACGGGGACAGGATGGTCGGGTTCGTCAGCATCGGCGATCTGGTCAAGTCACGGATCGACAAGGTCGAATCGGAGGCCGACGCGATGCGCAGCTACATTCAGAGCGCGTGAACCGGCAGAGCGCGCGAACCGGGTGAATCGGGCGCGCGATTCTGTTCCGACTCATCCCCGATTCACCGAAAATGCCTTGTCAGGTCCGATTTTCGGCCGATTTTTGCCGCGTCTGATAGGTAGTCGCGCCCGATCACGCATTGTCCGAACGCCCATTTGCGGGCCAGAAAGCGCGGAAATCCGGGGAATATCCTGCAAAGTGCCGAGAGACTGAAATATAATTGCAAAAAGTGTTTGACGACTCAGAGGGGCACGCCTAGAGACCCGTTCACCGACGCGGTGATGCCTAACGGTTCTCGCCGCAATCGGTCGCCAACATAATCGGACACATGTCCCCCGGTATCGAAAATCGGGGAGCCATCGCTGTCCGCTTCTAATGTTGAGTGTGCTCTTTGACATTGTCGGTTTTGATGAAGGGACATGTGGGCGGCGGCCCCGGGTTCGACAGCTTCTAGGTGTCGAGTGCTCGGTTAAATTAGTCGTTACCTGCAATGTCCTACACACCATGTAAGATTTGTGCAGGTATCGGCTCCTAGAAATGGCAGCCTTCGACGTGGACTATTCCTCCGCGCCGTTGGTTGAACATCAAACTTGAG
>JAGIAZ010000008.1:38749-202516 GCA_017744605.1 Sphingobium sp. | reverse complement strand
GCCAGGAGCATTATGACGTCGCCCGCCGCGTCCAGCAGACGCTGCAGAAGTACAAGTCGCTCCAGGACATCATCGCCATTCTCGGCATGGACGAGCTCTCGGAAGAGGACAAGCTGACGGTTGCGCGTGCACGCAAGATCCAGCGCTTCCTCTCGCAGCCCTTCCACGTCGCCGAGGTCTTCACCGGCATCCCGGGCAAGTTCGTCCAGATCGAGGACACGGTGAAGTCGTTCAAGGCCGTCGTCGACGGCGAGTACGACCATCTGCCCGAAGCCGCCTTCTACATGGTCGGCGGCATCGAAGAAGCCGTCGAAAAGGGCAAGAAGCTGGCTGCGGAAGCGGCGTAACCTTCCTCACCCCTCCCCTTCAGGCTCGCCCAAGTCGCGGGCCTTGGGCGAGGGGACGGGGGTGGGGCTTGGCCCCATGGATCGGGGCACCCCCACCCCAACCCCTCCCCTGAAGGGGAGGGGCTACAGGATGAATTTATGGCACTGCATTTCGAACTCGTGACCCCGGAACGCCTCGTCCTCTCCGAAGAGGTCTACATGGTCGTCGTGCCCGGGACGGAAGGCGAATTCGGCGTGCTGCAGGGCCACGCGCCCTTCATGTCGACCGTCAAGGACGGCGAGCTCAAGGTCTATGACCGCGACGGCGGCACGCCGCGCGTCATCCGCGTCGAAGGCGGCTTCGCGGAAGTCTCCGAGAGCGGCCTCACGGTGCTCGCCGAGAAGGCCGAATAGCGGTCTGCCACGCCGCGGCGGCACGCGCGCAGTCCCGCGCCATCATGCGCAATTGACGAACCGCCTGAAAAAGATGAGATTACCCCCGCAAAGCCGCCAAGCGGCGGCATGAAATGGGGGGAACGCATGAAGACGCTCGCATGCGCCGCACTTGTTATCGCCGCACCCGCGGCGGCTCAGGCTCAGACCGTCCTGCCAACCGACAAGGCGGCCGAAAAAGCCCTCAAGCAATGCATCCAACATTCGCTGGGCACGCTGACGATCAGCAACCAGAACGCCAAGCAGCTCGAAGGTCTGGGCTTCCAATATCAGCGCAATGCCCCCGACTTCCTCTCCTCGACCAAATCGACCCCAATGGGCGAAGCGGAATATGTCAAATCGCCATCAGACCAGGGCGAGGTATGGGATGCCGGCTATGACAAGGGCCATTGCCTGCTCGTGACCGGGGCCGCGGTCGTCCCTCCCATCGAACAGGCTTATCTGGACTATTTCAACCAGTCCGGCGGCCAATGGCGCGCAGAGAAAGCACCCAGCGGCGGCTCCAAGGGCGAGCGCAGGCTGCAATATACCATGTCGCAGACACGCGTGACGACGCTGACCGCGACCATCAGCCTCAAGGAGGCGGAAGGCGTCACCTCGGTGACGGTCATGCGCAAGACGCGGTAGGAAACAGGCTTTCAGGGTTCCCCGAAAACCAGTTGTTTACCAAATCCATCTAGGCCTTTCCCGACACGCCAACGGGGAAGGCCTTTTTCATGTACGAGCCGGATCGGGCGCAGTTTTCCGTTGCTTCCGTCGACGTGACGATCCTTCTGCCCTGCCTCAACGAGATCCAGGCGCTGCCGCATTGCCTGGCCAATGCGCACGCAGCCCTGCGCCGCATCGAGGCGCAATATGGCTTCACCGGCGAAATCCTCGTCTCCGACAATGGTTCGACAGACGGCAGCCAGGCCCTGGCCCTGTCGCTCGGCGCGCGCGTGGAGCCCGTGCCCGTGCGCGGCTATGGCGCAGCACTGATCGCCGGCTGCCACGCCGCACGCGGGCGCTTCATCCTGATGGGCGACGCCGACGGCAGCTACGATTTCAACGATGGCGTCGCCATGATCGGCAAGCTGGCGGAGGGCTCGGCGCTCTGCATGGGCTCGCGCTTCGACGGCGGCATTTCGCCCGGCGCCATGCCGTGGAAAAACCGCCATATCGGCAATCCGTTGCTGACCGGCATGCTCAACCTCTTCTTCCGCTCGGGCATCAACGATGCGCATTGCGGGCTGCGCGCGATCCGCAAGGAGAGCTTCCAGCGCCTGCGCCTCTCCGGCACGGGCATGGAGTTCGCGAGCGAAATGGTGATCAAGGCCGCGCTGCTGAAGCTGCCCATCAGCCAGGTGCCAGCCAAGCTTCTGCCCGACTTGCGCGACCGCGCGCCGCATCTGCGCCCCTGGCGCGACGGCTGGCGGCACCTGCGGTACTTGTTGATGCTGGCGCCGAACTGGCTGTTCGGCCTGCCCGCCATCGCTGCCGTCCTGTTCGGCATGATCGTGCTCGCCAAGGCGGCGATGCAATATTTCATGCCCGGCAGCTTCCCGTCGGTCGGCGACTACTGGACAATCATCGGCTCCGCCTCGCTCACGATCGGCCACCTCGCGATGATCCTCACCTGTGCAGGGCAGGTCTATGCGCTGCATTCCGGCTATCGCGAACCGGGCCGCGCCTCGCGCACCGTCGCGCGGATCGCAACGCTGGAGAACGCGCTGATCGGTGGTCTCACCAGCATGGCGGCCGGCGCCGGCGTGCTCGCCCTGGTCTACATCCAATGGGTTGAACGCAATTACGGCATGGCCGACAGCATCTTCCTGCCGATCCTCGGCACGCTGCTGCTGACCATCGGTATCCAGACGGTGATGGGCGGCTTCTTCCTCGCCATCCTCGGCGGCCATGAGGCCCAGTTTCTCGCGGCGACCACCAGCCGCGCTGATCGCGCCGTCAGCGAGCGTACCGACCAGCTTTTCCCGGTCACGCCTGGACGCTGAAAGCCATGGCTGCGCCTTGGCTTTCCGTCGTCATGCCCGTGCATGGAGGCGCACGCGATCTTCCTGCGACACTAGCGAGCGCGGCCGCTGAAAAGCCTGAAGGCGTCGAGTTCCTTATCTACGACAGCAGCATGGACTCGGCATGCGGCGAAATCGCCAAGGCCTATGCCGACTGGATCGCCATCCGGTATGTTGCGATGCCCGAGATTCGCGGTTGGCCAGAAAAAACCAATCGCGCTGTTGCGGAGGCTGCCGCACCGCATGTCGCGATGCTGCATCAGGACGATCTCTGGCTGCCCGGCCATCTCGACGCAGCACGCAAGGCGATCGCCGCGGCACCCAGTGCGGCGATGAGCGTCGCCCCGTCCCGCTTCATCGACGCCAACGACCGCGACGTTGGCCCATGGTCGACGCCCTTCGCTGCTGGCACACTGTCAGGCCGCGCGTTCGGGCAAGGGCTGATCGTACAGAACTTCCTCGCAATCCCCTCGCCGGTGATCCGGCGGGACATCTGGCTCGAAACCGGCGGAATGGACGACAGCCTGTGGTACACGGCAGACTGGGACTTGTATCTCAAGCTCTCGGCGCGCGGCGACGTGGTCGTTCGTCCGCAAGCGACCACAGGTTTCCGAATTCATGGCAACTCGCTGACCATGACCGGCAGCCGCGACACAAACGCATTGCGCCAGCAGCTCGAGATCGTGGTCGAACGCCATGGCGAGCTCTTCGGGCTGGCAGACGACCGCCGCCGTCATGCGCGCGCCCTGGCCTCGATCGACATCAATTGCGGACTGGCCAAGGGTGCCGCCAAGCAGGAACGGTGGATGAAGCCGACGCTGTCACGTTTCCTCAAACTCGGCCCGGTCGACGCGTGGCGCTATATGCACGAGTCCCGGATTGCGGACCGCACCTTGTCGCGCCTCCGCGCACGCGTCTCGGGGGCTCTGTGATGCTGCCCCAGGCCTCGCGCTTCATGCGCTTCGCCTTGGTCGGCGGCACCGTGACGGGTGTCTATTACGTCCTGCTCGTGGCTCTCACTGCCCTGGGCATACATTATGTCCTGGCCAACAGCATCGGCTGGTTGATCTGCGTCTGCCTCAATTTCCTGCTGAACCGGCGCTTCACGTTCCAGCGGAAGGACAGCACCGGAGCCGGCGAGCTGGCGGGGTTCGCCACGACCTATGTGCTGCAATATCTGCTGGGCACAGGCGCGCTGGTCCTGTTCGTGGAAGTCGTCGGCCTGTCGCTGACTCCGGCTTTCCTGCTTACCCTGATCACGACGACGCTGTTCAGCTATGCGTCCCTCGCGCGCTTCGTCTTCAGGCCGCGCCAAGTGACGGAATAGGTCTCAACCCTTCTGCCAGCAGGCAATGAAGCTGGCGAATGGCAGGCGTCCCGGAAGCTTGTGATAAAGGCGCTCGCTCGCCATCAGTGCCGGCGCCAGCCACTTCTTCGAACCGTTGGGAATGCGCAGCACCCAGTTCTGCAGCAGCAGGAAATAGGCAAGGCCGCCGAAATAGGTGAGCCCCACCGGCTTCAATTCGCCGGCATGATCACGGACGAGCCGCGGATGCGAGAGGGCATGCTCGTTCTCGGCGTCAAAATGCTGTTTGTCGACCCGGTACCAGAACTGCCGCATTGGCTCGAGAACGAAGTCGGCATTGGGTTCGGTCATGATGAGCCTGCCGCCAGGCTTCAGCAGCTTTCCGATATTGGCAAACGCCGTCGGCAGGTCGCCGACAAGATGGTGAATGCCGCCCATGACCAGCACCGCATCGTAGCGATTGGGGGGCTCGATGGGTTTGGTCAGATCCCACACATAACAGGGCCGGCCATGGCGTGCCGTGAAGTCGCGTGCGGCGGATTCCGAAATGTCGCATCCCGATATTTCGAGACCGGGCCTTTGTTCGCGCATCCAACCCGATGCCGTTCCGACGCCGCTCGCCAACTCGATGAGGCTCTCTGACTCCCCCAGAAAGTCAAGGATGGGCCGGTAGAGGAATTCCTCCTTGTACGCCTCGGCGAAGCGATCGGTCGTGGCTTCGGTGTAGCGGTCGTGAATCGCCTCGAACAGTTGCTTCTGCGTGGCGATGTCGGCTTCTGGATTCCAGTTCTTGCTCATCGTTCCCGTCCTCGCTGCACGACGGCTATCAGCGCATGGTTAACAAGGCCTTGCGGCCGGCCGGAAACCGCTCAATCCGCCTTGCGAAAACAGCGCGGATAAGCGCGACGCGTCGTTTCGATCATGGCGTCGAAATGGGGCGCCGGCACGGCATTCGGCGCGAAGCCGATGCTCCGCATGTCGGCCCGCGTGATCAGCGTGACCGTTCCGCGACGGCAGAGCTCCGCCAGTTGCATCTGGCGCATGGCGCGGCTGGAGAAACGCAAGGGCCGGTTCGACAAGTCGGGCAGGTTGCGGACCTGATCGACGACCTCCCGCGCCCACGCGCCGTCCGTGGTCCTGGCCATGCGCTCGGTATCGACCAGCACGAAATCGCCCTGCTGGCGCGCAATGAACCGCTCAAGCGCAAGGTGCGGCACGAAGAAGGTACGCGTGCGGTCGACGAGATGGGGCATCGAGCCGAAAAGCGTGGCGGCGCTGAGCAGGACGACCATGCCGTCAGCCATCTGGCCCTTCATGGAGGCCAGTCGACGATAGCCAAAGGCCGCGAGCAGCACGAAGCTGCCGAGATAGGGGTGGAGATAGCGGTATCCCCAACCATGACCCTGATAAGGCAGGATGAAGCCGAAGAAGAGAATAGCACCGAGTGCGCCCCAGAACATCGGCGCAACGATGCTGCGCGTGTTGAGCGCGAGCGGCGCGGCGATGGCGAGGAGCGGCAATAGCGCCAGGTTCTGCCATGCCACGAACCGCAGCAGATTGAGTGTCATCAGGGGCAGCGTCATTGGATCGCGATCGAGCAGCAGAGGCAGGACGCGGTCGGCAAAGAAGCTATGGGGTGCGTCGCCAAGCGTACCAGCGCCGGCCTGCATCGACGCCAGGACCGGATAGGTGATCCACCAACCGCAGATCGCCGCATAGGCCGCGCCGTAGGCCAGAACGAGCCGCCAATGCCCGTCGCGCAGGCGCCACAGAAGGAAGGGCGCGACGAACAAAGGATGAAAGACGATCTGATGGAGACCGGTCGCAATCAAGCCGGTCAGGATCGCCGCGACATGCCACCAGCGGCCACGCAGGAAAGCCGCGAGCCATAGCAGATTAAGCGCCATATGCGCCGTCATGGCGTAAGGCAGCATGGCGTTGACGGCGACCTGCGCGGACAGGGCGTAGGTGAGCAACGCGACCCAGATCGCGCGGCTGTCATCCCCGAACAGCCGCCGGGCAATATCGAACAGCGCCAGCCCGCCGCACAGGACAAGCAGTGGATTCATCAGTGCTGGATCGGCGACATAGGAAAAAATTAGCCGTAGAGCCGCATTGCCAGGCAAATAGTCGGAGACGAGCCCAACCGGCATTTTCTCCTGCAGCAGGAAGGCGGGCACGAGATCGACCGCAAACGGCCGCCATTGCGCCGCGATAGGCTCGGCAAGATGCCCATGGGCGAAAACGCCCATGTCGAACACGACCATATGCTCGTCGCGCGAGAGCGGATAATTGCCGAGCAGCGCATAGCAGCCCAACCAGAGGAGCAGCGCTATCGCTATGCCGGCCGCCAGCACGTGCCCGAACGAAAGCCGCGCGGTCGGCAGCGTCCAGCGCGGGGACCAGCGATCGGTCAGCAGCAGCAAAGCGATGAGACCGCCTATGACCGGCATGTCCTGCGTCTGGAACAGATAGAGCGGGAAGGCGTCACCTCGCGCCGTCGTTGCCCAGATGAAGGGAACCAGCAGGGCAATGGCCAGCCAGCCGTTTACGCCGAGCAGTCGCTGTCGGGCACCTGTCGCTGGCGCATCTGAAGGGTTCATTGGTCGAGCGTCTCCCGGATTCGTATCCGCGTCTCTACGACGCCGTGGTTAAGAAGGGATTGGTCCTTTTGCCTGTGCCCGCCATGGACAATCGAAGCCCAGCCTAACTGCAACTTTTATTGGTTAGCAATTTGTCAAAGCTCCCTCGTCATGCTGCCCTGTGTGACCGATCGGCCCTGCGCCGAGGTCGAGGGACCGGACGAACTCATGAGCGCAATTCAAGGCATGAAAGAAGAAGCAGCAGCCGCTTCCCAATGGAAGAAACCGCTCCTCACCCTCGCCTATCTAGGCGGATCGGTCATGCTCGGCCTTGCGATCTACTGCGCACTGTTCCTGACGCCGCTGTTCGCCGGTCAGACCATTCTCTTCTATCGCGGCATCGCGCTGGCTGTCGCCGCCGCCGCCATTCTGGCGGGTGCAAGCGCCATGCTGGCGTATCGATGGTGGCGCTCGCTCGACTGGACGCTGATCCTCGCGGCGACCAGCATGTCGCTCGCTTTCAACCTCTGCTTTCTCACCATAATCCCGGTGACGCTCGACCGCTCGATCTCGGTCTTCCTGCTGGCACGCATGGAAGCAGCCGGCCCGCGCGGCCTGTCGCAAGCGGAAGCGCGCCAGCTTTTCATCGACGATTATGTCGTCGGCATGGACCAGATCGGCCGCCGCTATGACGAGCAGCTGAAGTCCGGCAATATCGAGCTGCGCGATGGGCGGGCCGTTGTCTCGCCGCAGGGCGCCCGCTTCCTCGGCTTCGCTCGTGCCGTCTCGCGGACCATGCACACCGACCCGCGCTTCGTGAACCTCGCCAAGCCGGACGGCTCGCCGAACGACGCGAAGTGACGGGACTGCACGCAAGATACGCTTCAGAAAACAGGCTTTCTCCGCTTGGTTAGCAATTTGTCAAAGCTTGCGCCCGTATCCTGGCCGTTGGACGGGAAGAGCGTCCGCATCAGGCAGCGGTGGGGCCGGAACGACTTATGAGTGCATTTGGACGCAAGAACGGACCCGGAGGCAAAGCCTCCTTCGGCGTGGCGCGCCCAATGCATGCTCCGTTCGGCTCGACAGCGCCGGGGCAGACCGGCTCGCAGCCTGAAGCGGCCCCCGCGCCGGCCGATCTCCAGCAGCTCTCCAACGCGGTCCAGTTCCCGCCCGTGACGGCGGATGCCGTTGCCGGCCCCGGACCGTCGGCGGCACCGGCTCCGGCATCCAATGCGGAAGCCATGCAGCGCCTGCAGGACCGCATGAACGCCGAGCATAGCGGCGAGCAGACCAAGGGCTTCGAGGCGAGCGTCCACAAGATCAAGGAGCAGGTGCTGCCCCGCCTACTCGAGCGCGTCGACCCGGAAGCCGCCGCGACGCTCAGCAAGGATGAGCTGGCCGAGGAATTCCGGCCGATCATCATGGAGGTTCTGGCCGAGCTCAAGCTCACGCTGAACCGCCGCGAGCAATTCGCGCTCGAGAAGGTGCTGGTCGACGAACTGCTCGGCTTCGGACCGCTCGAAGAGCTTCTGGCCGATCCCGATATCAGCGATATCATGGTCAACGGCCCCGAGCAGACCTATGTGGAAAAGAAGGGCAAGCTGCAGATCGCGCCCATCCATTTCCGCGACGAGGAGCATCTCTTCCAGATCGCCCAGCGCATCGTGAACCAGGTCGGCCGCCGCGTCGACCAGACCACACCGCTCGCCGACGCCCGCCTGCCCGACGGCTCGCGCGTGAACGTGATCGTACCGCCGCTCTCGCTGCGCGGCACCGCCATCTCGATTCGCAAGTTTTCGGCCAAGCCGATCACGCTGGACATGCTCGCCCAATGGGGCGCGATGAGCACGAAGATGTGCACCGCGCTCAAGATCGCGGGCGCCTGCCGTTTCAACGTCGTCATCTCGGGCGGCACCGGCTCGGGCAAGACGACGATGCTGAATGCGCTCTCGAAGATGATCGACCCGGGCGAGCGCGTGCTGACCATCGAGGACGCGGCCGAACTTCGCCTGCAACAGCCGCACTGGCTGCCGCTCGAGACCCGGCCGGCCAATCTCGAAGGCCAGGGCGCCATCACCATCGGCGACCTCGTCAAGAACGCCCTGCGCATGCGTCCCGACCGCATCATCCTGGGCGAAATTCGCGGCGCCGAGTGCTTCGATCTGCTCGCCGCCATGAACACCGGCCATGACGGCTCCATGTGTACGCTCCACGCCAACTCGCCGCGCGAGTGCCTGGGCCGTATGGAGAACATGATCCTGATGGGCGACATCAAGATCCCCAAGGAAGCCATCTCCAAGCAGATCGCCGACTCGGTCGACCTGATCGTGCAGATCAAGCGCCTTCGCGACGGTTCGCGCCGCGTGACCAACGTCACCGAAGTGATCGGCATGGAAGGCGACGTGATCGTCACCCAGGAGCTGTTCAAGTTCGAATATCTGAGCGAGGACGCCGATGGAAAGATCATCGGCGAGTATCGTTCCTCGGGCCTGCGCCCCTATACGCTCGAAAAGGCACGCAGCTTCGGCTTCGACCAGCCGCTGCTCGAGGCTTGCCTCTAGAGCGCAGCGCCTCGCCAGGCAGGCCTCCCGCCGGATATACGCCGCGCCGAGGCCCTGGGGCGCGCTCAATATCCAGAATCAGCGGCGGCCGGAGAGCACCGACACAGCGCATGAAAAAAGGCGCCCGGAGCGATCCAGACGCCTTTCTCGTGAGCCTTGTTCGGGCCGATAGCGCTCAGGACGCCAGCTTCCTCAGCACATATTGCAGGATGCCGCCGTTCTTGAAATACTCGATCTCGTTGGCGGTATCGATGCGGCAGAGCGCGGTGAAGAGCAGCGTCGTGCCGTCCTTGCGCGTCACCTTCACCTGCACGTCCTGGCGCGGCTTGAGCACGCCGACGCCCAGGATGGTGAAGCTGTCGTCGCCGGTCAGGCCGAGGGACTGGCGGGTATCGCCTTCCTTGAACTGCAGCGGCAGTACGCCCATGCCGACCAGGTTCGAGCGGTGGATGCGCTCGAAGCTCTCGACGATGACGGCGCGCACGCCGAGCAGGTTGGTGCCCTTGGCCGCCCAGTCGCGCGAGGAGCCGGTGCCATATTCCTTGCCCGCGATGACGACGAGCGGGGTGCCCTGCTCCTTATACTTCATCGCGACATCGTAGATGGGCATGACCTCATCGCCATAACGGCTCATGCCGCCCTCGATGCCCGGGACCATTTCGTTCCTGATGCGGATATTGGCGAACGTGCCGCGCACCATGACCTCGTGATGGCCGCGGCGCGAACCATAGCTGTTGAAGTCGGCCTTGGCGACCTGGCGCTCCATCAGCCATTTGCCCGCGGGCGAATCCGCCTTGATCGAACCGGCCGGCGAAATGTGATCGGTGGTGATCGAGTCGCCCAGAATCGCGAGCGGCTTGGCCTCGATGATGTCGCTCATCGGGGCAGGCGTCATGCTCATGCCCTCGAAATAGGGCGGGTTGGCAATATAGGTGGAGCTCGGGCGCCAAGCATAGGTTTCCGAGCCGGTCACGTCGATGGCCTGCCAGTGCACATCGCCCTTGTAGACGTCGGCATAGCGGGCCTGGAACATGGCGCGGTCGATGCTGCCGGACATGACGGCGGACACTTCCTCGTTGGTCGGCCAGATGTCCTTGAGGAACACGTCGTTGCCCTGCTGGTCCTGACCAAGCGGCGTGGTCGTGAAATTCTCGGTCACCGTGCCCTTGAGCGCATAGGCAACCACCAACGGCGGCGAGGCCAGGAAGTTGGCGCGCACGTCGGGCGAGACGCGGCCCTCGAAGTTGCGGTTGCCGGAGAGGACCGAGGCGGCGACGATGTCGTTGCCGTTGATCGCCTTGCTGATCGGCTCGGCCAGCGGCCCCGAATTGCCGATGCAGGTCGTGCAGCCATAGCCGACGAGATTGAAGCCGATGGCGTCGAGATGCGCCTGCAGGCCGGCCTTCACCAGATAGTCGGTGACCACCTGGCTGCCGGGCGCGAGCGAGGTCTTCACCCAGGGCTTGGGCTTCAGGCCCCTCTCGTTCGCCTTCTTGGCGACGAGGCCGGCGGCGACGAGCACCGAGGGGTTCGAGGTGTTGGTGCAGCTGGTGATCGCCGCGATCACCACGTCGCCGTCGCCGATGTCATGCGCCTTGCCCTCCACCGGCACGCGCTTGAAGCCGTCATGCTTGTAGATCTCGGCGAGATCCTTGTTGAACACGTCGTCCACCGCATCGAGCTCGACCTTGTCCTGCGGGCGCTTGGGACCGGCAAGGCTGGGCACGATCGTCGACATGTCGAGTTCGAGCGTCGAGGAGAAAACCGGATCGGGCGCGTTGGCGTCGAGCCAGAAGCCCTGCGCCTTGGCATAAGCCTCGACCAGCGCGATCTGCTCCTCTTCGCGGCCCGTGAGACGCAGATAGTCGAGCGTCTTGTCGTCGATGCCGAAGAAGCCGCAGGTCGCGCCATATTCCGGCGCCATGTTGGCCAGCGTCGCGCGGTCGGCAAGCGTCAGCGAGGCAAGGCCGGGGCCATAATATTCGACGAAGCGGCCGACAACGCCATGCTTGCGCAGCATCTGCGTGGCGGTGAGCACGAGATCGGTGGCCGTGATCCCTTCCGGCAGACGGCCGGTCAGCTTGAAACCGACGACTTCGGGGATAAGCATGGACACGGGCTGACCGAGCATCGCGGCCTCGGCCTCGATGCCGCCGACGCCCCAGCCGAGCACGCCCAGGCCATTGATCATCGTCGTGTGACTGTCCGTGCCGACGCAGGTGTCGGGATAGGCCACCGTCTCGCCGTTGGCATCCGTGCTGGTCCAGACGGTCTGGGCGATATTCTCGAGATTGACCTGGTGGCAGATGCCGGTGCCCGGAGGCACGGCGTAGAAGTTCGCGAGGCTCTTCGACCCCCATTTCAGGAAGTCGTAGCGCTCGAAATTGCGCTGATACTCGATCTCGACATTCTGCTCGAACGCCTTGGGCGTGCCGAACTCGTCCACCATGACCGAGTGGTCGATCACGAGATTGACCGGCACGAGCGGATTGATCTTGCTGGTGTCGCCGCCGAGCGTGGCGATCGCATCGCGCATCGCCGCCAGATCGACGACGCAGGGCACGCCGGTGAAATCCTGCAGCAGGACGCGAGCGGGGCGATACTGGATCTCGCTCCGGGATTCGGTGGGATTCTTCTGCCAGTCGACCAGTGCCTGGATGTCACCGGTCGAGACAGTGAAGCCGCCATCCTCGAAACGCAGCAGATTCTCGAGCAGCACCTTCATCGAGAAGGGCAACCGCGAGACATCGCCGAGCTTCTCCGCCGCCTTGGCGAGCGAATAATAGGCGTAGCTCTTGCCCGCGACCTGAAGCGTATCGCGCGTCCCCAGCGTGTCCTGTCCGATCGCCGTCATCTTGTCATTCTCCCGAAGTCATGTGCGGCTTTCGCGACCGATCGCAAGAAGCGGCGCCAGGGGCGCGGGTCTCTTTTCGCAGCTGCACCAGCATGGTCCGATTTTGCGCATAACGCATGACATCGGGCTGTCAACGGTGCGCGCCCTCACCTTGCTGCTTTGCAAATCGGCGCATTTGCCCTCTCCGCCCAAGGGAATGACCGAACCCCGGCCTTCGCGGAGGAACGAACAGTTGCTCCCAAGGGACAGGCACCCAAATCAGGATCAATGCGGCGTGACGTGCCGATCATTTCTATCCGCAATGGACTAACTTCGCGGCCTCGCAGCTGGCCCGCCTGAACACTCCCGCCGAATTGGACAAAAAGAGTTCAAATCGGTCTCCGATTCGCGCATATTGAGAACAAAGGAAGTACACAGGGAAAAGCATCATGGCATGGACCGATGGAACAGCGAGCGGCAGGCAGGATATGCATTGGGAGCCGGGGCTCACGCTCGCGCCTGTCACGGACGTGGTGAACAATCCCCTGCCCGCCATCGCGCGCGACGACCGCCCGACATTGCTCGTCGTAGCATCGGAGGCGCCGGCCGCGGCTTTGACCGGCTGGGCGGTGCACGCCGGTTTTCGCAGCCTGGGCGCGGTCGACCCCCTTCATGTGGCACAGCGGCTCGCTGACACCATCGCCGTCGACCTCATTCTCCTCGACCTTCGCAACGCCTGTCTCGACCCGGAAAATGCGCGCGCTCTGGCCATGAGACATGGGCTTCCGGACACGCATATTGCCGTCATCACCGATCTCGACGGACTGGATGCCGCGTTGAGCCAGCTCGACGGCCCCGGCAGCGAATTTCTGTGCGACCCGAGCGCCAACGATGTTGCCGACCTCCTGCTCAAGGCAGCGATCGAGACCGAGGGGCGGCGTTGCGATCCCCAGTTGCGCGACAGCGGACGAGAAAGCGAGACAGGCCGCATCGAGCAGTTGAGCGAGGAAGTCCGTCGACTGGCGACGATGGTCGAGCGCCTCGCGCAGCTCAGAGAGGCCGACAGGCACGCTATGCCGGCTGCTGAAGCGCCCTTCTCCTATCGCATGAGGATCCCCTCGGCGGATCCGGTTGCCGAACAGCTGTCGCCCCGGAGCGACGCCTGCACGACCAGCGTGTCGTTGGCACCCGGCGAGATCAAGGCACTGCTGCGGGCCCGCCGCCTTCGCGAGCAGTTCCTGCCCGCGGACCTGTTCGCAGACCCGGCATGGGACATGATCCTGGACCTGATGGCGGCGCGCCTGGCGGGGCAGCGCGTATCCGTCTCGAGCCTCTGCATCGCTGCTGCGGTACCGCCGACGACGGCTTTGCGCTGGATTCGCCAGCTGACCGATCGCGGCGTCTTCTCACGCATCGACGATCCGGCGGATGGGCGGCGCGTCTTCATCGAGCTGACCGACAGTGCGGCGGAGGCGGTGATGGCCTGGTCGGCGGCCGTGCGCCGGACGGGTGGACTGCTGCCGCCCGGCTGATCGACGCTTGACCCGTCGAGGCGAGCACCGATATGGCGCATATGCCGCATGCGGCCCCGCTGGCGCGGGCGATTAGCTCAGTTGGTAGAGCGCTTCGTTTACACCGAAGATGTCGGCGGTTCGAGCCCGTCATCGCCCACCAGTTTTCTTCCTCTATATAGGCCCAGTGGTCGAGCGCGCGGGAGATAAATTCCGGTCCATTGTCCACCCTGATCTTGTCAGGTGGCTTACTACCCAATGGTAATCCCGCTGACTGCTACAGGCGCCCAAAAAAGGGGAGCCCGAAGGCTCCCCGAGGAGGGTGGGCGGAACGATGGAGTAATCTTGGTCAGAATGTCGCAATCGGGTTGACCGGAACACCGGTGCCGGTCGTGACCCTGATCGGTGCAACCGTCAGCAGGAAGGTCCAGCGCTTCATTTGCGCAGCGGTTTTGGCGATTGGGCCGAGGTCTGTGTTGTCGATCAAGGGCATGCCCCAGGCAACAAGCGCGAAGTTGTGGACCGGCAGATAATCGTCCGGATTGGTGATGGTCGTCGTCGCCGGAAAGGGTTGGACGCTGAGAGCGGATTCGCTGCCCAGCAGGGCGATGCCCTTGCGGTGAACCCACGGGATGACCGATGCGTCGAGCCCGGCAGCGTTCTTGCCGATGTCCCACGGCCCCTTCGCTGCTTCGCGCTCCCACCGGCCGGTGCGGATGAATACCGCGTCGCCGGGGCGAATGGTGACGCCGGAAAACTTCTCCCAAGCCTCCAGGTCCTCGGCAAAGATCGGCGTCCCCGGCTCAAGCCAGGGCACATGCTTCAACAGCGGCAGATCGACCAGAACACCGCGGGTGAACACGCCATCGGCATAGACGCGGATGCTGCCGCGGCTCAGCCCCTTGTCGAGAGACAGGTTCTCGCTGGCAGGATAGCCGTTATACATCTTTCCGTCGAACAGGTGGTGACCCAGCGCATCGAAATGGGTGATCGCATAGCCATGAGCAGCGATCGTCAGCTGGTCGGTCGATCCGGTCGGTCGCTTGGGCGGACCGGACAGCATGCGCTGCTGAACCGCGGCACGCGACTGAGATGCCTCCGCCCCCCCTTCGAACGGGATGTGCTCGGGCACCAGTTCGCGTGAGAGGGGAATAGCAAGGCCGGTACGGACCTCTGCCGCCGCGGCCTTGCGGACCGCCGGGGTGATGAGGTTCAGGGTCCCCTTCTCATCGGCCGGTCCCCACCTGCCCCAGTTGCTTTCGCTCTTCTTCCAGCCATCCATCACTTCTTGCGTCACAACGTGCGAGGTTGGACGCGGAGGTGGTGCGGGCCGATGGCGGGCGGGGGCTGCGATCGCGGCGCCCGCGACGACCGTAGTTACCACGAGAGCAGCCAGCGATGCGCGGAATAGGGATGCCATGATCAGAATCCTGCCTTGATGCCGAAGCGAAACATGCGGCCAACCGTGTCATAGAGGAACGGGTTGGTATCGATCGCCAGGTTGCCGGCAAGCGGTGCGATGCGCGGCGAGCGATCGAGCAGATTGCGCACGTTAAGGAAGAACTGGCCTTCCTTGCCGAGCATCGGCAACTTGTAGCTGACCTGGCCGTCGAACACGGCATAGTCAGCCACGCGCTGGAACCCGAGTTGGGCGGGCGTGCGCGACACGTCGTAGGTTCCGCTGCCGACGTAGCGGCCGATCACGGTAACGTCGAAGCGGCCAACGGCATAGTCGACCACACCCTGTCCGCGCCACTTGGGCTGGCTGTCGACGATCGAGCCGGCGATATCTCGCCTCACCAGACCCGGCGCCTCGGTGATATAGTGGTTCACCCGGTTCGCTACGCCTCGCAGCGTCATCTGGCCGGCACCCAGGCGGAAGCGATAGCTCGCCTCAATGTCGATCCCGCTGGTCGTCAACTGCGAATAGTTGATCGGCGCCGAGCGGAACGAGGTCAGGTTGCCGTTGGCATCGCGGTTCTGCAATGTGCAGAGATTGGCTACCCCGGCAAAGCACTGGTCAAGCGCGACCTGATCGGCGATCGTGGCAATCGCGCCGGCGATCTTGATCTTGTAGTAGTCGACCGAGAACTGGAACCCGGGAAGGAAGCGCGGGGTCAGGACCGCGCCATAGGTCAGGGTCTGGGCCACTTCCGGCTTGAGATCCGGGTTGCCGGTGGTCAGGCTCGATACGTTCGATACCGTCGCGTTGCCCTTGAACGGATCGCGCACGGTCGAAACGCCCTGCCGCCCCTTGGAAAACAGCTCGTTGAGGTTGGGCGCGCGAATGTCGCGCGAACGGGTGAGGCGGAAGCGAATGTCCTCGGCCGGGGACCAGTTCAAGCCCGCCTTCCATGTCGTAACCGCGCCGCTCGTGCTATAGTCCGTGCGGCGAACGGCGGCATTGACCTCGAGGTTGCGGAGCAAGGGCATGTCCTTGGCGAGCGGCACGACGGTCTCGAGATACCCTTCCTTGATCGTATAGCGACCCGACCAGGGCTGCTGGTTGCCGATCTTGTAGGCGTTCTGGAGCGACAGGGCATCAGAGGTGACGTTGGCAGTTTCCCGGCGATATTCGCCGCCCACCGCAACGGAAACCGGGCCCGCCCAGGTCGAGAATGGTTCACCGCTGAGGTTGAGCGCGGCAACCTGCTGGCCGGTGCGGATGTAGGCCGGGCTTTCCCCGTTCACATAGGCTAGTGCAGCGGCAGAGGGGCTACCCACACCGAACGGATTGAACGGTACGCAGCCATTGTTCGGATCGGTCAGGGTAGATCTGCAGACGATCTGGTTGTTCGCCGGATTGACCACCGCGTCCACCGCCAGAACGAACCGCGGGACCACATTGGTCACCTTGACGATGTTGGTGTTGCGGTTCTCGCCCCACTGGTAATAGCCGTCGAGCTTCCAGCTGCCGCCCAGTTCGCCATTGAACCCGACGACCAGACGCGCGGTCTTGTTGAGGTTGTCGGTGTGGGTCTTGCCGTCCTCGAGGTCCCAACGGGTCATCGTCAGGCTGGTGACGCCGGCATTCTGCATCTGTGTCTTGATGGCGGGGGACAGGAATGCGTTATCGCGCTGGATGGTGATAAAGGCGGTCTGCGCGGCCGTGCTGTTGTGGACGTTCGGACCATTAATGTAGTCGGAATGCACGACCGAATAGGACCCTTCCCCGAACACTTCCCACTTGGGTGCCGCCTCGAACGAGGCATGGGCGAAGACGGACTTGCGCTCTAGCGGCCGGTTGATCTGCTGAATGATCCCGTTATCCACCCCGTCGCCGCCGACCTGGGTGCCGCTGGTCGTCAGGCTGCCGAAGTTGAACGTGGTCGGCGTGCCGCCGGGCAGGAAGGCAATGCCGCGGAACAGGGCATTGTTCGCCGCCGTGCCACCATTGCCGGTCGTGATCAGGCCGCCATAGCTTGTGACCAGGCGGACATTGGCTGCCAGGATCTGCGTGGGGTTGTCGACCGTACCGGCGCCGGTCGGGTTCGTGATGATCTGGTAACCCGCGCGTGCCCAGTCGCGCGCGTCGCCGGCGATGCCGTTGTTTCTGAAATACTCGCCGCTGATGACCGCATGGCCGCGCCCGCCGGCAAAGCTGGTGCCCGCCGTCAGGGTGGCGGTATATTCGTGATTGTCGTCATGCGAACTGGCCCCAATCGACGCCATGCCCTTGATGCCTTCGTACTTGGTGTTGAGCACGAAGTTGACCACGCCGGCCACGGCGTCCGAACCGTAGGCCGCCGAGGCGCCGCCGGTCACGATGTCGACCCGCTCGACCAGCCCGCCCGGAATGAGGTTGGCATCGACGCTGCCCGTGATGTTGGTAGAGACGAAGCGCCGCCCGTTGATCAGGGTCAGGGTGCGCGCCGCGGTCAGCCCACGCAGGTTGAGAAAGGACTGGCCGCCGCCGGTGCTGCCCGAATTGCGCTGTGTGCCCGAAGTGTTGGTCAGTGCGGGCAGGGTCCGCAGAGCGTCGGACAGGGTTGACGGCGAAGCCTTGGCCAGGTCCGCGGCAGAGACGACCGTCACCGGCGTTGGCGTGGTAAAGCCGCTGCGCGCGATGCGCGATCCGGTGATAATGATGTCGGCGGCGTCGGTGGCGGTCGCGTCGGCCGGAGTAGCTGCTTCCTGGGCTTGTGCCGCACCGGGCAGGACAATTGCCAGAAGTGCAAAGGCAGTGGTGCACGCAAGGCGCGTGCGGGCTTGTACCTTCATCCTCGATCCCCTTACTGCGCCGTCCTTGAGCCAGCGTCAGGTCCATCGGGTAGGCGCAAAATTTCTTAAACGCAACAGCATTGCATATTAGTTAGATCAAATAGGTTTACTCCGTCGCTTGACCGCAGGCGCGATGCCGCGCCACAGCACCTGGGAAGGCCCGGATTTCAGTGGGTGCAAATAGTTTGCAGCGCTGTTGCAGCATGGTTGCAACGGCGCTGCCGGAAAGGTGGATCGTGATGCGAACGGGCAGTGGGCTGCCCCTTGCACTCAAGTCAGTGGCGCAAAGGCGCTACCGGTTGGCGGGAGGCGGGGTGATGCCATGCGCCGCGTTCCAGACTGCCTGGTCAATGTCGGCGCTGAGGCAGTCGGACCAGAGGGCGCTGTACCGGACTACGCCCTCCCGGCCCACCACATAGGGATTCGGCTGCCCGGGCTTGCGCTTCAGCAACTGGGCCACCTTGGTCAGCCCATCGTCGCCAACCGTGTGGTTCGACAGGACAACGTCCGCCTGCATTGCGTCGGTCACGTCGGCGAAATGGTCGAGCGAGACCCTGAACTGTCTGAGCGCGGCAACAGTCTTGGGCGATCCCTGCCCGCCGAACAGCGAGGCGACATGCGGTACACCCTTTTCGGTGACCGGGAACACGAGCGAGACCGTACCGGGCGTATGGCCGGGGGTCAGAACAACCGTGAGCGTGCGCCCGCCGAACTCGACCTTCTGTCCGTCGGTGAGGTAGAAGTCGTCCGCGGCCTTCACTGGCATCGGCGGGCCGAAGGTGATCTTCCCTTCCCAGTCCTCGCGACTCATCGCCAGCTTCGCCCCGGAGATCGACTTCAGATAGGCGGCGCCGCCGTAATGGTCACCATGGTTGTGCGTGATCAGGATCATGCGAATTCGGGCAGGATCCAGCTTCAGCTTCCGCATGTTGGCAACGATGATTCGCTTCGCATCCGCCTCATTGGACAGCGCATCAATCAGGATGATACCGTCGGGCGTATCGAGCGCCCAGACGTTGTTGGCGTCGTCTCCGATCGAATAGACCCCGTCGAATACCTCCACCGGTTCGGGCAGGGGCGCATTGATGGAACTGCCGCCCGGCACGTTCCGGCAACGATAGTGGAGCGTGACGGGCCACATCCCCGCGCTCGCATCGACCGCCATGGCCGCATAGGCCTTGGCCCCGGGCGCAGTGTATCCGCTTACGCGCAACATGTCGGCCTGGGTACGGATCTCAGGGCGGCCGCCGTTGGGCGAGTTAACCTTGCCCGGATCTGGTCGTCCCTGCCTGTTGGGTGCGATCACCCTGCCAGCCCCCTGTGCGCCACTTGCCCCTGCCGATGCAGCGACGAGTTGCTGTGCCGCGGCGGAAACCGCCGCAAGGCCCACCAGCGCGACGGCGGAAAGGAACGTCGAACGAAACTTCATACAGACACTCTCCCTAGATTTCCGCCTCGGCCCCGGACGGATTTCCCGAACGCTTTCGGTCGAATAGCTTACATCACATAAATTTCTATATTGCAACGACGTTGCGTTTAAGACTATGACGTGATCAACAAGAAGACGTCGAGCCTGGGAGAGAGGTTTTGTCCGTTGATGCGCTCGAGCGCGACGTCATGCGAAAAGTGCGCTGGCGGCTGCTTCCCTTCCTCGTGGTCTGCTACCTGCTTGCCCTGATCGACCGCGGCAATGTCGGCATGGCATCCCTGCAGATGACCGAGGATCTGGGTCTGACGAAGGCGCAGTTCGGCTTCGGCGCCAGCTTGTTCTTCATTTCCTACTTCCTGATCGAAGTGCCGAGCAACATGGCGCTCGAACGGTTCGGCGCGCGCCGCTGGATCGCCCGGATCATGATCACCTGGGGCATCGTTTCGGCGGGCACCGCCCTGGTCAAGGGCGCAACCTCCTTCTATGTCCTGCGCCTGATCCTGGGCGCGGCTGAAGCCGGGTTCTTCCCCGGCATCGTGCTGTACCTGACCTGGTGGCTTCCGCCCGCCTATCGCGGCCGGGTGCTGGCGATGTTCGCGGTCGGCATCCCGATCGCCAGCTTCATCTCCTCGCCCATTTCCGGCGCGCTCCTCACTCTCGACGGAACGCTCGGTCTGCGTGGCTGGCAATGGCTGTTCCTGATTGAAGGCCTGCCGGCGACGATCCTCGGCTTCGTCTGCCTGTGGTGGCTGACCGACAAGCCCGACGACGCGCACTGGCTCTCTGAAGCGGAGCGCGGCTGGCTGGTCAATGCGGTCCAGGCGGGCAATGTCCGCAAGGGCGATCAAGGCGCTTCAAAGTGGGCCCTGCTGCGCACGCCGCAGTTCTGGGCGCTGACACTGGCATGCTGCGGCGCCTCCGCCTCCGGCTCAGTCGTGGGCGTGTGGCAGCCGCAGTTCCTGAAATCCTTTGGCCTGAGCGATTTCCAGACCGGGCTTGTCAACGCCGTTCCCTATGGCGTGGCGACCTTGGCCATGGTCGCGTGGGGCTACAGCTCGGACCGCAAGGGCGAGCGCCGCTGGCACACGGCAATTCCGCTCCTGCTCATCGCGCTCAGCGCATCGCTGATCTCCTTCTCTGGCAGCCTTGTACAGGTTGTCGTGCTGCTGACCGGCAGCCTGGTGGGGGCCTACTGCTTCAAGGGCCCGTTCTGGAGCCTGGTTTCGGGCTGGCTCAACCCGCGCGAAGCGGCCGTCGGCATCGCCGCCATCAATGCGACGTCCAACCTCATCGGCGGGGCGATCATGGTGAACCTCTATGGCTGGGTCTACGAAGGCACCGGCTCCTATTCCCTTGCGCTCGCCCCACTCGCGGTCCTCGCCGTTTGCAGCGCCCTTTCCATCCTCGTGGCTGCGCGCATCGCAGCCAACCGCAACCACGATGCAGCCGGCGCAACTGCCTGAGGCATCTTCGATCCATCACAACAAAAAGAAGCTTTCAGGAGGGATTATGAAGTTCTCATCCAGCGCCGGCGGCGGGCTCAAAGCCTCGGTCGCCAGCAGCGTCGT
The DNA here is from genome assembly GCA_017744605.1 of Sphingobium sp. GTDB lineage: Bacteria > Pseudomonadota > Alphaproteobacteria > Sphingomonadales > Sphingomonadaceae > Sphingobium. Next base: position 181,720 of record JAGIAZ010000008.1, on the reverse strand, counting down.
CGCTATCGCCCTTATCGGCACTGTCGCTCACGCCCAGGGAACCGAGCCAACCGCGGCGACCCCGGCCGCCGAACCGTCCTCGGCCGACATCATCGTGACCGGCTCACGCATTCCCCGCGCCGGCTTTACCGCTCCCACTCCCGTCACCGTGGTCAGCAGCGACCAGCTGACCAAGGCCGCACCTTCGACCCTTGCGGAATCGCTGCGCGAGTTGCCCTCGCTGACGGCCACGGCAGGTCCCAACCGCAACTCCGGTTCGTCGCGCGTCGGCCAGTCGTTCCTCAACCTGCGCTCGCTCGGTCCGAACCGCACCCTCACCCTGCTTGACGGGCGCCGCGTGGTTTCGACCAGCCTCACCGGCAGCGTGGACGCGAATATCCTCCCCTCGGCGGTCGTCCAGCGGGTCGACATCGTGACCGGCGGTGCCTCAGCCGCCTATGGGTCCGACGCAGTGGCCGGCGTGGTCAACCTGGTCCTCGACAGGAAATACACCGGCCTCAAGGGCGAGGTCGACTATGGCATCGCTCAGGCCGGTGACAACCGCGAAATCCGCGCGACCATGTCGGCCGGCATCAAGTTCGCCGGTGACGCGGGCCACCTGCTGATCAGCGGCGAATACTTCAAGAACGACGGCGTTGCTCCTGGTGCCCGGCCATGGGCACGGCAGGGCTGGGGCTTCATCAACAACCCCACCGGCAACCCGACCCTGATCCTGCAGCCGAACGTCTTGACGGTCGGCACCTATGGCGGCCTGATCACCACGGGCAACGGAGGCACCGCCGCTAACAACGCCCTGTTCAAGGGCATCCAGTTCCTTCCCGGCGGCATTGCCGCTCCGTACAACTTCGGTGCCTTCACCACCTCGACCCAGCAGGTCGGCGGCGACGGTGTGCCGACCGAACTGATCCAAGAAATCAACCGCCCGCTGGAACGCGGCAGCCTGTTCGCTCACGCCAGTTTCGACGTTTCGGACAACCTCACGCTGTTTGCCGATGTCCTCTACGGCAAGTCGCAGTCCACGGTGAACAACACCTACAACCGCCGGCAGACCGCCAACCCGATCACGATCCAGCGCGACAACGCCTTCCTTTCGCCGACCATCAAGACCCAGATGCAGAACGCGGGCGTCACCAGCCTGACGATGCTGCGCTTCTCGCGCGAGCGGGGGTTCATCGTCACCAAGGGGACGAACGAGACGATCCAAGGGACGATAGGGGCCGAAGGCAAGCTGGGCGCACTGCGCTGGAACGCTTATTACCTGCACGGCGCCACCTTGCAGAACAACTCCGTCCTCAACGACGAGATCACGGCCAAGTTCAATGAGGCAACGGACGCCGTATTCAACGGTTCGGGCCAGATCGTCTGCCGGTCCACTCTGACCAGTCCGACCAATGGCTGCGTCCCCTTCAACGTGTTCGGCGAGGGCTCGCCGTCCGATGCTGCGCTCGACTACACCCGCGGCGTCAGCTGGTCGGACGCCACGATCCTGGCGGACTCGACCGGCGTCAACCTGTCCGGGCCGCTGGTCAATGGCTGGGCCGGTTCGATCAATTTCGCCATCGGCGGCGAATACCGGTCGGAATCGATCAACCTCACCACCGACCCCCTGTCGCCGACCGGCGGCTTCCTCCTTGGCAACCCCACGCCGTGGACCGGCAAGTACAACGTCAAGGAAGGCTATGCTGAAATCGACGTTCCGCTGGCGAAGGAGCTGCCGCTGATCCGCGAACTCGGCTTCAACGGCGCCGTTCGCCTTACTGACTACAGCACGAGCGGCCGGGTCACGACGTGGAAGGCGGGCCTGTCCTGGAAGCCGATCGACGATCTCCGGTTCCGCGGCACGCGTTCGCGCGACATTCGCGCACCCAACCTGTCCGAGCTCTATTCGGCCGGTCGGCAGAGCACGGTCACCTTCTTCGACTCCGTGAACAACAACGTACGCGTCAACGGGATCCCGCAGATCAACTCGGGCAACGCCAACCTGAAGCCTGAAATCGCCGATACCCTGACTCTGGGCGCGATCTATAGCCCCTCCTGGATCCCCGGCCTGAACCTGTCGGTCGATTTCTACGACATCAAGATCCGCGACGCGATCGACACCATTGCGGCGCAGACGGCCGTCGACCAGTGCAAGGGCGGCGTTGCCTCTGCCTGTGCGCTGTTCTTCCGCGATGCGAACAATGCCGCCACCAAGTTCTTCGCCTTGCCGATCAACCTGGCCTCGGCCAAGACCCGCGGCGTCGACTTCGAAGTGGGCTACAGCCTGCCGCGCGGTGCGCTCGGCCTTCAGGGTGTAACGACGATCCGCGCAATCGCCAACTATCTCGCCAAGCAGGAAACCACCACGCCGGGCGGTTCGCCCGTGGATCGCGCTGGTGAAGTGGGCATCAATCCCAACCCGCGCTGGCGCGGCCTTGCCCAGTTCAACTACCAGGGCGAAGCAGTGGGCACCTTCCTGCAGGTCCGTTACGTGGGCGGCGGCGCCTATGACGTTACGCGCGGTCCTTCGGTGATCGACCTGCAGCATGTTTCCGCCCAAGCCTACGTCGACGGCCAGGTCAGCTACAAGGCCGCTTTCGGTGCGTCGGAGATGGAAATCCTCGTCAACGTCCGCAACCTGCTCAACAACGCGCCCCCGATCGCCCCCGAGAACGCCAACGTGCCGGTCGCCTTCAACGCGAGCCTCCACGACGTGATCGGCCGCACCTTCCGCGTCGGCGTCAAGTTCAAGATGTGATCGCAGTGCACCTTCAAAAAGTGGAATTAATCGGATGATCGGATTCAGCGTCAATCAGCGCGAAAAGGTGGCCAGTGCGGCCGATATCGAGCGGTATCGGTCCTTGCCGGTGGCAAATATCAGTGACGTCATGAACCGCATGCCGGCGGGAGGGGCTCAGTTAAGACCCCTCCACAAGGGTGGCCTGCTGATTGGTCCGGCGGTTACGGTGTGGACCAGGCCTGGGGACAATCTCATGCTCCACAAGGCGCTGGACATGGCCGTTCCGGGCGATGTCGTGGTCGTCGACGGCGGCGGCGATGTGACGAATGCGCTCATCGGCGAACTGATGATCGCGCATGCCCGCCAGAGGGGCGTGGCAGGCATTGTGATCAATGGCGCGGTCAGGGATTTTGCTGCGATCTCGTCCGGTGACTTTCCCGTCTATGCCGTTGGGATCACGCATCGCGGCCCCTACAAGGACGGCCCCGGTTCGGTGAACGTGCCGATTGCCATCGGCGGCATGCTCATAAACCCCGGCGATCTGGTCGTCGGTGATGAGGATGGCGTAATCGCCGTCCCCCTCGCTTCACTGGATGAGGTCTTTGCCGTCGCATCGAAGAAGCATGCAGCTGAAGAGGCCCAGATGGCGGCCATCGCCCGGGGCGAAAACGACCGGAGCTGGGTTGATCGGGCGCTGATCGCTGCCGGTTGCCCCGGTATCGTGGCAGGCTCCTGATGACCGGCTCCTCGCATCACATCGCGATCTTCGGTCGCGCGCTCGCGCCCAAAGCCATGGCCCTGGCGCAAAGGGCGGGCGTCCGCGTCACGACGACCGACAGCTACCTGCGCGGGGCGGACCTAAACGAATTCATGGCGCGCGAACGGCCCGATGCGATCATTCTGCGGCTGGGCGAGGTGACAGACGCTGCAATGGCGTGCTCCCCCAATCTCAAGATCGTCGCCAAGCATGGCGTCGGTTACGATACCATCGACATTGAGGCGGCCAATCGCCGCGGCGTGCTGGTGACCATCGCCCGCGGCGGCAATACGATCTCGGTCGCGGAGCATGCCCTCGCGCTGATGCTAGGCGTAGCGCGGGGGATCGCTCACCTCGATGCCCGGATCAGGGGCGGACATTGGGACAAGGCCACCTATCTGGGCACCGAACTTAACGGCAAGACCTTGGGCATCGTGGGCTATGGAGCGATCGGCCATGCCCTGGCCAACATCTGCAAGGCTCTCGGCATGGGCGTTGTGGTTTACGACCCCGCTCTTCCTGCATCGGTTCAGATCTATCACCCCCGCGTTGATACGCTGGACGAGCTGCTCGCCAACGCGGACGTGATCAGCCTACACTGCCCGCTGACCCCGGCCACCCGCAACATGATCAGCACGCCGCAGCTCGAGAAGATGCGCAAGGGCGCCATTTTGATCAACACCGCACGAGGCGGCCTGATCGACATCGAAGCTTTGACCGAGGCGCTTGCGACAGGCGTCATCGGCGGGGCGGGCCTTGATACCTTCCCGGCAGAGCCGCCGCAGCTATCGGCGGAAATGACAGCCCTGACCAACCTCGTCGTCAGCCCGCATGTCGGGGCGAGTACAGTTGAGGCGGGCGAGCGCGTGGGCGTGCTGGCCATGACCCTGGTGCTCGATTGTCTTGCCGGCAGACCGGTGGACAGTGCCTATGTCGTCAATGACGTGATATCCGGACGGGTTGCCTGATCACGGGCCTCTGCGCCTCCGAATGACGATCAGTCGGGGGCCTGGAGGGCGCGCAGGAAGGCGGTCTCCCCGCCGAGCTGACGGCTGAGCGATAGCGCAGCCGACCGCATGAAATCGCTATATTCATTCGCCCGGGCGCCGGTAAGCCGGTTGCACGGCCCCGCAAGCACCAGTGCGCCGAGCAGCGCGCCGCCGCTCTGGTACACCGGGATCGACATCGACGCGGCAAACGGGTCCGATGCCCCTTCGGTGTATAGCGGGAGCTTCACCGGGACGTGATGTTCCCCGTTGTCGCCAAAGCTGCGCAGGATGACCGCGGAAGATGCATCGTCCATCGCCCGCACCTCCCCCGGCTGCTTGTGCACGCCGAGTTGATGCGGGGAATTCACCCGGTATTGGCACAGGCGATAGCTGCCGTGCCGGATGTAGATGGACGCGGTCTCTCCGGTCTGCTCGACCAGTTGCTGCAGCACGGGGATGACATAGTGCTCAACCCGCATGGCCTCGGTGTAGATCAGGTTGAGGCGCGAGATTTCGGGACCCAGGCGGTAATTGCCATGTGGATCGCGAAGCATGTAGCCAGCCTCGATCAGGGCCGGGGAAAGCCGTAACACGGTACTTTTGACCAGGCCAGTGCGCCGCGTGATCTCGGCAAGGGTCAGCGCTTCGTCCCCGCGCTGGAAGCAAGAAAGCACCGAGAGTATCCGTTCTGCGCTCGCGCGTCCGGGCGCCATGCTGTCTGGTTGCGAAGTCATTTGATCCAATTGCGGGGCAGAAGTCGGCAAAGCCGTCTCCATGAAAGTGGCATGTCACCGTACATTCCGGGTTAGCCGAAAGGCGGCTCGGCGTGAAGCCATGATTGAAGCGACAGCCTCACTGAATGTGAGGGAAGCCAACATTCTGGTGCACCTGCCGGAGAACAATTCTGCCTATTTGACGGAGCCTTCATATGCCTCGAAGCTGCACCGCAGTTCGTATGTGACGGCTTCGTTAGGATCTTGGAAGCGACCCCAGCGGCTGACGTCATGGTCCCACACGCGGCAGGCGGAACATATGAGAAACCCCAACTTAATCGTCATCGAAACCCAATCCTCACGCCGCCGGTATGATGGTCCTTCGCGGCGTTAGACACTCCTATTTCAGTTCCCGTAGATTATTGTAATTTCGTAACTTTATTTGACGGCCCGTTTTTGAGGCGGAGTTATCTCACAAGCGCCTATTCTTGAGGCGCTGTAATCCGAAACGACTCTTCGGAAATAAAATCGCCTCTGGCGGATTTCCGCCATTGTTCTAAGGCGACCTTATCTGGCCTCAACATTCTTGTTGTGTGCTGGCGGAAACCGAAGGAGCCTCTTCCTGCGTTGTCGCTAAAGCAGCTGCAGATCTGCGGCCCTCGCGCCTGGAAAGACCTGCGCGACCTTATCGGTAGACAGGCCGAATTGCCGGGCGATCAGTCCGCCCATCAAGGCTCGATAGTCGGTGAGTACCGGCAGGTCGCGATCCTGGTTCAATGTCTCAGGGGCAAGCTTGACCTGCGGCCCGGCGATCCGTCCGCCGTTCAGGCCACCCCCCATCACCCAATAGACGCTGCCATGGCCATGATCGGTGCCCTTGTCGCCATTTTCGCGGAAGGTCCGGCCGAATTCGGAAATGACCACGACCGTCGTGCTGCGCCAGGCATCGGGCCCGACCTCATCCGCAAAGCCAGCGAGCGCCCGGCCCAGTTCGCCGATCCGCCCGGCAAGATAGCCCTGCGCGCCGCCCTGGTTCACATGCGTGTCCCAGCCGCCGACATCGACGAAGGCGAGATTATACTGCTCGCGCATCAAGCGGCCGATGCGCCGCGCCGACAGCTCGAAGCCCTTGGCACTGATCGCCCCTCGACCGGCCTTGTTCATTTCATCGGCAATCGACTGGAACACGGTGTCGCGCACCTGAAAACCCTGGGTGACGGCGGCCTCCAGATCCACGCCACCAGCCTTCTGTCCCCTGTACATCGCGTTGATGAGCGCGGTCTGCCGCGCATCGATCGGCGGCTTGGACCCGGCATTGGCGAGCGCGATGTTCGGCACCGTCGGCCCGCCTCGGAAACAGAGCGGCAACTGATCGGTGAAGGAGATCGGCCTGTCCGCGCCCAGCGCCGCGGCGAGGCGCCCCATGAAGCCGGACTGGAAATCGCGATGCCCTGCAATGGGCTGGCCCATTTCGATCGTGTCCTGCGTCTCGAAATGGCTCCGGCTGAGGTCGTCCGTGCCCGCGAACGGCACGAACGCGATCTGCTTCGCCTGCCAGAGCGGCAGGATGCTGTCCTTGAGCGCCGGATGCAGGCTCCAGTCCGCGTCGAGCGGCAAGGCGGCGTCGGACACGGCAGGATCGGGCCTGGCAAGCGCGATGGTCGGTCGTGACGCATGGTAAAAGTCGCTGCTCGTCGGCGCGACGATGTTGAGACCGTCATAGGCCCCGCGCAGAAACACGACGAGCAGGCGCGATGTCCCGGCAGCGGGCGCGGCGAAGGCGCGACCCGTCGCGAGGAGCGGGACCGCGAGCGCAGCGGCTTCGAGCATTTGTCGGCGGTTGAGGATCATAAGACCATCTCCTTGATGCTCATCGGCGCATGAAATCGGGCGAGGCCAGGAACAGCATGTTCCATTCCTGGGGGCTGACCGCCTGCGCCAGCGCCTCACGGGTCTGGGCGCTCAATGTCCGGTCCAGTCCGCCGAAATAAAGCGCGTTCTGCAATTGCGGGAAGGCGGGCTGCTCCGTCGAGCCGGCCGCGCGTGGCTTGAACAACCCTGCCGAGCCGTTGCCGATCGCGCGGGCGATCTCGAAGCGGACCTCCATCTGCCCTGGTCCGGTCCAGGCCGACGCATTCATCGGATAGCCGTCCGGCGTCTCGCGATTATAGAGCCCCTCGCTCATCCTGTTGAGCCAGCCGATCATCGGATCGGCGTTGAGGATCACGCGATCGCCATAGGCATAACGCACGGCCGAGACGACATAATGGATCGGATCCTTGAACGCCTGGCCAAGCGACGCACTATATTCGGAGGACGCCGACATTGCCCGCAGCACCGTTGCAATATCCCCGTTCGACCGCTGCCACGCCGCCGCCATGCGATCAACGACGGCAGCGGGCGGATTATCACCCATGAAATAAGTGGCGATCTGCGTCGACACATGGCGCGCGGTCGCAGGCGAAGCCGCGATGAGATCGAGCGCCTGCTCGACCTCATGAAAGCCCGAACCGCCGATCCGGTGGCCGAGAAATTGCTTGGCGCCGAAATCGTGGCGAGCCGGATTGAACTCGAACAGGCCGGCACGGATGTAAAGCGGCTGCCATTCCGGCTTCAGCTTCGGATTGTCAGGCTTCAGGCTGACACCGACGCCGGTCAGAATACGCGCCAGTTCCTGCACGTCCGCCTGGCTATAGCCCGATCCGACGCCCATCGAATGCAGCTCCATGATCTCGCGCGCATAATTTTCGTTGATGCGGCCGGCGGCATTCTGGTCGTTATCGAGATAGCGCAACATGGCGGGATGGCGCAGCGTTGCTTCCAGCAGGTCGCGGAACTTGCCGAGCGCATGGGCGCGGATCACATCCTCATAATCGCCGACCATCGCCCGGATGTCGCGCTTGTTGGCGTGGACATTGAAATGGTTGAACCAGAACCAGCTCATCTGCTCCTGAAGCTGGGCGGGCGAATAGAGGTCGCGCAGCAACGAGCGGGTCGCCGCCTCGCGATTGAGATCGTTCATGCCTTGCTGATAAGCCTGTTGGGCGGCTTTCTTCGCGTCCGGATCGGTGAGCTTGTTCGCGGCCCGGCTTTGCGCATCCATTTCGACGACGAGCTGCGCCATCGGCTCGCGCACGATCCGCATCTGCGCGATCTGAGCCGCGGCGGCGGCTGGCAGGCTTGAATCGGGCCCGGCCATGACGGTCTTTGCGGACGAACCGGTCTGCAGCGCAGCCAGATCGATCCCCCAGCTGCTGCGATTGATCTGCGCCATCTGCGTTGTGGAAAACTGCGCGGAACCGGCTGCCGATGCCGCCGACGAGAGCAGCATCGTAACGATGGTCAATCTCGAACCTCTCATCGGCCGCCTCCTTAGGATGGCGTGGATGTGACGAACGGAACCATATGCGGGCATAGCTGACCCGAGCGTGAATGGCCGCTTCCGGAGGTTGTCTTTCTGGCTGAGAATATCCGAGATGTCGGCGGAAAGTGATCTTCAGTCCTGCGATGGCGGGTAGGTCGGCTGGGAGCCGCCGACGAGATGGCCGATCTTAGGCCACTCTCCTGCAGCGGCGTGCCGGCGCCGCGGCAAACCACAACTCAGGGCGTGCGCCAATTGCCCGGCGTCATTGAAAAACGCTTCTTGAACGCCCGCGTGAAATGTGCGGCATCTTCAAAGCCATTGGCGAACGCGACCTGCGCAATCGACATGTCCGCTTTCGGCAACTCCTGAAGATCCGTCGCCGCCCGGTCCAAACGACGCTTCCAGAGATAGCCTGCAATGGACTGTCCAAACGCCTTCTGCATGAGCTGGTCGAGCCGCCTCCGGCTGATCCGCTGATCCTGCGCTATGGCTTCGGCCGTCAATCCCGGGACCGACAAATTCAGTTCGATAAAGTCGATGGCGCGGCGAATGCGCCAATCCATGCTGAATTCCGGCGCCAGGCTCGGCTCAGCAACGCCGAGCATCTGGACGATCGCGTTCATCATCGCCGCGCGTTGGACTTCGCAAAGCTGGGAGACGCCCTCCGCAAGGTGCGTCAAAGTGTCGGCAAGAAGTCGCGTCCCGGTTTCTCGCGCTGACAGAACAGTGGCTTCCAGCCGCTGAAACTGCGGATATCGGCCAATGACCGCTAGTCGGGGCAGCCGAAGCAGCAGAAGATCCGTGGAACCGTCCGCGTTCAAACTAAAGGCTTTCGACTCGTCGATGAGCCAAATATCCCCTTCGCACAACGCACTCGTCTTGTGCGACTGATTGGCAAGGATCGATCCCCTGCGCTGGAACATCAGCGAGAAATAGGACGTGCTTCCTTCCGCATATTTTGAAGGGCGATAGGTGACGTTCGCCGGAGCAGACTGGATATAAATCAGCTGGCCCGTTCCCACTTGTTCGCGCTCAAGCGACCCTCGAGTAGGCGTTCCGGAAACCATCCTGACGGAAAGGCCGGGCGCTATGCTCCGTGCAGCAAAATTCCATGTCAGGAGACGTTGCTCGTGCTCAACCTCGCACAGATCCAGATGCGGGTATGATCGTTGAGAACTCATGGGGCCCAGATGACAGCCTCCTTCCCGGCGAGCGAGCTGCCCCATCGATAGTCCAGGCCGACTCGATTGAAAAGAGGACCGTACCCACGACGAGGCGCGGACAAGCGCGATATGGCCCCGAACCCGCCGAAGAAAAAGCGGGAGAGGTCGCCCCCTCCCGCCAGTGAGGAGACGTCGCGAGGTCAGAACCGGCGACGAACGCTTACCGCCCATTGACGCGGCATTCCCGGCTGCGCGCTGGCATACCATGCGTTCGTAAACTTGTTCAGATAATACAGCTTGTTGAAAAGGTTGGTCACCTCGAGAGCGACCGACCAGTCCTTGTTGGCCGTCTCATATGTCAGCCGCGCATTCGCCAGCGTGTAGCTGCCGACGATGGCGATCGGCGTACATGTGAAGTCGCCGCAGTAACCGGAGGTATAGGAAACGTCCAAACGCGGCGTGAGCTTGCCCAAGTCGCCCAGGTCGGCCTGATATTGGACTCCCGCACTCCATTTCCAGTCTCCGATCCCGGGCCGCGAAGCGCCCACAACGATCGAAGTCGTCGGATAGTTGATCGACGTGAACTTGAAATCGGTCAGGCTGAGCGCCCCATCGATGGTCAAACCGTCAACGGGTTTGATCGTGGCCTCCAGCTCGAAGCCCTTAACCCGTGCATTGCCAATGTTGAGATACTGGCCGCACAAGCCGGGAACCCCGCCCTGATTGGCCGGCAGCTGATTGCCGTTCGAATCCAGGCAGATATTCGGCACGCCCTGATAACCAATATAGTCCATCAGGAACACATCGCCATTCAGGCGCAGGCGGCGATCGAAGAAGTCGCTCTTGAAACCGACTTCATAGGCACGCAGCTTTTCCGGCCCGAATGGGCGGATCTGTCGATAGTCATAGGGGCGGGGGGCGACGCCGCCACCTTTGAAGCCTGTCGAGAACTGAGCATAAACCATCAAATCGCGGGAGAATCTGTAAGACGCTACCGCACGATAATCCGTGATCGTTCCCTTATAGGTGCCGACCTGCCCAGTCAGCGGATTGGAGGGATTGCTGAGCGGCAAATAGTCGCTCTTTCCATCCGGGTTCAAGCGAGCATAATGATAGTCCTTCTGCTCGTGCGTGACGCGAATGCCGCCTTCGAGCGTCAGCGCGTCCGTCACGTTCCAGCCGATATTGCCGAAGCCCGCATAGGTTTGAAGATGGGCCGTATCGTCGTTGATGAAGGAGAAGGTAGGCTTCGCGATCACGCACGCTGGCAGGGCTCCGCCGCAAGGGAAGACGGCATATTCGCCGAAACCGGAAAATGGGGTGTGAATGCGGCCGTCGTAGCGCGTATCGTCGCGATAGTAGATGCCCCCGACCGTGAAATGAACGACATTCTCGATAAGATTACCTGAGAGCCTCACTTCTTCGCTAAATTGATTGTGCGTGAAATAGCTATACGCACCGCCAATGAACGCGACCGGCGAGTTATCATTGTCGTCTGAACTCGTGGACAAATAGTGGCGGTATCCGGTAATTGACTTGAGCGCCAGATGATCTCCGAGCTTGTAATCGATGGTCGCCGAAACTCCCCAGCCATCGACCATGCCGGCAGGCTGCGAAAATACAGGGCCATTGGGTGCCCCTGCCGTGCCCGGCCCGCCTGTTGCGGAGGTTGTCGCAGCGCCATAAGTGACGCCCGGATCATAAAAGCTCGCATAGCTGGCATAGGGGTCGTTCAGGACCGCGTTCGCCCGGCGATATTGTCCGTAAGTCACGAACCGATTGTCGAACGGCACGCCCTGATAGGGAACGCTGTTATTCTGACGCCCCGTCAGCTCGGCACTTGCAAGCAGGACGGACGCCTGGGTGGCGGAACGGTCGCTCGTATAATCGCCGCTGATATTGATTTCGAGCGGACTGCCGACCGGAGCGATCCGCAGCGAACCGCGTAGCGCATACATTTTTTGGTCGCCCAGCGTACCGAGCGCGCAATGATTGCCGCTCGCAAGGCGGGGAATGGCGGCAGCGCCAGGCTCCACGACGCTCGTCCCCGGCTGAACATAGGGGTCGCCAGGATTGAGGCATGCATAATCGTAGCGGGTCACATAGCCGTCGCGGTTGCGCGTCACGCCGGTAATGCGAGCAAAGACGGCGTCGGGGACAACCGTGAAGTCCGCGCTGGCCTTGACGTCACGCCGATTAAGAGAGCCCCCGGTCAGCTCGACAAAGCCTCCTGAACCCTCCGGCTTCTTCGAGTAGACTTTGACGGCGCCCCCCTCGGAGTTCATGCCCGCCAAAGTGCCCTGCGGCCCACGGAGCACCTCGACACGATCAATATCGCTCAAATCGAACGAGGACGCGGTCACGGACCCGAAGTAAATATCGTCAATATAGATGCCGACACCCGGCTCCACAGACGGGCTCTGATCGGCCTGCCCCACGCCACGAATATATGCGCGCATCGAGTTGCCGGAACCGGCGGGGTTTTGCTGCAGGATGACGTTTGGCGATTGCGCCGTGATATCTGTCAGCCGCGTCTGGCTGCGAGCTTCGAGCAGCGCACCACTCACCGCCGTGATCGAGAGAGGTATGTCCTGGACATTTTGCTCGCGCAGCTGCGCCGTCACGACGATGGTATCGTCAGCCGCCTCGTCACTTTGCCCCTTTGCCTCATCGGCCGCCATCGAAGGCGCGGCGACCGTCACCGCGACGAGAGCGCTCGCCGTCAGCAATGCGCCACGAAAGCGCGATTGGTTGAACCCCTTGAAAAACATGCCCATTTCCTCTCCCTTGGCCGCGATCATGCCGCCGCCCGCCGCTCAAGGGAACGGGCCGCGCACTTCGCGCCGTGTTAGCTGCGGTAGCGTGTTGAAGATAAAGGCAGATTTCCTGCTCTTGGCTGCATCGACAACCCAGACAGCACGCGACGCCTATTTGGAAGGCCTTCTTATCCGCCGGTCAGGCCGATCGCCTTGCCCAAACTGGAGAACCGAATTGATCGTGGTGGAACTTCCGACCAGAATCGGGGATTGAACAAACCTCGTCCAAAAGCGGCCGGCACCTTGCTATGCCCGACCAAGCCTTCGCGCGGCCAATCCATGAATGAAGGGCCGATTTCGGCACATTGTGGGTCGAACGCCTTGTTTCGAAACATATGCCGGTGGCCCTTGAACTATGGCCATCTAAGCCGGTAGCCTGTGCCAGATGAATCAGATGAGCATTCGGAGAGGACAGTCATGGAGTTTGAGCGTAGAAATCCGCTGACGGGGGATGTTGCCTCGTCGGCACCTGCGATGGGTGCGGGGGAGATGGCGGCGATTGCTGCGAGAGCGGCGGGGGCCTTTCCCGCCTGGGCGGCGACCGGTCCCAATGCCCGGCGCGCGGTGCTGATGAAGGCCGCAGCGGCGCTCGAGGCGCGGGCCGACGCATTTGTCGAGGCGATGATGAACGAGATCGGCGCCACCAAGGGCTGGGCGCTGTTCAACCTGGGCCTTGCGGCATCCATGGTGCGCGAGGCGGCGGCCATCACCACGCAGATCGCGGGCGAGGTCATTCCGTCCGACAAGCCCGGCTGTCTTGCGATGGCGCTGCGGGAGCCGGTCGGCGTGATCCTGGGCATCGCGCCGTGGAACGCGCCGATCATCCTGGGCGTGCGCGCCATCGCCGTGCCGCTCGCTTGCGGCAATGCGGTGATCCTCAAGGCGAGCGAGACCTGCCCGCGCACGCATGCGCTCATCATCGAGGCCTTTGCGGAAGCCGGCTTCCCCGAAGGCGTGGTCAATGTCGTCACCAATGCGCCCGCCGATGCCGGCGAGGTGGTCGGCGCGCTGATCGACGCGCCGGAGGTGAAGCGCATCAACTTCACCGGATCGACCGGGGTCGGCCGCATCATCGCCCGGCGGGCGGCCGAGCATCTCAAGCCCTGCCTGCTCGAGCTGGGCGGCAAGGCGCCGCTCGTGGTGCTGGAGGATGCCGATCTGGACGAGGCGGTGAAGGCGGCCGCGTTCGGTGCCTTCATGAACCAGGGCCAGATCTGCATGTCGACCGAGCGGATCATCGTGGTCGAAGCCGTTGCGGATGCCTTTGCGCAGAAGTTCGCGGCCAAGGCGCAGAGCATGGCGACCGGCGACCCGCGCGAGGGCAAGACGCCGCTCGGCGCCGTGGTCGACCAGAAGACGGTCAATCATGTGAACGCGCTGCTCGATGACGCGCTGGCCAAGGGCGCCAAGGCCCTGTCCGGCGGCAGGGCGGACAGCGTGCTGATGCCCGCCACGGTGGTGGACGGCGTGACCAGCACCATGAGCCTCTACAGCGACGAGAGCTTCGGGCCCATCGTGGCCGTCATCCGCGCCAAGGACGAGGCCGACGCCATCCGCCTCGCCAACGACACCCAATATGGCCTCTCCGCCTCGGTGTTCACCAGGGACATCGCCCGCGGCCTCAAGGTCGCGCGCCAGATCAACTCGGGCATCTGCCATGTGAACGGCCCCACCGTCCACGACGAGGCCCAGATGCCGTTCGGCGGCGTCGGCGCCTCAGGCTATGGCCGGTTCGGCGGCAAGGCCGGCATCGACAGCTTCACCGAACTGCGATGGATCACCATCGATACCCTCCCGGGCCACTTCCCTATTTGACCGATCGCTCATGACCTGCGGATCGATGATCCGCAGGTCGGAGGTAATCCCTAACCAAATTTGGGAAGGCCTGCTTATGAATTGGCCCCCTATACCGAAGCGGCCAGGTGGACCAATCCAGTCCCCATCGTCCACCTGGCACCCATCCCGGCGCCAATCGCTCGCCTGACGGCTGAATTGGGGTGAGTGGCGATCTCCTTTCCTTGGCCGTCCGATCGGCGCGGCGATGCAAGCTAGCCATGCAAGCCGTACTCCGCCCATTGATGAGGTGTTTTGATGAGTGTCGCCTTTCGACGGGAGAGTGACGAGGAGCATCTCGAGCCCAAGTTCGAGATCCCCATTCCGCCCGGCCCCAATCTCGTCACGGCGCACGGCCTGAGCCTGATCCAGCAGAAGGTCGCAGCGCTCGAAACGCTGGTTCCGACCCTGCCCGAAGGACCGGAGCTCGATGCCGCGAAGCGCGAACTGCGCTACTGGCGAACACGACTGGCGACGGCGCAGCTTGCCCCGGCGCCGGACGGCGCGACTGTGGAGTTCGGCTGTACCGTCACCTTTGTCCTCGACGGCAGGGAGCGCATGTTGACGATCGTCGGCGACGATGAGGCCAATCCCGCCGAAGGGCTCATTTCCTTCTCGGCACCGCTGGCGCGCGCGATGATGCGTGCCGAGCTCGAAGAGCGCGTGCCTTACAATGGCAAACCCGACGCGATCGAGATCATCGAGATCAGGATCGATCGATAAGCAAAGCTGCTTGCCGAGAGCCGCTTTACGGGACTAGCTTCGCATCCGACATAAGGGGCCCGCAACGTCGAGGCATCCATTGGAGGGGAAGCGGATGAAATATGAGCGCAGGCTGAGCCTTGCATTGCTATCCTGTGCCGCCGCGATGTCGACGGCATCCGCCGGTGCGCATCATAGCTTTGCGATGTTCGACAACACGCGGTCGATCACGATCCATGGCAGCGTCACGGGATTCCAATGGACAAATCCGCACGTCTACCTTGATGTCGATGCCGAGGACGGCCCCGGCAAGACCAAGCATTACACGCTGGAGATGACGAGCCCCAACATGATGAGCCGCGGCGGCTGGTCATCGCGAACCGTGAAGCCGGGCGACATCGTCTCCGTCATTGTATCCCCGCTGAAGGACGGACAGGCCGGCGGGCTCGTCCTCGTGCTCACGCTCCCCAACGGCAAGAAGATGCTGCCGGGCGTGCCCAATGCCGACCGCTACAAGATCACGTCATGACAAGTGGGGAGGACTGACGATGACCGCAAAAGCATTGCTGCTCGGCGCCCTGCTCGCCGGCACGGCTGTGGCCGCCATGGCCGAGCCGAATTTCAACGGCACATGGGAACGTTATCCCCCCGCGGGCGAAAAGGCGGATCCACGCTATGCGCCCTCCGGCATTCCGGACCCGCCGCTCAAGCCGCAATATAAGGGCGAATGGCAGGCCAAGCAGAAGCTGCTGGCGGCGCGGATCGAGGAAGGCCAGCCGGCCGGCGACAATTATGTCCACTGCATTCCCGACGGCATGCCGGCCATGATGATGGGCATATTCCCCATGGAAGTCTTCATGCGCAAGGAACAGATCAACATCACCCAGGAAGCGTTCACCCAGGTGCGCCGCGTCTACATGAACGAGAAGCTGCCCAAATGGGATGAGGTCGATCCCAGCTTTTACGGCCGCTCGGTCGGCCGCTGGGAAGGCGACACGCTGGTTATCGAAACGGTCGGCATCAAGACCAACGTGCAGTTCCGCTGGACACCGCATTCCGATGCGATGAAGATCACGGAGCGTATCCGCCTGCTCGCCCCCGATATCCTGCAGGACCAGATCACGGTCGAGGACGATTTTCTCGAAAAGCCTTGGACATACAGCTACTCCTTCCGCCGCATGAAGGGCTACAAGCTGCAGGAATATGTCTGCGAGGATAATCGCGAATATGTTGACGAGACCGGCGGACAGCGGCTCAGGATCGGGAAATAGCCCTGCCCGCGACGCCCGATCGCGATAATGCGGATCAGCCAGGCCTCGTCGTCGACTTCCGAAGAACGAACGCGCCTTATTCGTCGATCATATCAAGATAGGCAACGACATCATTGTCGGTGGCGATGAAGAGGCCGGCTTGCACGGCCTCTTCCTGCTGCGCCGCCAGAGCCAGCGCCTCGTCCAACGGCCCATAAAAGAGCGTGGTCGCTCCGCTGCCCCCTATCTCGTGGTCGAGATGATAGAGGCGAACGGTGACGGCGTCCCACGTCGATCGCATGGGCCTAGCCCGCCATGCCACCCGCCGCGAGCACAGCCAGCGTCACCAGTTCCGAAGCGGTCGTCGCCATCGTCGCAATCTGCACCGGGCGCTCCATGCCGATCAGCATGGGACCGATGATGCTGTCGCCGCCCAGTTCACGGAGCAGCTTGGCCGAGAGATTGGCCGACTGCAGGCCGGGCATGATGAGGACGTTCGCCGGCCCCGAAAGACGGCAGAACGGATAATTCTTCATGACTGCGGCATTGAGCGCCACGTCCGGCGCCATCTCGCCCTCATATTCGAAATCCACGCCGGCCTCGTCGAGGATGTGCACGGCCTCGCGTATGCCTTCGAGCCAGTTGCCGGAGGGATTGCCGAAAGTCGAATAAGAGAGAAAAGCGACGCGTGGCTCGTGGCCCATGCGGCGAGCGACGGCAGCGGTCTCCATGGCGATATGCGCCAACTCTTCAGCGTTCGGCCGCTCGGTCACGGTCGTGTCCGCCATGAAGACAGTGTGGCTCTGGCCGACCAGGACATGGATGCCAAAAGGCGTGCGACCTTCTGCCGGGTCGATGACGCGGCGGAGCTCGCGCATCGACTGCGCATAGGTGCGCGTGACGCCGGTGATCATCGCATCGCCCTCACCCAGCTTGAGCAGCAGCGCGCCGAAGATATTGCGGTCGCGATTGACCATGCGCTCGCATTCGCGCCGCAGATATCCGCGGCGCTGCAGACGCTCGTAGAGCAGATCGACCATCTTGGACACGAGCGGCGAATTGACGCTGTTATGCACCTCGAAGCTCTCGGGATCCTTGACGCCCATCTCGCGCAGACGATCATGGACACCCTCGCGGCCGACCAGCACGGGGATGCCGTAACCGCCGTCGCGGAACTGGATGGCGGCGCGCAGCACCACTTCTTCCTCGCCCTCCGCGAAGACGACGCGCTTGGGGGCAGCCTTGGCGCCTTCATAAGCGAGCGTCAGCACCGACGTGGTCGGATTGAGGCGGGCGCGCAGGGACTCGCGATAGGCCGCCATGTCCTCGATCGGCTTTTGCGCGACGCCGGACTCCATGGCTGCCTTTGCGACGGCCGCGGGCACCACTTCCATCAGGCGCGGATCGAAGGGCGCGGGGATGATGTAGTCCTCGCCGAAGCTGTGCGTTTTGCCGTAAGCGCGCGCCACTTCCTCCGGCACCTGCTCGCGGGCAAGCTCGGCAATGGCCTGGGCGGCGGCGATCTTCATCGCCTCGTTGATCGCTGTCGCCCGCACGTCGAGCGCGCCGCGGAAAATGAAGGGAAAGCCGAGGACGTTGTTGACCTGGTTCGGATAGTCCGAACGTCCCGTCGCGACGATGGCGTCCGGCTTCACGGCCTTGGCGACCGGCGGCAGGATCTCGGGATCAGGGTTGGCCATGGCGAAGATGATCGGGCGCTCGCCCATCTTCTCGACCATCTCGGGCCGCAGCGCGTCCTTGGCGGAAAGGCCGAGGAAGATGTCCGCATCGACCAGCGCCTCGCCGAGCGTGCGCGCTTCCGTCTTCGCGGCGTGCGCGGACTTCCACTGATCCATCTGCTCGGTGCGGCCCTGATAGATGACGCCCGAGCGATCGCACATGATGACATTGTTGTGCGGCACGCCCATCGCCTTGATGAGTTCGGTGCAGGCGATCGCCGCCGCGCCCGCGCCATTGACGACGATCTTCACCGTGCGAATGTCGCGGCCGGTGAGGTGACAGGCATTGATGAGGCCCGCCGCGCAGATGATCGCGGTGCCATGCTGGTCATCGTGCATGACCGGTATCTTCATGCGTTCGCGCAGTGCCTGCTCGATGATGAAGCATTCCGGCGCCTTGATGTCCTCAAGGTTGATGCCGCCGAAGCTGGGTTCGAGCAGGGCAACGGCGTTGATGAACGCCTCGGGATCTTCGGTCGCGAGCTCAAGATCGATGGCATCGACGTCGGCGAAGCGCTTGAAGAGCACGGCCTTGCCTTCCATCACCGGCTTGGACGCCAGCGCACCGAGATTGCCCATGCCCAGGATCGCGGTGCCGTTCGAGATGACGGCGACCAGATTGCCCTTGGCGGTATAGTCATAAGCGGTGGCGGGATCCTCCGCGATCGCCTCGACCGGCACGGCGACCCCAGGCGAATAAGCGAGTGCGAGGTCGCGCTGCGTCGCCATCGGCTTGGACGGCACGATCTCGATCTTGCCCGGCCGGCCGGCCGAGTGAAACAGGAGCGCCTCGCGCTCGGAAAATTCTATATTCGCCTTGTCGGACATGCCTCTGGCCTCTCTTGGACTTCGACCTGCCTAGCGGGAAGACGGTGCGCTTCACAAGGGGGCTGGCAGCAAGGTTGCACAGGGCGCGCCTTTCGCGAACCGCAATGCCCTGCTAACGAATCGGGGTGAATAGCAAACCCCTCCCCAAAGGCCCCGGCGAGAGCGCGTCCACGCCGATGATGGCGCAGTATCTCGACTTGAAACGCCAAGCGGGCAGCGATCTGCTTTTCTACCGCATGGGCGATTTTTTCGAGCTGTTCTTCGAGGACGCCAAAAAGGCAGCAGCGGTCCTCGACATCGCCTTGACGGCGCGCGGCGAGCACCATGGCGAACCGATCCCGATGTGCGGCGTGCCGGCGCACAGCATGGACGCCTATCTCGCTCGCCTCATCAAGGCGGGCCACCGCGTCGCCATTGCCGATCAGATCGAGACGCCGGAACAGGCGCGGGCGCGGGCGGGATCCAAGGCCCTGGTGGGACGCGCCATCGTCCGGTTCGTGACAGCGGGCACGCTCACCGAGGACACGCTGCTCGACAGCCGCAGGGCGAATATTCTGGCCGCCATCGGCGAGGCCGGCAACGCGCTGGCCGTTGCGGCCGCGGATATCTCGACCGGCCGGCTCGAAGTGGTGACTCTGGACGGCAGCGCGATCGAGGCGGAGCTGGCGCGGATCGGCGCGAGCGAAGTGATCGCCCGGCCCGGCTTGGCAGAACGCGTACCCGCCGCGCTTCCCTTCGAAAGCCGGGGTTTCGACAGCAGTCGGGCCGAAGCCGATATTTGCCGCCTGTTCGGCGTGGCCACGCTCGACAGCTTCGGCACCTTCTCGCGCGCCGAACTTTCGGCGCTGGGCGGTCTCGTCGCCTATCTCGACCACGTCGGACGGGGGCGCATGCCCTTCCTCGCCGCTCCCGTGCGGGCGGGTTCGAGCGATCATCTCGCCATCGACCCGGCCACGCGCGAGAGCCTCGAGATCGTCCAGACGATGACCGGCCAGCGCGCCGGGAGCCTGCTCGGCACGATCGACCGCACCGTGACGGGCGCGGGCGCGCGCATGCTGGCCGCCGATCTTTCCGCGCCGTTGATGGATCAGGCCCGCGTGGAGGCGCGGCTGGCCCTGGTCCAGTGGCTGCATGACGACGGGCCGCTTCGGGAGGACGCGCGCGCACGCCTGCGAGCCTTGCCCGAGATCGGACGCGCGCTGGGCCGCATCGCGATCGGGCGCGGCAGCCCGCGCGATCTTGGACAATTGCGCGACGGTCTCGAGGCGGGGCACGCATTGCGCGAGAAGCTCGGGCGCCGCGACGATGTGCCGGCGCTGCTCGCCGAACTGCTGCCCGCGCTCGATGGTCACGGCGCGCTGGTCGATGAACTGAAGCGCGCGCTCGTGCCTGCGCCGCCGACCGAGGCCGGCAATGGCGGCTATATTGCCGATGGCTATGACGCGGCGCTCGACGAACTGCGCACGCTGGCCAGCGACGGTCGCCGCGCGATTGCCGCACTGGAAGCCCGATATCGCGAGCAGACCGGGATTGCCGCGCTCAAGATCCGCCACAATGGCGTGCTCGGCTATCATGTCGAAGTGCCGGGCCGGCACGCCGATCAATTGATGGCGCAGGACAGCGGCTTCACACATCGTCAGACGCTTGCCGGCGTCGTGCGCTTCAATTCGGTCGACCTGCACGAGCAGGCAGGCCGCGTCACACAGGCCGGCGCCCATGCTCTCGCCGCCGAGGCCGCGCATTTCGAGGCCTTGGTCGGCATGGTCATGGCCCGGCGCGAACCGATCGCGCATGCCGCCGACGCATTGGCCCGGATCGACGTTGCGTCGGCGCTTGCCGAGCGCGCAACGGAAGGCGGATGGTGCCGGCCCCAGTTCGAAAGCCACGCCTGCCTCGACATCAAGGGTGCGCGGCATCCCGTGGTCGAAGCAGCGCTGACCAAAGCGGGCGAGCCGTTCGTCGCCAATGACTGCGCGCTCGAGCCCGGCGACCGGCTCTGGCTCGTCACCGGCCCGAACATGGGCGGCAAATCCACCTTCCTGCGGCAGAACGCGCTCGTCGTCATCCTTGCCCAGGCCGGCAGCTTCGTGCCTGCGCAGTCGGCGAGGCTCGGCCTTGTCGACCGGCTGTTCAGCCGCGTCGGCGCGTCGGATAATCTGGCGCGCGGCCGATCCACCTTCATGGTCGAGATGATCGAGACCGCCGCCATCCTGGCGCAGGCGACCGAACGCAGCTTCGTCATTCTCGACGAGGTCGGCCGCGGCACATCGACTTATGACGGCCTGGCGCTGGCCTGGGCCGTGGTCGAGGCGATCCATGACGTGAACCAGTGCCGCTGCCTGTTCGCGACGCACTATCACGAGCTGACCCGGCTTGCGGAGCGGCTCGACGCCCTCTCGCTCCATCACGTCCGCGCGCGCGAATGGCAGGGCGATCTCGTCCTGCTCCATGAGGTCGCGGAAGGCCCGGCCGACCGCAGCTACGGCCTCGCCGTGGCGCGGCTCGCCGGTTTGCCGCCGCCCGTGATCGCGCGCGCCAATGCCGTGCTGGGCAAGCTGGAAGCCGGACGGGCGCAAACGGGCGGCATCGCCGCCGGGCTTGACGATCTGCCGCTGTTCGCCGCGACCATCGCCGCCGAGCCGGCGCCGGCGGCCGATCCATTGCGCGAGCGGCTCGATACGATCGATGCCGATGCGCTATCGCCGCGCGAAGCCCTGGATTTGCTCTACGAGCTGAAACAGATCGGTTCGGGCAAATGACATCTTCACCGCCTATATCCGACTCATGATCGGCATCTTCGATTCGCTGCCCAATCGGCGCGCCATCATCGACCGGCGCAAGACCGCCGATGCGCTGGCCGAAACGCTCGCCCCGCTGCGCGATGCGCCGGCCAAGCGCGCGGCGATCGTGGCGGCATTGCGCGCCGCACTGGCAGACGGCCGGGTGGAAGCGAACCGGCGCCTGGACAAGCACCCGACCAATGGCCGCGAAGCGGTGACGGCGCAGGCGTTCCTGATGGACCAGCTGATCCGCATCCTCCATGACGCGATCATCGGCCACATCCACCCGATCAACAATCCGACATCCGCAGAGCGACTCTGCATCGTGGCGGTTGGCGGCTATGGCCGCGGCGAGATGGCGCCGTATAGCGACGTCGATATCGGGTTCATCACGCCCTACAAGCCGACCGCCTGGACCGAGCAGGTCATCGAGAGCATGCTCTATGTGCTTTGGGACCTGGGACTCAAGATCGGGCATTCGAGCAGGTCGATCGACGAGACCATCCGTATGGCGAAATCGGACCTGACCATCCGCACCGCCTTGCTCGAATGCCGCTTCATCTGGGGCGACCGCGACACGTTCGAGGAATCCCGCAAGCGCTTCCTCGATCAGGTGATGCGAGACACCGGACGCATCTTCGTCACCGAGAAGCTGGCCGAGCGCGAGGCGCGGCACAAGCTGATGGGCGACAGCCGCTATGTCGTCGAACCCAATGTGAAGGAGGGCAAGGGCGGCCTGCGCGACCTCCACACGCTGTTCTGGATCGGCAAGTATCTCAACAAGGTGACCTCCGTTGCGGACCTTGTCGGTGTCGGCCTGCTCACCAAGGCCGAACTCAACCAGTTCCAGCGCGCAGAGAATTTCCTCTGGGCCGTGCGCTGTCACATGCACAATGTCGCCAAGCGCGCGGAAGACCGCCTGACCTTCGACCTGCAAATCGAAGTCGCCAAGCGCATGGGCTTTACCGAGCGTCGCAAACGCTCGCCCGTCGAACGCTTCATGCACTTCTACTTCCTGACGGCGAAGACGGTGGGCGACCTGACCGGCGTCTTCCTCGCCCATCTCGACGACCGGCTGGCCAAGCACGGACGGCGCTATGTGCCAAGCTTCTTCGCCAAACCGCGCAAGCTCGATGGTTTCGTGCTGGATCGCGGCCGTATCGCGCTCCCCAAGGACGATTTCCTGCGCGAAGATCCCGTGCGCATGATCGAGATCTTCGCGCTCGCGGACAAGAATGAGCTCGAGATCCACCCCAATGCGATGCGCGCCCTCAATCGCGACGCGGTCCTGATCACGGCAAAGGTCCGCAACGATCCACGCGCCAATGCTCTTTTCATGGAGGTGCTGACCTCGCCGCGCGATCCGCAGACCGTTTTGCGGTGGATGAACGAGGCCGGCGTGTTCGGCCGTTTCATTCCCGATTTCGGCCGTGTCGTCGCGCAGATGCAGTTCGACATGTACCACCATTATACCGTCGACGAGCATACCATCCGTGCGATCGGCCTGCTCTCGCAGATCGAGAAGGGCGACTTCCGGGACGATCACCCGGTCGGCACCGGCATCATCCACAAGATCAATTCGCGGCGGGTGCTCTATCTCGCCGTGATGCTGCACGACATCGCCAAGGGACGCGGCGGCGATCATTCGATCCTGGGCGCCGAAATCGCGATGAAGCTCGGCCCGCGCCTCGGCCTCACGCCGGCGGAGACAGAAACGGTATCATGGCTGGTGCGCTGGCACCTGCTGATGTCCGCAACGGCTTTCAAGCGCGACCTGTCCGACTACAAGACCATCCTCGACTTCTGCGAGATCGTGCAAAGCCCCGAGCGCTTGCGCCTGCTGCTTCTGCTGACCGTCGTCGACATCCGCGCCGTCGGTCCCGGCGTTTGGAACGGCTGGAAGCGGCAACTGCTCACCGACCTATACGATGCCGCCGACGAGCTGATCCGCCCCGGGCACAAGCAGCGCGGCCGGCAGGAACGGATCGAGGAAAAGCGCCTTGCGCTGAGTGCTGCGCTGGGCGTCGACGGCGAAGCCTTTGAGAGCCTCGTCCAGCGCTTCCCGCAATCCTATTGGATCGCCGAGCCGGAGGACGTGCTCGAGGACAATGCGCGCCACCTGCTCGACGCCGGCACATCCGAACTCTCGATCACCGCCAAACCCTATCCCGGCCGTGGCGCGACGCTGGTGACCGTCTATGCGGCGGACCATCCCGGCCTCTTCTACCGCATCGCCGGCGCCATCCACCTCGCCGGAGGCAATATCATCGACGCGCGCATCCACACGCTGCGCGACGGCACGGCGCTCGACAATTTCCTCGTGCAGGATCCGTTGGGCCGGCGCTTCGACGAACCGGGGCAGATCGAGCGCATCGAGACGTTCATCCGCAACGCGCTCAACAATCGCCAGCAACTCATGAAGGGCCTCGACAAGAAGCCGCTGCCGCGCACGCGCGCCGAAGCCTTCGACGTGGCCTCGCAGGCCATCATCGACAACAAGGCATCGAACCGCTTCACCGTCATCGAGATCACGGCGCGCGACCGGCCGGCCCTGCTCGCCAGCCTCGCCTACGCCCTGTTCCAGTGCAAGCTGGTGGTGCACAGCGCCCACATCGCGACCTATGGCGAACGGGCTGTCGACACCTTCTATGTGACCGACCTCCTCGGCGACAAGATCGAGAGCAAGACGCGCATCGCCACGATCGAGCGCCGGCTCATCGAGGCGGCGAGCAACCAGGCGACCGAACTGTTCACGGCGCCGGAATTTGTCTGAAAATCAGCTCCTGAAGTTGCCGGGATAGGCGATTTCCGCGCGCGGCTTGCGCGTGCTGGGGATTTCGCGCGCCTGAAGCGCCTCCGACAATGTCGACGGATCGCCCATGCGGCCGATCGCGATCGCCGCTTCGACCTTGAAGTTCTCCGGCACGCCCAGCTCTTCGGCGACCTTGGCGAAGTCGACGCCGGCCATGCCGTGGCTGTGATAGCCCAGCATCGATGCCTGGATCGCCAGCATGCCCCAGGCCGCGCCGGCATCGAAGCTGTGCGTCCGGCTCGGGCGTTCGCCCATCACCGTCTCGGAGATGACATAGAGCAGGACGGAGGCATTCACGGCCCAGACCGAATTGCCCGGCAGCAGGAAGGAAAGGAAGCGCGCCCAATTCTCGTCGCCGCGCTTCGCATAGAGAAAGCGCCAGGGCTGGTAGTTCATCGCCGAGGGTGCCCAGCGCGCCGCGTCGAGGATCGTCGCGAGGTCCGCGTCCGGCATGTCCGATCCGTCGAACGCACGCGGCGACCAGCGATGCAGGAAGACATTGTGCAAGCCGGTGTCTGTTGTGCGATTCGTCATATGGCAGCGTCCCTCTGTTTCGGTTTCGCCGCCGATATAGAGCCGCCTGTCGCGCTGCCAATGCCATTCCCTCAATGGGAGACGAAAAGCGGGATCGGCGCCTTGGCGAACAGCGCCCGACTCGCGCCGCCGAACAGGAACTCGCGCAACCGGCTGTGGCCGTAGCTGCCCATGACACACCATGCTGCACCGGAGCGATGCATGGCGTCGAGCAATTGCGCCGGCACGTCGCCGGTCTTGGGCTCGCGCCGCGCCGTCACGCGGCAGCCATAATGCGCAAGATAAACCGCCGCTTCCGCCGGATCGGCGTCATTGCCGGTGTCGCCCACCGTCAGCACCTCGACCTCGCTCGCCAGCCTCAGCAGCGGCGCGGCCGCGCGGATCGCCGCATCATTGGCGCTCGATCCGTCCCAGGTGACCAGAGCCTTCCCGCCCAGGTCGAGCGATTTCTGCTCGGTCGGCACGAGCAGCACAGGCGCGGAGCTGAGTTCGGCAAGGCGGGCGGCCATGTCGCCCGATTCGGCAAAGTCGCCTATGCCGCGGCGGCCGACGACAAGCAGATCGACCAGCCGCGCTGCCTCGGTGATCGCGATGTCGCTATTGGTGTGAACGCGCGACCATTCATAGCTGATGCCCTCGCCCGCGAGGCGCGGCGTGAGGGCTTCGACATTCTGATCCTCGCGTTCACGCTCGTCGACGATGAGCATCGCGGACGCCGTACCGACACCGAAGCCATCGGCGACCACCGGCAGTTGCACGATATCGAGGCAGACCAGATGCCCTTCGACCGCGCGCACGACATCGAGCGCGCATTGCAGCCGGGCTTCCTGCCCTGCGTCGTTGTGGATGAGTACCATGACCGTCTTCATGAGCAGCCTCCTGGGGTTGAGCCGGCCGGTGCGCTTCTCCAGCCACACGTCCATCATCGCAGGACTCGGCGTCCCGTCTTTGACTCCCGTCAACCGATCATAGCATATTCGAGGTGCGAGTTCCCGCATGGATCGGCATGAACGCTGCGAATCGGCTTGCTTTCAGACGATCCCGTGCCTATACGCGCGCCCTTCCATGACCCATGGAAACGCAATGGGACGGGCCGGCCAGTAAGGGCTGCCGTGTTCGTCCGCAAACGTCTGCGCTCCTCTTCGCGAGGATGCGCGCCAAAGACAAGGAGACGAAAATGCCCAAGCTCAAGACCAAGAGCGGTGTGAAGAAGCGCTTCAAGTTCACCGCCACCGGCAAGGTCAAGCACGGCGTCGCCGGCAAGCGTCACCGCCTGATCAGCCACAACGCCAAGTATATTCGCCAGAACCGTGGCACCGAAGTGCTTTCGGACGCCGACGTTGCCCATGTGCGCCTCTGGGCGCCCTATGGCCTGAAGTAAGGAGTAGGGTCACATGGCACGCGTCAAGAGGGGTGTAACCACCCGCGCCAAGCACAAGAACATCCTGGAACAGGCGAAGGGCTATTATGGCCGTCGCAAGAACACGATCCGCATCGCGCGTCAGGCCGTCGAAAAGGCCGGCCAGTACGCCTATCGCGATCGCAAGGTTAAGAAGCGCAGCTTCCGTGGCCTCTGGATCCAGCGCATCAACGCCGCCGTCCGCGCCGAAGGCCTGACCTATGGCGTGTTCATGCATGGCATCAAGCTGGCCGGCATCGAGCTCGACCGCAAGGTGCTCGCCGACCTCGCGATGAACGAAAGCGAGATTTTCAGCGGCATCATCGCCCAGGCCAAGGCGGCGCTCCCCGCGGCCTGAGCGATCAGCACATGAGATCAAAGGGCGCCGGGGACCTCTCCGGCGCCCTTTCTGTTTTCGACCCAGCCGCGACCCATGCGGCACCATTATGAAGGAGGCAGGCAATGGCCCTGCAGACCTGGTGGCTTTACGTAACGGCGGTCTGCCTGATTTGCTCGACGCCGGGCCCCAATATGCTGCACGTCATGGCCAGTTCGGTGCAGCATGGCCTCAATCGCACACCGGCGACCATGGCCGGGCTGCTGACGGCCGTTTTCCTTTGCCTGCTGGCCTCTGCCGCCGGACTCGGCGCGGTGCTGCGCGCCGTGCCGGAGCTGTTCGACATGCTGCGCATCGCCGGCGCGGCCTATCTCGTCTATCTCGGCTGGAAGGCCTGGCGCAGCCCGGTCTCGGCATCGGACGCAGAACAGGGCGAGCCGCTGCCCGCCCCCTCCCGCATCGCGCTCTACCGGGCCGGGCTGCTGACAGGTCTTTCCAACCCGAAGCTGATCATCTTCGCGGCGGCGCTGTTCCCGCAGTTCATCGATCCATCGCGGCCCTATGGCTCGCAGCTTGCCATTCTGGTCGGCGGCTTCGCCGCGATCGATACCTTCTGGTACATCGTCTATGCCATCGGCGGCGCGCGTCTCGCGGCCTGGTTGCGGCCGGTGCGGCGGCAGCGGCTGTTCAACCGGACGACCGGCGCCATGTTCTTCGGCTTCGGCGGACTGCTGCTGACGCGCAGCAACTGAGCATGGAGGGCAGCGCAAGCACCTTCCCGTCTTCACCGATTTAGGCTAGCGGACCGACCCGATGACTGAAATCTCTCATCTCAAGAGCGGCCTGCTGGCCGACATCGCCGCGGCCGAAACGGCCGATGCCATCGAAGCCCTGCGCGTCGGCGCGCTGGGCAAGAGCGGCGTCGTGACCGGCCTGCTCAAGACGCTCGGCGCGATGACGCCCGAGGAGCGGCAAAGCAAGGGCCCGGAAATCCACGATCTGCGCGAAGCCGTGACCGACGCCATCGCCTCGCGCAAGGCGGCGCTGGAAGGCGCGGCACTGGAAGCGCGGCTGGCCGCCGAGTGGATCGACATGACGTTGCCCGCGGAAGCCGTGCCGCAGGGCAGCATCCATCCGGTCAGCCAGGTCATGGACGAACTGGCCGAGATCTTTGCCGATCTGGGTTTCGCGGTCGCGACCGGCCCGGAGATCGAGGACGACTGGCACAATTTCTCGGCGCTCAACATCCCCGAGACGCATCCCGCCCGTGCGATGCACGATACCTTCTACTTCCCCGACAAGGATGGGGAAGGCCGCGACATGCTGCTGCGCACGCACACCTCGCCCGTGCAGATCCGCACCATGATGACGACGCCCGCGCCGATCCGCATCATTGCGCCGGGCCGCGTCTATCGCTCGGACAGCGATGCGACCCACACGCCGATGTTCCACCAGATCGAGGGCCTGGTCATCGACAAGGCCATCCACATGGGTCACCTCAAATGGACGCTGGAGACCTTCCTCAAGGCCTTCTTCGAGCGCGACGACATCGTCCTGCGCCTGCGCCCCAGCTACTTCCCCTTCACCGAGCCTTCGGCCGAGGTCGACGTCGGCTTCACCTGGGAAAAGGGCAAGCGCGTCATCGGCGGCCATGGAGACGATGACAATGGAGGCTGGATGGAAGTGCTTGGGTCCGGCATGGTCCACCCCAAGGTGATCACGGCCTGCGGGCTCGATCCCGCTGAATGGCAGGGCTTCGCCTTCGGCTGCGGCATCGACCGCCTCGCTATGCTCAAATATGGCATGGAGGATCTGCGCGCCTTCTTCGACGGCGACCTGCGCTGGCTCAAGCATTACGGATTCTCGGCGCTGGACGTGCCCACGCTGAGCGGGGGAGTCGGCGCATGAGCGACCACATCCTCACCCTCCCCGTTCGTGTCGAGCGTCGTCGAGACACGCGTGGCGTCATCGGGCAGGTTCTCGACTTCGCCCGAGCCAAACGGTGTTTGCCAGGGAGGGTTTCGGCATGAAGTTCACCCTTTCATGGCTCAAGGAACATCTCGACACGACCGCGTCGCTGGACGAGATTCTCGCCGCGCTCACCGACATCGGCCTGGAGGTCGAGGGGGTCGAAAATCCCGCCGAGAAGCTCAAGGGCTTCAAGGTCGCCAAGGTGCTGACCGCCGCGCCGCATCCGCAAGCCGACAAGCTGCAAGTGCTGACGGTCGACCAGGGTGACGGCAATCCGCTGCAGGTCGTGTGCGGCGCGCCCAATGCCCGCGCGGGCCTGGTCGGCGTGTTCGGCATCGAAGGCGCGACCGTGCCCGCCAACGGCATGGTGCTGCGCAAGGCCGCGATCCGCGGCGTCGAATCCAACGGCATGATGTGCTCGACCCGCGAGCTCGAATTGGGCGACGATCATGAAGGCATCATCGAGCTGCCCGCCGATGCGCCGGTGGGCACGGCTTTCGCCGATTATGCGCATCTCGATGACCCGGTCATCGATGTCTCGATCACGCCCAATCGGCAAGACTGCATGGGCGTACGCGGGATTGCGCGCGATCTCGCGGCAAAGGGTCTCGGCACGCTGAACCCGCTGGCCAGCGTCTACCGCATGGCGAATCTTGATCCCATCCCGGGCGATGGCCCTGCGCCGGACGTGCGCACGGACGATCCCGACGGGTGCCCGGCCTTCTATGCGCAGGCCGTGTCCGGCGTGAAGAATGGCGCGGCGCCCGACTGGATGAGCGCCAAGCTGAAGGCCATCGGCCAGAAGCCGATCTCGGTCCTGGTCGACATCACCAATTTCGTCTCGGTCGATCTCGGCCGGCCGCTGCACGTCTATGACAAGGCCAAGCTCAATGGCGGCCTGGTCGCGCGCAAGGCCAAGGACGGCGAGCAGGTGCTCGCGCTCAACGGCAAGACCTACACGCTCGACGCGACGATGACGGTCATCGCCGACAATGAGGCAGTGCACGACATTGGCGGCATCATGGGCGGCGAGCATAGCGGCGTGTCCGAGGGCACGACCGACGTGATCATCGAGTGCGCCTATTTCTCGCCCGAGAGCATCGCGCGGACCGGACAGAAGCTCGCCCTCACATCGGATGCGCGCCAGCGCTTCGAACGCGGCGTCGATGCGGCCTTCCTCGACGACGGTCTTGCTATCGCGACGAAGCTGGTGCTCGATCATTGCGGCGGCCAGCCGAGCGCGATCACCCGCGCCGGCACCCCGCCCACCGCACCCAATGTCGTCCCGGGATACAGGCCGGAAATGGTCGATGACCTCGGAGGTATGAGCGTCCCGGCCGAGCGCCAGGCGGACATTCTCGCGCGGCTCGGCTTCACAATTTCTCGTCATGCCCGTGGAAGCGGGACCCCGGATCAAGTCCGGGGCGACGGCGTGAGGGAGGCTGGCGAGATTTGGAATGTCACCGCCCCAAGCTGGCGCCGCGATGTTCACGGCACGGCCGACATCGTCGAGGAAGTGATCCGCATCGAGGGGCTGGACAAGCTGCCGTCGACGCCGCTTCCCCGCACTGACGGTGTCGCGAAGCCGACCGCCACACCGCTGCAGATGATCGAGCGCCGCGCGCGCCGCGCGGCCGCCGCACGCGGGCTCAACGAGGCGATCAACTGGTCCTTCATTTCGGAAGCCGAAGCCGCGCCCTTCGGCGGCGGCGACTGGATTTTGGCCAATCCGATCAGCGAGGACATGAAGGTCATGCGCCCGACGCTGCTCGCCGGATTGCTCTCCGCCGCGCGGCGCAATGCCGACCGCGGCGCCGCGTCGATCCGCCTGTTCGAGCTGGGCCGGCGCTATTTCCGGGCCGGAGACGGCAGCAGCCACGAACAGCCGACGCTCGGCCTCGTCATGGCCGGCGAGAAGCGCGCGCGTGGCTGGCAGACCGGCAAGGCACAGGGCTTCGACGCCTTCGACGTGAAGGCCGAAGTGCTGGCGATCCTGGCGGCGGCCGGTGCACCGGTCGCGAACCTGCAGATGATGGGCGAAGCGGGAGAGGCGTATCACCCCGGCCAGTCCGGCACATTGCGCCTCGGACCCAAGACGATCGTCGCGCGCTACGGCGTGCTGCACCCGCGCATCGCCAAGGCGTTCGATCTGGGTGGCACGGTGGTGGCCGCGGAGATCATGCTCGACGCGATCCCGGCAAAGAAGAAGGCCGGCTTCATGCGCGCGCTCTATTCACCGCCCACGCTGCAGGCGGTGACGCGCGACTTCGCTTTCCTCGTGCCAGAAACGGTCGAGGCCGATGCGCTGGTGCGCGCCGTGCGGGGCGCCGACAAGGGAACCATCGTCGAGGCCCGGCTGTTCGACCTCTTTGCCGGACAGGGCGTGCCGGAGGGGCAGAAGAGCCTCGCCGTGGAGATCGCGCTCCAGCCGGGCGAGAAGAGCTTCACCGACGAGGAACTGAAAGCCGTCGCCGACAAGGTGGTGGCAGCTGCAGCCAGGATGGGTGGCGTGCTGCGCGGATAGCCAAATACCCCCATCGCCATTCGGATTGGACGCGCCGTCAATGATTAAAATCACTTCTGGCCACCTGTCTGCCGCGATCAACCCGCTCGGCGCCGAACTTTCGAGCCTCAAGGACGCTGACGGGCACCAGTTGATGACGAACGGCGATCCGACCTGGTGGACGGGTCGCGCGCCATTGCTCTTCCCCATCGTCGGCAAGTTGGCCGGTGGCAAATATCGCCTCGACGGCAAGACATATGAGCTGCCCCGCCATGGTTTCGCCCGGCGCCAGACGTTCGAACTTCTCGAGCGCGACGTGAGCCGGGTCGCCATGCGCTTGTCCGACAATGAGGCGACGCGCGCCGTCTTTCCCTTCGCGTTCACGCTGGATGTCGCCTTCACGCTGGAGGAGGCGACACTGTTCATTGATATCAGGACGGCCAATGACGGCAAAGCGGACATGCCGGCCAGCTTCGGCTTTCATCCAGCCTTTGCGTGGCCCCTGCCCTATGGCGCTCCACGTGATGCGCATGGCATCACCTTCGCGCGGGAGGAGCCCGAGGCACTCCGGCAGCTTTCGAACAATCTCATCGCGCCCGATCCTCGGCAAAGCCCCTTGGATGGTCGGCGGCTCGGCCTGCGCGACGATCTGTTCACGGACGATGCGCTGATCTGGGAAAATGTACGCAGCGACCATGTCGTCTATGGCGTGGAGGGTTTTCCATGCCTCCGCATCGGCTGGAAGAACATGCCCAATCTCGGCATCTGGACCAAGCCCGGCGCCCCCTTCGTCTGCATCGAGCCCTGGGCCGGCATCGCCGATCCCGTCGGGTTCGCGGGCGAGATCTGGGACAAGCCGGGCATCGTCAGGATCCGCCCTGGAGAGGCGCAAAGCTGGGGCATGGACGTTAGGCTGGTTCGAGGGTAAGGGCCGCCTTCAAATCAACCGTCATTCCCGCAAAAGCGGGACTCCAGAATCACAGGCGCGGCTTAACGCCACCTGGATTCCCGCTTTCGCGGGGATGACGGGGTTGGAAAGTCGAAACGAAGCCCATGTCCATCGCATCCCGTCGCACCTTCGCGATCATCTCCCACCCCGACGCGGGCAAGACCACGCTCACCGAGAAGCTGCTGCTGGCCGGCGGCGCGATCCATCTTGCCGGCGAGGTGAAGGCGCGCGGCGCCAACCGGCGCGCCCGATCGGACTGGATGAAGATCGAGCAGCAGCGCGGCATTTCGGTCACCTCCTCGGTCATGACCTTCGAGCGCACCCAGCCCGATGGCAGCGTCATCACCTTCAACCTGCTCGATACGCCGGGCCACGAGGATTTCTCGGAAGACACCTACCGCACGCTCACGGCCGTCGACAGCGCGGTCATGGTGATCGACGCGGCCAAGGGCATCGAGCCGCAGACGCTGAAGCTCTTCGAGGTCTGCCGCCTCCGCTCGGTCCCGATCATCACCTTCGTCAACAAGGTCGACCGCGAAGGCCGCGACGGTTTCGCGATCCTCGATGAAGTGGCCGACAAGCTGGCGCTCGACGTATGTCCGATGAGCTGGCCGGTCGGCATGGGCGGCGCGTTCGAGGGCATATACGACTTCGCCACCGACCGCCTGATGCAGCCGGTCGGGCCGAGCAAGGAGTTCGACGGCAGCTTCACGCAACTGAGCGGCCTCGACGATCCGAAACTCGCCGAGCTGCTTTCGAGCGATGGGCTTTCCAAATTACGCGAAGAAGCCGAGCTCGCACAGGGCGGCTATGCGCATTTCGACCTCGCCGCCTATCGCCACGGCGACCTGACGCCGGTCTATTTCGGATCGGCGCTCAAGCGCTTCGGCGTGGGTGAGCTGATCGAGGCGCTGGCGGCTCATGCGCCGCCGCCGCGCACCCAGCCGGCCGAGCCCGCGCCGGTCGAACCCGAACGCGGCGATGTCACCGGCTTCATCTTCAAGGTGCAGGCCAATATGGACCCGCAGCACCGCGACCGCATCGCCTTCATGCGCCTGTGCTCCGGCAAGTTCCGCCGCGGCATGAAGCTCACGCCATCGGGCAGCGGCAAACCGATCGCGGTGCATTCGCCGATCCTCTTCTTCGCGCAGGACCGCGAGATCGCCGACGAGGCATTGCCCGGCGACATCATCGGCATTCCCAATCATGGCACGCTGCGCGTCGGCGACACGCTGAGCGAGAAGGCCGACGTGCGCTTTACGGGGTTGCCGAACTTCGCACCCGAAATCCTGCGCCGCATCGCGCTGAAGGACCCGACCAAGACCAAGCAGCTCCGCAAGGCGCTCGACGATCTCAGCGAAGAGGGAGTCATCCAGGTCTTCTATCCCGAGATCGGCAGCCAGTGGATCGTCGGCGTCGTGGGCCAACTCCAGCTCGACGTGCTGATTTCGCGGCTGGAGGCCGAGTATAAGGTCGAGGCGGCGCTGGAGCCGGCGCCGTTCGATACCGCCCGCTGGCTGGGCGGCGAGGCGCGCACCATCGAAAGCTTCGCCAGCATCAACCGCACCAACATGGCAAGGGACCGCGACGAAAATCCCGTCTTCCTGGCCCGGTCGGCATGGGATGTCGGCTATCAGGCCGAGCGCAATCCCGAGATCGCGTTCAGCGCCACCAAGGAGCGGTGATCCGCCGCAGTGCTCCTGCGAAGGCAAGAGCATTGGAAATGGATAGTTATTCCGCAGCAGCCGACTGGTTGCGGCTCCAGGCGCGCGGCTCGCCCACCCAGGGGACCTGGCCATTGATCCATAGATCGACATAGACGCTCTTGAGGCGCCATTCGCCGTCGGCTTCCTTCACCGCCAGCGTATCCCATGTTCCCATGCCGAAGACACGGTTCTCGAAGGTGATGACGTCGTGCTGAAGGATCGACCAGAAACACTTGATCCGCACGCCGGGCCGGTCGCCCTGCCCTTCCGCGCCGGTCTCCGGCGTCATCAGCACTTGCGACATGCGATGCTGGCGGCCGAGATACTGATCGGGCTTGTCGTACCAGAGCGAGTCCGTGGCGCGCTTCAGACCGTCGCGGCCATGGCAGCGCCCCTGCGGCCAATGCTCGAGCCAGCCATCCTCGGTGAAGCAGGCCGCATAGCCTTCGAAGTCGCCCGTATCGAGCGCCCAGGCATAGCGTGCCATCAGCTCTTCGATCTCGACCCGGTCTTCCAGCGCTACCTTCGGCTTCACGTCACGCTCTCCTCATCCGGCGCACCCACGGCGCCGTCCCCTCTTGCATAGCGCAGGACATATTCCGCCGCCAAGACGCCGACGAGCGCCGTGAACAACGCCCACCAGGCCGGCCCCGTCAGATCGCCGGTCATGCCGACATAGGCCGTGATGAGGAACGGGCCGAGACCACCGAAAATGGCGCCGACAAGATTGAAGACAAGACCGATGCCGCTGGAACGGACGCTGGCCGGCAGCAGGCCGGAAATGACGAGCGGCATCGGGCCGGTCATCATGCCGAGCAGCAGCGCGCAGGCAAGCTCGACAAGCGCAAACACCGCCATGGACGGCGAATGGACCAGCCAGACCAGAAGCGGCGGCGCGATCAAAGCATAAGCCAGCGCGGCCAGCAGCAGGAGGCGGGCCGCGCCCCAGCGATCCGCCATCCATCCGGCAAGGAGGATCACCGGCATCTCGGCGAATGCACAGAGGATGATCGTCAGCCGGACAGCGCGCGGTGGCAGGCCGAGCTGCTGTCCTGCGAAAACAGGCATGAAGACGAGGATCAGATAGAGCGCTGCGGCGCTGATCACGACAATGCCCGCGATCTGCGCCAAGGCGCGCATGTGGGCGCGCAGCACATGGCCGATGGGCATAGGCTCCGCGCGTCCTCGCGACTGCAGCGCCAGGAAGACGGGCGATTCGGCGAGCCGGGTGCGCATGTAGAGGCCGAAAGGCGCGAGCAATGCGCCCAGGACGAAGACGAAGCGCCAGCCCCAGCTCTCCAGCGCCTCGGGCGTCAGATTGTCGGATAGCAGGACTGCCACCCCCGTCGCGAGGCCAATGGTCACGACCTGCGCCGCCATCTGGCTACTCGCATAGAAGGCGCGGCGTCCCGGCGGGGCAAGCTCGACCAGCATCGCGGTGGCGCTGGCGAACTCGCCGCTGGCGGCAAAGCCCTGCACGAGGCGAGCTGTGAGGACGATGACCGGCGCGACCATGCCCACGGCCGCGTAGGTCGGCGCGATCGCGATGCCGAGGGTGCCAAGACCCATGAGCATGGCGATCGTCGCCAGCGCGCGGCGGCGCCCGAAGCGATCGGCATAGACGCCCCAGAAGAGGCCGCCGACAGGACGCGCCACATAAGCGGCGCCAAAACCCCCGAAGACGAGCAACGCGCCCGCGAGCGCATCCCCGGCGGGAAAGAAGAGCTTGCCGATGATTGCCGCAAAGGCGGTGTAGGCGATGAAGTCGAACCCCTCGAGGCAGACACCGATATTGCAGGCGATGACCGTCCGCAGCCGCAGCGCGTTGCTGTCGTTGCTCGGTGCCCCCTGTTCCAATGCCGCGCTCCCGCCCCCAGTCTTCGGCCCCCAGTCTTCAGCCCCGCGCCCGCTTCCTGATCCCGCGCCGCTTCCGGTGACCGATCAGCCCGCCGCCCAGGGTCGCCGCCACGATCTTGAGCAGCCCGTTCACGACCTCGAGGAAGGGATAAGGCGGCTGGACCGCGATCAGAACCGGCAAGTAGATGAGCACCGCGACAAGACCGACAAAGAGGCCATTGGCGGTGAAATGCGCCTTGGCATGGCGCGACACCCACAGACCGGCGAGGAACATCACCAGCAGAATCGCGACGCGCGACAACAGGAGGTCGCCGCGCACCCAGCCCAGCCACGCCCCGAAGGCGCTTAGCGCATAATCGACGGGAATGAGGAGCGCCTGCGCGAGCACCGCCGCGAGGACCACCCAGCCCCAGCGGACCGACGACAGGATTTCAGCCATTGCACTCCATTCCTCGACAACGGCCAGACGCTGCCCAAGTTACGCGGAGATTGCAATGCGGCGGCTGGATGTCGGGCGCTCAGCTCTTCACGAGCTTGAGGTCGCCCTGCGTGCCGGGGTCCTTATGGGTCAGCTTTCCGTCGACCTGTCCGCCCGTCGCGATGGCGATGGTCTGGTAGGTGACGTCGCCGGAGATACGCGCGCTGCCTTCGACGATCAGCTCTTCCGTCGTGATCGAGCCCTCGATGGTCCCCGCGATGCGCGCGGTCTTGGCAGTCACATGGCCCTTGATGCGGCTTTCCGCACCCTGCACCAGCGCGGCACAGACGACGTCGCCTTCGACCTGACCGTCGATATGCAGGTCGACACGCGCCTCGACATCGCCGCGAATGATCACATCACTGCCCAGAAGCGAGAAAGGCGTATGCCTAGCCCCGGTTGCCACGGACGAGGCGCTGCTTTGCGAGCTTCTGGACTTCGAGAACATCCTGACGGGCCTCCAAAAAGCGGCGCGGATTGACCGCTTCGCCGCGCACGCGCACTTCGAAATGGAGATGGGTGCCGGTCGAGCGGCCGGTCGAGCCCATGCGGGCAATCGCCTGGCCGCGCGCCACCTTGTCTCCAACCCGGGCGCCGAAGCGTGAGAGGTGAGCGTAGCGCGTTAAGATACCATTGCCATGGTCGATCTCGACCACATTGCCATAGCCCGGTCTCTGGCCGACGAAGCTCACCTGGCCGGCGGCCGCGGCGATGATCGGCTGACCATATGCGCCGGGGAAATCGATGCCGGCATGGAAGGCTGTCTCCCCGTTGAACGGATCCCGGCGATAGCCGTAGGAACTGGTTTCCATCGGCGCGGCGGTCGGCCGATCCGACGGAATGGTGGCGAGCGTCGTCTCCATCGCATTGAGGCGGCTCAGCAGCGTCGCAAGATCGCGCAATTCGGGGTCGGTGGCGATGAGGCCATGTGCCGGCACATAGGGACCGCCCATGCCGCCCCGCGCATTGGTGAACGCGGCGGGATTGAGCCCGAAGCCGCGGATTGCAGCCTCGACCTTGGCGAGACGCTGACGGGCAGCGGTCGTCAGCCTGGCTTCGAATGCATCCTGCCTGGCGCGCAGATCGAGCAGGCGGGCCGCCTCGGGCGAAACGGCGCTGACCTTGCCGGCCTTCGCGGGCGCGGCGCCACTCGCCTTCGGGGCTGCGGGGACGTCGCCGAAATAGGCCTTCAGCAGGTCGTCCGACGCCTTCTGGCGTGCCTTGATGTCTCGCTCGATTTCGCTGACCGAGCCCTTATAGGCTTCGACGCGCGCCTGACCGTCGATCACGGCGGCGCGCTCGCGCGCAATCGAGGCGCGCTCGGCGGACAGGTGGGCCTGGCTCCACAGCATCGAGCCGGTCACGACACACCAACCGCCGAGAAGCATGAGGATGAGGCCCGCGACGGCGAGCTGCAGACGGGCGGAAATGCGGACGAATTTCACAGTCCCGCCCGAGCGCAGATAAATCTCGCGCTCCGGGGTCAGTGCCGCGATTTTCTTCACGGCGCCGCGCAGGGATAGTTTGTTGATTGCCACCCGTTTCAGTCTGCTTGTTACAGATTGTCGATATGGAAGCTGGCGCTAACAGAGCGGTTTTGCGGGAGTCGAATCGACTCCCGGGATTCAACGACGAGTCGAAGATGAGTCGGGACGAGTCGAGTTCCCTGCCATTGTGCGGCGCACAATGTTCCGCGTTGGTTCCGGAATGCACACAAAACGCCGCCGCCTCCGAGTCGCGGAAGCACGGGAACGATTGCCTGAACTCAACGCATCGCGCCGCGCTTCCGTTCCATCCGCCTTGAATTCCGGCAAATCCGGGCGTTGCCATGCCGCATGGCCGCCGCTATAGGCCGTCTCTCGCTGCCTCGACCAGCCTTTGGGCAGCGCGCGGAGACGTGGGTGAGTGGCTGAAACCAGCGGTTTGCTAAACCGTCGTGCCCTGAATGGGGCACCCCGGGTTCGAATCCCGGCGTCTCCGCCAAAACACTAGCAAATACAGCCGTTTACGCACTTCGCCCTCAGGGGCGCTGGCAACGCTGTGCGCGCCCGAAAATCGGCTCGTAAGCAGGTCGTAAGCAGCGCCGCGAGCCGTAAGCGCGACTCATAGCAGCACCCCACGCCCGAGGGCGCAGGGTGCTGGCAGCGTCAGGCAGTGGCAAAGGAGGTGTCGCCCCGCTGCTGGCCCCGATGTTTTGAAGGCGAGGGGTCGGTGGCCTTAACCCTCGGCGCGGCAATGGCATTCAACCACCGCGCAAACGGAACTCTCTATCTGTATCGGTCCTCGTCGCCCCGGCATCCCTGAGCGCCGCTGCATAGCCGCAGGCGAAGCACGTCCTCTGAGAAAAATGGACGGCGGCACTTGAGGCAGCGGTGCCAACCTACCTTCCTGACCACGCGGCCCGGATGATCTTCGTCCATCACCGGCTCCCGGCGCTTACACCCGTCGAACGGCCAAGGGTCCGGCTCGATGATACCGATGGCCGCTGCCTGACCGCGCATACGGAGCGGCACATGTAGCCCGTCCACCGGCTTGGGACGCGGCGGTTTAGGGGCTGGGGGCGGTGCGGGCCGACTCTGCTACTCCCGCCACGCTAGTAGCCACGCGGGTTCACCGTCAGCGCGCATACGCCAGCGCCCATACCCCGCCCTCGTCCCATGTGCGCAGCGTGTCGAGGATATACAGAAATTGGCGGTCCAGCGTGCCCGCCACGACCTCGGCATAGGTGGCGTCCGCGAACTCCTCGAATGAACCGCAGAGAATCACGAATGGCGACGGTCGTGGCTTCCGGCCCTTCTCAATCTTGGCGACACGCCGTTGAAGGGTGCGGAGGGACATGCGTGGTCAGTCCTGGCTATCCGGCTCCGGTGCCAAGTGCGGTGCGCCCATCCCGTGGAAGTGACGCCGCAGCAGGCCGTCCTTAATTTCCTTCTGGCTCGCTGCATCCTTGGCCCGACGCTCCGCGAGGGGAATGTCAGCGAAGCGTTCTTCGGTGTTGTTACGCTTGTCAGTCATGGTCGTATCACCTTCAGTTGAGTGAGAATGTCGTGGGCATCGGCGCGGACGTGCCAGTCGTCGCAGTCGCGCATGATCTCGCAGCATGTGGTGACCACGACACGGCGCAGTTCGCCCCGCTCCTGATCGTTCATGTTGGCGATAAAGTTGCGGTATGGCGTCCACCGCTGGGGGCTCCGCAGAATGTCGTTGTGATTGAGCGGCACGACATAGAGCGGGCGCGCCATCTGGTCCGCGATGCCAAGCGCCCAATCCAAGCATTCCTGATAGGCGCTGATCGGGAGGTAGCGCAGGCTGCGACCGGCGACGGTTCCGGGCGTGTCGCCCTCACCGAAGAGAATGATCTGCACGAACACATCGTCCGGTGCGGGCTGCTCCGTGATGACGCGGTTCCGGGCGGTTGAGATTGTGGTCATGCACGGCCTCCGTCGGGGTATAGGTCAATCTGCGCGAAAGCGGGTCGATCTCGGCCTTTTTTGCAGCGAAGTTGCTTTTGCCGCGAGTGCGCGATCATGCATGCTTCTCCTCAAGAGCGGCGATGCGGGCCTCAAGCTGCTCGCTGGCTCTGATCTGGCTGAGCGCGTTCACCGCCTCCAAAATCTGCCGACCCACATCGGGCGACACATGCCCCGCGGAGATAGCGGTGAGGATCGCTTCGGCCTGCTCGCTCACCGGGGCGGTGGCATCGAATGCGAACTGGACGGTTTGGGCTTGGCTCTTGAGCGCGGGAACGATGCGGGCGAGGATCAGGGACGCACTGGAACTATCCCCCTCCATCGCCTTTGCAATGATGGCATCCAAAATCCCGTCCGCATTCTCCAACATCCGCGCGAGGAGCTTGGATTGCGGAGATAGACCGGGAGGGCGGCCGGCCGGGTTCGGGCTTTTCATGCCTTTCACCCAATTTGGGTTGCCCGCCGTGACGAGACCGTCCGGGACTTCCGGCGGCTTCCAGCCCTCTCCCCACGGCGGGATGTATTTGTCGCTCATGCTCGCCTCAATTTGATGAATCAGGATCGGATCAATCGGTCGAGTAGGTCAGACCGGAACGGCGAAGCGTTCATTGGATGCCCGCACCCGTTCGCGGATCTCGGCGGCGGTCCAGCGCCGGACGAGCAAGCGCCTGCCCTGCCGATCCTCGTTATACTCCTCGTGGACGCCGACCGCCTTTTCGACGGCGCCCCTGAGCAGCGTATATCGGTTGTTGAGCATGTCGGCGGCCGCCTTCATGGCCCGGACCTTCTTCGCGGTCACAGGCTGCTGCGCCTCGTGCCAATCTCTCAAGAATTCGGCATGAAGCTCGGGGTCGAAGCCGGAGAGATAGCTCGGCGCGCCTAATACGGCTGTCGCGGTCGTCTCGTCGCCCGCTTCGATTGCCTTGCGCAGCGCGTTCATGCGCGGACCCTGTTCAAGGCGGGCGAAGTGCTGCCGAATCTCGGTCGCCATCGCGCGGGATGCTTTGCTCTCGACGGGAGCGTTCAGTTCCTTCTCCATCGTGGAGATGTTGTTGTTCAGCACATCGACCGCGCGCGACCACGAGCCATAGACCTTGTTCATCACCTTGATCGCGTGGTCATCGACGGCGACTAGCTGCTCAAAGGGATTCAGTGAGGGGTTCAGCGCCGCGCCCTCCTTCGCGTTGTGGATGGACTGCAACGCCTTGAATGCAGCATCCACCGCCGTCTCGGTCTGGCCGAGCAGAGGGCGAGTATCTTCGTCGTAATCGGGAATCTCGCCAGCAATGCCGGGATGCAGAGTTGGCGAAATACGGGTGTCGGTATCGTCGGACATATCGAACTCAACTTTCGGACAAAAGTTACGGTAGGCTTATGCGTAACTACTGGCCGCGAAGGTCCGCAAATGTTTTATGCAATAACAAGTAGTTCCGCAGTTTTCTAGTTCACGACCGTAAAATACTATATTTGTCGGTCGTGACTTTTTGGCTGGAACTACATGCACTTACGCGGAGTTACGGGGCGACTACAGCGCGAGCCGGGGGGTAACTGCTACCCTAGCGACGAGCGCGGTGCTTTCGCGCCCCAGCGCGGCCCACAGCGGCCTGCATGTGGTGACCACGGTTGAAAGCCCCGTCTGCGAAGTGCATTATAGCTGCATGGCCAACGCACTAAATCTCGACCCCGAGTGGGGTGCTATCGACTTGCTCGAAGAGATCGAAAGCACTTTCGGTATTGCCGTAGCGGATGACGTTGCAGAGCGCTGCAACACTGTCGGCGATTTATATGAAGTGATCCGAAGCCAAACATCCGATTGGGACGACAAATCGGGCTCCTGCGCCTCATCCGCAGTATTCTATATGATGAGACGCACATCGCAGAGCAGATCAGGTTTTACGCCGTCAACGCCGTTAACGGAGCTGAGTGGGGGAACGCCGAGAAAAGTGTTCAAGCGTCTTCGAAAGATGACCGGGCTTCGACTGCCTACGCTCAACGTGACGGCAATGGGCGGGATCGGAATCGTAGCTTGCCTGATTGGTATCGTTGCTCTGATCGCGGCCCTGACAGAGGCCGCATGGTGGAGTGTCGGTGGCGCCACCGCTTTGCTGCTCGTAGGCGGGGTGCTGGTCGCGCTCGACCCGCTGGGCCTACCGCCCGGTATCATCACCGTCGGTGACCTCGTGCATCGGACAGTTCCGCTCAATGTGAAACGCCTACAGTCAGAAGGGCGGCGAGCACCTGACATATGGACGACACTTGTCGGGCTGGCGGCTGACCACGGCTCTATTCCGTCCGGAGCTATTCAGCCGAGCACAGTCTTGATGGCGCCCCGTAAAAGGCAGCTACACGCCTGAACTGAAGCCCGCGAAACCATCTCTGCTATCTCTGCATTACACGTGCAGCTTGCTCTTATAGGGAGGGGTAATTCCCCCTTTCTATTGTGCGCGCAAGGAAGAGTTAGCAGAGATGCGGGGCCGTTCATGCCCCTTCGCCAATCGCATCCTTCACCGCTGCCCGACGCGCACGCCACTGTTCGCCCTCCCGCGCGAAGATTTCGAACACCTTCGGGTGAACGGAATACCCGCGTGGCCAGCCTTTATAGAACTTCACATGCGTTTGGGCGGACAGCCAATCAGCGTCCTCTAGAATTTGGACTGCCGCCAACCGCATATCCTCGTCGGCCTTCCTGAACATCTGGCAGTGCTGCGTCATCCAATCGCGGCTGATTGTGGTCAGCGCAGTGTCGGCCGCCACGATGGACCGGGCCAACGCGCTCGCCAGCTCGAACGCGGGCGCGCTGCTCAAGATGCTGGTGTAGAGCGCGTGGGCGTGACGACGAGCCTTCCGCAGATACCGGATGGCGCACTGCATCGCCTCTTGGCCCAACTCGTTCGCGGGCTGTCCACCGGCACCGCAGCCGAACACATGGAACGTCAGCGCTATCTCGCCCAACATCCCAGGATGCTTGCCGAGGTGCGAAGCGTAGGCGGGTGAGAAGCCCTCCGTCGCGATCACCAGCTTGTTGATCTCGCGCACCTCGGCGTCGAACATAGCTCGCGCGCCTGCCGTGAGCGTCACATATCGCGGGTAGAGGCTCGTTGTCGCTGTCCATGCCCATTCCAGCCATTGGCCCCATGTGGTCAATGCAGGCCGAGCATCACCGACAGGGTCATTGGTCGGCGGGGCGAGAATGCTCG
Organism: Sphingobium sp.; assembly: GCA_017744605.1. GTDB lineage: Bacteria > Pseudomonadota > Alphaproteobacteria > Sphingomonadales > Sphingomonadaceae > Sphingobium. Next base: position 138,854 of record JAGIAZ010000008.1, on the reverse strand, counting down.
GGATGAAACGCTGGATCAGACCATCCTCGGGCATCTCCTTCATCTGCTTGGCAAGCCCGCTTGGCGTGCAGGCCGCGAGAACCGACACCCCCCAATTTGGCACCAACATCGCGCCACGATCAACGCGGTTGATTTGACGTGGGCCGCCATCACGTAGCTGCAACCAGTCGCCCCGGTTCTTCGCCGCGTCCCCCTTGTTTGAGGAGTCGATGGCACCGATCCATGATGACATTTCCTCGGTCAGCATCAGTAGCCCGCGCTCGTTCGCAATCAGGGCATCCGCCAACGCGGCGACGGTAGAGTCGCTGGTGTAGAGCGCAGGCAGTTCGGGCCTCGGCTCACCCTTTTCGCGCGCTCTGCATTTGTCGATCCACCTCTGAAACAGGGCATTGTGCATGGCCTTGATGTGACCCGTTGCAGCCCGGATCGACGGCGACTTGGCGGTGCTAGGTTCGCCGCACAGGAAGGACCACTGCCGCGCCGAAACCGTCCAATTGGACTCCGGGCGCACGACTAGCCGGTATCGGTCATCAATGACGGAGGCGGCAGCGGTTACGGCGCTGACAATGATGCCGCTCGGATCGTGGCCCGTCGCCTTCGAATAGTAATACGCGAACTCACCAATGGAGCGCGGCACGTCATCGAAGCCGTATGGCTGTGGGCTGACCTTGCGCAAGACGTCGCGCGGGACACGAAATTCAAACTCTGCATCGCGGTTGGGAGCAGGCGCACCAGCCCTCAGCCGTTCCTTCTCAAGCTCCGCCTCCTTCACCCGAGCGTGATGTTCGATCACCTTTTGGCGGGACTGCTCGAACTCGTTCTTGTCCTTCCAGTCAGGGTGAAAGCCAAGTTCAGGGTCGCGCGGCGGCAGCGCCTTATCCATGCTGGCCCAATCGATACGCCCATCTGCGTCCGTTGGCGGCTTCCACACATCGGATAGATCAGCCATGACGAGCCTCCATGTGGGCGGAGCCGGTCGGGCGGGTAGTCAATCTGTCGGGGGTCGCCTTCACTCTCGGCGAAAAAATAAACGGCGCTGTTTTTGCCGAAAACGCATTCGGTTGCGGACCTTCGGCGGCCCGTTGCATGGTGTGCATGTCACTGGTCCTAGGACGAGGATGAGGGACTTTCGGATGAGGCGGTCGGGTGTTGCTAGGCATCCGGCCGCTTTTCGCGACCGGGCTACGCATCCGGGTGGCTGACTGTCACCGCAGAGGTCGATGCAAAAGTTCGCGCGGCAAGAAACGCCTGAACGTCATCCTCGTAGTAGATGACGACTGCCTGCTGGCAGCGGCCCAGCTTCACGAAGCGGGGGCCTTTGCCCTCGTGCCTCCAACGGCGGAGGGTATAGGGAGCCAAGCCGAGCTGGCGCGCGGCGTCGGCGGTCGATAGCATTTTGGGAGTCATGGCGGACACTCTTCCGATGCCCGCAGCGCCATGAGCCGCTAGGCGTTGACCTGCGGAGAACCCAAAAGCAGGCGGTCGGGGTGTCGGCAGCTTCAATGAAGCTCGTTGTGCTGCGACCCCGCCATGGGGAGCCAACAGCAATACCTTGTTACCGCATGTTTGCGGGCCGCGCTCGGATAAAATGCGGGTCCGCTGTCCCGAAGCGGGATCGCGGCAATCGGCAAAGACAAGGTCGGCAGATTTTTGGTCCGTAAACCGATCAGGGGGCGATTAGCGGGTCGCCGGCCTTGCGCAATTTTGCCTGAGTTGCGCGATTTGGACCTGACCGAGACGGCCTCTCGGCTACAGGCCGGGCTACAGCGGCGATCGGGGTGCTGCCGCCCCTTACCCGGCGGCGCTGCGCGATCGGGGCTGTGCGCGAGGCTGCGCGGCCCCAGCCGTGCGTCAAGCGCGCTGCGCCATGGGGATTACGTTCTCCCCCGCCGCGATGGCCGCTTCAATGCCCGCAAGCCGTCCTTGCTCTTCGATATAGTCACCAATCTGCTGAATGGCGGGAGCCAGCTTCTCAAGGTTGAACCGCCTCATGTAATGTTCGGTCGTGACGGTCTTCTTCATGCTATGCTGCATAAGCATTTGGACCCTGAGCAGGTCGATCCCGCAATAGTCGTTCCCAACGTCAATGAACGTGCGACGAAAATCGTGGGCGCTAAGCATCAGCCCTGCCGCCTCGCTGACAGACTTGAAGGTGCCACGCGGGTCTTTGATGTGCCCGCACTTCCCCCATGACGGGAACACGAACGGACTTTCGTCCCCGTCCTCGCGCTCGTCGCGGCGGCGCTTGAGAATGGCCACCGCCTGCGATGATAAGGGCAGGGTGACAGCTCGGCGGGATTTGGGGTCGGGCAGATGCCATGTGGGACAATCCGCATCCAGCTTGAGGCGGTCCCACGTCATAGCGGCGGCCTCGCTGAACCTGAATCCCGTTAACATCAGCACCATGACGAGATCCAAGCGCGCCCGGTCAGCCTTAGTGACGGCGGACGCCCTTGCTGTGGTCAAGGTGTGCCAGACGGCTCCAACCTTGCTCTCCGGCACGCGGCGATCCTCGCGAGACTTGAGTTGCTGCCACCTCTTGATGGTGTCGCGAACCGGGTTCCGTTTCAGGATCGGTTCGTCCTTCTCATCGCGGTAATTATCCATCGCGTAGTAGAAGATGGCGCGGAGAATCTGGAACGCCTGATTGGCTTGCCCCGGCGATCCGCCCTCGCGCTCGCCGCTCAACCCGCCCGCGAGCATCTCGTTATAGCGGTCGCGCACCATGTCGCGGGTGATCGAAAAGATGGGCTGGTCCTGCCACGCGGCAAAGGTCGTCTTGAGATGACGTTCGATGGTGTCCCGGCTGCTCTGCTTGAGCGGCAGCTTGCGGCGCGAGTTGTCCCCCATGTGGGCCTCTGCCACCTCCCGGAGCGTAACCTGTTGGACCTTGGCACGTTCGCGCGCTGCCTTGGCCTCCTTCGCCTGCTCGCGCGGGTCCAGCCCCTTCTTGAGCGAGCGCAGTATTTCCTCTGCCTCGTCGCGCGCCAACTCGGGCGTGAACGCACCATACTGGCCGATGGTGAAGCGAGCGGCGGGGCCATCCACACCCTTCACGCGACCCTGCACAATGAAGACTTTCTTGCCGGTGGGCGTGACGCGCAAACCGAACCCCTTCAGCGCGCGGTCGTGCCCAGCATCCCAATACAGGATGTCGTTGGGCTTCTCCGCTGTGTCGGGAAGGGCCTTCGTATCGATGTTCGTCTTAGTGAGTTTCAGTTGAGGCACGGTGCGGACTCCATCCGTAAGCATTTCGTAAGCAGCTACCGCACACATACGACACCATACAACAAAGGTCCACACGGCCAAAAAGCGCGCAAAACCGCTATTCTTGATGCTTACGGCAACATGCCCCCACGCACGCAAACATCAGGAACGCAAAATTGCTAAACCGTCGTGCCCTTAAGGGGGCACCCCGGGTTCGAATCCCGGCGTCTCCGCCATTACCGATCCAGCCCGAAAAGGCCTGAGAGGCCCTTGACCGCCCGCCGCGCTCGGATAGCGAGTGCGAAAAGCCTGGTGGAAATTGCGTGGCCGACTCGACGTCTCTCAATGTGCTCATCGTCGAAGACGATCCCGCATTGGCAAGCCTGCTCGCCGAGCAATTGGCAGCCTTTGGCCACCGCTCGACACTGGCCTCCGACGGACGATCCGCTTTGTCGACGATCGCCCAGGACGCGTTCGATGTCGTCGTGCTCGATCGGATGCTGCCCGTGCTCAACGGCATCGCCGTCCTCGAGCATCTGAGAAAAGGCAACGTCCTGTTGCCCGTCCTCATGCTGTCGGCGCTTGGCCAAACGGTCGAACGGGTGGAGGGTCTCGAAGCCGGCGCCGACGACTATGTCGTGAAGCCCGTCGACCCCGCCGAGCTCAATGCCCGGCTGCGGGCTCTGGTCCGCGCCCGGCGCTATGCCTTGGATTCGAGCGAGACAATCCGTGTCGGCGATATCCTCGTCAGTCCGACCAGGTTGCGGGCCTGGCGCAAGGACCGGGATCTCGACCTGCCCAGAACGGAATTCAATCTGCTGCTGGAATTGGCCCGCAACGCCGGATCCGTTCTCACCAGGCCCATGCTGATCGAGCGTGTCTGGCGCTACGACTTCGAGCCGACCACCAATATTGTCGACGCCTATATTCGCCGCCTGCGCCTCAAGCTGACCCAATTCGGCGGCGACGATCCGATCACGACGATGCGCGGCGTCGGTTACATGCTGAGGGTGGACTGATCGGATGAAGCTGCGCTCAATCTGCTGTTCCTGACATTTTTCTCGTCGCGACAGTCGGCCGAAACAGTCGGCATCGGCCTGACGACCGATGTTGCGACGCAGCAAACGGCAAAGGGCGCGAGCCTTACGGCCCGCGCCCTTCCGCTCACCTCCCGTGAGAGGAGGTTAGAACTTCAGGCTGGCATCCACGCCCCAGGTCCGCGGGGTGTTGAAGTTGCCATAATCGCCCAGCACGTTGCTGACGCTGCCGACGAACACATTGCCGGTCTGCACCGCAGGCAGGCTGTTGGTGGGGTCGCGGCGATAGACATAGGCATAGTTGAACAGATTGCGGACCCACATGCCGACGGTCAGCTTCTGCCCGCTGTCGCCGAGCGGAATATCGGCAAACGAGACGCGGCTGTTGAAGAGCAGCGAGGAGTCATTGTGCGTCGCGAACTGGTCGAACGACTGGGTCGACTGCGAATAGTTGCCGTCCAGATGGAAGCGCAGCCAGGCGCTGCCGATCGGCAGGTCGTAGTCGATCGAGCCGCTGGCCGCATTGCGCGGCGTGAACACGATGTAGAATTTCTGGTCCACGGTCGTGCTGTTGCCCGTCGGGACGCCCGTCGACGTGAATTCCTTGTAGGTGACGGGCACCGCGGGAATGTCCGTGTAGGTGTATGCATAGCTGGCGTTCAGCGTCAGGCCACGCACCGGCTTCAACATCAGCTCGGCTTCGACACCGCGGATCTTGGTCGTGCCCGGAGCGTTGAAGGTGACGAGATTGTTGAAGTTGCCCGTGGCAGTGGGCTGGATCGTGCTGAGATCGACCTGGCTGCCCTCGCGATCCATCATATAGGCCGCGATGTTGAAGCGGCCCTTGTGATCCCAGAAGTCGGACTTGAGGCCGATTTCATAGGATTTCACGTCTTCCGGGTTGAACGGCTGGTAATTTGCCGTGCGCGAGCTCGCGCCGCCCGCACGATAGCCGGTCGAATATTTGGCATAGGCGTGGACGGCGTTGCTGATGTCGTAGGCGATCGTCACCATCGGGTTGAAACGGTCCCAGCTCTTGTCCAGCGGGACATAGCCGTTTGCGGCCGCAGCGGCGGGATTGGTATCGTAATTGATGTTGCGCGAGAAGTGCAGCACGCCACGCTTCTTGTCATGCGTATAACGGCCGCCGACGGTCAGATGCAGCGCATCCGTCGCGTTCCAGGTCGCCTGGCCATAAGCGGCATAGCTCTTCGACCAGACCTCCGAGGAACGGTCCTGCGAACGGCAGCCGGGCTGCGAACCGAAGCCCGCCGACCCCCTGCAGGGATCAAGCGTCACGAAGGAATAGCCGCTGGTCTGGCCCGCCGTCGTATAGCCCTGGATAGCAGTCGAATTGGGCGTCGCGGCATCGTCGCTGACATGCTCGTTGAAATAATAGAGGCCGACCACATAATCGATCGAACTCACCGAGCCCACCGCCTGGAATTCCTGGCTGAACTGGGCCTGGCGCAGGTCGGCGAGGCTGTAGCGGCTGAAGTTGCAGGCCGAGCCGGTGCAGCCCGGCGCTACGACCGGAACGCGGTGCGCGCCGCCCGAATTGTCCCACTGCGTCGCGGTCACGCCGCGCCACGCCGTAATGGAGCGCAGTTCGATCTCGGGCGAAACCTTGAACTTGAAGCTGTTCGTGAAGCCGTGGGTCTTGTCGATGCTGGGCTGCTGGGGGACGCCGATGTCGGCGGTGGTCATGCGGCTGGTGCCGTTCACGACGACGCCGGGCATCAGCGGCTTGATCGTGCCCGTGATGCCCGTGAAGGCCGTGCCGGGCAGCGTGCACGCCGGTGCGGTCGACTGCGCAACCGTCGCCGATCCGCTTGGGCAGTTGGCGGGATTATAGTTCAGCAGCTGGCTGTAGAAGGGCGAGTTGGCGTCGTAGCCGACGTCATAAGAGAAGTCGTTCGTGATATCGGACGTCGGCTTCCAGCGGACGGCGGCGCGCAGTCCACGGCGGTCATAATAATTCCAGCCCGTTTGCCCGGCGAGCGGGTTCTTGGTGGTCGCGCCCTGATACTGGACGATGCCGTCGAGCTTGATCGAAATATTATGGAACTCGGGCAGATCGAAATGGGCTTCGCCGTTATAGGAGCCATAATTGCCGACACCGCCGGAAACGCGGCCGTCGAACACGCCGGTCGGCGCCTTGGCAACGAGACTGAGCGCACCACCCTCGGTATTGCGGCCGAACAATGTGCCCTGCGGCCCCTTGAGCACCTCGACGCGCTCGAGATCGAACAGGCCGGCATTGAGGCCGTGCTGGCGGCCGAGATAGACGCCGTCAATGTAGATGCCCACGCCCTGCTCGCGTGCGGGCTGGTTGGCGTCGAGCGGCACGATGCCGCGAATGCCGACGGTGAGCGCGCTCTGGCGGGCCTCGAAGGTTGCGACGCGCAGCGACGGCACCGAGCCATCGGCCAGATCGTAGAGGCTCGCGACGTGGCGATCCTTCATCTGGATCGCGCCGACGACCGACATCGCGATCGGCGTCTTCTGAAGATCCGTTTCGCGCTTCAGGGCAGTGACGATGATGACACCGCCGGCTTCCGGATCCGGGCTTTCCGCTGCCGGTGTTGCTGCCTCGGCATCGGCCGACTCGGTCGCGGCGCGCAACGGCGCGCCGGCGAGAGCGAGGATCGCGACTCCGCAGAGAAACGGCGCGCGAACGCTTTGGATAGACTTCATTGTAGCCCCTTATTCATGGAATGAGACGTGTCGTCTCGCGGGCTACTAGGCGCTCATCTGGTCAGACTTGTTTCGTTTTTGTGTCAGTGTCCGTTGGCAATTTTCATTTTCATTTCATCTTCGAACCGGCCTTTTCAAGCCGCGAAGATCGCCTTCGGAATATGCGTGATGCGGCAGGCCAGATCGGCCTCGCCGGATGCCACGATATAGTGACCGGGCACCGTCTCTCCGGCATCGCCGTCCACGATACCGGTCGTGAACACGACATCGCGCACATACATCTGATGCTCGATCGGCCGGGTCAGCTCCGGATTGGCCTCGAGCACGGGATGATGGCGAGTGCGGATGATGCGGGACGGATCGCGCCGGTCGAGGATCGAGGCATAGGTGCGGTAGATGCCGACGATTTCCTTGGGCTCGACGCCGTGCCACAGCGTCAGCCAGCCTTCGGCGGTCAGGATGGGCGGTGCGCCGCCGCCGATACGCGCCGTCGCCACCGTGTTGGCATGGGGGCGGATACCGGGCTTGCGCCACGGCTTCCAGTGCAGCGCGTCGGGCGAGGTCGCGAGGTTGATGGACGGCCCGGCCCGCCAGTCGCTGCCTGGCGGATAGGCGAAATAGAGATCGCCGAGCGGCCGCGTCTGCGCCCAATATTGTCCGTCGATGCGGCCCTCGAAGATCAGCATGTCCTTGTTCTGATGATCGAGCACGATGTCCTCGAACCGCCAGTCGAGGCCATTGTCCGAACTGTAGAGCGTCGTCGAGTGACGCTCCGGGCTGACCGAACAGGTGGTCATCAGCCAGCGCTCCTCCACTCGGCTGATGCGTGCATCCTCGATGCCGTAGCATTGCAGATTGTCCGACGGCGCAATGGCCTTGTCATAATGGATAGTCTCGACCTCCAGCCCCTCGGGCGACAGCTCGACCGGCAACAGCCAGGAGAGTGAGGTCAGCGCTATGATGCGCCAGCCGCCGGCACGGAGCAGGAATGTGCGCGGATCGGCCGTATCGCAAAGATCGAGCGGCCAGCCATCGAGCACGAACTTGCCGGCGCTCGGATGCGGCTCATCATCGCCGGTGCGCTGATCCTTGGGCACAAATCGAATCGCATGAACCTTGCCGTTCCGTATCGGCTCGCGCAGCGCCTCGGCCACGCGCACCATCATCATGAGATTGCCGTTGGGCAGGCGCGTCAGTCCCGGATTGAACGCGCCGAGCACGTAGGTCTCGGCATCGAGATGACCCGCCAGCGGCGAGCGGGGCAGATCGATGTCATCCGGCACGAAGACCAGCCGATCCTGTGGAAAGTCGCTCATGGCATGCGCGCGGCCGTCAGAAGGCGGACCCGCCGAAGAGCAGCACGAACGGAGCCGCGGCGATCGTGAGCAGCATGACGACGACAAAGCCCATGCGCCGCGCACGGATGCGCATCATGCGTTCGCCATAGCGCGGAGGCTCGGCTGGAACGTAGAATGGTCTGGGTCGGGATCGGAGCACTGGCGGCCTCCTTGCTCTGGCAAGGCTGACAACAGGGAACGCGACACCATTGTTCCCGGCCTGCTTGATCCAATGCTGGAGAAAGGTTGAGCCGTTCCAGAAGGCCGATGGAGCGACTGTCAGGAAAGAGGGAGTGCGCTCAAGACGAGCGCCCGCTAGACGCGCCTCCCTCCATCTTGACTGTCGAGGACTTGTCATCGCTCGGCTGACCATGAGAAAGCGGCAAGGGCAGTTTGGTTCCCCATATCGATGCAGGAGGTGTCCCCATGGTCCAGGATGTACGGCATGATGTCGAGCGCAGCCGCTACGAACTCGAGCGCGAGGGCAGCATCGCCTTCGCCGAATATGAGCGGCGCGACGGTCTCATCGTTGCGACCCATACGGTGACGCCCCCAGCCCTGCGTGGCCGTGGTCTGGCGAGTCGGCTCATCAAGGCCATGCTCGGCGATGCGCGCGCGCAGGGATTGAAGGTCCTGCCGCTGTGCAGCTTCGTTGCCGATTATTTCAGTCGTCACCCGGAAGAGCAGGACCTGCTGGCGGATTGAGAGGACATTGAGGGGACGGGGCCAGTCCCCAATATGAAAAGGGCGGAACCAGCCGATCCCGCCCTTCTTTTTTCAGATCGACCGAACGATCAGAAGATGCGGCAGGCCGTGGTGGCCGGAGCAGCCAGCAGCTTCTCCAGTTCGGTATCGAGCTTGAGCATGGTCAGCGAGCAGCCGGCCATTTCGATGGCCGTGCAATATTCGCCGACATAGTTGCGGGCGATGGTCAGGCCACGGACGGCGCAGAGCTGGGCCGCCTTATTGTAGAGCACATAGAGCTCGGCCGGCGGGGTGCCGCCGAGGCCGTTGATCATCAACGCCACGCGGTCGCCCTTATTATAGGGCAGATCGTCCGCAACCGCCGTGAACAGGATCTCGGTGATCTCGTCCGCCGACTTGATCTTGGTGCGCTCGCGGCCCGGCTCGCCGTGGATGCCGACGCCGACTTCCATTTCGTCGTCGCCAATGTCGAAGATCGGCGTGCCCTTCGCGGGCGGGATGCAGCTGGTCAGCGCCAGGCCCATGGTGCGAACGTTGTTGTTGACCTTGTCGGCAATAGCATAGACCGCGTCGAGGTCGGCGCCGGCCTCGGCGGCCGCACCGCAAGCCTTCATCACGAAGAAATTGCCGGCAACGCCGCGGCGGCCGACGGTGTAGAGGCTGTCCTTCACCGCGACGTCGTCATTGATGATGAACTGCTTGAGCTTGATGCCCTCGGCCTCGGCCATTTCGCAGGCCATGTCCCACGCCATGCGGTCGCCCTGATAATTATTGACCAGGACGAGCACGCCGGCATCGGTCGCGACCGACTTGATCGTCTCGTAGCAGGCATCGACCGGCGGGGCGGCGAAGACCGGGCCCTGGCACGCGGCGGTGAGCATGCCCGGACCGACGGCCATGACGTGCGCCGGCTCGTGGCCCGAGCCCGAGCCCTGCACGATGGCCACCTTGCTGGCGTCCACATTCTTGCGCTTGATCAGCTGGAACTCGGGAATGGCTTCGAGAAGGTCCGCGTTGGCGGCGATCACGCCGGCCATGAACTCGGGCACGAAATTGGCAGGATCGTTGACGAACTTCTTCATGGGCTATTCCTCTCCCGTGGTGTCTTGAACGAAATCAGTTTTTCTCAGGCGGTCGCCTGGAGCAGCTCGGCGACGGTGGGCGTGCGCGCGATGCCCCATTCCTTGCACCAATCCTGCAGGATCGTGGCAATCGCGACGATGCCCGGATCCGGCGTGTTGGCACTGCGCTCGCCGACCTGGCTGGCGCGACCGCGATGCGCAACGAGCGTGCGGGTCTCGTCGATCGCCTTTTCGGCAACGTCGGCGCAGTTCTTGAGCACTGCGGCGTGGTCCGTGGTACCGGAGGCCGCGGCCGCATTCAGTGTCTCGGCGATCGGGATCAGCGCGTCGAGCAGAGTCTTGTCGCCCAGCTTGGCGCCGCCACGGGCCATGATGCCGTCGACCGCGGACTGGATCATCTCGGCAAGCTCGGTCAGCGTCACGCTTTCCTTGCCCTTGCTGACCATGGCAGCCTTCATGAAGCCCGTACCCCAGATCGGACCCGAGCTGCCGCCGACATGCTTCGAGCAGAGCATGCTGATCTTCAGCAGCATCGCGCCGATGGCGCTCTTGTCGATGGTCGGCAGATCCGCATCGATGACACGGAAGCCGGTGGCCAGCGACGTACCGAAATCGCCATCGCCCGCGAGACCGTCGAGGTCGGAGAAATAATGCTCATTACGCAGCACAGTGGTGGCGGTGGTCTTGATCGCGCGCTCGAACAGCGCAAGCGTGATGTCAGCCATGATGTAACTCTCCCAAACTCAAATTCAGTCTTGCGCGTCAGCCGGCATAGGCGGCGGCAAGCGCCGTCAGATCGGCCAGCCGCACCTGAACATTCGGCTCGTCCCCAAGTTCGGAGACGACCTTGACCGCTTCGTCGAACTCTTCGTCGATCGTGTAGGTGCTGGTCGTGATCAGCGTCGGATAGCCGGCGCGCGTCGCGGCGAGCAGGCCATTTCGGCTGTCCTCGATCACGATGCACTCGTTCGTCGGCAAGCCGAGCGTCTGCTGCGCCAGCAGGTAGATATCGGGCGCCGGCTTCTTCTTGGCGACGACATCGCCGGCATGGACGAAGTCGAAAGCCGCCTTGCGCTCGGCGCCGAACAGATCGAGCACCGCATCGATGAACTTTGGGTTGGACGTGGTGCATACGCCCAGCTTCACGCCGTTCGCCATCGCCTCGTCGATGATGCGCAGGATGCCCGGACGCACCGGCAGGCTGGACACCAGCTCCGACGTGATCTGCGTCTTGGTCTTGTGCAGCTCGACGATGAGCGCGTCCTTCTTCTCATCGGTGTCGGCGTTCGCCGGCCAGCCGAATTCGTCGAAATAGACGCGCATGCGCTCCTTGCCGCCCGCCGTCAGCAGCAGCTTGGCATAGAGCTCGACACTCCATTCGGCGTCGATGCCGAGTTCCTTGAATGCGAGATTGAAACCAACGCGGTGCGCGTCGCGCTCGGTATCCACGAGCACGCCGTCGCAGTCGAAAATGATTGCCTTGACCACCCCGACGACTCCTCAGGCCGCCTTGGCGAGCGCGTTGAGGAAGGCCGTGCCGCGATCCTTGCCGCCGAACTTCTCGATGAAGCCGTGGAACATCGCCTTGCACGCCTGATACTGGGCATCGCCGACACGCAGCGGCTCGAAGTCGGTCGGCTTGGCATTGTGATAGTCGACGAAGCTCTGCACCCAGACATGCTTGAGGTTGGTCGAGATGTTGATCTTGGCCGCACCGCGGGCAATCGCCTTGGCGAACGTCTCGTCGGAGAGGCCGGTGCCGCCGTGCAGCGCCATCGGCGTGTGCGTCAGCGCGTTGATCGCCTTGATGCGGTCGAAGTCGACGACCGGTTCGCCCTTGTAATAGCCATGGGCCGTGCCGACGGCGCAAGCGAAGGCAGACAGGTCGAGCGCGTCGCAGAAACGCTTGGCGTCCTCCGGATCGGTCAGGACCGAATCCGCTTCATCGACATGCATGTCGTCCTCGACGCCCATGATCTGGCCGAGCTCGGCTTCCATGCCGACGCCGTATTTCTCGGCGATTTCGCGCACCTTGAGCGACTGGGCGAGATTCTCCTCGAAGGGCAGCTCGGACGCATCGATCATGATCGAGGTCCAGCCGGCCTTCGCGCATTCCTCGATCATCCCGATGTCGTGGCAATGGTCGAGATGAAGCACCACGGGAACAGGCGAGTCCTCCGCAACGGTGCGGACCCAGCTCACGATTTCCTTGTGGCTGTAATATTTGATGGTCTTTGACGAGGTCTGGCAAATGACCGGCGCATTCAGCTCTTCGGCCGCCTTCACCATCGCCTTCGTCGTGTTGTAGTCGACCAGATTGAATGCGGCCACGGCATAGCCGTTGTCCATTGCGTGACGAAGCAGCGGCTTCATGTTGACCAAGGGCATTTGCAGCTCCTCCTTTATCTCTTTTCGGCGCCCTGCACGCGCCGTCGAATCGCTTGCGGACCTCGCTATACGTAGGACTGCATCGATTGTCTCGCGCAGAAACCACGCTCGAAGCGGCTAATTTCGTGGGTTGTGTCCTCATTGCCCGGGCGCTGGGCCAAGCTGGCGCACCGGTCCGCCATCCCCTCCTTCGTTGACAATGTCATACTCTCGCGGAAGGGCAAGGAACAGCCTTGCGATACCGAACGGCGGCTCCTAATCCGGAGGCATGACGGATCCAGCCGATCTTGTGCGCCCAGACAGCGCCCAGGCCGCCCACCTCATTCATCTGATCGATGCCGAAAGCCATGAGGCCTGGCTCAATGACCAGCCCGAGCGCACCCGCACGGCGCTCGAAGCGCAAGGCTTCAAGGCGACGCCATTTGCTCATGCCGTCATTCCCGGCGACAATGGCCAGGACTGGTCGGCGGTCGCCAGCGTCAAGAATGTTGCCAGCCTGAGCAGCTGGTGCTTGTCCCGGCTCGCAGAAATTCTGCCGGAAGGCACCTATCGTCTCGCGAGCGGCGAACCCGGCCCGGCGATTCTCGGCTGGATGACCGCGCATTACAAGTTTGAGCGCTACAAGGAAAAGCCGGCCGCGAAGGGTCCGCGCGTGCTGCTGACACCGCAACCCGCTGCGATTGAGCCTGCCGCGCGCATGGCGCGCGCGACGGCCCTCGTGCGCGACATGGTCAATACGCCCACGGCCGACATGGGCCCCGACGATATGGAGCGGCAGGCCCGTGTCATCGCAGACCGTTTCGGGGCGGCCATGACGGTGACGCGCGGCGACGGGCTCGAGAGCGGCTATCCGATGATCCACGCCGTCGGCCGCGCCGCCGATCGCGCCAATGCGCCTCGTCTCATCGAACTGGACTGGGGCCGCGACGAGCACCCGCGTGTTGCCATCGTCGGCAAGGGCGTCACCTTCGACAGCGGCGGTCTCGACATCAAGCCGGCCGCCGGCATGCGCCTCATGAAGAAGGATATGGGCGGCGCTGCGCACGCGCTGGCCTTGGCTGAGCTGGTCATGGCCGCGCATCTGCCCGTGCGCCTGCATCTGCTGCTGCCGGTCGCGGAAAACGCGATCAGCGGCAATTCATTCCGCCCCGGCGACGTGCTGAAGAGCCGCAAGGGGCTGACCGTCGAGATCGGCAATACCGATGCCGAAGGCCGACTGATCCTGGCCGACGCGCTCGCCAGGGCAGGCGAGAACAAGCCCGAGCTGATCCTCGATTTCGCAACGCTGACCGGCGCGGCCCGGGTCGCTCTGGGCCCCGATCTTCCCGCCATGTTCGCCAATGACGACGCGCTGGCCGCGGAACTGTCCGAACTCGGCGCCGCACAGGACGACCCCGTGTGGCGCATGCCGCTTTGGGAGCCGTATAACGACCTCTTCAAAAGCGACATCGCCGACCTGAACAACAGCGGCGACAGTGGTTTCGCGGGCGCGATCACGGCTGCGCTTTTCCTCCAGCGCTTCGTGCCGGATAGTGCGCAATGGGTGCATTTCGATACCTTTGCCTGGCGCCCCACAGCCAAGCCCGGCCGGCCCAAGGGCGGCGAGGCCTACGGGCTTCGTGCCGCCTTCGCGCTGCTGCAAGCGCGCTATGGCCGCTGAGCGGCTGCGATGCTGAGTGCCTGGGCGGCGGGGACATTTCGGTCTTTAAGGGTCTATAATTATCGCCTGTGGGCGGCCGGATCGCTCGTCTCGAATATCGGCACCTGGATGCAGCGCATCGCGCAGGACTGGCTGGTTCTGACCGAACTGACGCATCATAGCGCGGCGCAGGTCGGTATCGTCACCGGGCTGCAGTTCGGGCCGCAATTGCTCTTCCTGCCCTGGACGGGCGCGGCGGCCGATATCTTCAATCAGCGAAAACTAATGCTGATCACGCAAAGCGTCATGGGCCTTCTTGCCATCGCCCTCGGCCTCATGACGCTGGGCGGCACCATCCAGCTCTGGCAGGTCTACATCTTCGCGTTCGCGCTCGGCACCGCTGCCGCCTTCGACGCCCCGGCGCGGCAGACGTTCGTGTCGGAGATGGTCGGCGAAGAGGATCTCGCCAATGCCGTGGCCCTCAATTCCATGACCTTCAACGGCGCGCGCATGATCGGCCCGGCAGCCGCGGGCCTGCTCATCGGATCAGTCGGCACCGGCTGGGCATTCCTGCTCAACGGCGTTTCCTATTTCGCGGTGGTCGTCTCGCTGCTCATGCTGCGGACCAAGGAACTCCATCCCACCCAGCGTGCGCGCCTCATGCGCGGCAGTTTCGCCGAAGGGCTACGCTATGTCCGGGGCCGCGCCGACCTGATCGCGATGCTGGTCATGCTGTTCCTCATCGGCACGTTCGGCATGAACTTCGCCATCTACACCTCGACCATGGCCGTGCGTATCTTCCACGCCGATGCGGGTGGCTATGGCGTGCTGTCGTCGATGATGGCGATCGGGACGATCACGGGCGCGCTGATCGCCGCCGGCCGGACGCGCTCGACCTTCGCCCAGCTCATCGTCGGCACGGGCGCTTTCGGGCTCGGCTGCGCATTCGCCGCGCTGGCGCCGGGCTATTGGTATTATGGCGCCGCGCTCGTCATGATCGGTATCGCGTCCCTCTCCTTCCTCAATTCCAGCAACAGCCTCATGCAGCTCACCACCGAGCCGACGATGCGCGGCCGTGTCATGGCGATTCGCATGGCCATCGTCATGGGCGGAACGCCGCTCGGCGCGCCGCTGGTCGGATGGGTGGCGGATCAGTTCGGTCCGCGCCAGGCCCTCGCCGTCGGCGCTGTCTCAGGCTTTCTGGCGGCCCTGGTGGGCGTCGTGCATGTCGCCCGCACCGATAATATCAATCGTGCCTCGCGGGAGATCCCGCCGACACCGGGCGAAAGCCTGAAGTGAGGCCTTCGGGGCACACGACTTGACCCGTTAAGGCCTTTTGGCGCAGTGGGCGCCGATGAAGCAGGATTTGCCAGGCCATATATCGTTTCACTCGTTCGAGCGTCAGCGGGTTCGTCTCGATGGCGTCTCGCAAGGCTATGACGCGCGCGTGAAAGCGATCCGCCCGGACCTCGCGGATGTCGCGCTGGCCAGCCTCTATTTCGCGCCGCATTATGCACAGCCGGTGACGCGCGGCGTGGTCACGACATCGGTGCCGGTGCGCGGCGCACCCGATGCATCGGCGACCGCTATTACCGAGCTTCTGTACGGCGAGGCATTCCACATGCTCGATGTCCGGGGTGGCTGGGCCTGGGGCTATTGCGGCCATGACCATTATGTCGGCTATCTCCCGTCCGACGCTCTCGGCGAGCCGATCGCCGCGACGCATGAGACGATGGGAGCAGCGCCGCTCTTCACGGCGCCCGACATCAAATCGCCGATCAAGGCGCGCTATCCCGCGCAGTCCAGACTGGCGGGCGTGATCGAAGGCGATTTCCTCGTCACCGAAGACGGCTTTGTCCACGCGCGGCATGTCCGGCCGATCGGCGACACCGAGTCCGACTGGGTCGCCGTCGCCGAGCGGCATCTCGGTTCGCCCTATGTCTGGGGCGGGCGCGGCGGTCTCGGCCATGATTGCTCGGGCCTTGTGCAGGTCGCGCTCTCTGCCTGCGGCATCGCGGCCCCGCGCGACACCGACCAGCAGGCCGACGCCGTCGGCACGTTACTCGACGATCATGCCGAACTCCGACGAGGAGACATTGTCTTCTTCCCCGGCCATGTCGGCTTCATGGCCGACGCCGAACGGCTCATCCATGCCAATGCGCACTGGATGGCCGTCACGATCGAGCCGCTCGCGGATGTCATCGCGCGGCTCGCGGACAAGCATGAAAGGCCGGTGACGGCCAGACGAAGAGTATCGCCATGACCGAGGTTTTCATCGACGGTGCCGCCGGCACCACGGGCATCCAGATCCGGGACCGGCTTGCCGGACGGACCGAGTTTTCGCTCATCGAACTGGACGACGCCGCGCGCAAGGACGATGCTGCGCGCGCCGACGCGATCAACAGCGCCGACATCGTGGTCCTCTGCCTGCCTGACGACGCGGCGCGCGCCGCGGTGGGCATGATCGCCAACGACACGACGCGCGTGATCGATGCCTCCACCGCATATCGCACGGCCGAGGGCTGGGTCTTCGGCCTGCCCGAGATCTCGGGCCATCACGCGGTGGCCAACGCCCGTTTCGTCTCCAATCCCGGCTGCTATTCGACCGGTTTCATCGCCCTCGTCGCGCCGCTGGTGGAGCATGGCCTGCTGCCGGCCGACACGTTGCTCACCTGCAATGCCGTCTCGGGCTATTCGGGCGGCGGCAAGTCGATGATCGCCGACTATGAAGGCACAGATGGCGCACCGACGGCCTGGCGCACTTATGGCCTGACGCTCGCACACAAGCATGTGCCGGAGATGCAGACGCGGTGCGGCCTCACGCACCGGCCCTTGTTCGCGCCATCGGTCGCTCCGGTCTATTCGGGCATGATCGTCGACGTGCCGCTGCATCACGCCATGTTCGCCAAGGACGCGAATGCGGACACGCTGCGCGGCGCGCTCGCCGAGCATTATGCGCTCTCGCCGATCATCTCGGTCGAGGCGAGCTATGAGCCGGCGACATTGCCGATCGAGCTCATGAAGGATAGCGACGCCATGCGTCTCTTCGTCTTCGCCGATCCGGCGAGCGAACAGGTCCGCCTGGTCGCGGCGCTCGACAATCTCGGCAAGGGCGCGTCGGGCGCGGCGGTGCAGAACCTGAACCTCATGGCCGGTCTGCACGAGACGGCGGGTCTGCGCCTCTAGGCCGTCTTGCGAACGGACGCCGAATTCCTACATCGGCGCCATACGGACATCTGGAAAGGACGGACGCGAATGAGCGCGACTGCGACACTGGCCGGCGGCTGCTTCTGGTGTACGGAAGCGGTCTACCAGGATCTCAAGGGCGTGGAGAAGGTCGAGAACGGCTATCTAGGCGGGACGAAGGACAACCCGACCTATGAGGAGGTGTGCACGGGGAGGACCGGTCATGCCGAGGCGATCCGCATCACCTACGATCCGGAACAGATCGGCTATGCCGACCTGCTGCGCGTCTTTTTCGCCACGCACGACCCGACCACGCTGAACCGCCAGGGCAACGACGTCGGCACGCAGTATCGTTCGGCGATTTTCCCGCATAACGAGGAAGAGGCAGCGCTCGCGCGCGCGGCGCTGGCCGAGGCGCAGGCCGATTTCGCGGATCCGATCATCACGACGATCGAGCCCGAGAGCCATTGGTGGCCGGCCGAGGACTATCATCAGGACTATTGGGCGCGCGTCGGCGACCGCAATCCTTATTGCATGGCGGTCATCCCGCCCAAGCTGCAGAAGCTGCGCAAAAAATTCGCGGCGCATGTGAAGGACTGAACCCCACCGGCTGGGCTTATCCGCGCCTCATCCCGTCTCCCGTCATTTTGCCGCCGTGTTCGGCACGCTATGGTGCCCACGGGGACGAGACCGAGGTGACCATGATGCGATTTCCAAAGCCTGCCGCCGCGTCGCTCGCGGCAGGCGCCCTGCTCTTCCTCCCGAGTTGCGTCACGAAGGTCGTCACGGCGCCGATCAAGGCAACGGCCAAGGCCGCAGACTGGGCGACGGTCAGCGGCGACGAAGCCGACCGGACGCGCGGGCGCGAACTGCGCAAGCGCTGCAAGGAGCGCTACGATCCCTATTATTGTGACGGCAGTTGATCAGGCACCCGATCAGACGGCTGCGCGCTTCAACCGGTCGTTGATCGCGACGCCGATCCCTTCGTTCGGAATGGGCGCCACGGAGATGCGCGACAATGTGCTTGCGTCGGCCTCATGCAACGCCGCGAAGAGATTGGCCGCCGCTTCGACCAGATCGCCCCTGGCCGACAGGCTGTAATGGCTCGGCCCGGGGCCGAAGCCGATATGATATTGGTCGGCGGCCGGCGCGATACAGTTCAACCGCAGCGGCTTGGAGGGGGCATAATGGCTCTCGAGCTGCCCCGGCGCGCTGATCCCCTCGCCCGACGCCTGCACGACCGGAAGGCCGGCCGCATCCTCGATCATCGCCGCTGTCACCGGTCCCGGGCGCAGCAAGACGATTCGACCCGCCTCGGGACGCACGATCGTCGACTCCACACCGTCCGAGGTCGCACCCGCATCGAGAATGAAGGGAATGCGTCCGCCGAGGCTGGCAAGCACATGGCTTGCGCGCGTGGGGCTGATGCCGCCGGAGTGATTGGCGGAAGGGGCGGCCAGCGGAACACCGGCCGCGGCAATGAGCGCACGCATCGCGGGATGCGACGGCAGGCGGACCGCAAGCGTCCGCAAGCCAGCGCTCGCCAGATCGGCGACCGGGCAATCGGGGAGCCGCGGCAGCACCATCGTCAGCGCGCCCGGCCAGAAAGCCTCCGCCAGCGCCTCGGCAGACGGCGAAAAGGCGACCAGCCGCCGAGCCATGGCGATATCCGCGACATGGACGATAAGCGGGTTGAAGCTGGGCCGCCCTTTGGCCGCATAGATGCGGGCAATAGCCGCGGCATTGGTCGCGTCGGCGGCGAGACCGTAGACCGTCTCGGTCGGCGCCGCGACCGGCTCACCCATGCGAATGAGCGTCGCCGCCTCGGCAAGCGATGCGTCATCATAAGGGCGCATCTGTGTAACGAATGTCTGGACCCGGTGCGGCATGCGCTGCCTATAGCGGCGCTGCACGGCGGGATGAAGCCGCCATCTATGATCTTTGCCGCGCGGCGCACTTGCCGTACGGGAGGGCGGCCATGACCGAAGACAGACAATTGCTGACCCGCATCGCCGAAGCGCTCGAGCGCCTTGCGCCTGCCGAACCCGAACCCATCGATCTCGAGGCGCATCCGGCCTATCGCTGGGACAGCCGGCGTCTCGCGCCGATCGCCTTCGCGCCGCTCGACTATGCCTTGCTGACTGGCATCGATGCGCAGAAAGCCGCCTGTCTCGACAATAGCCGTCGCCTCGCGCAGGGCCATGCCGCGCATGACATCCTGCTCTGGGGCGCGCGCGGCACAGGCAAATCCGCCACCGTCGCAGCCTGTGTCGGGGAAGTGCAGAAGGAAGGCTTGCCCCTGGCGCTCATCGAGGTCGCAACAGACGATCTGCGGAGTCTCGCGGCGCTCTTCACGCTGCTGCGTGGGATCGATCGGCCCATCATCCTCTACATTGACGATCTCGGCTTCGACGGCGATTTCGCCGCGGATGCCCGGGCGCTGCGCTCGCTATTGCAGGGCGGCGCATCGAGCCGCCGCAGCAATGTCCGGCTCTATGCGACGTCCAACCGGCGACACATCGTCGCGCGCTCGATGAGCGAGCAGGACGATCCGATCAACAAGCGCGACGTGGTCGACGACAAGCTCGCTTTGTCCGACCGCTTCGGCCTGTCGCTCGGCTTCCACGCCATGGACCAGGACCATTACGTCGCGGCCGTGGCCAGCTATGCCGAGCGCTACGGCCTCGATTTCGAACCCGCCGCCGCAATCCAGTGGGCGACCCAGCGCGGCAGCCGCTCGGGCCGCGTCGCCTGGCAATATATCGTCGAGCTCGCCGGCCGCGCCGGACGGACGCTGGATTAATCGAAATCGAGCGCAGCGGCCGCTCCACCGGTCAGCGTGTTGGGCTTATTGGGATCGGTCGGAATAAATGTCCTGTTCGTACCCAGCCATCGCATTTCCTTTTTGAAGCGTTACGATGCAGGCGCCGGCGGCGTCTCAGGCTTCGGTGCCGCGGGATTGCTGACGCGCCAGACGATGCCGCCGAGATCGTCGCTGATCAGCAATGAGCCATCCTTGAGAACGAGCGCGTCGACCGGGCGCCCCTGCGCCTCGTCCTTGCCGTTGAGGAAGCCGGTCAGCAGGTCGACGGGCTTGCCGGTCGGATGGCCGGTCCCGTCAAAGGCGACATAGACGACCTTGTATCCGGCCAGCGGCTTGCGGTTCCAGCTGCCGTGCAGGCCGATATAGGCGCCATGATCGAAGGGAGCGCCCAGCGCCGCGCCGTTCGAGAAGGCAAGGCCGACCGGCGCCACATGCGCGCCGAGTCCGAAGTCGGGGCGATGGGTATATTCGCGCAGTTCAGGCCTGCCCGGCTCGACGCGCTTATCCTCGTAGCCGCCCCAGTAATTCCATGGCCAGCCGTAGAATGCGCCGAACTGGATCTCGGTCAGATAATCGGGGGGCAGGTCGGAGCCGAGCATGTCGCGCTCGTTGACGACACCCCAGAGATCGCCGTTCCACGGGTTCCATGCCAGCGCGGTCGGGTTGCGCAGTCCGCTAGCATAGACGATCGCCTCGCCCTTCTTGAGATCGATTTCGAGGACCGCCGCGCGATTATCCTCACTTTCGATGCCATTCTCGGCGATATTGCTGTTCGATCCGACCGCGACGTAGAGCTTGGTCCCGTCCGCATTCGCGACGAGGTCGCGGCCCCAGTGATAATTGGGGGCGCTTGCGGGCAGATTGGCGATCTTGCGCGGCTTGGCGGTGATCCGGGTGTCGCCGTCCTTATAGGGCACGGCGACCAGGCTGTCGGTATTGGCGACGTAGAGCGTGTCGCCGACAAGCGCCATGCCCTGGGGCGAGTTAAGGCCCTGCAGCAGGACGAAATGCTGGTCCGCGACGCCATCGCCATTGCTGTCGCGGAGGAGCGCGATGCGATTGGCGGACGGCGTATCCGCGCCCGCCTGTCCCATGAACCAGCCCATCACGATGTCGGTCAGGCTGCTCTTCGGCCGTGGCGGCGAGTTGGTCTCGGCCACCAGCACGTCGCCGTTCGGCAGAAGCAGCAGATTGCGCGGATGGTCGAGGCCGGCAAAGAAGCGGTTGACCTTGAGGCCCTTGGCGGGAACGGGCGCTGCGTCCTTGGCCCAGCCGACCGGCTTGGCGATGGCCACCGTCGGGATGATCTGCTTTCGAGGCTCGGTAAATTTGGGCTCCCGGCCCTCCAGCGCATTTTCCTGCAGCCGGGCGATGTCCGGCCGGGACAGGTAGAGATACACGCCGCCTGCGGCGATGATCAGCGACAGGATCGCCAGGAGGATATATTTGCGCATGGCAATGATTTAGGTGCCGCGTGCGGTCGGCGCAACCGTCGATGTGATCTTGTCACATCAAGGGAAGGTCAGCGCGATCCTGCCAGCCAGACCAGCAGCGCAATTGCGACGCCGAGGCCCAGGCCGACGAGAAAGCCCATGCTCGGCGAATAGCCGAGGGCGCCGGCGACGAACGGCCCGGCGATCGTCAGGATCGCCAGCGGCGCGCCGCCGGCCATGATGTTGCGGTTGCTGCGGGATGTGGTCATCCGCGCGCCATGCCACGCATCGCAAAATGATACCAGCCGTACCGAAACGACACCGGCTGTCCCGCCATGGGATTTGGCTAAGACTCTCTTTACCAGTCAAACTGCGGAAATACGCGGAAGCCGCCATTTGGCACGCCCCTTGGACAACAGCCTCGGCGGATTTTGACCGGCAGTATTTTTGCCGGGCCCGATCTGCAGGTAAAGGGTGTATTCGATGAATCTTCCAATGCTCGCCGACAGGCAGAGCTATGACGATGCCGCTGCGCTGATCGAGATTT
Source organism: Sphingobium sp. (assembly GCA_017744605.1). Classification (GTDB taxonomy): domain Bacteria; phylum Pseudomonadota; class Alphaproteobacteria; order Sphingomonadales; family Sphingomonadaceae; genus Sphingobium. The sequence continues at coordinate 116,772 of JAGIAZ010000008.1, read as the reverse complement.
ATGGCGATCATGCCGGCATCGAAGCGGCACTCCGGGCCGACAAGAGCCGGGAGAAGGGCAATCACATCCATTTCTGCCACTGGCGGCAGATCGAACGCATGGTGGTCCTGCTTTCGGTCGATCAGGCGATCGGCACGATCCACTGATTTCCGGCCACTGATTTCCGGCCACCGATTTCCGGCCACCGATTTCTGGCTGGCCGCAGTCCGATGAGAGGCGAGCACAAGGCGCGGGGGACTATGTCTCCCGCGCCTCTGCTTTGAGCTTTTCCTCCTCGACCAGCTCCTTGCGCGAGAGCTTGCCGACCAGCGTCTTGGGCAAGGAGTCGCGGATCTCGACCGCGCAGACGCGCTCATGCTTGCCGAGCTGGGGATTGAGCCAGGCCATGAGCGCTGCGCCATCGGGCTTGTCCTCGACATCAGGCCGCAGCGTGACGAAGGCCTTGGGTATCTCGCCATGATAGGTGTCGGGAATGCCGATCACGAGCGCCTCGCGCACCGCCGGATGCTGGTAGAGGACGGCCTCGACCTGACTTGGGAAGACCTTGAAGCCGCCCACCGCGATCATGTCCTTGATCCGGTCGACGACGGACACATAGCCGTCCCCGTCGATCATCCCGACGTCGCCCGTGCGCAGATAGCCAAGCACGAACACGTCCTTGTCGGCGTCCGGATTATGCCAATAGCCGCGCATGATCTGCGGGCCGGAAATCGCGATCTCGCCCGCCTCTCCGGGCCGCGCCGCCTTGTGCGCATTCTCGCGGTCGAGCAGCTTGATGCGCGTACCGGGCAGCGGCTGGCCGATCGTGCCGACCTTGCCGTCCTTCTTGTAGGGATTGACCGACGCGACCCCGCTGCATTCGGTAAGGCCGTAGCCCTCGACGACCACGGCTCCGGTCGCCGCCTCGAACTGCTGCTTCAGCGCCAGTGAGAGCGGCGCCCCGCCGGAGATGCACACCCTGACAGACGACAGGTCGGCGCCCTTGAGGCCGGGATGGTCGAGCATCGCCTGGAACATGGTCGGCACCCCCGGGAGCGAGGTCGCCCGCGTCCGCTTGACCGCCGCAAAGACCTGCTTCGCATCGAAACGCGGCAACATCACGATCTCGCCGCCATGCGCGATCGTCCGATTGAGAACGCTCGCATTGGCGAAGACGTGGAAGAAGGGCAGCACGCCCATGATCCGATCGGACTCGCCGATGAACGGATCGACCAGGTTGATCTGCCGGGCATTGGCCGTGAGATTCTGGTGTGTGAGCATCGCGCCCTTGGGTCGCCCGGTGGTGCCGCCGGTATACTGGATGAGCGCCAGATCCTTTTCGGCATCGAGCGGCGGCAGGCGCTGCGCGGCCGGCGCACGAACGAAATCTCCGAATTTGAGGATGCGCTTGTCGCCCTCAGGGAGGACGGCGTCGCCTCCGGACTTGAACAACCGGTAGAGCATGCGCTTGACCGGCGGTAGGCAGGACGCGACCGACCCCACGATCAGCCGCTCGATGCAGCTCGTCTCCAACACCTTCTGCGCCGTGCCGAACAGCTGCTTGGCATTGATGGTGACGAGCAGGCGGGTGCCGCTGTCCTCGGCCTGATGCGCCAGCTCTTCCGCCGTATAGAGCGGCGAGAAATTGACCACGATCGCACCGGCCATCAGCGTGCCGTAATAGGCCGCGACATAATGCGGCACGTTGGGAAGATAGAGGCCGACCCGGTCGCCTTTGCCGATGCCGAGGCCGATCAGCGCATGCGCGAAGCGCCGCGCGCAATCCTGCACTTCGCCATAGGAATAACGCCGGCCGTAGAAATCGATGAGCGCGGCATTTGGGTTGGCAACCGTCGAAGCGGCCAGCATATCCGGCAGCGTGAGCGGTTCGAATGTTTGCGACCAGGATGCGGGATGATCGTAATGATCCTGCCAGATCCAGCGCTGCTGCCTCTCCATGAGAGCAGGCTAAGCCAAGTGCGCGCGCTCCGCAATGCAGCGCGCGCGATCAATCAGCCTTCGGTGCCGGACCCGAACAAGGCTTCCTCGCCGGCAAGCGCTTCCTCGGCCCGCGCGCGCGCATCGTCGCGCTCCTTGCGCAGCTCGGTGATCAGCGCTTCGCGATCGCCTTCGAGGCGATTGTCGGACGGCGCGGCGATTCCGGCCTTCTTGGCGGCGCGTGCGACGAGCGCATCCAGTTCACGCTGCGAGCAGAGGCCCAGCGTCACCGGATCCTTGGGCTGGATATTGGTGATGTTCCAATGCGACCGGTCGCGAATGGCCTGGATCGTCGTACGGGTCGTGCCGATCAGCTTGCCGATCGCGCCATCCGAGATTTCGGGATGGTTGCGCAGGATCCAGGCGATGCCGTCCGGCTTGTCCTGCCGCTTGGAGACCGGCGTGTAGCGCGGCCCCTTGGTGCGGCGAACGGGATCGGGCCCCTTCAGCATCTGCAGCGCATAGTTGGAATCGGCCTCGCCCTTGTGGATCTCGTCCATCGAGAGCTCATGGGCGCGCACTGGATCGCGGCCGGTATATTTGGTGCCCGCCGTATCGTCGGCGATGGCCTGGACCTCGAGGATGTGAAGGCCGCAAAATTCAGCAATCTGCGGGAAGCTGAGCGCAGTATTGTCGACCAGCCAGCTGGCGGTGGCATGGGGCATGAGCGGCTGGGCCACTTAACGTCTCCTGTCCGTCGAAACGACGTAAAAATGATAAGGGCCGCCCCAACGGAGCGGCCTGTACGGACAGAGATTTAGTGCAAAGCGCGACGGAGAGCAAGTCCGGTAGACAGCAAGTCCGGTAGACTCAGGCCGCCCGCGCGACAGCCCCGGCCTGAAGGACATGGAGGCTGGCCAGGAATTCGCGAGCGCTGCGCCCCCAGGTGAATTGCCGGCCATAGACTGCGCAGTCGGCGCGATCGCACGCAAGCGCCCCGACGACCGCGCTGGCGAGGTCCTCGTCCATCGCGCCGACCTTGTCGGTCAATATGTCCACCGGCCCCGTCACGGGATAGGCGGCGACCGGCGTACCGCTTGCCAGCGCCTCGATCATGACCAGGCCGAACGTGTCGGTGCGGCTCGGAAAGACCAGGGCGTCCGCCCCGCGATAGGCGCTGGCCAATGTCTCGCCATGCTGGAGCCCGATGAAATGGGCGTCGGGATAGCGTGCTTCCAGTGCGGCCCGCGCGGGTCCGTCGCCGACGACCACCTTGGTCCCAGGCGTATCCAGCATCAGGAAGGCCTCGATGTTCTTCTCGACCGCGACGCGGCCGACATGGAGGAGGATCGGTCGTGAAAGATCGGCGAACAACGGGTGCGCGGCGCCGTCCGGCCTGAACAGGCTGGTGTCGACGCCGCGGCCCCAATGATGGGTCTGGCCGATACCGGCGCGATGCAGCCCGGCGCGGATCGACGGCGTGGACGCCAGAACCGCACGGGCAGGACCATGAAACCAGCGAAAATATGGCCAGAACCATGCCGCCGATAGACCCGTACGGCTCTGCACATAGTCTGGGAAATTGGTGTGATAGGCCGTGGTGAAGTCGAGCTTGCGGCGCAGGCACCACTGCCGCGCGGCGAGACAAAGCGGACCTTCGGTAGCGAGATGGATGGCGTCCGGCCGGAATGCGCCGAGCAGCTTGCCGACCGTGCGCGGCGCGACCATGGCGAGGCGAATTTCGGGATATGTGGGGCAAGGCAGCGTCACGAAGCGATCCGGCCCGATCACGTCGACCTCATGGCCCATGGCCTGAAGTTCGGCGCACACCGACTGCAACGTCCGCACGACGCCATTGATCTGCGGGATCCATGCATCGGTGACGATGGCGATGCGCATGGACGCGACGCCGCTTCCCTCAGGCTGCCAGTTCGATGTCGGCAGGCGCATTGTCGCGCAGGGCGATCTCATCGCCCCAGTGCAGGATTTCCATGCGCCCGTCATGATGCTCGACCAGCGCTGTGCAGCCTTCGACCCAGTCACCGTCATTATAATAGGTCACATGGCCGAACTGGCGGATCTCGGCGGTATGGATATGGCCGCAGACCACGCCGTCGACGTGGCGGCGCTCCGCTTCATGCGCCACGATCTCCTCGAAGCGCGAGATGAACGCGACGGCATTCTTGACCTTGTGCTTGGCCGTTTTGGAGAGTGACCAATAGGGCATACCGAGCCATTGGCGCCAGCGGTTCACATGGCGATTGAGCACCATGAGCGCGGTGTAAGCCGCATCGCCCACCACCGCGAGCCAGCGATGCGCGAGCATGATCGCGTCGAACTCATCGCCATGCAGGATCAGCAGCTTGCGGCCGTCCGCCGTGGTGTGGATCATCTTGCGGCGGATTTCGACGCCGCCGAAGTTCATGCCCGTGAAGTTGCGGAACATCTCGTCATGATTGCCGGGAATGTAGATGACGCGGGTGCCGCGCCGCGCCCGCTTCATGACACGCCAGACGATGTCGTTATGCGCGGTCGGCCAGTAGAAGCGCTTCTTGAGCTGCCAACCGTCGATGATGTCTCCGACCAGGTACAGCATGTCGCTGTCCACATTGTCGAGGAAATCGATCAGCATCTCGGCGTTGCAGCCGCGCGTTCCCAGATGGATGTCGCTGATCCAGATTGTGCGGAAGTGACGCCGTGTGCCAGTCTTGCCCGGCCGCTCCGGCCTTATCGAACTGATCGCCTTCATCGGTTTTGCAGCGCCCCTGGGTTGATGCTCCCAAGCCCTGCTCCTAACCGCATTATGTGACAGTTTTTCTTGAGATATGACGGTTTTGCGTCAGTTTCCGGTCTTCATGCGAAAGCAGGCATCACTTCGCGGCCGAACAGTTCCACGGATTGCAAGGCTTCCTCGGCGCTGAGATCGCCGAACACCAACTCCGCCGCGAGATAGTTGATGCCCGCTTCGTCGCGCGTGCTGGCGATCCAGTCGCGAACCGAGGCGGGCGAACCGGCAAAGGCAGTGCCGACAGCCTGCGCATCGGCAAACCCGGCGGCGATCGGAAATGCCGGAAGGCCGAGCCAGTTCACCAGCCAATTGAAATTGGCGGCGAAGCTGCGCCAGGCCCGGGACGCGATCCGCTCCGCCTCGGCATCGGTCGGCGCGACATAGACCTGACGCATCAGCCCCATGAATGGTCGGCCGGCGCCTGCGCGGCCGCGCTTGTCCAGTTCCTCGGCGAAGGCATCCGCGATCGGCCGGGCACGGGCATTGGGCAGGCCCGCCACCAGATTAATGCCCCGTTCGGCGGCCCATGCACAGCGCGCGGGATTGCCGACGCCATACCAGAGCGGCGGATGCGGCCGCTGCAGCGGCTTGATCAGCTGCGGCGTCGGCGGAATGTTGAAGAAGCGCCCCTCATGCTCCAGCACCTCGCCGACGAACCCCTTCATCAATATCTCGAAGCTCTCGGCGAAGAGAGCCTCCATATCGTCTGCCGAAACCCCGAAGCGGCCATGCTCTGCGGACTGCCCGCCCTTGCCCACGCCCAGTTGCAGGCGCCCGCCGGACAACCGGTCGAGCATGCCGATTTCCTCGAGGAGCCGGACAGGATGGTAGAGCGGGAGGAGATAGACGAGCGGCCCGAAGCGAAGCGTCTTCGTACGTTGGGCGACCGCCGCGAGGAAAAGCCCGGGCGACGGCGCCATGCCGAGGCGCGTCGCGTGATGCTCGGCGAGATGATAGCAATGATAGCCGAGCGCCTCATACCGCTCGACCAGCGCGAGACGCTGCTCATATTGCGCCTCGATGGTCATGCCATTGGCGTCGATATGATCGAAGGCGCCGAACTTCACTTGGGTACTCCTCCCCCTGTTGCCGCCCAGCTTAATGACCGGCCCGCGGAGGGGGAAGCATCAGGCGTCCATCGGAATGAAACCCGGCCGGCTTTTCACTCGGCCGATCCAGGCCCAGATCGACCAACAAGCTCCGCTTTTGGTCAACGAGGCCAGGGAGAGGGCATATTGTAAGGCACGGTCGTAAAAACGGCCTCGATCCGCGCGATTTTGCCGTCCACGATCTTGAACAATTCCAGCAACACGAAGCTGTGCGGATAGAAGAAGACCGACTTCGCCTTGGTTCCGTCTGTCCAGCTTATATCCACGACACGGCCGCTATGGTCGATGAAGGCCGCGGCCAGGACCAGGCCCTTTTCCTCATCGACCAGCGGAAAACGCCGGTCTCGAAGCCGGTCATCATAGACGTACTGGCCCTTGCGAAACTGCTCGGCGCACCCAAGCGCGGCGATGTCGTAGCCGGGAATCGCGCCAGGATTGTTGGTGGTCTGCAGGCCATTTTCCACCCGGTCGCAGTCGTCCGTAAACTCGGTAAACAATGTGCCGTCGTTCAATTGCAGCGTATCGAAATAGCCGTCAGCAATGGCCAGCATCCGCGCGCGCGGTCGGCGCTGCGCGGGCGGCACGTCCTCGAAGAAGATAGGGTGCGGCTGCGTCACCGCGCCGATCACCGGGAAGGGACCCGGATCGTCCCGGCGCGAAAGGATTGTCTCAACCTCGCTGATCGCGCCATTCTCGATCCGCAGGCGCAGCGCCATGATGCCGGGCACGCCATGCTCCTCAACGATGCCAATCCAGCCCGCCTCGCCTCTGTCCGGATCGCAGAAGGTCAGATTATAGTCGCGCCGGCCGCTGATCGTGCCCCAGAGGCCGTCGCCGACGGCCAACTGCACATTCTGCTCGGTGAACACGACCTGGTCGGCCCATCGCAGCCGAGAGGGGTCTTTGGCCACGAGCGCGTCGAGATAGACTTCGACGTGGCCGAGCAACGCCGCGCGATCGTGGGGCACGGCAGGCCTCGAATTGAACCGTTCAGTCATGGCGCTCTCTCCTCGTCGCATCGCTTTTTTACATCGGTAACCACCGTTAGCAATCGACGTCCTAATGGTCTTCCGATCACGCGTACAGGTCTGGCGGGCGAAGGCCAAAATCTGCCTCAAAGTGCTCGCTGGGCGACAAATTCACGAAGAATTTAGTCTTTCGGAATATTTAGCCGACATGATTAACGGATGCTTGCGGCGACCATGGATCGCCAAGCGCCGCCCCGCTGCAAAGGACCATGCGCGACATGTTGGACAGGCTTGTCTTCGGCGATGCGATTTCCGGCCGTCGCCTCGCACTCCAATCGCACTTTGACGTGCGCAAGCAGTTCGAGGAAATCGAAGAAAGCTGCATACCATCCTATGTCCACGGCAACCGGCTGGCGGCCTGGATTGCCTGGCAGCGGACGAAGGCTGCGGCACGGCTCTATGATCGCCTTGCCCCGGCCGGCCCGATCCTCGATTTCGGTGCCGCCACCGGCGAAGTGGGCCACTTGGTCCGCAAGAAGGGGCCCTATCATATCATCGAGCAGGACGAGATTCTCGCCTCCGCTTGCACGGTTTGGCAGGACGCCAAGCGTGTCTCTCTCGAGAATGCCGAACCGGGTGCTTACGCCGCGATGTTCGCTTTGGACTCGCTCGAGCATAATGCCGACATCCCGGCCCTGATCGAGCAACTGGTTCCGTTACTGCGAACGGACGGCGTTTTCATTCTATCGGGCCCGACCGAGAGCAGCTTCTACAAGCTCGGTCGCCGGCTTGCCGGTTTCTCGGGCCACTATCATCACTCGAACATCTTCGACATCGAAGCGATCATGGCGCGTCACTGCACGCTGGTGGAAGCGCGGCGCGTTCCGGTCTTCCCCACCTTGTTCCGCGTTACGGCGTGGCGGCCCAAGCAGGCGGGATAGACGGCATGACGACAAGTTTGCGCCTTGGAACCGCCATCATCATCGTGCTGATGGTCTCTGTCGGCCAAATCCTGTTCAAGCTCGCGGCGGAAAAGCTTCGGCTGAGCGGCGGGCAATTGACCATGCCGGTCCTCACCACCATCGCTCTCTCATTACTCATCTACGGCATTGCGACGCTGGGCTGGATCTGGGTCCTGCAATGGTACCCGCTCTCGCGTATTTACCCGCTGATGGCGATGTCGTTCGTGATGGTGCCGATCGGCGGCGCGCTCCTGTTCGCCGAACGCCTGACTCCATCCTATTTCGGGGGTACCGCGCTGCTGTTGGCCGGCCTGTTCCTCATCATCCTGTCGCGCACCTGAGATAGGCATCGAGGCGAGACCGACGATTGTGAATAGCAGAGTTGATCCGAGAGAGATGTTTCGTGCGATCGGCCGAGAGCCGCTTTCGCGCGCCCTCAGCATCGCCGTCGTGATCCCCTGCTACAAGGTGACCGCGCATATCGCCGAGGTGATCGCGCGCATCGGCCGGGAAGTTCAGGCGATCTACTGCGTCGACGACGCATGTCCTGAAGGCTCGGGAAAGCTCGTCCAGAAGATGGTCCGCGACAAACGTGTCAAGGTCATCTTCCATGACGAGAACCAGGGCGTTGGCGGCGCCATGCTGACGGGCTATCGCGCGGCGCTGGCCGACGGGCATGACGTACTGGTCAAGATCGATGGCGACGGCCAGATGGACCCCGCGCTTATCCCGCAGTTCGTCTATCCGATCGAACTCGGCATGGCCGACTATACGAAGGGCAATCGCTTTTTCAACATTGAGGATGTGAGGGGCATGCCCCCAATCCGCCTAATCGGCAACGGCGCGCTGTCATTCCTCACCAAGCTGTCCTCGGGCTATTGGAACATCTTCGATCCGACCAATGGCTATACCGCCATTCACCGGTCGATCGGCGAGTTCATCGTCAATCGCAGGATCGACAAGCGATACTTTTTCGAGACCGACATGCTGCTCAACCTCTACCTGTTGCGCGCAGTCGTGCAGGATGTGCCGATGGCCGCGGTCTATGCCGAAGAGAAAAGCAATCTGAGCGTCTGGCGAATCGCGATGCCGTTCCTGATGAAGAACCTGCGCAACGCCGCACGACGCTTCATCATCAATTACATCATCCGCGACTTCTCGCTGGCCACGCTGGAAGCCATTCTCGGCATCCTGCTGCTCGCATTCGGTCTCGTGACGGGATCGAGCTTCTGGCTCCGGTCCTATATGTCTGGCGAAGTGGCCACGGCCGGGCAGGTGATGATTGCGGCCCTGCCGATCCTCAGCGGCACGCAATTGCTGCTGTCGGCGCTCAACTTCGACATGCGCAACGTGCCCTCGATCGTCCGGCATCCGCTGCTCACCAGACGGCGAAAATGATGTTTCAGCCCGCCACGGCCTCATTTAAGGTCTCGCGCGAGGATCGCCGTCCGCAGCGGCTCTTCCTGCTGCTCGCGCCATTTCTTTTCGCGGCTTATGCGCTGCTCGTCCCGCCATTCCAAACTTTCGACGAAACACAGCATCTGCAGCGTGCATGGCAGGTCAGCCAGGGCGAGTTGAGCGCAGAACGACGCGGAAGACAGTCCGGCGGCGATCTTCCACCCGGCCTCGGCAAGGCGGCCATTGCGCAACTGGGAGAGATCAGGCCGCAAGGCGAGCGGAATGTTATCGTCCATCCTTTTGCAGACATCTTCAGCCAGAACACGTCGCCCGGTTATGATCAGCCACCGCTTTTCTATAATTTTTTCGGCGCGGCGGTCTATTCGCCGATCGGCTATCTGCCACAGGCTCTGGTCATACGCGTCGGACAGGCCACGGGAATGTCCGTCGAATGGGTCGTCCGGTCCGGACGACTTCTCAACACCGCGATCTGCATAGCGCTCGTGTCGTGGGCGCTGGCGCTGATGCCGTTTGGGCGCTGGGTGATGATGACGATCGGCTTGTTGCCGCCTGTAGCGGCAGGCGCGGCCTCGATGGGACAAGACGGCCTGATCGTCGGGTGCGGCTTTGTCATGACCGCCTGGAGCCTGAAAGCCGCTGTCGAAGGTCGATGGCGAATGCGTGGCGCGGTCACGCTGGGCCTCGCCGCCGTCACGGCGACGCTCGCCAAATTCGTCTATCTGCCGCTTATCGGCATAGCCTTGCTACCTAAGCCGCGCCGCGCCTCATGGCTACGCTGGATTGCTATCCCGCTTGCGATCGGCTGCGCCGCCGCAGTGACTCTGTTGGGGTGGATGAGCGTCAACGCCCATGCGCTTGTCAAATTCCTGCCGGATCTCCCGAGCATGGGCGAACAGGTGGTCTGGATCGTCACGAACCCGATCCCGTTCGCGACACTGATCGCGCAGACCTACTGGCATCTCCTGCCCTACACCTGGGCGGGCTTCTATGCCTTTGGGGACTCGACGGTGCCGATCATTCTACCCGCCGCGATTGCTGGCACGCAGGCCATTCTCCTCGCCATGATCTGTGGAGACCGCGCTCACGACCTGACGCGGTCGCGCCGACTGTGGATGCTGCTTATTTTCGCAGCCGTTCTCGTCCTTATCGCAGCCGCCTTGTTCATCAGCTTCAATCAGCCCGGCACGCCGCATATTGAAGGCTTTCAGTCACGCTATCTGCTGCCGGCTCTGCCCCTCGCGGCCGTTGCCCTTATGCGCCGGCGCGTCACCACGTCGCGGCTGCTCGCGCCCGGCATCCTCGCGCTCACGCTCGTTGCCCATGTCGCGACACTCAGCGCGATGCTGCGGACATTCTACAGCTTTTGATCAGACCCGCAGCACGATCTTCCCGAAATGGTCGCCCGCTTCCATGCGGTGATGCGCCTCGGCCGCCGCGGCCAGCGGAAACGTCCGATCCATCGCCGGCCGCAACGCGCCTTGCGCGAAAAGCGGCCAGGCCGCTGCACGAATCTCGGCACACAGCGCCGCCTTGAAGGCCGGCGAACGCGGGCGCAGCGTCGATCCGGTCAGCGTCAGCCGGCGCGTCATCATCTGCGGGATGAAGAGCTCCGCCTTGGTCCCGCCCAGCACGGCGATCGAGACATGGCGGCCGTCCTCGGCGAGACAGGTCAGATTACGCGGCAGATAATCGCCGCCGACCATATCGAGCACGGCATTCATGCCCGCGCCGGCCGTCAGCCGCTTCACTTCCTCGGCGAAATCATGGGTCCGATAATTGATTGCGTGGGTCGCGCCCCAATCGACGGCCGCGGCGCATTTCTCGTCCGACCCGCAGGTCACGATCGTCTCGATGCCGAAGGCCTTGCAGAGCGACACCGCCATGGTGCCGATGCCGCTCGTCCCGCCATGGATGAGCACGCGTTCGCCTTCGCTCACATAAGCCCGCTCGAAGAGATTGTGCCAGACCGTCATCAGCGTCTCGGGCAGCGCCGCTGCATGCTCGGCGCTCATCGTCGCCGGCATGGCGAAGCATTGCGCATGCGGCGTCACGGCAAATTCGGCATAGCCGCCACCTGCGACCAATGCACAGACGCGATGACCGATGACGGCCGGATCGACATCCTCGCCCACGCCGGCGATGCGCCCTGCCACTTCCAGTCCCGGCAATGGCGATGCACCCGGCGGCACCGGATAGAGGCCCTTGCGCTGGAGCACGTCGGGGCGATTGACCCCGGCCGCCTCGACCTGGATGAGAACCTCGCCCGGGCCCGGAGCGGGCACGGCAACCTGCGCTATCTTGAGGACCTCCGGCCCGCCGGGCGCACTGATCTCGACCGCCCGCATCGTCTTGGCCATGGCCATGTCCGCCCCCCTGCGCGACCTGTTTCCCGCTTTGCGCGCCTTGTGGCAGCGTGCTGACTCGGCGGCAAGAGTCTTGATCCTGCAGCTTCGCCATCCGGAAGCGCCGTTGACTTGGCGCGTCATCCGCGTAACCATGGGTCCATGGATTTCGAGGATGTCTCGCCCCGCCCGCGCGCGGGCGACCTCTTGAAGGCCCTCGCGCGCGAAGATCTGGATCCGCTCTCGGTCGCGGACCTGGAGGAGCGCATCATAGCCCTCACCGCAGAGATCGAACGGACGCGCGCCAAGAAGGAACGCGCCGTTAACCATAAGGCAAGCGCCGAGGCGCTATTCAAGAAATGAGGGGGGAGGAGGCAGGATCGCCGTCGGGCGGATATCGGCCTCCGAAATCAGCGCAACGAACGAGCGCTCTTGAATGCACTCGTCGGCGCGCCGACATTGGCTGCAGAGCGGCCCGATCGCGGGCCGCAGGAGTGAAGTAGAAATGCCGTCTTTCGCCTCTGCCCTCGAAACCACCCTGCACAACGCGCTGGCACACGCCACCGAGCGCCATCACGAATATGCGACGCTGGAGCATTTGCTGCTTGCGCTCATTGACGATGAGCACGCAGCGAAGGTGATGCAGGCCTGCGGCGTCGACCTTGGCGAGCTCAGCGACACGGTGACGCACTATCTCGACACCGAGCTCGACAGCCTCAAGGTCGCCGGCCAGGTCGATCCCTCGCCCACCAGCGGCTTCCAGCGCGTCGTCCAGCGCGCGATCCTGCACGTCCAGTCTTCGGGCAAGGAGGAAGTGACCGGGGCCAACGTGCTCGTCGCCCTGTTCTCCGAACGCGAGAGCTATGCCGTCTATTTCCTGCAACAGCAGGATATGAGCCGCCTCGACGCCGTCTCCTACCTCTCGCACGGCGTCGGCAAGGGCGCGGTCACGCCCGAGCAGCCCAAGTCGGCCCAGCCCGAGGAAGAGAAGAAGAGCGAGTCCAAGAAGAAGGACGGCGCTCTCGACCAGTTCACGATCAATCTGAACGAGAAGGCCAAGGAGGGCCGGGTCGATCCCCTGATCGGTCGCATGGCCGAGGTGGATCGCACGATCCAGATCCTGTGCCGCCGTTCGAAGAACAACCCGCTCTATGTGGGCGATCCGGGCGTCGGCAAGACCGCTATCGCCGAGGGCCTGGCGCGCAAGATCGTCGAGGGCGAGGTCCCCGACGTGTTGAAGCCCGCCGTCATCTATTCGCTCGACATGGGCGCGCTGCTTGCCGGCACGCGCTATCGCGGTGACTTCGAGGAGCGCCTGAAGGCGGTCGTTTCCGAACTGGAAAAGCTGCCCGATGCGATCCTGTTCATCGACGAGATCCACACGGTGATCGGCGCGGGCGCCACGTCCGGCGGCGCGATGGATGCGTCGAACCTCCTGAAGCCGGCGCTGTCCGGCGGTCAGATCCGTTGCATCGGCTCGACCACCTACAAGGAGTTCCGCAATCACTTCGAGAAGGACCGCGCCCTGCTGCGCCGGTTCCAGAAGATCGACGTGAACGAGCCCACGGTGCCCGACACGATCAAGATTCTGACGGGCCTTCGTCCGGCCTTCGAGGAGCATCACCACGTCAAGTACACGCCCGACGCCATCAAGGCGGCGGTCGAGCTTTCGGCGCGCTATATCAACGACCGCAAGCTGCCCGACAAGGCGATCGACGTCATCGACGAGGTCGGCGCGATGCAGATGCTGGTCCCGCCCAGCCGCCGCAAGAAGATGATCACGCCCAAGGAGATCGAGGCCGTGATCGCGACCATGGCGCGCATCCCGCCCAAGACCGTGTCGAGCGATGACAAGACCGTGCTGGAAACGCTCCAGACCGATCTCAAGCGCGTCGTCTTCGGCCAGGACAAGGCGATCGACGTGCTCAGCTCGGCGATCAAGCTCAGCCGCGCCGGCCTGCGCGATCCCGACAAGCCGATCGGCAACTATCTGTTCAGCGGCCCCACCGGCGTCGGCAAGACCGAAGTCGCGCGTCAGCTGGCGCAGCTGCTCGGCATTCCGCTCCAGCGTTTCGACATGTCGGAATATATGGAGCGCCACTCGGTGAGCCGCCTGATCGGCGCGCCTCCGGGCTATGTCGGCTACGACCAGGGCGGCCTGCTCACGGACGCGATCGACCAGAATCCGCATTGCGTGTTGCTGCTCGACGAGGTCGAGAAGGCGCATCCGGACCTGTTCAACATCCTGTTGCAGGTCATGGACAATGGTCGCCTCACCGATCACCACGGCAAGACGGTCGACTTCCGCAACGTCATCCTGATCATGACGACCAATGCCGGCGCGTCCGACATGGTGAAGGAATCGATCGGCTTCGGCGACATCGCGCGCGACGACGTGCAGGAAGAGGCCGTGAAGAAGCTCTTCACGCCCGAATTCCGCAACCGTCTCGATGCGATCGTGCCGTTCGGCTATCTCCCGACCGAGGTTGTCGCCCGCGTGGTCGACAAGTTCATCATCCAGCTCGAGCTCCAGCTGGCCGATCGCGATGTCCATATCACGCTCGACGAGCCGGCCCGCGACTGGTTGACGGCGAAGGGCTATGACAAGCTCTATGGCGCCCGCCCGATGGGCCGGCTCATTCAGGAGAAGATCAAGCAGCCACTGGCCGAGGAACTGTTGTTCGGCAAGCTCGTCCATGGCGGCGAGGTCAATGTGAAATTGAAGGACGGCGAGCTGACCTTCGAGATCACCCCGGCCGCGCCCAAGCGCGCCAAGGGCGGCACCTCGCCCAAGGCCGGCGGCAAGGGCAAGAAGGCCTCGGCCAAGGCGAAATAAGCCCCGCCTTGTCGAGCCGGACAGTGCAAGATCGGACGAACGCCAGCGCGAGCGATCGCGCTGGCGTTTCGCGTAACGAACACACCCGCGGTACCGTCATCCTGCTGCATGGCTTCGTCGGGCTGCCGATCATGAGCCGGCCGCAGGCGCGCATGTTGCGCCGCGCGGGCTTCGAAACGCGCGAACTGGGTTATGACAGCTGGGGGAAATCGCTCGCGCAGATTTGCGACAGGCTCCTCCCACGCATTGCGCGGATCGCGGAGCGATCGGATGGTCCGGTCCATTTCGTCGGGCACAGCATGGGCGGTCTCGTCATCCGAGCGTTGCTCAGCCGTTGGCGGCCGGTCGATCTCGGCCATGTCGTCATGCTCGGCACGCCCAATGCCGGCAGCGAGGTGGCGGACTTCGTCGACAGCTGGGCCGTCCTGCGACCGATCCTCGGCCAGGCCGGGCCCGCATTAGTGACCCGGCGTTCGATGACGGTCGAGAAGCTGTTCGGGCCGATCGACTATTCGCTCGGCATCATCGCAGGCGACTGGAACCTGCCGGGCACGCCCTTCTCACGCCTCTTCGATGGCGCTCATGACGGCAAGGTCAGCGTTGCCTCGACCTGGCTGCCGGAAGCAGCCGACCACATCGTCCTGCCGCTGCCCCACACGCTGCTGCTCTATCATCGCGATGCGCATAGCGCGGCCCGCCACTTCCTCATTCATGGCCGTTTCGCCGAGGACGCCCAGCGCGATTACCCATAGCGAATCGCCTGCCCCTCCGATATGTTCGCATTCTGTTCTTTGGAGGACATGGGTATGACAGAGGTGGTCCAGTTCTACACGAACCCCATGTCGCGCGGGCAGATCGTCCGCTGGATGCTCGAAGAGGTGGGCGCCGATTATGAGACGCATATTCTCGATTATGCGAGCGGCATGAAGGCGCCCGATTATCTGGCGATCAACCCGATGGGCAAGGTCCCCGCCATCGTTCATCGCGGCAAGGTGGTGACCGAGTGCGCCGCCATCTGCGCCTATCTGGCCGATGCTTTCCCGGCCATGGGTCTGCTTCCGACGGACGATGAGAAGGCCGATTATTATCGCTGGTTCTTCTTCGGCGCCGGGCCGGTGGAAGCGGCTGTCACCAACAGGGCGGCCGGCTTCGAGGTCCAGCCCGACCGCGAGCGCATGTTCGGTTACGGCAATTATGAGCGGACGATGGACGCGCTGACCCAGGCCCTGACCGGCCGCGACTATATCTGCGGCAGCCGCTTTACCGCCGTCGACGTCTATCTGGGTTCGCAAGTCATCTGGGGCATGCAATTCGGGACCATGCCCGGCAACCCGGCCTTCGAAGCTTATGGCGCGCGGCTCTCTGCTCGCCCCGCCTATCTCAAGGCCAGGAATATCGATAATGCGCTGATCGCGGAGATGCAGGCGGCCCAGCCAACCTGACTATCCCTTTCAGAGCCACCCAGGATGGCTCCCAAAGCAAAAGGCCCGGCGGATCGTTCCGCCGGGCCTTCTTTGTCAGACCGTCAACCGGTTCAGTTGCGCTGGCTGCCGAACAGCCGGAGCAGGAACATGAACATGTTGATGAAGTCGAGATAGAGGTTGAGGGCGCCCATGATGACGACCTTGCCGATCTGATCGGTTCCCGCGACATAGGCGTAGATGCTCTTGAGCTTCTGCGTGTCGTAGGCCGTCAGGCCGGCGAAGATGAGCACGCCCAGGATGCTGATGGCCAGCCCCAGCGCGGTCGACTGGAACCAGAGGTTCAGCAACGAAGCCACCAGGATGCCGACAACGCCCATGATCAGGAAAGTGCCGAAAGCGCTGAGGTCGCGCTTGGTCGTGTAGCCGTAAAGGCTGAGACCTGCGAATGCGGCAGCGGCGCCGAAGAAGGCCTGCGCGATCGACGTTCCGGTGTAGACTAGGAAGATCGAGGACATGGAAAGACCCATGAC
This sequence comes from Sphingobium sp., assembly GCA_017744605.1. Lineage (GTDB taxonomy): Bacteria > Pseudomonadota > Alphaproteobacteria > Sphingomonadales > Sphingomonadaceae > Sphingobium. Next base: position 100,477 of record JAGIAZ010000008.1, on the reverse strand, counting down.
CACCGCGAAGGCCCAGTAGAGCAGTTGCGCCGTGCCGGTCGACAGGCGGTTGATGCCGAAGCTCAGCACCATCACGAAGGCCAGCGGCGCGAACATGATCACCCAGCGCAGCGGCGTCATGAGCACCTGCTCGGCAAACCCGCTCTGGGCGAACAGCATTGCGACGACGCCGGTGACCAGCACCGCGCTCGCCATATAATTGTATATCGACAGCATGTAGGACCGCAGGCCAGCATCGAATTCCGCGCTCGCTGCACCGACATTCACGCTGCCAAAGCCCGCCGATGTCGTGCGGGGATCCGGCCAATTTGCCATTTTCATCATCTCCTTGCAGCCGGCGAGGGATGCCGGCTCAGGACCTAATATCGGGAATTGCGGGGTTTCTTTCAAGCGAAACCGGGCGAAACGAGCTTGCGAGACACTTTGATACAGATTGGGATGCCCTGCGGCGCGCACGGCGCACGAAAAAAGGGGCCGGAAAACCGGCCCCTTCTCGATATCGCTGAACGCGAGGCTTAGTTGCCGGCGCCCGGACCGTAGGTCACTTCGACGCGACGGTTCTGGAGCTCGCGGACACCGTCTGCGGTTTCAACGCGCAGATTGGTCTCACCGTAGCCCTTGGTCGAGATCGCACCGTCAGAGATGCCCTTCGACGTCAGGTAGCCCTTGACCGCGGTGGCACGGCGATCGGACAGACCCAGGTTGTATTTGGGCGTACCCGAGGTGTCCGTGTAACCGGCGACCATCACCTTGGCGCTGCCGCAGTTCGCATAAGCCGAAACCGCGTTGTCGAGGATGGCGGCGGCATCGGGTGTGATGTCGGCCTTATCCCATTCGAAGAACACGATGTACGGCCCGGGCGCACACTGTGCCACCGGAGGAGGCGGCGGCGGAGGCGGCGGGGGTGGCGGCGGAGGAGGCGGGGGCGGCGGAGGCGGGGGCGGCGGAGGCGGCGGTGGGGGCGGCGGCGGCGCCGAGCCGAAGTTGTACGACACGCCCAGCAGCGCGCTGTGCGACCTCACCGACGTTTCAGCCTTGCGGCCATTCACGCTGAGCAGGTCGATGTTCGGATGGTTGAAGAAGCGATACTTCACCGAAACGTCGACCCTGTCCGTGACCGGCAGACGGAGGCCTGCAATGGCCTGCCACGCGAAACCGCTGTCGGAATCGCGGACGTCGGGCAGCGAGATCTTCGAACGCGCAACGCCGACACCGCCGCCGACGAAGCCCTGAAGGCCGTCTTCGGGACCGAAGTCGAGCAGGCCGTTCAGCATCAGGCTGTCCACGCGAACCATGCCGCCCGCCAGTGGCGTCGGATAGTTCGTGTAGCTGCTCGGCTTGTTCACTGCCTTCTTGTGCGCATATTCGGCTTCGAGACGGAAACCGCCAAAATCATAGCCGAAATTGACGTCGGCGTCGTAGCCGGTCTTGTGCGAAGTCTGCGCCACTGCGCCATTGGAGAACGTGGTCTTGGCGCTTTCCACCAGCATCGCGCCGATGTCGCCGCCCACATACCACGTTTTGTCCTTGGCCAGTGCCGGTGCAGCCAGTGCTGTCGAAGCGAGCACTATGGCAATGCCTAGCTTTCGCATATACTTCCCCTTTCACGGTAGGTCGCAGAAACTGCCCCGCTCTAATCCCGCCGCGCCGCACATGCAAGAGACACAATAAGTGCCGTTGCCCAAAAGACGCAGTTCCCAAGTTCTGCATGTTGCTGATTCCCAGTCGTTCAGCCATTCCGGGGCGAAATGTGAATATTATGTTGCAATCAAGCCATGTGCCCGCAGCGCAGCAAGAATAGATGTAATCGCAACACGCGCTTCGCTGTCGGATGTTGCACCGCCGGCGGGATTGGCGATCGCCGCCTGTTGCGCCGCAAGAACCTGTATGCCCGCCACGAAATAGCCGCCGCTCCGAGCGTCTTCATCGATCCAGCCGGTGCCATCATAGCGCATCGCATGATTCCGGTCCGCGACCCAGACACGCCAGCCCGGCGCCGGCTGGACGAACCGCCAGCCATTGTCGGTCCATCCAGCAATCGCTCCGGCCCGCCCGGCCCAGCCGCCGCTCGCCCCCGCAGCGACGATCCAGCATCGGCCGCTTGCAGGCGTGGGCGGCGGTGTATTGAGATCCGCACTTTCCACCGCCGATTGCGTGACGATATCCAGTCTCAGCAGCGCTTCGTTATGCGCGAGTTCTTTTTCGGCCTGGCCTGCGGCCAGAAGCGGCAGTGCGAGACGATCGCTTTGGATCATGGTCATGGGTGTTCCCCTGTAAGGCGATGAGATCAGGCGATGGGCAGAATGAGCGGTCGGCTCGGCCCGAATGTGCCGAGCTGCCGGATTTCGATGCGGAGAGGTTCACCGGCCGCTGCCGCAAGGTCATCAAACCGGTCGGCAGCCGCGTAGGTCCAGACGGGCGCGTGAATCTCAGCTTCGCGCAATGTCGCGCCGCCCGTCATGACCGACACGCGATAGGTTTCGCGCTCCTCGGCCAACGGAACGTCGGCCAGATCGCGCCACGACCAGCCAAGGCGGCTCCGCCGTGTCCAGCCGATCTGCAGATCCCCGCCGCTCTCGATCAGGATCGGGTGCACCGGCGAAGGCGGCAGGATGGCGCGCCCATCGATCGGAAGAACCGCTTCGGCGGGACTGACGTCGCCCAACCCGCTCGCGCGCATCTCCAATATCTGCCCGATGTCGGCGGGCATCATCGCCAGCTGCCGCAGCCGCGCAAGCTGGATGAGCACGAACCGGTCGCCGATCGCGTGGCCGGTCATCGCCCATTCCGTGCCATGCCAGCCGCGCACCAGCCGCGACAAGCGATATCGTCCGGGCGCCAGCAGCTCTGCCTGACCGAACTGGAGCAATTCATTGCCCAGCGCGCAAAGATTGGCGCCGCGGATCAGTTCATCCTCGCTCGCGTCGGACAGCGGGTCGCCCGGATGATCCAGCACGACCTCCACGCTGTTGCGCATGTCGAACGTCCATGCACTGCCCTCGCCAAGCGCCGTCTCGGCGGCGCCCAACACGGCCCGTGCGGCTGTCCCGCCCGCCGGCTCGGCAATTTCGGTCTCGGCCCGGTAACGAAACAGCGCCGCGCGGCGCCACCCCGCATCCGCTCCGGTCGCCGCCGCAAAGACCAGAGGCGTGTCTACCAGCCGGTCGTCCGGCGCGGCCAGCTCGACCAGCGCAAGGCTGGTCGGTCCCTGCACCAGATCGGCAGACAGCAAGGGCTGACCGGAATCACCCGACGATGGTGTCGCCACGCCGGACGCCACGGCACGCAGCGAGAGGCGCGTCGCCATATTCTCCCATTCGAACCGCTCGACCCGCCACGCGCCGGTCTCGCCTTCCACCGAGACGATATCGCCGGGTTTCAGGTCCAGGGTCCGCCAGTCGCTGGCCCGCGTCCATGTCCGCCGCTGCGCAAGCCGCGCTCGGAGGGACCGGTCGGCAAGCCTGCGTGCGGTATCGGCCGCGATCACGGCCGGCAGCCCAACGTCCTCGGTTCGTCGGCCCGATCCCGGCCGCTCGCTGGACTGGACACCGAGCTGATAGTCCCGGTCGGGGTCGAAATGGCGCAGCGCAAGGCGCATGGGGACTTCGTCGAGCGGCACCCGATGCTGCTCGCCCGGCGCCTCCTTGCGCCCATCGACCGTGCGCAACGCTCCATCGCGGGCCAGCACCCGGCCGGTCGCGACGCCGCTCACAAGGCCGATCGGCCCACCGTCACCGCGCCAGCGAAGGTCGTGACTGTCCAGCAACGGCGCCAGCGCATCGCCAATGTCGCTGCCGTCCGCCGCGTAACCGAGCACCGACGGCTCCTCGTCGCCAGCGAATGTGATCGGCCGGCCGAGCAGGAAAGAAGCGACGCGCGAGACCGTCACCGGCCCCTCGTCGGCGATGATCTCGACCGTGAGCGACGGAATCCTGTTGCCGAAGTCGGCAAGTTGCAGCTCCTCGAGCACGATATAGGCCAGGCCGCGAAAAGCCGGCGCCTGATCGACGCCCACGGCCGCCGCGATCAGTGGATCGACCGCCTGCCCCGCCGATCCGTCATGCAGGCGCAGCGCGCCCAGAGGCGCTTTCATGTCGCCCGCGCTGCCGCGCAGCAACGTCCCGTCCGCCCAGATGCGCCCGATGCTGCCGACCGGCCGTGACGAGAGCGCCACGGCGAAGCTCGCCGAATAGCTATAGGAGGTGACGCTCGGCTGGCCTTTGCCGCCGCCCTGGGTCGTGCTGCTTTCCTTGAGTTCCGTCGACCAGATTACGGTGCCGGCGACCCGCATGCGCCCGAAAATGCGCGGGATCTGCGCGCCGTAGCGCGACGTCTGCACGCTGAGGTCGCTGAGCCGCGGCCCAGTCCTGCCTTTCGGCTTGAAGATCTGCGCATCGACCGCCTGCCCGGCCAATGCGCCGAGCGCACCGCCGAACGGCCCGCCCAGCGCAGTGCCGAGCGCGGTGAAAACCAGTGTCGCCATGTCCTATCTCCGCGTCTCTATTCGGCTCGCCACACGCCCAGAACGGGCCAGATGGAAGGGCCCGGCATCATCACGATGCGGCCCAGCCCGGCATGGGCATGGACGTGGCCGGCATTCGCGCGGATCATGAGGTGCAGTTGCATCGGGCCGCTCTCGACCATCACAAGATCCCCCGGCCTGTCGCCTTGTCCGTCGACGAGCCCGGCCTGCCCGAGCACGGTTTCGGCGCGACGGTAGCTCGTTCCCCGCAGCTGATAGGCCGGAGGCTCAATGACGGGCAGACCCGCCCGACCGAATGCGACCATCGCAAGCCCGACGCAGTCGAGGCCCGTGCGGGGATCGCGCCCGCGCAGCCGGAAGGGCGTGCCGACCAGCGCCAGCGCCTCGGCGGCAATGCGTTCGCCAATGCTCATTGACCCGGATACCTCGTGAGCAGGTCCATGCCCGGCAGAAAGGGCTCGCCCCGGAAATTGGCGGCATTGCCGAAGCGCGCCGAACAGGTCGCCAACCTTTTGTCGCAACCCTGCGTCAGCAGTGCCCGCATGCCGGCTTCGACGGCAAGCGGCGGCGGCTCGGCCAGGAACAGGTCGTCGCCGTCCTGGCCGACGATCATCTGCGCGATCCCTGCACAGGGCCCGGTGAGCCAGCGCAGCGATCCGAACAGATACAGTCCTTCGCCGAGGCCATCGAAACGCACGCGCTCGGCATGCGCTTCGATCAGAACGGCAGTCGATTGCAACGGGCGCAGGTCGACCGTGCAATCGCGGTCGCCGAACCGCGCGCGGCAGGTAGGGCTCGTCGCGGGTGCCGCCTCTTCCGCCAATTGTACACCCAATCCCTTCAGCGCCGCCGAGTAACCGATGCTGCTTCGTGCCACGCTGCCCAGCGTACCGCGCGCCAGTTCGAGCCACAGCGTCCCGGGCTCGGTCCATTCGGTAAGATGCAGTACCGCGCTCGCTCCGTCCCAACGGCCCGCATCGAGATCGGCTTCGCTGAGCGCAGCGCCGCTCAGCGCGCCCGCCACCTCGGCAATGTCCGTTCGCGGATCGCCGCCGTGCTGGATCGCGCTCGGCGTGATCCCCGGCGCGGGCTCATAACGCAGCCCGTCGACCATGACGGTCCGATCGTGGCTGGTCAGGCCGATGGTGACGCCGTCTCGCCGCTCCAGCCGCCAGCAAAAGGCAAAGGCGCAGAGGGACTGGCCCAATATGGCCGCATCGCTCATTCGCGGATTTCCACCAGCGGGACCGAAGGCACAAGGCCTGCCGCGAAGGTCTCCCGGTCGATCTCCAGCCGGTCTTCGGCAAAACGAACCGGCACATCGAACGCAAAGCCGGCGGTGACCGACACGCCGTCCGCCGGCGCATCGCCGAAGGCGATCACGCCACCGCCGGCATAGCCCCAGCCAGTGAGTTGTTCGACGCCGCCCAGCGCCACGCGGATCGTTCCTTCGACCGGCCGCGTGATGAAGCGCTCCTGAGACGCCATGTCGTCGCCATAATGTTTGACGAGCCGGAACTGGCTGCGCACGCCGTCACCCACCGCAAGCAGCTGATCGGTCGGCATGGGCTCGGTCCCGAAAGGCCCGGAGACGTTGTCGAACGGATCCTTGAACCGGAAGCCCCTGGCGGCGCCGCGCCGTGCCCTGAAGAAGGCGATGAGCGTCGCGATGTCGGTTTCCGACCGCACGCCCGGTCCGGCGTCGAAGCTCATGCGCGCATCGGCCCATTCGGTGCTGCGCTGTTCATAGCCGGAGACGCTCTCGATCACGCGGGTCGAGAAGGCCGGCGCGACCTGCGCGCGCCGCCCGATGTCGAGCGGAAAGGATATGTCGTCAAAGACCTGCACCTCTGCACCTCCCGAAATTCGAAACATGGTGAGCCCGTCGCGCGCCACCTGCGGCAGCGCCCAGATGAATGTCCGGGCATAGTCGGGGCGGAGGGTCTCCGCGGCGTCCACGATCCGCCGCCAGGCCGCTCCCGCCTCCGCATCATCGAGCTCGGCCGCCACGAAACCGGCGAGATAATGCTGCGCGTTCCTGGGGTAGCCGAGCCGGGCCGCGATGGCCGCACGCGCCGCCGCCGCATGCGCGGTCCGCTCGCTCGTCACCCATTCATAATCCTCGACCTGGAGCACGTCGAAGGCGGGCGAGGCCCAGCCGGACGGCACATTGGCGCGCGCGAGCTGCGGCGCCGCGGGATCGAAAACGGTCGGCAGGTAGACGAGCAGGAGAAGTTCCGCATCCGGCGCCTCGTCCCGCACCGCGTCGGTCAGGTCCGCCGTCGACGCCGCGAGCAGTTCGCCGGCCGCCTCGAGCAACGCGATCTGCCCGGCGTCGAGAGGGCCGCGCACGCTCGCAATCTCCGGCGGCGCCCCGCCGAGGGCCGCCACGGCCGCATCGTCATAGAGGCAGGGCCGCCCGTCCGGCATGACCCACCACCACGGCTCGCCAATCTGGAAGCGCACGTCGAGACCGGCGTCCCGCGCAATCGCGACGAAAGCCCGCGCGATGCTCTGCAGCCAGCCCATCGCATCGTCATTGGCCGGCGAGAGCAAACTCGAGGGCGGCGACCAGCCGGTCAGAGCTGGCGCGCCGTCGAAGGCACACTGTTTCCAGCCCGCCGGGCAATAGGCATCGAACAATTCGTAGGAGAGCGACAGGATAAGCTCGAAGCCCAGAGCCTTGCAGCGCCCGGCGAAGTCCCGGTGCCATCGCGCGCAGGGCGCAGTGATCCCGCCGCTCGCCACATAGCCGCCGCCCGCCGGCGCCAGCCGGGGATAGTGGCTCATGCCGACATAGTGATTGAGCGCGCCGCGATAGCCGAGCGCCAGCACCTGCCGCAGCACGCGCTCCGGCGTCTGGTTGTAAAGATCGTCATAGCCGGTCGCGATGCCGAACCCATGCTCCGGCACCATTGCATCCCCGATCCCGATCATCGCGCGCGCCCCCGTGCAGACCATGTCCGTCAGTTCGACCCAGGCTTCGACGGCAGCTGGAAACACCATGTCGCCCGCATCGAAATTCTCCCCAACGATCGAGATGAACATGCGGTCGATATCATGCGGCCAGACCGGATCCGCTTCGCCGGGCAACAGGAAGCCGCCGTCCAGCGCATCGAAATCGAGCGTGACGATGGCGTCGTCCGGCTCGCCCGCGGCATAGTTGGACAGCCGCACATACCAGGCGCGCGGCGCTCCATTCGCGTCCCGCCCCTCGATGGTCAGAGTCGGACCATTGACCGCATCGAGCGGTTTGATGCCCTCCGACCGCCAGCGGAACTTGAGCACGCAGCCCGAGAAATCCCGGTCGGCCTCATAAGCCAGCAGCGCATGGTCCCAGCGGTCCTGCGCCTCCCAGATCAGCCCCGCCAGGTCGCCCGATGTGTGAAAGACGGCGTCGACGCGCAACCCGTCAGCGCCTTGCGTCACCACGCTCGCCATCATCGGTCGCGGAAAGTCCACGGTCCAGTAAGGCGGCGAAAAGCGCTTGATGACGGCGCTCTCCTGATCGCCACGCGACGTCGCAAGCCAATGGGGCATTGATTTGTCCCTTCGATGCATTTCTCCCCGCCCCTTCGGGGGAGAGGATATGGAGCCTTGTCGCGAAGCGATCAGGCGAAGTTGGAGAGGGAGCGGTGTTGCCTGTGCCCTATTCCCCCAGCGCGCCCCTCACCGCCCGCGCCACCTGTCGCGCGCTGCGGGCCAGCGCACGAGGCGCCTCGGCCCCGCTGCCGTTGACGGTGATCGACACGCGCACATCGCGCGGCGCGGTTTGCCCGCCCGGCACGACCTGGCCACTGCTCGTCGGCACGAACATCTCCGGTCCGCGCTCGCCGACCAGATAGGCCGCGCCGGGCGCGACAGGCCCGCCCGTCGCCCTTCCGGGCAGGCCGAGCAGGCCGCCGAGCAACGACGTGCCAAGATTCAGCAATCCGCCCGCGATCCCACCGCCGCCACTCTTCCCGCCAACGCCGATGCTGTGCAGCCCGTCGCGCATGGCGGCCGCGGCGATCTGCGAGAGAATCGACAGCGCGACCTTGCCCATATCCTCGAAGCCGAGCTTGCCGGTACGCGCCGCGCGCAACAGCCCGACCTCGATCGCCCGGCCTGCCCGGTCGCCGGCGCCGGCCAGCGGTCCCTCGAGCTGGGCGCGCATCTCCGCCACGTCGCGGGTGAAGCGTGCGACGTCGGTGCGCACGCCGATCGTCACGCTGTCGAAATCGTCATCCATCGGGGTGCATCTCCTTGAGCCGCGCCAATGTGGCCGGGTCCGGCGGTGCGGCGCTTTCCGGGATCATCGCGGCGAGCGCGGCCAGTGCCGTCTCCAGCTCGTCCGGCGTCGCGCGCCAGAATTCGTCGGGTCGCCAGCCGAGCAGCAGCCCTGCCTGTCCCGCGAGCCGCCGCGCGCCTTCGGCAAAGTTCATGCCGATCCGACCAGCACCTGGCGCAGGATCGCGCGCAGCGCCGGCAGCGCGGCGCCGACCCCCTGTGCCACCAGCGCCTCGCCGATATCCTCGCGCGCGAGCCCGTCTCGCTCCGCAATGCAATGCCAGATCAGCGCCGTCATCTCGGACAGGAGCACCCTGCCCTCCGCCGCCCGGTCGGCCAGCGCCAGCAACGGCCCGAGCTCCCCTTCCGCCACCACCAGCGCCGCAAAGCTCGGCCGCAGCAGAAGCGTCCGGCCGCCCACCGAAAAGCCGGCCTCGCCGCGTGCCATGTTTGGCTCGCTCACAGGGCGCTCACGACGCCGGAGCTTTCGAGGCTGAGCGTGTAGCTGCGCTCGCCATTGTAATCGCCAGCATAATCGAGCCGCGTGACGAGGAACTTGCCGCGCAGCTTTTCGCCGCTCTCGAAGCTGAGTTCATAATCGTCGATCGCGCCGCCCAAGGCATGATCGCGCAGCCGCACTTCCGCCGCCGATCCGGTGAAGATGCCCGCGCCCGAAACACTCACCGCCCGCACGCCCGCGCCCGGCAGCAGCTGCCGCCAACCTCCCGAATCCTTGCTGGTGATGTTGACGGCCTCGCCGTTCACCGAGATCTGCGTCGTGCGCAGCCCCGCGATCGTCGCATAAACGACGGGCGCACCGCCGTCGCCAATCTTGAGCAGGAATGCGCTGCCCTTTTCCACTGCCATGGTCTGTCCTTTCGGATGTGAGAGTTCAGAGAGTCCGCGCCATGCGGATCGAATAATCGGCTGCGGCGCGCCATTCGGTGCCATTGCGCCGGATGCGCGAGCGTTCGAAGGCGAGATGGGTGATGCGCCAGGCGCCGAGGTCGCCATCCATGCTGCGCAGCAATTCGTCGGTCCGGTCGAGGATCGCCGTGACCGCCGAGAGCTGGTCGCCGCGCAATGTGAGCTCGATCGTCTGGCGCATGGTGACGCCGCGCACGCCGCGCGCACCCCAGCCGCTCGTTGTCGCATCGCCGACCAGCAGCCAGGGCGGGCTGGCCTTGACCGGCTCGCCATCGGCAATCTGATTCACCAGGTCCGCGAGCACCGCGTCGCCCTGCAACACGGCCAGGATCGCGCCGCGCGCCGCCAGTTCCGCGCTCATTTGAGCACCATGCGCCGCCACGGCCGCCAGAGCGCCGTCACCGATGCCGGCGGATGCGCGCGGACGCCTTCGCGCAGTGCATGATAGTCGCCGGCCAGGCGCACGATGCCAAGGCGGATCGAATCCGGCACGCCGTCGGCATCGGCGGCGATCCCGGCGCGATAGCTCACATGGATTCGCCCAAAGGACTGGACCGCCGCGCCCGCGTCGCGCACGCGCAGCCAGCCGTCGCCATTGCCGTCGATATCGACCGCATAAGCATCGACGCCGAGCGCGAATTCCGGCCCGCTCGCCGGCACGCCCGCCACGGCGGTGATCGCCGTCACCGGTCGCATCGCCAGCGCACGCCACGCGTTGCTCGGCTCCATCATTTCCTCGATTCCGCGCGCAATGATCAGTTGACCGATGAACCGCTCGGCCACATCGGTTGCGGCGCGGAGGAGGTCCGTCAGCAAATCGTCTTCGGCTGTGCTGCTGATACGCAGATAGGCCTTCAGCGCATCGAGCGGCGCAGCCAGCGGCCCGCCATTTTCGATCGTCACGGTCATGAAAAGGGGGAGACCTTTCTGTCGGTCGCAAGGGAATGGCCGCCCTGCCGGGACGGGGAGAACCCCGACAGGACGGCCGGCAGCTCCTTCTCCTCGCCGCTATTAGGGAAGAGGAGAGCGGAGCTTGCCATCGAAGACGGCTGGCGGCGCTTGGAGAGGGGAGCCCTTCTCCGACGCCGCCTGGTCGCCCGCGACGGGGCGAGGATGCCGAAGCCCTACGAGGCGGCGAACTTCATCAACTTGATGGCATCGCTGTTGGCGACCGCACCGCCGATGCGCTTCACCGCATAGAAGTTCACGAACGGCTTGTTGGTGAAGGGATCGCGCAGGATGCTCGTCTCGCTGCGTTCGGCGATCACATAGCCGTGTGCGAAATTGCCGAAGGCGACCGAGAGGCTGTCGGCGGCGATATCGGGCATGTCCTCGGCCTCGATCACCGGATAGCCGAGCAAGCTCGCCGGCGTGCCCGCGGCCAGCGAAGGCTGCCACAGGAACGCCCCGTCCGACGTCTTGAACTTGCGGATGCGCGCCAGCGTCGCCGAGTTCATGACGAACACTGCGCCCTGGCGATAGGCGCTGTTCAGCGCCTGGACGAGATCGATGAGCTTGTCCTGCGGATTGGACGCCGCAAAACCGCCCGAAGCCCCCGATGCCACATATTGGAGCGAGCCGAAGGCGCGCACGCTGTCGGACTCGTTGGTGGTCGCATAGGCGAGGAAGCCCTTGGGCTTGTTGGTCCCGTTGCCGGAGACGAAAGCCGCTCCCTCCGCCCTGGCGAACTCGCGGGCGATCTCGTTGGCGAGCCAGCTTTCGACATCGAACTGCGCGTCGTCCAGCATCGCCTGGCTGGCTGCGGGATTGGCGTAGAGCTCGCCGGAAGGTGGCGCGATTTCCTGGAAGGTCGGCGTGCCCGTCTCGGCGCGCGACCCGGTTTCCGAGGCCCAGCCGGAAACCACGCCGCCGGTCGTCACCAGCTTGCGATAGCCCGCCGTGCCGGTGCGCACGACATTGGCGACGGCGCGGATGGGCGAGATGGCCTTGAGCGTCGCCTCGATCATCTGATCGATCTCGCGCGGCACCGCATAGCCGCCCGCACCCGGTGTCGCGCCCGAAAAGCTCTTAAGCTCGACACCGGCCTCGATGCCGCGGCGCAGATATTTCTCGGTGAAGGCGGTGCGTGCCGGATCGGCCTCGCCGCCCTTGGCGCCATCCAGCGGCGGGCGCCCGAGAGCATGGGCTGCGCGCTCCGCTTGCGTTTTCATCGCATCGTCGAGCGCGTCGATACGCTCCTCCAGACCCGCAATCCGGTCGGCCTGCAGGATCGCGTCAAAGCTCTCCTCCAGCGCATTGGCTTTCACTTCCAGCATGTTCACGTCTCCTGCTTCAGACAAAGAAAAAGGGGCCGCGAGGGCCCCGAAACTCATCGTTAGCCCCCTCCCCTGAAGGAGAGGGGCGAATATGACTGATCAACCGCCCTATCCGGCCCATCGCGGCACAAGGCGCGCTGTCTCAATTGGTTAACGAATCCGTCACCCGTGCGTCACGGTCGGTCGCCATAGCCCGTCGAGCCTCTCTCCGTCCGGAAAGGGGCATCTGGGAACGCAATCAAAGTGGGAATGACTATGAAAACCGCTCTTCTGCGCGGCTGCGCGGCCTTGCTCGCCTGCACCGCCGCCGTTTCGGCCAATGCCGCCGGCATCTTGGACAATTACACGGTCGAATGGACCAGGGCGATCGCGACCAAGGAGGGTAGCGCCGTCGCCTATAATTGGGACCAGAACCGCCTGATGGTCACCAACGACGAGGAAGCCAAGGGCAGCAACGGCAACTATTTCGCGACGCTCGGCGAATATGACATGAACGGCAACTTCCTCGCGACGATCACCGTCAACGGCTGCCAGATCATCGCCAGCAACAAGTGCGATCCCGAGGGCCTGACCTATATCGGCAACAACAACTATGTGATCGGCTCCGAACGCGTCCAGGATATGTTCAAGGTCACCAGCGCCACCATGGATGGCGACCGCACCTACACGTCCTTCGATACCGCGCAGCGGATCAGCATCGGCCCCGATGCCGGTAACAAGGGCCTCGAAGGCATCGCCTTCGACAGGAAGACCGGCGATTTCTGGGGCGTGAAGGAAACCGATCCCCAGACGATCTACAAGATCACGGGCGCCGATTGGGCCGCCGGCGCCGGCACGGTCACCAACCCCTTCAGCATCGGCGCTCTCGGTCTCAACACGCTTTCGGACATCGCCGTGCTTTCGAATGGTGGTTTCAGCGGCGCGACTTCGGACAATCTGCTGATCCTCAGCGGCACGTCGAAGCTGATCATGGAAGTCACCAAGACCGGCGCGCTGGTCGGCAGCTACTCGCTCGCCGCCTTCACATCGACGATCGATCCCACGAACGCCGGCGGCAAGTTCGAGGGCATGACCCTCGATGGGCAGGGCAACATCTATCTCGTGAGCGACGATGGCAACGGCCCCAACCAGTCATACATGGTCAAACTGAAGTATAATGGCGCCGTGCCCGAGCCGACCAGCTGGGCGCTCATGATCGCCGGATTCGGCCTCGTCGGCGCCAATATGCGCCGCCGGAAGGTCGCCGTCCGCTTCGCCTGAAACGCTTGCGGCCATATGAACAGGAAAGGGAGGGACTCCGGTCTCTCCCTTTCTTCATTCCACGGCATGCACCCGTGCCAGCGGCTGCATCGGATGCGTCACCAGGCTGACCTCGACCAGGTCGAGCGCATCGAGTCGCCTTGGCGTCTCCCCTTCGGCAGCAACCACTCGATAGCCGAAGGACAGCCCGTCCAGCCGCCCGTCCTTCAGAAAGACTGCGGCCTTTCGGGCCGTCGATCCCTGCCCATCGACCCGGCCGATCACCCGTAAGCCGCGCTCATCCTCGCCGGCCAGCTCGATCGTGCCGATGCGCTGCTCGGGGCCATGTTGCCAGAGCAGCGGCAATTCGCGCCCGGCCATGCGCTTGAGACTCTCCGCAAAGGCCCCGCGTACAATGATGTCGCCGCCATGATCGAGCCGATCGAAGATCGCCGCATAACCTGCGAAACGGACGGCCCCTTCCGTCATTGCCGCACCCTTCATGCCCGCAACATCCGCAGCAGGTCGAGCTTCACCGCCAGGCCGAGCAACAGCAGCGCGACAGCGACCCGGATGAGCCAGCCCACCGCGGCATTGCGCGCCGCGCGCTTGGCGTCGCGCCAGCCACGCAGCAATTCGCGCAGTTCCCGCACATCCTCATGCGCCGTCGCGTCCGCCAGCCCGAGCCGCTCCAGCGCCCGCGCCGCACCGAGGTCGCTCGCTTCCTCGACCAGCGCCCGGATCATGACGAGGTCGCCGCCGCGCTCTTCCGCCTGCGCGACCAGTAGCGCCAGCATTTCGCTGTCCCGCACACTCATGCTGCGTTCTCCGGGGCCAGTCCGACGCCCAGCATCGCCCGCTTCTCTTCGCTGGACAGGAAATCCGCCGATGTGATGCGGTCCCACAGCATGGCGCGATCCTCGATCAGCGCCGGCAGTGCGTTCATGTCCACGCCGATCGATAGCCCCGGCATGAAGCCGCGCAGCCCTTGCGCCAGCCCGCCCAGGATCTTCTCGGCGAGCGGCAGCACGGTCTGCCGCCAGAGCGCGCGATTGGCCTCGCGATAGTTGGAATAGGTGCTGTCGCCCGGCAAGCCGATCAGCACCGGCGGTATTCCGAAGGCGAGCGCGATATCGCGCGCCGCTGCTGCCTTGAGTGCGACGAAATCCATGTCGTGCGGCGAGAGGCTGAGCGCATGCCAGCTCAACCCGCCTTCGAGCAGCATCGGCCGTCCGGCATTGCCGGGCCCCTGGAAGGCCGCCTCGAGCTCCGATTTCAGCCTGTCGAACTGGTCGGACGACAATACCGCGCCCTCGCCGCCGTCATAGACCAGTGCGCCCGAAGGTCGCGCCGCATTGTCGAGCAGGGCCTTGTTCCACTGGGCCGCCGCATTGTGGATCGCGACGGCGCCGGCAGCCGCGCCCAGGCAGCCAAGACCATAATGATCGTCGGCCGGATTGAGCGACTTCACGTGGATGATCGCGGTCCGACCGGCGGCGTCTTCGCTGGCATAGCTGACCGCCGCCTCGCCCGCCCGGTAACGATAGGCGCGCGGCCAGCCCCGCGCATCCGCCTCGATCGTCACCCGGTCCGGCCGCAGCGCATAGAGGCTTGCCGGCCTGCCGTCGGCCCCATGGCCGATCTGCACATAGGCGTTTCCATGGAGCAGGATGTGAGCCGCCATCGTCTCGACGAGGCCTTGTCCCGCCGCGCGTTTCTGCACGAGCGTCAGCGCCGCAGCGGCATCTCCCTCCCTGTCCGCGCTCGCGATCAGCGCGGCGCCGCCTGCCGCCTCGCTCACCAGCCGCAGCGCGCGCTGCGCCACCGGATTGACGAGGATCGCTGCGCGCAATTGCGCTTCATAATTCTGTGGCCAGTCACCCCCGCCATTCCAGCACCCTGCCCAACCCGATCCGAGCCAGGCGCGCGCCAGCGGCGGCCGCGGGCTATGGCCCCCGGCCTTTCGTCCAAACCATTTCACGGGTCGTCTCCTCAATTTGGGACGTCATGCTGAACAGGCTTCAGCATCTATCGTTCGGCACCTTCTGCGGTGCGATGGAGATTCTGAACCAAGTTCAGGATGACAATGAAGCGCGCAGGGCAGAGTCGTCTTCCACGCCCCGATCAGGCCGCGATCAGGCCCAGTCCCACGCCCTTGACCGCCGCCGATGTCCTGTCGGACACTTCGAGCTTCTCGTAGATGCGCCGCATATAGGTATCCACCGTACCCGGCGAGATCTCCAATATCTCGGCGATCACGGTGTTGCTCTTGCCGCGCGCCACCCAGTCGAGGATTTCCTTCTCGCGGCTCGACAGCTGCCGGTTGAGCGCCACCTCGTCGGCGAACAGCGCGCAGATGCGCAAATGTGCCGCCTGCGCCGCGAACTGCAGCTGGGTCAGCTCGGCCATGGGCGGCCGAAACGTGTCGTCGCGGCTCGTGATGCTCATCACGGCATTGCGGTTGCCGGGCCCGTAGCAGGGCAGCGAATAGCCGTCTGGGAAGTTGACCGCCTGCAGCGCCGTCAGGAACGCGCGCTCATCGGCCGTGAGCTGCACGCCCGCCCACGCCTCGCGCCAGCGCACCGGCACGCCGGCGGCCAGCGCGATGCGCGGCACGATGTCGAGGCGCTGGAAGTCGAACGAGAGATAGGTTTCGATCTCTTCATGCGAATAGCCGTCCTGCAGCGGCGGCGTCGCCGGCAGGTTGGATCCGCTGCGAATGATATAATAGCTGCTTGCGTCAAAGCCGTGCCGCCGAAAATATCGCGTCATGTGCCGCCAGATCAGCGGCAACGAGGGGGCATCGGATATACGCCTCAGGATGACATCCATCCGGGCCTGGACTCCTTCCAGTCACCTATTCTCCAGTGAATTCGCCGCCTTCCCGGATTGGCGCCAGAACTGTCCGTGAATAGAATTGAATCGCCCCGCACCGCATTGCTTTATAGGGATCGCAACCGCGCATTACCAGAATGCGACGACGAGATTTCGGTCAGCGCCCAGACGAGCGCGTCCGCGCGATCCGGCGAGCGGCCCGGTCCTTCATAGACTCCGTTGATCGTAAGGCCGCAAAGCTGGTCCTCGAGCGCATTCAGATTCGCCACGTGGCGCACATGGCCGGCCTCGTAGAGCGCCGCGACCGGCTCCGCCCGTGCTGTCTTGCCGCGCGAGGCATGCACCATCTTCACCGGCAGCGTGATGTCCGCCGCGCGCAGCACTGCGGCGACCATGTCGCCGCCATTGTTCGCTTCGGCCACGACGCGGTCCGCCTGCCAGCGTTCCGCCGTCTCGGCGACGCGCCGCGCCCAGCGCTCGGGGCTCGCGCCTTCGATCGTCGCATCCTCCAGCACATAGCTCATGCCGCTCCGGTCGCGTCCTGCCGCGACGATCCCGCAGGCGTCGCCCGCGGCCCGCGCCGGCGGATCGACCGCGACCACGACGCGCGCCAATGCGTCCCGGCCTGGTGCCGTGCCCCGATGCCGGCATTGCTCGAGCAGTGCCCGCGTCCACAGCGCACCCTCGATATCGAGCAGCAATTCGCCGTCCAGTTCCTGCCGCCCCAGTCGCGTGCCCGCGAAGCCGCGCTCCATCTCAGCGAGGAACGCCGCCGGCAAGTTGGCGCCATTGTCCCGCGTCCGCCCGCGCGTCACCACCACGCCCGGATCGGCGGCCAAGCGCACGACCAGGGGCGTCGCCCTCGGCGTGGTCGTCGCCACGATGCGCGGCCGGCCGCCCAGCCGCATACCCATCGCCAGATTGTCCCACACCGCTATGCCGTGCGGCCACTTGCCGATCTCGTCGGCCCAGCCGTGGCTATGCTGCGGTCCGCGCAGGGCCTCGGGATCGGCCGCACCGAAAATCTGCGCCCGCGCGCCATTGGGCCAGCGCAGTTCGCGCAGCGACGGCAGCCATTCGGGTCGCCGATCCGTCGGTGCAATCGCGAGCAAGCCGCTCTCCCCCTCGACCATGATGCTGCGCGCATCGTGCAACGACGCGCCGACCAATGCGATCCGTGCCGCGCCATCGCTTTCCGCAACCGCGCGCACCCATTCCGCCCCGGTCCTCGTCTTGCCGAAGCCGCGTCCCGCCATGACCAGCCAGGTCGACCAGTCGCCGGCCGGCGCGCGTTGGTCGGGCCGGGCCAGGCGATGCCAGCTTTCGGTGAGAGCCCTCAGTTCATCGTCGGGAAGTGCCATGACCAGCGCCCGCCTGCATGCTTCGAGCACGAGTTCGTAATCGGACATCGCGGCAAGCGCATCCGGCTCAGCTCCGCTCGGTCCCGTCGCCGTCATTGCCGCCTCCCGAGATTTTCCGCGACGCGTTCGTGGCGAGCAGCGCGCGAATTTCCGCCATCCTCGCCTGCACACGCGCCGCCACGTCGGACCTGTCCTGACTCGGCGCCTCGGCGATCCGAAACGCCGTCACTTCGCTCTGATGCGTGCGATAAAGGCAGAGGGCGACTGCATGGGCGCGCCCCTGCGTGACTTTCACTTTGGTCGCTTCGCCGGTTTTTGGATCGAAGGTCACTTCGGTCCGGATATCGCCCTCTTTGGCGTCTTTGAGCAGATCCCATTCGAGCTCGCCATGCGCCTGCTCGAGCGCCCTGCGCCAGCCGCGCAGAAATTCCGGGTCCCGGTCCTTGAGGTCATAGGCGCTCGACCGGTCCATGCCCGCCGCCCGCGCCGCCTCGCTCACATTGCAGCTCTCGGCCAGCGCTTCGAGGAAGCGTGACCGGCGGCGTTTTGTCCATTTGCGCGGGCAACGGCGTTGGCGCCGCGGCGGCTGCACGCCGGGGGCGCCCGCCCTGGGGCGGTGGCTCATATCGGATGTCCTGTTGAAGATCGGCCCGTGGCATGTTGCCGGCCCGTCGATTCAATTCTCGACGTTGACGGTCATGTTCCAGATCAGCATGACGATGTCAATAGTATTTTTCCAAATAGGTTATTTTAGCAAGTCCGGAACCCAACCGGACGCTCATGTGTTGGGGATGTTCGGGGCGTTGCATCTCGGGCGGGACGCGACATTTTCTCATATCATGCGCGTTTGGGGGAAGGGTGACGTGACAACGCAGGAGCAGGATCTCCACGCGTTCATTCGCGCCACGTTCCGCTCGGTCTGGGCGATCGAACTGCTGTGCCACGTCCGGAGCCGGCGCGATCACATGCTGGACACCGCAGAGATCGTCTCGGCTCTGCGCGCGAGCCACCTTGTCGTCGAGCAAGGGCTTGCCGATCTCGCCGCCGCCGGCCTGATCGTCGCCAACGAAGCCGGCCATGTCCAATATGCCCCCGCCAATCCCGGTCTGGACACGCTGGCGAGTCGGGCCGAAGCGTTTTACGCCAAGTCGCCCAATGCCGTGCGCCGCATGATCATCGCCGCCGCCCATCCCGGAGTCGCGGCGTTCGCCGATGCCTTCAAGCTGAGGAACGACTGATGGCATTTTCCTTTCCCACCGCCGTCTATCTGCTCTGCTTCCTGACCAGCGCCCTGTGCGCATGGTTGCTCGGCCGCGCCTGGTGGCGGTCGCGCGCGCGCATCCTTCTGTGGAGCGCCCTCTGCTTCACGCTGCTGGCGATGAACAACCTGATCGTGATCTTCGACATGGTGGTGTATCCTGAGGTCGACTTCCGGCTATGGCGGCATGCCTTCGCGCTCGCCGCTGTGTCGGTCCTCCTCTACGGCTTCGTCTGGGACCAACAGGAGTAGCGCCATGATCATGAGCTTCCTCCCCGGCGCCATCACCATGGGCTTCCTGATCGCGGGCCTGTTCTTCCTGCGCTTCTGGAAGAGCACCCGGGATCTCCTGTTTCTCTGGTTCGCCGCCGCCTTCGTCCTGCTCGGCATCGGCCAGGCCGCACTGACCTTCACCCATGTTCCCGTCGAGGAGCGCAGCCCCCTTTACCTCTTCCGCCTCGCCGCCTTCCTGCTGATCATCATCGCCATCTGGCGCAAGAACCGCCGCGCCAGGCGGGGCTGAAGACTTCACTCCCCCCATCACCCCTGGCTTGATCGGCAACTGGCGAAGCAGTGATCTTCGGGCATGAACGGCGTCAGGACACCTCGCTCACCCAATCCCGGCGCAGCGTCGCGCCGGCCAGCCCCATCAGCAGCGCCGAGATCGCATAGAGCACCAGCGAGTAGAGCATCGAATAGCGCAGCGCGTCGGCGCCATAAGTGGAGGCGAGAGCCTTGGAGATGGCGCCGAGCGCATAGATGCCGCCACCCAACCCGATCAAATTGTTGATGAGCAGGAACAGCGCCGAAGCGGTCGCACGTTCGGCTGGCGCAACGAGGTGCTGCACGGCGGTGATGACGGGGCCGAGCCAAATATAGGCAAGCGCGGAGGGAATGAGGAACAGGAGGAAGGCAATCCAGGGGCTGCCGGAGAAGATACCGGCGGCATAGAGCGGCACACCGATCGCGAAGGCGATGGCCGGCACCCAGGCGAAGAAGGCGCGATCACGCGCGCCCAGCTGGCCGCCAAGCGCGCCACCCGCAAGCACGCCGGCAACGCCGCCGGTGAGCATGAGAGCGCCCAGGAAGCGCGAGCTCTGGACGAGATCGAGCCCGAAGCTGCGCTGGAGCAGGCTCGGCATCCAGAAAGCGAGGCCATAACCCATCATCGAACTCATCGCCGCGCCAAAGGAGAGGAACCAGAAGGAGGGCTTGGCGGCGAGGATGCCGACCACCTTCCCGAACCTGGGCGTCTCGCCGGTGCCGGGCGCGGCGCGCTTGTCGCGCACGGCCAGCTTGAAGAGCGGTGCGATCAGGACGCCTCCGATGCCGACGACGAAAAAGGCCGTGCGCCAGTCCACCCGCGCGGCGATATAGCCGCCGGCCAGGACGCCGATAGCGGAGCCGAGCGGGATGCCGAGCGAATAGACGGAAAGTGCCAGCGCACGCCTGTGGCTCGGGAAATAGTCGCCGATCACGGCATAGCTGGGTGCCACGCCGCCTGCCTCGCCGATGCCGACGCCGAGCCGCGCGAGGAAGAGCTGCCAGAAGCCGTTCGCCGTACCGCACAATGCCGTGAAGCCGCTCCACAGCAGCAGCGAGACTGTGATGACCCAGGTGCGGCTGCTGCGATCAGCGATCCAGGCGAGCGGCACCCCGAGCGTCGAATAGAGCAGAGCGAAGGCGACACCGCCAAGCAGGCCCATTTGCGCATCGTCAAGCTTCAGCTCGGCCTGAATAGGCGCCGCGAGGATCGAGAGGATCTGCCGGTCGACGAAATTGAAGACATAGACAATGAGCAGCATCGCCAGCACGAGCTTGGGGTTCGAGGGTCTGGCGGTGACGGCCTGCATCAAACCGTCCTAGCGCAACTGTGCGGCAAGGAAAGACTCGAGCGCGTTCAGCGCTGCCGGCTCGTCGAGCAGCGGAGCATGGCCGCGATCCGGCACCGCCGCCGAAACGAAAGCGCCGCTGTGCCGCCGTGCCATCTCGGTCACCGTTTCGGCCGCGAGCAGGTCGGAGCGCGCCCCGCGCACGACCAGCACGGGAATGGCGGCGAGCGCGTCCCAGAGCGGCCAGAGCTCTGCCGGCACCGTCGCGGGCTCCGCGCCCCGGATGCTTTCGGAAATCGCCGGATCATAGGCGAAAGCGATGCCGCCATGGTCGTCTTCGCGGCAGGTGCGCCGCGCAAAGGCGAGCCAGTCTTCGGGGCCGAAGCCGGGGAAGGCGGCCTCATTGATCGCCGCGCAGCGCGCCGCCGCCTCGTCCCAGCCGTGCATCGTCCCGGACGGGCCGACATAACCCTGGATGCGTTGCAGCCCCTCCAGCTCCAGCCGGGCGCCGACATCGTTGAGCGCGATGAGGGGCACGCGCCCCGGCTGGCTCGCGCCCATGATCATCGCCATGAGCCCGCCCATCGACGTGCCGATGAGACCCGCTGCGCGGATGCCAAGGCCGTCGAGCAGCATGAACATATCGGCCGCATAGACGTCCGGCCGGTAATTGACCGGATTCGGATCCCATTGCGAAAGACCCCGCCCGCGCTGGTCGGGCACGATCAGCCGGTAGCGGCCGGCGAGGCACGCAGCGAGCGGCTCGAAGTCGGCGCTGTTGCGCGTGAGACCATGCATGAGGAGGAGCGGCGGCGCGTCATTGTCCCCTGGGCCCGGATAAATCCGGGCGTGGAGGTCGAGCCGCCCGTCCGCGCTGCGGAAATAGTGGGCGCAATAAGCGGCCATCTGGCAATCTCCTGCCGGGCGTGAGGCGCTCAGAAATGGAAGGACGCGGTCGCGAACACCTGCCTCGGATTGCCGTAGAAGGCCGTTAGCGTCCCTTCCTTGCCGAGCGTCGGCACTAGCTTGCCGCCGACCATCTGCAGCGCACCGGTCACCGCGTCGGCGCCCATGAAGGTGTAGCCGGAGGTCTTGTAACGCTTGTCGGTCAGGTTCTTGCCGTGCACGCCCAGGCTCCAGCGCTTGTTGGGCGCAATGTAGACCAGGCTCGCATCCCAGAGCGCATAACCGTTCTGGTCGATATAGGGGTTCGGGATCTCGAACTGGTAGGTCTTGCTGCGGTAGGAGACGGTCGTGCTGAAGTTGACCGTGCCCGCGCCGACCGGGACCATATAGGCGAGGGTCGAGCTCCAGGTGATCTTCGGCGTGTTCTGCACCTTGCGGTAGGGGGCGACATCGACCGGGCCGACGCCAGCGATCTGTGTCACATATTTCCCATATTTGGCGTCGATGTAGCCGAAGGTGCCGGCGAGGCTCAGCCGGTCGCCCGACGCCAGGAAGTCCCGCGCGATGCGGATGTTGCTTTCCGCCTCGATGCCCTGGAAGCGCGCCTTGCCGGCATTGGTGATGATACCGCAGAAGGTAGCGATGCCGCCCACCGTGCAGCCCGCCGAGCCGGGAATCTGCACGTCATGATAGTCCATGCGGAAGGCGGCGAGCGCGACATAGGCGCGGCCGTTGAAGAGATTGCCCTTGTAGCCGACTTCGTAGCTGTCGACCGTCTCGGGCTTGAAGCTCAGATAGCTGGCAATCTCGCTGTCCTGCAGGGTGCCGTCATGGTTGAGGTCGGGGGCGTTGACGCCGACGCCGCGCGGATCGAAGCCGCCGCCCTTGAAGCCCTGCGAGAAGCTCGCATAGATATTGTGATCGCGGGTCGGCTTGTAGGAGAGCGAGATGCGCGGGGTGAATTTGTCGAACTCGCTCGATCCGCGGAAATTGGTGCTCGCCGCGCCGAACGCCGCGCCGGCGCCGCCAAAAGTGGGCGATCCGCCGCCCAGATAATTCTGCCGCAGGATGTGCGCCTGGCGTTTGTCCCAGGTGTAGCGGCCGCCGAGCGAGAGGCTGATCTGCGGCGAGAAATCATAGGTGAAGTCGCCGAAGATCGCATAGGTGTCGGTGTCGACATCGGCCTCGGTATAGGCCGTGATGCCGGCGATCGTCGTGAACAGGCGCACGTCGAACAGCGTGTCGGCCGAGGCGGTCAGATAATAAGCGCCGACCATGCCCTTGAGCTTGCCGCCATTGTCGAAGAGCAGCTGCGTTTCCTGGCTGAACTGGTCGTTATAGTAGAGCGCCGGGACGTCGACATCGACAGCGGGCAGTGCGTCGAAGTCGATCGGCGAAGCGCTGCCATCCTTGCGCCAGGACGTGATCGAGCGGATGGTGAAGCCGCCGCCGACCTCCAGCGTGCCATTGGCCGAGACGCCATAGGCCTCGACATATTGTTTGGGATCGTTGAGCGCGCCCTGGCTGTCATAGACATTGGACAGGAGCGGTGTACCCGAGACCAGCGCCGGGATCAGACGGTGGCCTCCGCGCGGATTGCTGTTGTCCTTGGTATAGTCGCCCGAAATGCGCAGCAGCCCTGGCTCGCCATAGCCGCCCAGCTCGAACGTGCTGCGCGCCGCCCAGATGTCCTTGTTGTAGTTGGCAAGACCGGTGGTCTTGTTGGTGCCGAAACCGCCGCGCGAGAGTCGCGCGAAGGAGCCGCCGATGCGCGCCAGCGATCCGACCGGCGCCGAGGCCGTGATGATGCCGTCGGCCTGGTCATAGCTGCCATAGGTTCCCTTGATGGTGACCGAGGCCTCCTGCGGCAGTTGCTTGGTCACATATTTGACCGCGCCGCCGATCGTATTACGGCCGTAGAGCGTGCCCTGCGGGCCGCGCAGAACCTCGATCCGGTCGACGTCGTAGATGTCGAGCACGGCGGCCTGCGGGCGGTTGAGATAGACATCGTCGAGATAGATGCCGACGCCCTGCTCGAAGCCCGAGACCGGATCCTGCTGGCCGACGCCGCGGATGAAGGCGCTGAGCGTCGAGTTGGTGCCGCGCGAGGTCTCCAACGTGACGTTGGGCGTCGCATTGGCGAGGTCGGTGAGGTCGATGGCGCCCTGCTGCGAGAGCGTCTCGCCCGAGAAGGTGGTGACGGCGATGGGTACTTCGAGCAGTCTTTCCTCGCGGCGACGGGCCGTGACGACGATCGTGGCGGCATTGTCGTCCGCGGCCTCGGCGACCGGCGCTGGGGTATCCTGCGCCAGCGCGGGCGCGGCGATGGCCGCGCCGTTCGCGGCCGCCAGAGCCAACAGGCTCACGCGCAGAACATTGTCGCGGGAAAGGGCTTTGCCCATCGGTTCATCCTCTCTGTCTCGATCGTCTTTGCGCCATGTCTATTGAGAGTTGAACCAACTTTCAAGTTCATTCGTTTGCCAAGCGCGATTCGAGCGGTTAGCTGTCGCACATGAGCAACGCCAAGGCGGACCCCGCAGCCCCTTCGGACAAGGTCCCGCGCACCGAGCGCGGACGCCGGACGCTACGCAAGCTGCTGGATTCGGCCGTCCTTGAATTTGGCGAGAAGGGCTTTCACGAGGCCTCGATCACTGGCATCACCGCGCGAGCGGGGACGGCGCTCGGCACGTTCTACACCTATTTCGACTCCAAGGACGAGATCTTCCGGGCGCTGGTGCGCGACCTCAGCAACCGTGTCCGCACGACCGCCGGCAAGGCGCTGGTCGACGAGATGCCGGCGCTGGAGACCGAGCGCGCGGCGCTGGCTGCCTTCCTGCACTTCGCGCGCGCGCACAAGGAAATCTACCGCATCATTGACGAGGCCGAGTTCGTCGATCCGGCGAGCTACCGCGCCCACTATGAATCGACGGCCCGGCGCATCCTCGAGCGCCTCGGCAAGGGCATCGCCGCCGGCGCGCTACGCCCGGACCTCGGCGAGGCGCATGCCTGGGCGATCATGGGGATGAACGTGTTCCTGGGCCTGCGCTACAGCATCTGGTCGGAGGACAGCACCACCGAGGACGTGGCGGACGCGGCCAATTCGATCCTGCGCGCCGGAATAGCCGCGACAAACCGCGAGGCGCCCTAAGCGCGCCTGCCGATATGGTGTAATAGCGCAGCGGTCAGATCAGCGGACCCAAAGATGCGAGCGCGTTCCGCCAGATCCGCCGGGGTAGCGGCAAGGCTTGCACGTCCCGGCGTGTTATCGCTCGCGATGACCGGCCATATTCCAGCTGACGCTCGCGCATGGATGCGGCGAAATTCCTGTCTCGCACCAATATGTCATTCTCGAAATTGAGGTCGAAGCTGCGGAAGTCGAGGTTGGTCGATCCGAAGAAGGTGAGTTCGCCGTCCATGGTCAGGATTTTCGCATGGAGGAGGCCGCCCTCGAACTCCTGTATGTTCACACCGGCATCGAGCAGGCGCGGATAATATGCCCGGCTGGCCGCGCCGACGAACCAGGAATCATTGCGATGCGGCACTGTCAGCGTGATATCGACGCCTGCCATTGCAGCGCCGATCATGGCCTCCGACACGACGTCGCCCGGCACGAAATAGGGTGTCGTGATCATGACCTCCCGACGGGCCTCGCCCAGAATGCGCGCGAGAAGCTGGGCGGTCACGCCCTTTTCCGTCGTCGGACCGGTGCCGACGACCTGCGCGCTCACCCCATCGTCGAAAGGAGCGATGCGGTAGTCCCAGGGCGTGAGATCGACCGGTCCCTGTTCGAACCAGGATTGGGCGAAGAGAAGGTCCATCTGCCGCGCGACCGGCCCCTCGAACCGGGCCATGACATCGATCCAGGGTGCATAATGCGGTTTGGGCGAAAAGGCTGGATCGGCGCAGTTCTGGCTGCCGCAATGGCAGATCATGCCGTCTATGACCGTGATTTTCCGATGGTTGCGCAGATCGGGCCGACGAACGAGCATCGTCGACAGCGGATTGCCGATCGGCAGCGCCACCATCGTCTCGATCCCCGCCTCACGCAGCGCCTGCCAGACGGGCGATGTGAGCAAGGCTTTCGATCCGATCGCGTCCACGCCCGCGCGGACCCGCACGCCGCGCCGTATCGCGCGTATCAGTGCCTCGGCCACGGCCCGACCTGTGCCGTCATCCAGCCAGATATAGTAGAAGACGTGCACGAAGGATCGCGCCGCATCGATATCGGCGATCAGGCGGGCGCGTTGCGCATCGGGACTGTCGAGCAATTCCACCCGGTTTCCGCGCGTCATGCCGAACCCGTTGATCGCGCTGGCGAACCCGCTGGCGGGGCCCTGCGCCGCCAGATCAAATGGTTCGCCACTGGCAAGGACCATCTGCCGGGTCGCGTTTTCGATGGCGCGATGCGCCGCGCCTTGAGGTCCGCCGAATCGTATGCCGCCAAAACAGAAATATGCCAGCGCGCCAAAAACAGGCAGCGCGAAGAGCGTGAGCGTCCAGGCGATCCGCGTGGTCGCGTTGATGTCCGACCGGGCCAATATATGAAGCAGGGACAAGGCGATGATCGCGGTGTGAACCAGCGCGACAAGGCTGATCGGCGTCATGAGCCTCCTCCAGCCCTATCCGGTTTCCCGGACGAGCCATGTGTCGCTGTCGGGCCTCGCACCGCGCTCAAGACGGCCGGATCTTCACCGGGATGGATTTGGCGGCAGGCGTGCCGCTGATCTCATCGAAATAGGCAAGGGGGAGCAGTGGGTTGAGTTCGGGATAATAGCCGGCCACGGCCCCGCGCGGCACGGGATAGTCGACCAGCGTCAGCCCGTCGACCTGACGTTCGATGCCGTCGGTTGCGATCGTCTCCAGCTTGACCTTGGCATGCTCCGCAAGCCCCCGCGCGATGCGATCCTCGGCGTTGATCAGCAGCACCATGCGGTCGTTATAGATGCCGCGATAGCGATCGGAATAGCTGTAGATCGTGGTATTGAACTGATCGTGTGAGCGGACCGTCGCCAGACGCAGCATGGCCGGGTCGTCCACCGGCTCGTTGACATCCAGCCCATCGAACACCAGGAAATTGGCCTTGCCGTTGGGCGTCGGCCAGATCAGGCGCCGCGGCGGAACATCGAGGTAGAAGCCTTCGGGATCGGCGATCCGTGCGTTGAAATCCGCATAGATGGCTGGATACACGTCCGCGATCTTGTTTCGGATCACGCCGAAGTCGCGCGCATAGCTTTCCCATTCGATCGGACTTTCCGGCAGCACGGCGCGCGCCATGCGGCAGACGATGTCCACTTCGGACAGGCAGTCTGGGCTGGCGGGATCGAGCACGCCGCGAGAGGCGGTAACCTTGGACATTGCGTCCTCGATCGTGACGAACTGTTCGCCGGCCTCGGTCTCGATCCGCTCGGAACGGGAGATGACGGGCAGGATCAGCGCATCCTTGCCATGGACGACGTGCCCACGGTTCAGCTTGGTCGAGATGCCCACGGTCAGGTCGAGTTTGCGCATGGCTTCATAGGTGCGCTCGGTGTCGGGAACGGCCCGCGCGAAGTTGCCGCCCATGCCGATGAACACCCGAGCCGTGCCGGCCATCATCGCCTTGACCGCATCGACGGTGTGGTGGCCGTGTTCGCGGGGCGGCGCGAAGCCGAATACATCGCGGACGCGGTCGAGATATGCCGCCGCCGGTTGCTCATCGATGCCGACGGTGCGGTCGCCCTGAACGTTCGAATGACCCCGGATAGGCGCGATCCCCGCACCGGGTTTTCCGAAGTTGCCGCGCAGGAACAGCAGGTTGCAGACTTGCTGGAGCAGCCGCGAACCCTGCTGATGCTGGGTCAGGCCCATCCCATAGCAGATGATCGTCGCTTTGGACTGGATGTAGACCTCGGCACAGCGCCGAATCTGAGCCTCTTCGATACCCGAAACGCGCACCAGATCGTCCCAGCTTTGCGCCATCGCGTCGGCGCGGACCGCGTCGATGCCGGCGGTGTGGGTGTGAATGAAGTCCCAGTCGATGACTGGTTCGCCGGCGGCATCCCGCCCGAACAAAACCTTCATCATGCCTTTGAACAGCGCTATATCGCCGCCGATCCGGACGGGCAGATAGTCGCTGGCGATCTTCGTATAGCCGAGGGTCGCCATCTCGATCACGTCCTGCGGCGGCGTGAAGCGGATCAGGGCGCGTTCGGGCATCGGGTTGATCGCGATGATCGGCACACCGCGCCTCTCGGCCTCGACCAGATCGGTCATCATGCGGGGCGAGTTGGTCCCCGTATTCTGCCCGATGACGAAGATGGCTTCGGCTTTCGCCCAGTCGGACATGGTGACCGTGCCCTTGCCGACGCCGATCGAGGCCGGCAGGCCACGGCTGGTCGGTTCGTGGCACATGTTCGAGCAATCGGGGAAGTTATTGGTCCCAAAGGCGCGCACGAAGATCGAATAGAGGAACGCCGCCTCGTTGGGCGTCCGTCCCGACGTGTAGAACTCCGCCTGATGCGGGCTTTCCAGTGCACGCAGATGCTTGCCGATCAGCGCGAATGCGTCATCCCACGTGATCGGCACATATTTGTCTGTTGCCGTGTCGTAGCGCATTGGTTCGGTCAAACGACCCTGCTTCTCCAGCCAATAATCGGACTGCTGCGCCAGTTCGCTGACGGTGTGGCGCTCGAAGAAATCCCGCGTGACGCGGAACCTGGTCGCTTCATGCGCCAGAGCCTTTGCGCCGTTCTCGCAGAATTCGAGTGTCTGGGTGCAATCAGGATCGGGATAGGCGCAGCTCGGGCACTTGAACCCGCCAGGCTGGTTCATCGAGAGCAGTGCCTTGGACCCCTTGGTGACCACGCTTTCCTGCATCAGGACCTTCGCCGTGGCGGCTGCCGCACCCCATCCACCTGCCGGACTGTCATAGGGTTCGTAACGAGGCTGCTGGTGGTCGACCATAAGCGCGCTCCGATTCATGCTCGATCGGCAGATTAAGGGATCGCGCGCGTCCGCCGCAATCAATTCCGGCTGGCCTTGGTCCGCCAGCTTGGTCTTCGCTTCGCGGCCGCCTCTCCGACAGGGGGCGTGTAGCACCTGGAACCGGACAGCGTGACTCTCACGCCGAAATCCTTGAGCTCATCGCCCCCAAGAGTGGGGGCGTTGTTCCAGCCCGAGGGCGGTCGACCATGTCATTGCGATGTTGCCCGTCGCCATGGGTCATCTCAGCCGCGATCTTGTTGCCGTGACATCACCACCGCAGAAACGGAGGCGTGCAACAACGTTCGATCTTCACATAAACAATTGTAAATAAGTTGAAATTTGGACGATGCCGTGCCCTATTTACGCTTCCAACGAAAATACCAGACTTCATGCCCCTTCTTCCGCGCCTTCGCCTCATAGCGCGTCTCGGGCCAGCCGCCGGGGCGCTTCAGGAAGTCCTGCGGCGTCTCGCAGAGCCATTCGAAGTCGGTGCGCTCGCGCATCACCATCAGCGCCCAGCGCAGATAGATCGGATGATCCGTGCCGAAGCGGAACTCGCCGCCGGGCTTGAGCTTGGCGGCGATCATATCGACCGGCCCCTTGTTCATCATCCGCCTCTTGGCGTGGCGCGCCTTCGGCCAGGGGTCCGGATGCAGCAGGTAGACGAAGCTCAGCGTCCCGTCCGGCACACGCGATAGCACCTCGAGCGCATTGCCCATGTGGAGCCTGATATTGGGCAGGTGCTGGTCGCGAATATGGCCGAGCGCGCCGACCACGCCATTGAGAAACGGCTCGCAGCCGATGAAACCATGGTCCGGCAGCATGTCGGCGCGATAGGCCATATGTTCTCCCGAGCCGAAACCGATCTCGAAATGCAAAGGCCTGTCGTCACCGAACAGCACGCGCGCGCTGATCTCGCCCGCTTCGGGCACGCTGATCGCCGGCAACAGCCGGTCGACGAGGTCCTGCTGGCCCAGCCGCAGCTTGTGTCCGCTCTGGCGCCCGTAGAGGCGATTGAGCGTGGTCGGATCACCGGATTTGAAGGCGGTCATGGCGCGCCGCCTAGCGGATCGCATGGCGCTTTGCCAGCCTTGCGGCGCCGGACAAATCACGCGCCTCAGCTGTCATGACGATCATGATCGATGTCGACGTCTCGCCGCCGCAACGAAAACGGCGCCGGAAGGACCGGCGCCGTTTATTTCATATCATCATAGCCAATCAGGCGAGCGCGGCCTTGAGGTCCTCGACCAGGTCCGTGCGCTCCCAGGGGAAGAAATCGCCTTCGGGCGTGCGGCCGAAATGGCCGTAAGCCGCCGTCTTCTTGTAGATCGGCTTGTTGAGACCAAGATGCGTACGGATGCCGCGCGGCGTCATGCCGCCGAGCTTGGCGATCCTGCCGATCGCCGCTTCGATCTTGTCATCGCTCACCGTGCCGGTGCC
Organism: Sphingobium sp.; assembly: GCA_017744605.1. Classification (GTDB taxonomy): domain Bacteria; phylum Pseudomonadota; class Alphaproteobacteria; order Sphingomonadales; family Sphingomonadaceae; genus Sphingobium. The sequence continues at coordinate 70,688 of JAGIAZ010000008.1, read as the reverse complement.
ATGCGTGTCGACATAGAGCGACAGCGGCTTGGCCACGCCGATCGCATAGGCGAGCTGGATGGTGCAGCGCTGGGCGAGGCCGGCCGCCACGATGTTCTTGGCGAGATAACGCGTGATGTATGCGGCCGAGCGGTCGACCTTGGTCGGATCCTTGCCGCTGAACGCACCGCCGCCATGCGGGGCCGCGCCGCCATAGGTGTCGACGATGATCTTGCGGCCCGTGAGGCCCGCGTCGCCGTCCGGTCCGCCAATCTCGAAGCTGCCGGTCGGGTTGATGTGATAGACCGTCTCGTCGCTGAGCAGTGCGGCCGGAATGACCTGCGCGACCACCTTCTTCACATAGGCGTGAAGCTCGGCCTCGTTGGCGCCCTCGTCATAGCCCTTGGCGTGCTGCGTCGAGACGACCACCGCGGTGCAGGCGACGGGCTTGCTGCCCTCATAACGCAGCGTGACCTGGCTCTTGGCGTCCGGCTCGAGGAACGGTGCGGCGCCGGAGTGGCGGTCGGCCGCCATGACTTCGAGGATCTTGTGGCTGTAATAGAGCGTCGCCGGCATGAGATCGGGCGTGTCGTTGGCTGCGTAGCCGAACATGATGCCCTGGTCGCCCGCGCCTTCGTCCTTGTTACCGCTCGCGTCCACGCCCTGCGCGATGTGCGCGCTCTGGCCGTGCAGGCGGTTGATGAACTCGAACTTCTCCCAGTGGAAACCGTCCTGCTCATAGCCGATCTCGCGGACAGTGTTGCGCACCGCCTTTTCGATCTCCTCCAGCGCGCCCGGCGCCCAGGCGCCGTTCTCATAGACGCCCTTGCAGCGGATTTCGCCGGCCAGCACGACGAGCTGGGTCGTGGTCAGCGTCTCGCAGGCAATGCGCGCTTCCGGGTCCTTGGAGAGAAACAGATCGACGATGGTATCGCTGATCTGGTCCGAGACCTTATCCGGATGACCTTCGGACACGCTTTCGGACGTGAAGAGGTAGGAGGAGCGCATATTTAGGGGAAGCCTTTCTTCTAGCGGCTCTGTCTTGTCCGCAATTGATATAAAGAAATGTTTATGTCGGGGCTCCTTAGCTTTTGCGCCTGGCAATGGCAACGGCGCTGAGCAGGAGCACGATCGCCAGGCCGATCGGTATCACATTGCCGCCGCGCGAGAAGATCGTCCGCGTAACGGGCGACGGCAAAAAGCCGTGAATCGCGCCTTGTTCGTGATGCCCGATTGAGTCCGAAACATGGCCCGTTGCATCGACCACTGCCGAAATACCGGTCGGAGTCGAACGGATCACGGGCAATCCTTCCTCGATTGCCCTTAGCCGCGCTTGCGCGAGATGCTGGGGCGGCCCCCAAGTACCGAACCAGGCGTCATTCGAGGGATTGAAGATGAAGTCCGGCCGGTCCGCTTCATCGACCACCTGCCCGGAGAAGGTGATCTCGTAGCAGATCTGCACGCCCATTTTGAGCGGCTCCCGGTAGCCGGCACCGGGTAGGTCGAGCGTGCGCGGCCCCGGTCCCGGCCAGAAATCGACGCCGCCCGGCACCAGCCGCGTCAGCCCGATGGCCGAGAGGATCGGTCGCATCGGCAGATATTCGCCGTACGGAACGAGGTGCGCCTTGTCGTAGCGCCCGAGCAAACGTCCCTGCGCGTCCATCGCGTAGAGGCTGTTGTTCGCACCTTCCAGCACATTGGTATCGATGACGCCGTTGGTCTCCTTGAAGTGAAACTTGTCGCCGCCGAGCAGGATGATGTCGCCCTGGCCCATCAGCGCTGCGATGCGCGCGCGCCAGCCTGGCTCCATATCGAGGATCGCGGGCACCGCCGCTTCGGGCCAGAAGATGAGGCGAGGGCCGGCACTTTGGACGCCCGTCAGCAATGCGAGGCGATTGAAATTCTCGCGTTCCAGCTTGAGATCATATTTCTCGTTCTGGTTGATGTTCGGTTGGACGATCGTGACCGCTGGTCGCCGGTCCGGCTCGCCCGGTGAGGGCATGTCCACCAAATCGATCAGCATCGTTCGCACGAAGCCAAGCGCCGCGATCACAACGATCCCGCCCAGCATCAGCCCCGCCGGCCGCCAGGCCCGATGCGATGCCCACCACAGCCCGCCAGCCGCCAGCATCGCAATCAACCCCAGTCCATAGGTGCCGATGATGGTCGCCAGCTGGTCGACACCGGTGCCGAGCCAGATCACGCCGAGCGGATTCCAGGCGAAGCCCGTGAACAGCGTCGCACGCAGATATTCGCTGAGCACCCAAGTCGACGCAAGGATCGTCACGAAGAGCCGGGCGTCGCCCCGCGCGGCCTTCTTGCCGATCCACCAGCCCGCCAGAGCCGCCAGCGCAGGATAGACCGCAAGGTAGACCGAGAGCAGCGGCACCGCGATCCAGCCCAGCCAGTGCGGCATCGAATCCTGGAAGGTGAAGGCATGAGCGATCCAGTTCAGCCCGACCGTGAACTGCCCCAACCCGAAGAGATAGCCGATCTTGAACGCAGCGCGCCGGTCCGCCGCCTGCCAGAGCAAGTGGATGAACAGCGCGAGGCAAGCCAGCATCACCGGCCAGAGCCCCAGCGGCTTGAAACCGGTCGCCGAAAGACCGCCTGCGATAAGCGCGGTCACGCCGGGCCGCTTCGCTGAAAACGCAGTCACCCGGTCAGCCAGCGACGTCATGACGTGGCGATCGTTTCCATGGTGGCCTTGCTGCACTTGTCGCCCGCTCCATGACCGCTAAGCGCGCTGGCCATGAACACGCCGCCGACGACGAGCACCACGAAGGCGATGCTGATCAGCGTCAGGTAACGATCGAGCAAAGCCTTGATCGGCGCGCCGAACTTCCAGAACAACACGCCCACGAGCACGAACTGCATGCCGCGCGACACGATGGTCGCCCAGATGAAGGTGAAGAGCGACAAGTGTATGAAGCCCGAGGTGATGGTGATCAGCTTGAACGGGATCGGCGTCGCACCCTTGATGAGGATGATCTCCGCCCCATAGTCGCGCAGATAGCAGGCCGCCTTGGGGAAGCTCGCCGTCAGGTGCAGCCAGTCGAGCAGCGTGACCCCGACAGTCGCGAACAGGAAATGGCCAATCGCGTAGCCGAGCAGACCGCCGGCCACCGAAGCCAGCGTGCACACCACGCCGTAACGGACCGCCCGCTCCGGCCGAGCGAGGCACATCAAGCCAAGCAGCGGATGTGGCGGAATGGGGAAAATGCTCGATTCCAGAAAGGAGAAGAGAATGAGCCACCATTCGGCGTGGCGGTGCGCGGCCTTGGCCAGCGTCCAGTCATAGAGGCGCTTCAGCATCGCGAGGGCCCTTAGCGGCTAATTGTGACAGGCGCCAGCGCTGTAGCCGCCGCCATGTCCGCGACGAACGTCCCGGCGGCCTGTCTGCAGATCGTCGGCAAAGGCGCTGGTGATGTCGGGCGCTGGTCCAGAATCTCCCAAACATGCTCTCCGATTGCGACAGGCCGCCTCAAGCTGCTAGCGCCACGTCACAGGATTCAGGAGAGGAAACAGCATGGCGACCATGGAAGCCGATTTCGTCATCATCGGTGCGGGTAGCGCGGGCTGTGTCCTTGCGAACCGATTGAGCGAGAATTCCAGCAACAAGGTGGTGCTGCTCGAGGCCGGCGGGGAATGCCGGCATCCGCTCATCGACATGCCGCTCACCTGGATGCAGGCAGCCGCCAACAAGCGCTTCATCTGGGGCAATGAGAGCGAACCCGATCCCGATCGCCTCGGCCGCACCGAACCCGTCCCGCGCGGCAAGGTCCTGGGCGGCAGCAGTTCCATCAACGGCACCATGTATGTGCGCGGCGCCGCGGCCGACTATGACGCCTGGGCCGCCTCCGGTCTGACCGGCTGGAGCTATGCCGACGTCTTGCCATACTTCAAGCGCTCCGAGCATCATTGGCGCGGCGAAACCGCCGAACATGGCGGCTCGGGACCGATGCACGTGTCGGCCATGAAGCCCGATCCGGTGCTGTTTCCCGCTTTCGCGGAGACAGCAGAAGGTCTGGGCTACAAGATCATCCCGGACTTCAACGCGGCCGCCCCCGAGGGTTTCGGCATCCCGGACTGCACGATCAAGGACGGACGCCGCCACAGCACGGCACGGGCTTTCCTCGATCCGGCGAAAGCCCGCAATAATCTCAAGGTCGAGACCAATGCGCTTGTCACGCGCATCCTCATCGAGGGTGGTCGTGCGGCGGGCGTCGAGTTCACGCGCGGTGGCGAAACCCACGTCATTCGTGCTTCCCGCGAGGTGATCCTGAGTGCCGGCGCCGTCAATTCGCCGCAGATCCTCATGCTCTCCGGCATCGGCCCGGCCGCCCATCTCAAGGCGACCGGTATCGAGCCGCTGCTGGACCTGCCCGGCGTGGGCGCCAACCTGCAGGATCATCCCATCGCGCTCAGCTTCTGGGCCGCATCGAAGCCGGTGACGTTCGATAGCAAGATCCGCCTCGATCGGCTGGTCGCCTCATTTTTGCAATGGCAGTTCACCGGCACCGGCACGATGAGCCAGAGCCCGATGTCGATCCAGGGCTTCCTGCGCTCGTCCGCCGCGCAGGATCGTCCGGACTGGCAGTTCCAGATCGTCCATTCGAGCTATGCGGCACGGCCCTGGTTCCCCGGCTGGCGCAAGCCGGCAGGTCATCAGTTCTCGCTGGGCGTCCTGCTGCTCGATCCGGAGAGCCGGGGAAGCATCACGCTCCGCTCGCCCGATCCCGCGGCGCTTTCCAAGGTGCAGCTGAATTTCCTGAGCGCCGAAGGCGATGTCGTGCGACTGCGCGATGCCGTTCGTTTCATGCGCAAGTTCATGACGGCATCGCCCGCGAACGAGCTGGTCGGCGCTGAGCTCGCGCCGGGCGAAGGCGTCGCGAATGCCGATGAGGCCATTGACGGCTGGAACCGGGCAACGGTGATGAGCGGCGGCCATGCCGCCTGCACCTGCGCTATGGGCACTGTTGTGGACGCGATGCTGAAGCTGCAGGGAATCGGTGGTCTGCGCGTTGTCGACGCCTCGGTCATGCCCAATCTCATTCGCGGCAATACCAATGCGCCGGTCATCATGATCGCCGAAAAGGCGGCGGACATGATCCTGGAAAAAGCATGAGGCCGGACCCGAAGGCCCGGCCTCAATCTCTAACGACTAGACGCCGTCAGAAACGATAGGCGACACCGACCAGAGCCTGGTGGCGCTGGTACTTGGCATTGTCCGAACCGATGTCGTTGAAGCGATATTCGACGCGGGCCGAGACATTGTCGGTCAGCTTGCGCTCGACACCGCTGCCGACGAACCAGCCGTCAAAGGTCTGCTTGCCGGCGGTGGTCACATTGGCAACCGTCCGCGTCACGTCGGCGCGGCTGTTGGTGTAGCCGCCACGCACATAGAGGAGGTTCTTCTCGCCGACGACATAGCCGGCTCGCGCCGACAGGTCGAAGCTGTAATTGGGGTCGATCGTCGCGGCATTGGTTCCAGCCGGGCCGATGCGATCGCTCGCACCCAGCGAGAAGCCACCCTCGGCGCCGAGGATGATGTTGGGCGCAACCTCATGATCATAACCGGCAAAGACGCCACCGATGACGGCATCCTTCTTGTCGTTGATCGCAATGTCATGATTCCAACCGGCCTGAACGCCCACGGAGGGACCTTCGAACGCGGACTTGGCCATGCCCGGAGTAGCGGAGAGCGCAACAAGGGCTGCCCCGATGAGCATCAACGTCTTCATATTCATTCCTTTCGGGAAAATTGGCCGGCGGGAGCTAGGGTTTGAGGGGGCGCTCCACGCCGGCGCTGGGGGTGATTCGAACAATCCTTTCATGAGGAGTCCAGCCCGAAGCGCAGTCACCCGCGCATCGAAATCAGGAGCTTCCTTTTCGTACCGAGAGGTATGGTAAGAAGCGCGCCGAGCTTCAAGCCGGCGACTCAAGATATTTTATACCGATCGTTATTTTTATCGGCCAAAGGGCATTTTGTGGCCCCGGCGCAACAGCTTTGCCCGGCTCGTTGTCCGTTCAGGCGCTTCCCACAACAACGCAGGCGGCGAACAGGAGCAATCCCGCGAAGCGATTGGACCGGAACTTGGCGAGGGGATCGGCGCCATCCTGCTTGAGGAAAGCGACCTGCCAGAAGAAGTGAATTGCGACCGGCAATAGCGCGACCAGTGCCAACGGCACGCGCGCCGTCATCCAGAAGGCAGCGCCCCAGAGCAGCAGCGCGAGCCCATAGCAGAGGCCAACGCCCGCCCGGACATGGCGCCCCATGGCCAAGGCGCTCGACCGTATGCCGACCAGCGCATCGTCCTCCCTGTCCTGCAGCGCATAGATGGTGTCATAGCCGATCGTCCAGAACAGTCCCCCGGCATAGAGCAGCAGTCCCGCCGCATTCATGCCGCCGGTCACTTCGACCCAGGCGACCGGCGCACCCCAGGTGAAGACGAGACCAAGCCAGGCCTGCGGCCACCAGGTGATGCGTTTCATGAATGGGTAAGCCGCGACCAGCAGCAGGCTCCCCAGTGCGACCAGCTGCGCGCGCCAGTGCAATTGCAGGAGCACGACCAGCCCGATGAGGCTCAGCGTCACCAGCCAGGCCCAGGCCGCCTTCAGCGACACGGCGCCGCTGGCAATCGGCCGGCTTGCCGTGCGCGCCACCTGCGCATCCAGATCGCGGTCGACGATGTCGTTATAGACGCAGCCGGCGCCGCGCATCGCAATCGCGCCAAGCAGCAGCCACAGGATCAGTGGCCAACGCTCGATCGCACCGCCCGCGAGCGCCACACCGAAGGCGCAAGGCCAGAAGAGCAGCCACCAGCCGATCGGCCGGTCGAAGCGGGCGAGCAATGCATAAGGCCGCGCGCCACGCGGCAGCATGCGCAGAAAGCCGGTCGTCTCACTATCGGGAACAATCGCTTCCGTCACAACCACTCCGTTCGCCCTTCGATCGAGTCACATGCCTCGGTCGAACTTGTCGAAGGGCCGTTCTTCCTTAAAGAAGCAAGGACGGGGCTTCGACTAGCTCAGCCCGAACGGAGATGAAAGCCTGATGCCCGCCACTCCCGCCTGGCCGCCCCGCAGCGCGCCGCGCCTCTATGTCGAGACGGCGCTGGGGCCGGACGTAATGGTCGGCGTCGACGGCAATGCCGCGCATTATCTGATCTCGGTCATGCGCGTGAAGGAAGGCGATGCTGTTCTGCTGTTCGATGGCCTGAACGGCGAGTGGGCCGCCCGGCCCGAGCAGATCCGCAAGCGCGACCTCGTCCTGCGTTGCGTGCGGCAGACAAAGCCGCTCGAAACCGTCCCCGACTTCTGGCTGTGCGCCGCCCCGATCAAGAAAGGCCGCATCGATCTCGTCGTCGAAAAGGCGTGTGAACTGGGCGTCGCGCGACTGGTCCCGGTGCGCACCGAGCGCGCTATCGTCGACAAGGTCAATCTCGACCGGCTCCAGTCCCATCTCGTCGAGGCCGCCGAACAATGCGGCCGCACCGCCCTGCCCGAACTCGCCAACCTCATCGCATTGCCGAAGCTGCTCGAAGACTGGCCCCTCGACCGCGCGCTCTTCTTCGCCGACGAACTGGGCGGCAGCCCCATGTCCGACGCCTTTGCCGCCAACCCAGGCCCCGCCGCCCTGCTCATCGGCCCGGAAGGCGGCTTCACCACGCAAGAGCGGGAGCTCATCCGCGCGCTTCCGGCGGCCCGCGCCATCTCGCTCGGCCCCCGCATCTTGCGCGCCGAAACCGCCGCCATGGCCGCAACCGCCTGCTGGATGGCGCAGAACGGCGACTGGTCGGCATAATCCCGATCGCCAACCTCCCATCTTCGTCACCCCCGAACTTATTTGGCGATTATCCCGTTCGAGCAGGTCGCTGTTTCCCGGCGCAGGCCGGGGCCCAGTCTCGACGCGAAGCGTCGAATGCCTGCAATTGGACGCACCTTTCCGTTCAGTCTGGACCCCGGCCTGCGCCGGGGAACAGCCTATTCCTTGTCTTAAGGGTATAATCGCCAACTTGTTTGTGCAGGCAGTTGATTTTCGCACACCCCTTCCTTCTCAGACCAAGTTTCGAAACGAAATGAATTTGCGACTGTCATATAATGGCCCTATGGGCACCCGCTGGGTCGAGAGGACGAACAGGGCATGAGCACGCGCACGCAATCGGCAGGCGACGATCCGGTCATCGAGAGCCGCGATCAGCTCATCGGTGTGTTCGAACAAGGCGAAAAGCCCGCCGACCGCTGGAAGATCGGCACCGAGCACGAGAAGTTCGTCTACCATATCGCCGATCATCGCGCGCCGAGCTATGCCGAGCCCGGCGGTATTCGCGACCTGCTCGCGGGCCTCGGTGAATATGGCTGGGAGCCGGTGTTCGAGGGCGACAATGTCATCGCACTCGCCGGCGATGATGGCACGATCAGCCTCGAGCCCGCCGGCCAGCTGGAACTCTCAGGGGCGCCGCTCGACAATCTTCACGAGACCTGCGCGGAGACGGGCCGTCATTTGACGCAAGTGAAGGCGATCGGCGAGCGCCTCGGCCTCGGCTTCCTGGGCCTGGGCATGTGGCCGGACAAGACTCGTGGCGAACTGCCGATCATGCCCAAGGGCCGCTACGGCATCATGCTCAACCATATGCCGCGCGTCGGCACGATGGGCCTCGACATGATGCTGCGGACCTGCACGATCCAGGTCAATCTCGATTATTCGTCCGAAGCCCGCATGGTGAAGATGTTCCGCGTCTCCCTCGCGCTCCAGCCGCTGGCGACCGCACTCTTCGCCAACTCGCCCTTCACGGAAGGCAAGCCCAACGGCTATCTTTCCTATCGCAGCCACATCTGGTCAGACACGGACCCGGCCCGCACCGGCATGCTGCCTTTCGTGTTCGAGGACGGCTTCGGCTACGAGCGCTATGCGGATTATGCGCTCGACGTGCCGATGTATTTCGTCTTCCGCGATGGCAAATATATCGATGCCGCCGGCCAGAGCTTCCGCGATTTCCTGAAGGGCAAGCTGCCCGCCCTACCCGGCGAGCTGCCGACGATCAGCGACTGGAGCGACCATCTCTCCACCGCTTTCCCCGAAGTCCGCATGAAGAGCTTCCTCGAGATGCGCGGCGCGGATGGCGGCCCGTGGAGCCGCATTTGCGCACTGCCTGCACTCTGGGTCGGCCTGCTTTACGACGATAGCGCGCTCGATGCGGCCTGGGATGTCGTGAAGGACTGGTCGATGGAAGCGCGGGAGGCGCTGCGCAACGACGTGCCGCGCCTCGGCCTCCGGGCGCCGATCCCGGGAAGCCGCACGCTGCAGGACATTGCCGGCCGGGTTCTCGACATCGCACGGTCCGGCCTTGCCGCCCGTACGCGCCTCAATGGTGCGGGTGACAATGAAAGCGGCTATCTCTCCACGCTCGACGAGGTCGTCGCTGCCCGCAGGACCAATGCCGAGCGCCTGCTTGAACGCTATCATGGCGAATGGGCCGGCGACCTCAGCCGCGTCTATGCCGAGGAGAGCTTTTAGGCGACCTTGATCCGGGCAGGCTGGCCGTCATGGCGGCGAAGCGCGGAGATCAGCCGCCGCCGATGATATTGATGGAAAAGGCGATGACGCCGAGGTTGAAGACGAACGCGGCGAAGCTGTGAAACAATGCGACCCGGCGGATCGCCGGGCTGGTGATGGCCACGTCGCTGGTCTGGAACGTCATGCCGAGCGTGAAGGCGAAATAGGCGAAATCCCAGTAATCGGGTTCGGGGCGCTTGGGATACTCAAGCCCGCCATGGTCGCTGCCGCAGCCGTCGTCGCGATAGAAAAGAAAGGCATAGTGGAACGTGTAGATCAGGTTGGAGAAGATCCAGCCGATCACCAGCGTCGCGATGATGAGGATGAGCTGAGCCGTGGACGGCGTTGCCTTCTGTCGCAAGTCGGTGGCGACGACCACCAGCATCACCGCCATCACGATCCCGGTCATCGCCAGGATCAGCGTCCGGTTGGCGTCATTCTCGCGTGCGGAACGCCGCATCGCTTCGGAACCGTGCGCGAAGACGGGGCGCAATGTCGTCCCAAAAACCAGCGCCGCGACATCAAAGCCGGCCATGATACCGCTCTGCAGGCCGATATAGTGCGACAGCGGTATGATGCTGAGCAGCATCAGCAGGAAAAGCTCATAGCGCCAGGGCAGATGCCAGAACGGTGCGGATCGGGTCGCCATCTGATCCCTGATGGACCTTGCGCGCCCCATTGCGCAAGAGCCGCGCTTCGCGCCATTGCAGATTACGGCCGGCTGGATGCTCGCCGTGCAGGGCGGTTATCGCGCGACGCCGGGCACCCGGCCCTCGCGCTGGACCTAAACCACGACGGCCGCCGCATCCGGCACGGCGCGGTCCATCTCCTCATCGAGATGCGCGATCTTTTCTTCGGCAGCTTCCACGGCGTCCGGAATAGTCCCGGTATCCGTTGGTACGATATCCGATGCTTTTGCGATCAACGCCCCGCCCACCGCGAGCGTGGCTTGCGTCAGCTGGAGCGGCTGCATCCACAGTCGAAACAGCGCATCGGAGAGATTCTGCTGCGCTTCGGCAAAGCTGTTCACGGGGTTGGTCATAGTCATCTCCATCAAAGGAATGGCGACTCGCTCCTGACTTGATGGACCTGTTTAATGATCGCTTCATGACGGCGTCGCTGCCCTATCGGCGGACCGGTCATTTCTGGCGGTCGAGGCGCTTCGCGCGGACGAGCATCTCTCCCGAGCACGCCCACCGGATGAACATCCTCCTGAAAGCTCATGTCTGAGGCGCGCCGCCCTTTTCCAGATCGTGCTTGAGGCGTGCCAACATGCCGACCGCCCGCGCCGCGTGTGGGCCGATCCAGCGTTCGTGGATGTCATGGATCGGAAGCGGATTGAGATAGTTCCAGCGTTCGCGGCCCCGACGCACGGCCGTCACCAGATCGGCTTCTTCGAGAACCTTCAGATGCTGCATGACCGTACAGCGATCGAGTTCCGGGAAATGGGCGCAAAGCGTGCCGGTCGTGAGCGGCTGGTCGCGCAGATCGTCGAGTATCTGCCGCCGGACGGAAGAAGAAAGCGCCTTGAAGATCCGATCATGCGCGTCGCTGATTGACATGTTATATTTTTATAACATAATTGAACGCGACTCAAGAGGAGACATTCCATGGACCTCAAATTCACCGTGTCGATCCGGATCGCGAAGCCCGTCCACGAGGTGTTCGAGGCGGTCGCCGATCCTGCCAAGCTCTCCGCCTATTTCACGACCGGAGGTGCCAGGGGCCGGCTGGAGACCGGCGCGACGGTCATGTGGGACTTCCATGATTTTCCGGGCGCCTTCCCCGTCGAAGTGATCGAGGTCGTGCCGGACCAGAAGATCGTGCTGCGCTGGCCCGCCAATGAAGGCCAGGCGGAGGGCCGTGCCGACGAGCCTTATTATAATGACTGCGTCTTCGCCTTCGAGCCGCTCGACGGCAACACGCGAACGCTCGTCTCGGTGAGCGAGGGCAGCTGGCGGGAGACGCCCGCCGGTCTCAAGGGCGCCTTCGGCAACTGCTTCGGCTGGTCGCAGATGATCTGCGCCCTCAAGGCCTGGCTCGAATATGGCATCAATCTGCGTGAAGGCGCCTTCAAATAGCAGGCGGTCAGGCCGGCTGGCGCCGTCGTGATGCGAGCCAGTCGCCCATGCCGTGGCCTGCCGGCTTGAACGCGCGGCTCAGCATTGCGTTGCGCCAGTTCCCATGTGGAACTTGGTGGCCTGTTTCTGCGTTGAGAGCAGGAATGGAGATCGCCATGGACCAGGAAATCCACAAGTCCACCGACGAGGCGCGTGCGGGCAGTACGCCCCACATCGTGCGCTACGTGCTGGGGATCTCGCTGTTCCTGGCCATTGGTGCGCTGACCCTCATCTGGGTGACAGGCGCGCTGTTCAAATAGGCTCAGCGGTCGCGCCGGCCAAGCAGGCGCAGGCGCAGGGCGTTCAGCTTGATGAAGCCGGCCGCATCGCGCTGGTCGTAGGCGCCCTGATCGTCCTCGAAGGTGACGACCTTCTCGGAATAGAGCGAATAAGGCGATTTACGCCCCGTCACGATCACGCTGCCCTTGTAGAGCTTGAGCCGGACGGTGCCGCTGACCTTCTCCTGGCTATGGTCGATCGCCGCCTGCAGCATTTCGCGCTCGGGCGAGAACCAGAAGCCGTTATAGATCAGTTCGGCGTAGCGCGGCGCGAGTTCGTCCTTGAGGTGCGCGGCGCCGCGGTCGAGCGTGATCTGCTCGATGCCGCGATGCGCGAGGTGATAGATGGTGCCGCCCGGCGTCTCGTACATGCCGCGCGACTTCATGCCGACGAAGCGATTCTCGACCAGATCGAGTCGGCCGATGCCATGTTTGCGGCCCAACTCGTTGAGCGCTGCGAACAGGGTGGCCGGGGACATCGCCTGGCCGTTCAGCGCGACCCCGTCGCCACGCTCGAAATCGATCGTGATCGTCTCGGGCTCGTTCGGCGCATCCTCGGGATTGACAGTGCGCGAATAGACATAGTCGGGCACTTCCTGCCACGGATCCTCGAGCACCTTGCCCTCGGACGAGGTGTGCAGAATGTTGGCGTCGGTCGAAAAGGGCGCCTCGCCGCGCTTGTCCTTGGCGATCGGGATCTGGTGCTTCTCGGCAAACTCGATCAGGCGCTCGCGCGAGGTCAGGTTCCACTCGCGCCAGGGCGCGATCACCTTGATGTCCGGGTTCAGCGCATAATAGCCCAGCTCGAAGCGGACCTGATCGTTGCCCTTGCCGGTCGCGCCATGGCTGACGGCGTCCGCACCGACCATTTTCGCGATCTCGATCTGGCGCTTGGCGATCAGCGGCCGCGCAATGCTGGTGCCGAGCAGGTACAGCCCCTCATAGAGCGCGTTCGCACGCATCATCGGGAAGATATAGTCGCGGACGAACTCTTCCCTGAGGTCGTCGATGAAGATGTGCTCGGGTTTCACGCCGGCCATCTCGGCCTTCTTGCGTGCAGGCTCGAGTTCCTCGCCCTGGCCGAGGTCGGCGGTGAAAGTCACCACCTCGCATTGATATTCCTGCTGCAGCCATTTCAGGATCACGCTGGTGTCGAGGCCGCCCGAATAGGCGAGGACGACGCGCTTGATGGACTCGGACATGGGCAATCCTGTGGCTCGAAATTGGGGAACGGCGCGCGCCTATCAGGGGCGGGCGGGAATCGCAACCGGCGGCGACGGCCTGGCCATGATCGCACCGATTGCGGTTCACGCATCGTATAAGCCGCACGGCCCAACGCCCAACAGGCAACCTTCCCTCGGCGCGGGCATTGCCAACCCACGTCGCACAAGAAGGAGGAGTCGCGCAAATGCGTGCTATTTCAAAAGTTTCCATCGCCGCCCTCGCTGCTTTCGCGGCCATGCCCGCTCTCGCTCAGGACGAGCGCCCGCCATTTACGGGCCCACGCGTCGAGGTGATCGGCGGCTATGACAATGTGCAGCCTGGAAACGACAATTCCAACAAGGCTGCCGAAGGCTTCGCCTATGGCGCGGGCCTGGGCTATGATTTCCAGATGGGCAATGCCGTGCTCGGCCTCGAGGCCGAACTGGCCGATTCCACCGGCAAGATTACCGGCCGGGACATCGATATCGCCGGCGACAGCCTGCAGCTGAAATCGAACCGCGATATCTATGTCGGCGGGCGCGTCGGCTTTGCCGTGGGGCCGGGCACGCTCCTCTATGCCAAAGGCGGCTACACCAACTTCCGCGTGCAAAGCCGCTATCAGAACAGCACCGGCACCGTGTTCGATCAAGGCGTGACCCTGGACGGCTGGCGCGCCGGCATCGGCCTTGAACATAAATTGTCGCTGCTCGGCCCGAGCGGCTTCATCAAGGCCGAGTATCGATATTCCCACTACGGCAATATCAATCTCGACAATGTGAATGCCGACATCGACGTCGACCGGCATCAGGCCGTCCTGGGCGTCGGCTTCCGGTTCTAGAGGCTGCCATCGATGTTGAATCGCTCGTCATTGCGGGCCCGGCTTTTGCCGGGCGAAGCAATCCAGGGGCGGATAAGATCGGCCTGGATTGCCGCGCGACTGCGTCGCTCGCAATGACGATGCAGATCTGCTGGATCAGCCTCTAAACGAACGCCGGACGGCGGGGCGTGTTCAGTGCGACACGCCCATCGCCCGATAGCGTGCTTCCGCTTCGGCCATATAGTCGCGCGTCAACGGCAGCGTCATGCGGTCACGGGCATATTGGAGCTGATAGATGGTCTGGCTGCCGAACCGGAAACCGGACGCCGCCGCTGCTAGATAATAACTCCACATGCGATAGAAGCGCTCGTCATAGAGCGCCACGATCTGCTCCTTCGCGGCGACCGTGCGATCATACCAGTGGCGCAGCGTGTGGTAATAATGGACGCGCAGGATTTCGATGTCGGTCGGCAGCAGCTTGTTGGGCTCGCTTCCCTCCAGGATTTCCGACAGCGCCGGCGCATAGCCACCCGGGAAGATATATTTGCGCGTGAAGGCATCGGTCCAGGCCGGCCCGTCGAGACGGCCGATGGTGTGGAGCAGCATCACCCCATCAGGCGCGAGCAGATTGTGGCAGGTGCGGAAGAAGGTCCGATAGTTGGGCACGCCGACATGCTCGAACATGCCGACCGAGACGATGCGGTCGAACGTGCCCTGTACGTCGCGATAGTCGATGAGCTCGAACTTCACGCGATCGGCAACGCCGGCTTCCTGCGCGCGCCGCCGAGCGACCTTGAGTTGCTCCTCGGAAAGCGTGACGCCAAGCACGTCCACGTCGGCAACCCGATTGAGATAGAGCGCCATGCCGCCCCAGCCGCAGCCGATATCGAGCACGCGCTGGCCCGGCTTCAGAGCGAGTTTCGCGGCGATATGCGCCTTCTTGTCGAGCTGGGCCTGCTCGAGGCTCACCGTCTCGGGATCGGTGAAATAGGCGCAACTATATTGGCGGTCCTTGTCGAGGAAGAGATCGTAGAGCTTATCCGACAGGTCGTAATGATGCGCGACATTGTCCTTCGAACGCGCCCGCTTGTTCCGGGAATCGCGCATCTGCTTGAAGCGAGCCAGGACGCGCTGGAAGGCGCCCGGCTGGACGAGTTGCTTGTCGCTCTCCAGCGGCGAGTTACTGGTGACCAGCATGATGAGGTCCCAGATGCTGCCCTGCTCCAGGATGATGCGGCCGTTCATATAGCCTTCGCCGGCCCCAAGCTCGGGATCGGTCACGATCGCACGGGCAATGGCCGCGTCAGCCAGCCTGATCGTGACGTCGGGAAAGCCCGGCGTCGACGTACCGACCGTCTCCACCGCGCCATCGGCATAGTTTATGGTCAGGGCACCCCGGCGAACCACGCTGCCGAGCAATCGCGTCAGAATCTTCATTGCACTCTTCTATTTCGACTGACCGGCCGCGCAAGAGCGACCGGCAACCCTGTTTCAAATACCGGCGTACCATTCATAGCCGGCGACGTCTTCCCAGAAGCCGCCCTTGCCGCCGCGGACCTGCTTCAGGTCGGCCACGACCTCGATATGCTTGATATACTTCGCCTGCTTGTAGCCGAGATGCCGCTCCGCGCGCAGGCGAAGCGGCGCGCCATTGCGGACCGGCAGCGGCTTCTCATTGAGCGCGAACGCCAGGATCGTCTGCGGATGCAGCGCGTCGATCATGTCGATGCTCTCATAATAGGCGTTGCCGCCGCCCATATCGTCCAGGCAATGGAAGACGATATATTTGGCGCGCGTCGAGATCTGCGCATTGTCGAGAACCAGGTGCAAGGGAACCCCCCGCCAGGTGCCGATCGCGCTCCAGCCCTCGACGCAATCGTGCCGTGTGGTCTGGATGCGGTTGGGCATGGATTTGAGCTGGGCGAGACTCAGCGCCAGCGGCCGCGCGACCAGACCGTCGACACGCAGCCGCCAGTCCGCGAAGTCGCCGCGCCATAGCGTCTTATAGTCCTCGCTATTGGGATTGACCGTGCCGTTGCCGCGAAACAGGCGCGAGCGCTGATCCGGCCGAAATTCGCGAGCGAGCGCATCGCGGTCCATCAGGCTGCGCTGCAGCCATTTGTGCATGTTCTCCGCGGAAAAGAGCGCCTTCCTGACATCCTCGTTGCGGGCAAGCCTGTCGCAGCCGGCGAGCAATGTCGCCGCGCTGGCGGCAAGACCGGTCACCAGGCGGCGGCGCGTGACGATGAAGCTCATGGCTTCGGCTCCCGGTCCCTGGCTTTGGGCAAGACATACCAGCCGGTGATCATCGAGCGGATCTCGTTGATGGGGCCGGCCAGCAGCACCATCAGCATATGGACGATGAAGAAGGCGACCAGCAACCAGGCGACGATGAAATGGATCGACCGCGCCGACTGGCGCCCGCCGAACAGGTCGACGAGCCAAGGCCACGCTGCATCCATGCCGGGCGACATGGTGAGGCCGGTCAGGATCATCAACGGCAACAGGACGAAGATGACGGCGACATAGCTTCCCTTCTGCAGGACATTGTAACGCGCCGCCGCTTCGCCGGACGGAAAGCGCAGGCGCGCATGATCCTTGATGTCCTGCCAGACATGCGCCGGCTTGAGCTCACCCTTTCGGAAGGCAAGATCGCGACCGATGTGCCGGTTGACCAGGCTCCAGAGCATGTAGGCGAGCAGCGCGAAGGCGAAGATCAATGCGAATGCCAGATGCCAGCGCCGTGACATGGCGAGATCATATTGCGCCGGAAGCGTGAGCCAGCTGCCGAAGCGTGCTTTCTGCAGCCACGGCTGGTCGAAATTGGCGCCGAGCTGGCCCCAGTAGAGTCGCGGATGGGCATTGAAGATGCCGAGGCCGCTGGAGAAGAGCACATAGAGGCACAGCGCATTGAACCAGTGCCAGAGGCGCGTCGGGAGCCGGTGGCGTTTGATCCTGGCAGGGACAGCGCCTTCTCCTTGCGGTTCGTCGGCCATATGCGGCTCCGTTCGCTCCAATCCCCTTGGTTTCAGCCTAATATGATTGGGCGAACCCGCAACCCCTGACAACATCGGACCGCCAGCTTTTCCGGCACGGCGCCGGCCTGGCCGGCCTGACTGTCACTTCAGCGCATCACCTGAATCTAAGTTATTGTTCATTCATTGAAGAGACAGCTTACGGGTTCATATAGGCGACGCCACATCGATCTGGTGTGGATTGGAATTGGAAGAACGAAATCTCCATGATCAATGGGGAGATGCTGCTTGGTGTATATATAATCGGAATCAGATATATTCTTCCATGAATGAAGCGTTATCGTGCCACATCAGGCATTAACGCGCATATAGTCATATGAGGATCTTATGAAGACTGTGATTTTCGCAGCGACGGCTGCTGCCCTCACCGTTCTCGCCGCCCCGGCATTCGCGCAGGACGACACCACCTTCACGGGACCGCGAATAGAAGCGCTTGCCGGCTATGACTCCGTCAGGACGAACAGCAACGGCCTCGGCAAACCGCATGGCTTCCTGTACGGCGCCGGCGTCGGCTACGACTTTCGCTCGGGCAACACCGTGTTCGGCATCGATGCGGAACTGATGGATTCGACGGCCTCGGTGAACACGACCGCTGGCCCCATCGATGCGACGCGCGACATCTATGTCGGCGGGCGCGCAGGTCTGGTGCTCGGGACGAAGACCCTGGCCTATGTGAAGGCCGGCTATTCGAACGCGCGCATCGAAGGCGCGGGCTTCAACAATAATGGCAGCGGTCTGCGCCTCGGCGCCGGTCTCGAATATGACCTTGGCAACAAGCTCTTCGCCAAGACCGAATATCGCTACACCAATTATGAGCAGGATGTGGAACGCCACCAGTTGCTGGCCGGCGTCGGCATCCGCTTCTGATCCCGGCTTCTCCGGGGAGAGCAGGAAGGGCGGCTTCGCAAGAGGCCGCCCTTTTGTTGCCCGCCTCGCTTATCGGCGCCCGCCGCCACCGCCGAGCGGCGGCATCAAACCATATACTTCGGTGATCCAGTAGCTTGGCATGGCCTGCCCGGCAGCATCGGCGGCCGGCGTGAATTTCGCGTTCTTCATGATCGCGTCGCAGGTCGCCTTGTTGACGGTCTCCGGCACGGTCGCGCGTTGAACGACGCAGGCCGTCGGCTTGCCGGTTTCGTCGACCATGATACGGAACGTGTTCTTGCCGCCCAGAGCCTTCCGGAACTCCGTGAACGGGATCGTACCGTTGGGCACCCAGGCATTTGCCGGGCCCTGCGGCGCGACGGGCTTGGTCAGCGCCTCGTGCCGCTTGGCGTCGAGCCCCCACGACGCGATGAGGTCGGAGACACAGGTTTGCAGGGCGCCGATCGGCGCGTCGAGCGAGCCCGTCTCGAGCGTGATGGGCTCGGCCAGGCCCTCCCCGATCTCGAAGGACGAGAGCGCCTTGGCCGCGGTCCGCTCTTCATCCTTTTTATAGGGCTTGAAGGCCGGCGGAGCGCCTGGGGCGCCCGGCGCCGGCGGCGACATCATCGTCGGCCCCAGATCGAAATATTGTTTCCCATCGCCCGTCTTCGAGAGGAGGATCGGCGCCTTCCAGTTCTGACCGGTCGGTCCGAATTTGACGCTCCACTGGGCCGCGCCCCGAAACGGCCTCACACCCTCGCCGACCAGCATGAGCCGCAGCAATGGGCCGGGCTGCGTGCGCTCGATCATGAATGTCAGCTGATTTTTCCCGTCCGTGAAGACGCGACCGAGATCGCAATAATCGTCGCCATAGTCTGCGGCCCAAGGACCGGCCGGCTTCCAGTTCGCCGCATGCGCGGCAAAGGACATGGTCGCGGCAGCAAGAATCGCCACGACGAACTTCAAGGATTTCATCGCATCCTCCCCTTGTTTTGCCCAGACATAGACAACGAGCGGGGCGTCGGCAACAGAGTGGCCGTAGCTTATGCCCCGCGCAGGCCAGTACAGGTGAGACGCGTTTCGGCGTGAGCCGGGAGCGACGGAGAAACGGCAGACAAAGTCAATCTGGAGCGATTAGCCCAGGGCGGCCTGCTTCTCTTCGGCCAGACGGTCCAGTTCGGCGCGGCTCTTCTTTTCCGAGGCCGATTTCAGCTGCCCGCAGGCCGCCATGATGTCCCGCCCGCGCGGCGTGCGCACGGGCGCCGAGATGCCGGCCTCGAACACGATGTCGGAGAAGCGCTTGATGCGCTCCGGCGTCGAACATTCGTAGATCGCGCCCGGCCAGGGATTGAAAGGGATGAGGTTCACCTTGGCCGGCAGCTTGTACTGCTTGATCAGGCGGACCAGTTCGCGCGCATCCTCGTCGCTGTCATTCTTGTCCTTGAGCATCACATATTCGAAGGTGATGCGCCGGGCATTGTTGGCGCCGGGATAGTCGGCGCAGGCCTGCAACAGTTCCTCGATGCCGAATTTGCGGTTGATCGGCACGATCTCGTCCCGCACCTCCTTGGTCACGGCGTGGAGCGACACTGCGAGATTGACGCCGATCTCCTCGCCCGCCCGCGCCATCATCGGGACGACACCGCTGGTCGAGAGCGTGATCCGCCGCTTCGAGAGCGCAAGCCCGTCTCCGTCCATGACGACCTTGAGGGCATCGCGGACATTCTCGAAATTATAGAGCGGCTCGCCCATGCCCATCATGACGATGTTGGTGAGCAGGCGGCCATCGGTCGTATAATGCGGCGTATCGTCGTCATCTTCGTCGATGTCGCCGAATCCGGCCATGGTTCCGCCCATATTCCCCTTGGGCCATTCGCCCAGCGCGTCGCGCGCCAGCATGACCTGGCCGACGATTTCCCCGGGCGTGAGATTGCGCACCAGCCGCATCGTACCAGTGTGGCAAAAGCGGCAGTTCAACGTGCAGCCGACCTGGCTGGAGACGCAGAGCGTCCCCCGATCCGCGTCCGGGATGAACACCATCTCATAGTCCTGGCCGTCATCCGAGCGGAGCAGCCACTTGCGGGTCCCGTCCGAGCTGACCTGTGCCTCGACGACGTTGGGGCGGCCGACGACGAAGCGCTCCGCCATCCAGCCGCGCATGGGCTTGGCGAGATCCGTCATCGCCTCGAAATCGGTGACGCCGCGATGATAAAGCCAGTGGAAGAGCTGCTTCGAGCGCAGCTTCGCCTGCTTCTCGTCGAGTCCCGCCGCCGCCAGCTCCGTGCGAATCTGCGCGCGCGACAATCCGACCAGATCGACGCGCCCATCTTCGCGGGGCGTGATCTCGCGTTTCACGGGCACGGGGTCGACATGGCCGGGGATCGGCATGAGAGGCGTAGCAGCTTCAGGCATGGTCGCGCCTATAGTGCGATCGGGCTCCATTGGGAAGCAGCGGATCGGGGTGGCGGTGGAATGGAACGAACCGGAACCGGTTTGCGAAACGGGCTATCTCACAGAGTCACGAAGAAAATGACGGACGCGATCGCCATGGCGAGCGTCGCCGCCCAACCGAGGATCGTCGCCCCGCGGCCGAGGGTGAGTCTCCCCATCGCTCGGGGATTGCGCGCGATCAGCATCATGACCGCCATCGTCGGCGCGGCAAGTACCCCGTTCACGACGGCTGCCCAGTAGAGCGCCTTGACGGGATCGATGCCGACGGTGTGCATCGCCGCCCCCGCAAGTGTGGTGACGGCGATCGTCCCATAGAAGAGGCGTGCATCGAGCAGCTTGGCGTCGAGGCTTCCTCTCGCGCCCAATGCCTCGGTCACGGCATAGGCGGCCGATGCGGCGAGGATGGGGACGGCCAGCATGCCAGTGCCGATGATCCCCAAGGCGAACAAGGCAAAGGCAAAATCGCCGGCGACAGGACGCAGCGCCTCCGCCGCCTGTGCAGAGGTCGCGATTTCGGTCACGCCATGGACATGCAGCGTGGCGGCGGTCGCAAAGACGATGGCCAGCGCGACCAGGTTGCTGAAGCCCATGCCGGTCAGAGTGTCGACCTGAATGCGCTTGATCTCCGGGCCGGCGATTCGAGGCGTAACGTAGAGCGGCTTGGCGTGGCGGCGTTGTGCCTCCTCGACTTCCTGGCCGGCCTGCCAGAAGAAGAGATAGGGGCTGATCGTCGTGCCGAGGATGGCGACCAGAGCAGTCGCATATGCCGGCGTCCAGCTGATTTGCGGCACGATCAGCGACTCCAGCGCCTCGGGCCAGGGAACCTCCGCAACCAGCACCACCGCGACATAGGCAAACAGGGACAAGGTCGCCCACTTCAGGACGGCGGCATAACGCGCGTAGCTGAGGCGAATTTCGAGGACGATGCAGAGGATTCCGAAAAGCAGCGTATAAAACCCCGCGTCACCGCCCCAGATCAGGACTGTCGCGGCGCCCATGGCCGAGAGATCGGCCCCCAGATTGACGATGTTTGCAACCAGCAGAAGGATAACCACCGCGAACAGAAGCGGGCGGGGATAGTGTTTGCGCAGGTTGCGCGCGATGCCGGTGCCGCTGACCCGGCCAATCTCCGCCGCAACGATCTGGATGACCGCCATGAGCGGGAAGCTGAGCAGCAGCGTCCACGACAGGCCATAGCCGAATTGCGCCCCGACCTGGCTATATGTCCCGATCCCGCTTGGGTCGTCATCGGCCGCGCCCGTGACGAGACCCGGTCCCAATCCGCGCAGGAAGCTCCCGACCGACGGCTTCTGCGGCGCGGCTGTGTCGTCGGCTTCAGCCAAGTGCCCAGTCCACGGCGGCCTGTGCGTGCAGGATGGTCGTGTCGAGGACCGGCACGAGCGCATCCTCCGGCCGCACCAGCAGTCCGATTTCGGTACAGCCCAATATGATGGCGTCCGCGCCATCGCCGGCAAGCTGCTCCATGATGTCCTTGCAGGTCTTGCGGGAGGCTT
The DNA here is from genome assembly GCA_017744605.1 of Sphingobium sp. Classification (GTDB taxonomy): domain Bacteria; phylum Pseudomonadota; class Alphaproteobacteria; order Sphingomonadales; family Sphingomonadaceae; genus Sphingobium. The sequence goes on along the minus strand of JAGIAZ010000008.1, from coordinate 48,868 downwards.
CCTCGATGCGGCCTGCGACGAGCTCTTCGAAGATGATACGATGCACTTCGCTGCGGTCGGGTGCTTCCGGCACGATCACCTCGACACCGGCCGCCCCCAGCCGTGCCCGATAGAAGCCCTGCTCCATCGTATAACGCGTGCCGAGCAGCCCGACCGTCTCGATCTCCATCTCGCCGAGCACCATCTCAAGCGGATCGGCGATGTGCAGGAGCGGAATGGAAATGGCGTTTTCGATGGCGTCGGCGCAGCGATGCATCGTGTTGGTGCAAAGCAGGAGGAACTCCGCACCTGCCGCTTCCACATCCTGCGCAGCCTGCGCCATCACGGCATCGAGCCCAGCCCAGTCGCAGCCGCGCTGCAAGGCCTCGATCGGCGCGAAGTCGACCCTGCGCAACACGAGATCGGCCGAGCTATGTCCGCCGAGTCGGGCCTTCACGCCCAGATTGAGCAGCCGATAATAAATAGCGGTGCTTTCCCAGCTCATGCCGCCGATGAGACCGATACGCTTCATCGGCGGGCACACCCCAAAGCGGCCGCATCGATCGCGGTGGCCGCGCCGCGCAGCGCATAGCGATCGGAAAAAGCGGTGCCGTTCTGCGCGCGGCCGTGCACAGTCATGTCTCCGCCGGTACGGAGGGCGGCGACCAACGCTGCATCATCGCGACGATCCCTGGTCCAGACGTCTGCTCCGCTTCCCGTCAGCACGAAGCGCTTGCCTCCGATGTTCAGCGTGGCGACGGCGCCTTTCTGCAGTTGCTGGCTGAGCCGGATGTTGACTTGCCCCCGCACGCCTTTGCGTGGCCAGAAGCCGACCGAAGCGAAGGGGAGCCAGCCGCGCTTCGCATCTCGTGCACCGAGGGGTTCGGCCGTCGCGAAGCAGCGCGGTTCGCCGGCATCGCGGAACGCGCCCCACCGGCCGAAAATGCCGAGCACATCGCGCGCCAGCACAGGCGCGGCCAATATCGCGGACAACGCAAACAGCAGCGCAGCCGATCCGATCCGCATGCCCCTGCCTATGGCCCGATGTCGCTTCATCGCTCACGGCAAAGCGCATCGGCGGGGGATTGGCAAGAGTGCGGGGATAACTGCGTCCATATTTCCGCCGCCGCTCTTGCCCGTCGCGGCTTTTTCGATAAGGAAAGGAACCCCATGAGCGGACGCTTTCTTGTCCGACTCCACTCAAACCGGGCAGAAACGGAACCGAACGGGATGAAGGCCACCATCGAACGCGCAACCCTGCTGAAGTGCCTCGGCCATGTGCAGTCGGTGGTCGAGCGGCGCAATACCATTCCGATCCTGTCCAATGTTCTCATCGACGCGACGACCGATGGCGCGATCCGGCTGATGGCGACGGACCTCGACCTGCAGGTCGTCGAGAATGTTCAGGCGGGCGTTGACGGGGCCGGCGCCACGACCGTTTCCGCGCACACGCTCCACGACATTGTGCGCAAGCTGCCGGAAGGAAGCCAGGTGCGACTGGAGGCGGCCGACGGCAAGATGCTGGTGCAGGCGGGGCGCGCCCGGTTCAATCTGCAGACGCTGCCGCGCGACGACTTCCCGGTCATCGCCGAGGGCGCGCTGCCGACCAGCTTCGAACTGCCGGCCGCGACGCTCATCCAGATCATCGACAAGACGCGCTTCGCGATCTCGACCGAAGAGACGCGCTATTATCTGAACGGCATCTTCTTCCATGTCGCCGACGATCCGGCGCCCGTGCTGAAGGCCGCTGCGACGGACGGCCACCGCCTCGCTCGCGTGACGGTTGCGCGCCCGGACGGCGCCGAGGGCATGCCGGACATCATCGTGCCGCGGAAGTGCATCGCGGAGCTGCGCAAGCTGCTCGACGAAGTCGACGGCAGCGTCCGCATCGACCTTTCGCCGACCAAGATTCGCTTCGATCTCGGCAACGCCGTGCTGACCAGCAAGCTGATCGACGGCACCTTCCCGGATTATAGTCGCGTCATCCCGACCGGGAACGACAAGCTCCTGAAGATCGATCCGCGCAGCTTCGAGGAAGGCGTGGACCGCGTCGCGACCATCGCCACGGAGAAGACCCGGGCGGTCAAGATGGCGCTGGAACGCGACAAGATCACGCTCTCCGTGACCAGTCCGGAGAACGGCACGGCGGCTGAGGAAGTGCCCGGCGCCTATGCCTCGGAAGGCTTCGAGATCGGCTTCAACGCACGCTATCTGCTCGACATTCTCGGCCAGGTGCAGGGCGACGCCATCGAAATGCATCTCGCCGATGCTGCCGCCCCGACGCTGATCCGCGAGAACGACAAGGCGCCGGCACTTTATGTGCTGATGCCGATGCGGGTGTAGGCGGCCAGTCTCACGATCCTGTCTGCGCGATTGCTGGCTCCAAAGGTCGCGATGCCGCCATCGCGCTCAGGGGTGCGCGGACGAAATCGGCAGTGGCCCATTCCGGACACCCTACCACCGACTCACACGCGCCGGCGATGACCACAGGCCAAGGGATCAGCTGGCTCGACTGGCCGCAACCATATCGTCGACCCGCACGAACTTCTCACGCGGCGCGCCCGTCCGTGCGCGCTCGATCTCCGCCAGATCGATCTTCTGCCAATCACGAAAGGTGACGATGTCGAGGCCGCGCGCCTCGATCACGGCGTCGAGCCCCGCGCGACCGGGCTTGCCGCCGGGCTCGGGCTGATCCTTGGCGATTTCTTCGGCGATCAGGAAACCATCGGGCTTGTTGGTGCCGATGGTTCCCGTCGGTCCGCGGCGCGCCCAACCGACGCAGTAGAGGCCAGGCGAGATGCGCCCGTCGACATTGGCGAAGCGCCCGGCCTTTTCGTCATAAGGCACGTCGGGAATCGGCGGTGTGCGGTAACCGATGCAACTGATGATCAGGCCGGCGGGGATCGCATAGGTCTCGCCCGTGCCGACCGCGGCGCCATCCGCACCCAGCACGGTGCGCTCGACGACCAGCGCTTGCGCGCGCCTGTCGCCCTCGATGCGCACCGGCGCGGCGAAGAAATCGAAGCGCACGGGAACCCCTTGGCCCACGGGATGCGCGGCAAATTCACGGAGCAGCGCGACCGACTTGCGTGGTCCGGGCTCGAGGACCTGGTCGCTCTCCACCGGCGGCATGTCAGCCGGATCGACAACCGGATGGGCGGATGCGAGGTGGCCCAGCTCGCCCAGCTCCTTGGGCGTCATCGCGATCTGATGCGGGCCCCGCCGGCCGACGATCGTGATGGACCGCACCCGTGACCCGGTGAGCGTCTCCAGCGCATGACGAACAATGTCGCTGCCTTCGAACTCCGCCGCGCTCTTGGCAAGAATCCGCGCGCAATCGAGCGCGACATTGCCATTGCCGACGATCGCGACATCCTGACCGTCAATCAGGGGGGCCAAGTCCGCATGATCCGGATGGCCATTATACCAGCCGACGAACGCCGCACTGCCGAGCACGCCGGGCAGATCGTCTCCGGCGATGCCGAGCCGCCGATCGAACGGCGCCCCTGTCGCCAGGATCACGGCGTCGTAGAAGTCGATCAACTCCGATATGGCAATATCGCTGCCGACCGCCAGCTTGCCGACGAACCGGACATTGTCCGTCAGCGCGATGCCCTCATAGCGCCGTGCGACTGCCTTGATCGACTGATGATCGGGCGCCACGCCGGAGCGGATGAGCCCGAAAGGCACCGGCATTCTATCAAGGATATCAATGCGAACATCATCGCCAAATTGTTTCTGGCAGGCCTCGGCCGTGTAATAGCCGGCAGGCCCTGAACCTACGATCGCGATATGCCGCATGGCCTCTCCCTGGCTTGCTTGGCGTCCGCCGCGGGGCTGACGCCGCTGGTGACGAGCCTAGTCTCGCCAGCGCAGCGCGCAAGACCCTCGCCGGGGCTATATTCTCCTTTCCTCCAAAAGTGGGATCGGTCCCGCAGTGTAACGCTTCTTCAACGGACGGCGTGCCAAGAGCCGCCATGGTTTTTGTCCGTCCCAGAGCGGGTCTTCAGCCCATTCAGCGGCCAAGCTGGCAATCGGTCCTTGGCGCCGCCGATGATCAGGATGGCCGGGCGATTGTCCGGCTGTCTCAAACCCTGCGCCGAACTGGCCAGGATTGGGCCGTCGTCCTCGTCGTGCGACTTGCACTCGTGGCCCTGTTCCTGAGCCCTGGACTTTTCTCGCCCGACGTCCGCAGCCTGCCCTTCCAACTGGCCCTGGGCAGCTGGTTTCTCGCGGACCTGGCGATCATCTGCGCGCACCGGTTTCCGCGTTTCGATGGCATCGTTCCGAACGGGCGGCTCTGGATCATGGCTGGCCTCGTCTTCGCCTCGGCGCTGACATCCAGCCTGTGCGCCGCCATGGTGCTCAAGACCGCGACCGTCCCGTTGCTCATCGCCACGCTGACGCCGGCATTGCCGGCCCTTTCCGTCATCGGCCGATTGCGCGCATTGGCTATGGCGCTGGCCGCTGGCGCGAGCCTCGGCCTCTTCATCGTCCTGCCCGATCCGCTGCTCATCGCACCCTATATCGCGCTAGCGGGCGGTCTCGCGATCTTGCTGGGCCGCGAATATTGGAGACGCTCCAATCTGACGACGCAGCAGCCCGCAGCCCAGGGCGCACTCAGCGGCGAGCGGGCCAAGGCCTTGCTCGAGGAATTCGAGCAAGCCGGGCGTGGCTGGTTCTGGGAGACCGATCGAACCGGCAAGATCAGCTACATTTCGGAAACGCTGGCCGCACAAGTCGGGCGTCAGGCGATAGATTTGTTCGGAACGCCGTTCGCCGACCTGATCGCCGCATCAGGGACGGGGGCGGACAGCGAAAATCAGCGGACGCTCGGCTTTCATTTCTCCGCTCGCACCGCTTTTTCCGATATGGCCGTGCGTGCGGCTCTCGACGGCGAGGAGCGCTGGTGGTCGATATCGGGCCGCCCGATCGTCACCGCGTTCGGCCAGTTCCTCGGCTTTCGCGGCAATGGCTCGGATCTCACCGAGATGCGTCGCAGTCAGGCCGAGGTTGCCCGCCTGGCCAGCGTCGACGCGCTGACCGGCCTCGCCAATCGCCCGCAGATGATGCAGGTCTTCGAGCAGGCGTTGAACAGCCCTAGCGGCAGGGCCGGCGAATGCGCGTTGTTCCTCCTCGATCTCGACCGGTTCAAGGAAGTGAACGACACGATGGGCCACCCGGCGGGCGACGCGCTGTTGCGCCAGGTCGCGCAGCGCCTGCTGCGGCTGGTCGGATCGAAGGGCAAGGTCGGCCGTATCGGCGGCGACGAATTCAAGATCATCCTGCCCGGCATGGTCGAGATGGCAGCGCTCGCCAAACTCGCGGACGCCATCATCCGCAGTGTCTCCGAGCCTTATGAGATCGACGGCAGCCAGGTCGTCATCGGCGTTTCCATCGGCATCGCGCTGGCGCCCACAGATGGCGAAAGCACCGAAACGCTGATCCGCAACGCCGACCTCGCGCTCTACACCGCCAAGGGTGGAGGCCGCGGCCAGTTCCGCTTCTTCATGTCTGCGATGCATGCCGAGGCCGAGGACCGCCGCCAGCTCGAGGGCGAGCTGCGCCAGGCTATTCTAACCGGCAGCCTGCATCTCGAATATCAGCCCGTGGTCTGCGCCGCGAGCGAGCGCGTCACCGGCTTCGAGACCTTTATCCGTTGGCATCATCCAGTGCGCGGCGCGATTTCGCCGGCGGTGTTCATTCCAATCGCCGAAGAAGCGGGGCTGATCGGCACCATCGGCGAATGGGTGCTGCGTACAGCCTGCATCGACGCGATGAAATGGCCGAAAGGTACGCGCCTCGCCGTCAATGTTTCGCCCATGCAATTCGCGAATCCGGCGCTCCCCAGCATCGTGGTCAGTGCACTCGCCAATTCCGGCCTGTCGCCCGCCCAGCTCGAGCTGGAGATCACCGAAAGCGTATTCTTGTCCGATCGGGACAATACCGACGGCATGTTCGCTCATCTCAAGAATCTGGGCATACGCCTCGCGCTCGATGATTTTGGAACGGGCTATTCAGCGCTCGGCTATTTGAAGACCGCATCGTTCGACAAGATCAAGATCGACCAGAGCTTCGTGCGCGGCGCGGCGCAGGCCACGGGCAATCGAAACGCCGTGATCGTGAAGTCCATCGTCAGCCTGGCCGAGGCGCTGGGCATGGAGACGACGGCGGAGGGCGCGGAGACGCTGGACGAGCTGGATTTCATCCGCTCGCTGGGTTGCAGCCACATCCAGGGCTTCGTGTACGGACGCCCCATGTCGATGAGCGCAACGCTGCAGCTGCTTGCCGAACATGATGGCCATGCTGTTGCGCAAGGCCATAAATCGAGCCGCGAACCGCGCATGACGATGCTGCGTACCGTCACGCTCACGCGCGGCAAAGACCGATATACCGGGCGCATCCGCAATGTCTCCCCGAACGGGGCGTTGATCGAAGGTCTTCGTGACGTGCCGGTGGGCACGACCTTCAACATCGAGTTCGGTGGCCGCTACAGCGTGAACGGTCATTGCCGCTGGTCGAAGGAAGACCGTATGGGCGTCGAATTCGACACGCCGGTCAGTATCGATCGCATCCGTGCCGCCGACAAACCCGCTCCCGTCATCAAGCGGGACCAGTCGCGGCCGGCGGACCGCAAGCGCGCGGCCGGCTGAGGGCTGTCGACAGGTCCGCTTCCCCCCGATACGGTTGGGTGCGTGAGTAACCTTGAATATCTCGCCGCGGCGCTCGGCATCGTCAACATCGTCCTCATCGTCCTTCGCAGCCTCTGGAACTACCCCTTCGGCATCGCGATGGTCGCGCTTTCCTTTTTCGTCTTTTTCGAGGCGAGGCTTTACAGCGATGCGCTGCTGCAGATCTTTTTCCTTGTCGTACAGATCTATGGCTGGTGGTCCTGGCTCAGGGGACGCGACACGCAGGGCGCCTTGATCGTGGAGCGCGCCGGCATGCGAACGGTCGCAGGCTGGAGCGTCGGCATAGCGATCGCGACGGGTCTTTGGGGCTGGCTCATGCACAGGCTGACCAATGCGGCCTTCCCCTGGTGGGATGCGGCAGTGGCGATGATCAGCATTGCCGCCCAGATCATGATGTCGCGCCGCTGGATCGAGAACTGGATGCTCTGGGTGCTGGTCGATGGCCTGGCGGTCGGCCTCTATGCGACGCGCGGCCTTTGGGCATTCGCCGGCCTCTATGTCGTCTTTTTCGTCGTCGCGGCATGGGGCTGGTGGGAATGGATCAGGGTCGGCCGGTCGCAAGAAGGCAAGGCGGTATCGGCGGCATGACGAGGGCGCGCACGATCTGCCTGCACGGGCCGGAAAGCGTCGGCAAATCCATCATGGCCGAACAGCTCGCCACGGCATTGGGCGCGCAGCTGGTGCCCGAATATGGCCGGGCCTATTGCGCCCACCACGGCACCGACCTCTGGATGGCCGATCTGGTCGATATGGCCATGGTGCAGACCGACCTCATCGCCGAGGCGCGCGAAACCGCTGCGCGTTGGGTCGTTACCGACACCGACGCGCTGATGACCGCCGTGTGGGCCGACATGATGCTCGGCAAGCGCGACGCCTGGTTTGCGCGCTTCGATGATATGGCCGACCTCTATCTGCTGCTCGATATCGACCTGCCATTTGTCGACGACGGCCTGCGCATCTATGGCGGCACGGACGAGCGGGCCCGCTTCTTCGATTTGTGCAAGGCCGAACTGGAACGGCGCGAAGTCGCCTGGGCGCTGGTCAGCGGAACGGGGGAAGCACGCCTCGAAAACGCCCTCGCGGCCATCCGCGAACGGTTCGGCGACTGAAGCGGGCGCCAGCCCGGACGGCGATCAGGCCGCCCGGGCTGCATCCGATTATTTTGCGGGCGCGAGCGCCGTGTTCTGCACCCAGCCGACATTGTCGTTCTCGTCGGCGATCTCCCACCAGACGTCCTCCTTGTTGCCGGTCGGGTAGACCGTGGCACCGACCGGCAGCGAGCGGACGACAGCGGCCTTGGCATTCGCGGCCTTGCGCATCGTGACGACATTCTGGACGGTGTAGGAGCGGATCGGCGCATTGGCACCGGCATTGCCGGAGAGGCCGCCCAGCTGAGTGACCATCTTGGTGTAGGCGTCGAGATAGGCGAGGACGATCACCTGACCGATATCGGTGTTCTGATAACCGCCGCCGCCCACTGCCGCGAGACCGCCCATCCAGCCGAGACCACCACCGGCGCCGAAGCCGAGGTCGGACTTGCGGGCATAGCCGTCGGTCAGCGCCTCATCCTCGGTCGTACGCGCATTGACCAGCTCGAGCGTGACATTGGCTTCGCTCTTCTTGACGTTGATGCCGCCGGCAATGGCGCCAAGCGTGCCGCCCATGATGCCCCCGAGCAGACCGCCGACTTTACTGCCGCCGCTGTTCTTGTTCGACGAAACGATATCCGGCTGCAGGAAATAGTCCGCCGCCTTGGTCTGGCCCTTGCCGACATTGCTGCCGCGCTGGAGGTCGCCATTGGCGGCCATCGCCTTCTCCATGGCGCTGCTCTGGGACGCCGCGCCGCGATTCACCAGGCTGAAACAGCCCGATTGCTGGACGAACAGCTTGATGATCGCCTCGGGGCTGCCGAGATTGAACTCCCGCCACCATTGCTTGTCGGGCTCGACGATGGCGAGCGTGCCAAGCTTATGGGTGCACTTGGGAATCTCCCGCTGACCCTTTTCCTGATCCTTGCGGCCGGACGACGCGCCCTTGGTGGTGCCGTCCTTGCTCTTGCTGTCCGACGAACTCATCGTCGCCGCCGATACCATCACCGGCGAAACCGCCACGGCGAGCGCGGTGGTGGCCAGGACGAATCTGTGAAATCCTCTCATGTGATCTTCCCCCAAGCAATGCGAAAACAGCTCGCGACAATCTATCATAACGTCGTCGAGAGACAAACAATTCACCGGCAATCGACCGGCTTCGGGCCGGCCATGTCATGCGGCATAGCGACCGTATTGGACAGAATCGACCGCGCTTTGCCTTTGATGCGCAGCCCTGCTAACGGGCCGCGATGGCCGATCTCAAGCATATCCGCAATTTTTCCATTATCGCCCACATCGATCATGGCAAGTCCACGCTCGCGGACCGGCTGATCCAGCGGACGGGAGGTCTGTCCGACCGCGAGATGACCGCACAAGTCCTTGATAATATGGATATCGAGAAGGAGCGCGGAATCACGATCAAGGCGCAGACGGTGCGCCTCGATTATACCGCGAAGAATGGCGAGAAATATGAGCTCAACCTCATGGACACGCCGGGCCATGTCGACTTCGCCTATGAAGTCTCCCGCAGCCTCGCCGCCTGCGAAGGCGCGCTGCTGGTGGTGGACGCGGCGCAAGGCGTGGAAGCGCAGACGCTCGCCAATGTCTATCAGAGCATCGAGCATGACCATGAGATCGTGCCGGTCATCAACAAGATCGACCTGCCCGCCGCGGACCCGGACAAGGTGAAGCACGAGATCGAGGACGTGATCGGCCTCGACGCCAGCGACGCGGTGCTCGCCAGCGCCAAGTCCGGCATCGGTATCGACGACGTGCTGGAAGCCGTCGTCCAGAAGATTCCGCCGCCCAAGGGCGATCGCGACCAGCCGCTCAGCGCGATGCTCGTCGACAGCTGGTACGATCCGTATCTCGGCGTCGTCATCCTGGTGCGCGTGATCAACGGGGTCATCCGCAAGGGCCTGAACATCAAGTTCATGATCGGCGGCACCGAGCATCTGATCGACCGCGTCGGCTGCTTCCGCCCCAAGATCGAGCAGCTCGACGAGCTCGGTCCGGGCGAGATCGGCTTCATCACCGCGCAGATCAAGGAAATCGCGCAGACCCGCGTCGGCGACACGATCACCACGGTGAAGAACCCCGCCCCTGCCGCCCTCCCCGGCTTCAAGGAAGTGCAGCCGGTCGTCTTCTGCGGCCTCTTCCCGGTCGACGCCAACGACTTCGAGAAGCTCCGCGACAGCATCCACAAGCTGCGCCTCAACGACGCGAGCTTCTCCTTCGAGATGGAGACGAGCGCCGCGCTCGGCTTCGGCTTCCGCTGCGGCTTCCTGGGCCTCCTCCACCTGGAGATCATCCAGGAGCGGCTGGCTCGCTTCCGCACTGGGCTCGATGCGCTGAAGAAG
>JAGIAZ010000008.1:0-38729 GCA_017744605.1 Sphingobium sp. | reverse complement strand
TCTGCCAGGACCGGCGCGGCATCCAGAAGAACCTGACCTATGTGGGCGGCCGCGCGCAGGTGACCTATGAGCTGCCGCTCAACGAAGTGGTGTTCGACTTCTACGATCGCCTCAAGTCCATCAGCCGGGGCTATGCCAGCTTCGACTATCACCAGATCGGCGTGCGCGAGGGCGACCTCGTCAAGATGAACATCCTGGTGAACAACGAGCCGGTCGACGCGCTGAGCATGATCGTCCACCGCGCCGCCGCCGAGGCGCGCGGCCGGCACATGTGCGAGCGCCTTAAGGACCTCATCCCCCGCCACCTCTTCAAGATTCCGATCCAAGCCGCGATCGGCGGCAAGGTGATCGCGCGCGAGACCATCGCGGCGATGCGCAAGGACGTGACCGCGAAATGCTATGGCGGCGACATCACGCGCAAGAAGAAGCTGCTGGAGAAGCAGAAGGAGGGCAAGAAGCGGATGCGGGAGTATGGCAGCGTGCAAATTCCCCAGGAGGCGTTTATTGCTGCGTTGCGGATGGGGGATGAGGGGTAGGTTTTTGGCGCCCGCCGGAGTTCGATCAGCTTCCTAATTTTTCTTGGAGGCTGATCCATCGATATTGAACCGCTCGTCATTGCGAGCCCGGCTTTAGCCGGGCGAAGCAATCCAGGAGCGGACGAGACCGGCCTCTAGATGAGCGCTCACTATTTGGTGAGAACTGCGCGTCGCTCTGCCGCAAGATAGCCATGACGCAGGTGGGCATTAACGATAAATAAGTGATGCCGTCGGGCGCGACGTTCAGAAAGGACAATGACTGTCTCGCCTGAACTCTCCCACTGGGAGGGAGCTTTCGGCCTTACCACTCCTCCACCTCGAGCCCTGGAATATCCCTGAAATCCCTCGGATTGCGCGTCGCGAGCGCGAGGCCGTTGGCAAGCGCCGTCGCCGCGATCAGGCGATCGACGACGCGCTGGCGATTGAAGCCGGTCGCGGTGAGGATCGCGCCATAGGCGGCGAGTTCGGCCTGATCGAAGGGAAGGATATCGAGCGTGCCGGCAAGCGCATTCAGCGCGGCGCGGCGGGCGTCGGCATTGGCGGGATCGCGATGGACGCCGCCTTCCAGCTCGGCGGCGGTCAGGATAGAGATATAAGGCGCGGTGTCGAGCGCGGCGGCGCGTGCCCAGACATCGGCGTCTCCGTCACGCAAGGGAATGACGATGCTGGTATCAAGCAGGAGCGCCAAGGATCAGTCAGAGCCCCGGCCGGTCGGGAAACTCGATGGGGTCGCGTTGCTCCACTGCGGCAGGCCCGGGCAGCTTCTTCAGCGCATCGAGCCCAGTGCGGAAGCGAGCCAGCCGCTCGGCCTCTTCGGCGGCGCTGGGGATGCGGCGGGCGGTGAGCACATCGCCCTGACGGCTGATCGCCAGCGTCTCATCCGGGCCGACGCCGAGCGCGCGCGGCAGGCGCACCGCAACACTGTTGCCAGACTTGAACGTGCGGGTGCGAACAGGGCCGTTCATGAGTCGGGATATACCGTATATACGGATGGTTCACAATGAAGATGGCACCGGTTTGGAGCGAATGCGCGCCCTACACCTCCGGCAGCGCGTTCGTCTTGTTCAGGCGGTCCATGATCTCGTCGATCGGCTCGACGACGGTGACGCTGCGGCCTTCCCCGAAGCGGATGCGGGTGCCTTCCGAATTGCTGGTGATGAAGGAGATCTGCGTGGCGTTAACGGCGACGGGTACGCGGTCTGTGCTGGTGAACTTCACGAACATAAGCGCTCTCTCCTCCTGAGTCCTTTTGGGGAGCGTAGCGGATTTGGAGGCGGGGACAAGAAGGGCTTGCCCTTCCACCGCGAGCCGCGCGCCCTCCATGCCAGGAAGAAAGCGGGATTCCGGATTACGTCCGGGATGACGCGCATGTTTGGGGCGTGGGGGTGCGGCGAGCCCCTTTCAAGCGGGCAGTCAGCCCAGCGAGATCATCGCCACGGCGGAAGCGAGGGCGAGCAGCGAGCCGAGCAGGCCGAGCTCGATGGCCGCCGCGGTGATGCCTGTCCTGGTAAGCCGAGTCCGCATGGGGGCGCCTCTCGATTGATCGCGATGAGAGTGCGCCTCGGCTGGTTATCGGAGGCTTAACAAGGCCGTCAGCCAATCGAAAGGATGAGCGGCGTTTAGAACAGGCCCGGCAGGTCGCGCTGGGCGGCGCTGGGCTTGTCCGCGGCGAGCGGCTCGAGCGCGGATTCGATGGGAACGCTGCGGTCCGCCGAGACGATGCCGAACTGGCCGACGCCGCTGCCGCTGATCGGCGTGCAGGTGCGGCGGTCGAGGAAATCGACGGCACGGGCGACCATGTCGTCGCCGATATCGCCGAGCGGATATTGCAGATCGTCGCGGGCGCGGCAGGTCTGCTCCATGACGGTGCCGAGGCCGGTATAATAGCCGCCGTCGCCATCGGCATTGACGGTGGCGAAGGCGATGAGGCGGAGACGGTCGTCGCTGCAGCCCTGGGCGGCGAGGCTGGCATTGCTGGTGATGTCGAGCGCGATCTGGCCGACGGGCTTGCCGTAGGTATTGTCGCCGATGAGGGCGATGTCGGTGCGCAGATAGGGGCGCATGCCGTTGATCACGAGCTCGCTGGCCGAGGCGGTGGAGCGCGTGCCGAGGAAGGCGATGCGCCTGGGGGCGATCGCGTCGGCCTCGGACTGGAAATAATAGGGCGTGTTCTCGACCGACTTTTCCGGGCGGAATTTGAGCGTCGCGAAGATGTCCGACGAATGGCGTGCGCCGCCCAGCAGGCTGGCGAGCACCTGCGCTACCGAGATGGCCCCGCCCCCATTGTAGCGAAGGTCGATGATCACCTCGTCGATGCCTTGCGCCTTGAAGCCCGCAAAGGCGGTGCGCAGCGCGGGGACGGCCGGGCTGATGAAGGTGCGCAGGTTGACATAGCCGACCTTGCGGCCGCTGTCGGTGAGAACCTTCACCCCATAGCGCGGCGAGACAGCGTCGATGTTGAAATCGGCCTTGGTCACGGTGACGTTGCGAGTGCCGGCGCCATCGCGGATCTGCAGCACGCGGGTCACATTGGGCGTATCGGCGCCGAGCGCGAGGTAGAGGCCATATTGGCCCTCACCGGCGAGGATCGCGCTGACGGTGCGCATGTTGGCGGACGAGGGGCCGATGGAGAGAATCTCCGCGCCCCGGTCGATGCCGGCGTTCAGCGCGGGCGCATTTTCGAAGGCCTCGCTCACCCAGAGGCGGCGGGCGGCATCGTCGACATAGAGCCGCATGCCGAAGCCGCCGGTCGATCCGCTGGCATAATAGGCATTCTCCTGCGCGATCGACGTCACATAGGAGAAATAACGATCCTTGCCCTGCGCGCGCGCGCCTGCGGTCAGCGCATCGACATAGTCCGAGAGATTGGAGAAGGCCGACGGCGGCACATAGCTCATCGTGTCGGGGAAGAGATACCATTCGTTGAACTGGGCCAGCACCCAGTCCTGACGCGTGCGCAGCGAGCAACCCGCGGTCGGCGTGGGCGTCGGGGTCGGCGTGGGGGTGACGGTGATGGGGGACGAACTGCCGCCCGATGAGCCGCCGCCGCATGCGGACAGGGCCAGCGCCATGCCCAATCCACTGATCCCATCCCGGACGCGACGCCGCCAGCTTCTATTTCTCATAGAGAGAATGACTAGCGTCGCCCGTGCGCCTTGTCGCGCGGCTTTTTCAGACGACCGCTGAGGTGCGTGAAGGCGGGCGCAAGAAAGTCCACCGACTCGCTTGGCCGATCATTCGATTCGGTTCGTCGCATTGCGGCGGACTGCGAGACTCGGGCCTGTCATTGGATGACCAACGGTTTCAGGCGGCTCCGTCTAGGAGCGGCCATATGGGGCGCCTCCCAGCGAGGCGCCCCTTCTCGTTTCATGCCGGTCGAACCCTGCAAGAAACCTGCTCGGTCAGCATTTTTCTCCGATAGGCTGGCAACCGCGCCGTCAGGACAAGCCGCCATTCCATCAGCCGCGTCCGCCTCGGCGGCAATCGGATTTCCCGATCAATGTGGCCGAAGCTGTTCGTTGTCTCGGCCCCTTGGGAAGGGGTATTCTGACATCCTCCGCCCAAGACGACTCAAGGAGCAGGATATGGACGCGAAGACGACCGGAAGCCCCCTCAGCGATCCCTCGAAAGAGCCCGCCGCGCGCCGCTCGCTGCTGGGTCGAACCAACCGCGACTGGTGGCCCAACCAGCTTGCCCTCGACATCTTGCGGCCGCACGGCGCGACCAGCGATCCCTATGGCGACGACTTCGACTATGCCGAAGCGTTCAACGCGCTCGACCTGGCGGCGGTGAAGCGGGATCTCACCGCGCTCATGACCGACAGCCAGCCCTGGTGGCCGGCCGACTACGGGCATTATGGCCCATTCTTCATCCGCATGGCCTGGCACGCGGCCGGCACCTATCGCACCGGCGACGGGCGCGGCGGCGCCAATTCGGGGCAGCAGCGCTTCGCCCCACTCAATTCGTGGCCGGACAATGCCAATCTCGACAAGGCGCGGCGGCTGCTCTGGCCGATCAAGCAGAAATATGGCCGCAATCTCAGCTGGGCCGACCTGCTCATCCTCGCCGGCAATGTCGCGATCGAGAGCATGGGCGGCCCGGTGTTCGGCTTCGGCGGCGGCCGCAAGGATGTCTATGCGCCCGAACACGACGTCTACTGGGGCACAGAGGAGAACTGGGTCGGCCAGGGCGCCAAGACGCGCATCGTCGAGGGCACGGCCTTCGAGGACCCGCTCGCCGCGGTCCAGATGGGCCTCATCTACGTGAACCCCGAAGGGCCGGACGGCGACCCCGACCCGCTCAAGTCCGCGCGCGACATCCGCATGACCTTCGCGCGCATGGCGATGAACGACGAGGAGACGCTCGCGCTCACGGCCGGCGGCCACACCTTCGGCAAGTGTCACGGCGCGGGTGACGCCGCCAAGGTCGGCGCCGAGCCCGAAGGCGCGGATATCGCGCAGCAGGGGCTGGGCTGGCAGTCGGGTCATGAGAGCGGCATGGGCGATCACACCATCACCAGCGGTCTCGAAGGCGCGTGGACGCCGACGCCGATCCAGTGGAGCATGAACTATTTCCACATGCTGCTCGACTATGACTATGAGCTGGTGAAGAGCCCGGCAGGCGCCAAGCAATGGCAGCCGATCAACCAGAAGCCGGAGGACATGGCGCCGGGCGCGCACAATCCTAGCCGCCGCCTGCCCACGATGATGACGACAGCCGACCTGGCATTCAGGGAAGACCCGGCCTATCGCGAGATCGCCGAGCGGTTCCGCGCCAATCCCGACCAGTTCGCCGACGCCTTCGCCCGCGCCTGGTTCAAGCTCACCCATCGCGACATGGGCCCCAAGGCGCGCTATCTCGGGCCCGACGTGCCGGACGAGGATCTGATCTGGCAGGATCCGGTGCCGGCAGGCTATGCGCCGAGCGATCGCGAGGTGGCCGAGCTCAAGCGCGCAATCCTGGGAAGCGGGCTCACCGTCAGCGAGTTGGTCAAGGCCGCCTGGGCGTCAGCGTCTACCTATCGCCAGTCCGATCATCGCGGCGGCGCCAATGGCGCGCGCGTCCGCCTCGCCCCGCAGAAGAACTGGGAGGTCAACGACCCAGCCGAGCTGGGCAAGGTGATTGCCAAGCTCGATGCGCTGCGCGGCAGGATCAGTCTTGCCGATGCCATCGTGCTGGGCGGATCGGCGGCAATCGAGAAGGCGGCGATGGAGGCCGGCTACCAGGTCGTCGTGCCGTTCACCGGCGGCCGCGGCGACGCGAGCAAGGCGCAGACCGATGCCGAGAGCTTCGAGCCGCTCGAACCGCGGGCGGACGGCTTCCGCAACTATCTCCAGGTCCGCTTCAACGTGCCGACCGAGGCGTTGCTGGTCGATCGCGCCCAGCTGCTCGGCCTCAGCGCGCCGGAGATGACCGTGCTGGTCGGCGGCCTGCGCGTGCTCGGCGCCAACCAGGGCGGCTCCAGGCACGGCGTCTTCACCGACCGGCCGGGCGTGCTCACCAACGACTTCTTCGTCAACCTGCTCGACATGGCCACGGCGTGGAAGCAGGTGGACGGCGAGGGCGACGAGCTTTTCGTCGGCAGCGACCGGCACAGCGGCGCGCCCAAGTGGACGGCAACGCGCACCGACCTCGTCTTCGGCTCCAACGCGCAGCTGCGCGCGTTGAGCGAAGTCTATGCTTCGGCCGATGCGGGCGCGAAGTTCGTGCAGGACTTCGTCGCGGCCTGGGTCAAGGTGATGAACGCGGATCGCTTCGACCTGGATTGATCCGGAGGCCGTCATCCGGGTGAAAACCGGCGCGACGAATGAGGAAGGGGGCGGCTGGGGGCCGCCCCTTTTTTATTCCGCCGCCAGAGCGTGCGCCACATGGGTCTCGATGTCCCGCCAGTCGCCGCCCTTGGGATAGGCGAAGCTGACGGCCCGAATGGCGGCGAAGTCGATGCTGTCGTCGGCGAAGCTGGTCTCTCCCGTCGCCTGGAACCGCTCGACGGCCTCGAGCAGCAGGCGGCGTGCGCGATAGATGACGCGATCGCACGTGCCGAGATATTCCTGGCTGCGGTCGACGATCGGGCCCATCGACTCCTGCACGACGAAATCCTCATAGGCATTGCCGCGCCCGGTAATACCGCTCCAATGGCCGGCCTTCATCGCGGCGCGGTCCTGGTTCCACATGGTTTCGGGACCGCCCATATCGCTGTTGAAATAGCCGGGGTCGCCCGAGGTCTGGCCGAAGTCGACGAGGATATTATAGCTCAAGGGCGCGTCGGTATCGTAGCTGATATACCATTGTGCGGTGGTCTCGTCGTCGATGGGGATCGAGCAGCAGACGATACGCGGGCCGGTCGGCGAGGACGGGATGAACGCGAACAGCGGCAGCGACACCTCGCGCACGCGGGCATAGCGGAAATCGCCCTCGTCGCGGATCGCGCCCTCGCGGAACCCATAAGGCTGGTCGACGAACTCGAAGACCGGCGCGCCGTCGTTGAGCATATAATCGGACTCGGCCTTGAAGATGGCGCGGCCGGCGGCGCTGTTCAGATTGGCGGAATGGAGAAAGCCGACATGGGCGCTGTCGAGCAGCGCCTCGAGGCCTTGCAGCCAGTTGGTGCGGATAATGCCGCGGATCGGCTGGACCTGATCGGGCCCCAGACCGGTAAATTCATAATCGGGGAAACGCGGCGGGGTGGCCTTCTTGCCCATATAGACCCAGATCATGCCGCCCGCCTCATGGGTCGGATGGCTGCGCACGGGAACGGACTGGGCGAAGCGCTCGCGCTGCTCTCTGGGCTCGGTGGGCGCGTCGACGCATTTGCCCTCCACGCTGAACTTCCAGCCATGGAAGATGCAGCGCAGGCCGTTGTCTTCGTTCCGGGCGAGCGCGAGGCTGGCGCAGCGGTGCGGGCAGGCCTCCTGCATGAAGCCGACGCGGCCATCGGTGACGCGGAAGGCGACGAAATTCTCGCCGAACAGGCGAATGCGCTCGGGCGCGCCATCGGCCTCGAGCTTGTCCGAACGGCAGGCCGGCACCCAATATTCGCGCAGCATGTCGCCCATCGGCGTGCCCGGGCCGACACGGGTCAACAGCTCGTTCTGGTCGCGCGTGAGCATGGGGCGACTCCTCTCCGTTTCGGGGGAGCCTATGCCTTCGATCGAGGACAGGCAAATGCTTCGGGGGCTCAGTGCATGCCGCGCCGGGACCGGGCCGTCCTTCTCACACCGCCCAAGCCGTGACGATCCACACCTTGGCGCCGACCAGCACGCCCTTGCCCGGCACATGATAGGGCGCAAAGGCGGCCGTGAGATCGGCGACGGCCTGGTGGCCGCCTTCCTTCAGCATGCGGCCCATAGGGGTCGAGGAGATCAGGAAATCGGCAGCCTCTTCCGGCGTCGCGCCGACGCCGCCAATGGCAAGCCTGGTCTCGAACGGCGCGAAGCTGATCCGGCCGAAATCGGCCTTCTCCAGCACATCGGTGAGATAGGCGGGGTCGCCGAACGCGAAGGGGCCGGGCGCGCGCGGATCGGGCTTGGGCATGTCCGGCAGATGCGTCGCGGCGACACCGGCGATGAGGCGCGTCCACTCATTGTCCCGGGGGCTCGCCCAGACAGCGAGGTCCATGCGGCCGCTCGGCTTGATCATCTTTCGAAGGTTGCGGAAGCCGGCATAGGCATCGTCGAAGAACATCGAGCCGAAGCGCGAGAAGATGCGGTCATAGGGCGCCGTGGCGGGGATCGTGGTCGCAGCGTCGGCGCAGACCCAGTAGATGCGTGACTGGGTGCCTTGGGCCGCGCGGATGCCGGCATAGTCGATGAGGTCCTGGCTGATGTCGAGGCCGGTGACGCAGCCGGTGGGCGACACCGAACGCGCAATGCCCGTGGTCGTCGGCCCGGCGCCGCAACCGAGATCCAGCACATTCTCGCCGGGTCGGAAGCCGGCATGCTTGACCAGCGCCGCGCCGACCTGCGTGATCATGCCCTCGAACCTGGCGAGATTGGCGAGCCACACGCGGCCCTGATCGCCCGACCATTCATTGGCCGACGCGCCCCGTTCGATTGTCTCGCTCATGCCTCGACTCCCTCTCGCCAGACCGCATGAATGACCCCGGACCCGACACGGGTCAACGCAGCGCGTGACCAACGCCTCGTCATTTCCGCGAAAGCGGAAACCCAGTCACCCGACCGCAAACGTTCAGCTCTCCGCATGGCCCGCCAGGTTCGCGCTTTCGCAGGAATGACGGGAAATAAGCGCAAGGGGACGCTTCCCCACACACACTTGCGCCGGGCCGCATTGCCGCTAGCGTGCGCGCAATCATCTTTCGCGCCGGGAGGCCGCATGACCGCACATACCGAAGCCACGGCCGCCGACGGCGCGCATGAAGGATCGGTCATTCGCCGAACCTGGCTGTTCCTGCCGCTGTTCGCGCCGTTCGGCATCTCGGCGGGCTATGTGTCGGTCACGCTCGGTTTCATCCTCGGCAAGGCGGGCCTTCCGATCGCCGCCATCGGCGTGCTCGTCGCCCTCTCGGTCTGGCCGCAGACCTGGAAAGTGCTCTGGGCCCCCATCGTCGACACGACCGGCAATCCCAAGCTCTGGTACGGCCTCGGCGCGGTGCTGACCGGCCTCGCCATTCTGGCGATGAGCGCGATCAAGGCCGACGCCGGTTCAATTCCATTCCTCAAGATCTTGATCGTCATATCGTCCATCGCCTCGACCCTGGTCAGCATGTCGACCGAGATCTTCATGGCGCATTTCGTGCCGCAGGCCGCGCAGGGCAGGGCCAGCGGCTGGGGCCAGGCGGGCAATCTCGGCGGCAGCGGCATTGGCGGCGGCATCGGGCTTCTGCTGGCCGAACATGTCGCGATGCCCTGGGTTTCCGGCCTGGTCCTCGCGCTCATCTGCATCGGATGCTGGGGCGCCGTCACACTCCTGCCGCCGGCCCCGCGCGGCCATCGGCACGAACGTTATCTCGACAGCCTCAAAAATGTCGCCCTCGATGTCTGGAGCGTCGCGAAATCGCGGCTCGGCTATCTCGCGCTCATCATCATGCTGCTGCCGATCGCATCGGGCGGTGCACAAGGGCTGTGGTCGGCCGTTGCCTCGGAATGGCGGGCCGACGCCAATCTCGTGGCACTGGTCAACGGCGTCATGGGCGGGCTGGTCATGGCACTGGGCTGCCTGCTCGGCGGCTATGTCTGCGACAAGATGGACAACAAGGCGGCTTATGCGCTGTTCGGCATCGCGGCGGGCATCGTCGCGGTCCTCATGGGCTGGTCACCGCGCACGCCGACGATGTTCGTCGCGGGAACGCTCGGCTACGCGCTGGCAGTGGGCATGGGCTACGCCGCCTATAATGCGATCGTGCTGGAAGCGATCGGCAAGGGCGCGGCGGCGACCAAGTTCAACCTGCTCGCCGCCGTCTCCAACATCCCGATCGCCGTCATGACCGAGTTCGACGGATGGATGCATGACGAGCATGGCACGATGGCGATGCTCTATGGCGAACTGGCGTTGCCGGCGGCGACCATTGCGGTCTTCTTCCTGTTCGTCGCCGCCACCCGTTCGCGCAAGGCGGCGACAGGCTAGACTCCGATCCCACAGGCTTGAATCGTCATTGCGAGCGACGCAGTCGCGCGGCAATCCACGCCGACCCTGCCCGCCCCCACCGCGAGATCACGCCTGGCCGCACGCCCGGTCGAGCATGCACCGTGCAAGTTCCCGCTCGCCCATCACCACGTCCTTCACGCCGAGACCGGCGAGATAATCGACCTCGCCGTCCGAATGGGCGCGCACGACAAGTCGCGCCGTGGCGTTGATCTGGCGAGCCTTCTCAGCGATCACGCCGCCTTCGAAACCCTCCGGAATGGCGATGAGTAGGCTCGTCGCCCGCGCCATTCCCGCAGCCTCGAGCGTGCCGCGCTCAACGGCATTACCGCGAACGACCTCGAACCCCGCACGCTCCGCATCGCGCACGCGCTCGGCATCGTTCTCGACGACGATGAGCGGTTCCTGGCGCTGCCGCAGCGCCGCGGCCAGCATCTTGCCGACGCGCCCATAGCCGACCAGCACGACATGCCGCTGATCCGCCGAGGGCGGCGTCCCGGCGGCCGAGCCGTCCGGGGCCGCGCCGGCCTTGCCCAGGATGAAGGAGAAGAGGAACGGGTTGAGGAAGATGGAGAAGATCGCCGCGGCGAGGATGAGGTCGCGCGCCGCGTCCGGCAGGAGTCCCAGGCCCGTGCCGAGCGTCGCCAGGATGAAGGAGAATTCGCCGATCTGCGCGAGACTGGCGGCAATGGTCAGTGCCGTGCGATTGTCGTGACCGAACAGGCGAACGATGGCGAAGGCGGCGAGCGACTTGCCGACGACGATGATCGTGATCCCCGCAATAAGCGGCAGCGGCTGCTCGACGAGCACGCGGGGATCGAACAACATGCCGACCGAGACGAAGAACAACACCGCGAAGGCATCGCGCAGAGGCAGCGTTTCCTCCGTCGCACGACGGCTGAGCGGCGTTTCGCCCAGGATCATCCCGGCAAAGAAGGCGCCCAGCGCGAAGGAGACGTCGAACACATAGGCCGATCCCGCCGCCACGCCCATCGCAATGGCCAGCACCGACAAGCGGAAAAGCTCGCGCGATCCGGTATGAACGACCCAATGCAGCGCGGCCGGAATGAGCCGCCGCCCGACCAGCAACATGAATGCGACGAAACCGCCGACCTTGAGCAGCGTGCCGACGAATGGCAGCGCGATGGCCGAAAAGCTCGCGCCTTGCGGATTCTTCTGGATGCCCGCCAGCACGGGCAGCAGGACCAGCGCGAGCACCATCACCAGATCCTCGACGATCAGCCAGCCCACCGCGATGCGGCCGCGCTCCGTCTCGACGAGATTCCGCGCTTGCAGGGCGCGCAGCAGCACGACCGTACTGGCCACCGACAGCGCGAGACCGAAGACGAAGCCGGCGGCAAGATCCCAACCGAGCGTCCAGGCCAGCGCCATGCCGAGCAAGGTCGCCGTCGCGATCTGGGCGATGGCCCCGGGGACCGCAATCTTGCGGACATCGAGCAAATCCTTGAGCGAAAAATGCAGGCCGACACCGAACATGAGCAGGATGACGCCGATCTCCGCGAGTTCGTTGGCCAGGCCGCTGTCCGCGACGAAACCGGGCGTGAAGGGGCCGACGATCACGCCGGCCAGCAGATAGCCGGCTATGGGTGGGACGCGCAGCCGGATGGCGATCGCGCCCATGACGAAGGCCACGACGAAACCGGCAACGATCGTGGCGATGAGGGGCTGGTAATGGGGCATCTATTCTCCTCGTGAACCGGGAGAGCGAGGCGTTCCGGGGGCCGTAACGCCGCCGGATTGACCGGCGGCGCGTCGCGCCAGCCTAGCTGACGGCGAACTTGACCAGCACGATCCCGGTGAACGCCATGCCGAGATAGATCAGCAGGCGAAACCACCAGGGCGGCGGCAACAGCTTCTTCCTACACATCGGGGCTCTCCCCTTTCCAAATGGGGTCGAACGCCAGGCCGAAACGGTCCGGCGTCAGGCTATCGTGCGAATATGGACGCGGGCGGCGCGCGGGGAAGAGCAATGCCGACACGGCGCGCCGGCGTGAGGACGATGGGCGAAAAAGCCACAAAAATCAGGACGAACAGAGTCGCCAGCCGGCCCTTTTCCAGCGGTGGCGCGGAGGGCAATGCGGAAGACGGCTGCAGAGCCTTCGATCGGCCGGCGCGGCTGTCGGCCTTCGCCGCGACCAGGTGCTGGCTCTCGCTGCGGACGCGCAAGGTTACCGTGTTGGTGGTCGGATCGAATGCGGAGCCGTGCGCACGGCCCATGATGGAACCGGCCGGGAACAAGGCGGGCACCAATGCGCTCGCCAATGCCAGCAGCACGATGACGAAGAGCCAACGCTTCCGCGTCGGGCCATCCCATCGGGCCTTGGCCGCCAAGACTGCTCCGCTTCTCATCTTCATGAATATAGGTCACGAATGCGGCGACGAAAAGGCGCGCGCCCCGAACGCGGCCGTCGCAGGCGAGCACGGCACAGCCACATTGCGCGCCCGCCCCTTTTCGGCTAATGGCGCCGCGATCCGAGGACGGCCCCGCAATGGCTGCGCCGCCAATATGAAACCAGAGAGATAGACATGAGCCAGCCCGCGCTGCGCAACGTGGCGATCATCGCGCACGTCGACCACGGCAAGACGACCCTTGTCGACCAGCTTTTCCGCCAGTCCGGCACCTTCCGCGAGAACCAGCGCGTCGAAGAGCGGGCGATGGACTCGAACGATCTCGAAAAAGAGCGCGGCATCACCATCCTCGCCAAGCCGACGTCGGTCGAATGGCTGGGCGCCGACGGCAAGCAGGACCCGATCCGCATCAATATCGTCGACACGCCCGGCCACGCCGACTTCGGTGGCGAGGTCGAGCGCATTCTCTCGATGGTCGACGGCGTCGTGCTGCTGGTGGACTCGTCGGAAGGCGCGATGCCGCAGACCAAGTTCGTGACCGGCAAGGCGCTGGCGCTCGGCCTGCGCCCGATCGTCGTCGTCAACAAGGTCGACCGCCCGGACGAGCGCATCCAGGAAGTGCTCGACGAGGTGTTCGACCTGTTCGTCAGCCTCGACGCCACCGACGAGCAGCTCGACTTCCCCGTGCTCTATGCCTCGGGCCGCAATGGCTATGCCAACACCGACCCGGCCAAGCGCGACGGCACGCTGACGCCGCTGTTCCAGACGATCGTCGACCATGTCCCGCCGCCGGCTCTGGACGTCGACGCGCCCTTCACCTTCCTGGTGACGTTGCTCGACCGCGACAATTTCCTCGGCCGCATCCTGACCGGCCGCGTCAACTCCGGCACGCTCAAGATCAACCAGCCGATCCACGCGCTCGACGCCGACGGCAAGGTCATCGAGACCGGCCGCGCCTCCAAGATCATGGCGTTCCGCGGCCTCGACCGCGTGCCGGTCGACGAAGCGCGCGCGGGCGACATCATCAGCCTCGCCGGCCTCGCCGTCGCGACGGTTTCCAACACGATCGCGGAGACCAGCGTCACCACGCCGATCCAGGCCCAGCCGATCGACCCGCCGACGCTCTCGATGCGCTTCGCGGTCAATGACTCGCCGATGGCCGGCCGCGAAGGCGACAAGGTCACCAGCCGCATGATCCGCGACCGCCTGTTCCGCGAGGCGGAAAGCAATGTCGCGATCAAGGTCACCGAGAGCGAGGACAAGGACAGTTTCGAGGTCGCCGGCCGCGGCGAGCTCCAGCTCGGCGTGCTCATCGAGACGATGCGCCGCGAGGGCTTCGAGCTCGGCATCAGCCGCCCGCGCGTGCTCTTCGGCGAGGACGAGTCCGGCAGCCGCACCGAGCCCTATGAGACCGTCGTCATCGACGTGGACGACGAATATAGCGGCACCGTCATCGACAAGATGGCGATCCGCAAGGCCGAGATGAGCGACATGCGTCCCTCGGGCGGCGGCAAGACCCGTATCACCTTCTCGGCGCCCTCGCGCGGCCTGATCGGCTATCATGGCGAGTTCCTGAGCGACACGCGCGGCACCGGCATCATGAACCGGCTGTTCGAGAAATATGGCCCCTACAAGGGCGCCATCGAGGGCCGCAAGAACGGCGTGCTGATCTCGAACGGCGCGGGCGAGGCCAATGCCTATGCGCTCGGCCCGCTCGAGGAGCGCGGCGTGCTCATGGTCGGCGTCGGCGAAGCGCTCTACGAAGGCATGATCGTCGGCGAGAATGCCAAGCCGGAGGACCTCGAGGTCAATCCGATGAAGAGCAAGCAGCTCACCAACTTCCGCGCCTCGGGCAAGGACGACGCGATCCGCCTGACCCCGCCCTGGAAGATGACGCTCGAACAGGCGATCGCCTATGTCGACGACGACGAGATGGTCGAAGTCACGCCCAAGTCGATCCGCCTGCGCAAGCGCTTCCTCGACCCGCACGAGCGCAAGCGCGCGAGCCGCAAGAGCGAAGCGGCGTAATTCCGCTTTCCATCAACGAGAAAAGCCGCTCTTCTCGTGATGCGGGGACGGCTTGGCGCTGAGATCATTCCTGCTATGGAGGCGGAATGAGCGAGAGCGGGCAGCGGCGATATAGTTTGGGCGCGATTGTGCTGCACTGGGTGCTGGCGCTGGCGCTCGCCTTTCAGCTCTCGCTGGGCATGGGCCTCGACGATCTCGGGCGCAGCGGCTTCGCGCAGTTTCAGCTGCACAAGTCCATCGGCATCGCGATCCTCGTCCTGTCGCTGCTGCGGCTGATCTGGCGGCTGGCGCACAAGCGTCCGGATGCGCTGGAGGGCGGCTTCAACGGCTTCCTCGCCAAGGCCGTGCATGCCGGCCTCTATCTCTTCATGATCGGGGCACCGCTGACCGGCTGGCTGCTGGTCTCGACCGAGACGGTGAAGGTGCCGACGCTGTTGTTCGGCACCGTGCCGTGGCCACACCTGCCCGCGCCGCACAGCGTGAACGGCTTCGCGCACCTCTCCCACGCCGTGCTCGGCTGGCTCGGCATGGCGCTCATCCTGCTGCATGTTGCGGGCGCGGTCCGCCATCAATGGCTGCTGAGGGACAATCTCATGGCGCGCATGGCGCCGGCGCGCGGGCTGTGGCTCCTGCTCGCCTTGCTGCTGCCGGTCGGCTGGGCGCTCGGCGTGATGGAGATCAAGAAGGCGGGCCCGCCGCAGACGGAGGCTGAGACACCGGTCGCAGCGGTCGCCGAACCTATCGCGCCCGCCGCACCTGCGCCTGCACCCGCCGGCGAGCCGAGCAACGCGGCAGTGGCTGCGCCCGAGACGCACGCCGCGCCGCCAGCGTGGACAGTCAAGCCGGGCGGGACGCTCGCCTTCTCCGTCACCAATGGCGCGGACAAGGTGCGCGGACGCTTCGGCAAGTGGAGCGGCGACATCGTCTTCGACCCTGACCGGCCGGAGGGCGCGCGGATCGCGATTCAGGTCGATCTGGGCAGCGCATCCGTCGGCG
Source organism: Sphingobium sp. (assembly GCA_017744605.1). GTDB lineage: Bacteria > Pseudomonadota > Alphaproteobacteria > Sphingomonadales > Sphingomonadaceae > Sphingobium. The sequence goes on along the minus strand of JAGIAZ010000008.1, from coordinate 23,199 downwards.
ATCCGACGCAGGATGCGATGCTGGCGAGCGCCGACTTCCTCGATGCGGCCACCCATCCCCGCGCCACCTATCGCTCCACCTCGATCCGCATGGTCGCGCCCAATCGCTATGCGGCGAAAGGCATGCTCAGCCTGCGCGGCAAGAGCCGGCCGCAGGATGTCGTCTTCACGCTCTCCGGCACCGGCCTGTCGCGCCATGTCGAGGGCAGCGCCGTGATCAACCGCGCAGGCTTCGAAATCGGCACGGGCGAAGCGGCCGCGGCTCTGGCTCCCACCGTGCAGCTGACCTTCAGTTTCGACGCCACGGGAAGACGCGCCGACAGCGTCGAAAAGTGAGCGTTCCCATGTCTGGCCGGTGAACGGCTCATTCCCGGCCTGTTCAGGCCGACTCGCGTAAATCTGTTTCCAAGGACGGCCTCCCCCCGATTGTTCCGGCGCCGTCTAATATGTGGAATCTGGAGAGACGCCATGACACTGACCACCCGCATTGCCGCCGCCGCACTGGCCGGCATTGTCACCCTCACCGGCCTCGCCGCCACGCCGGCCGCCGCACGCACCACGCTGGAAATCCGGTATCGCGACCGCGACTATGATCGCTACGACTATCGCGATTATCGTGACTATCGTGATTATCGCCGTGACTGGCGCGACCGCCGCGATTGGCGTGACCGCCGCGACTGGCGCGACGACCGTGGCTATTACAGCCGCCAGCGCTGCTGGACTGAATATCGCTGGGACGGCTATCGCCAGCAGCGTTATGCCGTGCGCTACTGCCGCTAATGACTGACGGCGTGGGGCTCGCGACAAGTTTTCAGCAGACGCATTTTCCGAGCCATCGGATGTTCCATCCGACTTGAAAATGCTCTAGTCGCGTGCCCCATGTCCGACACACCGCCCGATCGCCTGTCCGTCAACCCCAAGAGCCCCTTCTTCGACATGGAGCTGCTCCGTCGGGGTATTGGTATCCGCTTCAAGGGGAAGCAGCGCCAGGACGTCGAGGAATATTGCGTGTCCGAAGGCTGGGTCCGCGTCGCCGCAGGCAAGAGCCGCGACCGCTTCGGCAATCCGATGACCATCAAGATCTCCGGCGAGGTCGAGGCTTGGTTCGAGGATGCGAAGGCGGCTGAGGACGAAAGCTCCGAGAGCTGACTCACCCAACCCTCTCCCTCAAGCGGGAGAGGCTTTTAACCTATCACCGCCACATGCCCCGCGCTGACATGCAGCCGCGTCGCCTCCCCCAGTCCCTCGAATAGCGCCGGCTCGGTGCCGGTCATCCAGACCTGGCCGCCGGTGGCGCGCAGGCGATCGAACAGGGCGGCGCGGCGGACGGCATCGAGATGAGCGGCGACCTCGTCGAGCAGGATGAGCAACGGGCGGCCGGGCGTGCGGGCGATCTCGGCATGGGCGAGGATCAGCGACAGCAGCAGCGCCTTCTGCTCGCCGGTGGAGCAAAGCGCGGCGGGCTGGTTCTTGGCTTCATGGGTGACGAGCAGGTCGGCGCGATGCGGGCCGACAAGCGCGCGCGCGGCGGCGCGGTCGCGCGGGCGGCTTTCGCGCAGGGCCTGCTCCAGATCGCCTGCATTGCCGGTCCAGCCGTCGAGGGCGAGTGTCGGCTTGGCGAAAGGCCCTTCCGCCAGCGCGTCGAGATGGGCGGAAAGCGCCGCCACGACATCACGGCGCCCGGCGTCGAGCGCGGCGCCATGCTCGGCCATCTGCGCCTCCAGCGCCGCCAGCCAAGCGGGATCGGCGGGCGCCTCCTCGGCCAGGAGATTGTTCCGCGAGCGCATCGCCGCCTCGTAGCGGGTGGCGTGATGACTATGGGAGGGGCGCAGGGCGAGGACCAGCCGGTCGAGGAAGCGGCGGCGGCCGCCCGCGCTTTCGAGGAAGAGCCGGTCCATGGCGGGAGTGAGCCAGCTGATCGCGACCAGCGCCGCGAGCGAGCTGGCCGACACTGTCCTGCCATCGATGCGGACCTGCCGCCGCTCCGGCGCGCCGGCTTCCGTGCCTGTCCCGACCTGCGTATCGCCGATCCTCGCGGCAATGGCGAACCCCCCGGGGCCGCCCTGCCGCGCCATGTCGGCGAGGGTCGCGCCGCGCAGGCCCCGTCCGGGCGCAAGCAAGGAAACGGCCTCGAGAATATTGGTCTTGCCCGCGCCATTCTCGCCGGTCAGCACGATCATATCCGCGCCCAGTCCTATGGCGGGCGCGATCAGCGCGTCGGCATGATTGCGGAAATCGGTGAGGGTCAGGCGGGCGATTGCCATAGGCGTCCTTATCGGCGGTCGTGCGGGCACGGCAAGACGGCAATAGCGTCGCGGGCCAAGCAATCGTGCCCGTTGCCCTTTGCAGGTTCAGGCCCTAAGCCGCCCGCACAAGGGAGACGGCTGTTCGGATGCGCCGTCTGGGGGAGGAACTGAACCGATGCGCCAGTCGCTCGCGCGGGCCGCCGCACTCGTCGCCATGCTCATGCCGGCCGCGGCGCGCGCCGCCAATGTCGCCGGGCCGGACGTGGATGGCGCCGACACCGTCTGGATCCTGATCTCCTCCGCGCTCGTGCTGATGATGTGCATGCCGGGCCTCGGGCTGTTCTACGGGGGCCTCGTACGCGCGAAGAATTTCCTCGCCGTGCTGCTGCAAGTGGGCGCGATTGCCGCGGTCGCTTCACTGCTGTGGATGATCGCGGGCTACCGGATCGCGTTCGGCGATGTCGGCGGCGGCATCATCGGCGGGGGCGGCACCTGGCTGTTCCAGAACCTGCCGCCGGTGCGCGCCGGACTCACGCTCCCCGGGAACGTCTTTGCGCTCTTCCAGATGTGCTTCGCGCTGATCACGCCCGCGCTGATGGCCGGCGCCTGGGTCGACCGCACGCGTTTCTCCTGGGTCGTCGCCTTCTGCGCGATCTGGGGCATCGTCGTTTACGCGCCGGTCGCGCACTGGCTGTGGGGCGGCGGCTGGCTGGCCACGAAGCTCGGCGCGCTCGATTTTGCGGGCGGCATCGTGGTGCACACCACGGCGGGCGTCTCGGCCCTGGTCGTCGCCAGGCTGGTCGGCCCTCGCCAGGGCTTCCCGCGCACGCTCATGCTGCCGCACAGTCCGGCGTTGACCCTGGCGGGCGCGGCCCTGCTCTGGGTCGGCTGGTTCGGCTTCAACGGCGGGTCGGCACTGGCCGGCAATACCGCCGCGGGCAACGCCATCATCAACACGCATCTCGCGGCCTGTGCGGCGGCTATTGCCTGGCTGGCGATCGAACGGTTGAGCGTCGGCAAGCCGACCAGCGTGGGCTTCGCGACCGGCGCCGTGGCGGGCCTCGCCACCGTGACCCCGGCGGCAGGCTTCATCGCACCCGGCTCGGCTCTGCTGTTCGGCGTCGTGGCGGCATTTGTCTGCTACCCGATGATCCAGATCGTGAAGATGCGCTGGAAGATCGACGACTCCCTCGACGTGTTCGCCGTGCACGGCATGGGCGGCATGGCCGGATCGGTCCTGCTCGCCATCTTCATGGCGCCAAGCCTCGGCGGCCAGGGCTATGCCGAGGGCATGGGGATGGGATCGCAATTGGGCGCACAGATCGGCGCAGTGGCGATCGTGGCCTTGTGGTCAGCCGCAGCGAGTTGCGCGATCGCATGGGCGGTCGCGAAGGCGCTGCCAATGCGGGTCAGCGAAGACGAGGAACGCGAGGGCCTGGACATCACCAGCCATGGCGAGCGCGCCTGGGAAATGGATTGAGTGGAGTCGAGAGAACCGAACGGCAAGCGCCCCTCTGAACAGCGGATTGGCTGCCGCATCCGCGTCAAGGCGGAACATGCGCGCGAGGCAGCCTTGCTGTTCGAAGCCAATGGATTCGATCCGATCTGGATCGAGCCCCGGCAGGACGGGAACATATCCTTCTGGTTTGGCAAAGCGCCCGGCGAGGAACTGGTTCGCATCTTCAACAGCATCCCGCGGCATTTTCACGCCATTCAAGCTGTTGTTGTCGGCGACAACGATCCGTTCGCAGAAAAAGCGGGACCCCCCGGGGTCAAGCCCGAGGTGACGCGGTTTGACTCCCGCCCGCCCTACTGAATCCCCAGCGTCTTCTTGGTCGCGTCGTCATATTTGAAGCCGCAGGCATCCTCCTGGCAGACCGTGATGGTGTGCACGTAGCGCAGCTTGCCCTTCTCGACGCGGAAGGTGTGGATGTCCGGGCGCTGGTTCTTGCCCATGAGCAGCATGACCGAGACGGCGCCGTGGGGGACGTCGATCACATAGTTGCGCTGGACCATCGGCACGCCGCTGGGCACGCCGACGGCGCAGCTGTCCTGCGGCGTCACGTCACCGGGATTGGCGCCCTTGCCGGTGTACATGCCGCCCTCGAGCCGCGCGCAGGGCGTGCCCCAGGGGACGACCTTCTTGGGATCGTTGAACAGGTCGAGATAGGCGTCGGCGGCCGCCTTGATGACCGCGCGCGTGTCGCGCTGGTCTTCCGGGATCAAGCCCCAGTCCTCGGCCTTCGAATAGGCGAGCGTGCGCGAGGCATTGAACAGCCAGTCGCCCTTGTCGGTCGCGACCATGTCGATCGTGCCGACCTGCCCGCCACGGACCGTCAGCGTCACACCCAGCACATAGGGATGGGCAGGATCGGTGACGATGACTTCCATATAGACCTGGCAGGCGACCGGATCGACGATGCGGCGCGAGAAATCGACCTTGAGCTTCTTGGAGATGACGCCGGTCGACATCGTGCCGAGGTCCATCTGCTCGTTATAGGTGACCCACGTGCCGAGCGGCATGGGCGAGGGATCGCCGATGGCCTGCGCCTCGAGATAGCGATCCGCTGCGTTGTTGAGATCGTTCTCCGAGCAGCCGCCCTGCGCGAGCGCGGGCGCCGCCGAGAGCAGGAGGGCGCAGGCAAGAGCGCCGCCGCCGAGGATGGATCTACGCATGACTCTCCCTTTCATTCCTATGGCGCGATACCCGGCGGCGGGCCTTGATCAGTCCGTCAGGCCGAGCGCCTTCTTGGTCGCGTCGTCATATTTGAAGCCGCAACGATCTTCCTTGCAGACGGTGATCGTGTGCACGTAGCGGATCTTGCCCTTCTCGATGCGGAAGGTGTGCGCGTCCGGCCGCTGCTTGTCGCCGAAGTTGAGCAGCACCGTGTCCGTGCCGTGCACTTCGTCGACATAATGGCGGCGGTTGGTCAGCTTGACGCCGCTCGGCACGCCGACATTGCAGCTGTCTTCCGGGCTCACGACGCCGGGCCCGCCCTTGGCGGTGTAGAGGCCGCCCTCGAGACGCGCGCATGGCTTGCCCCAGGGCACGACGACACTCTTGTCATCGAAGCTGTCGAGATAGGCGTTAGCGGCGGCCATGATCGTGTCGGCGCTGTCGCGGTCGGCCGCCGGAATCTCGCCCCAGTTTTCGGCCTGGGCATATTTCATGGTGTTCGCGGCATTGAACAGCCAGTCGCCCTTGTCGGTTACCAGCATGTCGACGGTGCTGACCTTGCCGGCGCCGCGGCCCTGCAGCAGGACGCCGAGCACATAAGGATGGGCAGGATCGGTGACGACGACTTCGGTGAAGGTCGCGCAGCTCGGCTCGTCGACGACGAGGGTGCGGTAATAGTCGATCTTGAGCGGCTTGCCGAGCATGCCGCCGCCCATGGAGCTGAGCTCGAAATTCTCGTTGAACGTGATCCATTCGCCGCCGAACGGAATGGTGCTGGGATCGGCCGTGCGCTGGGCCTGGATATAGCCTTCCGCCGCCGCCATGAGCTGGGCGCGCGTGCAGGGGCTGGCGGGACCGCCGGGCTGAGCGAAGGCGGGGGCGGCGGACAGGAGCAGCGCGCCGGCGAGGGCGGCGCCGTAGAACGATTTACGCAAGGAACGGCCTTTCAATGGATTGTTCGGGGGATTGTTCGGGGGTTTGAATGGTCAGCCGGCTGCCGGGCACGCAGGCAGGCGCATGCGGCGATGCCGCAGCATGTTCACAGTCGAAGCTTCGATCCACGACGCATCCTCTCTACCGATGACCGGCTTTCGTCCCATTTATTGCCGCAAGGAGTGCGCGCTGTCACGCAGGGAAACGGCACGGCAGTGAAACAGCTGTACCATTGCCGTTACGGACGGCTGGCATGGCGGCGGCGACTGTGGCAAAACAGGTTCCGGACGAAATCAACTTGAGGATACGACTCCATGACCCGGATCAAGATTCTCGGCCTCATCCCCGTTGCCGCGCTGACCTTTGCAACCGCAGCGCAGGCCGCGTTGCCGGTCGGCTCGACGGCGCCGAACTTCGAGACACGCGGCGCGCTCGCCGGCAAGGTCTTCACGCTGAAGCTCTCCGACCAGCTCAAGAAGGGCCCGGTCGTGCTCTATTTCTTCCCGGCCGCCTTCACGCCCGGCTGCACCGCCGAGGCGCATGAATTCGCCGAAGCGACCGCGGCGTTCAAGAAGGCCGGCGCCACGGTCATCGGCATGTCCGCCGACCCGGTCGAAAAGCTCGCCGAATTCTCGACCAAGGAATGCAGCAACAAGTTCGCCGTGGCCTCGGCCGGCCCCAAGGTCATCGAAGGCTATGACGTCGCGCTGAAGTCGATCCCCGGCCTGACCGGCAAGACCGACCGCACCAGCTACGTGATCACCAAGACCGGCAAGATCGCCTACGTCTACAGCGCGCTCGACTATAAGGACCACGTCAAGAACGCGCTTGCGGCGGTGCAATCGCTGAAGTGATAGGCACTGAAGTGATAGGCGCCGAAGTGACAGAAGCTTGGAGAGGGGGCGGACGCCACAGCCCCTCTCCAGCTGCGCCTGGCTGCTCAAGCAGCAAGGCTCCATATCCTCTCCCCTGAAGGGGCGAGCAAAATCAATTACTGCGCCGCGACCGACAGCCCGCCCCGATACCGGGCGTCGAGCACCTTCATCTTGTCGGGATTGAGCGTTCTCCCCCTCAACCGAACCCGTTCGTCCCGAGCTTGTCGCGCGTTTGGGCTCTGGCTTGTTGCGGGCCAGTGCGTCCAAACGCTAGGCAGGGTCAGATACGGAGTCCGAGGAGAGCGACATGGACATTGCGGGCAAGACCGCTTTCATCACCGGCGGCGCGAGCGGCATCGGCTTCGGCATTGCGCAGCGCCTGCTCGCCAATGGCGCCAGGCTCGTTCTCGCCGACATCCGCCAGGACCATCTCGACGAAGCCCGGCAGTTTTTCGAGGAGCGGCAGGAGGGCCGCAACGTCCACACCATCCGCCTCGACGTCTCCGACCGCGCGATGATGCGCGAGGCGGCCAAGGAATGCGAGGCAGTGATGGGCGGGCCCGACATCCTCGTGAACAACGCCGGCATCGACCCTTCGGGCCCGTTCGAGCAGGCGACCTATCAGGACTGGGATTATGGCATCGCCATCAACCTGATGGGCCCGATCAACGGCATCATGGAATTCGCGCCGGGCATGCGCGCGCGCGGACGCGGCGGCCATATCGTCAATACGGCAAGCCTTGCGGGCCTCACGCCGATGCCGAGCTTCATGGCGATCTATGCGGTCGCCAAGGCGGGCGTCATCACTCTGACCGAGAGCATTCGCGACAGCATGGCGCAGGACAATATCGGGGTGACGGTGCTGATGCCCGGACCGATCAAGAGCCGCATTCACGAAAGCGGCCAGAACCGGCCGGAGCGCTTCCGGGACGGCTCAGGCTTCAGGAAGAATGAGGAGCAGCTCGCCCAGCGCGTCGTCGCCGACAGCTGGATGGAGCCCACGGAAGTCGGCGACATGATCGTCGACGCGATTCGGAACAACACACTCTATGTGTCGACGCACGGCAACTGGAAGGACGCTGTCGAGCAGCGCTTCCGCGCGCTCATGGACTCCATGCCGGAGGCCAAGCCGTTCGATTTCAGCGCGACGCTGGCGGTGCCCAGGAAGCCGGACTGAGCCCCCTCGCCCTCAGCCAAAGCGGTCCACCTTCGCGCGTTTCATCCTCGTGCGAAGCCACTATGGCATTGAAGAGTCAATAAAGCCTACCTGGAGACGCAAAGCCGCGCTGCCAGGGAGAAGCGCGGCTTCAGTGCCAGTATGACAAAGCTGGGCCGTATCACCCGAGCGAATCAGTTGCCGCCACCGCCGCCACGCCGCGGAAAGCTGGCCATCAGTTCGGCTTCGCTGAGCGAGCCGTCGCCATTGGTGTCCGCCGCCTTGAACTTGGCGGGTTGGGCAGCGAGATAGGCCGCCTTGGTCACCTCGCCATTGGCGTCGGGCGCGATGCCGGCGAGGGCATTGGCCTGGAAGCCCTGGAGGTCAGCAACCTTCACCTTGTCGGCGCCTTGCGAAAGACGGCCCCAGCGCTGCTCGGCAAAGGCGGTATATTCGGCTTGGCTGACCTTGCCGTCCTTGTCGGTATCGATGAGGGCCATGAAATTGGGTGGACCGCCGCCACCGCCCTGAGCCTGGACTTTATCAACGATAACCGTGGTCGCCAGCAGCAGCATGGCCAGCTTGAAAACGGAACGCATGCGACTCATCTCCTCTCCATAGGGGCCGGTTCTTGTAAGCCCGGCATGGAAAGCTCGCCAGCGGCAATCGTGAAGCAGGCACGGCGGCTCGTCGCACCGCAAGGGCGCACCAGCCGGACATCGTCAACTTGAAGGGAAAATCGCCGAGTGGCGCTCGAACGTCAGGTTTTCGCTGCACCAGTCCCAGAAGCGGTCGGCCTTGGCATAAGTGCCGCGCGCCGATTCCGCATAGGCCGCCGCGTCGTCGTCGATGCGGACGGCGGGCCAGCTGGCCTGATGCTGGCCGATCGCGAAGCGGAATGCGGAGAGGCGGCTGTTCATTTCCATGACCATCTCGGGACGCCGCTGGAGAGCACCGTCCCGGTCGATCATCTGGCTGACGAGGCCCATCTGCTCGACGAACTTGCGGCGATGCTGGACGAGGTCGAACTTGCGCTCGGGATCGGTCCGCTTGCCGATCGCGATCAGGTCGCGCTCGGCATCGGAAAAGGCTTGCAGGGCGCTCTGCAGCGCCGATGTGATTTCAATGTGCATGGAATCACTCTCTCCCGGTCCATATCGAGGCAAACGATTGAAAAACAGTGAACTATTCTGGATCAAACCATTCAAAACCGACGCTGGGCGCCAGGCATATCAGCCTGTCCGTGGCATGCGGTTCCAGGCATCGAGCGCCGCGATCTTGTAGGCCTCGGCAAGCGTCGGATAGTTGAAGGTGTTCTCGATGAAATAGTCGATCGTGCCCTTCAGGTTGAGCACGGCCTGTCCGATATGGATGAGCTCGGTCGCGCCTTCGCCGATGATGTGGACGCCCAGCAGCTTGCGGGTCTTCAGCGAGAAGATCATCTTCATGAGGCCGGTATCGAGGCCCATGATGTGGCCGCGCGAGGTTTCCCGGAAGCGCGCGATCCCGCATTCATAGGGGATGCTCTTCTCCCGCACGTCTTCCTCGCTCATGCCCACTGTCGAAATTTCCGGCACGGCATAGATGCCGTAGGGGAAATAGGCCGGCGCGGGCGGCATCGGCAGGCCGAAGGCATGGCAGGCGGCGATGCGCCCCTGTTCCATCGAGGTGGAGGCGAGGCTCGGAAAGCCGATCACGTCGCCCGCGGCATAGATATGCGGGATCTCGGTCTGAAACGTCTTGGGATCGACCGTCAGGCGGCCGCGATTGTCGCAGTTCAGGCCGCAATTTTCGAGGCCGAGGCTGGCGGTCGCGCCCATGCGGCCGGCCGCGAAGAGCAGCATTTCGGTGCGCACATTGCGGCCATCCTCGAGCGTCGTCACGACGCGGCCGGACTTGTCCTTCTCGATCCCGGCGACCTTGACGCCGAGGCGGAACGACACGCCGCGGTCACGCAATTGGTGCGTGAACTCGGCGATGATCTCGCGGTCGACGAAATCGAGAAAGGTCTCGCGCGGCTCGATCAGCGTCACGGCGACGTCGAGCGCGGAGAAGATGGTGGCATATTCGATACCGATGACGCCCGCGCCGATCACGCACAGGCTGCGCGGCACGCAGGGCGTCTCGATGACAGTATCGCTGTCGATGATCGCCTTGTCGTCGAACGGGATGTCATCGGGCCGGAACGGCCGGGTGCCGACCGCGATGACGAAGCGGTCGCCTGCGACGATCGGTTCGCTGCCGTCCGGCGCCGTGACCTGGACATGGTGCGGATCGATGAAGCGCGCGAAGCCGGACATGGTGCACACGCCGTTGCGTTGGAACTGATGCTCCAGAACATCGACCTCATGCTGCAGCGTCATGCCCAGACGGTTGCCGAGATCCTCGCCGCCGATATGCTGCTTTACGCGGTAGGAGCGGCCGTAGAAGCCGCGCTCGCGCCAGCCGGACAGGTTGAGCACGGTTTCGCGCAGGGTCTTGGACGGGATCGTGCCGGTGTGCACCGAGACGCCGCCGACGCGCCTGCGCCCTTCGACGACGAGGACGGACTTGCCGAGCTTGGCGGCCTGGACCGCGGCGCGCCGACCGGCCGGGCCGCTGCCGATCACGACAAGCTCGTAGCGCTCCACATTACCCGGCCTGCGGGCGGGACCGGGCCTGCCGTCCGCGCGCGCCGTCGGGGACGCTTTCTCGAAATCGTGACGTTGATGCATATGACCCGCCGCTACTCTCTCCAAACCGGGCGCTTATCGGCGAAACATGCTGAAAATTCGTTTACCAGAACGGAGCGGGGTCGTGGCTGCATTCAAATGCGTCACGCCGGGCTTGACCCCGAGTCCCGCTGCTTCTTTTGCCCAAGCAGACTCGCAGCGCCTTCGAGAAGAAGCTGATCCCGAGATCGCGAAGACTAAGGAATAGGCTGTTCCCCGGCGCAGGCCGGGGCCCAGTCTCGACGCGAAGCGTCGAATGCCGGCCATTGCACGCGCGTCTCCGTTCGGTCTGGACCTCGGCCTGCGCCGGGGAACAGCCATTTGTTCGAACGGGCTAATCACCGATCAAGCCGGGGCGACGACTTGGCATGGATCTCAACGAGCCGACGCCACCCCTTCCCCTGACCGCCTGGCGCGCTATGGTCGCAATCACACTTGATCCACTGGTGTTCTAGTCTAATATTACACCGGTAAGGAGACGATGATGGCCACGACGCCCACCGAAACCAAGACTGCCGAGGAAACCACCCTCAACCTGACGCCGCCCGATCCGGTGCCGGTGGTCGCGGCCGAGAAGGCGGCGGGGCTCGTGCCGGTCGACGACAGCAAGAAGAGCAAGCTCGACGAGAAGGTCGACCTGTTCGTCGGCGAGCTCGCGGCGCTCGATGCCAATTCGCCCGAATTCGGCCAGAAGGTCGACCAGATCACCAATATGGGCCGCAAGGAAATCGCCGAAGCGGCAGGTCATTCCAACCGCTTCCTCGACCGGCCGGTCAAGGCGATGAACCAGGATGGCGGCGTCGGCGCCGATCTGGCCGAGCTGCGCCGCGTCGTCGAGGATCTCGATCCCAGCAAGAAGGGCAATCTGCTCGCGCCCAGGAAGCTGTTCGGCGTTATCCCGTTCGGCAGCAAGCTGCGCAACTATTTCGACAGCTACAAGTCGAGCCAGACGCACATCAACTCGATCCTCGGCAGCCTCGCTTCGGGCAAGGACACGCTGATCAAGGACAATGCCTCGATCGACGTCGAGCGCCAGAACATGTGGGCGACGATGGGCAGGCTGGAGCAGATGATCCACATCGCCAAGACGATGGACGAGAAGCTCGAGGACAAGGCGTTGGAGCTGGACTCGACCGATCCGGCCAAGGCGAAGGCGATCCGCGAGAGCGCGCTCTTCTATGTGCGCCAGCGCCATCAGGATCTGCTGACGCAGATGGCGGTGACGGTGCAGGGCTATCTCGCGCTGGACCTGGTCAAGAAGAACAATGTCGAGCTGGTGAAGGGCGTCGACCGCGCCGGCACGACCACCGTCGCCGCGCTGCGCACGGCCGTCACCGTGGCGCAGGCGCTGGTCGGGCAGAAGCTCGTCCTCGACCAGATCACCGCGCTCAACACGACCACGGCGAACATCATCGACAGCACGGGCAACCTGCTGAAGACGCAGACTGCCGCCATCCACGAGCAGGCGGCGAACAGCACGATCCCGATCGAGACGCTGCAGCGCGCCTTCCAGAACATCTACGACACGATGGACAATATCGACACGTTCAAACTGAAGGCGCTCGAGAATATGAAGACCACGGTCAACACGCTCTCCAGCGAGGTCGAGAAGTCCAAGGGCTATATCGCCCGCGCGCAGGGCCAGGCCCAGGCACAGCTGAGCGCACCCAGTGGCGCCGCCTCGCCATTGACGGCAATCGAATAAGGGAAAGCCCGCGCCGATGAGCGAAGTCGACGACGTCATCCTCAAAGCCAACGAACTGATCGCGCGGACCTCTGCGCGGTACAGCAATGAGGGCGCGCGCGGACGGCAGCTGCGCAGCAAGGATTTGATGACGCGCCTCAAGCGGATGGTGATCGGTGCGGCGACGGTGATCGTCGGCGCGGCGATCGCCGGCTTCGTGCTCAACGGCATCGGCGGATGGGGCGTGCTGCTGGTCATCGGGCTGCTGATCACCTGTCTCGGCTTTGCGTTCATGCCCACGGGGGAAGCACCGGTTCCGCCGGCCAAGCTGGCGGAGATCGATCTCAAGGCCCTGCCGCTCAAGACCGAGATCTGGCTGGACGCCCAGCGCAAGGGCATGCCGCGCGCCGCCACACCGATCATCGACGCGATCGGCGGCAGGCTGGAGACGCTCGCGCCGCAGCTCGCCAAGCTCGGCCAGACGGAGCCGGCGGCCCTGGAGATCAGGCGGCTGCTCTCCGATCACCTGCCGCAGCTGGTGACCGGCTATCAGTCGATCCCGCTGCCGCTGCGCAATCAGCCGCGCAACGGCCGCGTGCCGGACGCACAGCTCGTCGAAGGGCTCAGCGTCATCGAGCAGGAAATCGCGACGATGACCGAGCAGCTGGCGAGCGGCGATCTCGACAATCTCGCTGCGCACAACCGCTTCCTCGAGATGAAATATATCGAGGCCAAGGAACTGGGCGACGGAAGCACATCATAGCGCGACGAACTGCCGACGGCAGCATAATTTCCTTTCGAATTCCGGTATTTGTTCATCTCCGGGCAATCTGGTCGCCCCTAGCTTCATCTCTGCGGGCCGGGCCCCTCTGGCGAACAGGCAATCCCCCTTGTCCTGATCGTGATGTCGGACCGCATCGGGTGACACCGGTGCGTTCTCAGGCACCCCCCTCAGTCGCCGAGCCGTGCCGGCTGTCACCCGAACCAGGATCCCTTCAATCCTCAGGAGTGGCATATGTCCAAATTGATTTTCCGTCTCATGAGCCGTCACCAGCAGATCGACACGGCGCTGCGCCGCGAGCAGGCGCGCCGCTTGCCCGACTTCGTTCGCCTGCAGCGGCTCAAGAAATTGAAGCTGGCCATCAAGGATCGGCTCGCGGCGCTGACGATGGGGCGCCGGATCGCGCCGCAGCGCTGAGATCTGGAAGCTGACCCATCGATGTTGAACCGCTCGTCATTGCGAGCCTGGCGTAAGCTGGGCGAAGCAGTCCAGCGGCGGGCAGGATCGGCCTGGATCGCCGCGCGACTGCGTCGCTCGCAATGACGATTCAAGCCTGCCGAATCGGGGTCTAAAGCCGGCGGCCGAGCCAGAGCTTGACGGTCAGCGTCTCGCCCGCGAGCGCTTCGACCGAGACGAGATCGAGCCCGGCCGCCGCAAACCAGCTTCCCATCTGGCGATCGGAAAAGCCCAGGCGCGAATGAGCGTCACGCAGGCGCAACTCCTCATGCTCGTGCGGCGCGAAATCGACGACGAGCAACCGGCCGCCGGATATCAGGACCCGCGCCGTCTCCGCGATCGCCTTTTCGGGCGCCTGCGCATAGTGCAGCACCTGGTGGAGGATGGCGGTATCGGCGGACGCGTCGGCAGCGGGCAGATCGTAGAAGTCGCCCGCCACGAAGCGCACCTTGCCATTGGCCTCTTCGCCCATCTTGCCGCGCGCCAGGCGCAGCATTTCCGCGCTCCGGTCGATGCCGAGCACCTGGTCGGCAGCGACTGCGAAGATGGTGGCGATACGGCCGGTGCCAGTGCCTATGTCAATGAGGCGGCCAAGGGGCTTCCCCGCGAGCATGGCGGTCATGGCAGCCTCCACATCCGCCTCGGGCGCGTGAAGCGAGCGCAGCGCATCCCATTGCTCGGCATAAGTCGCGAAATATTGCTCGGCGGCGCGGGCGCGCTCGGCCCGCACCGCGGCGAGACGCGCGAGGTCCGCTTCGATCCACAGCATCTCTTCGGGAGAGGGCGGCGCGGCATTCAGGAAGACCCCCAGAGCCTGCGCCGGACCTTCGCTGCAGATGCTCAGAAAAACCCAGCTGCCTTCCTTGCGGCGCTCCACCAGACCGGCATCCACCAGGATGCGGATGTGGCGGGAAACGCGAGGCTGGCTCTGCCCGACGACCAGGGCGATCTCGCCGACGGCGAGTTCCATAGCCTCCAGCAGATGGACGATCCGCATGCGCGTCGGATCGGCGAGGGCACGGAAAAGGTCGAGCTGGCCGGTCATAAAAAACACATATGCGGCTTGTTTTACCCCGGTCAAATGGCGCGACTCAGCATAACTGCTTAAATGAGTGTTTCGCCAGGGATTGCTTTGACCGCAACAAACCGATACGAACGGCCCTCGCAGGCCTAGGGGGGGGACCCCTTCCACGCCGTCTGCGCGGTATTATCAAGTAAGGGGTTTGCCCATGACCAAGACGATTGCTTTCTCGCTGGTTATCGCCGCTGCGATCAGCCTTTCCGCGTGCAAGAAGGAAGAGGCCGCGACCAACGCTGCCAACAACGCCATCGAAAGCACCGCGAACGCCGCAGAGAACACCATGAATGCTGCCACCAGCAACATGACGAACGCTGCCAACGCCGCGACGAACGCAGCGGCCAACGCCGCGAAGTAATTCGCGCGCAGCGATTGCAGTTTCGAGAGGGTCGCCGGGTCAAACCGGCGGCCCTTTCCTTTTGTGCGCTGCGGAAGATTCGAGCCGTCTAGAGGCTGATCCAGCCAGATCTGAATCGTCATTGCGAGCGACGAAGTCGCGCGGCAATCCAAGCCGACCCTGCCTGCCCCTGGATTGCTTCGCCCGCCTAAAGCCGGGCTCGCAATGACGAGCAGTTCAACATCGATGGATCAGCCTCTGGAGCATGATCGGGTTTGTCTGACACGCATGTCGTCCTTCCCGCGAAGGGCGATTCAATTGAGAATGATCGCGCTCTAGCGGAACACCCACTGCCGGTTCAGGACGAAGACCAGGGCCGGCGTCACGATCGCCATGAACGGGATCGGTGTCCAGAGCGGCAATCTGAAATGCGTGACGCACAGCCAGACCCAGACCGCATTGAGCGCCAGGCTCAGCAGCGAGACGGCCATGAAGCGGACCGCCTGGCCGGTGCTGCTGGTCTGGCGTTCGCCATCGGCACGGAACGAGAAGCGGCCATGCAGCACATAGCCGCTTGCGACGGCGGCGAGATAACCGATGAAATTGGCGAACTGGGGATTGAGCCCCGCCGGACCGGCCAGACCCCAATAGACCGCCGCCTGCAGCGCCGTGATGGCCGCGCCGGTGACGGCATAGCGGATGAACTGTGCCTGCCAGCTGCCCCCGGACAGCAAGCTCGCCACGGACTGTTTGATATCGATCGCCATTTGCCCCGTTGCGCTTTTGTCGTCCCGCGGTAAGCCCATATCGATGCAGCCCCCAGCCGCCAAGAGAGGGATGCGCCGCTGGTCGTGGCGCGAAGCCATCCGCGCCCTCGATGATTTCGCGGCGCGCGAATGGCGCTGGCTCGTCGCCGTCGCCTGGCTCGTCATCTCTGCCTGGTATCTGCAGCTCTATTCGAACTCGATCCACTGGTTCTCGCTCGGCGATACCGACGATAATATGCGCTACCTCCAGGTACGCGACTGGCTGAACGGCCAGGGCTGGTGGGACTTGCGCCAGCACCGCATGAATCCGCCCGAGGGCGCGAACATCCACTGGAGCCGCCTCGTCGACCTGCCGCTCGCCGCGCTGATGCTGTTCTTCCGCCTGTTCATGGCGCCAGGTGCCGCCGATCGACTGGCGTGCGGCGTGGCCCCGCTCCTGCCGCTGCTGCCGCTCATGCTGGCGCTTTCCTTCATTGCGACCCGCCTCTCGCGCGACGACGGCAGACATGGGAGGGGCCATGCCTGGTTCGCGGCGATGCTGTTGCCGCTCGGCGCGGGCATGGGCCTGGGCATGTATGTGCCGCTACGCGTCGACCATCATGGCTGGCAGCTGGCCCTGACCGCGGTCGCACTGGCGGGCCTTGTCGATCGCAAATGGGTGCGCGGCGGCATCATCGCCGGCATCGCCAGCGCGGCATCGGTCGCCATCGGCATGGAGATGCTCGTCTATCTCGCCGGC
This sequence comes from Sphingobium sp., assembly GCA_017744605.1. Taxonomy (GTDB): domain Bacteria; phylum Pseudomonadota; class Alphaproteobacteria; order Sphingomonadales; family Sphingomonadaceae; genus Sphingobium. Next base: position 6,760 of record JAGIAZ010000008.1, on the reverse strand, counting down.
GCGGGCGCGCTCATCGCGCTGCGCTGGGTGTTCAAGGAAGGCGCGGCACGGCGCCTGCAGCCTTATGCGCTGGGCCTCGGCGGCATGACCGCGATCGGCTATGCCTTCTTCGCCAGCAACGACAATCGCGCGCCGGTCTGCGACGCGCTCTCGCCGGTCTGGACAAGCACGCTGGTGCTGGCGGCGGGGCTGCTGCTGTTCATCTCGGTGCTGCCGCTCAAGGGCTGGCCGCAGCGGCTCATCGCGGGGGTGCTGGCAGGCACGGCCATTGCCGCCTTCTTCTGGCTGGTCTGGCCGCAATGCCATACCGGCGTCTACCAGATCTCCCCCGAGCTCGAAAAAAGCTGGCTGAGCTACATTCGCGAGGCCAAGCCGCTCATGTCGCAGCCGCGCGCGAGTTGGGTGCCGATGACGGCGATGCCCGCCGCCGGCCTCCTCTGCGCGCTGTTCGGCTGCTGGAGCGCGCGGCGCGATTATGAGCGGCTGTGGGCCTGGGGCACGGTCGCGCTGATGATCGCCTTCGCGCTTGGCCTCATGTTCTGGCAGATCCGCGCCGCCGCCGCCGCCCAGCTGATCGCCATCCCGCCGATCGCCTGGGCGATGTGGCAATTGGTGGTGGCGCTGTTCACGGCGCGCTGGTGGCTGAAGATCGGCGCCGTGCTCGGGCTTGCCGGCCTCGGGACCGCCGCCGCCGCCTATGAGGTCTATCCGATCGCCAATCGCGCCATCGCCGATTTGACGAGCCCGGCCACGCCTGCCCCCAAGCCGGCGGCTCCCGCGGTCGAAGCCAGGACGAAGCCGACTGCGGCCAAGGACAAGACCGCCGCCGCACCGCCCACGAAACGCCCCGCCAATAACGGCAATCGCTGCCGCACCCTGCCCGCCCTGCAACCGCTCGACCAGCTGCCGGCCGCGACCATCTTCACGCTGGTGGACCTGGGGCCGCGCATGATCGCCATGACCCACCACAGCGCCATCGCCGGGCCTTATCATCGCAACGGCACGGCGATCCTCGACATCCATCACGCCTTCGACGGCAGCCCCGAGACCTTCCGCAAGATCGCCGCGGCCCACGGCGCGAGCTACCTGCTGGCCTGCCCCGGCTTCCCCGAAGGAACCATCTACCAGGCCCGCAGCCCGCGCGGCTTCTATGCCCGGGTGCTGCGCGGCGAAAAATTCGACTTCCTCAAGCCCGTGACGCTCAAGTTCGAGGGCACACTGCCCTACGACCTCTACCGGATCGCGCCGAAGGATAAGGCAGGCCAGGTCGTGAAGCCATAAAGGCAGACGCGTCAGCTCTCAGGAGATCGTTCCTACCTGAATGGCAGAACTGATGGCTGCGGACCTCATACCTGAAGCACGAGCTCAAACCGTTCGCAGACGATTTCGAGGCCAGCATCCACTATGTGGCGGGAGCCAGCCAGCACGCTTTCGTAATAAGCTTGATGGGCGGTTCTCCACCAATCAAGTGTCAAGTCGCCTTCGCCTTCAGCGCGAGCAAAGTCCTCATCGACATCACCGAACCGCCTGATTTCGACGGAAGCGGTCCGAATGACGGCCACGGCCTTTCCCGCCCAATCCGTCACGATCGAGTAGTCGCCGACCTGAGGGATGGGGTCACCAGCGAGTTCTAACTCAGCGACGGAAGGCGCAGTCGCGCGTTTTTGCCCCATGACAACAAGGGTGGCGCAGAGATCGGCATCCTCCTGATTGTCGCAAAAGTGGAAGCTGTTGGGCACGCCTGCAGGGGCATCGCGATTGATCGCGCGATAACGATCCCACAATCGAATGACAGATATGTTCATTTTCTGAGGTTACCCGAGACGTCAGCCATCCCCAATATCCCGATCGGCGCCCGCAATCGGTCGCGTCCGGGCATTTCACTTTTCTAATCCCGCTTGCAGAGCAGGTCGCTGTCCTTCTGCTTCCCCATGCGTGCGACCTCGATGATGATGCCGGCGAGGTTCTGGGGCGGCAGGGGTTCGGCGAGCTTGAGGATGCGGTCGGCGGCCTGGCAATCCTCCGGCTTCTTGATGAGCCCTTTGGTCTGCTGCTGCGTGACCGTCAGGAAGATGCTCCTGAACAGGGTGGCTTCCGTCTCGGACAGCTTGCCGTCCTTCTTCGACGCAAAGCGGGCAAGGGCCGGCAACACGCGCGGCCAGGCATCGGCGCTGGCGGCCGCGAAGTTCTTGATCGCCAGGCTGTCGGGATTGCCGAGCACCTGCCCCCTGGTCAGGCTGCCCTTGCACTGCTCGCTCATCGATTTCAGCGCTTCGGGCGCCATGAGCAGGATGACATCGGAGAATTCGGCGTCCGAGAGGCATGTCGGCCTGTCGGACGCCTGCGCCTGGGCACTGAGCAGGCTCGTCGCAACGAGCCATGCGGCAACTGTCTTCATCGTCTCTCCCCCATTTGAACGCCCCGTCCACGCGATGCCCTAGCTCCGCCGCTCCGCAAAGAAATCCCTGAGCAGCGCGGCCGCTGGCTCCGCACCGATGCCGCCGAACAGTTCGGGCCGGTGATGGCACTGCGCCTGGGCGAAGACGCGCGCGCCATGTTCGACGCCGCCCCCCTTCGGGTCGAGCGCGCCATAATAGAGCCGGTCGATGCGGGCATGGGCGATGGCGCCCGCGCACATGGCGCAGGGCTCGAGCGTCACCCAGAGATCGCAGCCGGTGAGCCTGTCCGTGCCGAGGATCTTCGCAGCCGCGCGCATGGCGACGATCTCGGCATGGGCGGTGGGGTCCTTGTCGCGGCGATTGCGGTTCTGGCCGGTCGCGATGACCACGCGGTCCTTGACGACGACCGCGCCGATCGGCACTTCGTCGGCCGCCGCGGAGGCGCGCGCTTCCTCCAGCGCGCGGCGCATCGGTTCGGGCAGGGGGAAGGGTTGGGCCATGGCCCGTCCCTAAACGTCGCGGGTTTCCCATGGAAGCGCCTTGACGATTCGGCATTCACGGGCTATCGGCGCCGCTTTCCAGAGAAACCCATTCAGGATTCAGTGACATGTCGCGCATCTGCGAATTGACCGGCCGGGGCCGCCAAGTGGGCCACAATGTGTCCCACGCGAACAACAAGACCAAGCGAGTCTTTCTGCCCAACCTGCAGAACGTGACGCTCATTTCCGACACGCTGGGCACCGGCGTGAAGCTGCGCGTCTCGACGCATGGCCTGCGTTCGGTCGAGCATAATGGGGGCCTGGACAACTGGCTGCTCAAGACCTCGGACGACAAGCTGTCCCTGAAGGTCCGCCGTCTGAAGCGCGAGATCGTCAAGAAGCAGGCCACCGCTGCCGCGGCCTGATTTGGGCGAACGCTGAAAAGCCGAAGAGGCGGTCCTGCGGGGCCGCCTTTTTCTTTGGTGTCTGTATATATTGCAAATACGGCAACGATCTACTCCGCCAATTTCACTCGGCCATCTTCTATCGCCAACCGAACTTGTTCGCCGCGTTTCGTTAGGAAAATCGCTGAGCCTGCAAACTCTCGACCGTGCCGGACAGGCCTAACATCAGCAAGGCCCATTGCTTGTAACGCGAGGCCCGCTGAACGTGCTTGGTCATATGATATCCCAAGCCGCTCGGCGATCCAGCCATAACCCCAAGATTTCTGGACAGAACAAAGCGAGATAACGCTGCGACCAATTTCGCCCATCATGTTGGCGTCTTCGCTGGCGTCCTCGTCTATCACTCTGGCTTCTCCGGTTCCGGCTTAGCCTTCGCAACCTTCCTCAGTCGCTTTTCCCAGCGCTTCTCATCCTCGTCCGCCTCATGCCCGCGGGCGGCTTCCCTGAAGCGTTCAATCTGGCTTGGCTTCGTCTGGTTCTTCATCTGCCACCTTCCCACCTTCGAGGGGGAGTTTCGGTTCCGGCACGAAGGGCGTGCAAATAGTCAACATCTCACCGTCGCGTCGGGCGACTTTGCCGCTCAATTTCAATAGATCCGACGCATCGAAAGTATGAAGTTCCAGAGCCACACTGTGTTTGCAAGATATATATCCGCCTTTTCTTTGGTGGTCGTTCCCTTCCCGCATGCGGGAGGGGTTAGGGGAGGGTCTTCACTGCCCTCACCCCGGCCCGCTCCCGCATGCGGGAGCGGGGGAAACGCTCAAGGCGCCCGAGCATCGCTCACCCAATCCCTCGGCAGGGCGAACTTGAACAGCAGGCTGCGCTGCAGGACGAGGTGATTGTCGTCCGAGGCGATCCAGAGGACGGGACCCGCCTTCTCATGGCCGAGCGCCAGCGCCTCGAGATTGTCGGCGGGGCCGGGGCGCTCGAATGAGGCGATGACCTCGCCCTTGAGCACGGCGCCCGCTTCGAGCTTCGGCAGGCGGACCAGAGTCAGCTTGGCGGTGAACCAGTCGAACACGGTCATGCGGCGCGTCAGCACCAGCAGCCTGTCGCCGCCCAGCCAGAGCGCGTCGGTCGGGCGATAGCCGGTCGGCGCGATATAGCGCATATGGACCGGCGGCGGCGTGCGCGGATCGACCGGATCGCCCGCCCAGAGCACCACGTCATGGCCGCCGCCCGGTGCATAAGCGAGTTCACCGATGGCGAGAAAGCGCCCGTCGCCGAGGCGCGCCAGCGATTCGGCACCGCCCTGCTCGGGCCAATCCCGCATCGCCTCGGGCTGCACGCAGCCGGTGACGCGCGCGAGGTCGGGGGAATAACGGCAGATGCGGTTCGTCACCTCGAACCCCGCCCAGACGGTGCCCGTGACGGGATCGCGGGCCATGCTCTCATTGTCGTTCTGCCGCCGATGCTCGCCGGCGAGCGCCATGCGCGGCAGGGCCGCCATCGTGCCCTTGGGTGGCCCGTCGAGCCGGAAGCGCGCCCATTGGCCGGAATCATTGAGGCCGGTGAACTGGCCATCCTCTCCGACGAACAAAGCGGAAATGCCGCCGAACGCGCGAACGGGGCTGGATAGCCGCCACAGTCCCTCGAGCCGCAACGGACCGTAAGCGCGTTGTACCTCCGGCGACGGCGGTGGCAACGGCTCGGCATGAAGCTGGATCGCGGTCCTGCGCAGCGGCGGCTCCGTGTCGATCAGCGGTGCAGGCATCAGCAGCACGAACAGGACGAGAATGGCCGCGATCCGCTGCATGGCGGCCTGCATAGCGGCTGACAGGGGCGCTGGCCATGCGTCGTGAGCGCCTGCGACAACGTCCTACGAACAGGAACACCAAGATGAACAGGGCCTGCCAGCCGCATTCAGGCATGGCTCAGAGCGACTCGCATAGAAGGACATCATGAGAGGCGCTCCCCCACAGGGCGCCAGAAAGGATAGAAGACCATGACTGCCCGTACTCTCAAGAAGCTGAGCATCGCGCTGGCGCTTGCTGCCACGACCGCGGGTGCGGTCGCTCCGGCGCAGGCTCATGATCGCGGCAACCATTATGGCTGGTCCAACCATGACCGTTACGATCGCGACGACCGCTACGACCGTTATCGGGGCTATGAAGACGCCCGCTATTACGAGCAGCCCGTCTATCAGGGCTACCGGGGCGGTTATCGCTACGAAGGCTGCCGTCGCAGCGACGGCGCAACCGGCACGATCCTGGGCGCCATCGCCGGCGGCCTGATCGGCAACAGCGTCGCCGGCCGCCATGGCGACCACACGACCGGCACGATCATCGGCGGCGCCGTCGGCGCGGTCGCGGGCCGCGCCATCGACAAGAATGGCAGCAACTGCCGCTAACCGACGTCCATTTGTTCTTGGCCATTTCCCCTTGGCTCCCTACGGGCCGGCGCAATCTCCCCCTCCGCGCCGGCCCGTTTTTTATGCGCTGTCGAATAGCCCATAGCCGTCATTCCCCCGCGAAAGCGGGAGCCAAGGCGGAAGCACGATGGGGCTGGATTCCCGCTCTCGCGGGAATGACGGCGCTAATGCACGAAGCGGGCGACGACGTCCCTGAACGAGCGGCTGACCTTCACGTCCGCGCCCGATTCCAGCATCAGGAAGCACTCGCCATTGGTATGCGGGCGGACCTGCCGGACGAGATTGAGGTTCACGATCCACGAGCGATGCACGCGCTGGAACACGCGCGGATCGAGCCGGCGCTCCAGATCCTTCATCGTCTCGCGCAGGATGAACGAATTGTCCCCGGTGTAGATGCACATATAGTCGCCGGCCGCTTCGATACGCTCGATCGTATCGACGTCGATGCGGAAGATCTGGCCGCGATCCTTGATGTTGATGAGCTTCTCGAAGCGATTCGAAGCGGGCGCCTCGGCCTCGGCCGCGAGGTCCGGCATGGCTTCGGGCGCCAGTTCGTTCAGCACTTCCCGCAGCCGCTCGGCGTCCGCGCTCTGGCGCTTTTCGGCGAGGCGCTGGCGGGCATGCTCGAGCACGTCGGCGAGCCGCTGTTCCTCCACCGGCTTCACCAGATAGCCGATCGCCTTGGCGTCGAAGGCGCGCACGGCATGCTCGGAATAGGCGGTCACGAACACGAACAGAGGCGGCTCGACTTCCATCACGCCCTGCACGACGGAGAAGCCGTCGAAGCCGGGCATCTGGATGTCCAGCAGGACGAGGTCGGGCTTGTGGGTCTTGATCGCGCGGATGGCTTCCCGGCCATTGCTGCAGGTCTCGACGACTTCGACATCCTCATGAGCCTCCAGGCGCAGCTTGAGGCCCTGAATGGCGAGGCTCTCGTCGTCCACGAGAATGGTTCTGATGGTCATGCGGCTACTTTCGGCTGATCCTCGGCTAGAAGCGGGATTTCAATGATGACGGAAAATCCCCCCTCGGCCGTGGATCGCGTTT
>JAGIAZ010000086.1 GCA_017744605.1 Sphingobium sp. | reverse complement strand
ATGTTCACCTGGCCCGCGATGTTGGTGAGCAGGGTCGGGGTATAGCCCGCCGGCAGCGCGCCGAGCGCCAGGCCATTGTCGGTCAGCGTCCCGCCATAGTTGAACAGCCGGTAATAGCCTTCGCCAAAGCTCGGCTGGGCAAGCACGTTGAGCGTGCCGTCGAGCGTCAGGTTGCCGCCGATATTGACCAGGTCGTTATTGGCCCCGCCGACCGTGCCGGCCTCGCCCAGCTCGAAGTTGAGGATCGTCGCCGCGCCGAGCGTCAGGCTACCGCCGATGTTGAGCGTGCCCGGGCTGTTGCCCGGATTGAGCGCGGCATTGCCGATGCTCACGTCGCCGTGGAAGGTGCCGCTGCCGGCCAGCGTGCCGCCGTTCAGCGTCAGGCTGGCGGCGTTGTTCGCCACGTCGCCGAACGCGCCGTTGATCACCAGCTTGCCGGCATCGACGGTCACCGCGCCGGTGAAGTCGGTGCCGTTGCCGTTCGAGCCGGTCAGCGTGAC
>JAGIAZ010000085.1 GCA_017744605.1 Sphingobium sp. | reverse complement strand
CACATGAGCTACCTGACCGACCTCTACCGCGACAACAAGCTGGTCCAGCCCGGCGCGCTGGCGATCAACGGCACGCCGCTCGATCTCGGCCGGGTGGCAACCCCCACTTATGTCCAGGCTGGGCGCGAGGATCATATCGCGCCGGCCGAGAGCGTCTGGAAGATGACCCATTATTTCAAGGGGCCGCTCAAGTTCGTGCTTGCCGGATCGGGGCATATCGCCGGCGTGGTGAACCCCCCTTCGGCGCAAAAATACCAGTATTGGACCAATTCGGAGAAGGTTGGGACGCTCGCGGAGTTTTTTGCGGGAGCGAAAGAGACCAAAGGGAGTTGGTGGCCCGACTGGATCGACTGGCTGGGCGCGCTGGATGCAGCAAAAGTCCCGGCCAAGGGGGCGCGGATTCCCGGAAAAGGGAAGCTCGAGCCCCTGGAGGATGCGCCGGGAAGCTATGTGCGGATGCGCTGAGCAACCGCGCATTCCCTAGCGTTTTTCCACTTTTGTGCAC
>JAGIAZ010000084.1 GCA_017744605.1 Sphingobium sp. | reverse complement strand
AGTCATGGGAATCGCGGCTTAAATATGGGAAAGCACCAGTCCATTGCCGGAACGCCGGTCGATGACGCCACGCTCAGAGTGTATGCGTCAGCGGTCGCCAGCGCCTATGACATCCGCTATTGCCCGGAACGACACTATCTCCAGATGCGCATCGCCGGCGAGTGGGACGAAGCGACCTTCGATCGCTTCGCTGAAGACTATCGCGCCGCCATTGCCGAGCTTCGTGCCCATGGCGAGATCAGCCATTCGCTGGTCGACGGAAGCGACTTCGGCCTGCAGGCTCCGGATATTGCCGACCGCTTCCCCGCGTTGATCGCGGAGACGAGTCACAGCCCGGAGCAACGCTCGGCCTGTGTCGTCCCCAAGCTGGTCAATCGCGTCCAGGCCCGAGCCGGCGGCGACATCGTCAACGCGCGCTACTTCCGTAGCATCGGGGATGCGGCGGACTGGCTCTTTTCCAACGAAGCCTGACCGGCCTTATTCGGGCCTGCGCAGGATGATATAGAG
>JAGIAZ010000083.1 GCA_017744605.1 Sphingobium sp. | reverse complement strand
GAGGCGGCCGACGCGCCCCGGGTCGAGGCGGCGCCGCGCCAGCCGGCCCATCCTCCGCATCCGCAGCAGCCGGCGCAGGCCGAAAGCGCCGCTCCGCCATCCTCGTCGTCTGGCAGCATCGCGCCCAGCGAATTCTTCGGCCCGGCGCTCAGCCGCCGGCTCGACACCGCGCTGCGCCAGCCGATCAGCCGGATCATCGCCAATGCCGGCACGATCAGCGACCGCGTCAGCGGCCCGTTGCGCCAGGACTATGTGAACTACGCGACCGACATCGCCTCAGCTGGGCGTCATCTGCTCGCTCTGGTTGACGATCTTGCCGACCTGCAGGCGATCGAGGGGCCCGGCTTCACCGCGACGCGCGAGGAAGTCGATCTTTCCGAGATCGCCCGGCGGGCGGCCGGCCTGCTCAACATCCGGGCCGATGCACGGCGGATCACGATCCAGGCGCCCGGCCGGTGTCGAGAAGGCGCCAACGAAGAAGCTCGCCATGCTCGGCGCGGGCATGATG
>JAGIAZ010000082.1 GCA_017744605.1 Sphingobium sp. | reverse complement strand
GAACTTGCGATGGGCAAGAAGGCGCAGGGATGCCTGCATAAGGAGCGAAACTCTCTAGACCTGGCGGAGCACGTGCCGCCTTGCGCGGCTCTTTAGCCCCGAACGCGAGGCGAGGAAAGGGTGACAATGTCATCTTCGCGCCGAAACGAGCCGTTCCGGGCGGCGCGAGCGATCGTCGTTCAGCTTTGGGACGGACCTGGGCCGAGCGGCGGCAGGGTCAGCAGGAAGGCCGCTCCCGCAGCAGACCGGTTGCGGGCGTCCACACTGCCGCCATGGGCCTGGGCGATGGCGCGCGCGGTGGCGAGGCCGAGACCGGTCCCGGCGGTCTCGCGTCCGCCTCGATCTCGATGAGGCCGCCACCGCCATAGCGCTGGGCCTTGCTGGCGGGATTGTCGACGAGGCGGGCGCAGGGCGATGCGGTCGCCGAGCACCCAGGCCTCATGCGGCATGGCGCACGCGGTGAGCGGGGTTGCCGTGCTGTCGCGCCGGGCGATGATGTCGCGGGCGAGGCC
>JAGIAZ010000081.1 GCA_017744605.1 Sphingobium sp. | reverse complement strand
GGCGACATGTCCGTCACCTTCGTCCTGAACCAGGCCTCGCCCTTGCGGCGGAATTTCACGCCGAGCAGGACCCCGGTGCGGCTTTGGCGCCGCGGGTCAGGCTGTCTCGACTCGTCAATCAATGCGCTCATGCGCGCAGCTCCCGCCAGATCATGGGAAAGGTACGGCCGCCCGGCTTACCAAGAAGTTAATTTCCAAGAGCGCTCACCGATTTTGCGATGGGGCGAGCGAGGCCGGGAAACACCGGATTTCCGGGCGTGGTATTTACATGGTCAAGCCCCCCCTAGCTCCGCTCGGTGAGGGGGACCATTCGCGAAGCGAATGGTGGACGGGCCAAATGTTCTCGTCTGCCAATCCCCCTCCACCATCCTGCGGAGGGTCCCCCTCCCCATCGAGATGGGGAGGGCCTGACTGCAGCGGCGGACCCAGGCATAAAAAAGGGAGCCGAAGCCCCCTTTTCTCTTCATCCGTTGGACCGGCGGAAGCCGTCGGTCGGATTACCAGCTGCCGTAG
>JAGIAZ010000080.1 GCA_017744605.1 Sphingobium sp. | reverse complement strand
ACTCAAGGCCCAGCTCGCGGCGCTCAGCGCAAAGCTCGACAAGCTCGGCGGCTAAGCGGCCCGATCGTCAGGCGGGCTCCGGCACGTTCAATATACCGCGCCAGCCGGTGAGCAGGTCGGCCAGAGTATAGCCGTCCAGGACCTGCATGAAGGCGCCCATCGCCTGGCCGAGCGCGCCGTTGAAGCCGCAGCCCCGCATCAGGATGCAATCGGCGCATGAGACGAGGTTCAGGTCGTCCTCGGTATGGCGGAGCAATGCGCCGACATTGATCGTCTCAGGCGCGCGGGCGAGCCTGATGCCGCCGGAGCGGCCCCTGATGCTTTCGAGATAGCCGGCATTCACGAGATCGCTCACCACCTTCATGAGGTGGTTCTGCGAGATGTTATGTGCCTTCGCGAGCGCGGCGATCGACACAAGCTCGCCCGGACGGCGGCCCAGATCCAGCATCACGCGCATCGCATAGTCGGAAAAGCGGGTCAGTTTCATGCGTGCTCCGAAAGATGCATTTATAT
>JAGIAZ010000007.1 GCA_017744605.1 Sphingobium sp. | reverse complement strand
AACTCGCTGCCCGCGGGCACCAAGATCATCGTCCAGGCCTTCCGCGCCCGTGACGGAGACACACGTGCATCGGCTGCCGAGATCAGCTTCCCCGATGGTCACCAGCTCTCGCTGGGCAACCCGACCACGGAAGCCGTGATCGCCGCTGCGAAGCGCGCCAACTAAGAGTTTCGGCCCCGGTTCGCGGACAGGGGCAGAAGCAGACGCAGGCCGTGACCGCATCAGCGGTCGCGGCTTGTCGTTTTTTTGGCGGGGTCTTGCGACCCTTTTGGGGGGTGTGCGGGCGGTTCATCGCAGGTTAGGGCGGGGTTGCACATAAGTTGACAAGGTCCCGGACGAATCGGGTGCTGGATGAGGAGTGACGTGGCGATGGCGAAGCAGATGACGGCTATGACGCGGCTTGGATTGGCAACCGTGGCACTCGCCGCAGCCAGCGTGCCGGCGGCCGCCCTTTTTGCGCAGGCGCCCGCGGCTGAACAGGTCGATGCAGCACGGATCGCGAAGGGCCGTGAGCTCTTCACCAACTGGGGCTGCACGGGTTGCCACTCGCTCGTCGATGCCGACTCCCACGGCGACGTCGGGCCGCATCTCGACGGTGGCGATCGCACCGAGGAATTCATCGTCAGCCGCATCACTAACGGCCAAGGCGCGATGCCGGCCTTTGGCGGCCAGCTCACCGAAAAGGAAATCGCTGATCTGGGCTATTACATCGCGCACGTCGCGAAAAAGGCGAACTGAGGACCTGCGATCATCGTTCGGTCCCCGGCAAAGACCGGGGGCCAGCTCGGCGCTCGGAGCCGCGGCGCATATCCGTGAACAGAAACCGCGCCCGGAGCGTGATCATTCTCGATCGAATTGTCATTCCCACGAAGGTGGGACTCTATGTCCTGTTCCTGGAAGCTGGTGCGGCGTCGAGACATGGATTCCTGCCTTCGCGGGAATGACGAGATGCGTTTCAGACAAACCCGATCGTGCTCCAGGTCCCAGCCTTCGCTGGGGAACAAGTTCAGCCCTGGCCGCTCAGTTTGGCGCGCGTGCCGGTACAGCGGCCGTCGCCGCGGTCGCAGGCTTGCGCGCGATCTGGGCATAATAGTTGGTCACGCCGTCGGGGTCGTTGAGCCAGATGGTGATGAGATCGAACCCGCGCAGCTTGTTCAGCGGGGTCTCGATGGGGATGTTGCGGGCAGCGCCCCTGGCGGCGGCCATCGGCGTATCGGACACGACATACTGGATGCCCGCGCTGCCATTGTCCTGCGGCAGGTTTTCGCCGGCACGGTAGAGGTAGAGCATCGTCTCACCCCGGCGATAGGGATAGAGCGTCAAGCCTAGCGCCTTGTCCTTGATCGCCGGAAGCTCGTCGAGTCCGACGAACTCCCGATAGAAGCCCCGGCTCTTTTCGAGATTCGAGACGCTGATGCCGACGCCTACGCCATCGTTGCTGCCGTCCTTGGCGCCAGGCTTGATCACTACCTCAATACCGAATCCGCCCGGATCGGTGACCATCGCTGCCTTGCTGCCATCGCCCTGGTCGATGAACCTGGGGGCGGCAAAGCCGGCATCGGTGAAGCGCTTGGTGACCACGGCTGCATCAGGATAGGTCAGGCGGAAATAGCGAATGCCGGTGCCAGCCTTATAGCCGCCTTCGAGATGATATTTCCGGTCGCCCTGCGTGCCCGCCGAGAGCTTGATCTGGCCCGAGCCGACGCCGGTGAGCAGCATTTGCTGGGTGGACGTCAGCTGGATCGGGTTCAGCGATTTGAGTGCCAGCGCCTCGACGTAGAATTTCACCATCTGCGCCGTCTTATCCGGCGGGAAACGGCGGAAGACGTTGGCCGAATTCTGCACGAACAGATCCCTGGTCGAGCTCATGAGCTGGGTCCGCGTCAGCGCGCCAGGCTTGTAGGCGAGGTCGGCCCCGCTATCCATCTGTGCACCCTCAGGTGTCGTGATGCGGCCGGGGGCAGGTGTCGCGGTTTGGGCCTGGGCGAAGGCAGTGCCGGCCAGCAGATTCGCCGCGAGCAGGATCGTGGACTTGCGCATCATCGTCTCTCCATGGTCATCTCGTCTCCGGCTGCCCGCTCGCCTCATTTGGGCAGCGCGAACACCACCAGGGCTTCATCGTTCAAAGGCTTGCCGTCCGGCCCGCGCGTCGAGCCACCGAAGGCGGCAGCGGTCACCGCGACATATTGGCGGCCGTCCTTGCCCTGATAGCTGATCGGGACCGCCTGTGCGCTCTGGTCGAGCTTGGCAGACCATAGCTCCTTGCCGGTTCTGGCATCGAAGGCGCGGAAACGCTTATCGTCGGTCGCGCCGACGAAGACGAGACCGCCCGCCGTCACGATCGGGCCGCCCGAACCATTATTGCGTCCGGTATTCTGCTTGCCCGCCGGCAGATCGTCGCTGGTGCCGAGCGGTACGGCCCAGGCGATTTCGCCGGTATTGCCGTCCACCGCGATCAGGCGTCCCCAGGGCGGACGAATGCAGGGGAAGCTATGGGTCTTGCCCTCGGCATCCTTGTAGGTCGCGCTGAACGAAGCATAAGCGCCCGGTCCGGTCATGTTGGCGCGGTCATATGTCTGGGTGGAGCCGGCGGTGCCGCGGCCATAGTCGAGGCCTTCCTTCCGCTTCTCGGTCCAGCCGATCGCGCCGCCTTCGCTGGTGTTCACATAGATCATCCCGGTATTGGGATCGGCGGCCGAGCCGCCCCAGACCGAGCCGCCATTATGGGGCAGGTTGATGGAGGCTTTGACCGGCTTGCCCTCCTCCTTGAGGAAGAAGGGCGTGAACGGCCCTGCATTGTAGAAGGTGCCGCCATAGCTTGCGAGGAGCGCCTTGCAGGCCGCGACATGCTCGGCATTCGTGTCGTCAGCGGTGACGATGTCGCGCACATCCCATGTCTTGCGGGAGAGCGCCTCCGGCTTGCGGGGGATAGGCTGGGTGGGGCTGTACCACTCGCCGGGCACATCGCCCTTGGCCACGGGCTTCTCGTCGACGCCGAACACGGCCTTACCGGTGTTGCGGTCGAGAATGTACATGTAGCTGGTTTTGCCGGTTTCGGCCAAGGCCTTGACCGTCTTGCCGCCGACCTTGAGATCGACCAGCACCGGCGGGGCGGGAAGATCGCTGTCCCACAGGTCATGGTGGATGGTCTGGAAGTGCCATTTGCGCTTGCCGGTGTGGATGTCGACGGCGACCACCGAATTGCCGAACAGGTTGGCGCCTGGGCGGGTCGTGCCGTCATAGTTCGGAGAGGGGCCTCCGACCGGCATATACAGTGTGTCCGTCGCTTCATCGACGGTCATGTACCAGATCCAGACGTTGGTGCCGGACCGTTCCTTCCAGCTGTCGCCGCCCCATGTGTCGTGGCCGACTTCGCCCGGTCGCGGCACGGTGTGGAAGGTCCAGAGGTGCTTGCCCGTCACCACGTCGAAGGCGTTGGTGTCGCCGCTCTCGCCCTTGATCATCTCCTGGGTCTGCGCGCCCACCACCATCACATCCTTATAAATGGTCGGGGGATAGCCGTAGCTGACGGCGAGGGCGATGCTGCCATCCTTGCCGAAGCTCTTGTCGACCTCGCCGGTCCTGGCGTCGAGCGCCCAGATGGTCTTGCCCGTCGAATAGAAGATGCGCGGTTTGTGGTTCTTATCACCAGGCCAGTAGCTCACGGCGCGGCGTACTGCGCCGCCGGTCACCGGATGGCGCCAAACTTCCTTGCCGGTCTCGGGCTCCAGTGCCAGCACCGCCGTGCCGGTTGGATAGTACATGAGACCGTCCACGACGATCGGGGTCGCGCTGGACACCAGCGCGCCGCCACCCTGCGGCGCGACGCGAAGGCTCCATGCCTGTGCCAGTCCGCCGACATTGGCGGGCGTGATCTGCTTCAAGGGCGAGAAGCGCGTGCCACTATAATCGCGGGCGTAACGCGGCCAGTCGGAAGGGGCGGGGGACGATTGCGCTCGACCGACCTGGGTCAATGCAAGAGAGCCGATGAGAGCCGAGCCCAGCACGAAAGCCGACCGCAAGCGCATCCAGAAATCCTCTCAACTATTTTGCGCCCTTGTATGGCGATCTTCATCTCGGAAGCGACAACGGATTCGCTCTCCCGACCGATTGAGGCTAGCCGAGCAGCCCGCTCCGCGCAATTTCATTCGCTCTGCAACCGTTGTACCGTCGAAGCACTCCGTCCAAACTATCCGTTCAAACTAAAGGTCGCTCTGTGACGGTCTTGTTGATAGAGGGGCGCGTATTGCGCTCCATGGCGGGAGCATAGGGAACTGGACGGAGCGGGTGGGCGAAACCGACGAATTCGAGCGATTGTCTGCCGCTGCCGAACACATCAAGATGTCCGGCGGTCTTGGCCGCTCGCGCATGCTGCTCCGGCTGTTCGACTATCTGCTCGAGCGCACATTGCGTGGCGAAAGCCCCAAGGAAGTCGAGGTCGCCAGCGACGTCTTCGGTAAATCCGAGGCGGACTTGCTCGTCGATGCGTCGGTGCGCGTCTATGTCCATCGCCTGCGCAAGAAGCTGGACGACTATTATGCGACGCTGGGCGCGGCCGAGACCGAACGGCTGACGCTGCCCAAGGGCGACTATCGCTTCCGCTTCGTCGCGCCCGACGAGGTCGAGGAAGAGAAGGAACTGGAGCTCGCAGTCGGAGGCGGGTCGATCTTGCGGCGCCCGGCGACATGGCTTCTTGCGCTTGCCGGCCTGGTCATGGGCGTTGCGATGACGCTGGCGGCGATCCAGCTCTGGCAAGGCAATGACGGCTTGGGTGCGGTGCGCGCTTCGGCGGCCTGGGCGCCTTTCGTCGACAGCAAACGAACGCTAACCGTCGTGCCGGGCGACTATTACATCATGGGCGAGCGCGAGAAGGCCGGCGCAGACCCGTCTCGGCTCGTGCGCGAATATGCGGTCAATTCGCGCGAGGATCTCGATGCGCTGCTGATGGATAGGCCGGACCTGCGTGACAAGCTGGTCGACCTCAACCTCTATTATCTGCCGGTCAGCACGGCCTATGCGCTCAGGTCAGTCATGCCGATCGTGACGCCGGGACTCAATGGCCGCCATGCCGTCCCAGTCGTACCGTCCTCCAAGCTGACGCCCGTCGACCTCAAGAGCGGCGACATCATCTATGTCGGATTGATGAGCGGCCTCGGCCTGCTGCAGCAGCCGGTCTTCGCCAATTCGCGCTTCGATTATGGCGGCAGCTTCGACGAACTCATCGATACCAAGACCGGTAAGGTTTATGTGGCCGATCCGCCCGAGGACGGCGTGACGGCACGACGGAACTATGCCTATGTCGCCATGCTGCCGGGCCCGGGCGGCAATCGTATCTTCATCATTGCCGGCACGCGCGATCCGGCCTTGCTGCAGGCCGCCGACATCGTGAACAATCCGGCCATGCTCGACAAGCTGGAGAAGGCGGGCAAGGACGGCTATTTCGAAGCATTGTTCGCCGTCGACGGTGTGGGCGATGAGAATCTGCGCGGCACGCTCATCGCCGCAGGCCCGCGCACGGTCGAAGGCATGTGGGACGGTGTCAGCGGTGATGGCGGTCCGGGCGCCGCCGGCAATTGACGCTGCGAGCAGCCAGCGCCGATCCCCGCGGCGGTAACGTTACATCTTATTTCCTCAACCGTTCATAACTTGCGGGAAAACCGCCAATCCTTAGCCGACTGCCGATCAGGGAGATTGGACCGGTCGAGGGACTGCCGCCCTAAGGCAGAAGGGTTGAACCATAGTGCGGATTACAATGGGCGCGATTCTGGCGCTGGCATGCATCTGGCCCGTCGCCGCGCATGCGCAGGACGTGCAAAGTGAGAAAACTGCGGCCCCTGCCGCTGACGACGGCAGGAGCGCGATCATCGTCTTCGGACGTGGGGAGAACAGGATCGGCGTCGCCGGTGCGGCCAGCGAAGGCAGCATCAGCGGGCAGGACTTGCTCGTTCGGCCGCTGGTCAAGGTCGCCGAGCTTCTGGAAGCCGTGCCCGGCATGATTGCCGCCCAGCATAGTGGTTCGGGCAAGGCCAACCAATACTTCCTGCGCGGTTTCAATCTCGATCATGGCTCCGACTTCACGACCTATGTCGATGGCGTGCAGATGAATTTCCGTACCCATGGCCACGGCCAGGGCTACCTTGATCTCAACGGCCTCATCCCGGAGATCGTGGCGAGCGAGGATTTCCGGAAAGGACCTTATCGTGCCGATGGCGGCGACTTCGCCATGGCGGGCGCGGCCTACATCTCAACCGTCGACAAGTTCGACAAGCCCTGGGTTTCGGTGGAAGTCGGCTCCTTCGGCTGGCGGCGCAGCGCAGCCGGCGCAACGCTGTCGGTCGGGCAGGACAAGAACCTGACCTTCGCCATTCAGGGCAAGGTCTATAACGGACCGTGGGAGGAACCCGAGGAGCTCCGGCATCTCTCGGGCTTCCTCAAATACAGCCAGCCGGTCGGAAGCGCGGAGCTTTCCGTTTCGCTACAAGGCTATCATGCGACGTGGAACCCGACCGAGCAGATTCCCGAGCGCATTGAGGGATCGTCCATCTGTCCGGATGTCTTCTGCTCGCCTGATCCGTCCGCCAAGGGCATGACGACGCGCTTCATCGGTGCAGCGAGCCTGAAGGGTATGGATTACAAGGTCAACGCGTCGGTCCAGTTCTATAACTGGTGGATGTATTCCAACCCGACCTATGCCAATGTCGATGGCACGAGCGCCCAGATCCGCCAGTTCGACAGGCGCTGGATCTACCAGCTCAATGGCGAGAAAAGGTGGGACCTGGCCGACAACATCAAGCTGACCGTCGGTGGGCAGGGCCAGATCGACCATATTCCCAATGTCGGCGTCTACCACACGATCAACCGCAATGTCGCGGACAGCTTTGGTGCCTATCACCTGACCGAGGGTTCGGCCGCCGCCTTTGGCGAAGTGAACTGGACAGTCATTCCGGGCGTTCGCGTCATCGGCGGCCTGCGCGCCGACCATTACTGGTTCAACGTGAAGGCCAATGATGCCGCAGCAGCCGCGCTGGGCCAGGGCACCGGCAAAGACACGCTGGTGTCGCCCAAGGTCGCGCTGGCGTGGGAAGTCACGCCGCGTGTCGAGCTTTATGCGAACTGGGGCAGGGGCTTCCACTCCAACGACGTGCGCGGTGCAGTCACGACCACACCCGTACCCGTGCTCGTCGCGGGCACCGGCAAGGAAATCGGCGGCCGGCTCCAGCTTGGCAAGCTCACCATGACGGCGACTTATTGGTGGCTGGATCTCGGTAGCGAGCTCAAGTTCGTCGGTGACTCCAACGCCGTCGAGCCGACCGGCGCCAGCAAGCGCCATGGCTATGAGGTCACGATGTTTTGGCGTCCGACCAAGTGGCTCGCCATTGACGGAAACTACACCGGCAGCCACTCGCGCTACGACAATGGCGATCATATTCCGAACGCCTTCGAGAATGCCGGGCAGATCGGCGTATCGTTCATCCGGGACCACTGGAAATTCTCGGCCCGCTTGCGCCACCTCGGTCCCTATCCGCTGATCGAGGACAATAGCGAGCGGGACAAGGGCAGCAATAACGTCAACCTGCGTGGCGCTTATGCCTTCGGCCCCCTCGAACTCTATGCCGAGCTGGTCAACGTCTTCGACAGCCGGGACAAGGACATGACCTATTTCTACGAAGCCTACATTCCATCGTTCGACGCGGCTCCGACCGAGGGACGCATGAGCCGCGTGCTTGAACCGCGGACGCTGCGCGTGGGCGCAACGGTGAAGTTTTAGGGACACTCGCGTCCGGACCGCGACCGGACGCTCTCGCGCCAGCTCGACCGTCTCGCACGGTCGGTCGAGCTGGCGTCTTTTTGTTGTCCCTTGTCATCCCGTCGGTTTGCTTCCAAACGATCTCGTCTGTTCGCAACGGCGCGCGCCGAGCGTTCTCGGGAGAGGGAGAGTCAGCTATGAAGATCGCCATCATGGGCGCCACCGGCAATGCCGGCCAGCGCCTCGTCACCGAAGCACTGCGCCGCGGCCACGAGGTCACCGGCATTTCGCGCCACGCCGACACGCAGGAGGCCCGCGAGGGCGTGACTTGGGTCATGGCCGACATCAACGACACCGATGATATGGCGGCCAAGGTCGCCGGGCATGACGCCGCGATCCTCTCCATGCCGTTCAGGGAACTGGACAGCGCCGCGCCCTTCGCCGTGGCGCGCAAGTCCGGCGTGTGGCTGCTGGTCGTGGGCGGCGCTGCATCGCTCAAGACCGAAGCGGGGGACGTGCTCATCGACACGCCGGGCTTTCCGGACTTCATCAAGGTGGAGGCCGAACCGGCCCGCCAGTTCCTGAACGAGCTCAAGGCGGGCGTGGATTTCGAGTGGACGTTCCTGTCGCCCGCCATGTTCTTCGGTCCTGGCGAGCGTACCGGTAGCTTCCGTCTCGGCGACGAGACTTTGCTCACCGCTGCCGACGGGAAGAGCTCGATCAGCTACGAGGACTTCGCCATCGCGATGCTCGACGAGATCGAGAATCCGAAGCACAAGAATGCGCGCTTCACGGTGGGCTATTAAGGGGCACCTCGGACAGGGTTGGAAGCGCCGCCGCGCTGCGTTATCAGCGGGTCGTGGACAGCTGCCAATCCTGCGTCATCCGTAATCGCGCCATCTGCTCGTCGCTGACGCCGCGCGAGCTGGAGATGCTCAACCGCATCGGCCGGCGCGTGGATGTGCAGCGCGGCCAGACGCTGATGTGGGAAGGCGACGACAGTTCGCTTGTCGCCAATGTCATCGATGGGGTGTTGAAGCTTTCGACCTCGACGGCCGATGGGCGCGAACAGATTGTCGGCGTGGTCTATCCGTCGGACTTCATCGGGCGCCCGTTCGGCGAGACGACCCAGCATAGCGTGACGGCGCTGAGCGATGCGCGGGTCTGCCTTTTTCCGCGCGCGGCCTTCGACAATTTCGCGCGCGAGCATCCTCAACTCGAGCACAAGCTGCTCAAGCGCACGTTGAACGAACTGGATCGCGCGCGAGACTGGATGCTGCTGCTCGGCCGCAAGAGTGCGGGCGAACGGGTCGCGACCTTCCTGCTCGAAATGGCGCAGCGCCTTGCGGATTCGACTTGTGGCGGCGGGGAGGGGAGCGCACAGCGCTTTGACCTGCCGCTCAGCCGCCAGCAAATGGCCGATCTGCTCGGCCTGACTATCGAGACGGTGAGCCGCCAGCTTACGCGCCTGCGCCAGGCGGGCATCATCGACCTGCCGGATCGGCGGGCCGTGATCATTCTCGAGTCCGAAGCGATGAAGGCCGAGGCCGGAAACGGCTGAGGTGCTTAGTTCCAATTCGGCTTTCCGGCAGCCGAATTACAATTCACAAAATTGCCATATGGCCTATTTTGCCCGAGTTACGAGGCGTCACATCGCGCGGACTTGCGGCGTCGGGAGGGCAGAATGACGCGGGCAATCGTGCACCCGCTTTGGGGTAGCCTGTCGCTCGACAGGCACGGCGAAGTTTCATTGCAGTCGCAAGTCGTCGCCTATTTCCGGCAGGCGATCATCGACGGGCGTTTGCGGCGTGGGTTGCGCCTGCCGTCCTCCCGCCAACTCGCCAGCGATCACGGCATTTCCCGCACCACCGCCGTCGAGGCCTATGAACGGCTGATTGCCGAGGGCTATCTCCATGCGCAGGCGGGCTCGGGAATTTTCGTGTCCGAGCGTATTCCGGAGGACTTCGTTCCCGAAGGCGGCGCACCAACATCGCGAGGACCGCGCGAGCGGCTGACGCAGCCCGGCATCGACCTTATGGACCTGCGTTACTACCAGATGCCCCTGGCGCCCGGCATGCCCGCAGTGGACCTGTTTCCCTGGACCGACTGGAATCGCCATATTGCGAGCGTCCTGCGCGATCATCCGATCTGCGAGATCTTCCATGGCGATCCGTTCGGAGAGCGGCAACTGCGCGACGCGATCGTCGATTATCTCGGCGCCATGAAGGGTATCAGATGCGACCCCGACCAGATCGTCGTCATAGGGGGCACAGTGCAGATTTTCGATCATGCGCTGGAGCTGCTGCGCGCACCCGGCAGCAAGGCCATACTCGAAGATCCTGCCTATCCTTTCGTGCGCATGCGTATGCCAAAATATGGCTTCGAGGTCGTCGGCGCGCCGATCGACGAGCAAGGCATGGATTTCGAGAAGGCGCTGGAGAGAGCGCCGGACGCGCATGTCGCCTTCGTCTCGCCGTCGCACGCCGTGCCGACAGGCGCCTGCCTGTCGCTGGCGCGTCGCCATGGTCTTGTCGAATGGGCCGACACCAATGACCGCTGGATCATCGAGAACGAGTTCGACGGCGATTTCCGCTTCGGCTCGCGGCCGTTGCCGACCTGCTACTCGCTCTCCCGCAACAACCGTGTGCTCATGATCGGCAGTCTGTCCAAACCATTCGCGCCAGGCCTGCGGCTTGGCTATCTGTTGTTGCCCCCCGCGTTGCTCGAGAAAGCGCACAGCCTGGCCGTGCCGCAGGCGCCGATCTCGATCCAGCTCGCAATGGCGCGTCTGAGCGCCACCGGTGCTCTCGCGACGCATCTGCGCCAGTTGCGGACCGTCCACGGCCAGCGCCGCGCGATCCTGCTCGATGCGCTCGAGACGCATATGAAGGGCGTTGCGGAGCTCGTACATGCGCCCGACGCGGGTCTGCGCGTCGTCGTTTCCCTGCCTTCCGGTACGGACGATATGGCGATTGCGGTTGCGGCGCATGCGATCGGCGTGAAGATCGAAGCCCTCTCGCTTTGCTTCGTGGACAGGCCGCGTCAGTCAGGGCTTGTTCTGGGCTTCGGATCGACGCTCGAGCATGAGATCGAGCCGGCCGTCATTCGCCTTGCAGCGCTCGTGCGCGAGCATCTGGAGCACTGTGCCGGCACTGCAGCAGGCGCATGAATCCGGCCTTTCGCGCCACTGGTCTTATTCAGATTTGGCAAAGCGGCCCTACAGAGCGGCGACCCCCGCTGATAGCTCAAAACAAATGTGAGCAGCAAATCACAATAGGGGGAGATTCTTATGTCGCTATTCGTCGCCAGCGGGGCATCGTTGCGCCGTTCCATTCTTGCGTCCGCAAGCCTGATCGGCCTGGTCGTGGCTGCACCCGTGATGGCGCAAGCGCCAGCCGGTTCCGAGTCCGAAGCGATCGTCATCACCGGCTCGCGTATCCAACTGAGCCCCGGCATGAGCACGCCCGTACCGGTGACGGCTGTCCAGGCTGCCGAGCTCAAGCAGATGGCGCCCTCGACCATCGTCGAGGGCCTTAGCCAATTGCCGCAATTTTACGGCAATACCACCCAGACGGCGAACAGCTTCTTCGGCTCGGGCAGTACCGGCGGCCTCAATCTTCGCGGGCTGGGCGTCAACCGCACGCTCGTACTGCTCAACGGTCGACGGATGATCTCGGCGACGGCCTTTGGCGGCGTCGACATTTCGAATTTCCCCGAGGCGCTGATCAGCAATGTCGAGACCGTGACGGGCGGCGCGTCCGCCGCCTATGGCACGGACGCCGTCGCGGGCGTCACCAACTTCATCCTCAACACCAAATTCGAAGGTCTCAAGGTTGCCGGCCAGTGGGGGCAGACGACCCGGGATGATGGCGCGAACTATCAGGTATCCGCGACATGGGGCTTCAAGATCGGCGACCGCGGCCATATCATCCTGTCGGCCGAGAAATTCGAGCAGCAGGGCATTCACAGCTTCGCCGGCCGTAACTGGTATCAGAGCTGGGGCACGATCGCCGACCCCAGCGGCATTCTCTACATCAAGCCCAATGTCGTCTCGGCCAATGCCTCCTTTGACGGCATCATCTCCGCGCCGGTGAACTCGCCGCTATACGGTTATGCGTTCAACAAGGACGGCTCCGCCTCGAAGTTCACTTTGGCCTCGCAGGGCAATGTCAGCTACATTGCGCCGGTCGGCACTGCTCCGTCCCGGATCATCGGCGGCGGCGCAACGGCGCGCCAGTCGATCGCCGGCGGCGGCAGCGGCGACGATGTCGGGGCCGGCGATCTCAACACGCTGCAGCCCGACTTCGAGCGTAGCAGCCTCTTCGCTTATGGCGATTATGAGGTGGCCGACAATCTCAAGCTGTTCGCCCAGTTTATCCGCGGCCGAAAGACCACCAGCAGCTATAATGCGCCGCGCGGCCTCATGACCGGCGCGCCTACGACGATCACCATCTTCCAGGACAATGCTTTTCTGCCGGATAACATCCGCCAGATCATGAGTTCGAACAATATTGCGAGCTTCCAGTTCAATCGCGTGGGTAACGTCGCCGACCTCGGTGCGGACTACAAGATCTGGGACAAGACGATCCTGAACTCGGCCACAGCCGGCTTCGACTGGAACATCTCCAATGATGGCGGCATGTTCGACGGCTGGAAGATTGGAGGCTATTATCAATATGGCTTCAGCAAGCGCACCGCTTATCAGAACGGTCTGCGCGTCGACCGCATCTATGCCGCCGTCGACGCCGTCAAGAACAGCAATGGTCAGATCGTCTGCCGCGTATCGACGGTCGCCGCCGGCGCCGCGGCCTTCCCGGGCTGCCAGCCGATCAACCTGTTCGGCCGCGGAAATGCCTCGGCTGGGGCTCTCGACTATGTGATCGGCTATGACATCGGCCAGACGATCACGACGCCGCTGTTCTTCGCCAATGGCGGCTTCACAGGGGAGCAGGACAGCTATGTGACCGAAGGCCCCAAGATCAACATCATGTCCATGAAGCAGCACATTTTCGAATTGTCTGTGAATGGCGAGCTGTTCAAGGGGTGGGGCGCGGGGCCTGTCACGGTCGCGTTCGGCGGCAGCTATCGTAAGGAAACCCTGCATCAGATCGTCCGCGATCCCGGCAATAAAACGAGCGATCATACGCTGACGGCGGCCGGCAGGACAGCCTTCCCGTGCCCGACGCCGGCTCAGGCCACATCCTATGGCCTGCGAGGCGTCCCCGCCGGCGGCGATTGTGCAAACACCGTGTTCACCCAGTTCTCCAAGGTCTCGAACATCGCCGGCTCGATCAGTGTGAAGGAAGCCTATGGCGAAATGCTGATCCCACTGATCGCCAAGACACCGCTCATCGAGGATCTGACGCTCGACGTTTCGGCCCGCTGGGCGGAATATACCGGCTCCGGCGCGATCTGGGCCTATAAGGGAGGTATCAACTGGACGGTCGGCGCGGGCCTGCGCCTGCGTGGCACCTATTCCCGTGACGTTCGCGCCGCCAACTTGTCCGAACGGTTCGACGTGACCGGCGGCGCGGCTACGGTCAACGATCCAATGTTCAAGGACGCCAATAATCCCAATGGCCCATCGGTGTTCATCACGCGCGTCTCGGGCGGCAATCCGGCGGTGAAGCCGGAGCTGGCGGACACGTTTACCGCGGGCGCAATCTATCAGCCGGAATTCTTCAAAGGTTTCTCGGTGTCGCTCGACTGGTATCGCATCAAGATCAAGGACGCGATCGGTCAGGTTGGTACGCAGAACGTCGTGAACAACTGCGATGCCGGCCAGACGCAATATTGCGCGCTCGTAACGCGTGACCCCAACACGAAGGCGCTCACCCTGGTCGGCGACGTCTATGTCAACATCAACAAGTCGGTGGTGTCCGGCGTCGATCTCGAGACCAGCTATCGGACCAGCCTCAAGCTGTTTGGCGGCGGCCAGGAATCGATCTCAGGACGTGCCTTTGCAAGCTGGCTTATCGAGCGTTCGGAAACGGGCGCGCCGACGGCCGCCAATCCTAATCCGGCGACGATCGATCGTGCCGGCCAGACCGGCATCGAGGCCTCGACCGGCACTGCGTACCCCTATGCCCGGTTCAAGCTCACCAGCAACCTGAACTATCGCAATGGGCCCTTCTCGATATTCGTGCAGGGCCGTTACATCTCGCCGGGCACGAACGAAAACAATCCCGCCAAGACAGCGCCGGCCGCACCCACGCCGGGCATGAGCGTGATCAGCCATAATCGGGTTCCGGCCGTTTATTATGTGGACCTGAACTTCGCCTATAATTTCGAGCTGGGAGGCAAGGATCTGCAGGTGTTCCTCAACGTCACCAATCTGCTCGACAAGTCGCCGCCGGTCACGCCTTATTGGGCGACGTTCGGCAACAATGCGGTGCAGACCAATGGCGGCCTGTTCGATCTGATCGGCCGCCGTCTCGTAATGGGTGCGAAAGTCTCGCTCTAACCTCAATGTCTCTGGCGGCGCGGAAGGGGATCCCAATCCGCGCCGACGGAATCAGGCGCCCGATCTGAGTAACGCCGCCTACAGGGGAGGGGTGGCTTTGCTGTCGGAGCGGGCTCCGACCTTTTTGGGGGCTGACACAACCGTACGCACCGAA
Organism: Sphingobium sp.; assembly: GCA_017744605.1. GTDB lineage: Bacteria > Pseudomonadota > Alphaproteobacteria > Sphingomonadales > Sphingomonadaceae > Sphingobium. The sequence goes on along the minus strand of JAGIAZ010000007.1, from coordinate 124,969 downwards.
AGTGCGTGCTTGCAAGAATCGCCGTCAGGCACCAACAAGCATCCGCGGGCGGGGCCTTGGGCGCCGCCATTCGGATCATTGCGTGGGGCTCAAGTCATGTCGCACGCCAGGGGAGAGATCGTCATCATGAAGACACGCGCCGCTGTCGCATTCGAGGCGAAGAAGCCGCTGGAGATCGTCGAGCTGGATCTGGAGGGTCCCAAGGCGGGCGAAGTGCTGGTCGAGATCATGGCGACCGGCATCTGCCACACGGACGCCTATACGCTGGATGGCCTGGACAGCGAGGGCATCTTTCCCTCCGTTCTCGGCCATGAGGGTGCAGGCATCGTGCGCGAAGTCGGCGCGGGCGTCACCAGCGTGAAGCCCGGCGACCATGTCATTCCGCTCTACACGCCCGAATGCCGCCAGTGCAAAAGCTGCCTCTCGGGCAAGACCAACCTTTGTACCGCGATCCGCGCCACGCAGGGCAAGGGGCTGATGCCGGATGGCACGACGCGCTTCTCTTACAAGGGCCAGCCGATCTTCCATTATATGGGCTGTTCGACCTTCTCGAACTTCACCGTGCTGCCCGAGATCGCGGTCGCCAAGATCCGCGAGGACGCGCCGTTCAAGACCAGCTGCTATATCGGCTGTGGCGTGACCACGGGCGTCGGCGCGGTCATTAACACGGCCAAGGTGCAGGTCGGCGACAATGTCGTCGTCTTCGGCCTGGGCGGCATCGGTCTCAATGTGATCCAGGGTGCGCGCCTGGCCGGCGCCGGCAAGATCGTCGGCGTCGACATCAATCCCGATCGCGAGGAATGGGGCCGCAAGTTCGGCATGACCGACTTCCTCAACTCCAAGGGCATGAGCCGCGAGGAAGTCGTCGCCGCGATCGTACAGATGACGGACGGCGGCGCGGATTATACGTTCGACGCGACCGGCAACACCGAAGTGATGCGCACAGCTCTGGAAGCCTGTCATCGCGGCTGGGGCACCTCGATCATCATCGGCGTGGCCGAGGCCGGCAAGGAGATCGCGACCCGTCCGTTCCAGCTGGTGACCGGCCGCAACTGGCGCGGCACCGCGTTCGGCGGCGCCAAGGGCCGCACCGACGTGCCCAAGATCGTCGACATGTACATGACCGGCAAGATCGAGATCGACCCGATGATCACGCATGTGATGGGGCTCGAGGAGATCAACACCGCGTTCGACCTCATGCACGCAGGCAAGAGCATCCGCTCCGTCGTCGTCTATTGACGAGCAACCGCCCGCTTTAACTGACGCGCCAGCCCGCGCTGGCATCGCTATCCGGAGCTACTGCTCCACAACCCAACCCTACGAAGGAGGGAACATATGGCTTTCACACATGTCATGGTCGGCGCCAAGGACCCCGCCCAGAGCAAGGCCTTCTATGACGGCGTACTCGGTGCGCTCGGCTGGCCGGCCGGTCAGGAGTTTCGCCCGGGCGTCGTCTTCTACATGAAGGACCATGCGGCGTTCGGTGTCGGCAATCCGGCAGACGGCAATGCAGCGACGCACGCCAATGGCGGCACCATCGGTTTTGCCGCTGCCGACAAGAGCGCGGTCGATGCATTCCACGCCGCCGGTCTCGCCAATGGCGGCACCTGCGAAGGCCTGCCGGGCAAGCGTCCGGGCGCACCGGGCAATGCCTATGGCGCTTATCTGCGCGACCCCACCGGCAACAAGATCTGTGCATTCTGCCAGTTGCCCGAAGGCGAATAATCCGCTGAACGCAGGCGGGGAGGAGAGGCGATGTTCAGCCATATCGTAGTTGGCGCTGACGACGTCGCCGCTTCGAAGCGCTTCTATGATGCGATACTCGGTGTCCTCGGCATGCAGCCGGGGACACTCGACGCCAAGGGGCGTGCCATCTACACGAGGGACGGCACGCTGTTCCTGGTTACATCGCCGATCAACGGCGAACCTGCCACGCATGCCAATGGTGGCACGATCGGCTTTTCCGCCATCTCTCCTGAACAGGTCGATGCGTGGCACGCAGCCGGTATTGCCCACGGCGGCACCTCGATAGAAGACCCGCCGGGCGTGCGCGAAAATCCTTCGCTCAAACTTTATCTGGCTTATCTGCGCGATCCCGCCGGCAACAAGCTGTGCGGCACCTATCGCTACCCATGAGGATATCATGATGACCACGCTCGAGACGCTCTCGACAAACAAGGCCTTTGGCGGCGTCCAGGGCGTCTACCGGCATGACTCGGGCGAAACGGGGACGGCGATGACGTTCGCCGTCTTCGTTCCCGATCACGACCCCGGCGAGACGCTGCCGGTGCTCTGGTATCTTTCGGGTCTCACCTGCACCCATGCCAATGTCATGGAGAAGGGCGAATATCGCCGCGCCTGCGCCGACGAGCGTATCATCTTCGTGGCGCCGGACACGTCGCCGCGTGGCCCCGCCATGGACGGTCAGCCCGTGCCGGACGATGCGGACGGTGCCTATGATTTCGGTCTCGGCGCCGGCTTCTATGTCGATGCGACCGTCGAGCCTTTTGCCCGCAATTATCGGATGCGCAGCTATATCGAGACGGAACTGCCTGCGATCGTCGGCGCGCATTTCCCAGCCGATCTGGCGGCGCAGAGCATTACCGGCCACAGCATGGGCGGACACGGCGCGCTGACCGTCGCGCTACGCAATCCCAATCGCTTCAAATCGGTCTCGGCCTTCTCGCCGATCGTGGCGCCGAGCCAGGTTCCATGGGGTGTCAAGGCGCTTGGCGGTTATCTTGGCACGAATGATTTCGAGACTTGGGCGCAATATGACGCCTGCGCGCTCATCGCGGCGGGTGCGCGCTTGCCCAACCTGCTTGTCGACCAGGGCGATGCTGACCAGTTCCTCGATGAGCAGCTCAAGACTGACCTGCTCCGTGAAGCTTGTGCCACTGCGGGCATGAAAGCGATGATTCGCATGCAGCCGGGCTATGATCACAGCTATTATTTCATCTCGACCTTCATGGACGAGCATGTCCGCTGGCATGCCGCGCGCCTGAAATCTTAGGCCAGGCCTTCGAGCTCCGCCCGATCAGGATCGGGCGATACCGGCAAGGGACCGTGAGGCGCCATAAAGCGTTCGAGTATCGTTTCATTACGGCCATTAAGCCACATATCAGATAGACAAGATCAACTGAGTTGATAGTCTGGGTGCAGCAGGGGGTCAAAAGGCTTCCTCGCGCCAGGGGAGGCATGATTGAACGAGTGGCTTGAACCGCTGACCAAGAGCATCAACGGGATGCCGATCCATGAAACGGTTCGGGACCAGCTCTGGGTCGTCCCAACCTTTCAGTGCATCCACATCCTGGCGGTGGCCATCGTCTTCTCGGGGTCGCTGATCGTCGCGCTGCGTGCGCTGGGCATTGCCGGGACGTACTGGACGCTTTCTCGCTGGCAGCAGCGTTTCTCGCCTTGGACGCTCGTCTCGCTCATCGTGCTGCTCCTTTCGGGCGCCGTGCTGACGCTGGCCGAGCCGGAGCGCGAACTGCTGAACAGCCTGTTCCAGATCAAGATGCCGCTCGTGGTCGCAACGACACTCTTGAGCTACGGCATTGGCCGACGCTTCGCCTATATTCCCGCCGGACAATCCGCTTCCATCGGTCTTAAGCTCGGGGCCGTCCTCATTTTCCTGCTTTGGGCCGTGATCATGGGCCTTGGCCGCTGGATCGCTTACGCTGGCTGATTTGAAGGGATTTCCGCAGTCGTGACCATCGATACAATCATGCAGAGCATCGTGGAATCCCCGCTTGCCGTGAGCATCGCCGAGGATCCTGTCTTGTTCCCGTGGCTCGAGCTAGCGCACGTGCTGGCAATCACCATCGTCTTCGGCTCGATCCTGCTGGTCGACCTGCGGCTCATGGGGCTCGCCGCGCGCGATTATCCCATTGCGCGGCTCAGCAAGGCGGTCGTGCCGGTGACCTGGGTCGCTTTCCTGTTCGCGGCGGCCACCGGCTCGCTGCTTTTCATCTCCAATGCTGTCACTTATTACGGCAACGTCTACTTCCGCGCGAAGATACTGCTGATGCTGTGCGCGGGTCTGAACATGGCGATTTTCCATGTCTGGACCTGGCGCAACGTCTCGCAATGGGATGAGAGCCCCCGCGTGCCGACGGCCGTGCGGTTCGCCGGGGTGATCTCGGCCCTGCTCTGGGTGGCCATCATCGTTTGTGGCCGGTGGATCGGTTTCACGATGGCGCCCTTCTAGAAGGGCGCGGCAAAAACGCCTTAACAGCGAGATTGGGGAGGTCGAGCTGAAGGAACGGAAGCAGGCAAAGCCAGCGGTGGCGGGCGACGAACCCATGCACTTGCGCCTGGTGAGCGCGCGGTTGATCAGGCTCCTGAGGCTGATGCGTGAAAGTGGCGGGCATGATTATGGCCGCAGCATCGATCTGAATTCGCTTAATCGTCAGCTCATCACCATGATCGGCCGGATGGGCGGGCTGTCGTCCAGCGCGCTGGTCGCGTTCACGGGCCATGAGAAGGCGCAAATCAGCCGCGCGGTGAAGGCCCTGGAAAATATGGGTCTGATCGAGCGCGCGAGCTTGCGCGCCAAACTTGCTCTCCGCGCGCCGGGCGAGAAGATCTTCCAGACGATCGCCGCGATCAGCCTCGAGCGCGACGCGGCGTTGACTGTCGGCATCTCAGTCGAGGAGCGCAATCGCTTTTCGTCGATGACCCAGTCGCTCACCGTGCGTGCGGCGCAGATCTATGCCCATGAGCGACAGCTGTCCGCAGAGGCGGCGGCAGTAGGGCAGGGGCCGCCGCCGCCGCCGATTCCGTCCTTTGACGACATGCAGGATCGAGCCGGTATGTCGCAGCTGATGGGGTCGCAACTCACGGCGCTCGCCTCCTATCTGCGGCGCAGCGCCATGCTCGCCTATCAGCGCGAGCAGGGCCTCTCCAACTTCCAGTGGATGATCCTGTCGCAGATCGGTGAATATGAGCCGTTGCCGCTTGCCCGCCTCATCGAGATCATGGGCCGCGACAAAAGCCAGGTGGGTCGCACGGTCGCTTTCTTCGAGACGAGCGGACTCATCGAGCGGCAGCGCGTGGCGCGCAAACGCGACATCATGGTGAGCACGACGCCCCATGGCGCCGAGGTTTACAAGACGATGTGTCAGATCGCGATCCGGCGCGACGAAGCATTGACCGCCGATTTCAGCGCCAAGCAGCGTGCAGAGTATATTTCGCTGCTCGAACGTCTCGAAGCCAATGCGCGCGCGATGGCGGCAAAGCATGGCGAGGTCGTGGGCGTCTGACGTTCGTCAGGCCGCCCTTGGCCGGATATGTCTTTAGCGATCGTTCGCCGGATTGGTGCTGGGGCTGTCCAACTGCTTCATGACCTTGCCGTCGGCGAAGGTCACGGTGACGTTGAAGCCACCCTTGCGGCCATCCTTGAGCGGATAATAAGTGAGGTTGATCTTGTCGCCGGCCTTGAGCGTCCGCTTGGACCAGCCGATGCGGCCCAGATGGTTCGGGCTCATGCCTTCGAAGGCCCAATGGTCGCCATTGGCCGTTACGTAGAGGAACGTGTGCGGATTGGTCCAATCCCAGCGCTCGACCGTCGCGCTCTTCATTTCGACGGCCTTGCCCCACTCGAACATGGCGGTCGAATGATGGGCGCTCGAGCTCATGGTGAACAGCGCGGCGAGGGCGCCGGCAGCGGCTGCCAGTGTCACTCGGCGATACGCGATTCGGGACATCATCCACTCCTTAAATTCTCTCGGGACACGCCATTATCGCAATGCGTGGCCGTCCCCGGCAATCTCTATTCACCTTTTGGTGGACAAAATCAACGGGGAAACGTTACTGTAACGGCGTTCAAAAAGGTGCGCCATGCTCGGGGACATTGAGCTTGACTAAAAATTGAGCAAATTCAGTATGAGCGGACGCTGAAAGTTTCGGCTTGAACGAACCGGCCCGGCAGATTGCGGCGACCGGATTCGGATGTGGAGGGGTTGAATGCGGGCAGTGAAATGGATGCGCCTTGCGGCGCTCGGTGCCGCGGCGGGGCTGGCGGTTGCTGCCGGCCAATCGATGGCGGCTCCCCAGGATTTTGCGGCGCTCTCCAAGCTGCCCGACTGGTCCGGCGTCTGGTATCCCGACTTTGGCGCAGCCGCCCGCGCGCGTCCGCCCGGCCCGCCGACCCCGCCACCCTATACGGCAGCGGCAGCCAAGACGGTTGCCGACTTCAATGCCAAGCGCAAGGACGGCGAAAACCTCCAGACCGAGGACGCCAACTGCGTTCCGCCCGGCATGCCGCGCATGATGCAGATGCCCTATCCGATCGAGTTCCTGTTCACGCCGGGCCGCGTCACCGTGCTGACCGAGGCCTATATGCAGGTGCGGCGCATCTACACCGATGGCCGCAAGCTGCCTGAGGATCCGGACCCGCAGTTCAACGGCAACAGCGTCGGACATTGGGAGGGCGACACGCTCGTCGTGGAAACGGTCGGCCTCGACCCCGCGACGACGCTCATGACGGCGATTCACCCGACCGAGCAGACCAGGATCGTCGAGCGCATCCATCAATCGCAGCCGGGCGTCCTGCTCGACGAGATGACGATCACCGATCCGACGCTCTTCACCGCGCCTCACAAGATGACGCTGGCCTTCTCCGCCCGGCCGGGCTGGGCGATCAAGGAATATATTTGCGAGCAGAACAATCGCGACGCCGCCGATCCCTTCGGTCGGCCGAGCATGAGCCTGGGCACGCCCGACGACAGGAAATAGATCCGATCCATGGCCTATACCGAGACCGAAACGCGCAATCTCGACATGGCGACCGCCATGTATCACGAGATGCTGATGATCTTCGATCCGACCCATGTGGATCGATTCATCGCTGAGGATTACGTCCAGCATTCCACGGCGGCATCGGGCGGCCGTGAAGGCCTGCGCGCGTTTCTCGAGGATCGGCGCGAAGGCTTTCCGGAGGTGGATATCCAGATCAAGCGAAAACTCGCCGACGGCGACTTCACGATCTTTCACATCCACACCATTCGTCACCCGGGCGATCCCGGCATGAACATCGTGGACATCTTCCGTCACCGGCCGGACGGCAAGGTGCAGGAGCACTGGGAAGTGCTGCAGATCATCCCGGAGGTATTGCCGCACGATAACGGCATCTTTTGACGAGAACATGGCTCTGCGGCGGCGCGATGTCGCCGGCCAGCGACAAGAACTGGAGAGGAAAATCCTGTGACCAAAGCGAAGATCCGCATTCGTCTCGCAGCGCTCTGCGCGGCGTCGGCGTGTGTGCTCATGGCGCCGGCCGGGTTGTCGGCCAAGGGCTTTGCAGCGCTCGATAAGTTGCCCGACTGGGCCGGCGGCGTCTGGGCGCCCGACTGGGGCAGCCTGTTCGCTGGGCGCGGCGGAAGCGGTCCGCCGGCAGGCCCCAAGCTGACGCCGGAATATGCGAAGATCATGGCCGACTTCAACGCGGCCAAAGCCAAGGGCGAGAACCTGCAGACGCAGAACGCCAATTGCCGCCCGCCGGGCGTGCCGGCGATCATGCGCATGCCCTATCCGATCGAATTCCTCTACTCGCCGGAGCGCGTCACGATCATCACCGAGACCGATAGCCAGGTGCGCCGCATCTATACGGACGGCCGCAAGCTGCCCGAGGATCCCGACGTGACGTTCAACGGCTCCTCGGTCGGCCATTGGGAAGGCAAGGCGTTCGTTGTGGACACGATCGGGCTCAATCCGGTCATCAGCATCTCTGAAGGGATTCATCCCACCGAGACGACGCATATCCGGGAACGGTTCGAGGAAGTGACGCCGGGCCATCTGGTGATGACCACCACGATCACCGATCCGAAAATCTATGCCGAGCCTTACACCACCAAGCTGACCTATGTCCGTCAGACCAAGTGGGAGATGCGGGAATATATCTGCGAAGAGAATAATCGCGATGGCGCCGATCCCTTCGGGCGGCCGACGATGGATGTCAGCATCCCCGATGACGTGAAGAGCAAGCAATAAACCGGATCAGGCGGCGCTCGCCGCCGCCTGACGCCGTGCCAATACGGCAGGATTGGTTTCCTTCAGGAACAGGCAGATGAAGCCGCCGACGAACGACATGCCGGCTGCGACGAGCAGCGGCGTGTCCAGCGTGCTGAGATCCGCCATCCAGCCCGTCACGACGGGCGCGACCACGCCGCCGGCCAGTTCGCCGATCATGACGACCACGCCCATGGCGGCGGCGATGTTGCTCGATTTGAGCGATTCCCCCGGCACGACGCCCATATAGAGCGGGAACATGCCGACGCCGAGCGTGCTGACGAACATGATCACGGTCAGCGGGATCCAGCCGCCGGGGAAATAAATGGCCGCGAGCGGGGAGAAGGCCGTCATGGTCGCGCCGACGATCATCGGCAGCTTGCGGCCGATCCTGTCGGAAATCATGCCGATGATCACGGCGCCGATCGCCGGACAGAGGCCGGTAATGGCCATGATGTAGGACATGGTGTCCTTCGAGAAGCCGCGCACCTGGGTGAGCTGGAGCGGCAGGAAGATCGATGTCAGGATCAGCGTGCCGATGAGCATCGGGCTCATCGCAGCGCACAGCGCGATGTTGCGGACCTTGAGCATGCCGCCGATCTCGGCCAGCGCCGACACGATCGTGGCGCCAAGACCTTTCCTGCTGCCCCCCGCCGGCGCGTCGTCCGCATGGAGACGAGGGGGTTCGTCGACGAATTTCCAGACGAGGAAGAAGAGGATGAGGCCGGGCAGGCCCGCCAGGAAGAAGCTGTTGCGCCAGCCGCCCCAATGCAGTGCGATCCAGACCACGAGGATCGGCGCCAGCGCATTGCCCAGCAATGAGCCGAATACATTCTGAACGATGCCGCTGTTGAGGCCGCGGCGCTTCAGGGGCGAGGCCGCGGCGATGAAAGCCAAGCAGATCGGCAGGAATGGACCCTCGGCGGCGCCCATGACGACGCGGCTTGCAAAGAGCGGCCAGAAGCTGGGCGCGAGGCCCGACAGCACCGAGCAGGCCGAGTAGATGAGCAGGAAGCAGAGCAGGAACGGCTTGCGGACGCCGAGCTTGTCCGACCAGTAGCCGATCAGGCAGGCACCGAGCGCCCAGGTGAGCGACAGACCTGAGCCGAGCAGGCCGACCTGGGCATTGCTGAGGCCGAAATCCTCCACCACGAACGGCGAGAGGAAGGACATGGTCTGCCGGTCATAGAAGGCAAAGCCATAGGCCAGGCCCAGCAGCAGGACGACCCTTATCTCATAAGCCAGCGACTTCTGATCGCTCATTGCGACATTCCCCTCCCGCTCACTCTTTTCCCGCGAGCATAAGGCGGTGTTTGCGCGGCGCAAGCGGCGTTGAAATCCGCGGTGTTCGGGCGCGAAAGGTTCTGAAGGTTCTACCTCCAAAGAGCAAAATTTCCGCCGTTCCGAGGACCGGGCGCGCAGCCGCAAGACAGCTTGGCGAAACACCGACAGGGAGCTTGGCGTGAGCATCGCACGGAGGCTGGCATGGCAAAGGACTTGTAGGACAGCCGAAATTCGAGTGAGTGTGCCGGTAATAACGAGCGAACGGGAGAGTGGCATGAGTGGACGTCTGGCCGGGCAATCGGCGCTGGTGACAGGATCGGGGCGCGGATTCGGACGCTCGATTGCGCTGCGGCTCGCGGCGGACGGCGCTGCGGTCACTTTGGTCTCGCGCAGCGTGGGCGAACTCGAGGCTGTGGCGGAAGAAATTCGCGCAGCCGGCGGCAAGGCGGCGGTGGCCGCGGCCGATGTCTCCGATCCCGATCAGGTGAAGGCCGCCTGCGATATCGCCCGCACGGCCCATGGCGCGCCGTCCATTCTCGTCAGCAATGCCGGCGTGCCCTGGCCGTTCGGGCCGGTATGGGACACCGACATCGAGAAATGGTGGAAAGCGGAGAGCATCCACATCCGCGCACCCTATCTGCTGATGCGCAACCTGATGCCGGACATGATCGCGGCGAAGCGGGGGCGGGTGATCTGCATCTCGGCCATCGCGACGCGGCTGACGCTGCCCTATCTCTCGGCCTATTCGGTGGGGAAGGCGGCGCTCAACAAGCTGGTCGAAATGGCGGCGGAAGAAGCGCGGCCGCACAATGTGCAGGTCTTTGCGGTCGAGCCCGGCTTCGTCATCACCCAGCTTGCCGAGGATACCTATGCCGATCCCGATGCGCGCAAATGGATGCCGCACATGCTGACCTATCTTGACGAGGGCAGGGGCCGCGAGGATGCCGACGCCGATCTTCACCGCACGGCCGAGCGCTGTGCCGTGCTGGCCGCCGGCGATTATGACATTCTCTCGGGCCGCTACATGGAACTGCCCGACCCGATCGACGATTGGAAAAAGGCAGCCGAATATGCGGCCGAGATGGAGCCCAATTAATGTCCGATCCCCGCATCGACCAACTCGAGCGCCAGCTCGGCTCGCTCAGCCAGGAAGTGATGCTGCTGCGCGATGTGCAAGCGATCCGCACGCTCCATTTCACCTATGGCTATTGCATGGACAAATGGCTTTTCAAGGAGATCGTCGATCTCTTTGCGGAGGATTGCGAGCTGCGGTTCCTCAACGGCATCTGGCGCGGCAAGGAAGGCGCGAAGCGCCTCTACAGCTGGACGGAGGGCGTCTATGGCCCGCGCGACGGCATGCTTGCCGAGCATGTGATCGCGCAGGACATCGTCCATGTCGCGCCCGACCGGAGCCGGGCCTGGGGCCGCTTCCGCGCCTTCCTGCAGATCGGCGCGCATGAGGCTTATGCGGCCGACTTCCCGCCGAGCTTCACGCAAGCCTTTTGGGAGGCTGGCGTGCATGAGAACGAATATGTCCTTGAGGATGGCGTGTGGAAGATCGCGCTGTTCAACTATCGGTTGGCGTTCCAGGCGCCCTATGACGGCGGCTGGGCCGCCTCGCCGGATCATCCGATCATGATCACGCCGTGGAGCGGCACCTATCCCGAGGTGCCGAACGGGCCGGACGAGCTGCGCCCGATGCCCCCGCAATGGCCCAAGGCGACCTTCCAGCCCTTCCATTATGCTCATCCGGTCACCGAGCAGGCGATCGGCGAGGCGCTCAAGACCAGGCAGGACCTCTAGTCATGGCCCACGCCAAGCTCGCCTTCATGAAGCTCATCGTCGACAATCTGCCGCGGATGCAGGCGTTCTACGAGCAGGCCTTCGGCTTCAGGCAGACCAACGCCTTCAACACGCCCGACTTCGACGAGGTGATGCTCGCGCAGGATGGCAACGCATTCCTGCTGCTTCTGCTCGCATACAAGGATGGACGCCGCAGCCCCGATGCGAGCGCCCACGGCCCGACCGGCTTCGTGTGCACCGACCTTCAGGCATCGGTCGACAAGGCGCTGGGACAGGGCGCGACGCTCAAGCTGGGGCCGCTGGATGTCGGCCCGACCCGCGTGGCCTTCGTCGCCGATCCCGAAGGCCATGAAATCGAAATCATCCAGTTTCTCGAGGGCGCAGACTAGGACTGGGCCGTCGGCTGTCTCTGCAGGGCCCAGACTGACAAGCCCGCGATCCCCGCGACAGAGAGGAACGGGTGGCGCGCGGCCATTTTGAACGCCGGCTTCAAGAGCCGCGGGGCCATCGCGGCCGCCGCCATCTTCGCCACCGTTGCCGGCTCCTGAGCCTTGAGGGCATGGACGACCTTTTTGAGCGCGGGGCCTCTGGTCATGGACGCGCTCGGCTTGACGACGACGGTGCAGGCCATGTCGGGCGCAGAAACGGCGTGGACTTGGGGTCGCCCGGATCATGTTCGATATCATGCGGCATGGGCTGTCTCCGAAAGCTGCCGTCCGGATAACCAAATGCGGGGCGAGCCGTTCCCGTGGGGTGGCGGTTGTCGATTGAAGGGAAATGCTACGAGCCACCGTCCTGATCTGAATCAGCGCCACGTAAAGTTCTCGATGCGATCTATTGGCGCGACTCGATTCAGTGTGTTTCCTTGTCCCGCTCAGCAAAGTGGGGATTGAATTGATGAAGAAGATGCTGTGCGCTGTGCTGTTGGCCGGCGCTGCCGTTCCCGCCGATGCGGCGACCTACATCCGATATTCGGGTGCAGGCATTGGTTCCGGGACGACATCCGCGCAGGGGAGCGGAAGCCTCCTGGATACCGGATCCGGAAAGTTCACTTTTGAGATTTTAGCCATCATCAGCGACGGCCTGAACGGATGTTACGGCGGGCCTTTCGGTTGCGGCTTTGGGGGCGAAAATGTTAGTGGGTCTTTCAACCATGGAGGATCTGGTTTTGGCAGCGTGAAACTCACGTTCGACGGGCCGCTTGCCTCCTGGCCAACCAGCGCTGATCACTTCCTTAGCGGAACGGCAGGCGGCATTTTCGGTGGATTAACCACATTCACAACATGGTCCGGCATTGTTACCTCGCTCAGTGTCGACACGTTCGAGCTACCCACAATCAGCGGACGTAATGGGGTTGACGTGTCATTCAGCTTCACCGAGTCATATGGTGTCCCCGAACCGGCAACCTGGACGCTCATGATCGGCGGTTTTGCGATCGCCGGCACGGCACTACGCAGCCGGACAAGGGTGCGCTTCGCCTGAGCAGGGCTGGCCCGACTGGAGTCGCGGCCAATGATGATGCGCGCTGGCCCTTCCATCTGCCTGACGACGACGTGGCGCAGCTGGACTTCCGAATGATCGACGCCGACCACATGATGGTGACGCAAGGCAAGGCTACGATCCACATCCAGATCGAAGCGCAAATTTTTCGCCAGTTCCGATCCGATCACCGTCATCGGGCAGTGGGATCGATCGTCGCCATCGTCTTATGGCCGTCCAGTCTTGCCGCGAAAAGGAAAAGCCCGGCCTGAACCATGATTTTGCCGGACGTGGCGCCGATCGTTCCGCGCATTTTCCCGCCTCCGTCGATATCAGGGGGCTGTGCCGCAAGCCTGGTAGAGAGCCACAGTGTCGCTGAGCCTGCTTGCCTGGGCCTGGATCAATTGAAGCGAGGATTGGGCCGCCGCAGCCTCCGCATTCAGCAATGCGAGACTGCCCTGGGCGCCAAGTTCCGTTTGACGCCGGGTCAGCGCGAGCGTTCGTTGCGCGGCGTCACTGGCTCGGGTGGCGGCATCCAGCGCGATCGCGTCGGTTTTGAGACCAGCCAGCGCATCGTCCACATCCAGAAATGCCTGGAGGACCGCGGCGCGAAATTGCGCCTCGCTCGCGGTCAATGCAGCCTCGGCCGCGCGTTTCTGATGAAGCAGTTGTCGAGAATGGAAGATCGGAGCGGTGATCGATCCCGCAAGGGAAAAGAAGAGGTTGCTGCTCGACAGAATCTGCGCAAACGCCGCCGCCGAGCCGCCCGCCGATCCATTCAGCTGCAGTTGCGGCAGCCGCGCCGCGCGGGCCGCGCCGACATCGGCTGCAGCCCCGCGCACCTGTGCTTCTGCCGCTCTCACGTCGGGCCGATGCGCAACGATGTCGCCAGGCAGGCTCAGCGGGAGGTCTGCCGGTAGCTTGAGATCCTGGAAGACCGGCAATCCTGGCAAAGGCGCGCCGGGCGCGCGCCCCATGAGCAGGGAAATGAGGCTTTCCTGATGAGCCAGTTGACGTTCGAGGGCGGGAAGCTGTGCTTCCGCCGTCGCAAGAGCGGTCTGCTGAGCCGCGACGTCAACTTCACCGGAGTCGCCCAGCAGGCGACGCCTCTCAAACAGCGCCAGAAGCTGGCGGTCGCTCTCGATCGACTCTCGCGTCGCTTCTGTCTGCGCCATCAGCGAGGCACGCTGAATGATGGCAAGCACCAGGTTCGCCGCGACGGTCGTGCGTGCCGCAGTCAATCTATTTTCCGCGGCCTCGGCCGCCGATCGCGCCGACCGGACGCGAGCGCGCCCCGCTCCGAAAGCATCGATCGGATAGCCGACCGTCAACTGGGCGGTATGAAGCGAATAAAGATAGGTGCTGGGGTCTGGCAGCGGATTGGCGAAGGTTTGCGAGACGCGCTGCCGTTGTGCTTGATAGCTCGCATCGATCTGCGGGCCCTGTGCGCCCGATACGGCGGCGGCCTGCTCCCGAGCCTGTTTGAGCGTCGCTTCGGCGACCGCCAGGTCGTTATTATGGGCAAGAGCCTCCTGGACGGCCTCATTGATTGCGGAGCTTCCGAAGCGGGTCCACCAGTCGGTCGGTACCCGGGCCGTCGGGCTCGCGACCTGGGCCGGGCCGGATGCGGGCGTGATCGCGAGCGCCGCCGGTGCCGGTGGCATCGGCACCGACAAGTCCGGGTGGGGCACCTGGGTGCATGCCGCGGTCGCGCACAGCATGATCATGGCCAGTGACTTGCGTGTCGTCATGCCGGCTCCATCGGCGTGCCGTCGGCATGATGGGGGCGCAAGTCATGGCCATGACTGCCGCGGTGACGCGAGAAGCGCATGATCAGCACCGGCAGAACCAGCAGGATCAGGAGCGGTGCGACGGTCATGCCGCCGACGACCACCAAAGCGAGCGGTTTCTGGACCTGGCTGCCGATCCCGGTCGAGACGGCTGCCGGCAAGAGGCCGATCGCCGCAGCGAGGCAAGTCATAACGACTGGCCGAAGACTGTGCCGCACCGTGCCGGCGATGGCGTCCAGGCTGCTCAACCCTTCATTGATGAGCTGGTTGAACATGCCCACAACGAGAATGCCGTCCATCACGGCGATGCCGAAAAGCGCGACAAAGCCGATTGCGGCAGAGATGCTGAAGGCCGTTCCCGTCAGGACCAGAGCCAGCACACCGCCGACCATGGCCATGGGGATGACGCTGAAGGCAAGCAGCGTGTCCCGAACCGAACCGAAGCTTGCGAAGAGAAGCACCAGGATCAGCAGCAGGCTGATCGGCACGACGACTTCCAGCCGCGCGACGGCGCTGGTGAGATTGCCGAGCTCGCCAGCCCATTCGAGATGGTAGCCCGCCGGCAGCACGATGTTTTGGCTGATGCGCTGCTTGGCCTCATCGACGGCGCCACCGAGATCACGGCCGCGGACGCTGAATTCGATGGGCACATAACGTTCCTGATGTTCGCGATAGATGAAGGACGCGCCGGAGGTCAGATGGATCTTGGCGACTTCGGAAAGCGGCACCTGAACGAGGCCGTTCCCGTTGGGCGCCGGGGCGCCGATCATGATCTGCCGGATCGATTCGATCGCGTTGCGCTGCCCGGGGCGAAGCCTGACGACGATGGGAAAATGCCTGTCGGTGCTGCGCTCGTACAGGTCTCCGCTCGACTGGCCGCCTATGGCGGCCGCGACCGTCTGGTTCACATCGTCCGGGGTCAGCCCATAGCGGGCAGCAGCCAGCCGATCGACATCGATGCGCACCGTCGGCTGCCCGAGCGAATTGCTGATGCCGAGGTCGGTAATGCCGCGCACCTTGGACATCTGCGCCTTGATCTGCTCCGCGAGGCGCTTGATCGTGGCAAGGTCATTGCCGAAGATCTTGAGGGAATTGGCGCCTTTGACGCCGGAGGACGCCTCTTCGACATTGTCTTCGATATATTGGGAGAACTCGAACCCCACCCCGGGATAGCGCGCTTGCAGCCGCTTCTGCAAATCGGCCGTGAGCTTCTCCTTCGTGACGCCCGCTGGCCAGGTGTCGGCGGGCTTGAGCGGCGTATAGAATTCGGCATTGAAGAAGCCGGTCGGGTCCGTGCCGTCATCGGGACGGCCATGAGTCGAGATCACATGCTCGACCTCGGGATAGCCGGCGATGATCCTGCGGATTCCGTTCACGACGGGCTGGCCCGCCTCCAGCGAGATCGACGGCGGCAAGGTTGCCCGGATGTAGAGATTGCCTTCCTCGAGATGCGGCAGGAACTCGATCCCGAGGGCCGGAATGGAGGCTGCCGACAGGAGCAGCACGATGCACGCCGCGCCTATTGTGAAGACCGGGTTGTGAAGCGCCAGCGAAGCCGCCGGCTCATAGAGGGCGCGCAGCTTGCTCACCGCCCAGGTCTCGGTTTCCCGGAGACGGTCCGGCAGCAGCAGCGCCGAAAGGACGGGTGCCAGTGTGAAGGCGGCGAGGAGACCGCCCGCGATCGCATAGGCATAGGTCTTCGCCATTGGCCCGAAGATATGGCCTTCGATGCCGGTCAGCGTGAAGAGCGGCAGGAAGCTGGCGATGATGATGGCGGCCGCAAAGAAGATGCCCCGGCTGACATCGCTGGACGCATGGAGAATGGCGGAGAAGCGAGACGCATGGGTCGCATGGATCCGGCCGCTGCTGACGTCGTGGGAGCGGTCGACCATCCGCCGGAATATCGCCTCGACCATGATCACCGCCGCATCGACGACAAGGCCGAAATCCAGCGCGCCCAGCGAAAGGAGATTGGCGCTTTCGCCCTGCAGGATGAGGAGCAGAATCGCCACCGAGAGGGCAAAGGGGATGGTCAGCGCGACGATCACGGCGCTGCGCAGATTGCCGAGGAAAAGCCACTGCAGCGCGAAGATCAGGGCAACGCCGGCCAGCAGATTGTGCATGACCGTGCGGGTGGTGACGCCGATCAGCTCGGATCGGTCGTAGATGCGCTCGAGCTTCACGCCCGGCGGCAGCGCACCGCTGGAATTGATGGTATCGACTTCCTGTTCGACGGCCTGAATGGTCGGGAGGGACTTCGCCCCGCGCTGCATCAGAACGATGCCCATGACGATATCGTTGTCGGCGCCCTCGCCGGCGATGCCGAGGCGCGGCAGGTTGCCGATCTCGACACGGCCGACATCCCGAACAAGGATCGGAATGCCATTGGCGGTTCCGACCAAGGTGTCGGCGATGGCATCAGCCGACTGGATCAGCCCAATGCCACGAACGATCGCAGCCTGATCGCCGAAATTGACGGTCTGGCCGCCGACATTGCCGTCGCTCTTGCCGATCGCGGCCAGCACTTGCGAGACGGTCACGCCGTGGGCGAGCAGCTTATCCTGATCGAGCTGGATTTCGTAGCTTCTGAGCTTGCCGCCCCAGCCGGTCACATCGATGACGCCCGGAATGCGCTTGAAGCGCCGTTGCAGGACCCAATCCTGAAGCGTCTTGAGGTCCATGACCGAATAGCCGGCTGGCGCTGTGATCCGGTAGCGATAGATTTCGCCGACCGGACTCGTGGGGGAGATCAGTGGGCGCGCACCGTTGGGCATGGGCGGCACCTGGGACAGACGGCCAAGCACGAGTTGTTCCGCTTCGCGGAAGGTCACGTCATAGCTGAACTGGATGCGCACATCGGAAAGGCCGAACAGCGAGATGGATCGCACGGCCTTCAGATTGGGCAGTCCGGCGACCGCAACCTCGATCGGCGTCGTGACATTCCGCTCTATCTCTTCGGCCGAAATGCCGTCGCTCTGCGTCACGACTTCGACCATCGGCGGGACCGGGTCGGGATAGGCCTCGATGTTGAGATTTGCGAACCCCACGGCACCCGCGAGAATGATGCCGGCGAGAAGCGCCAGCACAAGCATGCGATGGCGCAGGGCAAGTTCAACGAGGCGGTTCATCGATCAAGGCCGGCTTCGTTGACGAACAGCGCGCCCGAAGCGACCACCCGTTCACCGACCTGAAGGCCCGAAGTGACGCGCGTCATGCCGCCCTCGGTATCGGCGGCCACGACGGAACGCGCATATAGCAGGCCGCCTTTGCCCAGCACCCAGACGCGCGCATTCTCGCCTTCGTGGATGAGGGTCTGGACCGGAACCAGAACGCCCTTCACCCCGGCGATTGGCCGGCGGATAGCGAAGTTGGCGAACATCTGAGGCTTGAGGGCAAAGGATGGATTGTCGATGCTGGCCCGAACCGCGAGCCGATGGGTGATCGGATCGAGCGCCGGCGCGATATAGTCGATCTTGGCGTCGAAGCTCCGGTTCGGAAGTGCGGGCGTCGTCACCATCAGGGCGTCGCCCATGTGAACGTTGTTCTCTTCACTTTCCGGCAGCTGTGCGACCAGCCAGACATGCGACAGATCGGCGATGGTCATGAGCGGTGTCGACCCGCCCGCACTGACGAACTGGCCGGGTGCCACGTTGCGATCCGCGATGACGCCCGAGACAGGCGCGCCGAAGACCGCTTCGGTCAGTCCGTTTCCACCACGCCGCGACTGGCTGGATTCGCGGGGGCCATTTGGCGTCCGACCGAACAGGGCCAATCTTGCCGCGGCGCCGCTCAATGTGGATTGCGCCGCACGCTCGCTTGACTGGGCGTTGGCCAGGTCGCCCTGGGCCTGCAGATAATCCTTCAGCGCGCCGCCCGCTGTCTCGTAAAGCGCTTTCTGGCGCTGCGCGTTCTGCTCCGTGAGGCGAAGCGTGCTGCTCGCCGACGCATGCTGCGCCGACGCCACGAGCACCGCACTGCGCGCGTCGACAAGTTCGGGCGAAGCGATGATCAGCAAGGGCTGTCCGGCTTTGACCCGCTCGCCGGGCTCGACGGGGACTTTGATGACCTGACCCGAATAGGGGAGCAGAACCGGCGTGCTGCGGTCCGCGTCGACGGCGATCGAACCGCTCGCCTGGATCAGCGCGGTGTCGGCGCCGGACCGGACCGTGTAAAAGGTCATGGCACGAAGCTGGTCGCTCGTCGGCCTGAACGCGTTGGGCGGCAGGTTTTCGGCGGGCATTGGCTTGGGTGCGAGCAGCGCCTTGGCCAGCAGGTAAAGGCCAAGGCCGGCCAGGATCACCGCCGTCGCGATCGCCAGCAAGCGCAGCTGTCTGGAAACGCTCAGGCGCTGCGCATCCGGCAATATGACGGGGGATATGACGTCCTGGCTCAACCGATGTCTCTCATGTGGCCGACCATTTGCAGCTTGTTGCGGTCTTCGGCTTGGCCCGTTAGCCGCGCTCGCTTACATGAGGCTTACCGTCATCGAGGGGGAACGCGCGGTGCGCCTGCTGTTGGTTGAGGACGATCGCGAGTTGGCCCATGCGCTGGCGGATGCGCTCGATCGCCGCGGGTTTTCGAGCGATCTGGCGCATGGTTTCGACGATGCCGAGCAGATGCTTCGATGCGCGCAATATGCGGCGCTGATACTCGATCTTGGCTTGCCCGACGGTGATGGGATCGCGCTCATCCGATTGTTGCGAGGGCGCAAGGATCCGCTGCCGATCATTGTCGCCACAGCCCGGGATTCCATTGGAGAGCGGATAACCGGGCTTGACGCCGGCGCGGACGATTATCTGGTGAAGCCATTCGACGTCGATGAACTCGCGGCACGTCTTGGCGCGGTCCTTCGACGCCAGGGCTCCTTCATGGGCGCGCGGCTGGAACTGGCCAATCTCGCGCTCGACACGCAGTCCGGCGACCTGTTCGTGGACGGCGCCCATGTGCTGCTCTCATCGCGGGAGCGGCAGCTGATCGAGTTGCTGCTTCGACGCGCGGGGCATGTCGTCAGCAAGCAACTCGCTGAAGATCAGCTGTTCGGCATGACGGAGCCCGTCGGGTCGAATGCGGTCGAAGTGTATGTGCATCGACTGCGGCGCAAGTTGCAGGCGACCTCCGCCGCCGTTCGGATCGAAGCGATCCGGGGCGTTGGTTATCTGATCAGGCGCGCGCAATGATCCATTGGCCCAAATCGCTCGCCGTGCGCATTCTCCTGGTGGAGATCATGGCGATTGTCGCGGTGCTGGGCCTCGTGCCCTGGATGACCATCTCCATGTTGCACCAGATCATAGATGGACAGCAGCGGCGGATTCTCGAACGGCAGGCCGACCTGGTCGAGGCGGGACTCAAATTCGACAGGTCGGGTCTCCATGTCGAATTGGGCGAACCTTTGCGGTCGGTATATGCCAAGGCGTTCGATGGGCGGGCCTATCTGATCATCGATGAGCAGGGCCGCGTCCGGGCGCAGAGCTCAGGCATCGCCCGTTTGCCGGTTGATCGAATTCCCCTGACGCATGCTCCGTCTCCCTTTCACGCCGATCACTTCATCGGCGTGCTTCGCCGGATCGAGACGCCGTCGGGATGGCATCGGCTTGTCATCGTCCAGGACGAAACCGAGCCGGGTGCGATTATCGATGACATCGCGCGCACATTCCTCTGGCGGTATCTGGCATTGCTGACGTTGTTGCTGATCTCGCTTCCCGCCATCAACGCGTTGTCCATTCGACAACTGTTCCGAAGCGTTCACAGAACGTCGGCGCGCGCGACGCGTATCGGCCCCAGCTCGTTGGATTTGCGTCTGGACGAACAGGAGCTTCCATTGGAAGTCGTACCGCTGGTTCGAGCGATCAACCGCCTCGTCGATCGACTGGAAGGCAGCATCAGGGAGCAGCGCAGCTTCATCGGCAATGTCGTCCACGAATTGAGGACGCCGCTCGCCACCCTGAAAATCCAGGTCGACCGATTGGGCGATGCGTCCGAGCGAGCAAGGCTCAATCATAATATCGATCGCCTTTCGCATGTGATTTCGCAATTGAGAGACCTTGCCGAGCTGGAGACGCTCGACAGCCAAAAGGAGTCGATCGAACTCAACGATCTGGCGAGGCGCATCGTCGCCGAAATGGCGCCGCAGGTTTATGAAGCGGGAGACACGATCGAACTCGGGACGACCGAGGCTCCGCTCGTCACCCTGGGAAGCCCTGTCCTCTTGGGGCTGGCGCTGAGGAACCTGATCGACAATGCCATTCGACACACGCCGTCGGGAACTGCCATACGTGTTGCCACCGAGGCGGATGGTTCGATCCATGTGCAGGATAACGGCCCAGGTGTGGAGACAGGAGCGCAGGATCGCGTTACGACACGCTTCTGGCGCGCCGACCAGTCGAGAGCCGACACGGCCGGCCTGGGGCTTTCAATCGTCGACCGAATTTCCGCCGTTCATTCCGCTACATTTCATGTCGGCGCCGCAATCGGGGGAGGAGCGATATTCTCGCTCAGACTGCCGCTCCGATTTGGTGTGGTGACGGCAACAGATACCGCTGTTCGTCGATTCGAAATGAAAGATGGAGCTCCCTCATGATGTCATTGCCTTCCATGACCATATGCAGGCTCGGACCATCCGACGTGGATCTTATGCGGAAGCTGAACAGGCTGTTCGGAAGAGCCTTCGCGGATACGGCAACCTTCGAGAACGAACCGCCGGGTGACGGCTATCTCAGCGACCTGCTCGGCAGAGAGCATATCGCCGTCGTCGTCGCCTTGAAGGACGGTGAAGTCACCGGCGGCCTCGTTGCCTATGCGCTCGACAAGTTCGAGAAGGCACGGCGGGAATACTATATCTACGATCTCGCGGTCGACGAAGGCTATCGCCGGCAAGGCATCGCCACGGCCCTCATCCGGCATTTGCGCGATCTCGCGGCGGAGCGGGGAGCCTGGGTCGTCTATGTCCAGGCCGACTATGGCGACGAACCCGCCATCGCCCTTTACGAGAAACTCGGCGTTCGCGAGGAGGTTCTGCATTTCGATATCGCCGTCGACCCCAATCGCTCGCGGCCGTTGTGAGGTCGCGCGCATCAAAGGCAGAAAGCCGATGCCGCAATCGGTCCCCAATGAGTCCGACAGGCCATTGCACGCCATGACGGACGGCGATCATTATTTGAGGGTTTCACACGCTTCGGCTTCCACAAGCTGATCCGGTCTTTGCGCCCAGTCGCCGCTTTGCTCCGGCTGGGCCGGTTGCTTGGGGGCTCTACCTCCTGGCGCGGCGCAAGGGATCGCTGGCGCTCGACCGGGACGTCTCCCCAGCCTTCCGCGCGGATGCGTGTTTCTCACGCTCGCTCAGACTGCCGCTGCTGAAGGCAGGCGAGGGCGCATGGAGATCACGCCGTCATTGATGTCGCGGTCACGCGTTGCGCCCTGGCACATGATCGTGATGCTGGCCTTCCTTTCTGCGCTTGGACTCGGTGCGTTGGCCCGGAGACGAGAGCGGGGACGGCGAGGCTGGTGGCGCCTGCCGCGAGCAATCGACGTCGAGCGATCGGTGCTGACAGCCTCATGTCAGACGCCTTCCGGCTTCAACATCCGCCGGCCATTGCCGATCAGGACGAGCGCAAAAACCGCCAGCACGATGCTGCCGATGAACGTCGCCTGGATCGAGAGGCTATCGAGAAGCAGCCCGCCGACGACCGCACCGAGGAGGATCGACGCCTGGATGGCCGCGACCATGAGACTGCCGGCGGCTTCGGGCGCATCGTCGGCGTTCTGCGACATCCACGTCATCCAGATGACCGAGAACATGGTGTTCATCGCGCCCCAGATCGCCATGAACAGGCCGGCGGCGATGGGGGAATAGCCGAGAAGCAGCAGTCCGACGGTGGCGCCGCCCATGACCAGAGCGGGCAGTTTCAGGAACGGGGCGACATTGCCCTTGATGAACCGGCCGGCGGCCCATGTGCCGATGAAGCCAGCGCAACCTAGGAGGAGCAGGAGGACCGAAAGCGTGGTCACATCCACGCCCGTCACCTGCTCCAGAAACGGGCGCAGATAGGTGAACATCGTGAAGGCCGAACCCCAGGACAACATGCAGGCCACGAGGCCGCGCAGGAAGTACGGGCGCTTCAGCAGGCCGAGCATGGACCGGAAATCCTGCTTCCGGTGCGCGGGCAGAGAGGGCAGCGCGACGACATGCCAGACAAGATTGATGGCGACGATGGGGGTGAGCACCCAGAAGACCTCGCGCCAGCCGAACAGGCCGCCGAAATAGCTGCCGACAGGTGCGGCGAAGGCGGCGGCGATGGCCTGCCCGCCATACATCAGCGCCAGCGCGCGCGGCACGTCCTGCGCGGGCACTAGCCGCATGATGACGGCGGTTGCTAGCGCCCAGAAGCCGCCGATGCAGATGCCGAGCAATGCGCGACCGATCATCAGCACGGCGAAGTTCGGCGCGGCTGCAACCAGAACCAGCGACAGCAGCATGAATGCCGTCATCGCCACCAGCACCCATTTGCGGTTCAGTTTTCCGGCCGCCGTGGTGATGAGCAGGCTGGCCGCGACGGCGAAAAGCCCGCTGACGGAGATGGCTTGACCAGTCTGCCCCTCGGTCGCGCCGAGACCAGCGGCCATCGGTGTCAAGAGACTGACCGGCATGAATTCCGAGGCGATCAGCATCGCCACGCAGAGCGCCATCGACAGGACGGCGCCCCAGACGGCAACGGGCTTATGACTGACATCTGCTGTGGCGGCGTCCATATGTTCCGCTTGCTCCTGAATTTTTGGCTGGCCTGTAACCTAGTCGCTTTGCCATCAAGCGATTACCCGCTAAAGTCGGAATGAACCTATCGATCAGGTCGATTAATCATCGCGCAGACGCGCAGCATGTGGGGCTCATGGAGCAAACCGACTTCAATCATCTGACCTGGTTTCGGATCGTCGCGGAGGAGCGGAGCTTCACGAAGGCGGCCGCGCGGATCGGCGTGGCGCAATCGACGCTCAGCCACATGATCAAGCAGCTCGAAGCGCGGATGGGCATCCGCCTTCTCACCCGCACGACGCGCAATGTGGCGACGACCGTAGCGGGCGAGCGCCTGCTCCAGACGATCACGCCACGCATGGCCGAGATCGAGGACGAGATCGCGGCGCTGATGGCGTTTCGCGAAAAACCGTCAGGGTCGATCCGGCTGACACTTTCCGATCACGCCTTGGAAAATGTGGTCTGGCCCAAGCTCAAGCCGATCCTCGGCGACTATCCCGACATCGGGGTGGAGCTCTGCGTGGACGGCAGCTTCCGAAACATCGTCGAGGAGGGGTTCGACGCAGGCGTTCGGCTGGGCGAGAGCGTCGAGAAGGACATGATCGCGGTCCGCATCGGACCGGATTTTCGTCTCGTGGCCGTGGCGTCGCGCGATTATCTCACTCGGCACGGCACGCCGGAGCATCCCGAGCAGCTTCTTCGCCATAACTGCATCAACATCCGCCACACCAGCGCCGGCGGTCTTTACGCATGGGAATTCGAGAAGGATGGCAAGGCGTTGCGCGTGCGTGTCAGAGGGCAACTGACCTTCAGCGATTCCTACGCCATGGCTGACGCGGCGGAGAGTGGCTTTGGCATCGCCTATGTCCCCGAAAGCATCGTTGCCGAAAGGATCGTGTTGGGGAAGCTGGTGCAGATATTGGACGACTGGTCGCCCTTCTTCGACGGCTATTTCCTCTATTATCCGAGCCGCCGTCAGAATCTTCCGGCGTTCAAGATCATCGTGGATGCGCTGCGGCATCGGGAGTGAGGGAGAGGAGGATCGGCTTCGCGCCCTTGCGCAGCGCGTTATGATGGCTGACGACGAAGTTCAAAAATCGGGAACTGCTGAGCACGCTCGCTGCCGCCTCAAGCGAGAAATCGGCGGTAGTGGTTCTGTAGGGAAGTGGCGCACTCGACAGGATTCGAACCTGTGGCCTTCGCCTTCGGAGGGCGACGCTCTATCCAGCTGAGCTACGAGTGCATACTGCTTACGCGGTGCTTACGCGGGAATTGCACGGGTGTTAAGCCCCAATGCGCAACCTTCGTAAGCCCCTGCAATTCAATATCTTTTCTTCCAAACCTTTCACACAGTCAGACTTGACACGAGCCTTCGGAGGGCAGCGCTCTATCCAGCTGAGCTACGGGTGCGCGTTGTCCGGCCCGCTATCAGCTTTGTGAGGAGCCGCCAAGCCCCAAGCGGGCCTTCGCTAGCCCGCGATCGATCGCAAGCTCGCGAGGAGAGCGTTTTCGTCGATCGTCAGCGCCTGGCGCACCTTTTTTTCCGTCGCGCCGATGCGGGCGAGGGCCTTGTCGCGCAGCGCGATGCCGGCCTGTGTCAGGGTCAGGCTGCGCGAGCGCCCGTCGATGGGCGCATCGGTCACCAGCGCGCGCGCCTTCATCCGTGCCACCAGCGGCGTCATGTTCGCGCGCTTGATCTCCAGCATGCGGCCGACATCGCTCTGCCGACAGCCGGGATTTGCGCCGACCAGGATCAGGAAGGAGGCCTCGCCCGCCGAGAGGCCGAGCGGTGTGAGCGCGCTCATCAGATCCGCCATCATCGCCATCGACGCGCGGCGCAGGCAATAGCCGAGCAGATTGTCGAGCGGACTCACGAGCCCGCCGCCATGCTCTTTCTCCATCTCTCGTTTTCCGGCCATCATGCTTGCCGTCCCCGGCGTGAAATGCTATGCAACATAACATAACAGATTCACGTCGGAGGAAAAGGCATATGTCCGAGCAACGCGAAGAAGATACGGTCCGCTACAAGATTGAGAACAACATCGCCTGGGTCTATTTCAACCGTCCGGACAAGCGCAATTGCCAGAGCCCCAAGCTCAACCGGCAGATGATGCGCGTGCTCACCGAGCTCGAATTCCGCGACGATGTCGGCGTGCTGGTTCTCTCGGGCGAAGGCACGGCCTGGTCCGCGGGCATGGACCTCAAGGAATATTTCCGCGAGAGCGAGGCCGAGGGCTTCCATGCCGTGCGCCGCTCTCAGCGCGAGGCATATGCTTGGTGGGAGCGCCTGCGCTGGTATGAGAAGTCGACCATCGCCATGGTCAACGGCTGGTGCTTCGGCGGCGCTTATGGCCCGCTCTTCGCCTGCGATCTCGCCTTCTGCTCGGACGATGCGCAGTTCGGCCTCTCCGAAGTGAACTGGGGCATCCTGCCCGGCGGTGGCGCGACCAAGGTCGCGGTCGACCTCATGCCGCTGCGTGCCGCCATGTATCACGCCATGATGGGCGAGAACCTGACCGGTCCGCAGGCCGCGCAGTATAATCTCGTCAACGAGTCCGTGCCGGCCGACCAGCTTCACGCACGCGTGAAGGAAGTCGCCGAGAAGCTCGTCCAGAAGAACTGGAAGACGCTGAAGTACACCAAGGATTCGGTCCGTCGCGTCAAGGAAATGACCTATGACAATGCCGAGGACTATCTGATCCGCATGCAGGAAGGCCTCAACTGGGCCGACAAGTCGGACGGCCGCCATGTCGCGATGAAGCAGTTCCTCGACGACAAGACCTTCAAGCCGGGCCTGGGGCACTACGACAAGACCAAGACCGAGAAATAGTTTGGAAAGGCTTGGGGAGGGGGCTGTCAAGCACCTTCCCCCATTCGCCGTTCGCCCTGAGCGTGTCGAAGGGCCCTACTTCTTTCTCTCGACCTCACGGAGAAGAAGACAGGCCCTTCGACACGCTCAGGGCGAACGGAGTTTAGATTTTTGGGAGTGATTGAGATGACCGAAGCCCCAGCGCGCGACATCAACCGGCTGCTGCGTCCCAAGTCGATCGCGATTGTCGGCGCGTCCGAGACGCCGGGCGCGCTGGGCGCCGTGGTGCTCGCCAATCTGGTGAAGCATGGCTTTCCGGGCGACATCCATCTCGTCAATCCCAAGCGCGAGACGATCAGCGGCCGCCCGGCCGTGCCCAGTGTCGAGGCGCTGCCCGAGGGCGTCGATTGCGCAATCCTGTGCATCCCGCGTGTCGCCGTGCTCGATACGGTGCGCCAGCTGGCCGCGCGCAAGGCCGGCGCCGCGATGATCTTCGCGGCGGGCTTTGCCGAGGGCGGCGAGGCGGGCATGGCCGACCAGCTCGAAATCGGCCGCATCGCGCGCGAAGCCGGCATGGTCATCGAGGGGCCGAACTGCCTCGGCTCGGTCAACTATGTCGACCGCATTCCGCTCACCTTCATCAGCACCGATGTCGCCGCGCCGAGCCCGGGCGGCATCGGCATCGTCTCGCAGAGCGGCGCCATGGCGGCGGTGCTCGCCGTCATGCTGCTGGCCCGCAAGGTCGACCTCACCTTCCATGTCTCGACCGGCAACGAGGCGGCGAACGGCGTCGAGGATTTCGTCGAGTGGATGATCGCCGACGACAAGACGCGAGTCATCGCCATGATTGTCGAGCAGTTCCGCGATCCGGCACGCTTTCTCGCGCTCGTCGCGAAGGCGCGGGCGGCCGGCAAGGTCATCGTGCTGCTGCACCCCGGCAAGAGCAGCGCCGCCCGTGAGTCCGCCGCGACGCACACCGGCGCCATGGCCGGCGACTACAAGCTCATGCGCGCCAAGGTGGAGCGGGCAGGGGTCATCGTCGCCGAGACGCTGGAAGAACTGGGCGACATTTCCGAGATCGCGTTCCGCTGCCCATCGCTGCCGAGCGGCGGCACGGCGGTGCTGGGCGAATCCGGCTGCTTCAAGGCGCTGATGCTGGACCTGGGCGAAGAGCTCGACCTCGACCTGCCCGCGCTTACCGACGACAATGCGCCGGACTTGCGCGCCGCGCTGCCCGACTTCGTGCCGGTCAGCAATCCGCTCGACCTGACGGCACAGGGTCTCGTCGATCCGGACATGTATACGCGCACGCTGGCCGCGCTGTTCACCGACGATCGCGTCGGCACGGTCTATGCCGGCATCATCCAGACCGATCCGGGCACGGTCGCCATCAAGCTTCCCCCGTTTCTCAAGGCGATCGACGAATATCGGTCGACCAAGCCGATCATCTTCGCCGGGCTCGACGAGGGCGCCGAGATGCCCGCCGAGTGGATCGACAAGCTGCGCGGCCACGGTATTCCCTATTTCCCGACGACCGAGCGTGCTTTCCGCGCCATCAAGCGGTTGACCACCTATAGCGAGCGCGACTTCGCCGTCGCCAAGGCCGCGCCGTCGCGCGTGCCGGCGCTGGCGAGCGAGGCGGGCGTCGTGCCTGAGTATCGCGCCAAGGCGCTGCTCGGGCCGCTCGGCATCCCGTTCGGCAAGGGGCAGTTCGCCGCGACCGTCGAGGAGGCCATTGCCGCGGCCGAGGCGATCGGCGGGTCGGTCGTCATGAAGGCGCAGGCGAGCGCGCTGAGCCACAAGAGCGATGCCGGCGGCGTGGCGCTCAATCTCATGGGCGCGGACGCGATCCGTGCGGCCTGGGACAAGATGTTCGCCGATGTCGCGCGCTACGATGCGTCGATCATTCTCGATGGCGTGCTCATCGAGGCGATGGGCGCGCGCGGGCTCGAGCTCATCATCGGCGCGAAGAACGATCCGCAATGGGGTCCGGTCATCCTGGCCGGCTTCGGCGGCGTCACGGCGGAGATTCTGCAGGATGTGCGCCTGTTGACGCCTGACCTCACGCGCGAAGCGATCATCGCCGAGCTGCTCTCGCTGAAGCAAGCGGCGCTGCTCAAGGGCTATCGCGGCGCGCCCGCGCTCGATGTCGGGTCGGTGGCGGATCTCATCGGCAAAATCGGGCAATTGCTGCTTGGTGAGCCGCGTATCCAGGAGCTCGATCTCAACCCGGTGGTTGTCTATCCGCAAGGACAGGGCTGTGTCGCGCTCGACGCGTTGATGCTGGCGGAATAGATTATTCGCATATGTGAAGAGATGGGTGCGGGCTAGCGCTTCGCTGTTGGACAACTTTCGGCGGTCATTGCATCATTCTCAGTATTTCTGAGCCCGAAGGCCGGTTTTGGCTGGCGTTGTTGCGCATTTCGGGCTAGATATATGTTTCACATATACGAAGTTTCGAATGTTCATGCGCGACTCGGATCATTCGGCAACGCCTTTGCTGCTGTTGCCTGGCCTGATCTGCGATGCTCGAATCTGGGCGCCGCAGGCTGAGGCGTTGCGCGCTCTCGGTCATGACGTCCACGCGATCGAAGGCTATGGCGAGTCCGACACGTTCGGCGCGATGGCTGAGCTCGTTCTTCGGACGGCGCCGGATCGTTTCGCGCTTGCCGGCCATTCCATGGGCGGTCGCGTTGCATTCGAAATCTTCCGTCGCGTACCCGAGCGGGTCGAGCGGCTCGCGCTCATCAGCACCGGCGTCCACCTGCCGCGCTCCGAAAAGGAAGCGGAAGGCCGTTTCGAGCTGCTCAAGCGCGGCGTCGAGCAGGGCATGGACGCGCTCATCGACGCCTGGCTGCCGCCGATGGTCTGGGAGCCCAATCGCCTCATTCCCGGCCTGATGGATCGCCTCACGCAGATGTGCGCCGACATGGGCATCGACACCTATGAACGCCAGATCCGCGCGCTGCTCGCCCGGCCGGAGGTCGAGAGCCTGCTTCCCACGATCGCATGTCCGGCCCTCGTCGCAACCGGCCGGCATGACAGCTGGGCACCGCCCGCGCAGCATGAAGGCATCGCGGCAGCCATTCCGAACGCCCGTCTCGAGATCATCGCCGAGGCTGGGCACATGGTCCCGGTGGAGCGGCCCCAGGCCGTGACGGACGCGCTCGCGAGCTGGCTGAATATGCCCTGGCGAGCAGCCAATTAGAAGATTTTAAACCCCGTAAAACTTGAGTTTGAAGGAGACTATTGATGGCGAATCTTCAAGACGTGCTGGACGCGCAGTCGAATGTGATCGACTTCCTGCGCAATCAGCAGGCAGGCCCGAACGTCTATCCGGGCGTGCCGGCCGAATATAGCAACTGGCGCAACGAACAGCGCGCCTGGGCCAAGACCGCAGTGCTCTTCAACCAGAGCTATCACATGGTCGAGCTGATGGTCGAAGGCCCCGACGCCTTCGCGATGCTCGAAGCCCTCGGCATCAACAGCTTCAAGAACTATAAGCCCGGCCGCGCCAAGCAGTGGGTGCCTTGCACCCCCGAGGGCTATGTCATCGGCGACGTCATCCTCTTCTATCTCGCCGAAGAGAAGTTCAACCTGGTCGGCCGTGCGCCGGCGATCGAGTGGGCCGAGTTCCACGCCTCGACCGGCAAGTGGAACGTCAAGGTCACCCGCGACGAGCGCACCGCGCTCCGCACGGACGGCAAGCGCCGCCACTATCGCTTCCAGCTCCAGGGCCCGAACGCGATGTCGATCCTGAGCGATGCGCTCGGCTATGAGGCGCCCGACCTCAAGTTCTTCCAGATGACCGAGTTCCCGATCGCCGGTGCGACCGTCGGCGCCCTGCGTCACGGCATGGCCGGCCAGCCGGGCTATGAGCTTTATGGTCCCTGGGAAGACTATACCAAGGTTCATGCCGCACTCGTCGAGTCGGGCAAGAAGTTCGGCATGGAGCTGGTCGGCGGCCGCGCTTATTCGTCCAACACGCTGGAGTCGGGCTGGGTTCCGTCGCCGTTCCCGGGCTATCTGTTCGGCGAAGGTTCCGCCGACTTCCGCAAGTGGGCCAGCGACAGCAGCTATGGCGCCAAGTGCTCCATCGGCGGTTCGCACATCCCCGCCACGCTCGAAGGCTACTGCCTGACGCCGTGGGACATCGGCTACGGCATCATGCTGAAGTTCGACCACGACTTCATCGGCCGCGAAGCGCTCGAGAAGAAGGCCGCCGGTCCGCACCGCGAGAAGGTCACGCTGGCCCTCGACGATCAGGACTTCCTGCGCGTCACCAGCTCGTACTTCTCGAAGGAAGGCCGCGCGAAATATTTCGAGTTCCCCAGCGCGGTCTACTCGATGCACCCCTATGACGCGGTCCTCGTGGACGGCAAGCAGGTCGGCATTTCGACCTGGGTCGGCTACTCGTCGAACGAAGGCAAGATGCTGACGCTCGCCATCGTCGACCCCAGCGTCGCGACGCCGGGCACCAAGGTGCAGCTGCTGTGGGGCGAGCCCAATGGCGGCACCAGCAAGCCGACCGTCGAGCCGCACGTCCAGACCGAGATCACGGCGATCGTGTCGCCGGTTCCCTATTCGGAAGTCGCGCGCGACTCCTATGCGGACAGCTGGCGCAACAAGAAGGACTGATCCTTCGCATCACGAAAAGGGAAGGGCGGCGCCAGCGATGGCGCCGCCCTTTTCCTATCTCCCTCGCCCCTTCGGGAAAGAAGGAAGGCTTCAGTCTTCCGGCTCCAGCTTCGAGCTGTCGATCGCCTTCTCGGCGCGCAGATATTCGGCCTTCGCCTTGTCCCTTTCGGCCTTGGTGCGGCCGAATTTGGCGCGGTTCTCGGCCGCCTGCTGCGCGGCCTTCTTGCGGTCGCGGGCCTTGCGGGCCAGGCGGAGGTTGACGATCTCGGCCATAGGCTCAGCCTGCGCCCAACATGTCGGCGGCGCGGATGATGAGCATCGCCGCGCGATCCTCCAGCTGCGGTGTGGCGCGGGCGACCGGGATGGCGACGCTGATCGCTCCGATGAGCGTGCCGTCAGCGGCGATCACCGAGCGGCCGAGGCCGATGATGCCGGGCGTATATTCCTCGCCGGTCCGTGCCAGCCCGCGGCGTCCGATCCTCAGCAATTCTTCGCGCAACTTGCCTTCGTCGATCACCGTCGACGCCGTATAGCCGGTGAGATCGGTATTCGCGAAATAGTCGTCGAGTTCATCCTCGGTGAAGGTCGCGAGGATCGCCTTGCCGGCGGAAAAGGCATGCAGCGGCAGCAGCCGGCCCACCTCGACATTGTAGCGCAGCGGCTGTGCGGAGACCTCGCTGGCGATCGCCTCCATCTCGTAGCCATGGCGCACGAAGAAGGCGGCGGTCTCGTTGAGTTGGCTTGAGATGGAGCGAAGTCGCGCCGCGACGCGCTCGGAGAGCATGGCGGCAGATTCCGCGATCTGCAGGCGCGCCAGGGCCGGTCCGGGGCTGTGCAGGCGCCCGTTGCGCGCGAGATAGCCCCGCTCCACCAGCGTACCGAGCAGGTAGGAGAGGCTGCTGATGGGAATAGTCAGTGCCGCCGCAATCTCGGCGGCGCTCACCGGCCGCCCATGCCCGATCACGAACTCCAATATGTCGAGCGTGCGTGTCGCCGACTTGACCGAGGCGCCATCGGGTTTCTGCACGCTTCAGTCCTCCACGCTCGCTTCAGTGCGCCAGGCCGAGCATCTCGCGCGTCTCGGCCGGTGTGGCGACCTCCTTGCCCAGCTTCTCGACGATCTGCACGCCCCAGTCGACCAGCTCGGCATTGTTGTTCGCGAGCAGGCCCTTCTTGAGGTAGATGGTGTCCTCGAAGCCGACGCGCATATGGCCGCCGAGCAGCACGGACTGCGCCGCCATCGGGAAGCTGTGACGCGAAACGCCGAAGCCCGTGAAATGCGCGCCGCGCGGGATCTGGTTCTTGGAATACATCATCGCTTCGCTGGTCGCGGGCAGGCCGTAATGCGTGCCGAGCACGAAGGTAAACGGCGCATGCTTGGGGATAAGCCCCTTGGCCATGAGATCGTCGGCGAAGACGAAGTCGCCCGCCTCGAAGCATTCGATCTCGGTGAGGACGCCCGCATCCTGGCACATGGTCCCCATCTTGCCGACGACCATTTCCAGGTTCATCGCGATGCCGCCCCACAGGTTCATGGTGCAGATGTCGAGCGTGCACATATCGGGCTTGAGATCGAGAATATGCTCGATGCGCCGCTCGGCGGTGAACATCAGCGTCTTTTCCATGTCCGGAATGCCGGGCTCTTCCGCGCTCCTGGGGAACCACATGCAGCCCGGGCCGGTGGTGACGTTGAGGATCACCTCATTGTTCTTCTGGCGGATGAGATTCACGACCTCGCGATAGTCCTCGAGATCCTGGCTCGGCGTGCCGTCCTCGCGGTTGCGGACATGGACGTGGATGATCGAGGCGCCGGCATCGGCAGCGTCCAGCGCTTCCTGGGCGACATGATCGGGACGGAACGGGAAGTTGGGATGCTTGGGCATCGGCGAGGCGCCGGTGATCGCGCAGGTGATGAAGGTCTTCGACATCTCGTCCCTCTCGTTTCTGGTCCAACCGGGAAAGGTCATGGCAAACCGCCGCGCGAGCCTCGCCTCGTCGCGTGCAGCATGTGCTGGAAAACGCGGAGAGGTACAACCGATTCAAGTGGCCGTAGAGGGATTTTGTGGCCGCCGTCATGCGGCCGAAACGGTGCGCACAGGCGATGGCCGAAGCCACCGCCTGTACCCTGTCTTCGATCAGAACTTGTAGCCGAGCGACACGCCGAAGGTGCGCGGCGGCAGCCAGGTCGCGCCGAGCAGGCGGCCCGTGGCGAGCGCGAAGGTGCTGCTCGGGCGGAAGATGTCGAACATGTTCTTCATCCACAGCTGTGCGCGGATCTTGCCGTCACGCGTCTCGAACGCGATCGATGCGTCGACCATGGTGTAGGGCGCGCTGCTCTCGATCGCCCGCATATATTCGCTGAAATAGACGCGACTCTTGTGCGAGATGTCGATGCTCGGCGTGAACGTGCCGAACGTGGCGTCGACGTCATATTCGCCATGCACGTTCCACGACCAGCGCGGGCTGTTGCGCGTATCGTTGCCGGCGAGCTGGATGGTGCCGCCGCCCGGCGCGCCGAACGCGGTTGGATCCGGGTTGGTGACGGCGTTATAGGGCGTGCCGCCGGCGATGTTGGCCGGGTTCAGCGGATCGAGCGTCAGATAGTCGACGAAATGCGCGTCGGTGTAGGAGAGCGCACCGCTGATGCGCAGGCCCCTGGCCGGACGCAGCATCGTGTCGATCTCGACGCCCTTGGCGCGGGTCTTCGCTGCGTTCTGGAAGATCGTGGTATAGCCGGTCGGGCCACCCGCGATCGTCTTGTTCAGCTGCAGGCCGTTCAGCGTGTAGGCATAGCCGGCCAGGTTCACCGTCAGCAGGCGGCCGAAGCTCGCCTTGATGCCTGCCTCATGGTTGTACATCTTCTCCGGGTTGACGATCGTCGTGCTGCCCGAGGCATTCTCGCCCGAGCCCGCCTTGAAGCCTTCCGAATAGGTGTAATAGACGAGGACGTCCTTGTTGGGCTTCCACTCGAGGCCGGCTTCCGGGGTGAAGTCCCGGAAGGTCCGCTCGGTGTGGGTGCCCGCCGCCGTGTAGCGCAGGACCGGGCCGAGGCCGTTGCGCGTGATGACGATCGAGGGGTTTTCGGACTCGACATGCTCGCTGCTCCAGCGGCCGCCGAGCTTGAGGGTGAAGGCCGAGAGCGTGTCGCCCAGAAGGCCGAGGCCGATCTCATACTGGCCGAAGATCGAGAAGGCGTCCGTGCTCAGATTGGAGTGGGTGCACACGCGCTTGGGCGCGATGATCGTGCTGCCGCCCTGCACGCCGTCCGGCGAATAGCCGCACAGGCCATAGGCCTCGCTGAGGGGGATGCCGGCCGCCTGCAGCACGCCGATGTTCTGGACCATGCCGTTGCGGTTGGCGAGGCCGACATTGTCGATCGGGCGCTGGCGCTCATGGAAGAAATAGGCGCCGATCGTGCCGTTCACCCATTGCGACTGCAGGCCGACACGCAACTCGTTGCTCCACTGCCGGCTGTCGATGCGGCGCTCCTGCACCGTCGTCGCCTGGCCGTTGGTGGGCAGGCTGTCGACGACGGCCGAAAGGTCGAGATCCTGGAACAGCGAGCTCTTGAACGAGCGATAGTTGGCGATATCCGTGACGGTGAGATGGTCGTTCAGCGGCACGTTGAGCGTGCTGGTGAACGCATAGGTCTCGGTCTCGGTGCCCGGCGTGGACTCGGTCGCGAGATCGCGCGGATTGGCGGCATAGCCGCCGACACCGAGCGGGGCGAGGCGGGCGACGCCCGGGAAGGACGCGCGCAGATAGTGGATGGCGCCGGAGGAGTCGCTCTGGCGGAAATATTCGCCGGCAACCAGCCAGGTCGCCTTCGGGCCGAGATCGAACTCGATCTGCGCACGGCCCATGCGGCGGTTGAGGTCGTCGACATCCTTGCCGGAGACCGGATTGACGCCGAAGCCGTCGCGACCTTCGGTCTTGATCGCCAGGCGGGCGCGAATGCCCTCGCTGATCGGGCCACTGACGGCGGCTTCCGCAGTCAGGGCATTGAAATTGCCGTAGGAAATACGGCCATAGCCCTCGAAATTGTTCGTCGGCTTGGCGGTGATGACATTGATCGAACCGCCGACGGCGTTGCGACCGTAGAGCGTGCCTTGCGGCCCGCGCAGCACTTCGACGCGCGCGAGATCGAACAGCGAGGTGAGCTGCGCTTCGGCGCGCGCCACATAGGCGCCGTCGACATGGAAGGCGACGCCGGTCGAGCTGCCCGTGGTCGAGGTGTTGGCGCCCACGCCACGGATGAAGATCTTGGCCTGGTTGAAGTCGCTGCCGAAATTGACCGAGGGGACGATCGTCTGGAGATCGGAGATATTGTTGACGCCGGCGCTGACGAGACGATCCGCGCTGAGGGCGCTGACGGCAGCGCTCACATCCTGCAGCGACTGCTCGCGCTTCTGGGCGGTGACGATGATCGCGTCGCTTTCGCTCTCGGCGCCATCGGCGGGCTGGGCGGCATTCGCCTGGGCGAACGCGCTCGTCGATGTCAGCAGCATTGCCGACACCATGAGGGCCCTCTGGAACATGAAATGTCTCCTTGAAACTGAATAAGCAAGGCAGCCCTTCTGGGGCGCCGGCCCCAAGACTGTTTGACGCTTGTCAATTCAAGTAAAAATGGGGGTGTGCCTGTTCTTTTCAGGACGGGCGTTGCACAATCACCTCAAGGAGCTTGGGGCCGTTGCCGGAAAAGAGCTCCATAATGGCGTCGTCCAGCGCGGCAACTTCGCTTACTCTTGCGCCAGTCACGCCCATGCCTTCGGCCAGTTTCACGAAGTCGAGGCCGGGCAGCTTGCTGCCCACCACGTCCATGTCGAACAGCGCGCCGAACTGTTCGAGCGCCGCATATCCGCCGTTGTTGACGATGAGGAAGCGGACGTCGAGCTTCATCTCGGCCGCCGTCCAGATGCCCTGGATCGAATACATGGCCGAGCCGTCGCCGAGCAGGCAGAAAACCGTCCTGTCGGGTTCGGCGAGGGCCGCGCCCACGGCGGCGGGAAGGGCGAAGCCAAGGCCGCCGCTCGCCGTCGCCATGAATTCGTCGTCGAGGCGGATGGGGAAATGATCGTGCAGCGGCCCGCGTGTGGAGGGCGCCTCTTCGCTCACGATAAGGCCTTTCGGGCGCAGTTCGGTGAGGCGCTGCATCAGGCGGACTTCGGTGATGCCGGTGCCGCTCACGGCCTCGTCGAGCGCCGGTGCGGTGATGGCCGGCGTCGCGCGGGCGGCGGGCTTCGCGGCGGCGCTGAGCGCGGCAATCGCCTCCGCGACATTGCCCACGATCGCCTGGCCGACCGGCGTGCGCGCGGCGGCATGGGGATCGTCGACGATCTGGAAGAGGCTTGCACCCTCGGGCAGATAGGGGCCGAAGCCCTCGACATGATAGGTGAAGACCGGCGCGCCGAGCACCAGCACAACGTCATGACCCTTCAGTGCATTGACGACGGCCTCGCGCGACGCGGGCAGGAAGCCGGCGAACAGGGCATGATCCTCGGGAAAGACGGCGCGCGCGGCCATGGGGGCGACCCAGACGGGCGCCTTGTGCGTCTCGGCGAGCTGCTGGAGTGCGGCGCGCGCATTTTCGCGGCCGACACCCGCGCCCGCGACGATCACCGGCGAGCGCCCTTTGTTGAGCGCTTCGGCGGCGGCGGCGATCAGGGTTGGGTCTGCCATGGTGGCGCTGCCGACCTGCGACGGCGTGATCGGCGCGCAGGGGCGGTCCCAATCGTCGATCGGCACCGACACGAACACGGGGCCGCGCGGCGCCTGCATCGCCATATGATAAGCGCGCAGGATGGCGAGCGGCACATCCTCGGCGCGGGCTGGCTCGCAGGTCCATTTGACGAAGGGCTGGGGGAATTCCGTGGCCCGCTCGGCATAGAGGAACGGGTCGTAGGGGAAGATGCTGCGCGCCTGCTGCCCGGCGGTGATCACCAGCGGCGTCTGGTTGCGATAGGCGGTGAAGATATTGCCGAGCGCATGGCCGGTGCCGGCGGACGAGTGCAGGTTCACGAAGGCGGCATTGCCGCTCATCTGCGCGAAGCCGTCCGCCATGCCGACGACCACGCTCTCCTGCAGGCCGAGAATATACCGGAAATCCTGCGGCATGTCGCGGAACAGCGGGAGCTCGGTCGAGCCGGGGTTGCCGAACAAGGTGGTCATGCCGAGATCGCGCAGCAGCGTCATGACGGCGTCCCGGACGGTGGGGCCTTCGGGGCGGGCGAATTTCTCGACGTTGAGGCCACGTGCGGTCATGATTTCTGGCTCTTTGCTGGTGATTCAATTGAGGCCGCCGTATCGGAAAGCCTTGCACATGCGAAGGCTTAAGTTGACGGATTTCGCGGTGCGGGCGGTTGTCATGGCGCTAGGTTTTGACACACACCCGTCGTTGCGAGCGAAGCGAAGCAATCCAGTGTGGCGCCATCCTGGATTGCTTCGCTTCGCTCGCAACGACGAACGGAATAATCTGACTGGAGGGGATGCTGATGCGAAAGATGAAAACTGGAATCGCGCTGGGTGCAGCGGCTTTGATTGCAGCGGGCGCGCTGGCCAGGACGACCAAGGAAACGATGCTCGACCGGCTCCAGATCGAGGATCTGGTCATCGAATATTACAGCCAGCTCGGCGGCACGAAGGGCCCCGATTTCGGTAATGAATATACCGAGGACGGGGTGCTCGTGCTCGGCACGCGCGAGATCAAGGGGCGCGAGGCGATCAAGGCCATGTATGCCGGGCTCCGGCCCGCCGACCCGAGCAAGCCGCGCGTGCGCATGAACGTGCTGGTCAATAATCCGCGCATCACCGTCACCGGCAACACGGCCCATGGCGAGTTCATCTACACCGGCGTGCAGGTCCCCGATCCGGCCAAGGCGCCCGAGGTGCACGAGCAGGGCCGCGAAATCGACGAGTTCGTGAAGGTGAACGGCGAGTGGAAGATCAAGCGGCGGCGGATCATCAACGACGCCAATGCGGGCTTCGGGGCGGCACCGCCGGCAGTCGCGCCCAAGCCGGCAGGTTGAGAGGCACACTATTCGCTGAATTTGTCGAGAGATGAGGACACGTCGCTGTTACCTTCCGCTCAAATATGAGGCCCGCATGAACACAAAAAGGGCGACGGTCAGGATGCGCTGCATTGCTGACACCACGATCTCGTGCAATCCTCAGGCGTGCAGCGTGATGGGGAGCATGGATAGGTGATGAAGCGACGCGAGCTGTTGGGCGTCGGTGCGGTCGCATCGGTGTTGTTGGCATCCTCTGCTGCGAACGCGTGTACGATCCTTCCCACCGTGAAAGCCAAGGCGCTTCGGCTGGCCGAATGCGAGCGGCAAATTCATGAGCTTGTTGCGTTCATGAACCAGGCGCCAGGCTTGTCTCAAGATGTCGTTTCCGAGTGGGTCGATAGGCGCAACATCAATGTCTACTACGAGTATCCCGTCTCGGAAAATGTAGGCGGGTCGCTATATAATTACCTCTTCTTTCGCGAATTTCGAATTTCTGGCGGCAAGCTTGACCCTGATCCCATCAAGATCAAGGAAATAAATCTTATTCGACACTTGGGGGGCAATTCTGCGTTGCAGTTTACATTGATCAGGAATCAGTTTTTTCCGGAAGATCTGGAAGGTTGCAACGGCCTTTTCACGCATGGCGATTATTTTGATAAAACAGAAACTGCCTTCATCGCCCGGTTCTTCAACAACAAGCTCATGAGCTTCCGCGATTTTCCGGAGTGGTTCGTCGAATGACCGGCCGTTCTTTCGCCCCCTTCAAGGGTTGAAGCAGCACCCGCTTTCGAGCCACGCGAATCTCCGCTCAGTCCCCCGGCGCGATCAGCACCTTGCATTGATGCGTGCGATACTTGAGCGCCTCGAAGGTGGCGGGCGTGTCGGCGAGGCTCACCGTCGAGGTGACCAGCGCGCGCGGTTCGGCGGCGCCCCGGTCCAGCGCGTCGAGCGCGGCTTCATATTCGCCGCTGGTGAAGAAGGCCGAGGTGATCAGCCTGATTTCCTTCGAGAGCATGGCGAAGCTGTTGAACGTGTCGGGAACGTTGCAGAGGCCGAGCAGCACGATGGTGCCGCGGCCGCGCAGCTGCTGCACCGCCTGGGCGATGAGGCCGGGGATGCCGACGCATTCGAAGACGATGTCGGCGAGGCCGCCGAGCGCGCGGGTGGAGGCGCCGACCGGGTCCTCGCGGTCGATCACGAAATCGGTGGCGCCCATTTCCAGCGCGCGGTCGCGCTGGTGCGGGGCGATGTCCTGTACGACCACCTTGCCGGCGCCTGCGCGGCGCGCCCAGAAGGCAACGGCCAATCCGATCGGTCCGGCGCCGAGCACAATGACCTTGTCGCCCGGCTTGATGCCCGACATCGAGACGCCATGCAGCGCAACGGCGAGCGGCTCGACAATGGCGCCGTCCGACAGGCTCACGGACTTCGGCAGGATGACGCACTGATTGGGGCGGGTGAGGGCATATTCGGCATAGCCGCCGCCCTGCAGGCCGAATTTGTCGCACCAGGCGAGGTCGCCCGCCTGGCAGGAGGCGCATTGGCCGCAGCTGGCGAGCGGGATGACCGAGACGAGATCGCCGGTGCGCACGCCTTCGACGCCCTTGCCGAGCGCGACCACTTCGCCGGCGAACTCATGGCCGAGCACGTCGCCGGCCTTCATGCCGTAGCCGGCATTCTCGGTCATATGCAGATCAGACCCGCAAATGCCGCAACGGCCGACCTTGACGACGAGTTGACCCTCGCCGGGCGTCGGATCGGACAGGGTCTCGATGGTGAGGGGCTTGTGCAGGCCCTGCATCACGGCGGCGCGCATATCGGTTTCACTCTCTTGTCGGCGCCGTTCGTGTCGAGCGAAGTCGA
Organism: Sphingobium sp.; assembly: GCA_017744605.1. GTDB lineage: Bacteria > Pseudomonadota > Alphaproteobacteria > Sphingomonadales > Sphingomonadaceae > Sphingobium. Next base: position 85,540 of record JAGIAZ010000007.1, on the reverse strand, counting down.
GACACGCGGAGCGCAATCATCGCGGTTCTCGACTTGGCTTGAACCGAACGGGCGGGGTGACGATTAATCCTGAAGCTTCCGATAAGCCATGCGTCCGCCGACCGGCAAGTGCGCGGGCAGGGGAATGTTCCGGTCTTTCAGTCGCTGCGTATATTCGGCGAGCACGCTTTCGGCATCGGTGACGCCAATGATCGCGCCGCTCTCATCCATGTGCAGCATCGCACCGTAGAGAATGAACAGCACTTCGGTCCATTCCCCGGCATCGTCGGCGATCTTGAGCGTGTGCGTCGTGCCCGGCGGTTCGAACAGATAGGAGCCCGCGACATTGGCCGGGCTGTCGGCATATTCGAGATAATTCCACTTGCCGCTGAACGTATAGGCATGGACCTCGCCGGTGTGCTTGTGCGGCGCCACCTGCAGCCCGGCGCGGAAGCGCATGCGCACGGCATAGCGGCTGCCCTCTATATCGATCATCAGCGCCTTGAGCTGGATGGCCGGATCGCCTGCCCAATTCTCGGCCCAGGGCAGATCGAGGCTGTCGCTGTGGAAGGATTCGCCGGGGTCAGGGATCATCGCCACGCCTCCTAGCTGGGCATGACGAGCACGGGCTTCACCACCTCGCCGCTTTCGCCGGCATGGAAAGCCTCGTTGATCCGGTCGAAGGCGAACGTCCTGATCAGCCGGTCATGCGGGAAGCGTCCGGCGAGATGATGCTCCACCAGTTCGGGCAGGAAGGTGACCAGATCGCTGTCGCCGCCGAGGATGCCCATCACCCGCTTGCCGCCGCCCATGAAGCTCGCTTCGTTGAAAACGAGATTGTCGGCGGTCGAGGATGCGCCGACCATGCCAAGAATGCCGAGCGGCGAAAGCAGGGTAAAAGCCTGCTCGATCAACGTGTTGATGCCGGTCGTGTCGAAGGCGTAGGAAAGGCCCTGCGGCGCGATCTCCTTGATTTTCGTCGGCGCGTCCTCGCTCTTGCCGTTGATGATGTGGGTCGCGCCGAGTTCCTTTGCGAGCGTCAGGCGATTGTCATGCACGTCGACCGCGATGATCGGGGTCGCGCCGGCGATCTTCGCGGCCATGATCGCGCCGAGGCCGACCGCGCCCGCCCCGAACACGGCGATTGGCGCGCCCTTGCGCACCGCCATCGTCCGCAGCACGGCGCCCGCGCCGGTCATCAGGCCACAGCCGAGCGGCGCCAGCGTGGCGAGATCGATGGCTGCTGCGCTCTCCGGTATCTTCACCACATTGCGGGCGTGGGCGAGCGCATGGGTGGCGAAAGAGGATTGGCCGAAGAAATGGGCGTTGACCGGCTTGTCGCCCTGATGCGTCGTCGCGCTGCCGTCCGCGCGCGTGCCAAGCCAGTTGTGGGGCACGAAATCATAGCAATAGGTCGGCTTGTGGAGATCGCAGGCGGGGCAGTGGCCGCAGCTGTTGAAGCTCATGATGACGCGGTCGCCCGGCTTCACATGGCTCACATCGGCGCCCACCTTCTCCACGACGCCCGCACCCTCATGACCGAGTATGGCGGGTAGCGAGGGCGGGATCTGCTGGTCACGCGCCGCCATGTCGGTATGACAGATGCCGCAGGCATGGATGCGCACGAGCACTTCATCCGCGCGCGGCGCGTCCAGTGTCACGGCCTCGATGGCGAAGGGCTTGTCCCCGCCATAACAGATGGCGGCTTGTGCTTGGGTCATGCGCTACTCTCCCTGATCTTTCCAAAAACCCCTCGGCATTCGAGCGAGCCACGCGTCTCGCTCGAACAGGGCGAACGGTGAAAAATGCGGTGGGCCTAGCCGAGCCTGCCCAGCGCCATGCCGCCGTCGATCAGCATCGGGCTGCCGGTCACATAGCTGGATGCATCCGAGGCGAGGAACAGCGCCAGCGGCTTGATCTGCCAGGTGTCGGCGATCCGGCCCATCAGCGTCGACTCGTCCCACGCCTTGCGAACCACCGGATCCTTCAAATAGCCGTCGGCGATGTTGGTGACGAAGGGGCCGGGCAGGATCGCATTGACGCGGATCCTATATTCGCCGAGCTCGAAGGCCATGTGCTTGACCATGTGGATGACACCCGCCTTGCTCGGCATGTAGGGCATGGGCACGATCGCTTCGCACATGATGCCCGCATTGGAAGCGGTGGCGATGATCGAACCGCCGCGGCCCTGCTTCTTCATGATCCGCGCGGCGTCCCGCATGGTATTGTAGGCGCCGGTCAGGTTGATCGCGATCGTCTTGTCCCACATGGCCGGGTCGAAGGTGTCGATCTGGCCAGCCGGATCGCGACCGCCGGCGGGGCTCCAGAAGCCGGGGCCGAGTCCCAGGCCGGCGTTGGCGAAGCAGATGTCGAGGCCGCCATAAGTCGCGGCATGCTCGTCCATGACCTGCGTCGTGCGGGCGCGATCGGTCACGTCGAGCCGGACGCCGCGTGCTTCATAGCCTTCCCCGCGCAGGCGGGCCGCTTCGCGTTCGGCGGCTGTGCCGTCTATATCCGAAAGCGTGACCTTCGCGCCCGCTTCCGCCATGGCCTCGGCATAAGCGAGGCCAATGCCGGACGCCGCGCCGGTCACGATGGCGCTGCGGCCGCCGATATCGAATTGTTCGAGCGCCTTGGGCCCTCTTTCGGATGGTACACCGCTCACAGATAAAGCTCCGGATTCAAGGGGATGTCGTTCGCTTTGCAGTAGCTTTCATAGTGATCCATGAACCACCAGACGTCCGCGGTCATGACGAGATTGCCGTCGGGATCGTAGAATTCATTGGGCCCCTGCATCCAGCCGAACAGCTTGCATCCCTGGGGATGGTCGGTCACCAGCGTGTGCGCCTCGCCAGGTGTTTCGTAGATGAAACATCCTTCGGTCGCGACCCAGTCATATTCGAGATAGCGCACGCTGCCTTCGAGGCAGACCATCACGACATAGCCGCGATGCTTGTGCGTGCCGACGACGCTGGGGCCCTTCATCCACAGGATGTTGGAATAGATGTTATGCCGCGTGTCGAACAGCAGATGCTTGATCGCGGCATTCTCGCCGAAGGGCACCCAGGGGCTGTCCTTCTCGTCATAATGGACGAAGCGGCCGGCATGGGCATGTTTGGCGATGAGATCCGGGAAGAGCTCGGGCACCTTGACGATCCTGCGCTCCTGGCTCGGCGGCGCGGTCATCTTGCTCTCAGGCCTGTTCATGGCGTCTCTCCTCCGCCGTTTCCTGGGTGTGCTCAGCGCATCAGCGTGTCGATATGATCAGCGCCGATTCCGACCGCCTCATAATGTGCACGGGCCTGCGCCATATAGTCAAACACGTCATAATGGCCGACCGTGTTGCCATCCTCGTCGAGCCACATAAGCGGCCCGGTGACGACGAAGAAGACCTTCATCGGATCGGGATGGTCATAGGCGACGAGCGTGTGGCTTTCCCCCGGCGCTTCGAAGACGAAGTCGCCGGCCGTCGCGGTCCAGTCATGCTCGAGATAGGCCCATTTGCCGCTGATCGTATAGGCCCAGATCGGGCAGGGGTGATAATGGCGGCTGACGATCGCGGCCTTCTTGGCCATCAGCACGTCCGCCCACATGTTGCGCTCCGGGCTGATCCAGACGGGTTTGGAAAAGACGGTATCGTTGAACGGGACCCAGAGCCGCTCGTTGCCCTCGGCGATCTTGGCGAAATAGGCGTCCGGCTTGGCGCCCGGGCGGAAGGCTTGGGCGATGGGCTTGGTGCCCTTCCAGAATTCGGTCGTGGGGGCCTCTGCCATGCGCGCTCTCCTATATGGTCCGTCGCATCCGGACCTTGATTGGGAGAATGCCAGCCGGCCCGCGCAAATCAAGCGGCGTGCGGCGACAATGCGCTGCGGTTCATGGAGAGAAATGGAAAGCCGGCGCGATGGCGGGTGGACATGAAAAAAGGGGCCGGATTGCTCCGGCCCCTCTTCGATCCGATTGGCGGTGAAGCCGATCAGAAGTTGCGGCTGACGCCCAGTGTCCAGGTGCGCGGCAGGGCCGGCACGCCGCTGACGACGCCGAGCGAGTTCGTGACGTCGCTGATCGTCTGGAAGTAGTATTTGTTGAAGATATTCCTGACCTGGAGCGAAATCTTCCAGTCATCCTTGCTGTCGCGCCAGAAAATCTGACCGTCAGCCAGGAAGTGACCCTTGATCGTGCCCCAGCTCGTGTTTTCGGCATTCGTATAGAGCTTGCCCTGATAGTTGCCGTCAATGCGGGCGCTGAACGTGCCGACATCGGTGACGTAATCATATTGAGTGCCGATGCTCCACGTCCAATTCGGCGTGTAGGGGGTGATACCGTTGGCCGGCACCGCGCCCTGCACCGGGGCGCCGGACGAGGTGGTGCCCGAAACCAGATATCCGTTAACGGCCGGCGAGGTGTATTTGAAGTCGAGATAGGCGACACTGCCGTCGATCGTCAGGCCTTTCACGGGGCGGATGGTCGACTCCAGCTCGAAGCCCTTCACGTCCGCCTTACCGATATTGGCCGGCCGCAGACACGGGGACTGCAGAACGGATTCGGTGCAGACCGCCTTGGCCAGGATGATGTTGTCGTATTTATTGAAGAAGGCGGCGCCGTTCAGACGAACCTTGCGGTCGAACAGGTCGGACTTGAAGCCGATTTCATAGGTGGTGAGCGTTTCGGGATTGAACGGCAGACGCTGGTCGGCAACGAACGGACGCGGATTGACGCCGCCACCCTTGAAGCCGGTCGAAACCGACGCGTAGGCGAGGAACTGTTCCGAGAAGCGATAGTCGCCCACGATGCGCCAGTCCCAACGATCGCCCGCAAAGCTGCCGGTGATGTTGTAGATGCCCGCGAGCAGGCAGTTGGACGACCCGAAGGACGGCGGTCCCGGCGGGCAGGTCGTGCTGTTGGGGACGGTGCCGTCCGGATTGCGGCGGAAGTAGGTATAGTCCTTCTTGTCCTTCGTGTAGCGAAGGCCGCCGGTGAGGCTGAACGCCGAGGTCGGGTGCAGGGTCACCGTGGCGAACAGCGCCTTGGTGGAGCTCGGCGTGGTGTCCGGGCCGTGCAGGAAGTCGATCGTCGGCGTCACATAGTTCAGGTCGACGCGGGCCGTGTAAGTGCCCTTCTGGTCGAGATAGAAACCGCCGACCGTACCTTCGAGGAAATCGCCCGACTTGAAGTTGAGGCGGACTTCCGAGGTGAAGGCGTGGTGATCGAGCTGGTTGTCGAGCTGTGCCACCGGGATCGGCGTCGCGTCCTGATCCTGGCCGAACTTCGAATTATACTTACGGTAGGAGCCGATATAGACGAACTGCACATCGTCGGTGATGCTGTACGTCAGGTTGCCGTGGATACCCCAACCGTTGAAGTTGGTGAGCGGCAGCGAGAAGTAAGGCTTGAACGGCGCCGTCGTCGAGGTGGCCATGCCATCCATGAAGTTGGAATAGCTGACGAACCGCGGATCCCAGCCGAGCAGGTTGCCGCCCGTATCGCAGCCGAACTTGCCGGCGGGCACGAAAGCGCAGCTCATGTTGACGGGCTGGCCGTTCTTGCCGACGAGCCAGGGAACCGACGTCATGGTGCCGTTGACAATGGCCGGCGAGGACGAGACGCCCGTCGAATTCGGATCGAAGTTGGTGCATGTCGGCGCCGAACAGATCTTGCCGGCTGCGAGCAGCACGGTCGGGATCGCTTCCGATCTCTCACGGGTATAGTCGCCCGAAATGTTGATCTCGAGCTTGTCGTCCGGCGTCCACCGCAGGGCGGCGCGGGCTGCAATGACATTCTGCCCGCCCATCGTCCCATAGTCGGCGTTGCCGCTGCCGCGCGTGTTGTTCTGCGGCACGTTCGAATTCGGGTGCGTCTGGCCATAGTCGAGCATCGCGACATAGCCGTCGCGGCCGCGGCCCATGCCGGACACGCGCAACGCCAGATTGTCGGTGATGCCGATGTCCATCATGCCGCGGACGCTGACTTCGTTGAACGAGCCATATTCGACCCGCAGGCTGCCCTTGCCATCGCCTCTCGGCTTGGCGCTGAACAGCTTGATCGCGCCGCCGATGGCGTTCTTGCCCGCGAGCGTGCCCTGCGGACCGCGCAGGATTTCCACGCGATCAAGGTCGATCAGTTCGAGCAGCGAGCTCGACAGCGTCGGAATGTAGACATCGTCGATATAGACGCCGACGCCCGGATCGAGTGCATAGTTGAAATCGGTCTGGCCGACGCCGCGGATGAACGCGATGAGGCCCGAACCACCATTCTGCGGCTGCGGCCGCAGCGACACGTTCGGCGCCTGCGCGGCAACAGCGGCGATGTTGGTCTGGCCGCGCTCGTCAAGGAGCTTGGCATTGACCGCGGTGATGGCGATCGGCGTATCTTGCAGCTTGGTTTCGCGGAACTGCGCGGTCACCACGATGTCGGGCGCGGCCTCGTCAGTCGATGCCGCTGCGCCGCCGGACGCAGGGGCGTTCTGGGCGAAGGCGGGAACCGCAATCGCGGTCGAGAGTGCAAGAAAACCGACAGATAGGGCGTCTTTCACACGCATGTGTCTCTCCTCAAATATCCCGCGCATTGTGTTTCGCCCGAGAGCGGGCGCCGGATCGAGGCGGTGCTTAGCAGAAGGAGGTGTGTCTAGTAAGTAACACCGAGTCACCGGGGCGGATATTTTCATATCGTGAAATATGAACCCCACTTATCATTTGTGATTGAATCAATCGGATTCGGGTTACTTTCCACCGCAATTTGCTATGGGCGCTCCTGTGCAACCCGCCTGCGGGCGAAAAGGAGATTCGAGCCATGACGAGCGTAAATGTCACACATGTGGGGAGCCTGCCACGTGGGCCGGAGCTGACACCGCTGTTGCTGGCGCGCGACCATGGCGAACCCTATGACGCGGATGAATTCGATCGCGTCGTGCAGGCGGCCGTCGACGAAGCGGTAAAGAAGCAGGTCGAGGCCGGCGTCACCATCGTCTCTGACGGCGAGCTCGGCAAGGTCGGCTATTCGACATATATGATCGAACGTTTAGAGGGCTTTGGCGGTCATACCGATCGTGTTCCCGCCGCAGATCTCGCGCCGCTGCCGGAGCTGCGGAAGAAGCTTGCGCTCATCATGGGCAGCCAGGAGTTCACGCGCTCCTCGTGCATTTCGAAGGTCAAGCTGGTCAATCTCCAGCCCCTTCACGACGACATCCGCCGCTTCAAGGCGTCGCTCGCCAAGGAGGGCCAGAAGAGCAATGGCGAGTGGGTTCGCGCGTTCATGAACTCGGCCTCGCCGGGCCTGATCACCGCATTCCAGAAGAATGCCTTCTATCCCACCCACGAGGCCTATCTGGCCGATCTCGCCGACGCCATGCGTCCGGAATATGAGGCCATCGTCGACGCAGGTTTCGATCTGCAGCTCGATTGTCCCGACCTCGCCATGTCGCGCCACACCGGCTATCAGGACATGAGCGAGGCCGATTTCATCAAGGTGGCGGAGGCCAATGTCGAGGCACTGAACGCCGCGACCGCCAATATCCCGCCCGAGAAGATGCGCATGCACATCTGCTGGGGCAACTATGAAGGCCCGCACGACCATGACATTCCGCTCGAGCGGGTGATCGACGTGGTGCTGAAGGCGCGCCCCGCGACCATCCTGTTCGAAGCCGCCAATCCGCGTCACGAGCATGAGTGGAAGGTCTGGCGCGATGCGAAGATTCCGGAAGAGAAGATCCTGGCGCCGGGCATGATCGACACCTGCTCCAACTATCTGGAGCATCCCGAGCTGATCGCCCAGCGCATCGAGCGTTTCGCCGACATCGTCGGGCTGGACCGCGTGATCGCGAGCACCGACTGCGGCTTCGGCACCTTCGCCGGCTATGGCAAGATCGACCCGGCCGTGACCTGGAAGAAGCTGGCGAGCCTGGCCGAAGGCGCCCGCATCGCGGCGGCACGGGCCGGCGTCCTGGTCTAAGATTTCCATAGGTAGCAGAAAGGGCAGGGCGCGATCGGCGCACCTGCCCTTCCTTGTTTCGGTCTTTCAGCTTTTGCGCTTGGCGATCTGACTGGGCGCCGTTTCTTTAAGGAGCATCCCGAAAATGCCGCCCGCGAGGGCGAGGCCGAACATCATCCACATCGGCGCATTGAGGCCATGGGCATCGGCGAGTATACCGGCGATCTTGGGACCAAGCGCGCCGCCGAGGATTTCGCAGCTGCCCATGCAGAGGCCGAACACGGTCGCGGCCTGCGCAGGACTCACGCTTTCCGAAGGCACGGTGGCCATGAACAGCGGGAAGATGCCATTGAGGGCCCAGCCGACGAAGAAGATTGCCACCATCACCGCGTAGGAGCCGTGGTAGAACATGACCCCCAGCGGCAGCAGCATCGAAATGAGCGGCATTGCGATCATCACCGGACGACGCCCGATCCTGTCGGAAAGGCCTGCGGTGAGGAAGCTGCCCAGCGTCGCCGATATGCCGAGCGTGCCCATGAGCCAGCTCTGTTCGCTGTCGGTATAGCCGCGGATCTGGGTAAGATAGAGGGGCATGAACGCCCAGGTGATGACGAGATAGGCGACCAACAGGATGCCCATCACGACGCAGACCCAGATATTGCGGATCTTCATGACCTGGACGATGGCGGAAAAATATTCGCCGATCCCTGCAACAAAGCCCTTCTTGTGTTTCTCAACCTTCTCCTGAGGCGTCTTGGCCGGCTCTTCGATGAGGAACCAGATCAACAGCCCGCAGACGATGCCGGGAATGCCTGCAATATAGAAAGCCTCGCGCCAGCCATATTGCGCGGCGAGCCAGGTCAGTACGACGGGTGCGACGAAGCTGCCGAAGAAGTTGGAGCCGAAGTTTTGAGCGATGCCCTGTGCGAGGCCGCGGCGCTCGGGGCTGACTTCGCTCGCTACCATGGCATGGCTGATCGGCATGACGCCGCCCTCGGCCACGCCCATCAGGATGCGCGCGCCGATGAGCATCGCGAAGCTTGCCGCGAGGCCCGTGAGGAAAGAGCAGGCCGAGAAAGCGAGGGTCGAGATGACCAGCAGAAGTTTCCGGTTGCCGACGATATCCGAGAGGCGGCCGACGCCGAAGGCGGCCAGCGCCCAGAAGAAGGAGAAGATGCCCGCTACGCTGCCGACCTGATCGAAGTTCAGGCCTAGATCCTTCTGCACGAAGGGCATCAGGAAGTTCGTCGAATTGCGATCGAAGAAGACTATGCCGAAATTGAGGCTTAACAGCCCCACCACGAGTGCCTGATAGCCGGCACTGCCGCGACCTTGCGCGCGCGCGGCATGTTCTTCCACTGTATGCATGTGCTGTCTTCCCCTCCGGCCCCTTTTTGACGGGGCTTATGACTCTTGCGCCCTTGTTTGCCCGAAAATCGGCCCTGTTCGAGTCATTTTTTCGAGAAGTAGGCGCAGCCGCGAAATTCGATGCTTTGACGGGGCATCGTGCCGGCGGTCGTCTCGTCATGGAATGCGCAGTGCGGCGTGCGCCAGGCGCGGCCATGGTCGCTGTCGTGGAACTTGATGAAGATCGCCTCGTCGCGGCTCATCGCCGGATACCACCACCAGCGATGGTCGGCGTCGAAAGCGAACAGCGCGCTGGCGCCCATCTCGTCCTCGCCCGCGATCGGCGCGTGGAGCGCGCCGCCTTCGGGCAGGCGCGGCACGTCGATCTTGACGCTGCGGACTTCGGCAGTATCCCTGCTGCTTTCGAAATCGCAGAGCGCGAGCGGCCAGTCCTGCGGCGGGGCTGAGAAGCAGCGCCAGAGGCTGAACAGAATGAAGCGCTTATAGTCCGGACCATCGGGCTGCGCCTTGCGGTAGCGGCGCTGCGCGATCTGGTGCGCGGTCCGTGTGTCATAGTCGATATGCGCGCGGGCGGCAGGCGGAAGCATCGGGCGATCGCCCGCCACGCTGGATCGCAGCTCATAGCCCATGGCAACCACAAGATCGGCGCCGGTCAGGCCCATTGCGATCTGCTCGACTTCGCGCGCGTAGATGCTGTCCAATGCGGCCCTGTCGTCGAGGCTCGCAACGGCTGTCGGCTGCGTGACCAGCGTGAAACCATGCTCGTCCAGCGTGAAAGGGCGTTCCGCCTGGCGCGCATCGCCGATCTCGACACGATGCGGCACGGAGATGCTGGTGCTGAGCCGGCCTTCGGGTGCCCAGAAGAAGCGATTGATGCGGGAATCGGGCGAGAGATAGTTGATCGTCGCCGCGACCATGGCTCAGCCCAGCGTGAACAGCGCCCGAATGTCGTCGGGCACGCGCTCTGCGCGCATGCCGCGCTCGGCATCGCGGACGGCCCAGACGCGCTTTTCCACGCCTTCCACGCAGACCGCGCCTTCCTTGAGCAGGCGGTGACGGATGGTGAAGCTCGAATTGCCGAAGGCCGGGGCCTCCGCTTCGAGGACGACATTGTCGCCATAAGAAGCGGGGCGCAGGAATTTCGCCGAGACATCGACCATCGGGAAGCCGATGACGTCGCATTCCTTGAGCATGTCCTTCTTGCGGATGCCGAGCGCCTTCTCGAACAGCATGATCGTGCTCTCGCCGAACATCTCGAGGAAGCGCGGCGCATAGACGATACCGGCGGGATCGCAATGACCCCATTCGATGCGATAAGGGCGGGAGAGGAACGCTGTGAAGCCGTCGCTCACGGTGCGAAATCCAGTCCGCCGATACGTTCTGCGAAGCGCCAGCCCTCATCGGTCCTGACGAGCCGGTCCTTGTAATAGCCCACCAGCGGTCCCTTGGGATCGCGGATCGGCAGGCCGCCATCCGGATTGTCCTGGCCCTGGAAGAGCGTCAGAACGCTGTACGCGCTGGCTTCCGTCTCGCTCTGGACATCGACGACGATATTGGAAACGACGTGCCGTGCGGCGCGGGCCGGTCGGCCCAGAAATGCCGCGAGAATGGCCTCACGTCCGACAATGGGTTTGTCGGGCGCGCTCGGACGGGCCATCGACCCGTCCGGCGTATAAAGCGAGGCCACGGCCTCCCAATCATTGGCGTCATTGAGGAGCGTATAGAGGTTGATGAGCCGCGTGCACGCCCACTCGATACTCTGGCGTTCCTCGTCCCTCACGCGGCTTAGTCCTTGAAGCCTTCGCGCGCGCGGCTGTTGTCGAGCACGATGGGTTGGCCGGTGACGGGGTGCGGATAGTGGAACGGCACCGTGTCGGTGGCGGGCCACAGGCGCGGGCGCGGCTCGATGAGGGCATCGGGGCCGACCGGATTGCCGGGGAACAGGTCCTTCTCGGTGGCCATCGGGATGAAGTCGATCGGCGTCTTGGCCCAGCCTTCCGCGAAGCTGCCGTGCCAGAAGGGATAATAACGCAGCGCCTTGATCTTCCAGACGCCGTCCACCTTCACATATTCATTCTCGTAGATGCCGCCTTCCCACCAGGCGCGCTGCTGGCCTTCGGCGGTCTCATGGAGACCGGCCTGCATGGTCGAGCGGCCGCGCAGCTGGGCGGTCTTGCCGTCGTCGGAAATGTCGATGACCATCTGCAGCTGCGGGTGATCGAGCAGCCAGCCATAGCGGGGACCATTGTGGCCCTGCGTGAACTGGGTCTGGAAGCGGTCCTTGTAGAGGCGCTTCACGCCCTCCTTGCCCTTGTAGATGCCGCCGAGGAACCAGACCTCGCCATCGTCCGCGAACAGGTCGACGCACTCGTTATACTGCGATTTGTCGATGAAATAGCCGTAGGTGTACTGGAGCTTGCGCACCGCATTGACGTCGTTGAGGCGGGTCACCTCGGTCTTCAGGGCGTCGAGTTCCTGCCGCATTGCGGCGAGCTCATTTGCATCGGACATGCTTGTTCCTCTCTCCAGTTTGCTCACTGTCAGGCGAGACGCCCGTACGGTTTCGTTTCTCCTGCGATAGTAAGCAACACACACAGATGGCAAGGGCTATATTGAGACGAATGGTCCGCCTTATGAAACCTCCTCGGGCAGCAATTCGGTGTCGATCTGGGCCTGGGCTGCTGCGGAATAGCGCACGCCCTTCACCGCGCCGGGCACGAAGATCGCATCGACGGCGTCGAGATGTTCCTGCGCCACCTTATGGCCGAGCGTCGCCACATTCTCGTCGAGATGGGCGATGTTGCGCGTGCCGGGGATGGGGACGATATGCTCCCAGCGCGACAGGACCCAGGCGAGGCTGAGCTGCGCAGGCGCAACGCCGGCCTCGGCCGCCACCGCGTTGAAGCGTGCGGCGAGCTTGAGATTCTCGCTGAAATTGGGCTCCTGGAAGCGCGGCATCGCGATGCGGATGTCGCCCTGAGCGAACTCGGCCTTGGTTACGGATCCTGCCAGGAAACCCCGCGCAACGGGCGAGAACGCCACGAAACCGATGCCGAGCGCCTTGCACGTGTCGAGCACGGCGATCTCGGCATTGCGCACCCAGGGCGAATATTCCGACTGTACCGCGGTGATCGGATGCACGGCATGGGCGCGGCGGATCGTCGCGGCAGACATTTCAGAGAGGCCGATGGCGCCGATCTTGCCGGCCTCCCTGGCGCGGACGAGCGCACCGATGGAGTCCTCGATCGGTACGTTCGGGTCGAGCCGATGCATATAATAGAGGTCGATGAAATCGGTGTTGAGGCGCTGCAGCGAGCGCTCAAGCGAGCCCATGATTGTCTCCGGCCGCGCGTCGAGGATGCGATTGCCGTCGATGAGGTCGAGCACGCACTTGCTCGACAATATGAATTCGCTCCGCCGATGCCCGATCGCCTTGGCGAGAAGGCGCTCATTGTTACCGCTGCCATAGAGCGCGGCGCTGTCCATGAGCGTCACACCAATGTCGAGCGCATGGTTGAGCAGGCGGATGGCGTCCGCCTCGCTCGGCGCGACGTCGTAAGCGTGGCTGATGTTCATGCAGCCGAGCGAGATGGCGGAGACGGCAAGGCCGCCGATCGTGCGAACGGGGAGGGGTGTGGCCGGTTGGGTCATGCCGGCCTTCTCATTGGATGGACGGCAAAAATCAAGGATGGGGAGGCGGGATGCCGCCTTTTTCTGTCATTCACGCGAAAGCGGGAACCTTGGCGCACAATTGAGCCGCATCTCGATCCGGGTTCCCGCTTTCGCGGAAGTCGAGGCCTTTGTTCACCCAAGCCGCGATGCGCCTGTCCACGTCCGAGCGAAGCGAATCCACATTGCGGCGGCGTCTTCAAAGAAAGGCGTCCGGCGCGTTTTTCGCCCCGGACGCCTTTCTGGATCAGGATGTCAAATGTCTCAGCTCGCTGACGAGAGCTGCGTCTCCAGTTCGCCGAGCACGCGATAGCAATCGAGCACCTTGCCGACCGAGCTGTTGGGCTCGCGGCCTTCGCGAATGGCCGCGATGAACTCGCGATCCTGCAGCTCGATGCCGTTGTTGGAGACCGTGACGCCGGTCAGGTCGACCTGCTCTTCCTTGCCAGTGAACAGGTCGTCATAGCGCGCGATCCACGTGCCGTTGTCGCCGATGTAGCGGAAGAAGGTGCCGAGCGGCCCGTCATTGTTGAACGAGAGGGAGAGGGTGCAGATCGCGCCCGTCTCGCTCTTCAGCTGGATCGACATGTCCATGGCGATGCCGAGCTCGGGATGGATCGGGCCTTCCAGGGCATTGGCCTTGACGATCCTGCCCGCCTGATAGGCGAAGAGATCGACGGTGTGTGCGGCATGGTGCCAGAGCAGGTGATCGGTCCAGGACCGCGGCTCGCCCTTGGCGTTCATGTTCTTGCGGCGGAAGAAATAGGTCTGCACGTCCATCTGCTGGATCGCGAGCTCGCCGGCCGTGATCTTGTTGTGAATGTACTGGTGGCTCGGATTGAAGCGGCGGGTATGACCGACCATGCAGACGAGACCGGTCTCCTGCTGTTTCTTCTGCACCGCGAGCGCATCCGCCCAGCTGTCGGCGAGCGGGATCTCGACCTGCACATGCTTGCCCGCATTCATGCAGGCGATCGCCTGGGAGGCGTGCATCTGCGTCGGCGTGCACAGAATGACAGCGTCGACATCGTCGCGGGCCAGGGCTTCGTCCAGCTCGGTGCCGCTGTGCCGGGCACCATATTTGGCCGCGACCTCGGCGGCCTGGTCGGCGCGGCGGCTGATGACCGAGACGATTTCGACGCCATCGATCAACTTGAGGCCGTCGAGATGCTTTTCGCCGAATGCACCGGCGCCTGCGAGGGCAATTCTCATGAGAGTCGGTCCTTTTTCTGCTCCCTCGCCCCCTTCAGGGGGAGAGGGCCGGGGAGGGGGGAGGCAGCGGTAAGAGGAGGCACCCTATTGCCGTGATGGCGCTGCCCCCTCTCCCAACCCTCTCCCCTTTGAAGGGGACGAGGGCTTCATATCGATCAGGCGTTCGTCAGGCTGTGCCCGCTCATCACCTTGCGCGGCTCGAGCGGCTCGCCGGCCGTCTCTTCCGGCTGGAGCAGCAGCGCGCCGAGCGCCGTGTTCGAGGCGGGAATGTGGTAGAAGGTGTAGAGGTCCTTGACCTTGTCGCCCAGCGCACCGCGCATGATCAGCCACATGACCAGCTCGATGCCTTCCGATCCGGCATCGCGCAGATACTGGATGTGCGGCATCCTGGCGAGCGTCTCGGGGTCCTTGATCAGCTGGTCGATGAACTTCAGGTCGAACTCCTTGTTGATGAGACCAGCGCGCGGGCCCTGGAGCTGGTGGCTCATGCCGCCGGTGCCCCAGACATGGACGTTGAGGTCTTCCGGGAAGCTCTCGACCGCAGCGCGGATGCTGTCGCCCAGGTTGAAGCAGCGGTTGCCCGACGGCGGCGGATAGGTCACGACATTGACCGGGAAGGGAATGACCTTGCACGGCCATTTGTCGACTTCGCCGAAGATCATCGAGAGCGGCACGGTGCAGCCATGGTCGACGTCCATGTCGTTCATGATGCACATGTCGAACTCGTCGAGGATCAGGCTCTGGGCGATGTGCCAGGCGAGGTCCGGATGGCCGATCACATCGGGCACCGGGCGCGGCCCCCAGCCTTCATCGGCCGGCTTGAAGCGCTCGGCGCAGCCGATGGCGAAGGTCGGGATGATGTTCATGTCGAACGCGGATGCGTGATCGTTATAAACCAGGAGCACGACGTCGGGCATGTTGCCCGGCTGCCGAATCCAGTCCTTGATCGGCTGGTAGCCGTTGAACACCGGGCCCCAATAGTCGTTGCCGCTGGTGCCGGTCTGCATCGCGGCGCCGAGCGCGGGGATGTGGCTGGACGTAATGCCTGTGGTAACGCGTGCCATGATCAGAAACCTCCCTTGATCGAGCGCACGCCTTCGGGTGAACGGCCGCCATTGATCATCATCTGTGCATATTCTTCCTGGGTCATGCCCGTCATCGAGCCTGCCGCGAACTGGAAGCTCTTGCCGTCGGTCGAGAAGAGCTTGGAGAGGAAGTAGACGTTGCCGCCCTCGTCGATCATGCCGTTATAGTCGCGGGCGAGCACGGCGGCCTTGGCGGCGGGCGTCAGGTTCCACTCGTCGAGATAGGCGCTTTCGTCGGCCTTGAAGCGCTCGCGGTTCTCGGCCTTCATCAGGCTCATCGCGAACTGGTTCAGATTGTAGCCCTTGCGGGCGCGCTGGGCGGTGAAGACGCGTGTGCCGGGAATATCGTCGAACTCGGCAAGATAGGCGTGGATGTCGATACGTTCCTTCTTCGTCATACTGCTTGTCCTTCCACGGCGCTTTGCGCCTTGATTGCGCGATTGATCGCCTGGCGGGCACGCACCCCGCCCTGATCGATCGAATAGGCATTGAGGCGCATGCCGGGATTGGCATTGATCGCCTTTTGCTGGGCTTCGAGCACGTCCTTGTCCTCGGCGAAGACCTGTCCCTGCTGCTGCTTGAAGCGGGCCGTGAAGCCGGCGTCATGGGTCTCGAAATTGCGCGCCATGCCCCAGAAATAATGATGGGTTTCCTCGGTCTCCGGCGTCATGAAATCGATGACGATGCCGCGCACGCCCTGATCATGCTTGTCGATGGTCGCGCCCGATCCCAGCGGCGCGACGCCGACATCGATCATGACCGAGGCCGGCAGGTTGAACTGGCAGATCTGCCAGCGGTCCACCGTGCCGCGCTGCTTGAGCGCCGCCGCCCAGAAAGGCGGTGCCTCGACGCCCGGCATCCAGCGGCGGATATATACGGTATCGTCCTCCACCAGGCATTCGATCGGCGCTTCCAAAATCTCTTCCTGGCCGATCGAGCCGGAATGGACATAGGTCTCATGGGTCAAATCCATGAGATTGTCGATCATCAGCCGATAGTCGCAGGCGACATGATAGCGGCCGCCGTCGAACGTCCAGCCCTCGGCCTCGCACGGCCAGAGGTCCGGGATCAGCGCGGGATCGGCTTTTTCCTTGTCGCCGATCCATACCCACACGAAACGATAGCGCTCATGGGTGACGAAGGTCTCGGCGCAGATCCGCGTGTTCACGCGCTCATTCTTGAGAGGCATCTCCTGCGCCACGCCATCCGGCCCGATCTTGAGGCCGTGATATGAGCAGCGGATCGAGTCGCCTTCCCGGATGCCCTTCGACAAGGGCAGCATCCGGTGCGGGCAGGCGTCGCGCATGGCCACGACGCTGCGATCGAGCGTTCGATAAAAGACCATCGGAATGTTGCAGATCGTGTGCGCCACCGGAACCGTGTCGATCCCGGCATCCCATGACGCGACATACCATGCATTTTCGACCCAGTTGGTCATGGCTGCTTCCTCTCCCATCGATGTGGCGCGGCACCCTGTTCGGATACCTCGCTCGATGGGTTTGCGCCGACGGCAGCGTGCAGACAAGGCCTATCGGAAGCGCCAGGGCGCTTCCGGCTTGTCACGATGCCGACGGCGCATGCAGTCACAGGCCGCGCGCCTTCAGCCGGGCGTCAAGACGCGGGAAAACGCGGCGGGTATTGCTCTCGAAGATGGCGTGCCGCTCGGCATCGCTGATGTCCAGCGCGTCGATATAGCGCTTGGTATCGTCGAAATAGAAGCCGGTGGTCGGGTCGATGCCGCGCACCGCGCCCACCATCTCGCTGCCGAACAGGATGTTCTTGTTGTCGATCACGTCGGCCAGCAGGTTGATGCCGGGCTGGTGATAGACGCAGGTGTCGAAGAACACGTTGTTCATGAGCAGCGTATCGAGGCTCGGCTGCTTGAGCATGTCCGCCAGGCCGCGGAACCGGCCCCAATGATAGGGCACCGCGCCGCCGCCATGCGGAATGATGAAGCGCAGCGTGGGGAAATCCGCGAAGAGATTGCCCTCGAGGAGCTGCATGAAGGCAATGGTGTCCGCCGCCAGATAATAGGCGCCTGTCGCGTGCATCGCGGGATTGCAGCTGCCCGAGACGTGGATCATCGCCGGCACGTCCAGCTCGACCATCTTCTCGTAGAAGGGATACCAGAATTTGTCGGTCAGCGGCGGCTGCTTGAAATGGCCGCCGCTGGCATCCGGGTTCAGGTTGCAGCCGATGAAGCCCAGCTCGTTCACGCAACGCTCCAACTCGGCGATCGAGCTGGTCATATCGGCTTCCTGCGATTGCGGAAGCATGCAGACGCCGGCGAAGGTTTCGGGGAACATCGCCACGACGCGCGCGATCAGGTTGTTGCACGCCTGTGCCCATGGCACCGCGACGGACTGGTCGCCGACATGCGGCGCCATGGCCGATGCGCGCGGCGAGAAGATCGTCATGTCCGCACCGCGCTCCCTGATGAGGCGCAGCTGGTTGGCTTCGATCGTCTCGCGGATCTCCGCGTCGCTGATCTCCGGATAGGGCGGGGCGGCCTCGCCTGCCTTGAAGGCGGCCTTCTGCTGTTCGCGCCATGCGTCATGTGCCTTGGGCAGGACGGTATAGTGTCCGTGGCAATCGATAATCATGGTCATTCAATCATCCCTCGTCATGCCGACCTTATCGCAGGTTCGGAGTGGCGGTCCTTGATGGCGGTCAATTTTGCTTCCAGCCCTTCCGGCATCGGTGCGCCGTGCAGCATGGCGCCGAGCGCGCGCTGGCGAACGATCGTGCCTTCGGTCATCAGCGGATCGATGCCGAGTTCGCGCAGCGTTTGCGCGACTTCGTCCATCTCCGCCGCGCGGCGCGTGCCATGGGCGAGCATCCGGTCGAGATTATAGTCGGCCTTGGTGGCCCAGTCGCCGCCGAGCGACGCAAGCACGCCTTCCGTCACGCCTGCCGCATCGGCCGCCAGGATCATCTCGGCGGTCAAGGCCTCGATGCCCTTGATCATCACCGAGCGGACCATCTTGGTCGCCGATGCTGCGCCGATTGCTGCGCCGCAAATCCGGATCGTCGTGAAGCCGATGTTGCGCAGCATCTCCGCAGCAATGTCGGCATGCGGCCCGGAAACCAGCAGCGGAACGGTCAAGGCGGCGGGCTGGACGGGCGCCATCACCGCGACATCGACATAGCGCCCGCCGACCGCCTCGATGGCTGCGGCATTGGCGCGCTTGCGGCCCGGCGAGACGCTGTTGAGGTCGCAAAAGAGAGTGCCGGGAGCGATATGCTGCGCCGCGTCCTGCGCCGCGGGCGTCGCCTGGTCGGCGGTGACGAGGCTGAGCACGATCCGCGTGCCGGTCAGCGCTTCGCGCGCCGTGTCGCAGCCCCGGACGCCGAGGCCCGCATAAGCGGCGCGCATTTCGTCATTCGCCATGCCGCTGCGATCGGTCTTGATGTCGTAGACCCGCGCAGCCTCACGCCACCCACCTGCGGTCGCGAACGTGCGCCCGGCCTCTCCGAAGCCGATCAACGTCAGGCTCAGGCTATTACTGGGCGCATTATCGGGCATGTCACGGGTCACAGCGAGTCTGGCATCCTTCCTGCGCAATCTCTACATAATGTATGTGTTGCGTACAAGTTTTGCGCGGGTTCACGCATTGCGCACTTGACGCTAGTGGTGGTCCGGCGCAAGCGCGAATTGGCGCAGATTTCAAGGAACGGAGAGAAGCATGGCGGGTATCGTTGTCCAGAATATCGAGCGGGCCGATCCCGACGTCATCGACGGTCTGGCGTCCTGTGGCGTCGCCACGGTGCATGAGGCGCAGGGCCGCATCGGCCTGCTCGCCAGCCACATGCGTCCCATCTATTCCGGCGCACGCATTGCCGGCTCGGCCGTCACCATCTCGGCGCCTCCGGGCGACAACTGGATGATCCATGTCGCGATCGAGATGATCAAGCCCGGCGACATTCTCGTCCTGGCACCGACCAGCCCCTGCGAGGACGGCTATTTCGGCGACCTGCTCGCCACTTCGGCCCAGGCGCGCGGTTGCCGTGGCCTCATCATCGATGCCGGCGTACGCGACGTGCGCGATCTCAAGGAGATGAACTTCCCGGTCTGGTCCAAGGCGATCTACGCCCAGGGCACGATCAAGGGCACGCTCGGCGACGTCAACGTGCCGATCGTCTGCGCCAACCAGTCGATCAATGCCGGCGACGTGATTGTCGCGGACGACGATGGCGTCTGCGTCGTGCGCCGCGCCGACGCGGCCGAGGTGCTCAAGAAGGCCAAGGCGCGCGAGGCGAACGAAGGCGACAAGCGCGCCAGGTTCGAGGCGGGCGAACTCGGCATGGACATCTATGGCTTCCGCGAGAAGCTCGAGAAGCTGGGCCTCAAATATGTCTGACAGCCAGCAGGCCAGTGCGCGCGTCATGTGGATGCGCGGCGGCACGTCCAAGGGTGCGTTCTTTCTGGCGGAGGATCTGCCGCAGGATGTCGCCGCGCGCGACATGTTCCTGCTCGGCGTCATGGGTTCGCCCGATCCGCGCCAGATCGACGGCATGGGCGGCGCCGATCCGCTGACCAGCAAGGTCGCGGTGGTGAAGACGTCGGAGCGGGACGGGGTCGATGTCGACTATCTCTTCCTGCAGGTCTTCGTCGACCAGGCGATCGTCACCGACGCGCAAAATTGCGGCAACATGCTGGCGGGCGTCGGGCCGTTCGCGATCGAGCGTGGCCTGATCCCGGCGGCGGGCGACGAGACGCGCGTCGCCATCTTCATGGAGAATACCGGCCAGGTCGCCGTCGCCACGGTGCAGACGCCGGGCGGCAAGGTCACCTACAAGGGCGAGGCTTCGATCAGCGGCGTGCCGGGTACGCATGCGCCGATCCCACTCGTTTTCCGCGATACGGCGGGCTCGTCCTGTGGCGCGCTGCTTCCCACAGGCAATGCGGTCGACGAGATCGACGGCGTCAAGGTGACGATGATCGACAATGGCATGCCCTGCGTCGTGTTCCTCGCCAGCGATGTCGGCGTCACCGGCTATGAGGACCGCGACACGCTGGATGCCAATACGGAGATGAAGGCGAAGATCGAGGCGATCCGCCTCAAGGCAGGGCCGCTCATGAATCTGGGCGACGTGACCGAGAAGTCGGTGCCCAAGATGATGCTGGTCGCGCCCCCGAAAGAGGGTGGAGCGATCACCGTGCGTTCACTCATTCCGCATCGCGTTCATGCCTCGATCGGCGTGTTGGGTGCGGTCAGCGTCGCCACCGCGGCGCTGATCGAAGGCTCGCCCGCTGCTGCCGTCGCGACGGTGCCGAGCGGTTCGACCAAGACGCTGGGCGTGGAGCACCCGACCGGCGTGACCGAATGCGTGGTGGTGGTCGACGATGCGGGCCAGCCGGTCGAGGCGGGCATGCTGCGCACGGCACGCAAGCTCATGGACGGGGAAGTGTTCGTCCTTTGAGCGATATTCACAACCGTCATTGCCAAGGCGCAGGCCCGCGGCAATCCAGATCAGTCCGCCTGGATTGCTTGGCTGCGCTCCCAATGACGAAACATGGGTGATTTGATGACTGAAGATCGCATCCTTTCCTGGCACAGCAATCCGTCCAAGCCGCGCTATACGCCGCCGGCCGGTGCGGTCGATGCGCATTGCCATGTCTTTGGCCCGATGGCGCAATTCCCGTTCAGCGCGAAGGCGAAGTATCTGCCGCAGGACGCCGGGCCGGAGAAGCTCTTCGCGCTGCGCGACCAGCTCGGTTTCGCGCGCAATGTCATCGTGCAGGCGAGCTGCCACGGCACGGACAACGCCGCCACGCTCGACGCGATCGCAAAGTCCGACGGCAAGGCGCGGGGCGTTGCTGTCGTCGATCCAGCGATCAGCGAGGAGGCACTTCACAAGCTCCATGACGGCGGCATGCGCGGCATCCGCTTCAATTTCCTGAAGCGCCTCGTCGACGACGCGCCCAAGGACAAGTTTCTCGAGGTCGCCAGGCGTCTGCCCGAGGGCTGGCATGTGGTCATCTATTTCGAGGCGGATATCCTTGAGGAGTTGCGCCCCTTCATGGACGCCATTCCCGTGCCCCTCGTCATCGATCATATGGGCCGGCCCGATGTCAGCCATGGCCCCGACGGCGCCGACTTCCAGAGTTTCCGTGATTTCCTGAAGAGCCGCGACGACATCTGGTTCAAGGCGACCTGCCCGGACCGGCTCGATCCCCCTAAAAATGGTGTGGGCGGCGACCCCTGGGATCGGTTCGCCACCGCCGTTGCGCCGCTGGTTGCCGACTTCCCGGACCGCGTGCTCTGGGGCACCGACTGGCCGCACCCGAACATGCAGGACAATATTCCGGACGATGGGCATCTGGTCGACATGATTCCACGCATTGCGCCCAGCGCGGAACTCCAGCACAAGCTGCTGGTGACCAATCCGATGCGGCTCTACTGGCCCGAGGAACTTTGATCCCGATCATATCCTGATCTGCTGACAGGCTCAAAAGAGTGACGGCAAATCACAGACTGGAGAACATGATGTCGTTTCCGCAGACGCTCGATTATACCGGCCTCAACACGCCGGTCGGCAAGGAAGTCTCGATCAAGGGCCTCAAGGCCAGCGAGGGCACGATCCCATCCGACGTCGTCGGCGCCTTCTTCCGCGCCGTGCCCGATCCGCAGTTCGAGCCCTTCTTTGTGCCGGATACAGCGCTTTCGGACGATGGCATGGTCAGCCGCATCCTCTTTCACGAGGACGGCACGGTCGATTACGACATCAAGTTCGTCCAGACACCGCGCTGGAAGGCCGAGCATGCCGCCGGCAAGCGCCTGTTCGGCCGCTATCGCAATCCCTACACCAACGACCCGTCGGTCGAAGGCGTCGAGGGCACGGTCTCCAATACGACGCCCATCTGGCATGCCGGCAAGCTGATCATGACCAAGGAGGACGGTCCCGGCCACCAGATCGATCCGTTCACGCTCGAGACGATCGGCGCCTATGATTTCGGCGGTGCGCTCAAGTCCAAGACGATGACCGCGCATGTCCGCGTCGACCCCGAAACGCAGGAAATGTTCGTCTATGGCTATGAGGCGGACGGGCTCTGCTCGGCCAAGATGGCTTATTGGTGGACGGACAGGAACGGCAAGCTGGTCAGGGAACAATGGTTCGACGCACCGTTCTGCAGCCTCGTCCACGACTTCGTCATCACCGAGCATTACGCGATCTTCCCGCTCCAGCCGACCACTGCGGACCTCGACCGGGTCAAGGCGGGGGGTGCCCATTGGGTGCATCAGCAGGATCTCGAATATTATGTCGGCGTGATGCCGCGCTATGGTGATGTCTCGGAAATCCGCTGGTTCAAGGGCCCCAAGGGCGCCTCCAGCTTCCACATGATGAATGCCTTCGAGACGCCGGACGGCAAGATCCACATGGATCATCACGTGACCAACACGATCGCCTTTCCGCATATCCAGGCCGATAGCGGCATCAACGTGCCGCCGTGGGAACTGGGCGGCGGCTTCCAGCGCTGGACGATGGACATGAACGGTGCGGACGACGGCATTGCGGTGACCCCGCTCGGCCCTCCGGGCGATATGCCGCGCATCGCCAATGCCGATCAGGGCCGCGCCTATAGCCAGGGCTATTATTGCTCGATGAACCCGGAACCCATGGGACCGCCGGTGATGGGCGGCGTCGTCGGCGCGATGTTCTCGGCGCTGCTGCGCGTCGATTTCCGGACCGGTGCGCTGGTCGGCTACAACCTTCCGCCCGCGCACGGCATGAGCGAGACCGTCCATGTCGACGCCAGCGAACCGGGCCATGAAGGCTGGCTCGTCGCGATCGTCGACCATGAGACGGCGCCCGACACCTATGAGCATGCGGTCTGGATCTGGAACGCGGGCGAAATCTTCAAGGGCCCCGTCGCCAAGGTGCCGGTGCCGACCCGCATGCGGCCGCAGGTCCACGGCTGGTGGGTGCCGATGAAGGATTATCTGGCGGCAAAGGACGTTTGATTTTCCTCTCTCCTTCAAGGGGATGATACGCAGCCTGATCGCCGATTGGCGACCTGGCGCAGTGGGAGAGGGGATGCCGCGCTGCCCCTCTCCAAGTTCCGCGAGCCGCCTTGCGGCAGCAAGCTCCACTATCCTCTCCTCTGAAGGAGAGAGGATAAGGATCACAGCGTCCCGATCGCTTTCACCGCTTCGTCGAACCGGCCCTCGCGCTCCGCGTTGCGCAGCAAAAGCACGTTCTTGACGAGGACCTCCCGTGGCGTCGGCACCTGCTGGTAAAGGTCCATGACCTCCCGCCCATCGTCGTCGAGCGCGCTGGTCGACACCGCGGCCGCGCGGGCGTACACTCTGTTGGCTTGGATTGGTTCCCTTGCGTTTACAACATAGTGGAGGAGGGTGTCATGCTTCAGAAATTGGGGGCGGAATTCATCGGGACGGCCTGGCTGGTCCTGGGCGGATGCGGATCGGCTGTGCTGGCCGCGGCATTTCCCCAATTGGGGATCGGTTTTGTCGGCGTGGCCCTCGCTTTCGGCCTGACGGTCGTCACCATGGCATATGCCATCGGTCATGTCTCAGGCTGCCATCTCAATCCGGCCGTGTCGGTCGGTCTCTGGGCTGGCGGGCGCTTTCCGATCGGGGACCTGCCCGGCTACATCATCGCGCAGGTGCTGGGCGGCATTACAGGCGCCGGGATCCTCTATGCGATCGCGAGCGGTCATGTCGGCTTCGATCTTGGCGGTGGCTTCGCCAGCAATGGCTATGCCGAGCATTCACCTGGCGGCTATTCGCTCGCGGCTGCCTTCATCTGTGAAGTGGTGATGACCTTCGCCTTCCTCTTTGTCATCATGGGAGCGACCCACGGCAATGCGCCGCGCGGCTTCGCGCCGCTCGCCATCGGCCTCTGCCTCACGCTCATTCACCTGATCTCGATTCCGGTGACCAACACCTCCGTCAACCCGGCGCGCAGCACCGGGCCGGCGATCCTGGTGGGCGGCTGGGCACTGCAGCAGCTTTGGCTTTTCTGGCTCGCGCCGTTGGTGGGGGGCGCCCTCGGCGGCCTGACGTATCGCTGGCTCAGCCCCAACGTTCCCGCGCAGGTGCCGGTGGCGGGAGACTGAGGTTACTCCACCAGCGCCTGCACCCGCGTCAGCAGGGCCTGGATGCGTTCGGCGGCTTCGGTGAAGGTCTGGACCTCGGCGCGCCGGTTGTTGCCGCGCGCTTCCTTGGCGGATTCCAGATAGCCTTCCAGATCGGCCTCCAGCGCATCGACCAGGATCTCGGCTTCGTCGGAGGTCAGTTCGAGCTTGAGCTTGGCGGCCATGATCTTGTCCTTGATTGGGGGGGAGCCGCTCCCCTGCCGTCCCAGTCGCCTCGCGTCAAACGCTACCTTGCCTTGAAGACGCGGATCCGCATGGCGGGCGCAGTCAGCAAGGCGAGCGTTGCGATGCTCGCGCGATTACTCCTTGGGCGGCTTGCAGCTGAAGCTCTCGGCGATCGTGGCATCGCCGCCCATATATTCGGCATGGGCCGGGAAGGGGCAGAGCGGTCGCTTTTCGGTCGACGGCGCGCGGCGCTGGGCGATGATCTCCTGCGGCGCTTCGCCCTTCTCGACCCAGTCGATGATCTTCGAGAGCATGTCGAACTGCTCGAAGCTGTTGCCGCCGGCGCAGTGGAGCATGCCCGGCACCATGTAGAAGCGGCTGGCGTCGGTGAAGGCCTTGCCGTTGGTCTTGGCGGCGCGCTGATAATAGTCCCAGGTCGCCAGTGGCGAGAACCAGAAGTCCGAGACGCCATGGAAGAAGATGATCTTGCCGCCGCGGTCGAGATAGGTGTTGAGATTGGTCCAGTAGTTGGTGTCGGTCAGCCGCTGCGTGGCGGTGTTGCGGATCTCGTGGATGCGCGCGTCGAGATCGATGCTGGTCGCGGCGCTCGGCGGGCCGAAGGGGCCGGGGCCGCCTGTCGGGAGATAGCCCATCGGGGTCGACATGATGCCGGTGTCGGCGGTCATCGGAGCGTAGATGGGATAGCCGGCCTTGTCCTTGGGACCGGCGAGGCCGAGTTCCAGTGCCTTGACCTGTCCCGCGCTCAGGCAACTGTCGGTCTTCTTGCCGCCCTTGCAGAGCAGCTTGGCCGGCTGGAATTTGCACTGGGCCACATTCTCGATCATGCCGTCCTTGAGACCGTCGAGCGCGTCGCACTGGCCGAGAATACCGTCGAGGATCGTCTTGCGGTCGGCAGCGGTCAGCACCTGGCTCATGATCGGTTTGCCGTCGGGGCCCTTGGGGGCGGCCTGGTTGAACAACACCTGGGTATATTCGACGCCAAGGTTCGAATCGCCGGTGCGCATGGCCGGCGCGCCGATGATCACGCCGTCGAACAGCTCGGGATAGCGCTGGGTCGCCAGCATGCCCTCACGCCCGCCGGTAGAGCAGCCGGTCATGTAGCTGTGGCTGATCGGCTTGCCGTAATAGGCGGCCGTGATCTTCTTGCCGAGCGTGGTGACGGTGAGGACCGAGGCCTCGGCAAAGTCGAGTGCCGCGCGCTGATCGGCCATGAAGCTGTCGTCGAAGCCGGCGCCCTTGTGGCCGCTATCGTGGGAGATGACCGCAAAGCCGCGCGCAAGCGCCGTCCTGTCGCCCGACGCGGTCGGGCCGACGGGCAAGCCGACGCTGCCGTTGAGGCCGCCGCCGCCCTGCAGAAGGAAGCGGCCGTTCCAATTGTCGGGAAGGGCGATCGCGAAGCCGATGCCATAGCTCTTGCCGCCGGCGCCCTTGCGCTCGTTGATGATGCCATCGATGCGGCAATGAGCGGGAAGGGGCGTGGTCGATGTCGGCGCGCTGGGCCGGGCCACAGCGAGGCCTGCATCGACATGCTTGGCGGCGGTGATGCGGATGCCGTCGCCGAACGCCTTGCTCGCCATGGCCGCGCAATTGTCGCCGGACTGGGCAGCGGCGGGACTGGCCAGCGCGCAGGCGCTCGCGCCCGCCAGAATCACGACCCCGATTTTGACGCTCTTGCCCCGCATGACCCTCTCCCTCCTATATATTCGCGCGTCCGCTCTTGCTCTTGTCGACATTGTCTCGTCAATCTCGGGGGCGTCAAATGCCGGGTGACGCCATGTCGCAATCCTGCGCACCTCGCTCCTACAGATCGTTGATGCTGATCTTTGCGCCCTCCAGCGCGGCCTTGTTGGCGGCGCGGCGCATGCGCTCGACCTCGAGCCGCTCCGGCGGCGCGACCTCGTCGGGGAGGGCGGCGAGCGAGGTTTCGTAAATGTCCTTGAAGTCGTCGGCGAACTCGGGGTGGGTGAAGATGAGCCCATCATTGCGATCCATGCCGCGGAAGATCTTCTCGCCGGCCTCGAGCGGGTCCATGCCGCCCTGGAAGATGCCCGCGAACCGGCGCAGTTCCTCCTCGTTGACCGGCGCGAATCCGCTGCCCTCGAAGGCGGACGGGCGCTTGAGCGCGCTCAGGCCCGCATCCGTCGCGACCAGCGCCGGGCAGACCAGCGATACGCCGATGCCATAGGGCACGAGATTGTAGCGCAGCGATTCCGTGAGGCCGCGCACGGCGAACTTGGAGGCCGTGTAGATGCCGGCCTGCGGTCCTGACAGATAGGCTGCCATGGACGCGACATTGACGACCGCGCCGCCTTCGCCGCTCTCCTTGATCTTGGGCACGAAGGACACGATGCCGTTGACCACGCCGCCGAAATTGACGCCCATGATCCAGTCATAGTCGGCATAGCTGGCTTCGTCGGTCGGGCCGAAGACGCTGACGCCGGCATTGTTGACCAGCACATGCACCTTGCCGAAATGCGCGACGACCTCGTCGGCGGCCTTGGCGAAGGCGTCACGGTCGGTCACGTCGAGCTTGATCCAGAGCGGCTGCTCGCGGCCATGTTCGGTGAACCATTGCGTGCAGCGGGCGCGCTGTTCCTCGTTGCGGTAGGAGAGGGCGAGGCGCATGCCGTGGTTGCTGAAGGCGCGCGCGATGCCGAAGCCGATGCCGGTTCCGCCGCCGGTGATGAAGGCGACCTTGTCGTTCCAATCCATGATGATTCTCTCTCCCAAATATGCCGGAACGCTAACGCCTTGCCTGCATGCAGACAATCGCACGGACGCCCTCGGTCATACGTCCGAATGAAAACTGTTCGACCGGGTGGAATTTCCGCTCGCGCTGTCGCCGCCGCTTTGTTAGCCACCGGCCAGTCTTGGAGAGAGGAGTCGAGAATGTCTGACGTTGAATCGCGCCTGGTCGCCCTGGAAAAGAAGGTTACGGAGCTCGAGGACATCAACGCCATTCGCCGGCTCCAGATGGCCTATGGCTATTATATCGACTATAACCGCCCGGAAGAGACCGCCGCCCTGTTCGCCAAGGACGGCTGCGTCGTGTTCCTTTCCGGCGAATATGTCGGTTATGAGGGCGTGATGCGCCTCTACGGCACCTGGTTCCAGAATCTCTTCACCAAGGGGCAGCGCGGGCCGATCCATGGCTTCCTGCTCGACCATTTCCAGCTTCAGGACGTCGTCACCGTCGCGCCGGACGGGCTGACCGCAAAGGGGCGCTTCCGCGGCATTCTCGCCGGCGGCTGGCATGACGAGGCGCTCGCGAACAAGCCCGATGCCGTGCCGCAGCAGTTCTGGGAAAGCGGCATCTACGAGAATGATTATGTGAAGGAAGACGGCGTCTGGAAGATCCAGCGCCTCAACTATCTGATGCAGTGGCAGGCCGATTATGAGGCCGGCTGGGCGCATACGACCGCGCATCTCCAGCCCGCCATGGCATGCTATCCGGAAAACCCGATCGGTCCCGACCGTATCCTGTCCGAAGAGAATTACCGCCCGACCTGGCCGCATCGCCAGGAGATCGCGATGAGCTTCGCGCATCCCGTGCTCGGCCAGAAGTTCGTGGTCGAGGAGTTCACCAAGCTCATGACCAAGGGCTAGACCTGGCAAGAAGAGCAGGGGAGGCGGCCGTGACGTATCCGACGAGGAGCGCGTCCGCCTCTCACCCCATGAGGTGATCGAGCGGTTCATGCCGCTCTTCTACGGGCAGCGCGATGCTCGTGCTGCCCTCGGCGTCCGGGTGCGCGAGGATTGATCCGGCATGATCTCACGGCGTCCGAGGCCGGCGAGCTGCGTCGATGCCATCCGGCCGATTTTCGAGAAGCCGTGCGACATGCGCTAGGCGGTCAGGCTGACGCCCCACCAGTGGCCTTATGAGATGGTCTTCACTGGCCGCAGCGCCGGCCGAGCATCGGGCTGGCTCATGAAGATGTCCGGCAATGCATCCCGGAAGAGTCCTTCAACGGCCATCCGATATTTAAAGTTTATATTTCAATTACCATATGATCTTGGCGTGATAAAGTAACCGTTCGTCGCTATTTGACAATCGATGGTAAAACGCGTCGGAAAAATACAATTTTTCTTTCCAGCCATCGCAATAACGGCGCGCGGATCGCATCCCTTGAAAAACATAGAAAATATGTTCGTTCACCAGGAGATGAAAAATGGCTCGTCACGGCGTTTATCCCCACGACATTGTTCCCCCGAAGTCCAAATACTTCGATTCAGGCCGTTTCGGCCGCATGTTCGGGCAGTTGCCCGCTTTCTCATCCGACACGCCGGAAATCCGCGAGGCGCTGCTCGAGATCGGTAAGCCCGGCGGTATCATGGACGCCAAGGACAAGCTGTCGGAAGGACCCGTCAAACTCATCACGGATCCTGCCCTGTCAGCGAAGAATCCCAACAACCCGCAACTCACCGCCGGTTTCACATTCCTGGGGCAATTTCTCGATCATGACATGACCTTCGACCCCACCTCCAGCCTGGAACGGCAGGCGGACCCCGAGCATATCTCCAATTTCCGCACGCCTTCACTGGGGCTGGACAATGTCTATGGCTCGGGGCCCGGCGCGAGCCCGCATCTCTACGATCAGGCTGCCGGTCAGGGCATCAAGTTCCTTGTCGAGGAGTGCGGCACGCCCGGCAAACATGACGTGCCCCGCAACAGCCAGAAGGTTGCCCTCATCGGCGATCCGCGCAACGATGAGAATCTCATCGTCTCGCAGTTGCAGCTCGCCTTCCTGAAGTTCCACAATGCCGTGGTCGATCATGTGAAGGCCAAGATCAAACTGACCGATCCCGGTCAGATCTTTGCCGAGGCGCAGCGTATCGTCCGCTGGCATTATCAGTGGATCGTCGTCCACGAGTTCCTGAAGAAGACGTGCGGCGCCGCGGTGGTGGACGATATCCTCGCCAATGGCCGCAAACATTATAAATGGCACAATGAGCCCTATATTCCGGTGGAATTTTCGGTGGCGGCCTATCGGTTCGGGCACAGTCAGGTGCGGCCCTCCTACCGCGCGAACTTCACCGGAAATCCGGGCAACCAGCCCTTCTTCGCGATGATATTCACGCCGACGCCATCCAATCCGGATGATCCGGACGATCTTTCGGGCGGCCATCGCGCACCGCGACGCTTTATCGACTGGCCGACCTTCTTCGATTTTGGCGACGGCAATGTCCGGCCGAACAAGGCGATCGACACCACGCTTTCGACCGCGCTCTTCAAACTGCCGGGATCGGTCGTGTCCAATCCCAATGCTAAGACCAACCCATCCTCGCTCGCACAGCGCAACCTGCTGCGACATTTGACGTTCAGCCTACCGTCCGGGCAACGTGTGGCGAAGGCGATGGACCTGCCGGTCCTCTCCAAGGGCGATCTGGCGGACCTCAAGCCCTATGGCCTCGATGACCGCACGCCGCTCTGGTTCTACATCCTGCGTGAAGCTTCGGTCATGGCGGGCGGCGAACATATGGGGCCCGTCGGTGGGCGGATCATCGCCGAAGTGTTCCTGGGCCTGCTGGAGGGCGATGGCGGCTCCTATCTCAGCCAGGATCCGGAATGGCAGCCGAGCTTGCCGACCATCGACAGCGCGCGCCAGGGCGATGACTTCCTGATGATCGACCTGTTGCGGTTTGCGGGCGTGGCCTGATCCGGATCGTCCGGCGCGGCATGATCGCCGCGCCGGGCCAACCGCGCTTTCCCGGTGCGCGCATGTCCGGTTTCCATGCGGTGGACCGTCCCTGTCGGCGGCCCCGCGACGCGGTTGCCGCCTGCGACCGGATGGACCTCGCTTCCCTGCATAATCGTTACTCTCCTAAGGGTTGTGGCGGGCGCGCCACAGGAAAATTTTTGTCCGTGGCGGTGCGCGGCCAATCATTGTTTGGCGCTCGGCGGAGGCCTACTCAGCGTTGGACAGGGAAACTTGCGCAGAAGCACGGCATCGGTGCTCAATCTTGGCCGAGGAGTCCTGTGCAACTGCGGGGAGGGGAAGTTCGCACATGATCGTAAAACGCAATCTCATTCGCTCGTTTGGACTGGCCACGTCGGCGTCCACTTTGGCTCTTTGTCTTGCTGTGCCGGCATTGGCGCAGGGCAGCGCTCCTCAATCGAACGCCGCGACGGACACGAGCAAGGACGACCAGGCGCCCGACATCGTGGTCACGGCACAGTTCCGCGCGCAGAATCTGCAGGACACGCCACTCGCCATCACGGCGGTGGACGCCGCGCTGATGGAGGCCAAGAGCCAGACCAACCTGGCGCAACTGGCCGATACCGCGCCGAACGTGAACCTCAAGCCGCAAGGCGCCTCGTTCGGCCCGTCGGTCGCGGTGTCGATCCGCGGCATCGGCCAGGGCGACTTCAATCCCGCCTATGAGCCAGGCGTCGGCATCTATATAGACGATGTCTATTATCCCCAGCTGACGGGCGCGGTGTTCGACCTGCTCGACCTCGACCGCGTGGAGATTCTGCGCGGGCCGCAGGGCACGCTGTCGGGCCGCAACTCCGAGGGCGGCTCGATCAAGATGTTCACGCGGAAGCCGACCGGCTCGAACGAGGGTTTCGTCGAGGGCACCTATGGCAGCCGCAACCGCATCGGCCTGCGCGCGGGCGTCGATTTCAAGCTGGCCGACGACCTCTCCGGCCGCATCTCCGGCGTCTACAAGCATCAGAACGGCTATGTGGACCGCTATGATTTCGGCTGCTTCTATCCGGCCGGCGGCCCGGCGACGTTCGTGGCGAATGACGGCACGACCAAGCAGGTCAATCCGGCCGGCGGCATCCCCGCGATCCGGCCCCAGGGCTCGTGCCTGGTCGATAAGCTCGGCGAGGTCGGCTATCAGGCCATCCGTGGCGCGCTGCGCTATAATCCGTCGAGCGACATCGATATCAATGTGTCCGCCGAGTATATCCATGACTCGCATACGGCGGCGGGCGAAGTGCTGGCGGCCACGAACCTGATCAACAATGGCAACACCAACATCGGTGGCGTGCCCTATGACAACCGCATGATCTGCGGAAGGTTCTGCAACTTCTCATCCTATTCCTCGCCGGCCATCGTGTACCAGGGCGTCGCCGTCCCGCCGGGCGGCCAGCCGTTGCTCGCCACCAGCAATTCCGACCAGAGCATCTATGATGGCTATAATCTGGCGGCGAACGCGCACTTCGCGCTCAACGACATGTTCTCGATCGACAATATCCTTGCCTATCAGAACTGGGTGTCGAGTTTCGGCGTCGACGACGACCTGTCGCCGATCGCGCTCTCGGGCGGCTATAATCACCTGACGCACTGGAACTGGAGCGAGGAACTGCGGCTGAACGCCAAGCTTGCCCCGAACGTCAACGCGGTGATCGGCGGCTATTACTTCAAGCAGGAAACCGATTATTATTCATACCAGGACCTGCGCTACATCAACACGAGCGCCGGCACCTACGCGGCGCCGGGCCTTGGCGTGTTCCCGTTGCAGTTCATCCAGCCCGACCGGACGCCGGCGGACGCCAAGGCGGCGTTCGCCAACCTCAACTGGGAGGTCGTGCCCGGCCTGACCTTCGACGGCGGCGTCCGCTACACGAAGGAAAGCAAGCAATATCACTATTTCCGCCTCAATCCGAACGGGACGGTCAACGCCTATCTGGACCCGGTCGGCGCGACGAACGGGGCTGGATCGCCGGGGGCGCTGACGGGCGCCGTCGCGACCTATGAGGGGTCGCGCTGGGATTGGCGCGCGGCGGTCAACTACCGCTTCTCGCCGGCCGTGATGATCTACGGAAGCTTCTCGACCGGCTTCAAGGGCGGCGGCACGAACCCGCGGCCGTTCTTTGCCAGCCAGGCGCTCGGCTTCGCGCCGGAAGTTCTCTATAACTACGAAGCCGGCCTGAAGACCGACCTGTTCGGTCGCAAGCTGCGGTTCAACCTGACCGGCTTCTACGGCATCCTGCGCAATGCCCAGATCGGCACATCGATCTGCCCCGTCGCCAATCCGGCGGAGCAGACGCCCTGCGCCGCGCTGATCAACGGTGGCAACGCGCATGAAAAGGGCGTGGAAGCGGAGTTCACCGCGCGTCCGGTGGCTGGCCTGACCATCGATGGCTCGATGAGCTATCTCCACTTCAACTATACCAGCGTTGCGCCGGGTGCGAACCAGACGCTCCTGACCGATCCCTTCGCGGGATCGCCCAAGTGGAAATGGACGCTGGGTGCGCAATATGTCGCGAACATCGACGGTTTCGGTTCGATCACGCCGCGTATCGACGCGGCCTATCAGGACCAGGTCTACAGCGGCACGAAATATAATGGCGTGCTGCAATATCTGCCTGCTTACACGCTGGTGAACGCACGGCTGACATGGCGGAATCCCAATAAGGATCTCGCCGTTTCGCTCGAGGTCACCAACCTCACGGACAAATATTACTACGTCACCTTGTTCGACCTGCGTGCCGCCGGCGCCGGTCTCGACAAGGCTCAGCCGGGCCGTCCGCGCGAATGGGCGGTGTCGGTCAAGAAGAGCTTCTGACGGAACGCTCGAAGATGACATCGGAGGGGCGGCTGTTTCGACAGTCGCCCTTTTTCTTCGGCAAGGAATCTATATGATTCAGAGGCGAGGTCGCGAGCCGATCCGCCATATGAAATGCGAAGCGCGGTTCCGGGTTGATTTTGTGTCGGGTTCGGGGCAGCGAGATTCGGACGATCGTTTGAAATCGGAGAGGGTAGAATGAAACTTACATTGCCGCCGGGCCTGTCTCCGCAGAATTTCGACGCGGCGGTGAAGGCGCTGCAGGGCGTCGTCGGCGCCAGCTGGGTCATGACGACCGACGAAGATCGCGACGCCTATGCCGATATTTACGCGCCGGGGCCTGAGACGTTGTGGGGCGCATCCGGCGCCGTCGCGCCGTCGGACGTCAAGCAGGTCCAGGAGATCGTCAAGATCGCCAACCAGTACAAGCTGCCCTTGTGGACCGTCGCCCGCGGCAAGAATCTGGGTTACGGCACGGCCGCGCCCCGAATGCCGGGCTGCATGGTCCTCGACCTTGGCCGCATGAACAGGATCCTCGAGCTCGATCCCGTGCTCGGATATTGCGTGATTGAGCCGGGCGTCGGCTTCATCGACCTCTACGAAGAGATCCAGCGCAAGAAGATGCCGCTGATGATGTCCGTGCCCGGCAATGGCTGGGGCTCGGTGCTCGGCAATGCGCTCGACCACGGCATCGGCTACACGCCCTACGGCCTCCACGCCAAGAACCTCTGCGGTTTCGAAGTGGTGCTCGGCAATGGCGACCTCGTCCGCACGGGCCTGGGCGCCATGGAGAACAACAAGGCCTGGAACCTCTTCCCGTTCGGCTACGGCCCGACCTGGGACCTCATGTTCTCGCAGTCAAATCTTGGCGTCGTCACCAAGGCGGGCATGTGGATCATGCCGGAGCCGGAGGCGTCGCTGGAGCTGGTCTTTGACATCCCCGAGGCTGACGATATCGGTTGGGTGATCGACACGCTGACCCCCCTCAAGCTGGCCGGCGTTGTCAACCAGTCGATCTTCATTCCCAGCTGGCTCGGCAAGATGGTCATCAAGGGCCAGCGCAAGGACTTCTGGGACAAGCCGGGCGCCATCCCGGAATGGCGCGTCAAGGAGCTGCTCAAGGAGCACAAGCTCGGTTATTGGCAGGTCGCTTTACGACTCTATGGTAATGAGGGCGTAGTCAAGGCCCAGGCGGATGTCGTGAAGGCGGCGTTCAAGAAGCATCTCGACGCACCGCCGGCGGAGCATTGGTGGCATCAGGGCGACCCGACCAACGTCATGGACACGACACTCGGCGTGCCGTCCTCGGTGCCGCTGCAGATGGGCGACTGGGTCGGCGGCCGCAGTGCGCATCTCGGCTTCTCGCCGGTCGTGCCGGCCACGGGCGACGCGGTGCTCGCGCAGATGAAGCGCAGTCGCCAGATCATCACCGATCACGATGTCGACTTCTATGCCAGCTTCACCATCGGCGGCCGTTTCTGCAACAACGTCAACATGCTCATGTACGACCGCGATCAGCCGGCGCAGATCGAGACGATGAAGAAGCTCTTCAACGCCCTGATCGCCGACGCCAAGGCCGCGGGCTACGGCGAATATCGTACGCATCTGGGCTGGATGGACGCGGTTATGGATACATATGACTTCAACAATCATGCGCTGCGCACCATGACCGAGAAGGTGAAGGACGCGCTCGACCCGAACGGCATTCTCTCACCTGGCAAGCAGGGCATCTGGCCGACCGCTTATGCCAGCCAGCGTGGAAAGAACCTCGCATGAAGCGCGCCCTCATCCTGAGCGCACTCGCGCTGACCACCGCCGTTTCGCTGTCCGCGTGCAACATCGCCAAGAAGAGCGACGAGAAGGCGCAGCAAGGGCCGCCGGCAGGCGGACCGCCACCGCCTCCGCCCTATCAGATGCGTGCCGAGGTTGCCGACAAGGATCGCCTGGCGCCGACATCGGATGGGGCGACATTGTTCTCGCATCGCTGCGGCGCCTGCCATCTGACCTTCGGTATGGGCACCAACCTGATCACCGCACGCCAGATTGCCGCGCAGCAGAAGCCGGTGCCGCTGCTCGCCGACCGCACCGATCTGGCCGCGGATTATGTGAAGGCGGTCGCGCGCAACGGCAAAGGCGCCATGCCCCGTCAGACCAAGGTCGACGTGACCGATGCGGAGCTCGACAAGATCGCCGCCTATCTGGGGAAGGGCAAGTGAGCGTTTCCCGTCGGCAGATGCTGGGCGGCGTGGCGCTGGTCGGTGCTGCGGGGGCCGTCGGTCTCGGGCGCATCCTGCCGCGCGGCGATGGCGCGCGGATCGTGGTCTTCGACGGGGCGCGTCCCGCGAGCCGCACCTTTGCGAAAAGCACGGCCGCCGCGCGCCGCATCGATCTTGCCGACGAGGCGCGCACCAACTGGCGCGGCCTGCGGTCATTGGCCAAAGGCGCACCGGTTGCCGGCTATACCAGCTGGAATGCCTATGTGACCGCGCGCGGCTGGCTGGAGGAGAAGGGCCTGCGCCTCGTCTCCGAGACGCTTGATCGGCGCACCGGGCTTGTCGTCTGGTCGATGGCGTGACAGCCTGAGGCAAATCCCATGCGTTCCATCGACTATTTCGACAAGATGGTGCGCCTGGCGCCGCATCGCGATATCCTGATCGCCGGCGACACCCGCTACAGCTATGGCGAGATGCATGCTTTGTCGCACCGCCTTGCCGGCGCCATGCATGCCGGCGGCCTGGCGCACCAGGAGCCGGTGGCGATCATGTCACCCAATCATGGCGCGATCCTGACGGCGCTGCTGGGCCTGTGGCGGGCAGGGGCGGTGTGGATTCCGGTCAATACGCGCAACGCGCTCGACGCCAATATCGCATATCTCAACTACGTCCGCGCGGGCTGGCTCTTCTATCATTCGAGCCTCGCCAAGGATGCTCGCCGCGCCCAGCGCGAGGTGCCGAGCATCCGCCGGCTCATCTGCCTCGATGCGGCCGATGGCGACAATCCGTCGCTCGACGCCTTCATGCTGCCGGAAGGCGCTCCGGATGCGCCCGATCTTGGCGATCCTGTCGGCAATCCCGACGAATTGACCGCCATCATCGCGACCGGCGGCACGACCGGACCCGCCAAGGGCGTGCGGATCATGAACCGCAGCTGGGGCGCGCTCATGGAGACGATCGGCAATCTCATGCCGGCCGAGGACCCCGTCTGCCTCGCTTGTGCACCGCTCACCCATGCCGCCGGTCCCGTCGCCATGGCGGCGGTGGCGATGGGCGCGACGATCTCGGTGCTGCCCGGCTTCGATGCCGAAGGCGTGATGCGGGCGATCCAGCGCGACCGCGTCACTCATACATTCCTGCCGCCGACCGCGCTCTACACCATGCTCGCTCACCCCAATGTGCGCGACTATGATTATTCGAGCCTGCGTTACTTCCTGCTTGCGGGTTCCCCGGTCTCGCCGGACAAGCTCCGTCAGGCGGTCGAGATTTTCGGGCCCTGCATGTGCCAGAGCTATGGCCAGACCGAATGTCATATGATCGCGACATGGCTCCCGCCGCATGAAGTGGCCGCGGCGGCGCGCGGCGAGCATCCCGAGCGCCTCGCGAGCTGCGGCAAGGCGAGCTACTCGGTCCGCGTCGAGCTGATGGACGACGTCGGCAATATCCTGCCCACCGGCGCGGTCGGCGAGATCGTCGCACGGGGCGGGATCGTCGGCGGCGGCTATTTCGAGATGCCGGACGCGACGGCCGAAGCCGCACTCCATGGCTGGCACCATAGCGGTGACGTCGGCCGGCGCGACGAGCATGGCTATTATTACATCGTCGACCGCAAGAAGGACATGGTCGTCTCCGGCGGCTTCAACGTCTATTCCGCCGAGGTCGAGGGCGCGATCATGGAACTCGATGCCGTGGCCGAGGCTGCGATCATCGGCGTGCCGCACGAAAAATGGGGCGAGCAGGTGCACGCTGTCGTGGTGAAGCGTGGCGACATCGACGAAGCAACGATCATCGCGCACGCCAGGGCAAGGCTCGGCAGCGTGCAGGCGCCCAAGACCGTGCAATTCGTCGAGGCGATCCCGCGCACGGCGGCCGGCAAGATGGACAAGAAGGCATTGCGGGCGCCCTATTGGGGCGATCAGGTGCGGATGGTGAACTGACGGCGTGTTTGGGGAAAATCTCCGTTCGCTCTGAGCGTGTCGAGGGTGGTATTTCTCCTTTCGGCATTGAGTTGAAGGAAAGAATGGCCCTTCGACACGCTCAGGGCGAACGGATCAGTGGGGAGGGGAGTTGATGAAGGCGACATCGGCAAGAGCATTGGCGTTGAGCGCGCTCGTCCTGCTTGCGGCCTGCAATCAGCCTGGTTCGGGCGGTGCGGTCAAGGTCGATGGCGAGACGATCGCGGCCGGTACGGACGGCGACTGGCTGAGCTATGGCCGTACCTATGACGAGCAGCGCTTCAGCCCGCTCGACCAGATCAACGATGCCAATGCCAAGGATCTCGGCCTGGTCTGGTATGCGGACCTGGACAGCGCGCGCGGACAGGAGGCGACGCCGCTTGCCATCGACGGCATACTCTACACCACGACGGCCTGGTCCATGGTCAAGGCCTATGACGGCACGACCGGCAAGCCGCTTTGGGCCTATGACCCCAAGGTCGCGCGCGAGACGGTCGTCAAGGCCTGTTGCGACGCCGTCAATCGCGGCCTTGCCGCCTGGGGCGACACGCTCTTCGTCGCCACGCTCGATGCCCGACTCGTCGCGCTCGACCGCAAGACCGGCAAGGTGCTTTGGGAAACGCGCGTCGCGCCCGCCGACAGCAATGTGACGATCACCGGCGCTCCGCGCGTGGTGAAGGGCAAGGTCATCATCGGTAGCGGCGGCGCGGAATATGACGTGCGCGGCTTCGTCGCCGCCTTCGATGTCGAGACCGGCAAGGAAGCGTGGCGCTTCTTCACCGTGCCGGGCGATCCGTCCAAGCCGTTCGAGAACGAAGCCATGGCCATGGCCGCCAAGACCTGGTCGGGCAATTACTGGCGGCTTGGCGGCGGCGGCACCGTCTGGGATTCGATCACTTACGATCCCAAGACCGGGCTGCTCTATTTCGGCACCGGCAATGGCGAGCCCTGGAACATCGCCGAGCGCGATCCCGATGCCGGCGACAATCTCTTCGCCGCGTCGATCGTCGCGGTCGATCCGGAGACCGGCAAATATGTCTGGCACTTCCAGGAGACGCCGCAGGACCGCTGGGACTTCGACAGCGATGCGCAGATCATGCTCGCCGACCTCAAGATCGGCGGCAAGGATCGCCGCGTCGTCATGCACGCGCCCAAGAACGGCTTCTTCTACGTGCTCGATGCCAAGACCGGCGAGTATCTCTCGGGCAAGGCCTTTACGGCGATGAACTGGGCGAGCGGCCTCGACGCCAAGGGACGGCCCATCGTCAATCCCGAGGCGCATTACGAGAAGACCGGCAAGCTCTTCGTCGGGCTGCCCGGTGCGGGTGGCGCGCATAGCTGGCAGGCCATGTCGTTCAGTCCCAAGACGGGCCTCGTCTATATCCCCGTCAACCTGGCGGGATTCCCCTATGCCGCCACCGGCAAGGACTGGAAGCCCGAGCCGATGGGGATGAACAACGCGCAGGACGGCAGCAAGGTCGCGACGCCGGCCGATGCCGCGATCCGCAAGGGACTGATGGCCTCCGTCAGCGGCGAATTGCTCGCCTGGGATCCCGTGAAGCAGAAAGCCGCATGGCGCGCGCCCTATGTGGGGCCATGGAATGGCGGCACGCTCGCCACCGCCGGCAACATCGTCGTGCAGGGTTCGGCCGATGGCTTCGTGCAGGTCTACAACGCGACGGACGGCAAGAAGCTCTGGTCGTTCGCGGCGCAGACCGGCGTGATCGCGCCGGCCATGACCTATCGCGCCAAGGGCGAGCAATATGTCGCGGTGATGGCGGGCTGGGGCGGCGTGTGGGCGCTGGCGCCGGGCCTGCTCTCACGCAAGAGCGGCGCCACGCAGAACATCTCCCGCCTGCTCGTCTTCAAGCTCGGCGGTACGGCGAAGCTGCCGGCGCCGCCGCGCTCAGCCGATCTCGTGCTCGATCCGCCGCCCAATTTCGGTACGCCGCAACAGCTGGCGATCGGCGAAGGGCGGTATCAGCGCTATTGCGGCACCTGCCACGGCGATGCGGCGATCGCCGGTGGCCTGACGCCGGACCTTCGCCATTCGACCGCGCTGGGCGATCCCGCGGTGTGGCAGGCCATCGTCCATGATGGCGGACTCGCGGCCAATGGCATGGTAGGCTGGGCGAAAGTCATGAAGCCGGCCGAGATCGACTCGATCAGGGCCTATGTCGTAAGCCGCGCGAACCAGGACAAGCTGATCGGGCCTGCGCCTCTCGCGCCGGTGCCGCCGAAGCAATAGATCAATGAATCAAGGAGTTGAGCTATGACTGTAATGACCAATGTGAAGCTGGAGCAATTCCCTTATTCGGAGGCCGCCAAGAAAGCGCTGGCGCGCAAGCCGCAGCTCTTCATCGACGGCGAATGGGTCGATTCCACCGGCGGCGCGACGCTCGAGGTCATCGATCCCTCGTCCGGCAAGGTCGTGAGCCATTTCGTCGACGCGACCAATGACGATGTCGACCGCGCCGTCGCCGCGGCCCGCCGCGCATTCGACGATGGCCGCTGGTCCGACCTGCCGCCGATGGTCCGCGAAGGCATGCTGCACAAGCTCGCCGATATCCTCGCCGCGCATGCCGACGAACTGGCCGAACTGGAGGCCATCGACAACGGCAAGCCCAAGGGCATGGCCGCCGCCATCGACGTGCCCGGCGCGATCGGCATGATCCATTACATGGCCGGCTGGGCAAGCAAGCTCGGCGGCGCCGAGCAGATCGAGCCCTCGGCCACGCCGCGAGGCCTGTTCCACAGCTATGTCCGCCGCGAGCCGATCGGCGTCGCCGCGCAGATCGTGCCGTGGAACTTTCCGTTGCTCATGGCCGTGCTGAAGATCGCACCCGCGCTCACCGCCGGCTGCACGGTGGTGCTGAAGCCTGCCGAGCAGACCTCGCTGACCGCGCTGCGCCTCGCCGATCTCATCCAGCAGTCCGGCATCCCGAACGGTGTCGTCAACATCATCACCGGCAACGGCCACACGGCGGGCGACCGTCTCGTGCGTCATCCCGATGTCGACAAGGTGGCCTTCACCGGCTCGACCGAGGTCGGCAAGATCATCAACAAGACCGCGACCGACAGCCTCAAGCGCGTGACGCTGGAGCTGGGCGGCAAGTCCCCGGTCATCGTGCTCCCGGATGTCGATCCCAAGGTGGCCGGCCCCGGCACCGCGCAGGCGATCTTCTTCAACTCCGGCCAGGTCTGCGTCGCGGGCTCGCGCCTCTATGCGCACAAGAGCGTGTTCGACAGCGTGCTGGAGAATTTCGTGGAAGCTTCCAGCTTCTGGCAGCCGCGCGCCAGCCTCGATCCCGCCGGTCATATGGGCCCGCTGGTCTCGGATGAGCAGTTCAACCGCGTCATGGGCTATATCGAGCAGGGCAAGAAGGCGGGCGCCAGCGTTGCGGTCGGCGGCGATGCGCCGGCCAGCGAAGGCGGCTATTATGTGAACCCGACCGTGCTCGTCGATGTGAAGCCCGAGATGAGCGTGGTGCGCGAGGAAATCTTCGGTCCTGTCGTCGTCGCCCAGCGCTTCGACGATCTCGACGAGGTCGCCCGCCAGGCCAACGACACCCGCTTCGGCCTCGCCGCGGGCATCTGGACCAACAATCTCTCGGCCATGCACAAGCTGGCGGGCAAGCTGAAGGCCGGCACGGTCTGGGGCAATTGCCACTCCATGATCGACCCGGCGCTGCCCTTTGGCGGTTACAAGGAAAGCGGCCTCGGCCGCGAGCAGGGCCGCGAGGGTGTCGAAGCCTATACCGAACTCAAGTCAGTGATCATCGCGCTGTAATGACCTATGTGAAGGACGCGTGGTATGTCGCGGCATGGAGCTGCGACATGGAGACGGCAAAACCGCTTGCCGTCTCCATATTGGGTGAACCGATCGTCCTCTATCGCTCGGAGGGAGGCCGGTGGGTCGCGCTGGAGGATCGCTGCGTGCATCGGCTCGCGCCGCTCTCGCTTGGGCGGTGCGAGGGCGATCGCCTGCGCTGCATGTATCATGGGCTGCTGTACGATACCGACGGCCGGGTCGCTGAAATTCCGGGGCAGGACCTCATCCCCGCGCAAGCGCGTGTGCGGGCCTATCCGATCGTCGAGCGGCATAGCTGGCTGTGGATCTGGATGGGCGAT
This sequence comes from Sphingobium sp., assembly GCA_017744605.1. Lineage (GTDB taxonomy): Bacteria > Pseudomonadota > Alphaproteobacteria > Sphingomonadales > Sphingomonadaceae > Sphingobium. Next base: position 44,178 of record JAGIAZ010000007.1, on the reverse strand, counting down.
CCGGCATTGGCGGATGAGGCCCTGATTCCGCCCGCCGTCGGCTATGACAATCCCGACTTCATCCTCGGCCACGGGCAACTCGACTATGCGGCCGAGGCGCGGCTGATCAACGACAATCTGCTGGATTTCAGCCACCTGTCCTATGTGCATGCCAACAGCTTCGGCGCCGGGCCTCAATTCGCCGCCAGCCTGCCGAAAATCGAGCCGCTCGAGAGGGGCATTCGCTACACGCGATGGATGACGAACACGAAGGGGCAATCTTCGCGCAAGTCGGACACCCCGGTCGACAGCTTCATGACCTATGATTTCCTTATTCCCGGTGTACTGCTGATGTGGAGCGGCAACTATCCGCTCGGCACCGCCGAGGCGCTCGGTTTCGCACCGCCCCGCATCGACGATGCGGTCGCCGGCGTCACCTTCACCAGCCAGGCGGTGACGCCCATGACCGACAAGACCTCCCGTTATTTCTTCAACTGGGGGCCGCATCGCCGTCATGGCGACGAAGCTTTGCGCGATCAGCTGATGGCCCTTGCCGACATGGCCTTTGGTGAGGACAAGGTCATGATCGAAGCACAGCAGAAAGTGATCGACGGCACGGTCGATCCCCGCATCATGCCCACGGCGCACGACAAGGGCGTCACCATCTTCAACAGGCTTGTCGAACGGCTCGCCGCCAAGGACATGGCTGCCCCGCGGCAGGAGCGCATGGGGTGACGATCGATCTCTCCAAGGTTAAGGCCATCGATGTTCACGTCCATGCCGAGGTGTCGTGTCACGACCCCGAGGACCCGGTCATGGCGCAATTCTTCGATGCGGCCTCGGCCTATTTCCGGGCACCGCGCGAGCGGCCGAAGATCCCCGAGATTATCGCGTTCTACCGCGAGCGGCAGATCGCTTTCTGCCTGTTCACGGTCGACTGCGAGAGCGCGGTCGGCGCCAAGCGCGTCTCCAACTACGAGATTGCCGAGCTTGCCGCCGAACATAGCGACATCGTCATCCCCTTCGCCTCGATCGACCCGCATAAGGGCAAGTTCGGCGCGCGCGAGGCGCGCGACCTGATCGAGAATTATGGAGTGAAGGGCTTCAAGTTCCACCACCTCATCCAGGGCATGCATCCCTCGGACCGCACCGGTTACCCGATCTACGAGGTCATTGCGCACTACAAGCTGCCGGCGATCTTCCATACCGGCCATAGCGGCATGGGCACCGGCATGCGCGGGGGCGGGGGCATTCGCCTCAAATATGGCCAGCCGATGCTGGTCGACGATGCCGCATCCGACTTCCCCGACATGAAGTTCATCCTCGCCCATCCGAGTTGGCCGTGGACGGACGAGAGCCTGTCGATGGCGCTGCACAAGGACAATGTGTTCATCGACCTCTCGGGCTGGAATCCCAAGTATTTCCCCAAGCAGATCATCACCTATGCGAACACACAGCTGAAGCATAAGATGATGTTCGGCAGCGACTTTCCGCTGATCACGCCGGAGAAATGGATCGAAGCCGCGCAGGATGTCGGCTTCAAGGACGAGGTCATGCCGCTCATCCTCAAGGACAATGCCGCGCGGGTGCTGGGGCTGGCGTGACGTCCGTCCCTCCCAATCGAAAATCGTTCGTGCCGAGCTTGTCGAAGCATGTTCCCTGTTTTCGGACGGAAGAAGGAAGGGAGCGCCCTTCGACAAGCTCAGGGCGAACGGAGTTGTTGGAGGGAACATGGTGACCGACCCCACCGACATTCGCGCATGGCAGCGCCTATCCGACCGGATCACGACCTCCGGCTGGCTGTTGCCGGACGACCCCGCGCGGCTGGCCGCCCTTGGCGTCAAGCGTATCGTCAACCTTGCCCTCGATACCCATCCCGAGGCGTTGGCGGGCGAAGCCGATCTCTGCGCGGCGCTGGGCATTGGCTATACGCATATTCCGATCCCGTTCGACGCGCCGCGGGAGGGGCATTTCGATGCCTTCCGCGCTGTCATCGACGGCGACGGCGGGCCGATCCATGTCCATTGCATCGCAAATTGGCGCGTCTCGGCCTGCTTCTATCGCTATAATCGCGACGTTGCGGGCATGGCGGAGCCGGAAGCGCGCCTGCTCATGACCGCGCAATGGGATCCCGAAACATCCGATTATCCGGGCGCGGCCGCCTGGGCCGCCTTCATCGCATCAGGACAAAAAGGAGAACCAGCATGACCGATTTCGCAGGGCGCCATGTCATCGTGACCGGAGCTTCCAGCGGCATCGGTCTCGCGACCGCACGGCTGCTGGTCGCGCGCGGGGCGAAGGTCTCCATGATCGCGCGCCGTGCCGAGGTGCTGGCGGAACGTGTCGACGAGATGGGCGCGCGCAATGCCGCCGCTTTCGCGGCCGATGTCGGCGATCGGGCGAAGCTCGAGGACGCCATCGCGGCCGCCGTGCACAAGTTCGGCCCGGTCTACGGCCTGTTTGCCAATGCCGGCCTCGCCGGCAATTTCGCGCCTGCCACGGACTATCCCTCGGACCTCTTCGAGAAGATCCTGAAGGTCAATCTCACCAGCGTGTTCTGGGCGATGCAGGCCGTGCTGCCGGCGATGATCGAGGCGAAGTCCGGTTCGATCCTCATCACCGGCTCCATGGCGAGCAAGCGGGGCATGGCGATGAACCCCGCCTATGTCGCCTCCAAGCATGGCGTGCTCGGCCTGTCGCGCGCCATCGCCGTCGAGATGGCGCCGCACAACGTCCGCTGCAATTGCATCATCCCGGGCTTCATCGAGACGCCGGCCTTCGATCTCATCCCGGAGGAACAGAAAGGCAAGATCGAGGGCAGGGTGCCGCAACGTCGCATGGGCTCTGCCGACGAACTGGCCGAGGTCGCCGTGTTCATGCTGTCGCCCGCCGCGAGCCATGTCACCGCGCAGGACTGGGCGGTCGATGGCGGCACTTTGGAGACTTTGGAAGTCTAAGATATCCTGGGCTCGCCCGCCCGCGCACATATGTTGCCGGGGACGGTGGCGAAAAGGTCACGATTTTACGCGTCCGGCACGAAAAATCCGTCTTTCATGGCAACCGACTTGCAGTCCCGAGCCCTTTTGATATTTCGCTGTGTGAAAGGGAGGGGCGGCGTTGATCGAACGCAAAGTCAAGATGGTGCGCGCGCTCGAACGTGGCCTGCAGGTGCTTGCGGAAATCGAGCGCCGCCAGGGCGCCAATCTCCATGAGCTGCACCTCGCGCTTGGCCTCCCCAAGGCGACATTGCTCCGCATGGTCGTGACGCTCGGCAAGCATGGCCATATCTGGCAGCGCCTCGCAGACGGCGCTTTCCTGCCGAGCTATGTCCGTGCACCCTATCGCCCCGATGCCCTCCATCAGCGCATCGCCGAAGTCGCCTCGCGCCATCTCGTGCGACTCTCCGAGCAAGTCGCCTGGCCATCGGTCATTGCCGTGCCGCGCCTCGATCATGTCGAGATCGTCGAAACGAACAGCGCCTTGCTGCGTCTCGACGCCATCACGCTCGGGCCTGTCGGTAGCCGGCTCTCCTATATCCACACGTCGACGGGCCGCGCTTATCTTGCGTTCTGCGATGTCGGCGAGCGGGAGGCGATCATCGAGCGGCTATGTCCCGCGGATGACGACGGTTCGGGCCGGATGCTGCTCGATGAGGCGCTGGCCGAGACGCGGGCGCGAGGCTATGCGCTGCGCGAACCGTTCCATCCCTGGCCGGACCGCGACTGGCAGGCCGTGCGCCAGGATGGCCGCCGCTCCATCGCCGTGCCCGTGATGCTGCGCGGCAAGCCGGTCGCGGCGCTCAACGTCACCTGGCTCGTTCGTCGTACGGATACCGACACGGTCGTGGGGCGGTATCTCAATGTGCTCAAGCGCACCGCCGAGACGGTATCGGCGGAGCTGACCGCCGAATATGCCGTCGCCTGACTGCTTTTTCAGCCGATGAAATGGCGCGCCTTGCCGCCGACGCGGAGCGGCGGCATGGAGAGTGCCGACTCTTGATGCAGTGACGCATTTTCGGGCCGGGAAACCGGTGCTCACTTTTCTGAAAATGCTCAGACGGGAAAGGATTGCCCTATGCGCGCATGGCAGATCGCCGCCGGCACCACCTCGCTGGACGGCCTCTCGCTCGTCGATCTGCCCACGCCCGAAGCCGGGCCCGGCCAGGTGGCGATCCGCGTCCATGCCTGCTCGCTGAACTATCGCGACCAGGCGATCGTGAAGGGCGTCTACATGGGCGGCCCCGTGGCGACGCCGACGATCCCGCTGTCCGATGGCGCCGGCGAGGTAATCGCAGTCGGCGCGGGCGTCACGCGTTTCAAGGTCGGCGATCGTGTCGCCGGCACCTTCTTCCAGGGCTGGGTCGACGGTCCGCCCAATCCGACGCCGGGTGTCGCGCTGGGCATGGCGGGCGCACCCGGCATGCTGGCCGAGATCGTCGTGCTGCCCGAAGAGGGCGTCGTGCGCATCGCCAGGACGCTGAGCTATGCCGAGGCCGCGACATTGCCGTGCGCAGGCGTGACCGCGTGGAACGCGCTGTTCGAAGGGCCGCGCCCGATGAAGCCGGGAGAGCGCGTGCTGTTGCTCGGCACCGGCGGCGTTTCGATGACGGCGCTGTTGCTCGCCAAGGCCGCCGGCTGCGAGGTGATCATCACCTCGTCCGATAACGCCAAGCTGGAACGCGCCAAGGCGCTCGGTGCCGACCATGGTCTCAACTACAAGCAGCATGAGGATTGGGGCCTCCACATCGCTCGCGCCTTCGGCGGCGTCGATAAGGTGGTCGAGGTCGGCGGCGCTGGCACGGCCGAGCAGTCGATGATGGCGCTGCGCCACAATGGCGAGGTGTCGATGATCGGCGTGCTGTCACCGGTCGGCGGGCCCAATCCGCGTGGTCTGATGATGACCGGCGGCATCATGCGCGGCATCTTCGTGGGTTCGCGCCGCATGGCCGAAAAGTTGGCCGATGCCTTCGACGCCAACACTCTCAAGCCCGTGATCGGCGCGACCTTCGGGATGGCGCAAGGCCGCGAGGCATTCGACTATGTCGCGTCGCCGGCCTTGTTCGGCAAGGCCGTGATCACGCTCGACTGAGCGCGATGGTGGCAAGCTTCCTCCTCATCCATGGCGCATGGCACGGCGGCTGGTGCTTCGACCGATTGGTGCCGCGGCTCGAAGCGCTCGGGCATGCCGTTGCCGCGCCGACGCTGCCGGGGATCGGGGGCACCGAGCTGGAGCTGGCCGGCACGTCGCTCGATCGATGGGGTGCGTTCATTGTCGAACAGGCCCGCGCCCTGCCGGGACCTGTCATTCTTGTGGGCCATAGCCGGGCGGGCATCGCGATCAGCATGGCGGCGGAGCGCGACCCAGACGCTTTTGCCGCACTTGTCTACCTCACGGCGTTCCTGGTGCCGCCGGGCCAATCCATGTTCGACGTGCGCGAGAGCTTTCCGCGCGATCCGACATTCGAGAGTGGTTTGTCCGAGGCGGCGCGCGGCGCGGCGCTCGCGATTTCGCGCGATGCGGCCATCGCGACTTTCTATGGCGACTGCGCGCCGTCCGATCAGGACTGGGCCGCGAGTCACCTCGTTCCCGAACCGATCGGCCCGATGGTGGTGCCGCTGGCTCTCACCGAGGGCCGCTATGGATCGGTCCCGCGCCATTATATCGAATGTACGCTCGATCGTGCGATCCCGATCGCCCAGCAGCGTGCCATGCAGCAGGCCCAGCCCTGTGCGAGCGCGACGACGCTCGAGAGCGCGCATTCCCCATTTCTGAGCATGCCGGAGCGATTGGCCGACATGCTTCACAGTATAGTGGAGAGGATTTGAACGATGGCACGAACAATGGGTTTCGGCGGGCGCAGCGGCGAGATTTGCCAGATGGCCTATGTCGTCAAGGATATCGACGAGGCGATTGCCTGGTGGATCGAGAAAATGGGCGTCGGCCCATGGTTCGTCCTCGACAGCTTCGGCGGCGAGGGCCATGTGTTTCGCGGAAAGCCCTGCACCAGCTATGTCAAGATCGCGATGAGTTTCGCGGGCTCGATGAACATCGAACTGCTCCAGTGTCTCGACGATGAGCCTTCGGTCTACAAGGAGACCGTCGACAGGGTGGGCTATGGGTTCCATCATTTCGGCCTGGCCATCGATGGCGACGAGATCGAGGACGAAGTGAAACGCCGCGTCGCCAAAGGCGAGGTGCTTGCGCATCGTGCCCCCGTGCCGACGGGCGGCAGCGTCGCCTATTTCGAGGGCGGCGCGATGCGGAACGGCACCGTCTCGCCCGGCTTCGTCGAGCTCATCCCGGCGACCGCAGGTATGGACGCCGGCTTCACGGCCTTCTGGCAGCAGACCCGCGACTGGGACGGCAAGGACCCGATCCGGCCGTTCGGCTGAGCATGCCGCATTCATCAAGCTGAACCTGATCCGCATTTATCCCCTTCAGTCAACGGAATGACTGTTCCCCGCCTTCGGCTCGCCGGGGAACTGACACTTGCTCCAGGGGGCAATCGCCAAGCCAGTTCAGGGTGACGGCAACCGGCGCGTTCCGGTTTGTGCGCAGCATTTGGCGGAACGCTGTCGTTTCCGTGCCTTGCGGGAGTCGGCATTTTCGGTTGCGCCGCAGCGCGGTTGCGCCCGAAAATTTTGTTTGTGTAACATACAAACTTGCTTATGTTCCGCCGCACTCTTTTCGATTCGGCGTGTTCCGCTGAATGCCGGTTCGCGCGAGTAGAGTTTGTCTAAGGAGAGGACTTTCCATGTCGAAGCCCACCAATCTTGAGCAAGTGCTGGCCGCAGCCGGCAACCCCGTCGATTTGCTCCGCAACTCGCAGATCGGCGCCTATGTCTATCCGGTCGTCGCACCGGAGTTCTCGAACTGGCGCACCGAGCAGTGGGCCTGGCGCAATGCGGCCGTGCTGTTCGACCAGACGCACCACATGGTCGACCTCTACATCCGCGGCAAGGACGCCCTGAAGCTCCTGTCCGACACGATGATCAACTCGCCCAAGGGCTGGGAGCCCAACAAGGCGAAGCAGTATGTGCCCGTCACGCCCTATGGCCATGTCATCGGCGACGGCATCATCTTCTACCTCGCTCCGGAAGAGTTCGTGTATGTCGGCCGCGCGCCGGCTGCCAACTGGCTGATGTATCATGGCGCCACCGGCGGCTACGACGTCGACATCGTCCATGACGACCGCTCGCCGTCGCGTCCGATGGGCAAGCCCGTCAACCGCATCTCCTGGCGCTTCCAGATCCAGGGCCCGAACGCCTGGAACGTGATCGAGAAGCTGCACGGCGGCAAGCTGGAGCAGCTCAAGTTCTTCAACATGGCGACGATGAACATCGCCGGTGAAACCATCCGCACCCTGCGTCACGGCATGGCTGGCGCGCCGGGCCTGGAAATCTGGGGCCCCTACGAGACCCAGGAAAAGGTCCGCAACGCGATCCTCGAAGCCGGTGCCGAATTCGGCCTGATCCCGGTCGGCTCGCGCGCCTATCCGTCGAACACGCTGGAATCGGGCTGGATCCCGAGCCCGCTGCCTGCCATCTACACCGGCGAGAAGCTGAAGGCCTATCGCGAGTGGCTCCCGGCCAACAGCTATGAGTCGGCCGGCGCCATCGGCGGTTCGTTCGTGTCGAGCAACATCGAGGACTATTACGTCAATCCGTACGAGATCGGCTATGGTCCGTTCGTGAAGTTCGACCACGACTTCCACGGCGCCGACGCGCTGAAGGCGCTCGACCTGTCGACCCAGCGCAAGAAGGTCACGCTCGCCTGGAACGGCGACGACATGGCGAAGATCTACGCTTCGCTGTTCGATCCGAACGCCGACGCGCACTACAAGTTCTTCGACCTGCCGCTCGCCAACTATGCGAGCACTAATGCCGACGCCGTCCTCGACGCTGCCGGCAACAATGTCGGCATGTCGATGTTCACCGGCTATTCGTACAACGAGAAGCGCGCGCTTTCGCTCGCGACGATCGACCACGAGATCCCGGTCGGCACCGAACTGACGGTTCTGTGGGGCGAGGAGCCCAACTCGCGCAAGACCACTGTCGAACCGCACAAGCAGCTCGCTGTCCGCGCGGTCGTCAGCCCGGTCCCCTATTCGACCGTTGCTCGCGAGACCTATCAGGGCGGCTGGCGCAAGGCCGTCAACGCCTAATCATCTGACATGTTCCGGGCGGCGGCGTGCAGGTCGCCGCCCGGTCCATCTTTGCCGGCTGCGAGAGGACTTATGGCTGTAGCGATCCAGGACAAGGCCGCGCTCGCGCGCCTCTTCGACAATTATTCGCTCGAGATCACGCCCAAGGACGTGGAAGCGCTGCAGAATGCCGCGCACATGATCCCGCAGGGCACGCTGATTTCCTGCACCTTCCTGCCCGGCGCAGAATTCGAGGACCGCGTCGTCGCGGCCCGCGCCATCCAGGATCTGGGCTTCAAGCCCGTTCCCCATATTTCGGCGCGCCGCCTGATCGAGAAGAACGACCTCAATCGCTTCCTCGACATGCTGGCCGCGCAGATCGATCTCAAGCATGTCTTCGTGATCGCCGGCGATCCGAGCGAGCCGCTCGGTCCCTATGAGGACGCGCTGGCTGTCATCGACAGCGGCACGCTCAAGGAATATGGCATCGAGCATGTCGGCATCTCGGGCTATCCCGAGGGCCATCCCGACATCACCAACGAGAAGCTCGTCAAGGCGATGGCCGACAAGGTCGCGTCGCTGAAGCGCCAGGGCATGGACTATTCGATCATGACCCAGTTCGGCTTCGACGCCGATCCGGTGCTCGACTGGCTGAAGCAGATCCGCGGCGAAGGCATTGACGGCCCCGTGCGCATCGGTCTCGCCGGTCCGGCGTCGATCAAGACGCTGTTGCGCTTCGCGGCGCGTTGCGGCGTCGGCACCTCGGCCAAGGTCGTGAAGAAGTACGGCCTGTCGATCACCAGCCTGATCGGCAATGCCGGTCCCGACCCGGTGATCGCGGACCTCGTGCCGCAGCTCGGCGAGGAGCATGGCAAGGTGCATCTGCATTTCTATCCGTTCGGTGGCCTGGTGAAGACCAACGAGTGGATCGTGGACTACAAGTCCAAGAACGGAATTTGAGCCGACAGGGCGCCGGTCCCCAGGGCCGGCGCCCTTTCGGTTTTAGGACAGTATCAAACTCATTCCCGAGGGGAGAAACATGGCACAAGGCTCCGATATCGAGATCGCACGCGAAGCGAAGATGAACCCGATCGTCGAGGTTGGCGGCAAGGTCGGCATTCCCGCCGACGCAATGCTGAACTACGGCCCGCACAAGGCGAAGCTGTCGTGGGACTTCATCAACAGCGTCCAGGGCAACAAGGACGGCAAACTCATCCTGGTGACCGCCATCAACCCGACGCCTGCGGGCGAAGGCAAGACGACGACCACCGTGGGTCTCTCGGACGGCCTCAACCGCATCGGCAAGAAGACCGTCGCGGCGCTGCGTGAACCGAGCCTCGGTCCCTGCTTCGGCGTCAAGGGCGGCGCGGCCGGCGGCGGTTATGCCCAGGTCGTGCCGATGGAGGACATCAACCTCCACTTCACCGGCGACTTCCATGCCATCACCTCGGCGAACAACCTGCTCTCCGCGCTGATCGACAACCATATCTACTGGGGCAACAAGACCGGCCTCGATCCGCGCCGCATCGCCTGGCGCCGCGTCCTCGACATGAACGACCGCGCGCTGCGCTCGATCGTCAATTCGCTGGGCGGCGTCTCGAACGGCTATCCCCGCGAGGACGGCTTCGACATCACCGTGGCATCGGAAGTCATGGCGATCCTCTGCCTCGCGTCGGATCTCAAGGATCTCGAGCGGCGCCTGGGCAATGTCCATGCCGGCTACACCCGCGACAAGAAGGCCGTCACAGCTGCCGATCTCAACGCGTCGGGCGCCATGACCGTGTTGCTCAAGGACGCGCTGCAGCCCAACATCGTGCAGACGCTCGAGAACAACCCCGTGCTCATCCACGGTGGCCCGTTCGCGAACATCGCGCATGGCTGCAACTCGGTGCTCGCCACCAAGACCGCGCTCAAGATCGCCGATTATGTGGTCACCGAAGCCGGTTTCGGTGCCGACCTCGGCGCCGAGAAGTTCTTCGACATCAAGTGCCGCAAGGCCGGCCTCGACCCGGCGGCGGTCGTGATCGTCGCCACCGTCCGTGCGCTCAAGATGCATGGCGGCGTCGCGAAGGCCGATCTCGGCACGCCCAATGCCGAGGCGGTTCGCAAGGGCGGCGCCAACCTCGCCCGTCACCTCGAGAACATCGCGAAGTTCGGCGTCCCGGCTATTGTCGCGATCAACAATTTCTACACCGACACCCCGGAAGAAGTCGAGGTGATCAAGGAGATCGCCGCGGCTGCGGGCTCCGAGGCCGTGCTCTGCACGCACTGGGCGAATGGTTCGGCCGGCACCGAGGAATTGGCGCACAAGGTCGTCGCGCTCGCCGAGGGCGGCACGTCGAACTTCGCGCCGATCTATCCGGACGACATGCCGCTGCTCGAGAAGATCGAGACCATCGCCAAGACTATCTATCGCGCCTCCGGCATTGCGCCCGACAGCGCGGTGGTCACCAAGCTGAAGGGCTGGGAAGCGGACGGGTTCGGCCATCTGCCGATCTGCATGGCCAAGACGCAGTATAGCTTCGCGACGGACCCCACCAAGCTCGGCGCACCGGTCGACCATATCGTTCCGATCCGCGACGTGATCCTCTCGGCGGGCGCCGAGTTCATCGTCGCGGTTTGCGGCGATATCATGCGCATGCCTGGCTTGCCCAAAGTGCCGTCGGCCGATTTCATCAAGCTCGACGATAAAGGCCAGATCCAGGGTCTGTTTTAAGCTTCGGCTTTCAGGGCTTCGGCTTTCAGGATCGAAGGGAAGGGCTCGGGGCGACCCGGGCCCTTTCTTTGTGTCCGAAACGCCTGTCCGTCAGTCGATACGGGGTTCGACCTCGCCGAGATGCTCGTCGCGCCCGCCAATGCGCATCATCGCGTAGCCGAGGCAGGCAAGGACGGTCAGGGCGATGATGAGGATCATCGACATGATGCTGCCATAGCCGGCCACCGCCGGCCCATGAGCAGATAGGTATAGCGGTCCATCAGCGCGGCGCGGCCGCGAAGCACTTGAAGCTCCACGGCATGTAGACGGTGGCGATGATCGCGGCGACGGCGCCCGCTGATTGGCCGTTATCCGCCAGCCAGGCATTGATCGCGTAAAGGAAGAGGCTGATCGGCAGGCCCTGGGCGATGTAGAAGATCGTCATGCTGCCGATGCGCAGCAGCCTGTTCTCGCTCAGCACCAGATTCATGCCGCTTCCCCTCGTTCGTACCCCGCCCGAAAGGAGGCAGGCCATGCCACGCGTTGGGGCAGGGCAAGCGCGGGCCGTTCAGGGCACCTTTGCCGACCTCACCGGGTTCTCTTCTCCTGCGCGGCGATCCTCGAGCTGCTCGTTGAAGATGTGCCGCCGCATGAATTTCCACTGGCCGTCGACCTTGCGCAGGTCGTCCTCATAATGACCGTAGCTGCCCGCGACAGGCGTGCCGTCCGGGCTGTTGTTGGCGAACTCGAACCAATAGGCGCGGCCCTTGGCCGTGTCGCCATGGATGTGGAGCACCTGATTGGTGATGAAATGCCGCAGGCGGACCGGCCGGCCCTGGCCGTCCGTGCCATAGACCTGTGCGATCAGCGCCTTGAATCGGCCGACTTCTTCACGGATTTCGGCGGGGCCGACCGCCCGGCCGCGCGCCCACTCCAGAACGCCGTCCGGCGCGAAGCAATTGGCGTAGGATTCGGCGTCACCCCAGTCCATCGCGAAGAGATATTCCGCTTCGAGTTGCTCGATCGCGGCCCGGTCTTCGGCGTAGCTCCCCATATGCCCTCCCCAAAATCGTTCGTTCCCGTCCGCGTGGTTCCTAAGCCCATAAATTGGCGGTGGAAAGGGGTGGCGAAGCCGCACTGGACCCGTCGCCGGAGAGAATGGATCGGCGAGATCGAGGCGGCCGCGGCCTGATTTCACGGAAGCGCCGATGTGCCCATAAAGCATTGCCGGGCGCGGCAGAACCGAATAGCGGGGCGAAGCGGCATGAATTTCGCGCCTGCTGTTTCCAGGGAATCGAAGGACCCGATATGACCAGCTATCCTCCGCTCCACATGTACATCGACGGCGAGGTCGTGAGCGGTGGCAGCCGCCGGACCCAGGCCATTTTCAATCCCGCGACAGGCGAGACGCTGGGCGAGTTGCCGCTCGCCGACGCCGCCGATCTCGACCGGGCGCTCGAGGCTGCACAGCGTGGCTTCAGGACGTGGCGGAACTCGACGGCGCAGGAGCGCGCGACGGTGCTCTCCGGCGCGGCGCGGCTGCTCACGGAGCGGGCGGACGAGCTCGCTCGCATCGCCACGATGGAAGAGGGCAAGACGCTGCCCGAGGCCAGGATCGAAGTGATGATGGTCGCCGGCCTGTTCAATTTCTACGCGGGCGAGGTGTTCCGTACCTATGGCCGCGAACTCGTCCGTCCGGCGGGTCAGCGCTCGACCGTGCGCTACGAGCCGGTCGGCCCCGTTGCCGCTTTCTCACCCTGGAACTTCCCGCTCGGTAATCCGGGCCGCAAGCTCGGCGCCCCGATCGCAGCAGGCTGTTCCGTGATCATGAAATCGGCCGAAGAGACGCCGGCTTCGGCACTCGGCATCCTCCAGTCCCTCTATGACGCCGGCTTGCCAAAGAATGTCGCACAGGCCGTGTTCGGTGTGCCTGACGAAGTGTCGCGCCACCTGCTGACGTCGCCGATCATCCGCAAGCTCAGCTTCACGGGCTCGACTGTCATCGGCAAGCATCTCGCCAAGCTCGCCGCCGACGACATGAAGCGCACGACCATGGAGCTTGGCGGTCATGGCGCTGTGCTGGTGTTCGACGATGTCGATGTCGATCATGTGCTGAACACGATGGTCGGCGCGAAATATCGCAATAGCGGCCAGGTCTGCGTCTCGCCCACGCGCTTCATCGTGCAGGAAGATATCTACGAGAAGTTCCGCATGGGCTTTGCCGAGCGCGCCAAGGCGCTGAAGGTGGGCAATGGCCTCGACGCAAGCGTGCAGATGGGCCCCATGGCCAATGCGCGGCGCCCGGACGCGATGGAGCGTCTCATCGGCGGCGCAGTCAAGGCGGGCGCCAGGCTGCATACCGGCGGGGAGCGCCTCGGCAACCAGGGCTATTTCTATGCGCCCACGGTGCTGAGCGAGATCCCGCTCGACGCCGACATCATGAACGAAGAGCCCTTCGGCCCCGTCGCGCTCATCAATCCCTATCGCAATGCCGACGACATGATCGCGGAGGCCAATCGCCTGCCTTACGGTCTGGCGGCCTATGCCTGGACCGACGACGTCAAGATGCAGCGCCGCGTCGCCCATGATGTCGAGACCGGCATGCTCGGCATCAACAGCACGATGATCGGCGGTGCGGACGCGCCTTTCGGCGGCGTCAAATGGTCCGGCCACGGCCATGAGGATGGCCCCGAGGGCCTGATGGCCTGCCTCGTATTGAAGGCGGTGCACGAAGGCTGAACGAGGATTGAAGGAAAAGCCGTTCGCCCAGAGCCTGTCGAAGGGCCCTCCTTTTCTTGAAGGAGGAAGAAGAGTGCTTCGACAAGCTCAGCGCGAACGGAACTCAGTGAGATTTGGAGAGGGATTGCCGTGACACACGCGCTCAAGACCGGCGGAGACCGGGGCTATTTGCGGATCGCAACCGAAGAGGCCTGGGCCACCCAGGAACAGTTCGACGCCATCATGCGGCTGGTCAAGGAAGGCCGGGCCGACGAAGGCACTGTAAGCCTGTGGGGCTTTTATGGGAGCAGCCCGTCAGAGCGCACGACCTTCATCCGCGAGCGGCTGCTCGATATCGGCGAACTGCGTATCCAGGCCATGGACGAGAGCGGCATCGACAAAGCGGTGCTCGCGCTCACCAGCCCCGGCGTGCAGTCGATATTCGACGTGGAGGAAGCGAGGCGGATCGCGCGCAACTCCAACGACAAGCTCAAGGCCGCCTGCGAGCGCTATCCCGACCGGTTCTACGGCATGATCGCCGTCGCGCCGCAGGATGCGGAGTGGTCGGTCGGGGAACTGCACCGCGGCAAGGAAGAGCTCGGCTTCCACGGCGTCCAGATCAACAGTCACACACATGGCCATTATCTCGATGAGCCGCAGTTCGAGCCCATATTGCGCGCCTGCGCCGATCTCGACCTGCCGCTGTACATCCATCCGCAGGGCTTGCCCGACGCTATGATCGGCGACATGGTCGGCGCCGGTCTCGATGGCGCTATCTTCGGCTTCGCGGTCGAGACCAGCTACCATGCCATGCGGCTGCTCACGACGGGCGTGTTCGATCGCTATCCCAATCTGCAGCTCATGCTCGGCCATGGCTGCGAGGGCCTGCCGTACATGCTCTACCGGCTCGACTATATGCACAAGGCCGGCCTGCGCTCGGGCCGTTATCCGCGCCTCAAACCCCTCCAGCACGACCTGTTTCACTACATGCGGAACAATGTGCTAGCCACCAACAGCGGCTTGCCGTTTGGCCCTGCGATCAAGACAATGATCGAGGTGATGGGAGAGGATCGCGTGATGTACGCCATGGACTATCCGTATCAATATGTGCCCGACGAGGTGCGCTTGATGGACGATCTCGACATCACGGCGGCGCAGAAGAAGAAGTTCTTCCAGACCAACGCCGAACGGTGGTTCAAACTGTGAGCGGCGGCGCCGGGGCCGAAGCGGGGCAGGGGGCGCGGCTTACCAAGGCGTCCTGGTACGCTTTGGTCCTGGTGTCATCGTCGCAGGCGATCAGCCTGCTCGACCGTCAGATTCTCTCGATCCTCGCGCCCAGCATCCGCGCCGACCTCAAGATCGGCGATGCTGAGCTCGGTCTGCTTTACGGCACGGTCTTCGCGCTCTTCTACGCGCTCTTCTCGCTGCCGCTCGGCCGCCTCGTCGATGGCTGGGTGCGCACTAGGCTGCTCGGCATCTGCCTTGCGGCCTGGTCGGCCTGTGCCGGGCTTGCCGCCTTTGCCGGCGGCTTCGGCCTGCTCGCCATTTCGCGCCTCGGCGTCGGCGTGGGCGAGGCCGCCGCACAGCCTGCCGCCAATTCGATCATCTTCGACACTTTCCCGCGCTCGAAGCGCGGCACCGCCATGGCCGCCATGGGCATCGCCACCGCGCTGGGTCTCGGCCTGTCCATGACCCTGGGCGGCGTCGTCGCGAGCTGGTGGGATCATCGCTATCCGGCCGGTAGCGCGCCGGGCGGCTTTTCGGGCTGGCAGTTCGCCTTTCTTGTCGCGGCGATCCCGGGCTTCATTCTCTCGCTGCTCATCCTTCGCCTCAAGGAGCCGGTGCGCGGCGGCGTCGACGGCATCCCGACGCCGGCCGATCCCGCGCCGTTCAAGGCGAGCGGCGCGGTGCTGGCCGCCGTCACGCCGGGCGCCAACTGGTTCTCGCTCTGGAGCCGCCGCGCAAGTGCATCGCAGTGGCTGTTCAACATTGCGAGCCTGCTGGTCATTTTCGCGGTCTGTTACGGCATGACCAGGTTCACCCAGAGCTATAGCCCGCGTCCGCCGGTCAAGGCGCTCGGCCTCGAGATCGACGCGCACGTCATGCAATGGTTCGTGGTCGGCTTCGGCCTGTTCGTGATCGTGAACCTGTTCCAGTCGTTCAAGCTGACCGACAAGCCGGCCTATCATGTCATCGTCTCGCCTTCGATCCTGCTGCTCATGGTCGTCGGCGGCCTGCAGACCTCGATCAACTACGGCGTGATGGGTTTCACGCCCTCGTTCCTGGTTCGCGAGTTTCACCTGTCGCTGGCCGCGACCGCGCTGCAATTCGGCCTGCTGTCGGCCGCCATCGGCATCGTCGGGCCGATCATCGCCGGGCCGCTCTCGGACTGGCTGACGGCACGCATGGGGGGCAAGGGCCGCATCTGGCTCACGCTCTTCTCGCTCGGTGTTTCGCCGCTCTTCGGCATCTGGACCTATAGCGCGGACAGCGCCGGGGCCTTCTATCTGCGCTTCACGCTCTACAGCATCATTCTGACGGCCTGGATGCCGCCCGTCTATTCGCTGATCTACGATCTGGTGCTGCCGCGCATGCGGGGCATTGCCTCCTCGACCTACATCATCGTCTCGACGCTGCTCGGCCTCGGTATGGGCCCCTATTTCGTCGGTATCGTCAGCGATCATAACGGCGGCGATCTTGGCCAGGCGATCATGTCGGTCAACATCGTCTCGCCGGTGATCGTGATCGTGCTGCTGGTGCTGCTGCTCCGGATCAACCGTGACGAAAGCACGGTGATATCGCGCGCGCGAAAGGGCGGCGAAGCGGTCTGAGCCGGGCGACGCGATGCTGACTTTTCCAGCATCCACGCAGCGCAATCGCGCAGCCATCTCGACCCCGAAGCAAGGTCAGGCTGGCGATGAAGGAAGCGGCGGAGATTGTTGACTTTGGGCAAATCCGGACCACTAATCGTGGGGTGAATTGAGTCCGTGCGGCCTGAGCGCCGCATGCGAAGAGAGAGGGAATATCATGTCAGATGAGACGATCGCCGACTATGTGATCGTGGGTGCCGGCAGCGCCGGCTGCGTGCTTGCCAATCGGCTGTCGGCGGACCGGAACACCAAGGTCGTGCTCCTGGAGGCCGGCGGTGACGACCGGCCGACACGCGAGCTCAGCCAGTTCAAGTCCAACCTGATGATCCACATCCCGATCGGCTTCGGCAAGACGCTGAACGACCCCAAGGTGAACTGGCTCTACGAGACGGAGGTCGACGCCGGCTCCGGCGGGCGACCCCACAAATGGCCAAAGGGCAAGGTCCTCGGCGGCTCCTCTTCGCTCAACGGCCTGCTCTATGTGCGCGGTCAGTCGGCGGATTATGACGGCTGGCGTCAGATGGGCTGCGAAGGCTGGGCCTGGGACGACGTGCTGCCTTATTTCAAGAAGAGCGAAGACCAGCAACGCGGGCCGATCCCGACCCATGGCACCGGCGGCGAGCTGGGCGTTTCCGATTTCCCCGAGCATCATCCGATCAGCAAGGCGCTGATCGACGCCTGCGTCGAAGCCGGCATCGCCTATAAGGACGACCTCAACGACGGCGACCAGGAAGGCACCAGCTGGTTCCAGATGACCGCGCGCAACGGCATGCGCTGCTCAGCGGCTGTCGCATTCCTCCATCCGGTCATGCATCGCGACAACCTCGTGGTCGAGACGCGCGCCATGACGACCCGCATCCTCTTCGAGGGCAAGCGCGCGGTCGGCGTGGAGTTCATCCAGAAGGGCGTGAAGCGCACCGTCAAGGTCCGCAAGGAAGTGATCCTCGCGGCGGGTGCGGTGGAAAGCCCCAAGCTGCTCGAAATCTCCGGCATCGGTCAGGGCAAGGTGCTGAAGGGCATCGGCGTCGACGTGCTGCACGAGTCCGCCGGCGTCGGCGAGAATATGCAGGATCACTACATGATCGGCTGCCAGGCGCGCCTCAAGGACGGCGTCCCGTCTGTCAACTCCATGGCGAGCGGTTTCCCGCTGCTCGGCCAGATCGTGAAATATGGGCTCACCCGCAAGGGCCTGCTCAGCTATGCCGTGGCCCATGGCTGCTGCTTCGTGCGCTCGCGCGAAGGCCTGGAAACGCCGGATATCCAGATCCACACCATGGCGGCCTCGATGGATCTCGAAGTGCTCAATGCCAGGCAGCAGTTGGCGCTGGAGAAGGAGCCGGGCATGGCCTCCAATCCCTGTCAGGTGCGCCCAGAATCGCGTGGCCACATCCACGCCCGGTCGCCGGATGGGCTGGAGCCGCCGAAGATCGTACCCAATTATCTCGACGACAAGATCGACCAGCAGATGGCGGTCACGCAGCTCAAGCTCATCCGCAAGATCTGGCAGCAGCCCGCGATCGCCAAGTATATCGCCGGTCCCGATCCGTTCGGCGAGACCGACGACCAGATGTTCTTCTATGCGCAGGTCGCCGGCGGTACGCTGTATCATGCCGTCGGCACGTGCCGCATGGGCTCCGATCCCAAGGCGGTGGTCGATTCCCGTCTGCGCGTGAACGGTATCCAGGGCCTTCGCGTCGTCGATGCCTCGGTCATGCCCAAGATCGTCTCGGGCAACACCAACGCCGCGACGATCATGATCGGCGAGAAGGGCTCGCAGATGATCCTGGAAGACGCCAAGGAACTGGCACCGGCCTGAGCATATTCGTTGCCGGGTGTTCAGTGGACACCGGCTATGCTCGAATGGTGATCAGTTCAGGAGAGTCGTTATGAACGTCGTTCGCAATGCCGGTCTGGTGCTTGCTGTGGCTGTTGCGGCCATGGCAGCGCCGGTGCTGGCGCATCCCAAATTGCTGTCGTCCACGCCCGCGGCCGATGCGACCGCCGGCAACGTCAAGGAAATCTCGCTCAAGTTCAGCGAGGCGTTGATGGGGCCGGTATCCGGGGCCGACCTCATGATGGACATGAAGGGCATGGAGCCCATGAAGATGACGGGCCTCAAGACGTCGGTCGGCAAGGACGGCAAGACCCTCGTGGCGACACTCGACAAGCCCTTGCCGGCGGGGCACTATAGTCTCAATTGGCATGTCGTCTCGACCGACACACACCGCGTTGCGGGCAAGCTCGCCTTCACTGTGAAGTAAGATGTCGGATTGGCCGCTCGCGGCAGTCCGCTTCGGATTGTACGGTGGCCTCGGCCTGTTCTTCGGCCTCCCTTTCTTCACCTTGGTCCATCGGGGTGGGGAGGGGCTTTGGCGCATGTTTCGTCTCGGCCGTGTCCTCATCCTGCTTGCGGGATTGAGCATCGTGCTCAGCCTGCTTGGTTTCCTGCTGCTTGTGGCGCGGATGAGCGCCACGCCCTTTGGCACGCTCGACATGGGGCTGGTGCAAACATTGCTGGCCGAGTCCGCGATCGGCTGGGCTTTCGTGACGCGGACCGCTGCCCTCCTATTGGGGCTGGTCCTTGCACTGCTTCTGCCACTTGGACGTGCAAAACCCGCGTTGCTGGCCCTTTGCGGAGCGGTCGCCATCGCTACACTTGCATGGAGCGGCCATGGCGCGGGCGGCGAGGGGATGGCGGGCTCCGTGCATCTCGTCTCCGACGTCGTGCACTTGCTGGCGGCTTCCACCTGGCTGGGCGCCTTGGCCATGTTGCTGGCGCTGGTGTTGCCCGGCGGAAAGGTCACGCATGAGCGAATCGAAGTGGCGCATGCGGCATTGGCCGACTTCGGGCGGACGGGCACTATCGTCGTCGTCCTGATCGTCCTGACAGGCATCGCAAATGCCGCTTTTATCGTGGATGCGGCCGCTCTGCCGACGCTCGGCACCTCGACTTATGGCCGGCTGCTGTTCGTGAAGCTGGTTTTCTTCGCGGCGATGTTGGGCTGCGCCGCGCTCAACCGGTACAGGCTGACGCCAGCGTTGAGCGCTTCGATCGAGCGTGGAGAGTTGCGTCCCAGCCTCAGGGACTTGCGCCGCAGCATTGCCGTTGAAGCGACCCTTGCATTCGCGGTTCTGGCGTTGGTCGGTTGGCTTGGGATGCTGGAACCGGGCGGAGGGTGACCGCCCTTTCTGCGTCGGCGTCGACCCACGCCAGCCGAATGCTCACGCCGTTTCGCGGATGGTTTCGAAGGCCTGCGCCACAAGCGCCATTGATTTGAGCCGCGCTTCCGGATCGAACACGGCGCCATGGACGATGATCTCGTCGACTTGCGTGCGCCGCAGGAATGTCCCCATGCCCTCGGCCACATCCACGACATCGCCAAAGGCGCCACAGCGCAGCACATTATTGAGCATCGCGCGGAGCGAGGGATCGAGGTTCTCGCGATAGCCCTCGATCGGCGGCGGTAGCTTGCCGGGGTTGCCGGTGCGCAGCGCCACGAAATTCTGCACCATGGAACTCGCCAGATAGCGGCCTTCCTCGCGCGTCTCGCCGGCGATCGCGTTGAAGGCAGCTGCGGCATAAGGCTCGCGCAGATGCTGCGAGGGCCGGAAGTCGCGCCGATAGATCGCCAGCGCTTCGTCGAGGAGGTCGGGCGCAAAATGGCTGGCGAAGGCGTAGGGCATGCCAAGGGCGGCCGCGAGTTGCGCGCCGAACAGGCTGGAGCCCAGGATCCACATCTCGATCTTTGCGCCTCGGCCCGGCACGGCCACGACGCCAAGGTCGGGATCGCCGGTGAGATGGGCGCGCAGCTCGACGACATTGCGCGGAAATTCATCGGCCTCGCGCTCATAGTCCCGGCGCAGGGCCTGGAGCACGCGGGCGTCCGCACCGGGGGCCCGGCCGAGACCGAGATCGATGCGGCCGGGGAAGAGGGCGTCGAGCGTGCCGAACTGTTCGGCGATCACCATCGGCGAATGATTGGGCAGCATGATGCCGCCCGCGCCGATGCGGATCGTTTTCGTGGCGCGTCCGGCCTCGGCGATGATCAGCGCCGTCGCCGCCGCCGCGACGCCCGCCATGCCGTGATGCTCGGCGACCCAATAGCGACGATAGCCCTGTGCTTCGGCCTGCGCAGCCACCGGTCCCACGCGCGCGATCGCATCGGCGGCTTCTTCGCCCTGGCGGACGTTCACGAGATCGAGGAAGCTGAGTTTCGTCATGGCGCGAAGATGGGCCGCATCGCTTGGGAGCGCAACCTCGATCATGACTGCCGATGCTGCTCCATCGCTTCGACGATACGTTGCTGCTGCTCGTCCTCGCCACGCGCGCCACCTGTTGGTGGCGCGCCGCTCTGGCGTGGGGTTACGGACCTGTTGCCGGCCGTCTGAGCCGCCGGCTCACGTCACCCGCCAGACCCAGAGCTTGATCCCGGCCTTGTAGCGCGCGCCGGAGCAGATGAAGATCGAGTTGTTCATCCAGTCATAGCGGCCCTTGGGCGCAATGAACTCGGGCACGGTGCGGAAATAATAGTCCGCCGGGTCGACATCGTCGCCCGCCGCCAACCGCGCCATCACGTCGGGCGGCCCATGTCGCAGGCCGCGGTTGCGGATCTGGATCACGACACCGTCGTCGGTCTCCAGCGCGTAGAGCGCATCGGCGATGGTGACGCCGTCAGGGCGGGTCAGCTGGAAGTCGGCGGCATTGCCGAGCAATTGCCCCTTGATCAGCGGTCCCTCGACGCGCCCGCCCGCGAATATGGGGATGATGCGCCGGGTGCCGTCGACCGTATCGCCGATCGGGACCGGCGCGCCGAGATTGCCCTCGGCTTCATAGACGAATTCCAGGCCGGGCTGGATCGCTCCTTGCGGTATCATGGCCGTGTCTCCTCTCAGCGCTGGCTGGTGATCGCTTTGAAATAGCGCAGTGTCTCCGGCATCACCTCAGGCGGCTCCACAGGCGGGAAGTAGCTGAGCTTGACGATCACGGTGCGCGTGGCGGGGTGGACATATATGAACTGGCCCGCGAGGCCGAGCGCGGCGAAGGCGCCGGGCTCATCATCGAGCTGCCAGAACTGCAGGCCATAGCCGCGCCCACCCGGCGCGCCGGTCGGCATCATAGTGGTCGCCTGCTTCAACCAGCCGGCCGGCACGATCTGCTGGTTTCCGCGCTTGCCTTGATTGAGCATCAGCATGCCGAGCCGGCCGAAGTCGCGCAGCGTTGCGTTGAAGCCCATGCCGGCCAGTTCGCGCCCTACGCCCGGCGGACCGTCCGCGAGCCAGTAGCCGTCCGCCTCGGCGCCGAGCGGCGCCCAGATATTGGCCTGCATGAACTGGGCGATCGGCTGCCTGGTGGCGCGCTCGAGCATCCATCCCAGTACGGCGGTATCGATCGTCGCATAGTTGAAGTGGCTGCCCGGCTCCCATTTCTTGCCGATCGTCCGGGCGGATTCGGCGAACCTGCGCTTGTTCTCGACGATCGCTGTCTCGTGATTAACGGCGGCGGGGCTGGGGTGCTCGCCGAAATCATAGCGCTCCTCATAGTCGACGCCCGACCGCATCTGGAGGATGTGGCGGATCGATACGCCGTCATAGCCACCGCCCTTGAGCTCGGGGACGTACTTCGTGACGGGATCGTCGATCGAGGCGATAAGGCCCTTCTGGAGCGCGATGCCGGTCAGCATCGAGATGATCGACTTCGACATCGAGAAGGCGATGAACTTCGTGCCCGGGTTCGAACGATCGCGATAATCCTCGAACAGGATCTTGCCATCGCGGATCACCAGGAAGGCATTGGTGTAGGTCTTCTCGGCGAAGTCCTGATAGCCCGCAGGCATATTGAAACCGACAGCGCGCGGGAGTGCCCACACTGCGCCGGCATGCTTCACGGTGCGGGTATCGAACAGCCGGTCGTTGTCGCGGAAGGTGAAGCTGTTGATGTCGCCATTCAGCCATTGCTGGCGCATCTTGATGACGGCGGGCGAAGGGTTGGCCTGTTTGCCGACATCCTGTGCGCCTGCCTGAATTGCCCCGGCAAAGGCCAGGGACAGAAATAGCGTCGTCGCGGCCGTACGAAATGGCTTCATGGCTCCAGCTCCCCCAACATCGTGATTCGAGCTGAAGCCTAAAGCTTTTTGCTCAGGCGGCTACCTTTGCGAGGCCGATATCCTCGGCATTGGCCCAATTGCCATGCAGGCCGAAGCGCAGCTGGAAGGGAATGTGGATCGTCGCGACCGGACCCTTCTTGATGTCGAGCGCCTCGAAGATGAGCAGGTCGCTCTTATGCTCCTCGAGCCGGTTGCAGACCATGACGATCCAGCCGTCGCCCTCGGGCGCGGTCTTGCTGCGCGGGATGAAGCAGGGCTCCTGCAGCGAGGAGATGTCGCCGCACCACCAATGCTGCTCGGCGCCGGTCTCCAGGTCCTTGAGGAACAGGCAGTTCATCAGGAAGCCGCCGGCACTGCCGCCCTTGAGCGCGACCGGACGCTTCATGTCCATCTCCAGGCCCCAGCCGTAGCGGTTCTTGAGGCCGGTGAAGCGGTCGTCGATGCGCGGGAATTCGGACGCGGTCTCGGTGAGGCGTTTGATCTCGGTGAATTCGTCCGAGTTGGAGGCCAGATCGACTACCCAGTCGGTCAGCTTGCTCATCGCCTGCTGCGGATTGAATGGTGCGCCGTGCACGTCCGGGAAGAAGGGGAACATGTTGTTCTGCGCTTCCGGCGTCACGAAGTGGATCTTGCTGCCTTCCTGCCAGGCATTCAGGACATGGCTGGCAAAGCAATTGTCGCGCTTGAACCAGCGGATATCGTCCTGCTTGAGATCGGCCCTGCGCGGGATGATGCCGAGATAGACCGGCAGGGTCGTGTCGAAGCCGAAATGCGGCATGCCCTTTTCCAGCCGCTCCCAGCTGCCGATGCTCGGCACGATGTGCAGCACCAGATAGTCCGGCGTCACGCCGAAGTCGTGCATCATGCAATAATAGGGCGCCTTGAACCACGCTTCGTAGATCAACTCGCCATCGGGGCCGATCTCGTAGAGGCACACGTCGTCGGTGCAGAGGCCGGAGGCCGCGTAGCCGATGGCGATCATGTTGCCGGTCGTGGGATCGACCTTGGGGTGAGCGGTGAAGGTCTGGCCCGTCATCTTGCCGCCGAACTTCTCATAGCCGAACGTTTCCATGGTCGCGGGGTCCATGGTGAGGGAAGGGCTGTCTTCCTTCATCGCCCAGAGTTTGCCGGCATAGAGGAAGGCATTGGTGTTGGCCGTGCCGCGGATTTCGCCCTTGACGCTCTCGTCGTCGGTCAGCGGATTGCGGTAGGCGCCGAACAGCCCCTTATTGGCGGCGTTCTCCAGCTTCCACTTGTCGGTCTGCGCCCAGCGTTGGCGCACGTCGCACTGTCCGTCATGGATGTGGAAGCGCGTGATCATGCCATCGCCATTGAAGCTGATGTCGTGGCCCAGCCGCGGCGGGAATTGCGGGTCCGGTTGGACGCGGAAAAAGGCCCCATTGAGCTCGGGGGGAATCGTGCCTTCATGCACCAGATTCGCAATGTCGCATTCGATTCTGGACGGCGCGTTGAAGCCCGTGAAAGCCGGTATGTCCGGGAAATGTGCCATGGCTTGCTCCTATCGCTCAGAATTGTATGCTACGCTTACGAAATGGGCAAAGTCTTTGCGCCCGATCAATGAGGGTCGCACGGGGTCCTCGGGAGAGCAAGAGTTGGACGCAGAAGAAAGGCAGGGTTCGGCGCTGGCCGCAAATGCCGGGCCCGCGAGCAGTCGGGCCGTGCCCGCTAGCGATGGCGACATCGGCGCGCTCGATGACGTTATCGGCTTTCACATCCGTCTCGCCCATGGCGCGACCCATCGGCACTTTTCCGAAACATTCGCCGAGCTGGGTCTCACGCAGAAGATGGTCTCGGTCCTCTGGCTGATCGACGATCATCCGCATATCGCCCAGGCCGATATCGGCCGCGGTCTGCAGATGGACCGCGCGACCACGATGGCGATCATCAACCGGCTGGAGGCCCGTGGCCTGCTCGTGCGCGGAGAATCCCAGCGCGACCGTCGCCGTCAGACATTGACGCTGACCGCGCCGGGCCACGAAGCACTGCTTGAGGCGCGGCGCTGTATCGACGAGCATGAACAATGGGTTCGCTCACGCTTCACCAAGCGCGAGGCGGCATTGCTCATCGAGCTTTTGCGCCGTATTCACGAGTAGATTCGGCACTGCGGGCACCGCATAACGACAAATTTCTGGAGGGGATGAACGACATGGCTGGAACCGATCCACGGACGATCATCAATGAATCGCCCATGTCCGGCAGGCAATGGGTCGTCATCATCCTGATGATCCTTCTCAATGCCCTGGACGGTTTCGACGTTCTGTCCAGCGCCTTCGCGGCCCCCGGTATTTCCAAGGAGTGGGGCATTCCCCGTTCGCAGTTGGGCATCGTGCTGTCGGCTGAACTCGTCGGCATGGGTTTCGGATCGGTCATTCTCGGCAGCCTGGCTGACAAGATCGGCCGCAAGCTCGACATCCTGATCTGCCTCGTGATCATGGCCATCGGCATGTACATGGCGCATGCCGCTCATGGCGTGACCGAGCTGACGATCTGGCGGTTGATCACGGGTCTCGGCATCGGTGGCATGCTCGCAGCGACCAACGCCGTGACGGCCGAAAGCTCGAGCAAAGCCTCGCGCAGCCTCGCCATGGCGCTCTATGTGATCGGCTATCCGGTCGGCGGCGTGATCGGCGGGTTTGCGGCCCAGGGCTGGCTGCTGGTCGATTATGACTGGCGCGCCGTGTTCCTGTTCGGCGCCGTCGTGACGGCGATCATGATCCCGCTCGTTGTCTTGCTCGTGCCGGAAACGCCGGCTTTCTTCGCGGCGCGCAGGCCCGAAGGCGCCGTCGGCAAGATCAACAAGTCGCTGCGTGCATTCGGCAAGGCCGAGATCACGGAGCTGCCGCCGATTCCGGTGCAGGCCGCCAAGCCCAAGGTCACCGATATCCTGTCGAACCCCCAGTTGCGGCCGACCACGTTGCTGCTGGCTTTCGGCTACATGTTCCACACGCTGACCTTCTACTACATCCTCAAATTTGCCGTGCAGATCGTCGCCGATACCGGCTTCAGTCAGCCACTGGCCGCGAGCGTGCTGACCTATGCCAATATCGGTGGCGCGGTCGGCGGCGCGCTGTTCGGATTCCTGCTCAAGAAGTGGGACATCAAGGGCCCGACCATCGCGATGTGCGCGCTCGGTATCGTTGCGGTCGCCTGGTTCGGCATGGGTCATGACACGCTCGGCCAATGGCGCCTGGCGGGGTTCCTGACCATGTTCTTCCTCAACGCAGCGATCGTCGGCTATTATGCCGCCTTCGCCCGCGGCTTCCCCGCCTATGCCCGCGCCACCGGCACCGGGTTCGTGCTTGGTGTCGGCCGTGCCGGCGCCGCCGGCTCGCCGATCATCGCCGGTTTCCTGTTCGACGCCCTGGGCAAGGACCAACTGCTGTCCGTATCGCTGATCATGTGCGCCGGCGCCATCCTCGGCGCGGTGCTGGTCTGGATCGTGCCGCTGCGTGACGCCGATGCGGTGGCCGAAGGCAAGGCCTGAGCCGCTTCGAAACTCGAGAAACGGCGAGGCGGTCCGGCGGCGGGCCGCCTTTCGTTTTTCAGGCTGCCGCCAGATCCCGATCGAGGAGCCGGTTGAAGTCGTTGTCGATTTCCAGGCTGAGCCGGGACAGGGCAGGCGTCGCGGCGTCCGCAATGTCATCGGAAATGATCGCTATCAAGGCACCACTTGCAGAATCTCGTCGGGCCGGGCGAGTGCGAAGAGGCTGAGGCCGGCTGAGCGTGCTCGCGCTGCCGCCATGCTGGTCGGCACCGAGATGGTGACCAATGTCGTCGCGCCGGCCTTCACGGCTTTCTCGACGATCTCGTAGCTGCATCGCGCGGTCGAGAGGATGAAGCCGTTGGTGAGCGATGTCCCCGCGCGGGCCATGGCGCCGATCAGCTTGTCGAGCGCATTGTGCCGTCCGACATCTTCGCGCACGGCGACGATATTGCCGTCAGCACGCACGAACGCCGCAGCATGCATGCCGCCGGTCGCGCGATTACCGGGCTGGAGCGCGCGAATATCCTCCAGCGCCTTGAAAATTGCTGCAGGCGCGATCGGTTCATGGGCCGCGACGAGAGGCAGGGGCTTGGCGATCACTTCGAGATTGTCGATGCCGCACAGGCCGCAGGAGGATTCCGCGACACGCGCGCGGACGCGCTCCTGTAGCTGCTCGACGGCCAGCGACGTGATGGTCGCGCGGGCGATCCAGCCCTCGTCGGTTTCCGCGATGTCGATGCCCGTGACGTCCCCGACGGTGGCTGCCAGTCCCTCGGTCAATGCGAAGCCGGTGACGAAGTCCTCGAGATCCGTGGGGCTCGCCATCATGACCGCATAGGAGAGGCCATTATATTCGAGCGCAACGGGGGTTTCCGGGGCAAACGGGCGCTCTGCCGGACGGGTGGAGCCGTCCGGGCGGATCGCGGTCAACCGTCCGCCGATCATCAGGCAGCTTGGGCTTTCGCCTTCACGTCCGCTTCGACCTTGAGCATCGCTTCGGTCGCGATTGGCGACAGGCCGGAGCGGTCGCCGTCCAGCACGGTCGCTTTCATGCGCGGATCCCAGAACTTGATGATGTGAATCGCGGTATCCGCCACGGCCACGTCATGCCCACGCGCTTCGACATTGCGCGCGATTTGGTTGGCCATGTAGGTGAGGTGCTTGATATCCATGCCGGCTTACTCCGCCGCCTCGGCCGTGATGCTGGCCTTGATCCGGCGCGAGCGCTCGGACCAGCTGGCATAATCTTCCTGCCAGTCGGTCGGCCCGTTGGACGGGGTGATCTGCACGGCGGTCACCTTGTACTCGGGGCAATTGGTCGCCCAGTCCGAATATTCGGTGGTGACGACGTTCACCTGTGCCGCCGGGTGGTGGAAGGTCGTGTAGACGACGCCTGGCGCCACGCGGTCGGTGATGAGCGCACGCAACGTCGTTTCGCCCGTCCGGCTGGCGAGCTTCACCCAGTCGCCGTCCTTCACGCCGCGGTCCTCCGCGTCGATCGGGTGGATTTCCAGCACGTCTTCAGGATGCCAGGCCGTGTTCTCGGTGCGGCGGGTCTGCGCGCCGACATTGTACTGGCTGAGAATGCGGCCGGTGGTGAGCAGCAGCGGGAAGCGCGGGCCCGTCTTCTCGTCGGTCGGCACATATTCCGTGACGACGAACTTGCCCTTGCCGCGCACGAAACCGTCGACGTGCATGATCGGCGAACCATTGGGGAATTTTTCGTTGACCGGCCACTGCAACGAGCCCTCATTGTCGAGGCGATCCCAGCTGACGCCCGCAAAGGTGGGGGTCAGGCGGGCGATCTCGTCGAGAATCTCCTTCGGATGCTCGTAGGTCCAGCCGCAGCCCAGCGCGTTGGCGAGCAGCATCGTGACTTCCCAGTCCTCATAGCCATTGGCCGGCTCCATGACCTTGCGGACGAGCTGGATGCGCCGCTCGGCATTGGTGAAGGTGCCGTTCTTCTCGAGGAAGGTCGAGCCGGGCAGGAAGATGTGCGCATAGTTGGCGGTCTCGTTCAGGAAGAGATCCTGCACGATGACGCATTCCATGGCCTTCAGGCCAGCCGCGACATGATGGGTATTCGGGTCGGACTGGAGAATGTCCTCGCCCTGCACATAGAGCACCTTGAACGAGCCATCGACGGCGGCGTCCAGCATGTTCGGAATGCGCAGGCCGGGCTCCGGATCGAGCGTAACGCCCCAATCGTCCTCGAACTGCTTGCGCACCGCGTTGTCCGCAACGTGGCGATAGCCGGAGAGCTCGTGCGGGAAGCTGCCCATGTCGCAGGACCCTTGCACGTTGTTCTGACCGCGCAGCGGATTCACGCCGACGCCGCGACGGCCGATATTGCCGGTCACCATGGCGAGGTTCGCGATGGCGAGCACGGTCGAGCTGCCCTGGCTATGCTCGGTGACGCCGAGGCCGTAGTAGATCGCGCCATTGCCGCCGGTGGCGAACAGGCGCGCGGCGCCGCGAATGTCTTCAGCCTTCACGCGCGTAACCGGCTCGAGGAACTCGGGCGAATTCTTCTCGTCCGAAACGAACGCGGCCCAGTCCTGATACTCGTCCCAGTCGCAGCGTTCCTTGATGAAGGCTTCTGCGGCGAGACCCTCGGTCACGATGACGTGGGCGAGGGCCGTCAGCACGGCGACGTTGGTGCCCGGCTGGAGCGGAAGGTGGAAATCCGCCTCGATATGGGCCGAGCGCACCAGGTCGATGCGGCGCGGATCGATCACGATCAGCTTGGCGCCTTCACGAATGCGGCGCTTCATGCGGCTCGCGAACACGGGATGCGCGTCGGTCGGATTGGCGCCGATCACGAGGATCACGTCGCTGTCCATGACGCTGTCGAAATCCTGCGTGCCCGCCGACGTGCCGAACGCGGTCGAGAGGCCGTAGCCGGTCGGCGAGTGGCACACGCGCGCGCAGGTGTCGGTGTTGTTCGAGCCGAAGCCGGCGCGGATCAGTTTCTGAACGAGGAACGACTCCTCGTTGGTGCAGCGCGACGAGGTGATGCCGCCCAGCGCGCGGGCGCCGTGCTTGTCCTTGAGACGCTTGATCTCGGACGCGGTGTAGGAAATCGCCTCGTCCCAGCTCACCACCTGCCAGGGCTCCTCCACCGACTTGCGGATCATCGGCTGAGTGATGCGGTCCTGATGATTGGCATAGCCCCACGCGAAGCGGCCCTTGACGCAGCTATGGCCGCGATTGGCCTTGCCGTCCTTCCAGGGGACCATGCGCACCAGCTGCTCGCCGCGCATCTCCGCGCGGAAAGTGCAGCCGACGCCGCAATAGGCGCAGGTCGTGACGACGGCGCGCTCGGGCTTGCCGATCTCCTTCATCGACTTTTCCTGCAGCGTCGCGGTCGGGCAGGCCTGCACGCAGGCGCCGCAGCTGACGCATTCGGACGAGAGGAAATCGTCGAGGCTGGTGCCGGCCGAGACCTTCGAGCCGAAGCCGCGTCCGTCGATGGTCAGCGCCAGTGTACCCTGCACTTCGTCGCAGGCGCGCACACAGCGCGAACAGACGATGCACTTGCTGGGGTCGAAGTCGAAATAAGGGTTCGAGATGTCGGCCGCGAGACCCATGTGGTTTTCGCCTGAATAGCCGTAGCGCACATCGCGCAGGCCGACCGCGGCGGCATTGTCCTGCAGCTCGCAATCGCCATTGTCCGAGCAGGTTAGGCAGTCGAGCGGGTGATCGGAGATGTACAGCTCCATGACGCCCTTGCGCAGCTTCTGCAGGCGCGGGGTCTGGGTGTGCACATTCATGCCTTCGCCGACCGGCGTCGTGCAGCTGGCCGGGGTGCCGCGCGCGCCGTCGATCTCGACGAGGCAGAGACGGCAGGAGCCGAAGCTCTTCATATTGTCCGTCGCGCAGAGCTTGGGGATGGAGCCGCCGGATTCCGCCGCCGCGCGCATCACGCTGGTGCCCTCGGGCACGGTGACGGAGCGCCCGTCGATGGTCAGCGTGACCATCTTTTCCGAATTGGCGGCGGGGGTGCCGAAATCGGTCTGTGATTCATAGCCCATGGCGTTGTGCTCTCTCGAGGTCAGCAGCGGTGTTGATATTAGCAGGATCGTGCAGCAATTGCACGGCGCGCGCGGAAATCCGCGCCGCAAAGCCCTTGATGGAGTGCTTTTCGTCACTTTCAAGAATGGCGAGCGCGTCGTCGGCGGCAAAGGCGGGCCAGAGCCCGACGACCGGCAGGGTCGCGACATATGCGGGATAGGGGAAGAGCCGCTCGCGCAGGTCCTCCGGCAGGTCGAATGCGTCGCAGGGGGCGGTCAGGACGGCCGAATAGCCGCGCGCCTGCGCCTCGTTGAGCGCAGCCGCAATGCCGCCGAGCGGGCCCATGTCAGGCGCGGGCTTGTCGGCCACGCTTTGCATGCCGTCATGCTCGCGGCCGACGACGATGACCTCGGCGGTCTGCCCGGCGAGTGTTTCCGCGACCTGGTCGATCAACATTCGTCCGCGCAGCCGCGCGAGCGCCTTGTCGCTGCCGAAGCGGGTCGACTTGCCGCCAGCGATCACGGCGCCGAGCACGGCG
This sequence comes from Sphingobium sp., assembly GCA_017744605.1. Lineage (GTDB taxonomy): Bacteria > Pseudomonadota > Alphaproteobacteria > Sphingomonadales > Sphingomonadaceae > Sphingobium. The sequence goes on along the minus strand of JAGIAZ010000007.1, from coordinate 13,612 downwards.
CTCCGATCGATGCCGAGCAGGCCGACGCAGCAGCTCATTATTCGGCCGCCTCGGGCACGTGCGCGCCGAAAGCCGCCCCAAAGTCTTCTGGCCAGTGCTTGAGCGCGCTCATCACCGGATAAGGCGTGAAGCCGCCGAGCGCGCAGAGCGAACCGAACTTCATCGTCTCGCAAAGATCCTCGAGCAGCGTGATCTCATCCTTGAGGCTGCGCTCGCCGGTCGGCGCGTTGTGAATCTGGGGCAGGGTCTCGACCGTGTCGCGGTGACGTGGCGAGCGGGCGAGGATGCGGTCGATCAGTTCCGTGCCGCGCGTCGAGCCGATGCGGCAGGGCGTGCACTTGCCGCAGCTTTCGGCCGCGCAGAACTCCATGGCGAAGCGGGCCATGTCGGCCATGTCGACCGTGTCGTCACAGACGGTGATGCCGCCATGGCCGATCAGCGCGTCGATCGCGGCATAGGCCTCATAATCGAACGGAATGTCGAACTGGTCGGGGTGGAGATAGGCGCCCAGCGGGCCGCCGACCTGCACGCCCTTGACCGGACGGCCGCTCGCCGAACCGCCGCCGATCTCGTTGACGAGTTCGCCGAGCGAGATGCCGAACGCCGTCTCGTAGAGGCCGCCCTGCTTTACATTGCCGGCGATCTGCACCGGCATCGTCCCGCGCGAACGGCCCATGCCGAAGTCGGCATAGCTCTTGGCACCCTCGGACAGGATGTAAGGAACGGCTGCCAGGCTCAGGACATTGTTGACGATTGTCGGCTTGCCGAACAGGCCGACCAAGGCCGGGATCGGGGGCTTGGCGCGCACTTCGCCGCGCTTGCCTTCGAGGCTGTTCAGCAGCGAGGTCTCTTCGCCGCAGACATAGGCGCCGGCGCCTTCACGCACTTCGAGCACGAACGGTGCGACGATGTGCGCGCTCTTGCGGATCGCGTCCTGCAGCTTGGCGATCGAATGCGGATATTCCGAACGGCAATAGATGTAGCCGCGCGTCGCGCCGGCCGCGAAGCCGGCAATGGCCATGCCTTCGATGAGCATGAAGGGATCGCCCTCCATGACCATTCGGTCGGCAAAGGTCGCGCTGTCGCCCTCGTCGGCATTGCAGACGATATACTTCTGGTCGGCCTTGGCGCCGGCGACGGTCTTCCACTTGATGCCGGTGGGGAAGCCGGCGCCGCCACGGCCTCGCAGGCCGGAGTCCAGTACCTCCTGTACCGTCGCTTCGGGGCCGATTTCCTGGGCGCGCTTCAGGCCCTTCCAGCCGCCGGTCGCCTCATAGTCTTCCAGGCTGGTCGGGCGCGTCTTGCCGGCGCGCGCAAAGGTCAGGCGCTGCTGGCTCGCGATCCACGGATGCTCGGCAATCGTGCCGATGGCGAGCGGCGAACTGCCGTCGACGATCGCGGCCACGTCGGCCGGGGAGGCCGGGCCATAACCCTTGCCCTCGATTTCGACGAGCGGCTCCAGCCACTGCATGCCCCAACTCGAAACGCGCTCAACGGTATGACCAGCCTTTTCGAAAGCCGCCGCAACGGCATCGGCGCCGCAGGCGATCGCCAGCGAGTCGTCGGAAATACGCACCGTCGCCATCACGCCATCTCCTCGATCAGTGCGGCAAGCTTGGGAGCGTCGAGACGCGCATGAACCTGCTTGCCGACCATCGCGTTAGGCCCGACGCTGCACAGGCCAAGGCAATAGATGGTCTCGATTTCGACACGGCCCTTGGCGGCGGCTTCCGCTCCCGCCACCAGCGCCTCGACGCCGCGTGCCTTGCAGGCCTCGGCGCGGCAGAGCTTCAGCACGGGATGGTGCGCCGGCTCGGCCTTGAAGTCGTGATAGAAGCTGACCACACCGTGCACTTCGGCGCGCGAGAGATTGAGCGCCTTGGCGATCGTGCGCTTGGCATCGTCGTCGACACAGCCGAATTCGGCCTGAACGTCGTGCAAAATCGGCAGAAGCGGGCCTTCGCGTCCGCTATGAGACGCAACGATCTCATCCAGCCTACTGGCCTTCGCGTCGTTCATGCGCACCTGTCTCCCAAGCTCGATGGCCCTGTAAATTCGTATGTCTTACTGCATATTTTTTGCAGCTATGGCAAGGCAAAACCGTGCTTTTGCTACAGCCGGGAGATACGGCGTAAAAGCTCAAAATAAGGAGCTGGTTATGCAGGGTGGGGGCGCTCAGCCGTTGCGGCGGCCGAACGTGCGCGCGCCCGGTCCGAAAGGGGTCGCGCGCGCCATATGTGGCGTTGCGAGCAAGGACGGATGGGGTTGCGGCGTGGATGCCCTGAGCAGATCGAGCGTTTCCGCGAAGCAGCCGCGCAACATGGCGACTTCGCTCGCCACTTCGGCAGGCACCTTATGCTCTTCGAGGCAGCGGCGCGCCGCGTTCTCGATGACTTCGGAAAGTTCGGCCAGCCGGTTGGCGCCGAACTGCCGCGACTCGCCCTTCAGCGTGTGCGCGGGAATCACCATCGCCGCCGCATTCTCGTCCGCGAGAGCCTGCTCGATCGCGGAGATCGACTTGGCGCCGTCCTCTTCATAATAGCCCAGAATCCGGGCAAGGTCGGTTCCGAGCATCTTGCGCGCTTCGGCGAGTTCGGCTTCTGCTACCAGCGTGATCGAGTAATAATACGACATCGGCTTACACCTGGACCGTAAAGCTCTGGGATTTATCCGATCCAATTATCGCCACTTGTAGTAAAAGTAGGCTTAATGCCCTGTTTTCGACAGTTGAAAACTGTGATGGTCGCCTTCGTCCAAAAGGACCAGCGCCCAGCCGTTGGCCTTTGCGAGCGCCGGCACGTCGATCAGCGCGACGGGATCGTCGGCCAGCAGGAGGATGTCATCGCATTCCCGCATGGCACGGGCGGCACGGAGCACCGGCCACGGGCATTTGAGGCCGCGCGCGTCGACCAGGCGCGGCTCGCCCTCACTTCCTTGTGTCATAGGGATTGTGCGCCGACCGCAGGTTCAGGCGCACCGGTACGGCACCGAAACCCAGCTCCTTGCGGATGCCGTTGACGAGATAGCGCCTATAGCTTTCGGGCAACTCGTCGAGCCGCGTGCCGAACAGGACGAACGTCGGAGGACGGGTACGGGCCTGGGTGATGTAGCGCAGCTTGATGCGCTTTCCGCCGGGCGCCGGCGGCGGATTGGCTTCGAGCGCGCTGTCGAACCAGCGGTTCAAATGGCTCGTCGGCACGCGCTGCGACCATGCCGCGCGAGTATCGAATGCCGCCTGGAGCAGCTGGTCGATATTCTTCCCGGTTGCGCCGGAGATGGTGAGCAGCGGAACGCCACGGACCTGGGCCAGGCCTTCGTCGAGCGCCTTGCGCACGCCCTGGTAGAGCGCGGAGCCGTTGTCGGCGACGTCCCATTTGTTGAGCGCGATGACGAGTGCGCGGCCCTCCTGGAGCACCTTGTCGGCGATCTTCAGGTCCTGCGATTCAAGGCCCTTGGTCGCATCGAGCAGGAGCACGACCACCTCGGCGAAATCGACCGCGTGAAGGGCATCGGCAACGCTGAGCTTTTCGAGCTTGTCCTGCACCTTTGCGCGCTTGCGCATGCCCGCCGTGTCGATCAGCCGTACGTCGCGCTCGCGGCCATCCGGCGCGGTCCAGACCCAGTCGACGGAAATACTATCGCGGGTGATGCCGGCTTCGGGGCCGGTGATCAGGCGGTCTTCGCCCAGGATCTTGTTGATCAGCGTCGATTTGCCGGCGTTGGGCCGGCCCACGATGGCGAGCTTGAGCGGCGCGTTGTCGTCCGCCTCTTCCTCATCGGCCTTCTCGCTCTCGGCATCGTCGTCATCACGCTCGATATGCGGGCGGATCGCCTGGAACAGGTCGGCCAGGCCCTGGCCATGCTCGGCCGAGAACGCCACGGGCTCGCCAAAGCCGAGGGCAAAGGACTCCATGAGACCCGACTCGGCCGCGGCACCTTCGGCCTTGTTGCCGAGCAGCACGACCGGCGTGTCGCCTGCGCGCAGCCAGCGCCCGATATGCTCGTCGAGCGGCGTCAGGCCCGCACGCGCGTCGATCATGAACAGCGCAACATCCGCACCGCGCACGGCTGCTTCGGTCTGAGCCCGCATGCGGCCGGGCAGGGAGAGGGGGTCGTCCTCTTCGAAGCCGGCCGTGTCGACGATCTTGAATTTGAGACCGAGCAGCTCGGCATCGCCTTCGCGCCGGTCGCGGGTGACGCCGGGCATGTCGTCGACAAGCGCGAGCCTTTTGCCCACGAGCCGATTGAACAGCGTGGACTTGCCGACATTGGGGCGCCCGATGATGGCGACGACCGGAAGCGAACGCGCGCTCATGATGGAAAGGGCGCGGACCGACTCATCAACGGTACGCGATGACGCGTCCGTTTTGGGTCAGCACGTAGAGCATCTTGTCCGCGACGACGGGCGGCAGCGAGACGCCGTCGCCGATCGGGCGCTTCGAGAGGATCTTTCCGTCGGCCGGGTTCACGAAAGCCATGTGGCCGTCGGTGCTGACGAGGATCAGCTTGCCGCCGGCGAGGATCGGTCCATACCAGCGGATCGGGTCCTTCTTGCCCTTGAGATCCTTGAAGCCGCCCAGTTCGGCGATCCAGCGTACCTTGCCGGCAGTCCGCGCGATGCAATAGAGGCGTCCCTTGTCCGTGGCCACGAACACCCATTCGCCTGCGACGAGAGGCGTCGCGATGCCGCCGATGTTGAGCTCCCAGAGCCGCTGGCCGCTGACCATCTCGTAGGAGGCCATGCGCCCGCCTTCGCCGATCGCGAACACGCGGCCGCGGTCGATCACGGGATCGGCATCGATGTCGGTCAGCGTCGAGACCGAGGTGCTGATGTTGGTGCGGCTCAGGGCGTCGCCCCAGAGCGCGCGGCCATTTTCATAGCGATAAGCGCTGAGTTCGCCGGAGCTGTAGCCCGCCACCACCGATCCCTGCGCTGCGGCGGGCGCCGCAACGCCGAACACGCCTGTCGACTGGATCGTGCCTGAATCCTGCCAGATCACGGCGCCGTCCGCTTCGTTCAGCGCGTAAAGCTGGTTGTCCTGGCTCATCACATAGACATTGCCGAGCGAAATGGTCGGCGATCCGCGCAACGGGCCGCCGGGCCGCACGCTCCAGAGAATCTTGCCGTCGGATGCCTGCAGCGCCAGCACGTCGCCCGTGCCGGTCGAGGCATAGAGACGCTCGCCCTCGACGCTCACGCCGCCGCCAAATTCGATATGGCCCGTATCGTTGGGCGCGCGGACGCTCTTGGTCCAGAAGGGCTTGCCCGTCTTCGCGTCGAAGGCGTGGATCACGGCATCGGTGTCGATGACATAGAGCTTGCCGCCGGCGACGACGGGCGCGGAGGCCAGTTTCGCGCGGGTGCTGCCGCCGGAGATGGCGGCTTCCCAGACTCGCGTCGTACCTGCGCCGAGTGCAACGCCACCGACCGCCTTGGAGGCGGCGCCACCCGGTTGCGGCCAATCCGCATTCTCAACGGGATCGGGCAGGAGGACAGGCGTCTGGGCCAGCGTTTCATCGGCTTTGCCCACGTCCGATCCGCCCAGGATGGAGGTGCGTTCGCCGAAGACGGGCGTCTTGGGTGCGGCCTTCTTGCCGCCGTGCGAGCAGCCCGAGAGCGCGAGCCCCGCCACAGCCAAGGCAGCGAGAATGGCGCTGTGCCGCAGGGGCCGACAGGCCGTCTTAATGGGCATCGCCACTCATTCCTCTCCGGTTTCGATCGTCTTGATGGTCTCGGGCGCCACGCCGAGCATGCCCGCCATCTGACCGGCGCGCTGCCTGATCGATTCGGTCACGGCGGCGTCGCGGTTCATGCTTGCGAACATCTCGCCCGCTTCCCGTTTCTTGTTGAGCTTGAGATAGGACAGGGCCGTCATTTCGCCTGCGCTGCCGAACCAGGGATTGCCCGGAACGGCGAGATCCTTCAGCGCGTCGATGACTTGCTGCGGCTTCATGCTGTCGAAGTCGAGCGCAGTCCGGCGGATGAGCGCCAGGTCCTTGACCGGCTGAGGCGTCGTGCCGTCGGCACGCAGGGCGTCATAGGTCGCGATGGCGCCCTTGACGTCGGCCTTGCCGGCGGCCAGCGCCGCCTTCACAAGTTCGGCCTCGCTCTTGTAGCCGCTGGTGCCGTCCTTGGTCAGCTTGCCGTAATTGTCCTTGTCAAGCGCGCCACTGGTGGCGGACTTGAGCATGACGGCGAATTCCTCGCTGTTGCGCTCGGCGGCTTTATGTTGCTGCGCGGTCCAAAGCAGCCATGCGCCATAGGCGGCCAGCGCCAGGCCGACACCGCCCGCGACGAGGCGGCCATAGCGGCTCCAGAAAGACAGGACTTCATCGCGGCGGACGGCATCGTCGACTTCGCGGAGAAGTGCGTCGCTACTCTCTGGCGTCAGGGCCAAATTCGGTCTCCAGGCGTGGGAAAGGGGTGCTGAGGCTGTGCGGGCGCGGACCTTAGCGGCGGCTGAACCGGGTGCAAATCACTTTTTGTCTGTTTCGGGTAACCGAAACAGAACGGGCCGGTGCCGCCCATCCGCCTGAGCGGATCAAGTCCGCTTGCCATATAGCTGATCTTCTCCCGGGAAGGCGCGCGTGCGCACCTCCGAGGCATATTCGGCGGCCGCCTTGCCGATGATGCCGGCAAGGTCCGCATAGCGCTTCACGAAGCGCGGCGTGCGCTCGAACATGCCGAGCAGATCTTCGGTCACCAGCACCTGGCCATCGCATGTTGCCGAAGCGCCGATGCCGATGGTCGGGCAGGCGACCGCGGCCGTGACCGTGTCAGCCAGCTCCGGCAGCACGCCTTCGACCACCATCGCGAAACAGCCGGCGTCGGCCACCGCCCTTGCGTCGGCGAGGATCTTGGCGGCTTCTGCCTCGCTCTTGCCGCGCGGGCCATAGCCCCCCAGCATGTTGATGGCCTGCGGCGTCAATCCGACATGACCGCAGACCGGAATGCCGCGCGCGCCCAGGAAGGCGATCGTCTCGGCCATTGCCGCGCCGCCCTCCAGCTTCACGCCCGCGGCGCCGGTTTCCTTGAGAAGGCGCGAGGCGCTGGCAAAGGCCTGGGCCGGCGATTCCTCATAGCTGCCGAACGGCATGTCGACGATGACGGCGCTGTGATAGCTGCCGCGCACCACCGCGGCGCCATGGGCGATCATCATGTCGAGCGTCACCGGCACGCTCGACGGCAGGCCGTAGATGACCTGGCCCAGCGAATCCCCGATGAGCAGCATGTCGCAATGCGGATCGAGCAGCTGCGCCTGCCGGGCCGTATAGGCGGTGAGCATGACGATCGGCTCGGCGGTGACGCCATCCACCTTGCGTGCCCGGATCGACGGGATGGTGAGGCGGCGCATCGGCGCCGGCGTCGGATTGGCGCGGCTGGTCGACGTATCGAGCGTGTAGGTTGCAGACATGAGAGCGCTTTAGCCCAAGCCGGGCGAGGGGGCTAGGCTCGGGCGCGTCGCGGCGATATCGTCCTCGTCGAAAGATCACGGCCGGGGGGCGCCTCGCATGTCGGAAACCTTTGTCGATCGCCTGCTTTATGTGGCGCCCTTCTGGCTGATTGCGGTCACGATTTTCGTTGGCATGGCGCTGTCGGCATGGGCTGGCCATGCTCTCCGCAAGCGCCGCGATGGCGGGGTGCGCAAGAAGGACAAGGACGAGGACAGCAAGGAAGGCCTCGTCGTTTCCTCGGTCATGGGACTGCTGGCGCTTCTCATCGGTTTCACATTTTCGCTGGCGATCGACCGCTTCGATACAAGGCGAGAGCGTGTCCTCATGGAGGCGAATGCGGTCGGGACGACCTATTTGCGCACGCAATTGCTCGAGGAGCCGCACCGCAGCCGGATCAGCGGCCTCCTCGTGCGCTATGCCGATCTCAGCCTCGCTCTCTCGCAGGTCACGCCAGGACCGGAACAGCAGGCCCTGTTGGCCAAGAACGAGGCGCTCATTACCGATCTCTGGTCAGCCACTGTCGCTGCATTCCCGTCGATGAAGGGCTATGACTTTTCCAGCGCCTATCTGGAGTCGATGAATGAGGTCATCGACCTGAATGCGGCTCGCCAGCAAGCGCGGCGTGCGCGCGTGCCCTCGGAAATCCTGCTGGTCCTGTGCCTCTACCAGTTCATTGCGGCAGGGGTGATCGGCTATGTCCTTATAGGTCGCGGCGGCCAGCGCACAGGAACCCTCCTGCTGCTTCTTTTCGGACTCTCGCTCGTCCTCGTCATCGATGTGGATTATCCGGTCGGCGGCGGCATCAATGTCTCGCAAGAGCCGATGCGGCAGCTCAAGGCCTCGTTGAAAACCTGGCCGCCGGGGACGTTCGACCGGTTCAGCCCGGGCGCGGCCGCGCCCGCACCCGTGCCGTCACCGAACCGCTAGACGGTTACTTCTTGGCGGCATCCTGGGCCGCGTCGCCGGCCTTTTCCGCCGCGTCGCCGACCTGGTGTGCCGCCGTCGTGATGGCGCTGTCCTTGTCGCTCTTGTTGTTGATGAGCACGAACGCGCCTGCCGCGATCAGCGCGACAATGAGGATCGCGATAATGGCGGTCAGACCACTGCCGCCGCCGCGTTCGACGATCACTTCCTTGGAATCGGTGGCCATGGTTACTCTCTCCAGGCTGTTTGACCTGGTGCCATAACTGGCGAGCCCTGCCTTCGGTTTCCGGATTAATTCCAGTCGGAGAGACGGGCGCGCAGCTTGTCGAGCGCGGCCTTCTTGATCTGGCAGACGCGAGCGGCGCCGATTTCGAGCGTCAGGCCGATTTCCTCGAGGTTCATTTCCTCGACGAAATAGAGCTGGAGGACCATTGCCTCGCGCTGCGGCAGGTCTGCGATGCAACTGGCGATCGCCTTCTTGAGCGACTCGCGTTCCAGCATGTCGTCGGCGCGCTCGGAGACGTCGGCGAACCACATCGACTGGTCGGAATAGACCTCGTCCATGCTCTGATGCTGCGCCGCTTCCGTGCCGTCGACGAGTTCGCGATAAGCGACAGCATCGAGGTCGAGATGCGCTGCAACCTCGGCTTCGCTCGGCGCGCGGCCGGTTTTCTGCTCCAGTTCCTTGCGCGCCGCCATCACGACCTTGCGGCGTGCCATGGCCGAACGGCAGATGGTGGCGTGACGCCGCAGATGGTCGATCATGGCGCCGCGCACGCGCATCTGCGCATAGGCCGCGAAGCCATGGCCCCGATCTTCGAAGCTGTTGGCGGACTCGACGAGAGCAACCATGCCGATCTGTAGCAGGTCCTCGATCTCGATCGCGCTGGAGACGCGCCCATGCACATGCCATGCGATTTTTCGCACCAGCGGCATATATTGCTGCGCAAGGCTTTCGGGGTTTGGCCCGGCCCTGCGCCCATATGTCAGATTGGCGACCTCAAGCTTTGCGCTTTGCATTTGGGCGCTCTAACTCAAAAGGCTTAAGCAAGTTTTTCTGGAGCGTATGTCGTTCGTTAACGGCATTTCTCTCACTCGCACTGTGGTTTTGCGGTCACGCTGCCGAGGGCAGCCGCTCTTGGTGGATGCGGTTCTCATGACCAACCACCGCGACCACCTCGACAGGCTTGCCATCGGGAATTTCAAGGAACGACAGCACCGGCGTCTCGGGCAGGTGCGGCCTGAACAGGCGTGACAATGCGCGGCGCGCCATGGGCGAGGTCACGATCGCGAAATTGCGCGCCTGCTGAACCAGCGGCCTCGCGGCATCGGTGACCTGGTCGATGAGACGCTGGCTGAGCGCCGGCTCGATCGGATGTTTGGCATCGCCCGCGACACGCATGGCCTGGGCGAGCAGGCCTTCAAGTTCGCCGTCGAGCGTGATGACCGGCAGCGGCATCTTCACAGGCACGATGGTCTGGATGATCAGCGAGCCGATGCGCTGGCGAATGGCTTCGACGAGCATGTCGGGGCTCATGTCGGGCCGTGCAGCGTCGACCATCGCTTCGGCAATACGCCGGAAATCCTTGAGCGGCACGCCTTCGGCCAGCAGCGCGCGGCAGGCGGCCGCGATCTGGGCGAGGCTGAGCGACGCCGGAGTCAGACCGTCGGCAAGCTGCGGCGCAACTTCCTTCAGCGTGTCGAGCAGTTTGCGCGCTTCGTCCATGCCGAACATTTCCGAGGCATTCTGCAAGATGAGATGATTGAGGTGAGTCGCGACGACGGTCGAGGCATCCACCACTGTATAGCCTGCGACCACGGCTTCGCTGCGGCGGGCCGGTTCGATCCAGACCGCGTCGAGGCCGAACGTCGGATCGCGCGCAGCACGGCCGCTGACCGTGCTCTGCAGGTCGCCGCTGTCGAGTGCGAGCAGGTCTTCGGGCCAGATTTCGTCCTCGCCCATCGTGACGCCCGCGACGGTAATACGATATTGATTGGGGCCGAGCGCAAGATTGTCGCGCACGCGGATCATCGGAACGACGAAGCCCAGTTCGCGCGACAGCTGGCGGCGAATGCCGGTGATGCGGCCCATGAGCGGCGCATCCTTGCGCTCGTCGACCAGGCCGATGAGGCCGTAGCCGATCTCGAGGCCCAGCACTGCGCCGTCCGACACATCGGACCATTCGATATGAGCCGGGTTTTCGACTGGCGCTGCCGGAACCGGTTCGTCCGCGGCCCTGTTTTGCCTTGCCTTGCGGAGCTTCCAGGCAATGAAGCTGGCGACGGCTGCGGCGGGCAAGATGATGATGTGCGGCATGCCCGGCATGACGCCGAGGAAGATCAGGATGCCGGCAACCGGGATCCACGCCTTTTCGACCCCGAATTCCGAGCTGATCTGGCCGGAGAGGTCATGATCGGACGTGACGCGGGTGACGATGGCGGCGGCCGCGATCGAGAGCAGCAGGGCAGGGACCTGCGCAACCAGCGCGTCGCCAATGGCGAGCAGCACATAGGTGCGCGCGGCGGTCGAGATGTCGAGGCCGTGGCTGATCACGCCCAGCAGAATGCCGCCGATGATGTTGATGGCGAGAATGAGAACGCCGGCGACGGCGTCGCCCTTCACGAACTTGGACGCACCGTCCATCGAGCCGTAGAAGTCGGCCTCGCGCGTGATTTCCTGGCGGCGTTCGCGGGCTTCCTCGACGGTGATGAGACCGGCGTTCAGGTCGGCGTCGATCGACATCTGCTTGCCGGGCAGGGCGTCCAGGGTGAAGCGTGCGCTGACTTCCGACACGCGGCCCGCGCCCTTCGTGATCACGACCATGTTGATGATCATCAGGATCGCGAAGACGAACAGGCCGACGACATAGTCGCCGCCGATCAGGAAGCTGCCGAAGGATTCAATGACGTGGCCGGCCGCTGCTTCACCGGTGTGACCATTGACCAGCACGACGCGCGTTGAGGCGACGTTGAGCGACAGGCGCAACAGGGTCGTGAACAGCAGGACGGTCGGGAAGGCCGAGAAGTCGAGCGGCTTGGCGGCATTCAGCGCGACCATGACGACCGCGAGGCTGATCATGATGTTGGTGATGAAACCGATGTCCAGCATGATGGCCGGGACCGGCACGACCATGAACATGACGAGCAGCAGGATGCCGATCGGAAGGATCGCGCTGCGGGCCGTACGGGTCCAGATCTTGCTGTTCACTTCGCTGCGGGTCATTTCGACTGATTACCTTCCGAGGGTGGCAAGCATGAGGTAGGCGAGGCGGGCAGTCTCGGCGTTCGGCTTCGCGGCATTGACCGCGCGGCCCAGCGTCATGGACTGGATGTCGTTGAGCAGAGCGGCGTCGCCGTCATTGACGGTGTCGCCATTGCCGTAATCGGCATCGCCCATCGGCATCGAAAGCGGATTGCCCATGGAATTATTCGTCGCGCCGCCGTCGCCCATGGCGAGGCGTTCCTGCGCGATCCGCATATAGTCGGCGGGCTGCACCATGCGCGTGCCGTCCGGCAGGCTCCAGCTGCTGCCGCCGGTGCTGGGCAATTCCCAGCCGCCGGAGGAGGAGCCATTGAGCTTCTGCGCGAAGGATGCGCGAATGTCGGCCAGGCTGCGCGGGCTGCCGTCCTTGTCGTAGAAGATCGACGCATTGGCTCGTGCCGCGGCCGGGAACAGGCCCGCAGCCGGCATGCCCGGCGCGCTGTTCATGGTGTTGATGAACTTTGCGGCTCCGCCGGCACCCAGGAAATGGGCCAAGTAGAGATCGACAGGCTCCGGTTGGCGGCCGGTCTGCTGGACGAGATAGTTGCGATTGTCCGATGCGAGCTCGGCGGCCATCGCCGAGGCGGTCTCGGGATGATTGCGCAAGTCGAGAATCTGCTGCTTCACCTGCGGATCGGCTACATAATAGCTGCCGGTCGAGGTCTTCTGGATCGCGTTGGCGGCCCAATCCATGCCGTATTCGGAGCCATGGTCGTTGATGATCTTGAGCCAGCTCTGGTCGATGAACTGGTAGAGGCCGCTCGCGCTGGAGGTCGCTGCGCGGGCATTGGGATTCAGCGAGCTTTCGACGCGCGCCTGGCTCATCAGATAATTGAAGTCGACGCCGGTCCTGCGGCTCGCATTGGCGATCGCATTGGTCACACGCCCAGGCGCGGAACGGCTATTATCGAATTTAAGTCCATCGAACGCGGACATGTGCCGGCTTAACCTCAGTGTTGGTACCACCGGTCAAGCAGCAAGAAGCGTGCCAAAATTAACTAATATTCCGCGAGCCTTAACGCCCCGAAAAGCAAAGGCCGAGCGTGAGCCCGGCCTTCATCTCGCTCCAATCAGCGAAAAAATTGTCAAGCGAAGCGTTCGCCGCTCCGGCCATAAAGTGGTTGGCGAGCCTGTGGGGCGCGTGCGGCCGCCAATTCATGCATTTGCCCGCTCATATCGGCCAGAAGCAGCGCCAAGGCGCGCGATTGCTCGAGTTCGGGCTTCAAAGCCTCGAATTTCGCGCGCAATTCCGGGTTCGCTGGCCAACTGTCGACGGCGCGCACGGCTTCGAGCGAGGCGCAAAAGGCGTCGACCGCATCCTCGATGTAAGCAACATCGGCGCCCTGCATCGCATGGCGGAGATTGGCTGAATTTTCCTGTAGATCGTCGATGAGTTTGGTCAGGCTCATGGGATCTGCTGCCCTCAATGTCGGGTTGGCGGTACCGGCAGATCGAGATCGAGCATTTTTTCCGCGATCTTGTCGGGATCGACGGGATATTTGCCCGACGCGATCGCCTGCTTCACCCGCTCGATGCGGGCCGAATCGACCGGCGCGCCCTGGGCGGCCATGCGAGAAGCGGGGGTGGCGACGGTTTCCGCAGCGACCGAAGCACTGGCCTGCGTTGCCTGCGGAGCAGGTGCAGAAGCACGCGTTTGCGCGGCTTCACGCAGCTTTGCTGCATCCACTGCGGCGCTCACCGGCTGGCCAACAGACTTGATCATTGCGAAATCCCTTCTTGTCCGACCCGTCTATATACGGACCGGTTCAAGAAAACTTAAATTGTCGGAGCGCGAACGCGTCCGGCTCTTTCCACACGGGCGCTGACCGGGGGCGATTTGGGGTCCAGACGCACGCTGATCAGGTCGCCGACAGCGCCGTCCTGGTCCGCGATCATCAGGCGAGACACGCTGAAAACGTCGCTTCCCGCGATCAGCTCGACCGGATCTCCCTTCTTGACGACCTTCTCGGC
>JAGIAZ010000079.1 GCA_017744605.1 Sphingobium sp. | reverse complement strand
GCACTTGTCCTCGAGCAGTCGGCAGACGTGACGCTCGATGGCGTGGTCAGCGGCAGTGGTTCGATCACCAAGACGGGCACCGGAGCGCTCGCGTTCACCGCCGACAACACCGCTGGCAACGACTTCACTGGGGCGCTGCACGTCGCCGGCGGCTCGCTCGTCCTCGACGGAGCGTTCGGCGACACGGCGGGTCACGCGGCCTCGCTGACGATGGACGCCGGCACCTCGCTCGGCGGCACCGGCACGTTCCTCGGCTCGGTGATCGTCGACGGCACGCTCGCCGCCGGCAACAGCCCGGGCACGCTGACCATTGCCGGTAACCTGACGCTCGGCGCAGGGGCGATTCTCAACTACGAGCTCGGCGAGTCCGGCACCGCCGGCGGGGCGAACAACGACCTCGTCGTGGTCGGCGGCAACCTCACGCTCGACGGGACGCTCAACACCGTGGCGTTCGGCGCGGGGTACGGGCCAGGCTACTACCGGCTGTTCGACTACGGCGGCACGCTGACCAACAA
>JAGIAZ010000078.1 GCA_017744605.1 Sphingobium sp. | reverse complement strand
AGTCGGGCAATCCGGCTCCGGCATCCGCCATTACGACGAGAGGGACGTGCGGCGGCTGAATTTCATCCGCGGCGCCCAGGCCGCTGGGTTCAAGCTCAAGGAGATCGCTCGCCTGTTGGAGTTGGAGGAGAAGGACGATCGCGCCGAAGTGCGCGTGCTCGCGCGCAGTCGCGCGGCCCTGCTCGACAGGGAAATCGCCGCGATGAGCCTTGCCCGGGACGCGCTCCTGCGCCTCGCCGGAGAGTGCGAGCGCACCAGAAAAGGGCCTTGTCCGGTCCTGGATGCGTTCGACCGGCGCTGATCGCCGCACGGCTTCCTTACGCGACCGACTTCAGCACGGCGCGCGTCGCCATGGGCAAGCCTGCCGAACTCTACCGCATGGTCATGCCGGACCATATCTGCCCTTATGGCCTCAAATCGAAGCATCTGCTCAAGACAAAGGGCTTCGATGTCACCGATCACTGGCTGCGCACCCGCGCCGAGACGGACGCCTTCAAGGCCGAGCACGATGTGAAAAC
>JAGIAZ010000077.1 GCA_017744605.1 Sphingobium sp. | reverse complement strand
ATCATCATCCATCCACCGCGCGCGGATGCCCGTGATCGTCGATCGCGACAAAGGTGAACTTGGCTTCGGTCACCTTGGTCGCGGTCTCTTCGCTGCGCTGGCGGCGGTAGGCGACCACCGCGATCGTGATGCTGGTGCGGCCGACCTTCTCGATCTCGGTGTAGACCGAGACTTCGTCGCCGATCTTGACCGGGGCGTGGAACACCATGCCGTCCATCGCCACGGTGACCGCCCGCCCCTTGGCCCGGCGCGCGGCGGTGAGGCCGGCGCCGTTGTCCATCACGCTGAGCAGCCAGCCGCCGAAGATGTCGCCGTAGGCGTTGGCGTCGGCCGGCATTGCGACGACTCGGATCGCGGGGTCGCGGCGCTCGGTCATGTCAGGCAATCCCCGCGAATGTTCCGAATGTTCCCACTGCCCATGGTGCTTTCCGTCCGCTGCCTTGACCGGTGAACCTTGCGGGCGAGCGCGCGGCGCGAGGACGGCGAGTCGGTCAGCATGGTGAGAACATTGATGGAACAAATCCTACAATGGAACTGCTTTTCGCTCAGGCCACCAGCCCGAGCGGCTTCTCGCATAGCTCCTTGAACGCCTTCATCAGCGC
>JAGIAZ010000076.1 GCA_017744605.1 Sphingobium sp. | reverse complement strand
GCGCATAGCCGGTAGCGGCGAACTGGAGGCCGGTGGCCGAAACCTGACCGGCGGCGTTGTCGATCGTCACCGCGCCGGCAGTGCCCTGGAACACCGCGAAGCTCGGCACCGGCTGCATCGCGCCGTTCACCGTGCCGTTGGCATCGGTCCAGTTGCGGGCGCTGGCGCTCCACGTGCCGGCGCCGCCGTTGACGACGCCGTTGTCGTGGTTGCCTGCGACGCCGCCGTCCCAGAAGGCGAGGGTGACGCCGTTGGTGTCGACCAGGTTGACCTGGCCGGCATTGCCCGTCTGCACCGAGAGGCCGACAGTGGCCGCGCCGGTCACCGTGCCGAGCAGCAGGCCGTTGTCGGTCAGCGTGCCGCCATAGGAGATCAGACGATAGACGCCGGCGCCGAAGTTCGGCTGCGCGGCGACGTTGAGCGTGCCGTCGAGCGTGAGATCGCCGGAGACCGCGAACAGCGCAGCGGCCGAGGGCTGGGACAGGGTGACGTCGATCGCCGAGCCCGTGCCGAGCACCAGCCCACTCATCGACAGGGTCGAGCCGGTGGCGC
>JAGIAZ010000075.1 GCA_017744605.1 Sphingobium sp. | reverse complement strand
GCGCCGTGGCGGACGAGCAGGCGGATCATCTCGAGGTCGTTGTTGTAGCAGGCGGCGAACAGGGCGTGGTTGGGCGACCCGCCGCGCGCGAGCAGATGGGCGGCGAGCGCGGTGTTGCTGCTGGCCGTACAATGCCACACCGGCGTGGCTTTCCATTGGCCCTCGGTGAAGGCTGCATCGTCGATTCCAAGATGATCGAGCAGGACATCGGCGGTGTGGATGCTGTCCTCGACCGGGCCCTTCGGCTTGGCCATGCAGCAGATGTGCAGCCAGTTGCGGCCACGCTCGTCGCGGAAAGCGAGAATTGCGGGATCGGATTCGATCGCGGCCTTCACTTCCGCCCATTGGTGACCGCGAACCAGTTCGTTCATGCGCGTCTTCGACACCATGAGCGTCCCTCCCCGACGAGCGATCATGGCGGACCGGCCACGCAAAGAAAAGGGCCGCCCCGAAGGACGGCCCTGCTGGTGAGACTAGACGCCTCACCTCAAACCTGTGTGGTCAGAGCTTGTTGATCGCGCCCTTGACGTCGCCCTTGAGC
>JAGIAZ010000074.1 GCA_017744605.1 Sphingobium sp. | reverse complement strand
ACATAAGCCATGGCGTCGCGGGCCAGTGGCTGGAAACGTCTGTCAACACCATGCACCTGGACTTGTCCCCTTCGTAGCGGCGCTCGTCCCGCGCCCTTTCCCCTAGCCTTCGAACTGCAGCATCACCGTGGCGAGCGGCGGCAATGTGAGCGCCGCCTTGCCGCCCTGCGCGCTCACCCCGCCCAGATTGCCGACGCCGCTGCCGCCATAGATCTTCGCATCGCTGTTCAGCACCTCGCGCCACCAGCCGTCGCGGCCCACGGGCACAACATAGCCTTCCCGCACGGCTGGTGTCATGTTGGAGATGATCGCGACCGGATTTGTTCCCGGCGCCTTCCGGAGCCAGGCGAAGACCGAGTTGGCGGTGTCGTCGACGATCAGCCACTCGAACCCGTCCGCCTCGCAGTCGCGCTGGTGCAGCGCCGGAACAGTCCGGTACAAGCGATTGAGATCGCGCACGAGATTGCGCACGCCTTCGTGCGAGTCATGGCCGCGCAGGCCCCAATCCAGCGCGCGTTCCTCGCTCC
>JAGIAZ010000073.1 GCA_017744605.1 Sphingobium sp. | reverse complement strand
GGCGAGCACGTCGCGTGTCGCGGCGAAACTCTCGTCGTAGTTGTCGCGATCCATCGCCAAATCGCCCACGGCGAGGAACACCTGGCTCATGCTCCGGCTCCGAAGCGGACAGGAACCGACAGAGCGCCGATTTCGGGGAAGCGGGTCTGCACGGGCTCTCCGGCAAGCGAGAAGCTCGGGGCAGCGGCAAGCATTTCCTCGAGCGCCACCTTGAGCTCGAGCCGCGCGAGCGCGGCACCGACGCAGGCGTGCGGACCGCGTCCGAACGCGACGCTGTCTTTCATGTTGGGCCGATCGAGGCGGAAGGTGTCCGGCTCGTCGAACACCTCGGCATCGCGGTTGGCCGAGGCGTAGACCACCGCGATCGGCTCGGCTTCGGGTATGGTGGTGCCCCGGATCTCCACGTCGCATACGGCCGTGCGGGCGAAGCCGCGATAGGGCGTGTAGAGGCGAAGCAGCTCTTCGATCGCCGCGGGTATCAGCGCGGGGTCGTGGCGCAGCCTGCACTGGAGGCCTGGGTCGCGGCACAAGTGGACCAC
>JAGIAZ010000072.1 GCA_017744605.1 Sphingobium sp. | reverse complement strand
GCATAGGTCGTGCCGATCTGCGTGTAGGCAGCCTGCAGCGCCGCCGAGCCGGCGATGGCGATCGCCGGCTCGGTCACGCCGATCCCGTTGACCTGCGCGGCGGCGGGGACGGCCAGACCGGCCGTCAGCGCAAGCGCAGCAATGGACAGAAGGTGGGTTCTCATCAGAATTGGGTTCCTACGTTGAAGGAGAAGAGCTTGGGGTCGTCGCCTTCGTACGAGACGACGTCGTACGCGACGTTAATCCGGAACGGCCCGAACGGCGAGTTCCAGTTTACGCCGACGCCGACCGCCACGCGAGGTTTCCAGGTATCGCCATAGAACTCCTCGACGAACGGCGGCAGCGAGCTGCCGATCGGCGCGTTGTTCGCGCTCGGAAGACAGGCCGGCGGATTGGGGTTGATCGGGTTGGTGACGACCGAGGTCGAGGTCGGCGTGCAGACCGTGTTGACCACGGTGGCCGAGTCGATCTGCGTGAACAGCGCGTTGCCCTCGGTGTCGCGCGTTGGGATGAAGATCCCGTTCGGATAGGGGCTGGTGG
>JAGIAZ010000071.1 GCA_017744605.1 Sphingobium sp. | reverse complement strand
CCCGGCGAATGACGTCCGTGGCGCGCCACGCGCATGGGGTGATCGCCAATTCCCGGGCGACGGCGGATGCGCTGGCCGGCTATCTGGCCGCCAGCGGCGAACCGGAGCCACCTCTCTCGGTCAACCCGCTCGGCGTCACTCGGTTTGAGCCCGACACGCCGCCGATCGACGACCCCTATTTCCTGTGCCTCGGCACGATCGAGCCGCGCAAGAACCATCTCCTGCTGCTGCATCTGTGGCGGCAGTTCGCCGACAGGGCGGACGGACGCCCGGTACCGCGGCTCGTCCTTGTCGGGCGGCGCGGCTGGGAGAACCAGAACACCTTCAACCTGCTCGACCGCTGCCCGCAGCTGCGCCCGCATGTGCTGGAACTGGGCCGGGTTTCCGATCGCGCGCTGGCAGCCTGGCTCGGCGGGGCATCGGCCCTACTGATGCCCTCCTTTGCCGAGGGGTTCGGACTGCCCGTGGCCGAGGCGCTGGCGGCGGACGGCGGCCGCCGGGTGGTCCGCATCTCCTCCCAGCGCGCGGTGCCGGGCGGCATCAGCAGCGCCGG
>JAGIAZ010000070.1 GCA_017744605.1 Sphingobium sp. | reverse complement strand
AGGATGGGCTGGTCGAGGTGCTCTCCCCCCTGCTGGGCGTGTTCTACCGCGCGCCCAAGCCCGGGGAGCCGCCGTTCGTCGAGGTCGGCGCGCGGGTCGAGGCGGATACCGTGATCGGCATCATCGAGGTGATGAAGCTGATGAACTCGGCGCGCGCCGGGGTTGCCGGCGAGGTGGTCGAGGTGCTCGCCGTCAACGGCGAGATGGTCGAGCATGGCGAAGTGCTGATGCTCGTGCGGCCGGACTGAGGGCTGTGACGATCAAGCGCATCCTCATCGCCAACCGCGGCGAGATCGCGGTGCGCGTGATCCGCACGTGCGAGCGGCTTGGCATCGAGACGGTGCTGTGCGTGAGCGAGGCGGATCGCGGCTCGCTCGGCGCGCGGCTGGCGACGCGGGCGGTGTGCATCGGGCCGTCGCAGCCGGCGAAGAGCTACCTCAGCGTCGAGACGGTGGTGCAGGCGGCGCTGGGCTTCAAGTGCGATGCGATCCATCCGGGGTATGGGTTCCTGTCGGAACGCGCCGACCTTGCGCGCCTGTGCGAAGAAGAGGGCGTGATCTTCATC
>JAGIAZ010000006.1 GCA_017744605.1 Sphingobium sp. | reverse complement strand
GATCCGCGACTGGTTCGCCGGCCTGCCCGAAGCGCAGGCGCGCGGCTACAAGCCCGGGCGCTTCAGCTTCAACGTGAAGGGCGGCCGCTGCGAGGTCTGCCAGGGCGACGGCGTCATCAAGATCGAGATGCACTTCCTGCCGGATGTCTACGTCACCTGCGAGGAATGCCACGGCAAGCGCTACAATCGCGAGACGCTCGAGGTAAAGTTCAAGGGCCACAGCATCGCCGACGTGCTCGACATGACGGTCGAGGACGCGGTGGAGTTCTTCAAGGCCGTGCCTCCGATCCGCGAGAAAATGGCCATGCTCGCCGAAGTGGGCCTGGGCTATGTGAAGGTCGGCCAGCAGGCGACCACCCTGTCAGGCGGCGAGGCGCAGCGCGTCAAGCTCGCCAAGGAACTCAGCCGCCGCGCCACCGGCAACACGCTCTACATCCTCGACGAGCCCACCACCGGCCTCCACTTCGAGGATGTCCGCAAGCTGCTCGAAGTGCTCCACGCGCTGGTCGAACAGGGCAACAGCGTGGTGGTCATCGAGCACAACCTCGATGTCATCAAGACGGCGGACTGGATCATCGACCTGGGCCCCGAAGGCGGCGTCAAAGGCGGCGAGATCGTCGCGGTCGGCACGCCCGAGCAGGTGGTGAAGGAGCCGCGGAGCTATACGGGCAAGTATCTCCGGCCGCTGCTGGAGAAGGGTGGGGTCAAGGCTGAGACGGTGGCGGCGGAGTGACAATTCGAAAAAGACGACCTCAGATTTGACGGCGAATCTCTGCAAATCAAATGATCGCGATAGATTTAAATCATATATTATGCCAATGCCTCTTCAAGCATCGAGACAAAATCTGTTGTGTCAGCAAAATAGTTTCGGAACGTCACCCGCATATTATCGAACGAGTCAGCTCTAACCAAAACAACATCCGCCACTTCAGAGAACTTTTCTTCCAAATTATTGTATCTATCAATCGCTCGGAAAACATTATCAAAAGGGTGAACTTCTAGGTCGCTAGTATTCTCGTCTTCTACTTTAACATATGGAAAAACTAGAACATTATTTTTCTTAAAATCAATATCAACTACTTTTGTATTTACGCTGCGAAACAAGCCGATAATCCTCGTTTTCTGTTCGCATTCGTTAAAGCCATCCTTTACCTGTTGGAGAGATAAGGCTGGCAGGCAGGAAGTGCTGCCTTCAAAATGTCGAGCCAACAATTCGCTAGCGAAACGGAACTGATCTATTAGCTCAACGCTACCTTGCCCGAATTTTGGTTTATTCATGGTAAGCAAGCCCGCGACTTCTACAGCAGTAGACCAAGCATGCTGGGTATATGTTCTGAATTGAATTTCGACATTCAATCCATTCCACGTTTTACCACCCTCGGATCGCACATCATATTCGTATACTTCATGAATGCCGCGATATCCGTCCGGCTTTGGATTTACCAAATAATTCCATCTCTCTTCATTATCGGCCCCTCTTCTCTTGTGATTGAAACGGGCTCCATGCAGATCATTACGAAATTTAAGTAATTCTTCAATAGTTTCAAAAATAATGCGACACCCTGCAATATCATGCATTCTAGAAAGTTGCATATCTGGAAATCGTCGAACCTTATTTTCTATTGTTGCCCGCCTCTTTAAACGTGTTCCAACTACAGCCAAGATATTACGCGTGCGCTTTCTCAGAGTGGCTTGAAATGTATTGAGAATATAGGCGTGCGAAGCGCGCCAATTTTCCATAATCTCAATATCTTGAGCAGAGGCCTTTCCTTCGCCGATGGCTTTACCAGCGCGATTTACGCGACTCTTGGAAAATTGCGGAGAGACCCAGTTGACCATACGTTGGGCCTAGCAAGTCACGAGGAGAGGGGGAATAGACTAACTGTGATCCTCTCGCAGTCGGGGAACCCCCTCCCCACCCCACCCATTCTCCTCCCAACCATAGGAGGACATCCCCATGATCCGAGCCCTGATCGCGACAGCCGCGACCGCTGCGGTCTCATCGGCCGCCTGGTATCTCTATAAGTCCGGGAAGCTGGACGGCCTGATCGGGGGCTTTGCCCGCCCGCCCGCGCTGGACGAGGCCTATCGCGGCGCCAATGCCTCGAAGCCCGCCCCGGCCCATCCCTGGCCCATCGACAGAAAGTCGCTCGCCGGCACTGACATGACGGCGCACGCCGCCTGAGGCGACGCTCACGCGGCGCTGGCCAGTCCCAGATGCGCCACGAACGGGTCAAAGTCCCGATCACTATAGAGTAGCGGCACATCGTCCCAGATGCACCGCGTGGCAATCAGCGTGTCGATGGTCTTGCGCACCGTTATCCCGAGCGCCCTGAGCGCCCGGAAATTCCGCGCGGCCTGCACCGCGACCTCCTGGCCGCCGATCTCGATTCTATCGAGCGTGCCCAGAAGCGAAAGCGCCTGCTCGAAATCCCGATCGCTGTCGAAGCCCTGTAGCACTTCAGCCAGCATGAGGTCGCCGATCGCAACCGGTTCCGTGCCGAGCATCGCATCCAGCCGGTCCGTTTGCGGCGTCGCGACGCCCCGGAAATAATCAATCCAGACGCTGCTATCGACGAGGATCACGCTTCAGGATCATCCCGCCGCATCGCGTCGAGATCGCCCTGCCAGCGGAGCTTGCCGCGCAGCTTGCGGATGTCCGACTGACGCGCAAGCCTGAGCAATGTCTTGAGACCCATCTCGACCGCCTCGCGCTTGGTCCGCGCGCCGCTGGCCTTCATCACCTCGGACATCAATCGGTCGTCAATCACGATATTTGTGCGCATGATGTGCATCCTTTGCCATATATGTACACACTGGCCCACGCCGGAGCAAGACGGCGGCCGGTCCACCGTTCGCGATGATAAGAATGACGGCCCATAGCAAAGGGCAATGACTCCGAAACCGAAGCCGAAATGCCCGACGCGCCGCTTGAGGCGCGGATCGCGGAGGCGCTGGCCGACCCGCGCCCGTCCATTCCGCACGAGGAGGTGATCGCCGCCCTGAAGGCGCATCATGCGAAAGCAATCGACATGGAAAACCTCGGGCGCCGTATCGCCGCGCGCCGCGCAGAGCTCGACATCACCGACGCCGATATCCCCCGCAATGCCGGCAATCGCCGCACCGAGCGCAAGAAGGCCCTTCTCAAGGCGATCAGGGACGCCGGCGGAGCTGGTAGCGGTCGCGAAATCCGCTGTCCTACACGCCCCGTCCCATCATATCTGGCCTGTCTTCCCGCTCTTCCGGAGGACAAGCCCCATGCCGCGCAAAGCGCCCCCGCCCCCATCCGCATCCCCGCATGATGCCGATCCGGCCCCGATCCTGACCGACACGGCCCTGGTCCCCGTCCGCAGCCGCTCGGACGGCTGGACGCCGCGCCGCCAGCGCCTCTTCATCGAGACCCTGGCGGAGACCGCCTGCGTCGCCGCTGCCGCGCGCGCCGCGGGCAAGACGCCGCAATCCGCCTGGCGCCTGCGCCGCCGGCCCGATGCGCAGGCCTTCTCTGCGGCCTGGGAAGCCGCGCTGGAGTGCGGGTTCAACCGGCTCGTCTCCGTGGCGCTGGACCGCGCGATCAACGGCACGGTGCGCCCGCTCTATTATCATGGCGAGCAGATCGGCGAGGAGCGCGTCCATCATGACGGGCTGCTCATGGCGCTCATCCGCAATGGGGCCAATATGCTGGAGCACAGCCGCGCCCGCCGCGCGCTGCGCACCGATTGGGATCGCGGCATGGCGGCGCTGGAGGCCGGCGCACAGGCGCCCGGCGATCTCTCGCCCACTCGCTACGAGGTGTGGGACATGGGCGCCTTCGCGGCCACCAATTGCCCGCCGAGGCCCGGCTATCGCGGCATCGAGGCCGGCATGCCGGGGACGCCCGGCTATTGGCGCCAGCTCGAGGCGGCGGAGACGGCCGGCCACATGATCAAGTCGGGCCGCGATCCGGTCGCGGAAGAGGCGAACAGGCAAGCCTTCTTCGGTCTCGACACATGCGGCCACCGGCCCGCGCGCCGTGGCCGCAGGCGTTGATTTTTCCGTCCCTGGACCCCGAACCTTCGGAACCTTCCAGCAAGAAAGTGTCGCGATGTTGAAATCTTCATACAGGCCGTGCCGGGCGACGGAAGCCCCGCGATCCGAGGGCGATAGGCGAACTGATCCTTCGGGGCGTGTGGAACCCGCTCTCCGTTCGGTTCGAAGCGCCGTCGAGAACCGCATGGCGTTGACCCTGTCTCGACCGCGCTCGACCCGAACGGTGGGCAGGGTCTGGACGTGCGGGCGATTCCTCCGCGGCAGCTGCCCGCTTCTTTCGCACCCGCGCGAAGGCGAGGCACTGCCAAAGCGCGATCGCCACGATCGACGGCCGCGCCATAGCGGGCGGCAGGAAGGACGCATGGGCGCAATCGGGGCTTGCCCGCAGATGACTTTAGCAACTATGCCACAGTGTGTGATGAGAATCGGCGCGGGGACTCATCGGCGGCTTGCCTCGCCTCACGCCCCGTGCAAAATGACAATGTCCGGATTTGCGGGTCGCCGGAAATGGCGTCCCGGATCCACGCGAAATTCCAAGGCCAGCCACTGGCCGCCCTGAGTTGAGGAGAGACCTGGATGTCCCGTACCCGCATTCTGCTTGCTGTCGCCGCTGCCGGCCTGGTCGCCACCGGCGCGCTCGCCTCCGCGATTCCCGTTGCGGACGACAGCAGCGTGCTGACCAACGCCGTGATCCCGCTCAAGGGCGGCTCGGGCGGTGGTTCGGCCTCGATCCAGATCGACTGGAAGGCCCGCAAGGTCTGCTATGCGGCCGAGCCGACCGGCCTGAACGGCGCCGTGACCGGCGCGCTCGTCAAGGGTTCGACCACGGTCGTCGCGTTCAAGAATGCCCGCAACGGCGAAGTCGCCGGCTGCTCGGACATCGACCCCGAAGTCGCCAAGCAGGTGATCGCCAACCCCACCGACTATGCGATCAGCATCAAGGACGCCTCGACCACCCTGCTCGCCACGCTGAGCCCGGTGAACAATTTCAAGTGAGCCCCAGGGCTCGCGAAGGGAGGGGCGCGGCCGCCGGTCGCGTCCTTTGCCGTTGTCCCTTTCGTCATTCCCGCGAAGGCGGGAACGCCCGGCCCGTTCAGCTTCCCGTCAGGCCGCACTCTGCTATAGCGCGGCCATGATCACATCCCGCCGCCTCGCCCTGCCCGCGCTCGCCGCCGCCCTCCTCCTCGCCGGATGCGGCGGTGCCGAAGCGAAGCTCCGCAACGGCCTTATCTCCGCGGGCCTGCCCGACGGCATGGCGACCTGCATGGCAAGGCCCATGGCGCGCGATCTCAGCGTCGGCCAGCTGATGAAGCTCAATTCGCTGAGCCGGGTCGGCCGCCTCGATCCGCGCCGCACCAGCTACGATCAGCTCATGCACCAGATCCGCGCGCTCAACGATCCCGAGATCATGCGCATCACCGCGGCGGCTGCCCTGAGCTGCGCGTTCGGCATCTGACTTCGCAACTTTGCCGACCATTTGCGAACGGATCGGCGCTAGAGCCGCGCCGAACCATTTCGGCTGTCAAGAAAGCGCCCCATGAACATTCATGAATATCAGGCCAAGGAACTGCTCGCGAAATTCGGCGCCCCCGTCCCCGCCGGCTTCGCCGCGCTCACGGTCGAGGAAGCGGTCGAGGCCGCCAGGAAGCTCCCCGGGCCGCTCTACGTCGTCAAGGCGCAGATCCATGCCGGCGGCCGCGGCAAGGGCAAGTTCAAGGAGCTGGCGCCCGACGCCAAGGGCGGCGTCCGCCTCGCCAGGACGCTCGACGAAGTCCGCGCAGCGGCGACCGACATGCTCGGCAACACGCTCGTCACGGTCCAGACCGGCCCCGCAGGCAAGCAGGTCAACCGCCTCTACGTCACCGACGGCGTCGACATCGACAAGGAATTCTACCTCGCGCTCCTCGTGGATCGCGCCACCGGCCGCGTCGCCATGGTCGCTTCGACGGAAGGCGGCATGGATATCGAAACGGTCGCGCACGACACGCCCGAGAAGATCCACACCATCACCATCGATCCGGCCACAGGTTTCCAGCCGCATCATGGCCGCCGCGTCGCCGCCGCGCTGAAGCTTGAGGGCGATCTCGCCAAGCAGGCCGGCAAGGTCGCCGCCTCGCTCTACAAGGCCTTCCTCGGCACCGACGCCAGCCAGATCGAGATCAATCCGCTCGCCATTGCCGGCGGCCGGATTCAGGTGCTCGACGCCAAGGTCGGCTTCGACGGCAATGCGCTCTTCCGTCACCCGGACCTCATGGAACTGCGCGACGAGACCGAGGAAGACCCCGCAGAGCTGGAAGCGAGCAAGTACGATCTCGCCTACATCAAGCTCGACGGCGACATCGGCTGCATGGTGAACGGCGCGGGCCTGGCCATGGCGACGATGGACATCATCAAGCTGAACGGCATGTTCCCGGCCAACTTCCTCGATGTCGGCGGCGGCGCCAGCAAGGAGAAGGTGACGGCGGCATTCAAGATCATCCTCGCCGATCCGGCCGTGAAGGGCATTCTGGTCAACATCTTCGGCGGCATCATGAAGTGCGACATCATTGCCGAAGGCATTGTCGCGGCCGCCAAGGAAGTGAATTTGTCGGTTCCGCTGGTCGTCCGGCTCGAAGGCACCAACGTCCAGCAGGGCAAGGATATCCTCGCCAATTCGGGCCTCGCCATCGTCCCCGCCGACGACCTGGGCGATGCCGCCCGCAAGATCGTCGCGGAGGTGAAGAAGCTGGGGTGAAGCTGTCTATCCTCGCCCTCTTCGGGGAGAGGAGAATATGCCGCCCCTTTTTGACCTTCCCGCGCCCGTAACCTAGATTGCCAGCCTGTGTCAGGAGAGGCCCCATGAAGATCCTCGTGCCCGTGAAGCGGGTGCTCGATTATAATCTGAAGCCCCGCGTGAAGGCGGACGGCAGCGGCGTCGATCTCGCCAACGTCAAGCTCAGCATGAACCCGTTCGATGAGATCGCCGTCGAGGAAGCGGTGCGTCTCAAGGAAAAGGGCGTGGCGACCGAAGTCATCGCGGTCTCCATCGGCGAAGCGAAGGCGCAGGAGACACTGCGCACCGCCCTTGCCATGGGCGCCGATCGCGCGATCCTGGTCGTGCATGACGGTGTCGCTGAACCGCTAGCCGTTGCGAAGATCCTCAAGGCGATCGCGGCTGAAGAACAGCCGGGCCTGGTCATCCTCGGCAAGCAGGCGATCGACGACGACAGCAACCAGACCGGCCAGATGCTCGCGGCCTTGCTCGGCTGGCCGCAGGGCACGTTCGCCAGCAAGGTCGAAGTCGCGGACGACAAGGTTGCCGTGACCCGCGAGATCGACGGCGGCCTGGAGACAGTGTCGCTTAAGCTACCGGCCATCGTGACGACGGACCTGCGCCTCAACGAGCCTCGCTATGCCTCGCTGCCCAACATCATGAAGGCCAAGTCCAAACCGCTCGCGCAGAAGACGCCAGCCGATTACGGCGTCGACATGGCGCCGCGCCTGACGACCCTCAAGGTCAGCGAACCGCCCGCTCGCAAGGCTGGCATCAAGGTGAAGAGCGTCGACGAGCTTGTTGCCAGGCTCAAGGAATTGGGAGTGGGCGCATGAAGACGCTGGTCCTGGTCGAGCATGACAACAAGTCGCTCAAGGATGCCACGCTTGCTGCCGTGACCGCCGCCAGCCAGTTGGGCAATGTCGACCTGCTGGTCGCAGGTTCTGGTTGCGGTGCCGTGGCGGAAGCAGCGAGCAAGATCGCCGGCGTCGGCAAGGTGCTGGTCGCCGACGACGCGGCCTATGCGAACACGCTGCCGGAGAATGTCGCGCCGCTCGCTGCGAAGCTCATGGAAGAGCATGACGCCTTCCTCGCGCCCGCCACCACCACCGGCAAGAACATCGCCCCGCGTGTCGCGGCGCTGCTCGATGTCATGCAGGTCTCCGATATCCTCTCGGTCGAGGGTCCGGACACGTTCACGCGGCCCATCTATGCCGGCAACGCCATTGCAACGGTCAAGACGAGCGACAGGAAGCTGGTCATCACCGTCCGCGGCACCGCCTTCGCCAAGGCAGCGGCAAGCAGCGGCTCGGCTGCCACCGAAGCCGTTTCCGGCCCCGGAGACGCGGGCACGGCCAGCTTCGTCTCGGCCGAACTCGACACGTCCAGCCGGCCCGAGCTCACCAGCGCCAAGATCATCATCTCGGGCGGCCGAGGCCTGGGCAGCGGCGAGAATTATCACAAGCTGATCGATCCGCTGGCCGACAAGCTCAACGCCGCGGTCGGCGCAAGCCGCGCGGCGGTCGACGCGGGATACGTCCCGAACGACTATCAGGTCGGCCAGACCGGCAAGATCGTCGCACCGGAGGTCTATATCGCCATCGGCATCAGCGGCGCGATCCAGCATCTCGCGGGCATGAAGGACTCGAAGACCATCGTTGCGATCAACAAGGACGAGGATGCGCCGATCTTCGGTGTGGCGGACATCGGCCTGGTCGGCGATCTCTTCCAGATCGTGCCGGAGCTGACCGAGAAACTCTAACGCCCGAGCAACTGTGCGCAGAGCGCAAGGTCGGCAGGCGTATCGACGTCGATGAGCGTGTCGGCGGGCGCTTCGACAAGCGTCGCGCCGCGCGCGAGGCTGCGGGCGCCGCTATCGCCGCCGAGCGCCTCCAGTGTCGGAAACAAGGCTGAGGGCAAGATGGCAGGCGGCTGCGCGGCATTGCCGGGCGCGCGGCTGAACACCGGGATCGCCGGATCGATGTCAAAGGTCGCGATCAATAGGGACAGATGTGACGGGCGCACGAACGGCATATCCGCCAGAAGGACGAGCAGTGCCGATGCGCCGGTCTCGCGCGCATGACGCGCCGCCATACGCAGGGAGGAGCCAAGCCCCTCTTCTGCGGCAAGATTGACCAGCGGGACGTAGCCGTCCGGACAGAATATCTGAGGCATGTCAGGGCCGGTCACCACAAAGTGCTGGGCCGCATTGACGGACCGCCCGGCGTCCGCTGCCCAATCGATGAGGGGCCTACCCGCGAGCAGCGCCGTCAGTTTGTCAGCAGCGCCGAAGCGCCCCGAGCGCCCCGCCGCGAGCAGGGCGACGACGAGGCCTTCAACGCTGGCCAAGCAGACCCTTCACCATGCCCGCCGCGATCGAGAGCGCGATCTCCTGCGGTCCGAGTCCGCCAATCGGCACGCCCGCCGGTCCATCGATCCGCGCCAGATCCTCGGCGCCGATGCCCAGCGCGCCAAGCCGCTCCAGCCGCCGCACCTGGTTCGCCCGCGATCCGAGTGCCCCGACATAGCCGGTTGGATATTTGAGCGCGGCCGAAAGCGCGGGATCATCGATCTTGATGTCATGGCTCAGCGCCACGACCGCCGAATGGGCGTTCGGTACAAAGGCGCGCACAGCCTCGTCCGGCCAAGCATCAACCAACGTCGCACCGGGGAAACGCTCCGGCGTGAGGAACCGCTCGCGCGGATCGTTGACGATGACGTCGAAACCCACCGTGCGGGCAATTGCGGCGAGTGACTGGGCAATCTGTACCGCACCGACGATGAGCAGGCGGCGCGCGGGGGCATAGACATTCACGAACTGGCCGGGATGCTCTCCCTCGACGGTCACACCGGTCGCAAGATCGGTCGAAAGCGTAATCGGCCGGCCCGCCTCATGCGCGCGCGCCATCGCTTCGAACAGTTGCGGCGGAAAACCGTGCGGCCCGACAGGCTGGACAAGAATGACGACCTCACCCCCGCAAGGCAGGCTCGGTTCCCAAGGACTATTCCCTTCTTCACCATAGCGATGAAGGCTCGGCGCGCCACCGGCCATCACCTGCTCGGCTGCGGCGAAAATGTCATATTCGACGCAGCCGCCGGAAATGGAGCCAGCAAAGCGCCCGTCTCGCGCAATCAGCATATGGCCGCCTTGCTGGCGCGGCGCCGAGCCCCAGCTCTCGATCACCGTCGCGAGCGCCATACGCTGGCCGCTCCAGGCCCGCGCCGCCGAGACGATGTCATCAATGTCGCTCACTGCCCCTCCCTATATTGTATGCAATATAGCCGAACTTCGCGCTTTTGCATCACGCGTCATATTGTCCTGCGACGGACGTTGACAACAAAGCGATGGCACCCGCATGCTGCCTCGAGCGCCGCTGAACCGCGCAGCAGGAGACGATATGCCCACGGTCCTTATCATCAATGGAAAAGCGCGCACTGTCGACGCCGATCCTGACAAGCCGTTGCTGTGGGCCCTGCGCGAAGACCTCGACATGCAAGGCACCAAATTCGGCTGCGGCATGGGCCTGTGCGGCGCCTGCACCGTGCATATCAATGGCGTGGCGACGCGCAGTTGCATCACACCCATCCGCCAGGCGGCGGGCAAGCCGATCACGACGCTGGAAGGGGTGGGCGCAAATCCCATCGGCAAGAAGGTCCAGGACGCGTGGATCGCGCATGACGTGCCACAATGCGGCTATTGCCAGGGCGGTCAGATCATGAGCGCCACGGCGCTGCTCATGAAGATACCCAAACCGACCACCGCGCAGATCGACCAGGCGATGAGCGGCAATATCTGCCGCTGCGCCACCTATCTGCGCATTCGCGCCGCGATCCGCGAAGCCGCCGGCCTCCCGGCTGAAAGCGCCAGCGCATGAACGCCACCGTTCCATCGTCGGCGCTCGATCGCCGCTCCGTCATCAAGGCCAGCCTTGCCGCGGGCGGCACAGCGCTCATGTTCGACGCCAAGATCGCCATCGCTGCGACGGAAAAGCCGGGTGGCGAGGCGAGCGTCCTCACCGCCTTCGTGCGCATCAATGCGGATAACACGGTTACCATCGGCGCCAAGAATCCCGAGGTCGGCCAAGGCATCCGCATGACGCTGCCGATGATCATCGCCGAGGAACTGGACGTCGACTGGAGCCAGGTGAAAATCGAGCAGACGCTGCTCAATGAGAAGCTCTATGGGCAGCAGGCCGCCGTGGGCAGCACCGCCGTCCCGACAAACTTCATGCCGCTCCGCCAGGCAGGCGCCGCCGCGCGGGCGATGCTCGTCAATGCGGCAGCAGCGCGCTGGGGCGTCGATGCCGCGACCCTGACGACATCGGCCGGCAGGGTCATGGGCCCGGGCGGCAAGTCCACCACCTATGCCCAACTCGCTGCCGACGCGGCAAAGCAGCCCGTACCCGATCTCAAGACGGTGAAGCTGAAGGACCCGAAGAACTTCAAGATCATCGGCCAGGGCAAAGGCAAAGGCCATGTCGATGTGCCCAAGATCGCCAAGGGCGAACCGATCTTCAGCATCGATACCCACTTGCCCGGCATGGTCTATGCCGCGGTGGAGATCTGCCCGGCTTTCGGCGGCACGCTGGCGAGCTTCAATGCCGACACGGTGAAGGCCATGCCCGGCATCATCGATGTCGTGCCGGTCAACAGCGGCAACAATCCAGGCAACGCCAATGATGCGGTGGCCATCATCGCGACGAGTTGGTGGCTCGCCAACAAGGCGCGCGCCGACCTGCAGGTGACATGGGCGAAGGCCGAGCAGGAGAAGGTCACGTCGGCAACGCTGGAAGCAGCCGCGCAGGATGCGTTCAACAAGCCGCCGGTCAGCGCGATCGCCAAGAAGGGCGATGTCGAGACGGCATTGGCCGGCGCGGCCAAGCTGGTGAAGGCGCAATATAGCTATCCCTATCTGAGCCACGCGACGCTCGAACCGCAGAACTGCACGGCGCTGTTCAAGGACGGCAAGATGGAAATCTGGTCGTCGAGCCAATGGCCGGGCCTCGGCCTCGGTCTCGTCACGCGCCAGACCGGTCTCAAGCAGGAGGACATCACGGTTCACATGTTGCGCGGCGGCGGTGGGTTCGGCCGGCGGCTCAACAACGATTACATGCTGCTCGTGTCGCAGGTCGCGAAGGCCCTGCCCGGCAAGCCAGTGAAACTGATCTACAATCGGACCGACGACCTGCAGCACGATTTCTACCGTGCAATCGGCTGGCACGATTTCACCGCCGGGCTCGATGCGAGCGGCAAGCTCGTCGCCTTCAAGAGCCATTATGTGACCTCCGGCGTGAACGGACGGCCGACCACCGCCGCCGACCTACCCGCGACCGAGTTCCCGGTGCAGCTGCTCGACGATGCACTGCTCGGTGCCACTTATATCACGAGCAACGTGCCCACGAGCTGGATGCGCGCGCCCGGGTCCAACGCCTTCGCCTTCGTCTATCAGGGCTTCCTCGACGAAGTCGCCGAGGCGGCCGGCGTCGACTTGCCGACGTTCATGCTGCGGACCATCGGCGAGGACAGGGTCGTGCCGGGCGGCGGCGGGTTCATGTCGCCGCCTTTCGACACGCGCCGCGCCAAGGGCGTCATCAACAAGGTCGTCGAGATGGCGAAATGGACCGGGCCCAGGGGCTCGGCACCGGGCAAGGGCCGCGGCTTCGCCTTCTATCTGAGCCATGGCGGCTATTTCGCCGAGATCGTGGACGTGACCGTTTCGGACAAGGGCACGGTCGCGGTCGACAAGGTCTATGTCGCGGTCGATGTTGGCAGCCCGATCGTCAACCCGATCAACGCCCTGCATCAGGTGCAGGGCGCGTGCATCGACGGCGTCGGCCAGGCGCTCTCGGGTCTCGCGCTCAAGGTGGACAAGGGCGCGGTCACCGCGACCAACTTCCACCAATATCCGCTGGCCCGCATCGACCTCGCGCCGCGCGATGTCGTGGTCGAGTTCCTGCAGACCGCCAATCCGCCGACGGGCCTGGGCGAGCCATCGCTGCCGCCGGTCATCCCGGCGGTCGGCAACGCGATCTTCGCGGCGACGGGCAAGCGCCTGCGCTCGACGCCGTTCACGGCGGACAAAATCGTTTAGTTCGAACCGCGCTGGGATCCTGCCGCTTTTCGGACGAACCAGATGACATGTTGCGGGCCCTTGCCATTGCTGCGGGCCCGCACCTTGACCTCATCGACAGCCAGTCCCGTCCGCGAGAGCCGGCGTGTGAACGCAGCGTCGGGGCCTGCCGACCAGATCGCCAGCACACCGCCCGGCTTGAGCGCGGCGATCGACTGCGAGAGGCCTTCCGCGGAATAAAGGCGGTCGTTGGCCTGCCGCACCAGCCCGTCCGGCCCGTTGTCCACGTCGAGCAGGATCGCATCATAGTGCCCCCGACCGGCGGCGATCACATCGGCGACATCGGCATGGACGAGATGCACGCGCGGATCGTCGAGGCAGCCCGCCGCCAATTCGGCCATGGGTCCCCGCGCCCAGTCGATGATCTCCGGCACCAGCTCGGCCACCGTCACCTGCGCGCGTTCGTCGAGCGCGGCGAGCGCGGCGCGCAGCGTGAACCCCATGCCATAGCCGCCGATCAGAAAATGTGGCGACTGACGGCCACCGAGCCGCTCGAGCGTCATGTCTGCAAGCGCCTCTTCCGACCCGCTCATGCGGCTGCTCATCAGCTCGTTACGGTCGAGCACGATCATGAAATCCTTGCCGCGCTGGTAGAGCGTCAGCTCCGCGCCGCCGGGCACCTGGGCCGATCCGATGAATATACGTGGCTGCATGACGGTCTGTCCTGTTTGCGCGCGGTGTGCGGCGGAGGCTTTACGGCGATCGAAGGCATCGGCATAGCGGCGATGGCCCTGCCGGCGCTGCCATCTGACGGAAAGCCTCCCGACGTTGCGATATTTTCTCGATACCGAGTTCAACGGCTTTGGCGGCGAACTGATCAGCCTCGCGCTCGTGCCGGAAGATGGCGACGAGGAATTCTACGTCACCTTGCCGCTGCCGGACAACATCCACCCCTGGGTGCAACAGCATGTCATCCCCTATCTGCGGTTCGTTCCGCCCGGCCTCGACTACCAGCTCAGCCGCGAGCATGCGGCCCAGCATATCGAGGCCTATCTGGCGCATGACCGCGATCCGCTGATCGTGGCCGACTGGCCGGAGGATCTCGCTCATTTCTGCCAGCTGCTGGTGACGGGGCCGGGCCAGATGGTCGCGATCAACGGCCTGCGGCTGGAACTGATCAACGGGTCCGGCTTCAGCTCGGCCGCGAACAGCAAAACGCCGCACAATGCCTTGCACGATGCGCGCGCGCTCAAGGATTTCTGCTTCGACTTCGGCTATTGAGCGGCCGGGGCGGCGTCCCGCGATTGGGCCGGAAGGTTCTGAAAGTTTCGCCTTATAGACGGAAAAATCTTTCCTCCCGTCAGCGAGAACGACTGGACCCCGTTTCCGTCGGTGGGGCAGCCGGGCTCGCGGCGGACTGCGGAGATGCAAACGATAGAAAGAGCGTGCAGCCCTCTGCCTGGCGAAGAGGGCTGCCGACTCCTGTCATGAAAATCCGCGTGTAGGACAGCGAAGAACCGCGCCCCGGAATCAGGTCGTCAGGCGGACCTTCTTGTTCCCGGCACATGACGGTCGACGATGAAGGCGCCGGCGGAGATCAGCACCGCGCCGAGCGACAGGACCGCGAAGAACGGCAGGACGCTGCCCTGACCGAGCTCGATCAGGAAACCGCCGCCGAGGCTCGCCGAAATCGCGCCGACGCGGCTCATGAAGATGCCGAAGCCGATCCCCGCCGAGCGGCAGGACTGGGGATAGCCGGTCGTCATGATGACATACATGGTCGCCATGCCGCCGCTGAAGATCGCACCGGCCAGGCCGATCAGCGCCACGACCAGCCACCGCTCTTCGGACGTGGGGGCGGCTGGCAGTGCCTCGACCACAAAATACAGGGCGATCATGTTGATCAGCAGAGTGGCGCTGACCACCGCCATGACCGGTTTGGTGCCGAAATAGCGCGAGAGCATGCCCGCCAGCACCGATCCGACCATCGAGGTGACACCCCCGATGGCAACGGCATTGCCGGCCTGCGCCAGCGTGAAGCCATGCGCCGTCAGAAAGGTCGTCGACCAGTTGAGAATACCATAAGCGCAGAGCGCGCAAGCCGCGAAGGCGACGCCGACACCGATGTTGAAGCGGCTATTGGTGCGATGGATCACGCCGACCGCTGTGCCGGCATTCGTTTCGACATCGTGCGTCTCGGGTTCAAGCGCGACCTCTTCGCCCAGCACCAGCTTCGCCGAGCGGGCCGCCTGGTCACGCCTGCCTTTGGCCAACAGGAAGGACGGGCTGTCACGCAACGACATGAGGATGATCACGACCAGCAGCAATGTCGCCGCGCCGAACACGACGAAAGCGCCGCGCCAGCTATAATGCGCCGCAAGCGTCGGCCCAAGCCAGCCCACGACCGTGCCGCCGAGCGGTGTGCCGACCGACAAGGTGGCGACCGTGACAGGCCGTAACCGCTCCGGCAGCCATTCGCTCGCCATGGCTATGGCATTGGAATAGGCCGCGCCGAAGCCGAGTCCGCCCACCACGCGCCACAACGCCATGTCCCAGACGCCGTTGGCCCGGCTCGCGCCGACCGTGGCGAGCGCGAAGATCAGGGCCGCGAGCGCCAGCGCATAGCGCCGGCCCACGCTGTCGCCGAGCCGGCCGCCACCCCAGGCGCCGAAACCAAAGCCAACCAGAGCCGCACTCATGGCAACGCCGAACGTCCCCTTGGTGACCGCGAAATCCGCGATGACCAGAGGTGCGACGATGCCGAGCAGCTGCATGTCGATGCCGTCGCATACCAGAACCAGCATGCAGACGACGACGGTGACCCACTGGAACATCCGCATCGGCGTGCGCGCCATCGCCTCGCTGAACGTCGCGGCTGTCTTTCCCACCATAGCTGTCACCCCCAATATTTCCGGGTGGCGATCGCCGCGCCGTCCGCCAACGCTTTCATCTTGGCCCAGATCACCGCCGGATCGACGCCCGCCGTGCCGACGTGGATCGAGAAGCCGCAATCGACGCCGGCCTGGACATTGTCGCGGCCGACGAGATCGGCATAGCGGCCGATGCGCTGGGCGATCAGCTCGGGATGCTCGATATAGGTCGACTGGGGCTCGACGACGCCCGGGATCAGCACCTTGCCCTCTGGCAGGCCGATTTCCTTGAACATGTCGAACTCATGGGCATGGCGCGGATTGGCCGCCTCGAACT
This sequence comes from Sphingobium sp., assembly GCA_017744605.1. Classification (GTDB taxonomy): domain Bacteria; phylum Pseudomonadota; class Alphaproteobacteria; order Sphingomonadales; family Sphingomonadaceae; genus Sphingobium. Next base: position 154,542 of record JAGIAZ010000006.1, on the reverse strand, counting down.
GGATGGCATGCGGCCGCGCACGCCAGACGAGATCGATGATGTCCTTGAACGGCACATCGCAATGATGCGGGCCCGGGTAGTTGCCCCAGCACATGTGCATGCGCAGCTGCTTTTCCGGGATGTTCGCCGTGGCGCGGTTGAGCGCCTCGATGTTGAGCATCATACGATCGCGGAACTGGCTCAGCGTCAGCTCGCGAAACTGGGTGTGACGCCCCATGGCAAGGTCCGGGCAGTCGATCTGGAGAGTGATGCCGGCGGCGGCGATCGCCTCATATTCGTGGCGCAGCCCCTCGGCGAGCGCAAAGAGATAGGCCTCGTCGCTGTCATAATAGTCGTTGCGGAAGAACAGCGCCGTGACGCCCGGCGAGGCCGCGCTCATGAACGCCTGCCGCCCTGGATGCGCGGCCAGAGCGGCGTTGAGATTCATGGCGTCGAGACGGACCGCGTCCATGTCCTTGACGCTGATCGGACCGTTGCAGGCCGGCGTCTTGCGATGCTTGCGGCCCTCGTCACCCATGGTCGCGAGCTTGGAGCCGGGATAGTCCTCCAGGTCCTGGAAGACATAGCTGGTGCCGGTGCCGCCGAAACCGTTGAGCCGGTCCTTGATGTAGGTCGCGTAGCTCGGCTTGGACTGCTCGCCGTCATTGACGATATCGATGCCGGCCTCGGCCTGCTTGGCCACCACCTCACGCACGGCCTGCCCGATGCGGGCGGCCAGCGCCGCCTCGTCCACCGGCTCGCCGTCTTCCTTGGCGAACATCATCGTGACGAGATCGGCCGCACGCGGCAGGCTGCCGACATGCGTCGTCAGAAATCGGTCGGCGCTCATCTCATGAAAGCTCGGCGCGGACGATGGCAGCGCCATCGACCATGGCCTTCATCTTCCCGTAGGCGACGTCGCGCGGCAGATATTTGAGGCCGCAGTCGGGCGCAATGACCAGCTTCTCCGCAGGGACATAAGGCAGCGCGCGACGGATGCGCGCAGCGACCGTCTCGGGCGTCTCGATGTCGTGCGTCGAGAGATCGAGCACGCCGAGAATGATCGTCTTCCCCGGCAACCTGGCGAGGATCGAGCAGTCGAGGTCGGACTGCGCGGTCTCGACGCTGATGTCGTCGAGCGTGGTGTCGGCCAGCTCGGGGAGGAAATTATAGCCCTCGGGGCGCTCGTGGATCAGCGCGGCATAGCCGAAGCAGATGTGGAGCGCGGTGCGCCCGTCGACGCCTTCCAGCGCGCGCTTGACGGCAGCGAGGCCATATTGACGGGCTTTTTCAGGGCGCGCCTGCATATAGGGCTCGTCGATCTGGACGATGTCCGCGCCCGCGGCGAACAGATCCTTGATCTCGGCATTGACGGCAATGGCATAGTCAATCGCCATCTCCGCCTCGTCCTCATAGAAATCATTCTGCGCCTGCTGGCTCATCGTGAACGGGCCGGGCACGGTGATCTTGATCATCTTGTCCGTATTGGCGCGCAGAAACTCGACGTCGCGGGTCTCGACCGCGTGCTTGCGGCGGATCTTGCCGGTGACGCGCGGCACGGGATTGGGCTCGCCGGAACGATCGAGCGCGACGCCGGGATTGTCGAGATCGACGCCTTCCAGCGCGGTGGCGAAACGGTTCGAATAGCTCTCGCGGCGCATCTCGCCGTCCGTGATGATGTCCAGGCCCGCCCGCTCCTGATCGCGGATGGCCAGGACGGTCGCATCGTCGAAAGCCTGCTCGCGCCAGGGCTCATCCACGCGCCAGAGCTCGGTCGCCCGCACGCGCGGCGGGAAGCGGCCTGCGAGCTTCACCTTGTCGATGAGCCAATCCGGCTGGGTGTAGGAACCGACGAGACAGGTGGGCAGCAGCATGGACTTGATCCTCTCCTGGACCCGTTCGGGCCGAGCTTGTCGAAGCCTCGTCCTTCCTTTCCCGAAGAAGAACGGCCCTTCGACAGGCTCAGGGCGAACGGTTTAATATTGGTCTGGCTGGGCCTTTTGGCCTCAGGCGTGCGCGTTGGCGTCGGCGCGATAGGGATTGTTGTTGTGCCAGTCTCCGGCGAGCCAGCGCTTGAGCTCGTCATGCGCCGATGCGCGGCGATCGGCGTCGACCTTGGGATCGAGCGCCTTGCTGTCGTCGCAGGTGAACTCGACGGTCATGCCATTGGGGTCGACCACATAGACCGAGCGGCAATAGCCATGCTCGAGCACATAGGTCTCCGGCAGCTGGAGGCCCCGCGCGGCGATGCGGCGCTCGATCTCGGCCTGCTGCGCCTTGTTCACTTCGAGAGCGATGTGAACGAACGGCGTCTGCGGGAAATCCGGAACGAAGAGCTTCTCGTCCTCTTCCGTGGCGAACTGGAAAAACGCCAGCGCGCCGCCGTCGCCCATCTCGAAGAAGCAGTGGCAATAGGTGCGCACCTTGCCCCACAGCTCGTCCATCTCGCAATAGGTCGCGGCCAGCGGGAAGCCGAGGAAATCCTCGTAGAATTCGCGCGTCGCCTCCAGGTCCTTGGTCACATAGGCCGTGTGATGCAGGCGGTTCGCCGGATAGGCCTGGTTCGCTACCATTCTTAAACTCCCTCTCGACTCGGCGGGATCGCTGCCCCGTTCCTTGTCATCCTAATCATTCCCCGCCCCCCCACGCAACGGCGCGACGATAGCCTCATTGTCGGCACCGAGCACCGGCGGCGCCGATACGTCGGTCATGCGCTCGCCGTCGAAGCTGACAGGCGAGCGGACGGTGCGCCACGGACCCTTGGGCCCCTTGGGATCAGTGAGGATCATGCCGAGCGTCCGGGCCTGCGCGCTTTCAGCGACTTCGGCCGACGTGCGGACGGGCGAATGCGGCACTTCGCGCGCCTGGAGCTCGGCGCACCAGACATCGCGTGGCCTCTCGGCGAAGATCGGCGCGAGGAAGGCGATGACATGCTCGTAATTCTCAATGCGGGCATCGCGGGTCGCGAACTGGGGCATGCCGAGCATGTCCGGGCGGCCCACGGCGGCAGCGAGATTTTCCCAGAATTTCGGTGGCGAGGACATGTGCAGCGCGAGCCATTTGCCGTCATGACATTCGAACACGTAGCTCTGGCTGACATGCGGGCGGCTCGACGGCCCCATGGTGAGGCCTTCCGAGAAATAATGGGTAAAATCGTCGAGATTGAAGTGCGCCATGGACTCGAACATCGAGGTCTCGACCAGGCGCCCCTTGCCGGTGCTGGTCCGCTCGTGGAGCGCGGCGAGGATGCCGTAGGCGGCATAGAAGCCGGTCAGCGCGTCCGCGATGGCGGGGCCGACGACACGGGGATGGGCGGGATTGACCAGCAGGCGCAGGAAGCCGCTCGCCGCCTGCGCGACGGTGTCGAAAGCGGGACGGTCGCGATCGGGACCCTCGGCACCGAAGCCCGAGATCGAGGCATAGATGAGACGCGGATTAAGGCCCTGCAGACGGGCCGCGTCGACGCCGAGGCGCGCGGCGACGCCGGGGCGGAAGTTCTGGATGAACACGTCGGCTTCGGCGACGAGCTTGTCCAGCACCGCGAGATCGTCGGCGTTGCGGGTGTCGAGCTCGATGCTCTGCTTGTTGCGGTTGTAGGTCTGGAAATGCGGCGAATAGAGTTCACCCTTGAAGCTGCGGAACGGATCGCCCTGCCCGGTCTGCTCGACCTTGATGACGCGCGCGCCCAGATCCGCGAGCAACATGCCCGCCGCCGGTCCCGTGATGAACGTGCCCATTTCGAGAACGGTCACATCTGCAAGCGGCTTGGCCAAAGCTCTCTCCCTTCACCTTCATGCGCTCTTCCCCTCCCCTTAGGTCGAGTGGGCCGGGCGGCGTAAAGGCACGCCCCCATCCCCTGCCCCTCCCCGAAGAGGAGAGGTTAAAAGGAGGAGACGGCCTTGACTTGACCGCTAGGGCCTTCGATGCACCGGATCAACGGCGAATAGCCCGCTTCGCCGCTTAATGAACCGGGCATAGGAACAGGAGAGCCCGATGCGTATCGGCAAGCAGGACAGCGCCGTCACCTCCATCTGCACGTCGGATGCCGACAGCGTCACGGTGCGCGGTCTGGACCTCTGCAGCGAGATCATCGGCAAGCTCGACTTTACCAGCTACTTCTGGCTGCTCGTGACCGGCGAGATGCCCAGCGAGACGCAGCGCTTCCTCGCCAATGCGACGCTTTGCGCCATTGCCGAGCATGGCCTGGTGCCGAGCGTGGTCGCCGGGCGCATGACGCTCGCGGCGGGCCCCGAGGCCTGGCAAGGGGCGGTCGCAGCGGGGCTGCTCGGTTGCGGATCGGTGATCCTCGGCAGCGCCGAGACCGCCGGCAAATTCTATGCGCAGCTCGTCGCGCAAGCAGCGGAGCAAGGCGTCAGCGATCATGACGCGGCCATGGCCGGCATCAAGGCGCTCCGGGCGGAGAAGAAGGCCGTGCCCGGCTTCGGCCATCCCCAGCACAGCGCCGGCGACCCACGCGCGCTGCGGCTCATCGAACTCGCGCAGGAAAAGGGCGTCGCGGGAAAGCATATCGCCATGCTCCACGCGATCCGCGACACGCTGCCCGAGGCGATCGGCCGGGCGCTGCCGATCAACGTCAATGGCGCGATTCCCGCCGTGATGCTCGATGCCGGCTTCCCGCTCGCCGCGCTCAAGGGCATCTCGCTGCTCGCTCGCACCGCGAGCCTGATCGGCCATCTTCAAGAGGAGAGCGAGCGGCCGATCGGCTTCATCATGTCAGGCGCGGCCGCGGCGCGGATCGCGTTCGAGGCCGACTGATCACACCCGGGACCCAAGCCAGCGCATAAGCCGGATCACTGCGTCAAGCGGCCGACTATTCGCGCCGGCGAGGTCTCGCCAGCCAGCCGCCCATGAGGGCGCCCAGGAGTTTCAGCGCCATCGTGGCGAGCACGGCAGGCTGCAGCATCATCTCGGCCGCCGACGGGCCCAGAGGATTCGCCTTGGCGGCGAGGGCACCGACGCCCCAATCGATGAGCAGATAGAAGCCAAAGACAGCGAAGGCGAAGCCGAAGGCATTGCGGTCCGGCCGTTTGCGCTGGAAGATCCAGACCAGCAGCGCGAACAGCAGCGGCCCGCAGATGCGCGTGCTGAGGCTCGACACCTCGATGACTTTCGGATCGGCGGGCGCGAGGCCCTGCGCGCCCGTCAGCATGGCCCAGATGGAGACCGCGCAGAACGCGCAGACAAGGTCCAGCGCCATGACGAGGATTGCGACGCTGAGCGCCTTCACAAAATCGACCGGTTTCATCGCGGCTTCCCCTTCTTATCGCGAGGCGCCACGCAGACTGCGCAGGTTCCGGAGGCTTGGCAAGGCGGTTCGTCGGCGCTCAGCGCGCGGCGAGGACCGCCGTCGAACCGTTGGGGAAGTTCTCGAACAGGGCGGCCGCCAGCCGCGCCGCGATGGCCTGCTCCGACCAGCGGGGATCGCCATCGCGCGTATAGACGGTCGCATGGCCTTCCCAGAGCGTAGCGCCGGTCGCGCGATCCCTGATCTGCGCGTCGAGGCGCGTCGAGAGCAGCGCCTTTTTCGGCTTGGTCATGTCGACGGCGATGGCCATGCCATAAGCGGTGCCGCGATTGGAAATGCCGACGCTGGCCTCGCCGCTGACCGGCTTGCGCCTGGTCTCTTCGGGCACCACCGTGTCGCGCAGAAATTTGAGTTCGACCAGCTGGCCGCCCGTCGGATCGGACTTGGCGGTATCGTAGCCGGCCTTGACGAGCTGGTCGATGATCGCGGCTTCATAGGCCGATCCGTCGCCGGTGGTCAGGGCATCGCCTGGCGCCGAGGTGACGGAAACCGCACCATGACCGAGCTGTGCCCGGCTGTCCCGCGCGACGAAGCTTTCTGCCTCCACCTTGCCTTCGCGGCTGTCCGGCCCCGAATTGGCGCGAGACGTGTCCCAGCGATTGCCGCCCAAGCGATCATAACCAAAGCCTGGCCCCCACATGCCGCCGGAACGGGCAAGCGCGGGGGCGGCCATCAGCGCGGCAAGGAGAATGAACGAACCGAGGGGGCGGCGCATGACCATGGCGAACTCCGGCGACGTTGAGGCGGCACCTGCCTTTCCCCTGCTAGACCCGCGCCGCTTGACGGCACATGAACCGCTGGGCAGGCTGGCTGCGAAAGCCGGACGATATACCGACGAAGGAGAGCGATGCTGGATGTGCTGGTGGTCGGCGGCGGACCGACCGGATTCCTGACGGCATTGGGCCTCGCGCAGGCGGGCCTCGCGGTGCGGCTGACCGAGGCCGAAGCCGGCATCAACGATTCGCCGCGCGCCTGCGTCTACCACTGGTCGGTGCTCGACGGGCTGGAGGCGCTGGGCGTCCGCACCGAGGCCGAACGGATCGGCTTCACCAAGCAGGATTATTGCTGGCTGGTGCGGGAAACGGGCGAACAGATCGCCTATGACCTCTCCGTGCTCGCGGCGCACACCGCCTTTCCGCACAACATCCATCTCGGGCAGGATCGCCTCGCCGACATAGCGCGGCGGCGGCTGGCGGCGATGGACAATGCGACGGTGAGCTTCGGCACGAAACTCGTGGGGCTGTCGCAGGACGAAGACGGCGTCACGGCGCAGCTCGATGGGCCCGATGGACGCGAGGCGGTCCGTGCGCGCTGGCTGGTCGGGGCGGATGGCGCGTCGAGCAGCGTGCGCAAGGCGCTGGGGCTCGATTTTCCCGGCACGACCTGGAACGAGCGCTTCGTCGCGACCAATGTCTGGCACGATTTCGAAGCGGCCGGCTACGCGCTCTCGACCATGGTGATCGACGCGCGGCACGGCGCCGTAATCGTCAAGATCGATACCGGCGGCCTGTGGCGCTGTACCTATATGGAGGATGCCGCGCTGCCCGAAACCAGCGTCCTGGATCGGTTGCCGGCCGCCTATGAGGCGCTGCTGACCGGCGACAAGGCGTATCGGCTGGAGCGCGCGGCGCCCTATAAGATGCACCAGCGCTGCGCCGAACGCCTGCGGGTCGGGCGCGTGCTGCTCGCGGGCGATGCGGCGCATGTCACCAATCCGACCGGTGGCTTTGGGCTGACGACGGGGCTGTTCGATTGCTTCGCGCTGTATCCGGCGCTGACTGCCGTGCTGCTCGACGGCGCGGACGAGGCGCTGCTCGATCTCTATGCCAGCGAGCGCAGGCGCATCTTCCTGGAGCGCACGTCCCCGCAGGCGAGCGCGAACAAGCGGCTCGTCTTCCACGCCAATGGCGGCGGCGCCGACCTGGAGGCGGGGCTGGAGGGATTGCGGCGCATGACGCGCGATCCCGATTACCGGCTGCAGCGGCTGATGTTCGTAAAATCGCTGGAGACGCCCGCCTTGCAGGCTCGAGCAAGCGCTTGAATCAAACCGTTCGCCCTGTCGGCACGAAGCACGTGACTCGTGCCGACAGAGCGAACGGTTTTTGTGACTGGACTCCGCTTCAGTAGATCTGAATCGTCATTGCGAGCGACGAAGTCGCGCGGCAATCCAGGCCGATCTTGCCCGCCCCTGGATTGCTTCGCCCAGCTTATGCCGTGCTCGCAATGACGAGCGGTTCAACATCGATCGATCAGCCGATGAACAACCTCTTGAGGCTCCACGGCTAGGCCATGAGGAAATCCAGCGCCGCCGCCCGCGCGGCCGGGAATTCGTCGAGCAGCAAATGGCTGCCGCCGGGAATGACCACGCTCTGTGCATGCGGGATGCGGATCAGCCATTCGCCGAGCAGCGGCAGCGGCAGCATCCGGTCCGCCTCGCCCCAGACCAGCAGTGTCGGCACTTTCAGCGTCGCCAGGTCGCGCAACAGGGTCGCATAGGTGGCCTCCGGATCGGCGCGCACGCGGAACGCGGCCGTCGCCTCGCGCATGCGCAGGGCCATCCAGTCGGGGCCGGGATGCGCGGGCCAGAAGGGCTCGATCCAGTCCGCATCCGCCGCGAAGATCAGCCGATGATCTTCCGGCGGGATCGATGCGAAATCCGGCATGGGCGCATCGGGATGGTGCAGGCCGCCGGGCGAGACGAGCACCAGCTTCTCAATCTGCGACGGGTTGCGCGCCGCATAAGTCGACGCGAAATGACCGCCCATCGAAGCGCCGACCAGCCGGAAGCGATCGAGACCGATGGCGGCGAAAAAGCGGCGATAATGGGCCATATAGTCGTCGACCGACCCGAACTCCGCGTCAGCGCTTTCGCCGAAATTGGGATGATGCGGCAGGATCATGCGGACATCCGCCGCCCAGTCGCGCGCCCACTCGAAGCCGTGAAACGTGCCGCCGCCGTGAAAATAGACGCAGGAATCGCTCCCGGGATTTTCGGCGCCGATATCCCACCAGACATGGCGGACGCCGTTCACCTGCGTCTCGTGGCGCGTAAAACCCTCGGTGCTGTAAGGCAGTTCGGACACTCGGATCTCCTTCAGACCGGCATGGGCGCGCCGCGGATCATGGCGCTGAGCGTGGTCGCCGCGCCGGCATCATGCTCGTTTGCGGCATTCGCCATGGCTTGCGCCTTGTCGGCGGCCTGCCGCGCGGGATCTGTTTCGGACAGCATGCGCTTGAAGTTGCTGGCGAGCGGCGAGGTCACTTCAAGGAACACGCGGCGGCGTTCCCGCGCGTAGAAATCGAGCACGCTCTCATCCGCTTCTCCCATGATCACCGCGCCCAGCGCCGCGATCAGCGCGTCGGCATCGATGACGCCGGTGGTGAGCCCGAGACCGCCGCAGGGATTGCAGGCATGGGCGGCATCGCCCGCGAGCAGCACGCGCCCCACGCGGAAGTGTGTCGCGCAGCGCTCATGCACGCTGTAGGGCGAGAAATTGTCGATGCGGTAGGATGCGCCCGGGGGCAGGATGCGGGCGAAGCGCTCCGGCAGGCGCTCCAGGATCGCCGCTTCGTCGAGGCGGGCATCCTCGCCATAGGTGACGCGCCAGAGATTGTCGCGGCCGAGCTTGGCGATCACCGCCCAGTCGACGGGATCGACGACCATGTTGGCGTCCTCAAAGCCATGTGGCGCGAAATCATATTCGATGTTGGTCGCGACGAAGCGGTCCGGCCAGGTGTGGCCTTCGAACGCGAGGCCGAGCAGCCGTCGCACGGTGCTGCGGGCGCCGTCCGATCCGATGACCCAGTCGGCGCGGAACTCGGTCGGGCCCGCCGCCGTGTCGACGCTGAGCCGGACACCGTCCTCGCTTTGCTCCAGGCCGGTGAGGCGATGGCCGAAACGCACCCGTGCATTGGGCAGGCGCAGAAGGTGCGCCATGACCAGCTCGGCCAGCAGATGCTGCCCGAAATGGAGATTGTGCGTGATCCGCTGGCCGGGCTCGGGATTGTCGCGCATATCGGTGCGGATGACGTCGCCGGTCGCGGGCCAGTGCATCGCGAAACGGGAATTGCGATAGCCGATGGCGTCGGCTTCCTCCAGCAGGCCGAGCTTGTCGAGGATCGCCAGCGTCGTGTGGAAATAGACGGCGGCGCGGGGCGACCGCACGACCGCGGGCTCGCTGTCGATGACGGTGACGTCGACGCCCTTCTGCGCCAGCCCCAGCGCCGTCAGGAAACCCACCGGCCCCGCGCCCACGACAACCACGCTTTGCTGCGCGCCCAATCATCCTCTCCCGCCGGTGCATCCGGCTCTTGCCTTGGGGATAATTGGGACCGCTGCGAAAGGGAAGTCGGTCGTGCGTGTCGCTGCACCGGACAATCCGCCCCGCTCCACCTCCCGCTGAGCGGCGGCGTCACGCTCGCCGGCTGGGCTGGCGCGCCTCAGAACGGGATGAGGCGGCGCTTCTCGCTGAACTTCATATAGCCGATATTGGCGCCGAGACGGACGCCCACGCCGACGCGGATCGGGATCAATACCACCTTGCCCCAGCGCAGATAGCTCGCGTTGAAGCCGCCGACGAAATAGGCCGCGCCCTCGCCCGCCGGATAGCGATGGTAGAGATCCTGGCTGTCGTAGAGATTGTAGACCAGCACGAAGGTCTTGCCGGCATTGCCGCCGAGATCGAAGCCCAACGAAGGCCCGGTCCAATAGACATCGCGCTGGCCTTCGATCTTGTGACACATGGTGCCGGAGCCGTAGCGCAGGCCGACGCCGATCGCGGCGGAGGCTTCACGGCCGGAGATGTAGGCGACGGGCTCGCCCTGCTCCTTGAGCGTCTTCTCGATGATGTCGGCGAGGCCCTTGGCGCCCTTGCCGAACACGCCCTCGGCGGCGCCGATGAGATCGTCCTGCTTGTAGGTGGCGCCATTGGGCTGCGGCGTGCCGGTGCCGGTGCAGAGCGCTGTCGTGTTCACCGGCGCCGGAGCGGCCGGTGACGGCGCTGTGGCCGGATCGGCGGGCGGCGGCGGAGGCGGCGGCGCGACATCGGTCTGCGCGGCGGGCGGCGTACCGGGCGTGGCATTGGCGCTGGCCGGAGCACCCGGCACGAGATCGGCATCGATCGCCGTGTTGGGATCGACCGTCCGCACCTGCGCGCTGGCGGGGGCCAGCATGAGCCCGGCCGCAGCCGCCGCGAACGCGACGTGCATCAATATTCCCTGATGCGACCCTGGTCCCTTCAGCATCGTCCCGTCTCCGATAGCGCAATTTGCCCGCAAACCCGTCGCGCACGGCGTCGGTCTATTGAGCAGCGACGATGCGGGTTCCAAGCTGAAACGACAATGAACGAACGGCGAACCGAATCGAATATGCGTCGGACCGAGTCCGCCCGACTCAATTCGCCGGCGCTTCCAGATCGTTGAGCGCGTTGATCGCGGCATGGACGCGCGCCTCGGCTTCGGCGCGCGGCAAACCCGGCGGAATCGGATCGCCGACGCGGTAGGTGATGATGCCCGCCCGCTTGATGAAACTGTTGCGCGGCGAGACCCGCCCGCTATTCACGGCAATGGGGACGACCGGCACGCCGAGCGCCATGTACAGGCCGGCAAAACCCGCCTTGAGCGCCGGCGCCTCGCCATGCGGTACGCGCGTGCCTTCCGGGAAGAATATGACGGCCCGGCCTCCCGCCATCGCGGTCAGCGCCTGGGCACGAATGGCGCGCAACGCGCTGGCCCCGGCCTTGCGATCGACGGCGATCAGGCCGTAGCGGGCGGCGACCCAGCCCCAGACCGGGATCCGGATCAGCTCGCGCTTGGCCGCGACGACCGGCCGCTTGAACAGGCAGATCGCATCCAGCGTCTCGAACATGGATTCATGCTTGATGACGATGAACTGCGCCCCCTCGGGCAGATCGCCTTCCACCACCACCCGCTGGCCCAGCACGACACGGGCGAGCAGCCGATGCGCCCCCGCCCAGAGCGCGCTGATGACGCCGATGGCGCGTTGGCCGAACAGGCTGGCGATCACGGCCGCGATCAGCAGCAGCGTCGTCAGCCCATAGAAAAGCAGCATGAACAGCAACGAACGGACAATGGTCACGGCCCGCGAAAACGGCGCTTCCTTTTCCATCGCGGCTATATCCCGAACAGCCGCGCCGCGCGCCGCAGAAGATATTTGTTATATTCCCGTAGCAGCACGAGGAGCGACGGCTTGCTCACCACAGCGTCTGCCACGATCGCGACGGGTTCGCGCAGTTGCTGCGCCAGCTCGTAGCGGGCGCGGCGCATATGCCAATCGGCGGTGATCAGCCGCAACGAGGCATAATGGCGCCGCTCGAGCCAATTGTTGGTCTCGACCGCATTGGAACGCGTGTCGATCGCCTCCCGGCCCAGCGTCACACGCTTCATGACATCCTTGGGCACCTTGTAGGCATGGGCGAACTCGGCCGGCTTGACATCCCGGTCGACGCCCGAGACGAGCAGCTCCTCGCCCTTATGGTTTCGGAGCAGGGCAAGGCCGCGCTCGATACGGCCCTTCGAACCGGTCAACACCACGATGCCGTCCGTGGCGACCTTCTCCGAAGCCGGCTGCGGCAGGAACAGCGCGAACCAGAGGAAACCGAACAGCCAGGCCAGCAGGATGGCGCCGAAGAAGCGCGAGATCATAGCGAGCGCTCCAGCGCGCGTTGGAGCGTCACCCGGGCGGCGAGCCAGGCCATGGCGACGCCGATCACGGGCAACATGACCAGCAACAGCCAGGCGCTCCCGGGCAAGGCCGCGCTGCGCACCAAATCCGACGTGACGGCATGCAGCGCCTGACCGAGCAATGCCGTGACGACGAGCGCGATACCGGCCCCGATCGCCGTGCCGAACGCGGCGTCCAGCACCATGCGCCGCTGGAACAGGCTCACCACTTGCGTGTCCGTCGCGCCGAGCAGGTGCATGATGTCGATCGTCGTGCGATGCGTGGCATGGGCGCCGCGCGCCGCCAGCACCACGACCGCCCCGGTCGCCGCGGCCATGAGGGCGACGAGACCGAAAGCAAGATAGCCGATCGCGCCCACAAGCCGGGCGAGCGGCGCCAGATAATGGGCATGCGGTTCGACGCGGGCCGATGTGTTGACGGCCTTCACCGCCCGGTCGAGCGCCGCAGCGCGAGCCTCGCGCTCGGCCTGCGGCACGTTGAGATCGGCATCGATCAGCGCGGGAATGGGGATGTCGCCGATCTTGAGGTCGGCGCCGAGCCAGGGCTCGAGCTGGCCGGCCAGATCGTGGGGCGGTACGATCGAGACATTGGCGACACCGTCCGTCGCGCCGAGCAGCGCGACGATCCGCCGCACCGCGCGGTCGCGGATCTCGGCATCGGCTTCGGCGACCTGAACGGTGATCCGGTCCGAGACCTGCGCGCTGAGCGACCTGGCCGCCGCATCGAGCGACAAGCCCGCCGCGCTGGCGAGCACCGTGAGAAACATCATGATGGCAATGACCCAGGGCATAGGCCCGGTCAGCCGCCCCTTGGGCAGCAGCGGGCCCGGCGGCGCCAGTCCGCTGTCGGCAATCCGGCTCATGCGCGCGCGCTCATACCAGCCGGGCGCGGCGCGCCCCGCGCAGGGCTGTTGGGGTCGGCGAGCCGGCCGCGCTCGAGGCGCATCATCTGCGCCTTGCCGACCTTGAAGATGAGTTCATAGTCGTGGGTGGCGACCACGATGGTGGTGCCGAGCTTGTTCAGCGCTTCGAACAGGGTGATGAGGCGGCTTGCCATCTCGGTGTCGACATTGCCCGTCGGCTCGTCCGCGACCAGCAGCTCGGGCCGCCCGATCACGGCGCGGGCGATGGCAACGCGCTGCTGCTCGCCGCCCGAAAGGGTCGCGGGCAAGGCATGGGCGCGATGCGTGAGACTCACCCAATGCAGCATCTCCTCGACCGGCGTGCGCAATTGCGCCTCGGGCACGCCGGCGAGGCGCATCGGCAGCGCGATGTTGTCGAAGGCCGAGAGATGGGGAAGCAACCGGAAATCCTGAAACACCACGCCGATGCGGCGGCGGAAATCGGGAAGACGCGTGCGCGGCAGAGTCACGACGTCGGTATCGAACAGGCGGATCGTACCGCGGCTCGGGCGCTGGGCGAGGTAAAGCAGCTTCAGGAGCGAGGTCTTGCCCGCCCCGGAAGGACCAGTGAGAAAATAAAAAGAGCCTTCCGACAGGCTGAAGCTCAGGTCGGACAGCGTCTCCGGCCCGGGGCCATAGCGCAGACCGACATTCTCAAACTGGACGATTGTCGTCATTGCCTGCTGATTGGCCCTTGCTTACCCCGCGGCACGGCACTCCAACGCGCCCGTCCCTCATCGCAGCTCTTGCATGGCACAGCCTCCAAATGGGGGCAAGGCAAGGCTCCTCCGGCGCGCTCACCTCCGTTCCCTTATGCTCAATCGCCGGCTTGCTCTCAGCGGGAAAGCGGTGTTTATGAAGGGGAATGATCCTGATCTGCCCTCAATGCGCCACACGTTACCTGGTGCCCGATACTGCGGTTGGCCCAACGGGACGGCGGGTGCGTTGCGCCTCCTGCAAGCATAGCTGGTTCCAGGAAGGCGTCGTCATCGAACGACCCGAACCGCAACTTGCGGCAGCGTCCGCCCCAGCACCTTCCGCAGCCCCTTCCCCAGCCATGGAATCGTCGGCGGAAGAAAGGGGCGCGCAAAATCCGCTGCCATCGCCGCCGCCCGAACCGGCTGCGGCGCCGGCGGCGAACTCCATCGCAACCACTTCGCCTTCCGAAGAGCAAGCGGACAGCGAAGGCAGCGACCAGATTGCCGCGCCCGCCATTGCCGTGGCCATAGAGAGGCCGGTAGCGGACGAGACCCAAGAGACCTTCGCGCAGAACGCCGATACGGGCGACTGGATGAATCGGCGGCCGCGCCGCAACAAGGCCAAGACCTGGACGCTGATGGCGTTCCTCTATCTCCTGCTGGTCAGCGCGGCCGGCGGTGCGCTCTGGTATTTCGGACCGCCGGGCTGGCTGATCAATCTCGGCCTGGCGCCGGCGCGCAACGACATCGGGCTGCAGATCACCGAGATCAACCATAGCCACCGCAAGGTCCCCGGGGGCCAGCTCATCTTCACCTATACCGCGGTCATCGTGAACAGGAGCAGCGAGATCCTCGCCGTGCCGCCTGTCTTCGCGGAAGTGCGGGACGAGCGCCGAAAGCTCATCCGCTCATGGAAGACCCGGGCCGACAAGGCGGACCTGGCACCGGGCGAGACGGCACGCATCTCCGAAACCCGCTTCGACATTCCAGCCGGCGGAGAAGGGTTCGATCTCCGTTTCGCGCCCTGAAAGGCCGTCGGCGCCCAATTGAAAAAGGCGCCGCAAGGGTGGTTGCACCCTGCCAAGCCTTTTGCTAGAGGCCGCCGCCTACCTGAGGGTCCGGTACGGTCCTTCACCCCTGATGTGCGGTCGTGGCGGAACTGGTAGACGCGCAACGTTGAGGTCGTTGTGGGCGAAAGCCCGTGGAAGTTCGAGTCTTCTCGACCGCACCAATCCGGTCAAAGATGGGCATCTGGTCCGTCTTTGACACCGCCGCCGGGATGGCGGCGGTTTCGACGGTGGATCTGGAGCCGCGGCGCTCCCAGCTTGCCGAGACAGGTCCGAACCCGATCGGGCGCGGCAACGGCCCCGGCGATACTTTCGGCACCCTTTGCTCCTGTGCTACCGCCAATCTCGGCGCGCACATGGATGGGAACGGAATTGGGCAGAAAGCCGATCGATCAGCAACGTCGCGCCGAAATCGGTCGTGAGCGTCGAATGCGCACCCGCGCGAAGATCGTTGCGGCCGCATTCGATGTGTTTGGCGATGAGGCCGGGCTCTATGCCCGGATGGAGGATGTCGCCGAGCGTGCCGCATTGACGCGCGCGACGCTCTACAATCATTTCGGCAGCATGGCCGAGTTGCGCGAGGCGCTGGCGTTTGAAGTCACCCATGATTTCCTGAACGCGGTGACGAAGACGATCTCGACCATGGCCGATGCGCGAGATCGCTCGGCATGCGCCGTGCGCTTCTACCTGCGTCGCGCGCAGTCCGACCGTCGCTGGGCCTGGTCGATGATCAACCTGAGCGCCACCGGCTTCATCTTCGGAGCGGAAACCTTCCGTCAGGCCGAGGAGACCATCCGCGAAGGCATTGGCGAGGGCGTCTTCCCCATCCCGTCAGCGGAACTGGGTCGCGATCTGCTGTTGGGCACGACACTTGCGGCGATGGGATCCGTCGTTCGAGGCGCAGCGGCGGAGAATTATCCGGAGCTGGTCGCCGGCTATATCCTTTTTGGTCTGGGCGTTCCCATGGAACAGGCAAGGCATTGTGCGCACCAGGCCCTTCCCCGCATGCAGGATGAATTCGATATTTGACAATATGTCAATTTTGATATAGCCGATCGGAAATCGACACGCTGCCGAACTGAAAATTGCAGCGGTCGATCGGAGAGGTGATATGGGCGAGGCAGCGGCCGGCATCGGCAACTTCAATTCCGCACTCAAAGCCATGCAGGGCGCCATCGGCGCGGCCAACGTCCTGACCGAGGATCTGGCGGACCATGGCGACCCGTTCGGCCCGCCCGGCGAATGGTATCGGCCCGGCGCCGTCCTTTTGCCTGGAAGCGTGGAGGAGGTGCAGGCGATCCTGCTGATCGCCAATGAGCATGGCACGCCGATATGGACGAGCAGCCAAGGCCGCAACAAGGGCTATGGCGGCGGAGCGCCTCGGATATCGGGCACATTTTCGGTCAGCCTGCGCCGCATGAACCGGGTGCTCGAGGTCGATGAAGAAAATTGCATGGCCCTGGTCGAACCCGGCGTGCGCTTCTTCGATCTCTACGACCATTTGCGGAAAACCGGCTCCAAGCTGTGGATGTCGGTTCCGGATCTGGGCGGAGGCAGCATCATCGGCAATGCACTGGAACATGGCGTCGGCTATACGCCGATCGGCGATCATTTCGGCCATCATTGCGGCATGGAAGTCGTGCTGCCGAACGGCGACATCCTGCGGACCGGCATGGGCGGCATGTCCAATCCGCATAACTGGCTGGTTTATCCGCATAGCTGCGGCCCATCCTGGGACGGAATGTTCAGTCAGTCGAACTATGGCATCGTCACCAAGATGGGCGTCAGCCTGTTTCACGCGCCGGAAGTCTATGCGCCCGGATGGTTCATGCTCGACAATGAGGAGCATTTCGGCACGTTCCTGGAGGCCCTGCGACCGTTGATGATCGACGGGACGATCCCCAACCAGCCGATGATCATCAACGCCGTCTGCGCGGCGAGCGCATTCTGGGAACGGAAACATTGGTATGAGGGGACGGACTCGATCAGCGAAGCGGTGATCGACAAGATCGCCGCGACGCCCGGTTTCGGCCGATGGGTCATGCGGTTCGCGCTTTATGGCGATGCGCCGGTCGTCGCGCACAACAAGGCAAAGATTGAGAAGGCCCTGACCGCCATCCCCGGCGGCTCGGTGATGTTCGACACGTTCGACGGACGCAACTTGCCCGATTTCGAAAACCCGCACCATCGTGTCCAGGCCGGCATTCCCTCGATGGCGCTCGACCAAATGACACGCTGGTATGGCGGGGAAGACGGGGGCCATATTGGATTTTCCTGCGCCATGCCGATCGCCGGCAAGGACGGAATCGCGATCCGCGACCTGACCCGGAAAGTGCTGAACGACCGCAACCTCGACTATTCGTCTGCAATCATCGTTGGCAGGCGCAGCATGATTCATGTCGCCCTTGTCGTGTTCGATACGAAGAATGAGCAGCAGACGCGCGAAGCATATGCGGCAACCAAGGCGATGCTCGAGCCCGCCGCCCAGCTTGGTTATGGCGAATATCGCAGCCATCTCGATTTCATGGATGAGGTTGCGGCCCTCTATGACTTCAACGATTGCGCGCAGCGTCGCTTCGCGGAGAAGATCAAGGACTGTCTCGATCCCGGCGGCATTCTGTCACCAGGCAAACAAGGTATCTGGCCAAAACGTTTCCGACCGGCTTAGAGTTGGCCTGATTGAAATTCAGGCATATCCCGCGCCACGGATGTCGTTTGGGCATTCATAACGCGAGACGTTGTCGAGCCGGTCGCCGATGCGCGTCGCCAAATGGCCTCGACGGTTCGGTCGCTGGCCAAGCCCGAAATCTACTTCAGCTTCTTGTCATTGGGATCGATCTTCGCGTCGGTGCGCAACATCGGGTCCCAATGTTCCGCGATCTTGCCGTTCGCGATCCGAAACATGTCGAACCAGGTCGTATAATAAGTCTCGCCCTTGGGGTCCTTTTCCGGCCGGACGAAGGCGATGACCACGCGGTCGCCCTCCGCCATGATGTGGATGAGCGGCAACTCGATCCTGTCGAGGATCGGCCGGTCGGGCCGGGTGGAGCGTACATAGTCGACGAGCCCTGCCAGCCCCTGCGCGGCATTGGGATTGTGCTGGACATAGTCCGGCGCGATGAACTCATGGGCCCGGCCGGCCAAACCGGCCTGGAGCACGATCCGGTACATGTCATAGACCAGCCGCTTGTTGGCGGCCAGCGTGGGGTCGGGACTGGCGAGCAACGCCAGCTGGTCTTTCGCAACCTGAGGAACCTGCGGCGCGCTCATCATCGTCTCTCCCTCAGCCTGGACATGCGTCGACATCAGCGCCAGCAGCACAGCCGCCGCGCGCGCCATCATGGGCATTCCTGTGATCATGGTTCACTCCTCCCCCTTCATTGGCCCCGTCATTGGCCCCTTCATCGGCGCAATGCCTCCCGCTGCCGGGTCCGGATCGGGCATCGGCGCGCCGGTGACCGGATTGAGATAATGATAGGGTACAATATGGAAATTGGGATAGGTGTTGTGCAGCACCGAGGGCGGATAGTCCGGCGGCGGCGGCCAGCTATCCGGCCGCGTGATCGGCGTCGCGGTCTTGCCCCAGCCGTCGGCGAAGGGCGAGTACATGGTGAAGGGCGCGTGCAGCGCCTTGATCTGCCAGACGCCATCCACCTTCACATATGTGTTTTCGTAGGTCACGTCGCCCCAATCGGCATTGGGCGCCTTGCCAGCCATGACAAAGGCGGTCCAGCGGCCGGCGGCATGAGCGCCGTCCGGCGCGACATCGGTGATCCCCTGGAACTGCTGGTGGTTCATCAGGAAGCCCGGTGACGGTCCTTCCGGTCCCAGCGACTGGAGATAGGCGAGGATATGCGGTCGAGAGGCGAAGATGCCGCGCCCGCCAATCTCGACCGTGCCGTCCTGCGCGAAGAGGTTCGCCACGTCCCTCCAGAGGTTCTTGTCAACATAATAGCCATAGGCCCGCTGCACCTTCTCGATGGCATCATGGTCCTCGAGCCGCTCGATGCGGATGCGAAGACCGGCCAGCGCCGCGTCGGCGCTCGTCGGCCAGGCGGCCATGGGTTCGGCTTGCGCGACGGGGTGAGCATAGTGAAAGGGGACGGTCCGGGTTTCCGGAAAGCCGCCGAAGCTGCCCGACGGCGGCCGGTCGGGCGGCAGGATCGTGCTGGGTCCGGCCAGCGGAATCGGCCCCTTCGCCCAACCCTTGTCATAATCGGCATAATAAGTGGGATAATAACGGAAGGCGCTGATCCTCCAGACGCCGCCCTCATTCACATAGTCATTCTCATAGACGCCCTCGCCCCACTGGCCGGCGCCATCCCTGGCCAGCATGACATCGCTGCGCCAGCGCGCCTTGGCGGTGCGATTGTCCGGCGCCACGTCGATGATCGGCTGGAGCATCATGAAGATATTGAGCTGGCCCGGCGCAAGTCCCTCCGGCCCCGTCAGCGCCATGGCCTGGCGAATGCGGGCCCGGCCGACATAGACGCCGCTCTGGCCATGCTCATAGGTCGCACGGGGCGCGAAGAGATCGGCGGCCTGCGTCCACAAGCCCTTGTCCATATAATAGCCGAGCGCGGCCTGGAGATTTTCGAGGGCCCGGCGCGAGCGCAATATGGCGAGACGGGCACTTTCCGCATCAGTGCCGATGCGAGGTGCGACCTCCGCCGGTGCCTTGTAGTGGAAGGGCGGGGTGAACTGGTCCGGGAAGGGCTTGTAGCTCACCGTCGGCGGGCGATCGGCCGGAAAGGCACGGGCCGTGCTGGTCCGCCAGTCTGCCGCGGACGGTTTCAGCCGCGCCCAGCCGTCCTGATAGGAGGCGACGAAGTTCGGATAGAAGTGCAGCGCCTTGATCTTCCAGACGCCGCCCTCCTTGAGGTAACGGTTCTCATAGACGCCCTCGCCCCATTCGGCATGGCTGCCGAATTGCCCGAGCAGTGCGAGTTCCCGCCAGCGCGCCGACGCGCTCTGGCCATCCGGCGCCACGGTGACGACCGGCTGGAGCTGCATATGATGATTATACTGGCCGAACGGCAGGCCGGGGCCAGGGTTGCCGCCGGTACTGCGCACCAGATAGGCGTGGATGCGTGACTTGCCGAGATAGACGCCGTCCTGGCCCCATTCGAAGCTCGCATCGTCGGCGAAAAGGTTGGCCGCCTCCTGCCAGTAGCCGCGATCGAGATAATAGCCATAGGCGCGCTGCAGCTTCTTGATGGCGTCGGCATCTTCCAGCCGCTGCAACTCCACTGCCACGGCCGCCCGATCCGAGACCGGAACCTTCGCCCGAGCAAGCGCGGTTGGGCCCATGCCAAGCAGCAGCAAGCCGGCCATGACCTTTGGCGCCGCGGTCCCCATCCTCCCAAACGTTCCAAACCTTAGGCATGGGCCAAACCTAAAGCATGGGCCAAACCTAAAACATGGGATGGTGTGACGTTCATCCGTCATGCCGGTTCCCCCGCCGGATTGACCTCGCTCGCAGCGCGGTCGTTCATGCATTCGTTGAAGATCTTGCGGCGGACGAACAGCCAGTGGCCGTCCTCCTTGCGCAGTTCGTCCTCATAATGGCCGTAGCCGCCGACATAGGGCCAGCGCAGCCGCGTATCATTGTCGATCTCGAACCAATAGGCCTTGCCCCAGGCGCGATCGCCCTCGATGCGGATCACCATATTGGTGATGAAGTGCCGCAGCCGGGCCGGTCGCGTCGGCGCATCGCCATCCGCGCGGCGCCGGAAGAAGGCCCGCATGTCGTGACATTCGGCGCGAATCGTTTCGCGTCCCTCGACGATGCCGCCCGCCCAATCGAGGACGCCATCCTCGGTGAATGTCGCCGCATAATCGTCCGGCGATTGCCAATCGAGCGCGAACATGTAACGCGCCTGCAGGTCCTCGATGGCGCTCCGGTCCTCGCCATAGCTGGTCATCGCATCTCTCTCCTCATGGTGGAAACGCCGGCGCTCAGTGCGCCTCCGGCGTCCAGGGGCGCAGGGCCTTGCGGGTATCGTCCCAATGCTCGACGACCTGCCCGTTCTGGACATGGAACATGTCGAAGGCCTGGCCGACATAGGTCTCGCCCGGCTTCAGCGGATCGGGCTGGGGCTGGTCCCAGATGATCACGACATAGTCACCCTGGGCGATGGCGCGATTGAAGGTCTTTCGGCCCGGAGGGACCATGCCCGGCGGCGGGTTCTTGATCACCGAGATCAGCTTCAGCACGCCGTCGCGGCCCTGGGCCACATTGGGATTATGCTGGCGATAATCGGGCGCGATATATTTCATCACCGCGTCGCGATCGGCACGGTTGATGACGCCATCCCACATGTCCAGCACGAGGGCCACATTCGCCTTGGCGCGGCTCTCCAGCCGGGACTGCGCCACGAACCAGGTGACGCTGGCCGTGATCGCGACGAGCGCCGCGGCGCCGACCAGAACTATGGGCATGGGCATCCTCATTATCCTCTCCTTTCCTCATTGCCCTTCGCGAGGCGCCTGCTTCCGTGGCGGGGCGTCCTCGCAATCAGGACCGCTAACCGGTGCGCCGCGACAGTCCGCTTCCGCGCCGCCCCTTGTCGACGAAGCCGAGCGCGGCACTCAGATCGCGTGCGGCGCTGATCACGGCGGTGGTCATCTCGGGCTGAACGCTCGCATCATAGCGGACCAGCGGCACGGCGATGCCAAGCGAGCCGAGCAGCTGGCCGCGCGAATTGAAGACGGGCGCGCCAGTGCCGTTCGTCCCCAGCGCATTGGGACTGAGGCCGACATAGCCGCCCTGCCGACGGATCGACTCGAACTCGCCCTGCAGCATCTCGAAAGTGACCGGGGGCGTACCCGGCTCGGGGGGCTCGCCCTGCCGCTCAATGGCCGCGTGCACGTCCTCGTCCGGCAAAAAGGCGAGCATCGAGCGGCCCAGCGCACCCCAGACCATCGGTCGCAGCGTATATTTGGCGACGATATATTGGAGCGGATGCGCCGCCTGGATCGTGTCGACGATGGTGAAGGCATGGTCGTTGGGCAGGTAGAGCGCGAAGGCGACCGTCTCCTGGAACGTCTCCGACAGCGCCTGCAGGAACGGATGCGCGATGGCGCCATAATCGAGCTGGTCCATGACGCGTGCCGCCAGCCGGATGAACTGGCGACCGACCCGGTAATTGCCCTGACTCGCCTTCTCGACGAAGTTCATGGCGCCGAGCGACTGAAGCAGCCGATAGGCAGTGCTGGTCGGCACGCCGACCTCCTCGGCAATATCCTTGGGCGTGAACTCGCCGCGCTCGGCCACGCAGCGCAGCGCGCTCAGCGTGCGCTCGATCACCCCTGTCGATTCCTGCGCGTCCTGCGCCTTCGCCATCTTCATTGCTCCCTTTCAACGCGATCTTGCCACCGACTGTAGGCGGCAAAGGGAGTTGCATGAAGCGCTCGCCACACGCGGGCCGCCACGGCGATCCAGAGGTCATTCGAAAGGAAGGCTATTTTCTCACCCACCGGAATAGACTTGCATTAGATGAGATTTATTGCAAGTCTGATCGTCAGCAGAGAGTCGGCGACCGGCCGACCACATCTGGGTGGAGATGGTATGCCGCACGACATGAGCCGCAGCGCGCCGGTGAGCGCGGAAGGCCGCGCCGGTCAATGAAGGGGGATGTTTCCATCTCTGGCGCGGGCGCCAATTCGCCCGACGCGCTGACGCTCTTCGATCAGGCGCGGCTGCGCCCCCGTTTCTGGATCCTCGTCGCGTTGCTGATGCTGCAAGGCATCTTCGAGTTTTTCGACTTCTTCATCGTCGGCTTTCTGGTTTCGATGATCGGTCCGGCGTGGAAACTCACCTTCGGCCAGGTCTCGGTGATGCTGCTCGCCGCCGGCATCGGCCAGCTGGTCGGCGCCATGCCCTTCGCCTGGTTCGCCGACCGCTATGGACGCAAGCCGGCGCTGCTCTGGGGAATGCTGCTCTATTCCTTCGCGGCCGGCTTTTCCGCGCTGGTGCCGGATGGGAAATGGCAGCTCTTCGCCTTCCTCCGCTTCCTCGTCGGCGTCGGCTATGGCGGCACGCAAATCACGCTGATGATCGAGCTGGCGCCCACGCGTATCCGCACCATCCTGGCGAGCAGCACCGGTGTGGTGGCGCCGCTTGGCGTGCTCATCGCCTCGCTGCTCGTCTCCGCCTATTCCGCCTCGCTCGGCTGGCGCGGTCTGGCGCTGCTCGGCTTCTCGCCGATCGCCATGGTGATTGCGCTCTGGTTCTTCGTGCCGGAGTCGGTGCGCTGGCTGATTGCGCAGGGCCGTGGCGCGGAGGCGCGCAAGGTCGTGGCGCAATATGTCGACATTCCGCTGGACAAGGTGCCGCTGCCGCCTCCCCCGCCACGCCGCGAACCGCCGCGTCTGCGCGATCTCTATCGCTTCCCTGGTCGCTTCTGGCTGATCATCCTGATGACCGCGGGGCTCGGCATGTCCGGCTTTGGCGTGGCGCTCTGGGGGCCGACCGTCGTCTCCATGCTGCTCGATACGACGCCGGCGCAGGCGGCGACCTATTTCGTCTATGTGAGCGCGAGCGGCGTGATCGGCCGCATCCTCTGGGCGGTCCTACCCCAGTTCATCGGCCGCTGGCGCTCGGCGCTGATCTGCTGCTGGGGCGCCGCCATCTGCATGACCTGTGCGGCGCTGCTTCACCCCTATTTCGTGGCGGGCGTGCCGGTCTTCTTCCTCTGCCTGCTGGCGGGTGCGCTCTTCTACGACGGCGGCTATGCAAACACGACGCCCTTCGGCACCGAGCTCTTCCCGGTGCGGCTCGCGGCCTCGGGCGGTGGGCTGACCCAGACGACCAGCGGCCTTGCCAAGCTGATCGGTCCCATGCTGCTCGCGCTGATTGCGGGCAGCAGCAACCTGCTCTCACCCGCCGCCACGCGCAATGCCATAACGCCCGGCTTCCTGAGCCTAGCCGCCTTTGCGGTGATCGGCGGCGTGGCCTTGCTCTTCCTGCGCTACGAAACGCACGGTCGGCCGATGGCAATCGACGAGGCCGAGCTCGACCCACGGAAAAAGGCGGCGTGAGGGACTTTGCCATCTCGCGCCGCGGCGTCCTCGCCGGAAGCGTGAGCCTGCTGGCGGCGGGCGCCGTCCGCGCCCAGCCTGGCGCCGAAGCCACAACCCGCGCTGGACGGGTCGCGGGGCTGCGGCAGGACGATGTGTTCGTCTTCAAGGGCATTCCCTATGGCGCGCCGACCGGTGGCGCAGCGCGCTTTCTGCCCTCCCGCCCGCGGGCGCCCTGGAGCGGCACGCTGGACGCCACCCGCTTCGGCCCGCGCTGTCCCCAGCGCGGCGGGCT
Organism: Sphingobium sp.; assembly: GCA_017744605.1. Taxonomy (GTDB): domain Bacteria; phylum Pseudomonadota; class Alphaproteobacteria; order Sphingomonadales; family Sphingomonadaceae; genus Sphingobium. The sequence goes on along the minus strand of JAGIAZ010000006.1, from coordinate 130,552 downwards.
CGGCGGCGCGGCATCGCCCGGTTTTGACGAGGACTGCCTCGTCGCCAATGTCTGGACACCTGCGCTCAGGGGCGCGCGACCCGTGCTGCTCTGGCTGCATGGCGGCGGCTGGGAGACCGGCGGCTCCTCCGATCCGCTGACCGACGGCGCCTTCCTCGCCCGCACGCAAGATGTTGTCGTGGTCTCGATCAACCACCGGCTCAATGTCTTCGGCTTCCTCAACCTCGCACCCTTTGCGGACGCACGCTACGCGCTGTCCGGCCAGGCCGGGCTGCTCGACATCCAGCTCGCGCTGCGCTGGGTGCGGGATAATATCCACGCCTTTGGCGGCGATCCCGACAGGGTGATGGTGTTCGGCCAGTCGGGCGGCGGCCGCAAGACCAGCACGCTTATGGCAATGCCGGGCGCGGTGCCTCTCTTCCATCGCTGCGTCGCCGAGAGCGGTCCCGGGCTGCGCATGGACACGGCCGATATCGCGACCGACCGCACTGCACGGCTGCTGCATCGCCTCGGCATCGGCACGCATGAGATCGGCAAGCTCGCGCAGGTGCCGACCGCCGAGCTGACCGCCGCCGGCATCGATATCCGCAATGCCACGGGCCAGTTCCGTCCCTTTGTCGACGGCAAGGCCCTGCCTCGTCATCCCTTCTTCCCGGACGCGCCGCGCCTCTCGGCCCATATCCCGATGATGATCGGCACGGCGCGGGACGAGACAGCGCTGTTCCTGGGCAATGAGCCCGCCTATGCCGACTTCAGCGACGCCGAACTGCTGCGCCAGGCGCAGGCCTTCTTCCCCGCCGGCCAGGCCGCGGGCGCCATCGCCGCCTATAAGGCCATGTTCCCCGACATGGCGAACGGCCCGTTCTTCGCGCGGCTGACCACTGACCGCAGCTATTTCCTCGATGCGACGCTGCTCGCCGAGCGCAAGGCCGCGCTGGAGGCGGCGCCAGCTTTCCTCTACACGATCGACTGGCCGACGACCGTGGGCGCCTTCTCCGGCGTGACTCCGCATGGGACGGAACTGCCCTTCGTCTTCGGCAACCTTTCTGCCTGGCCCTTCATGGGCGCAATCACGCCCGCCGCCGAGCGGTTGCGCGCTGTCATGTCCGGCACTTGGGCGAGCTTCGCCCGCACCGGCGTGCCGAGCCATCCGGCGATGCCGCAGTGGACGCCCTATGACGGCGCGCAGCGCCGGACCATGTTGTTCGGCACCAGCGTCCGCCTCGCAGCCGACCCCTATGCCGCCGAGCGCCGCTTCATGGGCCAGTTCGGCTCAGAGCAGCGCGCCGCCTATGAGCCACGCCCGCCAGGCCCCTGGATCCGACCCTGATCACCCCCATCAAGGAGATGTCATGCAACCGCCCAAGCTCGAATATGCGTTCCAGATCGAAATCCAGCTGACCAAGCGCTATCGCTATGGCCCCACTGCCTGGGGGCTGGAGCGCGGCTTTGTCGGCGTGCTGGGCGGAACGGTGAGCGGCCCCCGCTTCAACGGCAAGATCATTCCGCATACCGGCGGCGACTGGCCGACGATCAAGGCCGATCACACGGTGCGCTTCGACGCGCGCTATCTGATCGAGGCGGACGACGGCACGATCATCGAGCTGCGCAACACCGGCCTGCGCAATGGCAGCGCCGAGGTGCTGCAGCGCCTGCAGAATTACGAGCCGGTGCGCCCGGACGAATATTATATGGCGCTCACCCCCAGCTTCGATGCGCCGGAGGGCCCGCATGGCTGGCTCTCCCGCACCGTGTTCATCGGCAAGGCCGACCGACGCGAGGACCGCTCCATCTTCACTTATTGGGCGGTGCTGTGATCCGGCAGCGGCATATCCTCGCCCTCGCCGCGACGATGGCCGCCGGCATCCCGGTCCAGGCTGCGCAGGCGACCGCGCCGGACGCGATCGCCGCCCGGACCGTGGACCGCACCCGGCCGCTCTGCCCCCATCCGCAGGAGACTGTCTTCAGCGGCCGGGACAGCATCGATCAGGCGACCAGCTTCCGCTGTGTCGCTGCCTCATCCGCTCAGGCCAGCGCGCCTTACTCCGGGAGCAAGTCCATGACGTCAGCCCAATCGGCACAGGGCGCCGCACCGCTCTTTCCCGTCACCCAGCCGATCGCCCCGGACGCCATTGCGCCGGCCGCCCAGACGAACTCGGCCGACTATGCCGCCACCACCGCGCGCAACCGCGCGATCATGACCAACTTTGTGACGCTGCTCTATGAGCGCCGCCAGCCGCGCGCCGCTTTCGAGAAATATGTCCACCCGGACTATAGGCAGCACAATCCCGGCATCGCCGATGGACGCGAGAATGCGCTCAAATGGCTGGAGCCGGTCTTCTCCAAGGCGACCACCGAGATCCAGGTCCGCCGCCTGCTCGTCGATGGCGATTATGCGACAGTCCAGATCATCGGACGGATGGGGCCGGACGATCCGGGCAGCGCCGTCATCAACATCTTCCACCTGAAGGACGGGCTCATCATCGAGCATTGGGACGTGACCCAGGCGATGCCGAAGGAGACCGCGAGCGGCCGACCGCTCGGCTGAGGGCGAGATGGAAGAATGAAAATCAAACAACTGTTTCTGTTGAGCAATGATTGAATTTTGGGGAGAGGCAAGATGCACATCGAAAAGGGACGCACCCACACCCAATCGGAAAGGCTGTCGACCGGAACGCGCTTCGGCGCCTCCGCCATGGCGCTGGCCGGCGCGCTGACGCTCGCGGCGCTGCTGCCGGCAAGCGCCGCACAGGCTCAGGCGGCGGCCGCCGCCGATCCGGCAGCCGCGGATGCGAGCACCGACGACATCATCGTCACCGCCCAGTTTCGCGAACAGAATGTCCAGCGCACGCCGATCGCCATCACCGCGATCAGCGCCGAGACGCTGGAAGCACGCGGTCAGGTGAGCGTCATGGACATTGCCGCCCAAGCGCCCAACGTGAACCTGCAGGCCAATGCGCCCAACGGCCCCTCGCTCCAGGCGCATATTCGCGGCATCGGCCAGACCGATTTCAACTATGCCTTCGAGCCGGGCGTCGGCCTGTATGTCGACGATGTCTATTATTCGACGCTGACCGGGTCCGTGCTCGACCTGCTCGACCTCGAGCGCATCGAGGTGCTGCGCGGTCCGCAGGGCACCCTTGCCGGCATGAATTCCATTGGCGGCTCGATCAAGCTCTACACCAAGAAGCCCAACGGCAAGAATGGTGGCTATGTGGAGGCCACGATCGGCGACTATGCGCGCCGCGACTTCCGCGGCAGCGCCGATTTCTCGATCGTGCCGGACAGGCTGGCGGTGCGGATCGCCGGCGTCTCGCGCAATCAGGACGGCTATGTGACCCGCTATGATTTCGCCTGCACGCACCCGGCGCTGGCGGCAACCTATACCATCCCCTCACAGGCGGAAGGAAAGAACTGCAAGCTCGGCACGGAGGGCGGCAAATCCTATGTCGGGCTGCGCGGTTCGGTGCGCTGGACGCCGAGCGACCGGCTCGAGATCAACATCAATGGCGATGTGTCCAAGGACAAGTCCGAAGCCGCACCGCAGACCCTGCTCTATGTGGGCATGACCACGGCAACGGGCTATCAGCCCGGCACGGGCGCGATCGCCCAGACCTATCCCATGTGGTCCACCGCCGCGACCAACGGCCTGACGCTTTGGAACGCGACGACGCAGACATCGCCTTTCCTCTCCTATTCACCATGGAGCGGCGCGGGCGACACCTTCACGACGAGCCCCTATGTAAACTATGCGACCTACGCGAATGCCAAGCCCATCGACGGATCGCCGGCTTATTCGGTGGCGCCAGTCAGCAAGGTGAGCGGCTGGGGCATCTCGGCCAATATCGACTATGACCTCTCCGACAAGCTGAAGCTCACCTCCATCACCGCCTATCGCAGCTATGATGCGGACTGGGCGCAGGATGTCGACGCGACCAACCTGAGCAATGCGGTGCTCACCTACCACACCTCGAACTGGCAGTTCAGCCAGGAGCTGCGCCTCGCCGCCAGCCTCTTCGACGACAAGGTCGATCTCGTCGTCGGTGGCTTCTACATCAAGCGCAAGAGCGCCTATTCCGGTACGGTCGATCAGGGACCGATCATCTTCTACGAGGACGACACGATCCCCGCGCGGAACTGGGCAGCCTTCGCCAATGCCTCCTGGCGCATCACCGACAAGCTCGAGCTCAACGGCGGCATTCGCTACTCGGAAGAGAAGAAGAGCTTCAATTTCGGTCGCGGCGGTCGGCCGGGCGCGACAGCTGCCCCATATTTCCCATGCGTCGTCAATGGCGTGAACTATGGCAACGTCCATGTCGCCTTCTGCGGCCTCAATGGCGCGCAGGGCAATTATTCGGGCAGCAATGTCGATTATCGCGGCATCCTCCAGTATCAATGGACGCCGAGCCTGATGACCTATGCAAGCATTTCGACGGGCTTCAAGGGCGGTGGCGTCAATCCGCGGCCTTATTATCCCGATCAGGCGCGCCCCTTCGATCCGGAAACGCTCACGGCCTACGAACTGGGCGCCAAAACCACCTTCTTCGACCGCAAACTGCGCGTGAACGTCTCGGCCTTCGTGAACAAGTATAAGGACTTCATCGCCAGCGTCTTCTCACGCACGGCGACGGCGCCCAATACCGGCTGCTTCTTCAACACGAGCGAGCTGAGTTGCTCCTTCTTCGTCAATGCCGGCAAGGCAACGCTGAAGGGCCTTGAACTGGAAGTGCAGGCGCAGCCGGTGCGCGGCTTCACCATCGACGGCTCGGCCAGTTGGCTGGGCTTCAAATATAATTCGCTGTCCGGCTGCGCGGTCGGCGTGAATGCAGGCTGCACGGCGCCTGCCGGCGGTCTGGGCGCCGGTATCGCCTATGGCATGATGTTGCCTTATGCGCCCAAGCGCAAGTTCAGCCTCGGTGCGCAATATGTGATCGAACTGGGCGACGTGGGATCGTTGACCCCACGCGTGGACTATAGCTATCAGTCCATGCAGGAAGCCAACACGATCAACAACGCGCTGGCCAAGATCCCGGCCTTCTCGCTGGTGAATGCCGGCCTGACGTGGAAATCGGCCGACGAAGACTGGCAGCTGTCCGCGCAGGTCTCCAACCTCACCAACGAGCTCTATTACACCGGCATCGGCCAGAACAACAACACCGCCATGGTCACCGGCGCGCCCGGAGCGCCACGCCAGTGGTGGCTGACGCTGAAGCGCAAATTCTGAGCGAGCAGGCAACGGTGTGGTGGGTCCGGGGGCAATCCCCGCCCGCCGCGCCGCGACGACAAGCTAGGAGAAGGAAGAGAGCGCATGAGCGCACGCATGACACTGACGGCATGGCTGACGGCCGCGCTGGCGCTCTCTGCGCCCGCCCTTGCCGCTCCCCTGGATCGCGGTCGCGGTCCCTATCATGTGGTGATCGAGACGGACCCGGGCCTTCCGCGCCAAACGCTCTACCGCCCGGCCAATCTCGCCGCGCTCGGCAAGGCCAGGCTGCCGATCTTCGTCTGGGGCAATGGCGGCTGCGACAATGTCTCCAACCGCTATCGCTATTTTCTCACGGACATCGCCTCGCGCGGCTATCTGGTGCTGGCGCTCGGCCATCTCGGTCCGGGCGCGGTCGAGCATGGCTGGCCGGAGGAAAATCCGACGTTGCCGACGACCCCGATCGACGTCACCGCGCCGGCCAATTCCTATCCCGAAGACATGAAGCAGGCCATCGATTGGGCCATCGCGCAAAATGGCGCGGCAGGCAGTCCGCTCAAAGGCCATGTCGAGACCGGCAGGATTGCGGTCGCCGGCCATAGTTGCGGCGGCTTGCAGGCGTTGACGCTGGCGGCGAGCGATCCGCGCATCACGACGACGCTCATGCTCAACAGCGGCGTCTGGAGCCTCGGCTCCGGCGGCCTGCCCGGTGCCGCCAAGGTGACCAAGGACAGCCTCAAGCAACTCCACGGCCCCATTGTCTTCATCAACGGCGAAACCGACGTGGCGCTGCCCAACGCCAAGGACGACTTCTCCCGATTGAACGGCGTTCCCGCCTTCCGCGCCGAACGCAAGGGCGTCGCCCATTCCGGCACCTATTGGCTACCCCATGGCGGCGCCTTCGCCACCGTCACCGCCGCCTGGCTCGATTGGCAGCTGAAAGGCGATCCACGCGCCGCGAGCTGGTTCGCTGGCGCCGACTGCCGCCTGTGCACAGATCCGCGCTGGACTGTCGAACGCAAGAATATCCCCTGAGCGCCTTCTCGCGCGCCCTTCTGCAGGAGAATCGCCAATGACCCGCCTGATCCCGCTGCGGCTCGCCGCGCTTGCCGTCACCCTTGCCGCGCCGCTCGCACCCACTCTGGCCTCTGTCGATCCGCGCGAGACAGGCCAGCCCGTCCGTCCCGAATGCGACACCGCCTGCCTGGAGGGCATGGCCAAGCGCTATATGGACGCGCTGGTCGTGCGCGATCCCTCCCGCCTGCCCTGGGCGCCTCGGGTCAAGTTCAGCGAGAACAACGTCATGCTGCGCGTGGGCGACGGGGCCTGGAATACGGCCAACCGGCTCCACCCCGGATCGCTGATCTTCACCGATCCAGCCACCGGGCAGGCGGGCCTCTTCGGCGTCATCGATCAGCGCGGCCAGCCCTCTTATTATGGCATGCGGCTCAAGGTGCAGGATGGGCGGATCAGCGAGGTCGAAACGCTGGTGAAGATGCCGGAAAAGGGCAAGCCCCCTTCGCCCGCGGCCGGCGACCCGCTCGCCTATAAGCATTATATGGAAATGTCGGCGATCCTGCCGCCCGAGAAGCGCACGGCGCGGCGACGGATGATCGACCTCGCCAATGGCTATTTCAGCACGCTCCAACTCAATGACGGGGTGCTGTTCACCACCTTCACCGACGACTGCCGGCGTCAGGAAAATGGCTTTGAATCCGCCGGCAATCCCAAGTTCGAGCGGCCGGAGGGCAAGCTCTCGTGCGGGGACCAGTTCAAGACCGGCAACTTCATCTTCGACAGCGCCGTGCGCGACCGCGACTATATGGTCGTCGATGAAGCGCGCGGGCTCGTCCTTGCGCGCGCCAGCATCGACCACAGCGCTGCGGAAGAGATGGCCAGGCTCGCCGACGGCACACCGATGAAAAGCTGGATCGAGAAGCCGGGCAGCCTCTCCATGCTGGAGCTGTTTCACATCACCGCGGGCAAGATCGACCGCATCGAGGTCGTCCATATCGACGTGCCCTACAAGATGCCGAGCGTGTGGCGGCGCGACGCGGATTTCCTGCCGTGAACCGCGCCGATCTAAGCCGGCGTGGGGCGCTGCTGGCCGGTGGCGCACTCGCCGCTACGGCATTGCTCCCTGCTCCGGCCGAGGCGTGGGTAGCGAGCGAGGCCGCAACGACTGCGGGCCGCGTGCGCGGGATCTTTTCGGGCGGTGCGCATATCTTCAAGGGCATTCCCTATGCAGCCTCCACCCTGGCCACGCGTTTCGCCGCGCCTGCGCCGATCAAGCCCTGGCGCGGCGTGCGGCCGGCGCTGCAATGGCCGGCGGAATGCCCACAATATAATCCGCCCGCGACCGGCGATGTCGGGGCGCTTTTCGCGGTGAATAATGAATATCAGGCGCCGCAGAGCGAGGACTGTCTCGCGCTCAACATCTGGACGCCGGGGCTGGCGGATGGCGTGAAGCGGCCGGTGATGGTCTGGCTGCACGGCGGCGGCTTCACTGTCGGCTCGGGTTCGTCCGAGCTTTACGACGGCACGCGGCTGGCGGCGAAGGGCGATGTCGTGGTGGTGACGCTCAACCACCGGCTCAACCTCTTCGGCTATCTCTATCTCGCCGAGTTGGCACCGGGCGCCCGCTTCGCGGACTCCGGCAATGCCGGCATGCTGGACATCATCGCGGCGCTGCGCTGGTTGCGCGACAATATCGCGGCCTTTGGCGGCGATCCCGGCAATATCACCATCTTCGGCCAGTCAGGCGGCGGCGCCAAGGTCTCGACTCTGCTCGCCATGCCGGCCGCCAAGGGACTCTTCCACAAGGCCATCGTCCAGAGCGGGCCGGGCGTGCGGGCAATCGAGCCGGCGGATGCAGGCAAGATCACGGCCGAAGTGTTGCGCCGGCTCGAGCTCACGTCGCGCGACATTGGCAAGCTCGCAACTCTGCCCACCGCGCAGCTCGCGCGCATCCTCGCGATCAAGGGCAATGATGCGATGGGGCAGCTGCGGCTGGGACCGGTCGTGGATGGCCATAACCTGCCCCGTCATCCCTTCGATCCCACCGCACCGACCCTCTCCGCCGATGTGCCGCTGCTGATCGGATCGACGGCGGATGAGACCACCACGATCTTCGGCGCGGGCGATGCGACACTGTTCAGCCTTGCCTGGGGCGATCTCGAGCCACGGCTGAGACCCTTCCTTGGCCCTTTGGCGGCGGATGTCGTACGCGAGTATCGCGCGCAGTCGCCGGACGCTTCCCCGAGCCGCCTCTACAGCGCCATCATGGCGGACTATATCATGCGGCGCGGGACCATCGAGATTGCCGAGCGTCGCGCCGCCCTTGGTGGGGCGCCGACTTTCGTCTACTGGTTCAGCAAGGGATCGCCGCGCTTCGGCGGCAAATTTGGCGCGCCGCATGGCATCGACATCCCCTATGTCTTCGACAATGTCGATCTGGCACGGCCACTGCTGGGGGACGGATCGGATCGCTACCCGCTGGCGGAGGTGTGCAGTGCGGCCTGGATCTCTTTTGCGCGACATGGCAGCCCTGCCGTCTCCACCCTGCCGCGATGGCGGCCGTACACCCCGATCGACCGTGCAACGATGATTCTCGACGACCAGAGCCGGCTCGCTGTCGATCCCAATCCCGCTATTCGCGGGACGCTCTCAACTGTTCCGCGCTGGGTCTTCTAGAGCATCGGGCCTGGACGGCGAGCACAAATCCGGGTGGTCGCAGCGGCGCTCATCCAGGGTCAGCCGCTTGATGTCTGAAAACCGGGCAAACGAAGGGCTCTTGTTCGGGGTCGCGAATACCCCGGCCCGATTGGGCCGGGGCTTGATTGATGGAACGATTGTCAGGCGAAGCTGACTGCGACTTTCTGGCTGCGACGCATGCAGGAGCCGACAAGAGCGAAGCCGCCGATCAGCATTGCCCAGGTCGCCGGCTCCGGGACTGCCGGGGAATAGCCCTTGATGGACGCTTCCGAATGGCCAAGAATGACATCACCATTGAGCAGCTTGCCATCAAAGAGATAGTCCATCAGCGACAGATGGATCGCGTTGGTCTGCATGCCCAACGAGCTGATGCCATCGCCGGTCTGGATCTGCTCATTGAGGACGAGCTTGAGGCCGGCAAGGCTGAGGACGACCGTGTTCGGGTTCGGGTTGAAAAACAGTCCCGCGTTCAAGTTCAGGCCGTCGAACAAAGAGCCGCCGAAGGTGAAGTTGGTGATGCTTGAGTTGCCCGTCGCGAAGAGGCCGCCGCCATCCACGCCCACTGTGGTTGTCGACGTGATCACATCGGCACCCAGGCCGAGCGAGAGGGTGTTGATGCCGAGCAGGCTCGTATAGAGGCTCGCTCCGGCGCCCGTGATCAAGGTCGAGCCCGTTGCCGATATGTTGGGGGACGAGGTCGAAAAAGCCCGGCTGTTAATGACATTGGCGGTCAGCGACTGATAACCGTCGACCAAAGCGCCATCCACAAGCAGGAAATTCTGGTTGACAGACGCGACATTAACAGAGTTGTCATAAGGTGTCGGCGATGCACCGGAAGCTTTTGCAACAGATACATTCGCCTTGACGACACCAGCTGCCGAAATTTCAGCTGAAGCACCTGAAGCATTACTGGAAAGACTAGGTTCGGCAATTGCCGCTGCGGTGCCGAACATTGCATAGGCCAAGCCCACATACACCATGATTTTCATTTTCTGTTCCCTTTCTCTTCATGAGAAGGAAAATATACATGGCCTCCTTATGGTGGAGAACGCCGTTAAGCATAGTTTAGACCAAAGAAATCTGTTTAAATTGAGATAGTTATGAGAAAATAAGATGATCCGAAATAGGTTTGAATTGAACCTATTTTAACCGATAAGCGATTTTCCCAATCGAGTCGGGCCTGATCGGATCCCAGTGCGTTCGGACGCTTTTCGCGCTTGCCGATCGGTGACGGGCATAGACCAGCAAACTCGCCCGGCATCGTGAAGCGAAACAAGGTCGGCAACGCCGGGCAAATTCGTGGCGCCGAAAGCGGCCCGCCAGAGTTGCGGCCAAAAAGTCACATGACTCCACATGAGATAAGCCCACGACCTGCTTCCGCACCCGCAAGGGCCTGACTTTCACCAAAACCCAGAAGGAATTGTTTCGACTTTCTCACTGATCAATGGCCAGCTCTGCACGGGTCCGTTAAGCATAAATTGGCGCTATCCGAGGAGATTCTTTAAAAATTTGATACATATCTATCTCAATATGAGATAGTTTAACTTGCTAAATACTACATATAATTTCCATTTTAAAAGAATTTAGCAATGATAATTGGATAATTAATTATATGTAAACAACTATACTTAGAGCAAGAACCCAGTTACGGCATCGGGAATGACCAAAAACATTTTTCGGTGAACTTGCGGTTTAGTTTGGAATTTGAACTATTTCGAGGCAAAGTACGCCTGAGCGGGCAAGGGGGACGAGCACCAGGCAGCTCTAAAGGGGAGGCTATTGGCAGACAAAATACGTGCCATGCCATTGGTCTTAGTTGTTGATGATGTTCAGGAGATTGTCGAGGAATTGACGGCGCTGCTTGCGCTCGTCGATATCCCCGCATTAGGCGCTTACTCGCTTTCCCAAGCACTGACCGTGCTGGAGAGTGAAACCGCCATTCGCCTGATCGCTTGCGATGTCCGGCTGAGCAGGGAATCCGGACCTGACATCATCCAGAAGGTGGCCGACAGCGAAACACTTGCTCATCGCCAGCTGAAATATCTGTTCATGACGGGCGACCCCATGCGGCCCGATGCAATCGCGGTGCAGCAGCATTGCGTGGTTCTGACCAAGCCCGTGCAGCCCAACGAACTGATTACGCATCTGCGCGAGATGCTCGAAATCAAAGGCGGCGAACAGTGACGGCGATCGCGATCGACTCTCGCGTGGCCGGAGCATCGCAGATTCGCAACCCAATCGGCCGGATCCTGGCGGCGGCACTTTTGCTCGCAATGATCCTGAACGTTCCGATCCTCTATCCTTGGCTTCCGTTGCTCGCCGCCCTTGTCGTCGCCCATCAGGCCGGCCTGCGCCTTGGCTTGATCACGCTTGTTGCTCTGTCCCTGCCACTGGGATGGCATGATGGACTCTGGCATCCCGCAGTCGCACTGGGCGCGTTTTTCAGCGTCCATATCGGGCGACGCCGGCATCTCATGGCGACCGAAGCGACGGCGCTATACGGACTGCTGGCGACCGCATTGTTTGCCCTGTTTTATGTCATGACCGGCCCGATATCGTCCGGCGCGCTGGCGCTCGCAGCCTTTCGCGAACTGATGCGCGCTGTCCTTTTGGCGGCAATTGCGGACCTCCTGAACAGCAATTTCATGCTCCGGCGCCATTGGCCTTTCGTGGCCATCGATCCGCAGCCATCCATATTGGAAACCGTGCGGGCAGGCTCCAGCCTGCTTATCATCATTTTCGTCGCGATCCCGGCCACGAGCCAAATTGCCGCTTTGACCGGGCTGGAGCGCGATTATCGCACGCAGATCGATAAGGCCGCGCTGGCGAGGATCGCACCGCTGGTGGCGGATGGGCAAAGCGAAGGGTCCGGCAGATTTCGCGTTGTGGCACAGCCGCGCGATGCCGAGTTCTATTTCCATAGGACCGGGACGGCCATGTCGCACGCGCTTTCGGACCAGGTCGACGCCGCTTGCCTCCCTGCAGGCGCTCCGCATGCCGAAAGCGCGATGGCGCCATGTACGCAGTTTCATGCGACCGCGGCGGGCCGATCGGTCGAGGTGTCGGTCGTCTATGCGGAATTCGACCGCGGGCTTCTTCCAAGACATTATGGCGAGCTCTTGCTCCTGCTCACCGGTGCGCTTCTGGCCTGGTTCTTCCGTTCCATGCTCTCGCGGACATTGCGCGACACGTTCGTGCAGGCGAATATAGTGATCGATCGGTTCGGCAACCACGAACTCCCCGAACCGCCTGGCCCGACGATCCGAGAAATGGATGAGCCGCTGCGCCGTCTCGTTGCGCTCAACAATATGAGCGTCGCACTCCGGACCGAACGCGAGCGCCTTGCCGAAGTTGCTGCGGACCTCCATCGCAGCATCGGACTCAAGCTGATGCGCGACGTGACGTTCGATGCGGAACGAGGCGTCCTCCGCTATACCGAAGTCCGCCTCGTCGCAGAGCCGGCACAAGCCCAGATTCAGGTCCACCCCGAAGACTGTGCCCGGTTCCGCGTCGCCGCCGGTCTGGCGGAAACCGTCATCGAGTTCCGGTCGGCCACGTCGACGGAGTTCGAATGCCTGCTGATCACGCTCCATGACAGCATCGGCGGCATGGGCTGGGGTTCCGGCGTCATGGTGCAGCTCAACCAGCCGCGCCATCTGGACGACATCATGGCGAAACAGGCGCGCCTCGCCGATCTCGGCAATGTTGCGTCGTCGATCGGCCACGAGATCAAGCAGCCGCTCTTCACCATTGCCGTTGCGGCGGAAAGTTTGCGGCTCCTCGCGACCAAGGGCCAAAGCGGGTTGATCGATCCGCAAATTCTCGGACGGATCGATCGGATCTCGGAGCAGGTCGGCCGCGCCCGCGACATCATCGAACATGTGACGCGCTATGGAAAAGCATCGAATGCCGAGCCGGTGGCGATCGACGTGACCGAAACCATGCGGCGGGCTCTCAGCTTCCTGACGCCGGCCATCGAGGATCAGGGCATCGATGTAAACATGGCGATCGATGAAGGCCCCCTATGGGCGCTGATGTCGCAGGTCGAACTGGAGCAGGTGTTCGTCAATGCGCTTCAAAACGCGATCGACGCGATCGTCACGCGGCGCAGCGCGGGCTGGACCGGTCAGGGCGCGATCGATCTGCGCGTCATGTCGGCGGGTGCGACGATCGCTTGTGCGGTTGGCGACAATGGCCTGGGACTGGCCCCGAGTATCGCCCAATCCGCTTTCAGCGCCTTCTTCACCACCAAGGCGGATAAAGGCACCGGATTGGGGCTCTATATCAGCCGGCAAATTGTCACCCGGGCCGGCGGACACATTACTCTCCGACAGGCCGATGACAGCGGGGCCGTCCTCGAGATCGAGCTGCCCGCCGTCCCCTCACCCGCCCAAGGCTGATAGCCGTTCAAATGTCATCACGAGCGATCAGGATCGAGAAGCAAGCCGTTTGCTTCCGATAAGACAAGTACCGAAAGACGCTGCCGTTCGCGATGGCGATTTGTTCGATCAGCCACAGTGTTGCCCGGTCGATGCGGGATGCGCCACAAGGTTGGCCCTGATCGTCCATGCTATGCACGGTGATGAGAACATGTGCGCTGGTCAGTTCTGCGTCCAGGCGGACCGTTCCATGAATCTTGGTCCGATCGCCGTCACTCAGAATGAAGTTTCCAAAGACACTCAGCAACGCTGCGACAGCCATCATTTCGACCGCTCCATGCCGAACCGGCAGCAAATGATCCAGCGCATTGCCTTGCAATTCGACGGCAACCCCGCCGTGCCGGACATTCGACTTGGTCACCGCAATCGCGCGCTCCAAAGCGCTGCGGACGCTGAGTTCATCATGATCAATGCTGTTGTCGCGACCGAACCACCGGAACAGGCTCAGGATCGCAGCGGCACTTTCCGTACTCGTCGCAATGCGCCGGATACGCTCGACCATCTGTTCGCGCTTGTCGGGCGGGATATCGAGATGCTCGACGATGTAACCCAGATTGCCGTTGGCCATCGACGTGACGTTCAGCGGCTGCGCCAGATCATGCAGCATGCCGCTCGTGATCCGGCCAAGCAGCAGGTTCCGGGTGAGCGTCTCGAGACCGTTTTCGCCCCAAGCGAGAATGCGGGCGTCTGCCATGGCGAGATGACGCGTCAGGCCCGCGCCGAGAATGGCGGCACAGAGGCAACCCGGAATCTCGAACAGGACGGCCGGCACGGTCAAAAACGTCCATGCTCCATAAAGGCAGGCTGCCACGACAATGAGGCAAAGCGACCAGACCAGGCTGGGCACTCTGATGAGAAACGAGAGCAGCTGCGGCGGTGAGAATATAGCTCCAGCCATGAAGAGGACCGGCGACCAAAAAGCGGACGAAACCGGAATGGCGGATTGTCTCAGCGCCCATATCGACACGCCAACGAGGGCCAGGCAGGCCCAGCCGCGACTGCGAAAAACATAAAGCGCGCCCGCGGCAGCGGCGGCCAGGACGGCAGCGCTGGGAGATTCTGGCGCCAAAGCCGCAAGCAGGACGAAGCACAGGGCCAATGCGGGCGGAAAGACCCATAGGCTGTCCGCAGGAAGGCGCCATTTTCGCAGGACCATGATCAGAGCCGAATGTCCGTCATGGGGCGGCTCCAGAAATATCCCTGACCACTGTCGGCACCCGCTTGCCGGGCGGCCTCAAATTCCTCGGGCGCCTCAATCCGCGCGACAGTCGATCTGACGCCGCGCAGACGGAATAGCGAGATGATCTCAGCGAGCAGTTGCGGCTCGTCCTTTGCCAAGGTCTCGAAAAAGTGGCGGTCGATCTTTGCCTCGTTGATCGGCAGCCGCACGACCTGTTCCAGGCTGAATGCGCTCATCGCGAAGTCGTTCATGTGCAGCTCGAAACCGGCCAACACATATCGGAACGCGATCGACAGGATGTCAGACAGCGTCGCTGCATCGGTGGGTGCCGTCAGTTCTATCGCAACCCGGCCGCCATGACCGTTTTCCCGCGCAGCTGCCGAGATACGGGTCAACTCGGCGAGAAAGCGGGCATCGCTGAATATCTCGGCGGGGCAATGAAACGCGACGGGGGACGTCTCTCGACCATGGCCAAGTCGCCCGCTCAGGCTGAACGCAGCACGGGCCGCGGCGATTGTCATGGCGAAGGCCGAACTATGGTCGAGACCCGCAAACCACCGGTCGATGGTATCGACCCCCGGCAGGCGCAGCAGGGTCTGGTAGCCGACGACGCTTCCGCTCCGCAGCGCATGCTTGGACTGGAAAACATAGCTTGCCTGCCGCGCATCAAGGGCGATCGAGCCAATCGGACCGGCACCGGGTCTTCCGGTCGCGAGGCGCCGAGGCTCTTCAAGCATCGCAATCACCCCTTCTGGACGAAGAGGTCTCGCCAGGACGCCGCGCACCGTCAGCCCGCAATGCATGGCGAGCGCACAGGCCGCCTCCGTTTCCTCCGGACTGCCATCGCTGATCATGACAATTGATGGAGCGATCCGCAGAGCGGCAATGCGCTGAATGATGGATGCGCCCTTCGCCGCGTCGGCCGGCAGGGTCAGCATCACGAGGTCGAAGGTAAATCCTTCAGGCAGCAGTTGCCCGTCATCGCTCCACAGAGCGACATGTCCGACGAAATGCAAAAAGTCCCGCAGCTCCGCAGCTGCCAAACAGTCACCTTCGATCAGCAGGATTTTCAGTGCGCCTTGCAGCGATTCGTCCCTTGTTTAGAGTTGTTCCACTGCCTTCCTGCGCCCGGCCGGCCAAATGCCAAACCGAGATCACGACCGATCTGAACGTTTTCGCCGGTTCCCCATTTTGCCGCAAAACCACCCATCTCAATGACACGCAAAGGAAAAGGCTAAAAACCTCGTAAACCATCCGAATATAAACGTGGTTAATTTCTCATCAACGAAAAAGATGAGAAGTCAGAGCGGTTCCTTCTCCATTCCGACCTTTCGTGTCGCTTTGCTAATTCCAGACCGCTGATCGAGCAGTTTTGCGTTTTCGCAAGGGCTGTTTGCGGAAGCGCGCAGTCACATTTGCGTAGACGCGGGGAAGGAAAGTAATGGCACTGAGCCTGGGAGCGAGGACCACACTTGTGGCGGGACTTCTTGTCGCGCTCATTTTCCTTTTTCTTGGCGTTCGCGAACTTCGCAGCGCGCCGCGCCTCGCGAATAAGCCATCGCAGTCGACGGCAGCCTCCGCCACGCCCGCGGCATCCGTCGTGCTCTTCGCCGTGGCGACGCGTGCGATCGATACGGGCGAGACCATCACCGCTGCCATGGTCCGCAACGCCGCTGCCGATCCGGGGCGCTTCCCGAACATCGCGACGCCCCCCGAAGTCGTCGGCAAGGTCGCCACGCAACCGATCCCCGCCGGCGCCATGATCGCGCGTACGAGTGTGGATCTCACGACCAAACTCGCCGTCCGCGTTCCCATGGGCATGCGCGCCATGAGCATCGACACGACGGCGGAGATCGCCGTAGCCGGTCTGGTTCGCCCTGGCGATCGGGTGGACGTCCAGGTCGTCTATCCCGGCGCGGACGCCATCAACGGCACGCGCGGCGACGGCGAAAGCCGCGCCCAGGCGCTGCTGCAGATGGTCCAGGTTCTGGCCGTGGGCGATCTCATCGTCGGCACACCGGCAGCGTCGGGCGCGCAGGGTGCGATGTCCTCGGCGCCGCCTCCCGCACGAACGGTGACGCTCGCGCTGAGTCCGGACCAGGTCTCGAGCCTCTCGCTCGCGAAAGCCACGGGCTCGCTCTACCTTTCGCTTCGCAACCCCTCGGACAACCAACAGGTGGCCGTGGCTTCCGTTCAGTCGAGCGTCCCGGCCCGCCGTGCCGCGGCACAGCCCATCGCCGCGCCCATTGTCTTGCCTCGCCCAGCCGCGCGTTCAGCGCCGGCGTCGATCGATCTGGTCGTCGGCGAGCGTCACGAGGTCATCTATCCGGGGAGCAGCAAGCCATGAAGCCGATCACCTTCGCCGGCCTCGCCTCGTGCCTGGTCTTCAGCCTTGCCCCTGCCGTCATGGCCGCGCCGGCCAGCAATGCCCTGCAGGCATCGGCAGACCCCCAACCCCTTTTTGTCAACGCCCATCGGTCGCTTTCTTTTCCACGAACAATCGGTCGGGTCGAGGTCGACCGGGAGGATGTCATCGCCGTCACAGCGCCCAATCCACGCACGCTCAGAATCACCGGGAAAGGTGTCGGCGAGGCCGTGATCAGCGTGTACGGCAGCGATGGCATCCTCATGGCCCAGTCGCTGCAGCGCATCGTGCCCCGCACGGCCCTGGCGGCCGCGCAGCTGGCGAAAGACAGCCGCTTCGACACCGTCGCCGCAACTCGCACGGAAGACGGCATCGTGCTGTCCGGCGATGTCGGCGACCTGAATACGCGCTCGGACGCCGCTCGGATCGCATCCGGCAAGGAAGGCCCGCTGCAGAATAACCTCATCGTCGTCGGCGAGCAGGTCGTCGCGGTCGACGTGCAGTTCGCTGCCGTCTCCTCTTCGACATTGAAAGCCCTTGGCTTCAATTTCGCCAAGCTGAGCGGCGATGTGCAGGGCGCCATCGTGTCGCCGGGCAGTCTGGGGAACGCGTCGTTCAACGCCAACGGCCTGTCGATCGACGGGACCGCGCCCATCCAGGACGCTTTCAAGCTGTTCCTGTCCGCGCCCAATCGCGGGATCGGCGCTGTGCTGAGTGCGCTTTCGTCCAATGGGCTTTCCGAGCTGCTTGCCCAGCCCACCCTGCTGGTCCGCTCGGGCGAACGCGCAAGCTTCCTGGCGGGCGGCGAGATCCCGATACCGGTGCCGCAGGCCGGCTCGAGCGGCGGCAACAGCATCTCCATCCAGTACAAGGAATTCGGCGTGCGTCTCTCCGTGACGCCGTTCGTGCTTTCAAAGGACCATATCGTCCTCAAGATCGCGCCGGAAGTCAGCGAGCTCGACTATGGCAGCGGCGTCCAGCTCCAGGGCTATGTGGTGCCCGGCCTGCGCCGCCGCTCCGCCGAGACGACCGTCGAACTCGGCAGCGGCCAGAGCTTCGTGGTCGCGGGCCTCACCTATAGCAGCCGCACGACCACGAAAGACAAGCTGCCCATTCTCGGCGACATTCCGGTGCTCGGCGCCTTCTTCAAGCGGCAGCAGAACCAGAAGGAGCATCAGGAGCTGATCATCGTGGTCACGCCACGCCTGGTCGGGCCGATGAAGGCAGGCTCGCTCCCGCCGCTCCCCGGCGCCGCGACAGTCGAGGCCAGCGCCGGTGGCTCCGGCATCGATGGACTTGATCAGAAAGCCGCCCCCTTTGGCGTTATAAGGCATTGATATGGCAGAGATACTGATCCTCTCGGTCGACCGGATGCTCGCGCACCGCATCGAAAACGCCATGGGCGGCCGCGTGTCCGTGGAACTGGTACAGGCGCTCGAGCCGCATATGCTGGATGGCCCCGGCGTCGTCGTGATCGACCGCGCCGCCATTCCACCCGAACGCTCGCTTGCCGCGGCGATCGGCGCCGTGGCGGAAACCGCGGGCGGTCGACCGATCATCCTCGCCTCGGACGAGACGGAGAGCGACAAGATACTGAGCGCGGTGCGCGCCGGCGCCCATGACTTCATTCCGCGCGAGGCGGAAGGTCGAGAAGTGGCCGAAGTCATGGCCCGCCTCCTCAACAATTCTCTCGTCGAACAGACCAGCCATGGTCATTTGACGCTGCTGCTCGGCGCCGATCCGGAAGCAACGGCCCTGCTGGCGACAGACATGGCGCTGATCCGCGCCGCAGGCCGCCCCTCCAGCCTGCTGATCGATTGCACCCTGCCGACGAGCGCCGCGGCTGCCTATATGGACCTCGACGTGACTTATGGCGTCGCGTCGGCCGTCGCGGACGTCGAGCGCCTGGACGCGAATTTGCTGTCGAGCGCGCTGGCTCGTCACGGACAGACCGGCCTCCAATTGCTGACGTTCGACGGCGGGACCGGCGCGGAACCGGTCGGCGTATCGCCCAACGATATCGCAGGCCTCGTCCGGCTGCTGCGCGCCTGCTCGGCCGACGTGGTGTTGAGCGCCGGCAGCCTTCGCCACGGCGGTTTGCTGCGCGACCTGTGCACGCTTGCCGATCGCATCGAGCTGGTCTGCGCGCAGTCGATCCGCGAACTCGAGGCGATGCGCCGCCTGCTCGACAAGATCGCTCCCGATCCAATGGTGTTCGCTCGCATGCGACTGCTGATGTGGGATCATCAACCCGGCGTCCTGCTGGACGGCAAGCGCATGTCCGAGGCCCTGGGCGTCAACTCCAGCCTGTGCATCCCGACAGATCCGGCCCGCCTGCGCAATGCCCTGAATGCCGGCAGGCCGATGGCGCTGGACGCCGACGGGGGCGCCTATCTGCAGGCCATCCGGCGCGCGAGCGGCATCTTCTCGCTGCCGCACACCGGCGCGCGCGGCCAGATCGACAAGCTTCGTCGCGCCATGATGCGCGCCGTGGAGCGCCGGGCATGAGTTTGCTAACAGACGATATGTCCCCCAGGGCGGACCCGGCGAGCCGCCTGCCCCGCAACGCGCCGGTCACACAGCCTGCCGCGCAGCGGATGACGGACAGCTACCAGGCGATGAAAGCGCAGATCTGCCAGCAGGTCATCGAGCGGCTCGAAACCTTGGGCAGCAATCCCGAGGCGCTCGGTCAGCGGGCTTTGCGCGAGGAAATCGAGCAGGCGATCACCGTGCGCAGCCGGCGGGGCCAGCTCGCACTCAACAGCGCGGAGCGGCTGGTGCTCATCGAGGATGTCGAGGACGAAGTCGTCGGGTTCGGCCCGATCGCTCCCCTCCTGCGGGACCCCACACTCGACGATGTCGTCGTGAACGGCCCCGGCCAAATCTATGTCGAGCGCAACGGCGTGCTCGAGAAGGTCGAGACGCGCTTTCGCGACGAAGCCCATCTCATGAACGTCATCCAGCGCATCGTCGGCCCGGTTGGCCGTCGCGTCGACGAAGCCACGCCCTATGTCGATGCGCGCCTGCCCGACGGTTCGCGCGTCAATATCATCATCCCTCCGGTCGCACTGGATGGCCCGCTGCTCTCCATCCGCAAATTCCGGATGCAGACATTGAGCATCGAGAACTTCGTGGAAGCCCAGGTGATGAGCGCCGAAATGGCAGCCTATCTGAGCGCCGCCGTCCGCGCCCGCCTCAACATCCTCATCTGCGGAGGCACCGGCGCCGGCAAATCGACGTTGCTGAACATGCTCTCAAGCTTCATCGGCGACAGGGAGCGGCTCATCACCATCGAGGACGCGGCCGAACTGCAATTGCGCCAGCAGCACGTGGTACGGCTGGAGGCGCGCCCGCCCAATGCGGATGGCGAGCGCGAGGTCGGCGCCCGTGAATTGATGCGCAATGCGCTGAGAATGCGGCCCGACCGGATCATCCTGGGAGAGGTTCGCGGCGTCGAAGCCGTCGAAATGCTCCAGGCCATGTCAACCGGCCATGATGGGTCGATGGCGACGCTGCATGGCAATTCGCCTCGAGATGCCTTCGCTCGCCTGGAAATGCTGCTCGGCTTCGCCGGCCTCCAGAACGACGTGCGCGCCATTCGCCGCTTCGTCGCCAACAGCGTCCACCTCGTCGTCCACATCCAGCGCCTGACGGACGGCAAACGGCGGATCGTTTCGATCACGGAAGTCACCGGAATCGAGGGAGATGCCTACTCGCTCAACGAAGTGTTCGCGTTCAAGGAGCAGCCGCCCATGTCTGGCCTGGGCGAGTTCTGCACGCTCACGCACCGCCCCCATTTCGCTCGGAAAATGCGCGATTATTCGACCACCGCAGCGGCGGAGAAGCTGTGGTGAAGATGCTCGTGTTCCTCGTGATTGCGTTGCTCGCGTCGGCTGCCGCGGCCTATCCGATCGTCGCTGCGCGCAGCCGGGAACTCAGCCGGCTCGATCGCCGGCTCGGACGTGAGACCGGCAGCGCATCGACCATGGTGCGCCGCGATCAGCTGATCTCGGTGCCCGACATGATCGCGCCGCTCCTTGCACGCGCACAGATCGAGCTGAGTGCCCGCGCCATCATTCTCGGCATTGCCGCAGTCCTGTTATTGGCCATGCTCGGCCTGCTGATGAGCGGCCCCACCGCCGCCCTCCTCGCGCTGGTGGGGCTGCCGCTTGCGGCCTATGCCTATGTCAGCCGTCGGGCCAATCGGCGGATCGACGCGCTGATCCAGGCGCTGCCGCACTATATCGATTCCGTCCGCCAGATGCAGATGGTCGGCAGCTCCCTGCCCCAGGCATTGGAGCGGGCCCTGCTGGAAGCCCCGGACAGCGTACGCAGCTTCATGACACCCGTCGCGCGCCGGCTCGAATGGGGCGCGCCGGTCGCCGACACGATGCAGTTGCTGTCTCTCCGGCTGCGCGTGCCCGAAGTGGCCATGCTCGCTGCGGCGATCGCGACCAATCTGCGCTATGGCGGCTCGATCACGGCGGTGCTCGCCAATCTGTCGAATATCCTGCGCGCGCGCCTGCGCGTCCGCCGCGAGATGGACGCCGCGACCGCGCAGGCCAAGGTGAGCGCGCGAATCCTGATCGCCATGCCGATCGTGGCGATGGTGCTGCTCATGGCCGTGAACCCCGCCTATCTCGATTTCTTCACCGGCGACCGGCGGGGGCATACATTGGCGATCGTCGCCCTGTGCCTGCAGGGCATGGGCATGCTGGCCATGAAGCGCATGATGCGGCTCGTGTTCTGATGACGCTGCTCCTCACCCTTTTCTATTTCGGAATGGCGCTGGCAGGCCTGCTTTTCGCCGTCAGGAGCGTGCACATGCTGCGCGCCGATCATCGCCTGACCGTACGCCTTGCAGCACGCGGCGTGCCGATGATCCGCCAGAAGCGCGCCGGACCGCCGCTGCCGGCCCTGTTCGCCCCCCGCGGACGAGACCGCATGGAGATCGAAAGCCGGCTCCGCCAGGCTGGCTTCGAAGGTGCTCACGCCATCGACCGCTTCGTGTGGATCCGCCTGGGCGCCACTTTCGTCATGGCAGTTCTGCTCCTGATGCTTTCACGACTGGTTTGGGGCGCCTTCTTCGCCAAGCCGCTGCTTGTGCTCACGGGAGCCGGCCTCACATTCATCGCGGCCAAGCTTCTGCTCAATTTCGTCGCGCAGAATCGCGCGCTGCAGATCACGGCCGAATTCCCCTTCCTGCTCGATATGATGCTGATGATGCTGGAGAGCGGCATGTCGCTCGACCAATGCTTCCGCTCGATCGCAAAGGAAGAAAGCCGCGCCGCACCCAGGCATTGCGAGTTGATCGCCCTTCTGGTCGCCGATCTCGATCGCGGTATGAGCTATGAGGTCGGGCTGGAGCGCTGGGCGACGCGTGTCGGAGTCAGCGGCGCAAAGGAACTGGCGACACTGTTTCGCCAGGGGCTTTTCCAGGGCGTCCAGCTCACGCCGGCGCTCCGCGACTTCATCGAAGAATTCACCGAACGCCGCATCGCCGGTGCTCGCGAGGCCATGGGCAAGATCGCCGTCCGCATGGTCGTGGTCATGATCGTGTTCTTCATGCCGGCGCTGTTCATCGTTCTCGGCGGCCCGCCTGTCACCACGCTGTTCGATACGCTGAGGGGGATGCGCCAATGATCCGCTCACTGACCTCGCCCCTATGTGCCGCGCTTCTGATCGGCTTGCCCGCCACGGCGTGGGCAGGCCCGCAGGACACGGCGCTCGCGCCCGAGGCGCGCGGGCTCTATCTCCAGCTCATTGGCCAGGCGCGTGCGGACGGCCGCACTCGCGCGTCGCTCGCCTATCTCGACGATTTCGACCGGCAGTATCCCGGCGATCTCGATGCGCGGGTCCTGCGCATCAACAGCCTGCTCGACCTGGGAGAAATCGACAAGGCGGAGGCCGTTGCGGCCACTCTGCCCTCCGGCGACGATGGCCGGCTTGGCGCGGTGCGCGGGCATCTTCGTGTCGCGCGCGGCCGTTGGGCCGAGGCCATGCCCTTTTATCAGGCAGCCCTGCGGTTCAATTCCGCCGACGCCATGCTCCGTAACGCGCTCGGCTATGCCCAATTGCGCGCGCACCGATATGCGGACGCCGTCGAGACGCTACGCGGCGCGGCAGACCTGGCACCCGCCGAAGTCGTCATCCGCAACAACCTCGCGCTCGCACTCACATTGTCCGGCCAGCCCGGTCAGGCTGCGGATGTTCTCGGCGCCATTTCGAAGCCCGAAGAGAGAGCCCGGCTCAACCAGCAGGTCACAGCCGAAGCCGTCCGTATCGAAGCGCTGGCACGCGAACCTGCACGCAAGGGAGGCTGATCATGGTCGTTGTTTTCCTCATGGCCGCTTCGGCCGTCGCGTCCGCCAAAGCTGCAACCCCGCCCCCCGCGCAGACGTCCGCGCGCAAGGTGATCGAAGCGCAGCTCCAGTCGCCACCCCGACAGGGCGACAGGCCGAGCCTGAATCCGGACGAGGCCGACGCGATCTACAAGCGCTACATCGCGTCGATCGGGCAGCGGCCCGACCGTGCGCCGGACAGTAAAACGGGCGGCGCGCCATGAACGCAGCATCATTTTCCCGGATTCGGCGCGACGAACGCGCCGTGATCGCGCCAATGGTCGCGGTGCTCTCCGCCTCTCTGGTTGGCGCGGCCGGCTTCGCGCTCGACGCTGCGACCTATTATGCCGGCAATCGCAACCTGCGGGCCGCAACCGAAGCGGCCGCGCTGACTGCCGCCATGGATCCGGCAAACGGAGCATCGCGCGCAAAAGCCTATCTCGTCCGCAATGGCTTTGACCCGTCCGTCTTCAAGTCGATCGAGATCGGGCGCTATTGCCCGAACGTTCATCTTCAGCCTGCCCAGCGCTTCGACACGAGTTATGCAATGTGCGCAGGCAATGGCCAAAGCAACGCGGTGCGCATCAAGACCAGCGCGCCAAGCCGTCAATATCTGAGCCGTATCCTCGGGCCGGCCAATCCAATCCCCCAACTCGCAGCCACGGCAACAGCGGCGCGCATCGATGAGGCCGGCATCGGCACGACATCCGGTATCGTCACCGTCACCAATTCGCTGGTCAACAGCGTCAACGGTCTTCTCGGCGCGCTGCTGAATGTCCACCTGACCCTGAGCACGGCCAACATAGAAGCGCTGGTCAATGGCAATGTCGATGCGGGTCTCTTTTTCGATGCTCTGGCACGGCGCGTCGGCGAGAGCGGAACCTATGGCGATCTCGTTGCGCGCTCCGTCGAATTGAACGATTTGATGAACGCCGCCGGCGATGCGGCGCCCAATGCCACAACCGCGACGACCCTCCGTCTCCTGGCTATACAGGTCGGCACTGGCCATCGGGTCCCGCTCTCCGGGCTATTTGGCCTGGGTCTTTTCAAAGACATGCCTGTCGGCGAAGCCGATACCAAACCGACGCTCCGCGCCGGCCTGAATGCCTATCAGCTCTGGGCATACGCCGTGCAGAGCGGATCAGGCACGATCGACTTGTCCAATGCCGTCAGCATGCTGGTCTCCGGCAGCACGGTGAAGATCACCGGCATTGCGCGCGGGCCGCTCAACCGTCCACGCTTTTCCTTCGGCCCGGCGGGCGAGACAAGCACCTCGACAGGCGCGCTGAGGTTGCAGCTCCAGATTGGCATGGGCAACATCTCCGTGCTCGGCAATCCGGTCCCGGTGCAGTCGGTGCCGGTGCTGATCGACATCGCCGCGGCCCAGGCCGAGTTGACCGCCATAGATTGCGCCGCCACCGCCGAGCAGGCGCGCGATACGCGTGTCACGATTCACGGTAGCTCCGGATTGGCCAACGCCTATATCGGCACGGCACCAGCCAACGCCATGACGAGCCCGATGCCGGCCATTAGCGCAAGCGACATCGGGCAGGCCCGGATCGTCAACGCCCTTGGTCTGGTCACCGTCGATGCGCGCGCGACAGCAGGTCCCGTGATGGGCAACAGCGCCAACGTCGTCTTCGGACCGGGCGGGCCGGGCACTGTCGGATCGCCCTCTCAACCTGGCACACCGGTGAGCATCGGCAACGGCTCTCAAGTCGGTCCGCTCCTCAGCACCCTCTCCTCCTCGATCGCCGCGACCAACGGTGTCCAGGTCAATATTCTCGGCCTGTGCTTGCCAGTTGTCTGCGACAGCACGGCCTCGGCGGTGCGCGCCCAACTGGTCAACGGCATCGTCACGCCCCTTGCCGGACTGGTCGGGTCGACCGTCGATCCGCTGCTGGACAATATTCTTGCCGCGCTTGGCATTCAGCTCGGCCACGCAACCTTGTGGGCCACCGGCGCGCGCTGCGGAGTGCCTGTGCTGGTCTGAATCGAACATAAGGACGAGTGACCGTCGCTCCCGGTCACTCGTCATTTCTCGGGAGCGAAGGGAAGGACGAAGTCATGAAAATTCTCATGGAAAACGCGCTGGTCAAGAAACTGCTCGGCGATGAAAAAGGCCTCGCGGCTGTCGAATATGCCGTTCTGGGCGCTATTGTCGTCGGCGCGATTGTTGCGATCGGCACCAATTTCAAATCTGCGCTCGCGACTGCCTTCGCCGCTCTCTTCAACTCGGTCGCCTGAGCAAGATGCGCCGGATCGCAAATATCGGCCGGCATGTCCTCGCATGCCGGCGCGGCATGGCAGCGCTGGAATTCGCTTTGCTGGCTCCGGCGCTGCTCATGCTCGCTTTTGCGATCATCGTCTATTCCATCTATTTCGCCGCGCAGATGGGCATTCGCCATGCTGCGTCGGAGGCGGCGCGCGCCGCAATGGCGGGCCTTGGCAGCACCGAGCGCGCGACCCTCGCCACCACGCGGGCACAGCAAGTGCTGCAAAGCTATGGCAGGCTGCTGTCCGCGAATGGCGCAAGCCCCATAGTGACGACCAGCACCGATGGCGTCGGATCATTCAAGGTCCAGATCAGCTACAACATGTCGAGCAGCCCCATCATGCGCTATGCGGGCTTCATCCCGCTGCCGGCTTCAACCATCACGGCCAACGCCGTCGTCACCAACGGGAGCTATTGAATGGACGGTCTCAGCTTCATCGCATCTGCCGGCCTGATCATTCTGCTCCTGCCGGTGGCCATCGCGACCTGCGAGAAAAAGCGGGCACCGGATGGTGTGTATCTTGCGCTCGCGGCCGGCGGCGTCGGCTTTGCGGTGCTGCGTCATGGCCTCGCGGGTGGAGTCCTGGCCGCGACCGTCGGGATCGTGTGCCTGGTGCTGACCGCCGCAATCATCGGTTTCATTCACGCGCGCTGGCAGACCCGGCTCCTGCTCGGGCGCCACATCAAATTGCTTGGCGCAGGAGCGACCTGGCTCGGCGCGATGGGCGCTGCAATCATGATGTCGATCGCTATCTTCTTATTCATTTTCTTCATCGGCACTTCGCACATGCGAAAATCTTCGAATATTCGGCCAGAATTTTCTGCAATCGCGGCAATCTCTATCCTAATTGTACAAATACAACATTCTACGATAGGGTTTTATTAACGATATTTGTGTGAAATATCCCCTTGATCAACGGGGGTCGGGATCATGCAAATGCGAGCCGCTTTGAACTCACAACCATCCGCGCCGGCTGTGTCGGGCCATCGGGAAGAGCAGAGCCGAAACACGCCTTCCGGCATCATTCTCGTTATCGATGACGACAAGGATTGGCTGGCCGAATGCAGCTTCATGCTCGAGACATTGGGCCTGCGCTCGATCGTCACATCGTCTCACGAAGCAGCCCTCGCCCACGCCGCCAATCCGGAAATATCCCTCGTCATCATCGACTACAGCATGCCGAGCTCGGACGGGCTGACAATGATCCACCAGCTTTCCGCCATTGCCGCGGAAGGCGGGCGGCAGATGCAGTTCATCATGGCGACCGGCCACGCCTCGATGGACATTGCGATCGGCGCCATGCGGGCATCGGCTGCCGACTTTCTGCAAAAGCCCGTGAGTCCGGATGACCTGAAAAGGGCCTTGCAGCGTGTGAACGGCCTCAACGATGCGGCGAGCGCGCGCACGGCGCTGCTCAGCAAGATTTCCAGCCTCAGCACCGAACTGCAGCGACTGACGGTCCTTATCGACGACAAGCCGGCATCGGATTCAGCCGGTTCGGCCGCTCAATCCGAGCCGGAAGCGGTCTCGGCGGAGTTCATTCGCGCGCTTTTGCGAAACGAAGCGAAGAGGCGCAAACTGGGCGGGGGCGTCTTGTTCGGCGATCCGGCCTGGGACCTGCTCCTCGATCTGCTGCTGGCCAAGCTGGAGGGCCGGACCGTTTCGGTATCCAGCGCATGCATCGCGTCGGGCGCACCGACCACGACGGCGCTTCGGCTGATCAACCGCCTGATCGAAGAGAATATTCTCTACCGTGAGCAGGACGCTCGCGACGGACGGCGCAACTTCCTGGGCATTCATGCCGATATCGAGCAGGCTTTGACCAGCTATCTCATCGAGCAGATGAAGCTTTAGGACGGATCGACATTCAGCCCTGAGGAGCTGCAATTGGCGGCCTTTCCGCATGTCCGGCGCTCACCCATGAGCAATGGGCTGCGTTGACCCGAGGTGCGTGATTCATTTCGAGAATCACGAAAATCCACCATGTTCGCCACCTCGTCATCTGAACGGCGATCAGTCCTAGACTCCGCTTCAGCAGATCTGAATCGTCATTGCGAGCGACGCAGTCGCGCGGCAATCCAGGCCGATCCTGTCGCCCCTGGATTGCTTCGTCCAGCTTATGCCGGGCTCGCAATGACCAGCGCTTCAACATCAATGGATCAGCCTCTATAATCGGGTCTTGCTGAGCAGCCAGATCGTCGTGAGATAAGGCACGTCGGTCAGGCGGCGGCTTGCGCCTGCATGCCACGTGCCATCGCGATGGCGTCCCGCAAAGCCGACAGCATCAGATCGACGTCAGTCTCGCCGGCGATGTTGAGGTCGATCTGCAATTCGCCCTGCCGGCCGGTTTTCAGTCGACCGACCTGCAGATTCCCGGCCATGATCACGTCCATTCGCGCCGGCTCGGCCGGGCTTGGCGTGGCCGCATCCTTCAGCCTTTGCAGGACGGTGGCGGCTGGAATCATGCGCTCCAGCTGGCTGGCGAGGCGCTGCTGCTCCTCTGCGATGAGCAGCGCTTCCGTGACGATCAGCACATGCGCCTCATCTCGGCGCAAGAGCGGCGTCAGCACTTCCGAATGTCGCACGCGGAGTTCGTCCTTGGTCGCAAAGGCCGCGACCACTTCTTCAGGCAGTTGCGCCAATGCCAGCAACCGGCTCAGCTGGCTGTTGGACAGGTTGAGCGCCTCGGCCATGCGCGATTGGACGCCGCCGTAGAAGCGATCGACGGCATGTTGATAGCTGCGCGCGCGGTCGAGCTCCGTGATGTCGGCTCGCTCGCGATTTTCGATGTCGGCAAGGCGAAAGGCTTCCTCGTCGGACAGGTCGACGATCAGCGCGCTCAGCCGCAGCTCGGGCCGGCCATTGTGGTTGAGCCAGTCTATCGCGAAGCGCCTGCGGCTACCGACCAGCAGCTCGTAACGCTTTTCCGCATGCGCGCCGTTGAGGCGCACCAGCACCGGAATGCGATTGCCACCCTCGGTGGCGATCGATTCAATCAGCGAGCGGCAGCTTTCAACCGTCAGGCCGGGCTGATCCCTCGGATTGCCATCCCACACCACGCACTCATCGGGCTGAATCTGGATGGCGGTGCGTGCGCTCCCGCCGCCGAGAAAGCCGGCGAGACGCTCGTCGAGCTTGCTCAAGGCGCTGGCCTGGTCGGCCTTCGACGCCACCGACACCGGCTCGTAGTTCAGGCTCGTCAGGATGTTCTTCACAAAGTGCGTCATGTCTCAACCCATGGCCATTTCACGCACTTTTTATAGTTCGTTTGGGCTTTACCACCGAGTCAAACTCGGTTCGGATCGGTCGCATGTGCCGGGTAACGGAACCGGGACGGATTGCATTTCCGCAGCCCGCCCGGCCTCTCCGCGTCCGCCCGGGCGGACGCGCGCCGGCCTCAAGAACGGCGCTTTTTCTCTTGTCGCGCGGTGCGGCGCGACGGTTTCAAGCGGCGCGGGCCTCGAAGACCACGACCTTTTCCGCCGTTTCCTGCCGAAGCCGGGGTTCTGCAGCCACCGCGCGGCTCATGCTGAGCTGGCCCATATGATGGCCGACAATCCATTCGGCTCCTTGTTCGCGGGCCAGATCGAAATGCTCATGGGATTCAGCGCCGTCGACAATCACGATGCTGGCGACCGAATGGGCAAGCTCCACCAGGCGCGCGATCCGGGTGCGATGCTGATAGGATTGGAAAGCCGTGCGCAGAAAGTCGCCGTCCAGCTTTATGAGGTCGGGCGCCAGGAAGAAGAGCTGGCCCATCGAGACCCGGGCCGAACCGAACTGCGAGAGGGCAAAATGAGCGCCCGAGCGACGCACGCCGTCCACAAATTCCTTGGCATGGCCGAGCGAGAGCAACGGCGCGCTTTCGGCAACTTCGATCACCAGCCTGTTCGCCAGGGACGGATTGTTCCGCAGCTGGCGCCGCAGTTCGGTCCAGCCCGCATCCTTACCGTGCAGATGGAAGGACAGGCTCTGCGCCGAGATCGGAACGTTGATGCGGGCTTTCGGATCGGCCTTCAGTTCGTCAAGGGCGCGGGAAACCAGCTGCTGGTCGACGAGATGGGCAAGCTCGAGACGCTCCAGCCCCCGATAAGCCTCTTCGCAGCCGATCCTCTGGCCGTCGTGGCCAATGCGGCAAAGATGCGCCTCATGGTGGAGGATCCGCGAAGGATCGGACACCTTACGGACCGCTTGCCAGGCGAGAAACGCCTCTCCACGGGCCAACTGCTCCAGAAGCGCGATGCCCGCAGCCATATCGGCGCGATAGAGAACGGCCCAGGCAGCACCCCAATCCGCGAAGCTGTCCGGCGTGCAGCTCGCATTGTCCATCATATTGCGGGCGTCGATCCGCGCCCGATCGAAGCGCAATTCGTCATTCGGGAAGTCCTGCAGCGAGGCGCAGCCGGCGGCGAGCGTCAGGAGAACGGCATCGCCGGCATGGCGATAGGGTTCGACGGCCAGCGAGGCGCAGAGCGTGTCCACCACGATGCTCCGCGAGAAGGGATGAGGCAGGACATCTGCCAGCACCAGCTCAATCTCGTCCGGCACATTCTGGATCACCGCCATCGTCGCAAAGCGAGGCACGATCCGGGCGCGCAGATGTTCCACGGCGCCGAGCGCGACCTCCTCGCCATAAGCGGCCTGAATGCTGCGGAAATTGTTGAGCCGTACGATCAGGACGGAACTGGCCTCGTCTACGCTGACATTGAACATTGGAAGTCCTTTCCTCGCCTTGCCCGTGCGATATGCGGCTGTGCGCAGCTTCGGGCCGAAATGGGTCGCGCCAGCTCGAAAGCGACGCGCGGAAAAAGGCCGGCCCAGCGTGCAGGGAAGGATACTGGGCCGGCCATGCTCATTTGCGGCCGCCGATATTCGACGGCGCGCGCAGCAAGTCTGCCAGGGGAACGGGGGGAGTGACCTTGGCAGACATCGACCTCGTGGGATGTGAGGTCGAACCTTGGATAGCGTTCGGGATGGACATCGTTTCACTCCTCAACAACGCACAACGGAACTGGCCATCTGACTGCACTGAAACGGGTCGGACTCCCTCATCCAGAAGCAACCGATCCGGGCTGAGCGGCAGATTTCAGCCATTTTTTGATCACAATGCTTTCGGGACGCGTCCGCAAAAGTTCGCAAAATCGCCACGCAATATGGGCAATCGCCGCAACGAACCGGAATGCTGCGACAGGCGCACGCAATCCTTCGCAACCGGGCCCGTGAAAGCGGGAATGTCCAAAAAGGCGCCGACAGAACCGGACCGGTTGCAGCTTCGCACGATCGTGGTGCGATCCGGCGCGTTCGGAGGCGAATGGAGCGAGTTTGCCTGTCTCAGACTCGAATCATAGCTGCCGAGCGCATATCGAATCGTCCGGATGATTCGCTTTGGTCGCGCGGGGGCGGCGATCCATATTCAGACGCCGGTCCAGCAGAGCTGAAGCGTCATTGCGAGCGAAGCAGTCGCGCGGCCATCCAGGCCCATCTTGCCCGTTCCTGAATTACTTCGCCCGGCTAACGCCCGGCTCGCAATGACGAGCGGTTCAACGTGGGTGGATCAGCCTCTGGCGCATTTTCAAGTCAGATAGGCCCAGCTGACGGGTCGGAGCATGCGATCACTCGGCAATCCGGAGCGCCGGGTTTGCTTCCATCGAATCCGAATGTGCTCCAGGCGGGGCAAGAACGGTCTCCAACCGGGATGTTGCCCAGGCGAGACTCAACCAGAAAAGCGGCATCGCAGCCCAGACACGACATTTGTTCGCGCGCATGGCGAACGCGAAATCGATCGTGGTTAATAATTTCTTGCACGGCTGTTTTGTCCGTTCTCACGATCGGTCACGAACTCGATCACGAACGCTGCACCTGATCGCGCTCACGCAATGCGCTGCCTTGTCTGCCGTTGGTAAATTCCATTCTTGAACAAGACCATCGCGCCTGATCGGCTTGATCGTACTTCGGCGGCGAGCGAAAAATTCGTCGACCCGAGAGTGGGTATCGCATGAGGGTGCGGCCAGCTCATCGCTGGAAACGCCAGTTTGCGTATACGCAAAAGAACGTCGCATGCCGCTGAACCAGCCCGTCACCGCGGCTTGAACGCCTGAAAAAGCTGGCTTTTGCGCGTTTTGCGTACACGCAAAACCATGAGCCAAACGTCCGATATGACGGTATTTCCAATTGCAATGGCAAGCCAGCGCTGCGGCGACCTATGCATGGAGCCAGGCGGCGACGCCGAGCAGCCGGTGTCGCTTCCACCAATCGATCGGAAGATCAGTTCAGGCAGATGCTGACGGGTGAGAGAGAGCGGCTGCCCGCCGGCAGTCATTGCATCGACAATCCGCGGGATGGCGACGGTTCAGAACCTGTCACCATCCGCCGCCGCGGTCACCGGTCCCCGGTAAGTCCGGCGCACGCCATCGATGTATCCAACGGGGCTTTTCTCATCGTCCATTCCGGGCGACAGATGCGTGAGGACCACCCGTTTTACACCGGCGGCCGTCGCCAGCTTTCCAACGTCTTCCGGCACGAGATGATGATGGATGAGGTGGAAGGTGAGCCCTTCCTTCATCGCCGGAGAAAGACCGCCGCCGCGCTTCTCGATCGCGGCGAACGTCGCCTTGAGATCGATGACCTCGCTGATCAGCAGATCAGCGTCTCGCGCCAACTCGGTGACGGCAGGGCTCGGCCCCGTATCGCCCGTATAGACGATCGATCGCCGGCCGGTCTCGACCCGGAACGAGCAGGACGCGGCGTCGGCTGCATCCTTTCCATCCGGCAATGAATAGTGAGAATTGAGCACGGCTTTTACCGAAACGCCGCCAATTCCGGTCACCTCGCCGCGGCAGGGAAGTTCCTCGACCTTCAGCCAACCGGCGGCGCTGGGCATGGGTTCGGTCGTTGCAAAGCCTGTACGTTCAGCTGGCTTTAGCGAGGCGAGAATTCCGGACACAAGCTCGGATGTGCCGACCGGCCCATAGACCGTCAGGGGCCTCACAATCCCGTTCTGCCAACGCAGCGAGATCAGCGCCGATAATCCAGCCATATGGTCGGGATGGAGGTGACTGAGGACGATCGCGTCGACCTTCTCGAGACCGATATTCTGCAGCGTCAGCGCCCGAGCGACACCCTCGCCGGCGTCAAATACAATGACCTTGTCGGCCGCCAGCAGGACATTGGAGGATTGCGCCCTTTTTGTCCGCATGAGCGGACCGCCGCCGGTGCCAAGCGTGACCCATGTGTCGACAGGAGCCTGCGTGGCTGTCGTGGCCGGGCTCGCGACCAACGACAGCAGGCACATGCCGATCAGGCCGACTTTACGGATGTGAACCTTCATCATCATTCTAGAACCTGACGGAGCCGCGGACGCCGTAAGTGCGCGGCGGCCGGATCTGGTTGTAGATAAGGCCCGGTTTCACAGGGCTCTGGAAGGAGTTGGAGAAGACCATCTCATTTTCGATGTTGTTGATGAACGCGGTCAGCGAGAAGTTGCCGGACGGCGTCTCATAGGTCAGTCGAGCATTCGACATCATATAGCTGCCTTGTCTGCCGAGATTGAGATAGTCGATCGACAGGAAGCGTGCGGACTCGATGCGCGTGTCGGCCGCGAAAATGATCTTGTGACCGCCTTCGAGCTCGAAATTGCGCTCGTAGCCCGCGTTGAACGACCAGCGCGGGGCCTGGGGCATCGGCCGGCCCGTGCAGTCCACATTGTAAATACGCGCATCCGCCGACGCACCGATCAAGGTCGTGGGGGTCACCGCACAGCCGATGACCGGCGCCGGCCCGGTGGCGGAATAGGCCTGGTATCGCAGGTCATCATATTTCGTGCGCAAATACTGGACGTTGACGTTCAACCGGTCATGGCGCGACATCTGCCAGACGGCCTCCGCTTCGAGGCCATAGATCGTTGCCGCGCCGGCATTCTCGGTTTTGAAAACCGGTCCGTAGATCGGGCCGCCAGGCGTCGAAGCGACCTGGACCGGCGCCAGGTGGGATATCTGCTGGTTCTTGTACTTCCAGTAGAAAGCTTCGACGTTGAACTGGACCTTGTTGTCCAGGAAGCGGTTCTTGGATCCTACGGTATAAGCGGTCAGTTCTTCGGGGGCGGAATAGTTTTGCCCGAGAGCCGAGTAGAGGATGCCGGATTTGAAACCCGTCGAGACCGTCGCATACAGGAGCGAACGGGGCCCGGCATCGAATTCCACGCCGGCCTTCCAGGTGGTCTTGTTGAAATTCACGTCGCTGGTCGCATCCGTGCGCAGATCCAGAATGATCGGCGTAAAGTTCGGAAACGCCGGCGGCACAAAGCCTACGAACGGAAGAGTATGGGCTTCCGTGATCTGCTTCTTGTTGTCGGACGTGTAGCGAAGGCCGCCTGTCAGTCGGAAGCTGTCGGTGACGGAATAGGTCGCCTGGCCGAACACGGCGTAGCTCGCGGTGTCGAGCTCGGAATTGATGCGCGTGCCATTGCTGGCCTGGTTGTAGAACTGCCGCGCAGAAACGCCCTCGTCGAAATAATAGGCGCCGAGAACCCATTTGAGCTTGTCGGTCTCGTTCGCCAGCCGACTCTCGAGCGAAAGCTGATGCGAGTTCTCCCTCGCGTCGATCAGGAAGCTGGACGCGTAAGACCGGAAATTGAGGTTCGTCTTGCGCCAGGCCGGAATGACCGTGAGCTTGGCGAAGCCCAGGTCGGCATTGAAGGTGCCCAGAACGCCGACATAGTCATTATTCTGATAGCCATCCTTCTTGGCCATGATCTGAGGTACAGGCGCCGTCGGCGTGGTGGCGAGATAAGCGGCAATAACCGCCGGATCGCTGGGACCGAGCCAGCCCTTGCCGCCAAGCAGCGGCATGATCGTACCGCCCGACCCCATGCCACCGACATGGCCGTAATCGACCATGATGTTCATGTTGTAACCGTCGCCCGTATCGAGACGGAATTGCCCGCGAACGGCCTGCGTATCTTCGTCGTCATAGCCATCGCTGAGATAGCCGTCATGCTTCGAATATTGGCCGGAAATGCGGAACGCGGCGATGTCGCCGACCGCGAGGTTCACCGCGGCGCTCCCCTTGAGGGCATTGTAATTGCCATATTCCGCGTTCACGAAGCCCGACGTCTCCCCGATTTTCGGCTTGGCCGTGACCAGGTTGATGGCGCCGCCCGTGGCGTTGCGACCGTAGAGCGTGCCCTGCGGGCCCTTCAGCACTTCCATGCGTTCCAGGTCATAGAACAGGGCAGCGGGGGCAGCGGGCCGCGAAAGATAGACACCATCGAGATTGAATGCGACGCCCTGTTCGGCGAATGCGTTGGCGCCGAAGGTGCCGACGCCGCGCAGATAGATCTGAACGTTTGAAGCACCCTGCGTCACCTGGAGCGAAGGCACCAGCTTGCCTAGATCCGTGGCCTGCGTGATGCTTTGCTTGGTCAGCGCGTCGCCCGCAACGGCGCTGACCGGAATGGCTGCCCGTTGGAGATTTTCCGATCGCCGCTGGGCGGTGATGATAATGTCCTGAATCCCGCCATCCGCTTCGGTTGCGTTGCTCGCGGGTGCCGCAGCGCCTTCCTGTGCAAAAGCCGGATAAGTGGCGATCGCCGCGATGGCGGCGCTCGCAAGAAGACGCACTTTCATAAACCCTCCCCATCCAGTCCCGATCTCGGCCGGTCAGCGAAAAGGATATGAGGCAATAGACCATTGGAGAAATTTTTTATTTTTATGCCAATGCAATCATGCCATGTATGGATAATGCGTTTCCGCGGACTTGACCTGAACCTTCTCGTGATCTTCGAGGCCCTCATGGACACGCGCAGCGTGACACGCGCTGGAGAGCGCCTGGGGATGACCCAGCCGGCCGCCAGCGCGGCGTTGAGAAGGCTGAGAGAGTATTTTGGGGATGACATCCTCGTCGTCGTGGGGAAGCGGATGCATCCCACGCCCTTTGCTGAAATGCTTCTTCCGGAGATCCAGCTCAGCCTTCAAGGTGTCGAACGCGCGATCGGAACGCCGGCCATATTCGATCCCGCTCGATCGACGCGTCGCTTCAAGATCGTGGCCTCCGACTACATCATGGTGGCGGTGTTGGTGCCGCTGGCCGAAAAGCTCGCCAAGATAGCGCCGAACATCCAGTTCGAGGTGTTGCAGCCCAATGAGGACAGCGTCCCTGCCCTGGAGAGCGGCAAGATCGATTTGCTGATCACGCCGGGGCCTTATACCGCGGCCTGGCATCCGTCCGAGCTGCTTTTCGAGGAGCGGCAGGTCGTCGTCGGCTGGAAGCACAATCCGATTTTCGAGCAGGGCCTGACTGAAGACGCGTTCTTCGCGGCCGGGCATGTCACCGTGGCGTTTGGAACCTCGCGGACGCCGGCCTTCGCCGATTCACAACTTCAGCGATCGGCCCGGCATCGGAAGGTCGAAATCGTGGTGGCGAGCTTCGCCTCGGCACCTTGGTTCCTTCTGGGCACGCCGCGACTGGCGGTACTCCACGAACGCCTGGCGCGCGCCATGATCCCGATGTTCGACCTGACCTATGCGCCGGTGCCGTTCGAATTCCCCGCCATGCGGGAAATGATCCAGTTCCATGAGGCGCGCGCTTCGGATCAGGGGCTTCTGTGGCTGCGCGAGCAACTCATCGAGGCCGCACACGCATCATGACTGCCGTGTATGCATAACCATTAAAACTATTAGTTTTACACATTAGCGCCCCTCTCTCACTGTCCGGCGACCGCAGACATGCGGACTCGGAGAGGGAATGTCGTGTCCATGAAATTTGCTGCCGCACGATCGGTGCCCAAAGGGGATGCCCGATGAAGGATTTGCGCGTCCTGATCATTGGAGCCGGTATCGGAGGACTGACGTCCGCCGTCGCATTGCGGCGCAAGGGCTTCCAGGTCGACATGATCGAAAAGGACCCGGAATGGAACGTCTACGGCGTGGGCATCATCCAGCAGGCCAATGTGGTCCGGGCCATGGCCCAGCTGGATCTCCTCGAAGGATATCTGGATAGTGCGTTTGGCTTCGATTTCGTCGAAGTCTTTGCGCCCACGGGACAATGCGTGGCTCGGGTGCCGGTCCAGAAGCTCGACGATCGATATCCGGCCAATGTCGGGATCAGCCGGCGGACCTTGCACGAATTTCTGGGTGAAAGCGCGAAAAAGGCTGGCGCCACGATCCGGCTCGGGATCACCGCCGATGCCATCCACGACGACGGCAATGAGGTCTCCG
Source organism: Sphingobium sp. (assembly GCA_017744605.1). Taxonomy (GTDB): domain Bacteria; phylum Pseudomonadota; class Alphaproteobacteria; order Sphingomonadales; family Sphingomonadaceae; genus Sphingobium. Next base: position 93,821 of record JAGIAZ010000006.1, on the reverse strand, counting down.
TTCGGTTCAGCGACGGATCCGAAGGGGCCTATGACATCGTGATCGGGGCGGACGGCGTTTACTCGAAAACCCGGTCCCAGATCTTTCCGGACGCACCCAAGCCCCAATTCGTGGGCCAGTCCGTCTGGCGCTACAACTTCGAAAAGCCGGCCGATGTCGACTGCCTGCGCTCTTATGAAGGCAGCATCGGCATCGGGCTGGTGCCGCTGGCCGACACGCTCATGTACATGTTCGTGACGACGCCGGAGCCAGGCAATCCCCGCTACCCCCGGGAGGGGCTCGCCCAGGCGATGCGCGCCAAGCTGGCGGACGCTCCACCGGGAATCCGGGAATATGTCGGCCAGATCACCGACGATGATGAGGTGGTCTACAAACCGTTGGAACGGATTTTCGTCGAGGGTCGTTGGCACAAGGGCCGCGTCGTTCTGATCGGCGACGCCGTCCACGCGACCACGCCCCATCTCGGACAGGGCGCCGGCATGGCCATTGAGGACAGCGTGGTCCTGGCCGAGACCCTCGAGCACGAGACCTCGGTCGAAAAGGCTTTTGCCGCCTTCCAGGCGCGCCGTTTCGAGCGATGCAAGTTCATCGTCGAAACGTCGGTCGCCATCTGCGAGGGACAGCTCGGTCTCAGGCCGCCGGCCAATCAGGCGGAGGCCATGCACAAGATGTTCGCCGTGACGGCCCAGCCGATCTGAGCCCATGAGACTCACGCTCGAACAGGCCCTGGCAATCGCCACCGAAACGCTCGCCGAGGGAAAGCGTCACGACTTCGCGCCGCTATGCGTGGCGGTCCTCGACAATGGCGGCAATGTCCTCGCCCTGTTGCGAGACGAGCGTGCCTCGATTTCGCGACCGGAAATCGCAACGGCCAAGGCGTCCGGATGCCTCGGAATGGGGTTCGGCGGCCGGGAGCTGAAGCGCCGAGCTGAAGCCATGCCCGCATTCTTCGCCGGTCTTTCGTCCATCTTTCCCAAGGGAATTTTGCCGGTGCCGGGCGGCGTTCTCGTGCGCTCAGGCGACGCATTGCTTGGCGCTGTGGGCGTGAGCGGCGACACGTCCGATAATGACGAGATTTGCGCTGTGGCGGCCATTCTCAAGGCCGGCCTTGAAGCGGAGACGGGAGAATGACGGCTCAGCCCATGAGTGCAGTAACCGCGAGCGGATGGCAGGCTCCCAGGCCCGCTGCCGAACGGAACTATCCGATGAATTGCTGGTGGGTCGCAGCATTCGCCGACGAAGTCACGCAGGCGCTTCTGGGCCGCTGGATCTGCGACACGCCTGTGCTGCTGTACCGAAAGGAGGATGGAACCGCGGTCGCCATGGAAGACCGCTGCCCCCATCGCTCCGCGCCCCTTCATCTGGGTTGCCGTCGCGGCGACAATGTCGAGTGCGGATATCACGGCTTCACCTTTGCGCCCGACGGCGCTTGCGTGCGCGTGCCGTCGATGAAGGCCCCTCCCGCGGCGTTGTGGATTCGAACTTTCCCGGTTGTGGAGGACCATCCCTTTCTCTGGGTTTATCTGGGCGACCCGGCGAAGATCGACGATGTCCCGCCGCCTCACAGGCTCGAATGGGCAACCGATCCATCATTCGCCATCGAATATGGACGGATCGACATCAATGCCAATTACATGCTGCTGAAGGAAAACGTCCTCGATCTGACTCACTTCGGCTTCGTACACGCCAAAAGCTTCAAGATCACGGACTGGGTCGACCCGCCCCGGCTGACTGGCGCGGGCGAGGTCTGCGGCTATCATCAATCCTTCTCCGCAAGCCCTCTGCCGTCCATATTTGCCGAGCCACTCGGCGTGCCGCCCGGGACACCCTATGATCGCGAGAATTACGGATCGTTCGTGACTCCCGCGCTCCAGATCGGGGCAGTCGATCTGATCGAGCCCGGAAAGAAAGAGGTGACCGGCCGCTTCAGAATAAGTCACGCCACGACCCCGATCGACGGGCGCTCGATGCACTATTTCTGGGTCGGCGGCAGAGATTACGGAACGTCCAGGGACGAAATGGCTGCATTCCGCGCGATCACGGAAATCGGCTTCGCCGAGGATGAAACGATGATCGAGGCTGTTCAGGCGATGCAGGATCGGGACCCGAGGCCCACCGAACAGCTTGAGAAGAGCGTGAAGGCCGATGGGCCAGGCGTGCAGGCTCGCCGCATCGTGCAACGCTGGATGGATCGGGAAACCGCATGAACGCTGTGCTCTTCACCAACGTCCAGATCTTCGACGGCTCAGGGCGCGAAAGATTTCCCGGCGAAGTCCTCGTCCGGGGCGACCGGATCGAAGCCGTCGGAATTGGCGACGAAAGGCTTGCTCAGGACGGGGCGGAACTGTTTGACGGCGCTGGCGCCACCCTGATGCCCGGCCTCGTCGAAAGTCACGGTCACCTGACATGGCCAAGTTCGGTCGAGCGCGTCGTCAACTCGATGAAGCCTCTCCCGATCGAACAGCATGTTCTGGTGACAGCCCAGAACGCGCGCATCACGCTCGATCACGGATTTACCAGCGTATATTCGGCCGGCGCGCTGGGCGAAAAGATCGAGCCCGCCCTGCGGGACATGATCGACGGGGGCCATGTTCCGGGGCCGCGCCTTCGAGCATCGGCGCTTGAGAAGGGCGCCGAGGGCGTCCTGGGCGTGCCCCCCGGTCATGATCCGATCCATGAGCGAGATATCCCCGGGCTGCGGGCCTATGTGAAGCGCATGAAGGACCAGGGCTGCGACACCATCAAGTTCCTGATGTCGTCCGACGAGGGCTTTGCCCCCGGCGGCGCCCAGACCCTCATGTATTCGGAGGAGGAAGCGCAGGCGATCGGCGAGGCCGCGCGCGAAAACGGCATCTGGCTGGCCTGCCATGCGCAGGCGGCCGAGGCCGTCAAACGCGCCCTGCGCGCGGGCTTTAGGGCGATCTTTCACTGCACTTATGCTGACGAAGAGGCGTTGGACCTCTTCGAAGACCGCAAATCCTCCACTTTCATGGCGCCAGCGCCGGGCCTGCTTTACGCGCGGTGCCACGAAGCCGAAGAATTCGGCGTCACGCGTGCAGTGGCCGAGCGGATGGGGGCATTTTCCGGCCTGGAGTTGATGCAGCGCGTCATCCCGGACATGCGAAAGCGCGGCATTCGGGTGCTGCCCGGCGGCGACTATGGGTTTCCTTACAATCCCCATGGGCGAAACGCGCGCGACCTTCAACTTTTCGTGGACCTGTTCGGCTTCTCGCCAGCCGAGGCGCTCGTTGCCGCGACCCGGCACGGCGGCGAACTCATGGCAATGGACGTCGGAGAGGTGCGCAAAGGCATGCTGGCCGATCTGCTGCTGGTCTCGAAAGATCCGACAGCCGATGTCCGGGTCCTGCAAGACAAGGACAATATTGCAATGATCATGAAGGGGGGCCGCTTTCACAAGCGTCCGATGGTGCATTGATGGACAGCGCACATGCCTTTCCCCGCAACGCCTGGTATATGGCCGCCTGGGGTAATGAAGTCGGCGAGACGCTCCTGAGACGCCGGTTGCTAGGCGAGCCGATGCTGCTTTTCCGCAAGGAAGACGGGTCGATCGCCGCCATGATCGATCGGTGTCCGCACCGCTTCGCGCCGCTGAGCCTGGGGACGCGAAGCGGAGACACGGTCACATGCCCCTATCATGGCCTCACGTTCGACGCGGCCGGGACCTGCATCAGGAATCCGTTCTCGGAAACCATTCCCAAGGGCACCCAGGTCGCGACCTTTCCGGCCATCGAGCGCGATGGGATCGTCTGGTTCTGGCCAGGTGACGCGGAGGCGGCCGATCCATCACGCATCCCGGATTTCTCGATGCTTTTCGTGGAAGGACACGGCGCGCCGATCAGCGGCCTGATGCCGATGAACGCGAACTTCCAATATGGCACCGACAACCTGCTCGACCTCAGTCACATCGAGTTTGTGCACAAGGGAAGCTTTGCCGGGCGTGGTGTCATCTTCGCCGGAGAGCATTCGGTGCGCGAGGACGGTGACACCATTCATTCCGACTGGTGGATGCCCGACATTGCGGCTCCTTCCCACACCTTGGGCATTTATGACCCCCAGATGCGCTGCGACCACTGGCTGGACATGCGCTGGAACGCGCCGGCGTCCATGTGTCTCGAGATCGGCGGCTGCCCGCACGGCGCCGAGCGCAAGAGCGGGGTCATCGTACATCAGGCTCACATACTCACGCCCGAGACAGTCGACGCCACTCACTATTTCTGGGCGACCACGAGAACGATGCCGCCTTCCGAGCAGGGCGATGCGATGCTGTTCGATCTGATGAGTCAGGCCTTCAGCGAAGAAGACAAGCCCATCATCGAGGCGACCTACGCCAACATGGACGGGGCCGATTTCTGGGATCGAAAGCCTGCATTCCTCGGCATCGATGCCGGTGGAACGCGCGCGCGCCGCTTCCTCCAGAAGCTCATTCAGAAGGAAAATGTGAACCCATGAGCAGAGTGACCGAAATCCGATATGTCGGCTATGCAACGCCCGACATCGATGCTGAACGAAAATTCTATGGCGAGGTCTGGGGCCTGAAAGAGGTCCACGAGCAGGACGGTCTGGTCTATTTCGCCGCACAGGGACATGACGAGCTGTACGTCGTACGGCTGCGCCAATCGCACACGGCGCACATCGATGTTGTTTCTCTGGCGACGGAAACGCGCGGCGACGTCGACGCCTTGTTCGAGAAGGTCAAGGCCGCCGGCAACCAGATCATATTCGAGCCTCGCGACCTGACGCAGTTCGGTGGCGGCTATGGCTTCCGCTTCTTTTCAACGGATGGTCTTTCGTTTGAGATCTCGGCCGAAGTCCGGCGCGGCACTTCGCGACCGTTGGAGCCGCGCGAAGCCATTCCGGAGCGCATCAGCCACATCGTCTTCCATTCCCCGGATCATCGCGCACAAACACAATTCTTCATCGACGTCCTCGGCTTCCGCCTGTCCGACTGGATCGGCGATTTCATGAGCTTCCTGCGCTGCAACACCGCGCATCACCGTATCGCGTTTCTGCCTGGGCCGCCGTGTCTCAATCATGTCGCCTATGACATGCCCAATGTGGATGAGATGATGCGCGGCATCGCCCGATTGAAGCGCAAGGATGTGGATCTTCGATGGGGTCCAGGCCGCCACACCGCAGGCAACAACACTTTCAGCTACTTCACGACGCCGAACGGGTTTGCGGTCGAATATACGTCCGAGCTTGAGCAGGTGGATGACGCGAGCTGGGAGCCGCAAGTGTATGAGCCTGCGCCGCATATCATGGACCAGTGGGGCACTGGCACCGGCGGTCCCCAGACCATGCCGAAGCCGGCTGCGGACACCGGCCTCTTCCGGGCGGCGGAGGTCTAGATGGCGCTTTTCCAATATTTCCCGAATTATGTCTGGAACCTCTCCATCGCGGTCGCGATGGAGAGCGGCGGCCGAATCGGCGAGATCGTCGATATGTGCCAGCCTCTTCTCGAAAAGGCGCAGGCCGGCGAAGACGCCGGAACCGCGGACTTTCTGCGCGAATGGCTGAAGATGGCCGACAAGCTTTCGGAACTTGCATCCGAGGACGAAGCGCGCGGCCGGCTGTTTTCGGCTGGCGAGAAACTGAAGCGCGCGGCGGTCTATTACACGACCGCCGAGCGGATGCAGGGCCACGGTCACGCCGGTCGCGACGAAACCTATGCCAAGGCCGTCGATGCATTCAGGCGGGGCACAGCCTTTTCAAATGACGGCGTGGAAGCCGTTGAAATTCCCTATGGGGATGGCGCCAAGCTGTCGGCTTATTATGTGCGCGCGTCCGGCGAAGGGCCGCGACCGGTTGTGGTCTACTGCAACGGCCTCGATAGCACCAAGGAACTGCTTTGGTTTTCGGGTCTGCCGGAAGCGCTGAAACGGAGGGGAATTTCCACGCTCTGCGTCGACCAGCCGGGCACCGGCGAGGCGCTCCGGACATATTCGCTCCCCGCAACCTATCGAAGCGAACTCTGGGCTTCGCCTTGGGTCGACTGGCTGGAGACGCAGGCCGACGCGGATTCGCGGCGCATCGCGATGGCCGGAATTTCGCTCGGCGGATATTATACGCCGAGGGCCGTTGCCTATGAACCGAGATTTGCCGCGGGCGCCGTATGGGGTGCGAACCATAACTGGGCAGAAGTGCAGCAACGCCGTCTCAAGCGAGAGGGCGAGAACCCGGTGCCGCATTACTGGAACCACGTCATGTGGGTGTTCGGCGCAAAGGATATGGACGAGTTCCTGGCCAAGGCCGAGGGCATGAACCTCAATGGGCATATGGACAGGATCAAGGTCCCGTTTCTCGTTACGCATGGCGAGCTCGACCGCCAGATTGCGCTCGATTATGCCCATCAGGCCTATAATCAGCTGGTCAACAGTCCGGCGCGCGAGCTCAAGATCTTTACGCCTCGAGAAGGCGGCGTGGAGCATGTCGGCGCTGATAACATGTCCTTCGGCCGCGACTATATCGCCGATTGGCTTGCAGAAACGCTGGGCGGCCAGACGGCAGCGCGATGACTTCGGCCGGCTATGTTCGGCGAGAGGCGACCATCAGCGCGGCAATCAATGCGGTTCTGAGCGCCGGCTTCTTTTTCGCTTTCTTCGGGCTGCGCGACGTGACGATGTGGTCGGCGCCGGGCTTCGTGATCGACTTCATCCCGCAAGGCTTCATGGTCGGTTTGATGGCGGCACTGGTGCCTGGCCTTCTGGCTCGTCGAACCGCGGTGTTGGCTTCCCTGGCGCTTGATCCGCGTGGCATCACCGCATGTGGCGTCGCCCTGGTTGCGCTATCGACCGGCTATCTGGCCGCCATTGGCGGCACGGCAGCCGCGGTGGCGATTGCCACAGCGACGGGATGGCAGGTCGTCCCGTTCGCGGCGGCGATCACGATCAAGGTCCTGTTCGGCGGCTGCCTGGGCGCCGCCGTCACGGCACTCACGCTCAAGCGTCAATTGCGGTGAAGGTGCAAGACATGACGCATCAACATCAGCAGACGCCTCACAGCTTCAGCCCGAACCCGCCTGAAGGAGAAAATGAATGCAGACTGCGCCGTTTCGCCGCATCGTGACCGGCCACGATGCCGATGGAAATGCCGTCTTTCTGGAAGACGGCCCGCCGCCGCGGGTGGCGAAGATTGGCGAAGCGTTCGGCCCCTGGTTCTACGAGGTATGGAATACCCGCGAGACGCCCGCCCGTATTGATCGCTCGTCCGGCGAGCCCCCGGAAGATGGCATCAGCCTGGCTCCGCCAAGGGGCGGCACCCGCATCCGCGTCCTGGACATTCCCCCTGAGGATGACCGGTTCGGAAGCATCAGCCCGGAAGAGGCGCGCGCGCATTTCGACATGATCGGCGCGGCCGAGGCATCGTCCCATCAGGCGGCAGACAGTCGGCACGCCTTCATGCACAAAACCGAGACGATCGATTACGGCATCGTCCTCGAAGGCGAGATCACGCTCATTCTCGATATCGGCGAGACCGTCGTAAAGGCGGGGGACATCGTCATTCAACGCGGCACCAATCATGGCTGGGCCAATCGTTCCGGCAAGAACTGCCGGATCGCCTTCATTCTCATAGACGGCGTCTATGAAGACGGCCTTGGCTGACGGCGGCGGCATATGCTCACCGTCATAACCGGCGCTGCGGGATTTGTAGGCCAGGCCGTCGTCGCTGAAATGCTGGCGGTTCATCATCCGGGGCGCATTCGGCTGGTTGATCGCGTTTTGGCCCCCATGCCCGCTCCCCAATTCGCGTCGGTCGTTTGCGACGTCTCCGATAAAGCGGCGCTGCGCCATGCATTGGCCGATGCGACGCATGTCATTCACTTGTCCGCCCTGCCCGGTGGAGCCTCGGAGGCGAACCCCGTCGCTTCCCGAAGGATCAATGTCGACGCCACCCTGGATCTGATCGCCGCTCTTTCCGGAACCTCAGCGCGGCTGGTTTATGCGAGTTCCATCGCGGTTCTGGGATCCGGCTTGAATGGGTTGATCGACGACGAGACGGTGCCACGGCCTGGCATGACCTATGGTGCGCACAAATTGATGTGCGAAATTGCAATTGAGGATGCTGTGCGACGCGGCGATCTCAGCGCGCTGGCATTGCGCCTCCCCGGCATCGTTGCAAGGCCACGTTCGGCGGACGGCTTCGGATCGGCCTTTCTCAGCGATCTGTTCTGGGCCATCCGCGCTGGCGATGAGATCACTGTGCCGGTGAGTTCCGAAGCCACGACATGGCTCATCTCGGCGCGGCAATGCGCGCGCAACCTGCTACTGGCTTTGCAGCTCGACGACAGGCCGGCCGTCGCGACAATGCCGGCGCTGCGCGTTCAGCTGACCGAACTCGTGGCCGAAATATCGCAATATTGTGGCACGGCGCCGAAGGTCCAATTCAAGGCCGATCCGCGCACCGAGACATTGTTCGGCGCGTTTCCCGCGCTTGTCACCGCTGCTGCGGATGGCATGGGACTAAAGCATGACGGCGATCTCCCGGCCCTGGTTCGAGCCGTTTTCGAAGGGGAGACCGCGAAATGAGATCGGCTATGCAAGCTAAGCGACAGCGCTTCGCTTGCGCAGGGCCATCCAGAGGAAAAGCGCGGCAGGCACCAACAGCAGCAGCGCGGACATGAACTCTGCCGAACGATAGGTGCCCGAGCGATCGGCCAAATAGCCGATCCACATCGGGCTGAGCCCTGCTGCAACCGTAAAGGCGGCATATTGCGCGGCATAAGCCCGGCTGTAGGCAATGAGGGGTATGTTGCGGACGGTGAGAATGGCAATCAGATCCGCTTCGGCCCCCATTGCAGCGCCAAGAGCAATCGCGCCGACGGTCGCCATCTGAGCGCCGGCCAAGGCCAACGTAAGACAGCCGGCGGCGCATAGGAGGCAGCTGCCGACGGCGAGCCATGCCGGCTCGACCCGATCCGATAGCCAGCCGACCAACACGCGTGTCACAATGACCGAAACCCCGATCAGACCGGCAAGGCGACCTGCGGCATGGATCGGCATGCCGCTGTCCAGCAGCATCGGCACGAAGTGAGAGAGCATTCCCGCGAATGCCAAGGCCATCGTCGTAAAGGCTGCAATCTGAACCTGGAATAGCATCCCTCCACGCACCTCGCGAAATGTCGAAGCCGCGCCATGTTGGCCACTCGACGGAAGCCCCGCAACGCGCGCCGGAAGACCGAGCGCAGGAAGCAGGCCGAGCGCCGCCAGGCCGGCGAGCAGGACGAAGCCGGTACGCCAGCCATGGCCCGCAATGATCCAGGTGACCAATGGTGGAACCATGGCTGCGGCAAGACCGATGCCAAGCTGGGTCAGGCCGAGCGCAAGGCCGCGGGCACGGTGAAAGTCGGAGGCAATGGCACGGGTGTGCGCAACGGGCGCCGACGCTGCGGCGAACAGTCCGGTAAAGACCATCGCGGCGGCATAGCCGGGAACCGACCCCGCCTGCGAGAGCAGCACGAAACCGATCGACAAGGCGACGGCGCCGAGCATCGCGGCGAGCCGGGGACCGCGCGCTTCGACGAGCCGGGCGACGAGCGGCATCGCAACGCACATCGCCACGTTCGCGCCGAAGAAGACCGCGCCATAAGCGGTGCGTGTGAGACCGATATCCTGCCCCAAGGCAGCCACGAACAGCCCGCTATTATAGGTGAGCAATCCCGCAATGCCGAGCCCGACGCCAAACGCCGCCGACAGGATCCGGCCCCAACCCGCCCGCAGCTCGGCGAGCGCGGTGGCCGATACAGCATTGTTCGCGCTCATGGGCGCACCTTCGTCCCGGCGCGCGCCGGTCTCGCCGTCGAGCCATTCATCGCTGCATTTCTCCCCCTCGTCTCGTCTTGTCTTGTGTCGTCTCGGGGCCGGTTCTGCCCTCGTATAATTCATTCATCAAGGAATTTGCCGAGGCGAGCGCGTCGCCGCGACAGCGGCTTGAACAGCCCCCTAATTCATGATAGCGGGAATAATAATTCACACACCCGGGAATAACGGGACAGGACTGGTCGAAAAGGAGAGGTTATGAACACGTTCCATCGTGGCGCGTCGCTGTTGGCCTTGGGCGCGGCGCTCATGCTGCCCGGCGCACTGCATGCGCAGGCTGCCCCTGTTCCCGCTGACGCCGCCCAGAGCGAGGGCTCCGAACTCGCCGATATCGTCATCACCGCGCAGCGCGTAACGCAGAGCGCCCAGAAGGCGGGCTTGCCCATCGATGTCGTGTCGCCCCTCGAGATGAGGCAGCAGCTGGTGACGCGCGCCGAGGACCTCTCCCGCACCTCGCCGGCGCTCGCCGCTGTGGGCGGGGCGGGCGGCACGACGACCTTCTACCTGCGCGGGGTCGGCAACAATACCGTCAACGCCTATTCCGACCCCGCGATCGCCTTCAATTATGACGGCGTCTATATCGGCCGGCCGAGCTCGACCTCAGGCATGTTCTACGACCTAGCGCGCGTGGAAGTTCTGAAAGGTCCACAGGGCTCGCTCTATGGCCGCAACGCGACCGGCGGCGCGATAAACGTCATCCCCATCAAGCCGAAGATCGGCAAGCAGGAGGGAGACGTTTCGGTCGGCTACGGCAATTTCAACTGGATTACGGCGCAGGGCGCGCTCAACCTGCCCGTCGGCGAGAAGGCGGCCTTCCGGATCGCCGGCAACCTCTCATCGCACGATGGCTTCCTGAGCGATGGGTCGGGCAGCCAGCGCGAATATGGCGCGCGCGCTCAGTTCTATGCCGAGCCGACCGCCCAGCTCGACCTGCGCCTCGCCGCCGATTACGCTCACCAGGGGGGCGCAAGCGCGACGGGCTACTATATCGGGTCGGCGAACCTCACCTTCGGTCCCAGCGGCCCGCCGAGCTGGTCCTACACGCCCACCGGCTTCGATCCACGCCAAGGCACGGGCGATCCCAAATCCCAGGCGTTGCTCGCCACGCGCTTCCTTTCCTCAGCGGGCCGCGCCGGTGCGGTTCAGGACGGCAAGCCTTCCAACGACAACGATTATTGGGGCGTCACCGGTGAGGTCAATTACAAGACGGATGCCGGCACGCTGACCATCCAGCCGGCATGGCGCGAAGCGAACATCGACTATCGCTTCACCGGCATTTTCCGCGAGGCGGGCTCCAAGGAGAAGGACCGCCAAGGGAGCATCGAGGCGCGTTGGGCCGGAAAGGCCGGACCATCGCTCGATTATCTCATCGGGGGCATGTATTTCGACGAGAAGATCAACGCGACCGCCTCCTACAACCAGTGGACGCTCTCGCCCTATCAGCAGTTCAGCACGCACACGAAAAGCTGGGCCGGCTTCGGCAAGCTGACCGTCCACCCGACCGAGGCGCTGAGCCTGACGGCGGCGGGTCGCTACACCTCGGACAGCAAGTCGTTCAACGGCACGTCGAACGTCTACATCCTGTTCTGTGGCAATCCGGCGCTGGGCAATAGCTGCCCGACGCTGCCGCTGATGCCGCTCGCCGGCAGCGGCGCTGCGACCGAGAGCTTCTATGCCAGCGCCGGTATCCCGGTGACGAGCGTGCCGCTGTTCGTGCTGCCGCCGGCGGCGGGCGGGTCGCAGACCGCGCCCTTCGTGCTCAAGTCGCCGATCGTGATCAATTCCTCGCGCAAGGACGACAAGTTCACCTATCGCCTCGCCGCGCAATATGATCTCTCGCCGCGCAACATGATCTACGCCAGCTTCGAGACGGGCTATCACTCGGGCGGTTTTTCCTTCGCCCGTGGCCTGGAGAGCTATGAGCCCGAGACGCTGAAAGCCTATACGATCGGCTCGAAAAACCGCTTCCTCGACAACAAGCTGCAGGTGAATGTCGAGGGCTTCATCTGGAAGTATCGCAACCAGCAGTTCAGCCAGTTCGGTTACGATCTTGGCAACCCGCCCTCCACGGTGCTGCTGACGCGCAACATCGGCACCAGCTCGATCAAGGGGGTGGATATCGACGTCGAATATCAGGCGACGCGCAACACGACGCTCTCGGGCAGCCTGCAATATCTCGACACGAGCTATGACAGCTTCACCTACTTCGTGCCGAACCAGGGCCTGTCGCCGAACACCAGCTGCGGCTACAGCCCGACGACGCAGACGACGCCGGGCGGCTCCATTCTCGCCGTCTATCGGATCGACTGCTCGGGTCGCCCCGCCTTCAACGCGCCGGAATGGTCCTTCACGATCAACGGCCAGCAGTCGATTCCGCTCGGCGAAACCAAGCTCGTGCTCGGTGCCGGCACGCGCTATCGCAGCTCGACCTATTCGAGCGCCGACTATCTCCCCTTCCTGATGGGCAAAGCCAATTTCGTCACCACGCTCTCGGCGACGCTCGCGCAAGTGGATGACCGCTGGTCGGTGACGGCCTATGTGTTCAACCTGACCGACAGCCAGCGCCTGGCCGGCGCGACGGCGAACAGCGGCAATCTGTTCGTCGCCAATGCCGAGCAGCCGCGCACCTTCGGCGTCCGGGCGGGACTGCGCTTCTGATTCTCCGGGGAGACTGTGGCGCCCCTTGATATTCCTGCCGACGGGAATAAAAGGGGCGCCATCTAGAGAGGATGGCGACAATGGCATCTGTGACCGACCTGCAATATGTGGCCCTGGCCGTGCCCGATCTCGCGGCAGAGAGGGCATTCTTCACCGATATATGGGGCCTCGAGGAAGTCGCCGAGCAGGACGGCAAGATCTATCTCGCCGCGGCCGCATCCGCGCACCCCTATGTCATCCGGCTGCGGCAGGACGATGAGAAGAAGACCGATCTCGTCGGCTTCACGGCGGCGAGCGCGGCCGACGTCGACGTCATCTTCGCGCAGGCCCAGGCGGCCGGCGCCAAGGTGATCAGCGCCCCTGGGCCGGCCGAAGGGCCCGCCGGCGGCTATGCCTGCCGTTTCTTCGATCCGGACGGCCACGCCCTCGAGGTCATCGCCGAGGCGACTCCGCGCATCCCGCGAGAACTCGGGAAGAACGAGGCGGTGCCGCTGCAGATCAGCCACATCGTCCTCCACTCGCCGCAGCACAAGGCCCTGGTCGAATGGTATGCCGCTGCGCTCGGCTTCCGCCTCACCGACTGGCTGGGCGATTTCATGGCATTTCTGCGCTGCTCCACGGCGCACCACCGTCTCGCGATCCTGCCCGGGCCGCCGGCGCTCAACCACATTGCCTTCGACGTGCGCTCCATCGACGATCTCATGCGTGGCCTGGCGCGCATGACCAACAATGGCGTGCAGCTCCAGTGGGGGCCGGGCCGTCATACGGCGGGGAACAACACCTTCACTTATTATTCGACGCCCAACGGCAACACGGTCGAATACACCTCCGATCTCGAGGAGGTCGACGAGGCAAGCTGGCAGCCGACGGTCTATACGCCCGGCCTCGAGGTGATGGACCAGTGGGGAACCGGCCGCATCATCGCCGGCAACAAGCCCCATGCCGAAATGTCGCCCGACAAGGGCCTGTGGCAGGTGCCTGCGTGATCGGTTCTGCGCTCATCGTCGGCGGCGGCATCGCCGGCATGACCTCCGCGCTCGCCCTCTCCGCCAAGGGCGTGGGCGTCACGCTGGTCGACGCCGATCCCAACTGGCGCGTCTATGGCGCCGGGATCAGCATCACCGGCATATCGCTGCGCGCCTTCGACGATCTCGGCATTCTCGACGAAGTGCGCGCGCGCGGCCATGTCGGCTCGGGGATGCGCGGGCGCTCGGTCGACGGCACGGTGATCTTCCAGGCACCGGCCCACGAGAACCCCAAGCCCATCCAGTCCGGCGGGGGCATCATGCGGCCGGTGCTGCACGACATTCTCTCGGCTCGCGTGCGCGAGACCGGGATCACGGTGCGGCTGGGCCTCAAGGTCTCGTCCTTCGCCGACGACGGCGCGGGCGTGGACGTGACTTTCGACGACGGAAGCAGCGGCCGCTACGACCTGCTGGTCGGCGCCGACGGCATCTTTTCGCAGATTCGCGGCACGCTCTTCCCCGAGGCACCGAAACCGCGCTTCACCGGCCAGGGCTGCTGGCGCGCCGTCGCGCCGCGCCCGGAGGGGATGACCGGCACCGAGATGTTCTTCGGTGGACCGGTGAAGCTCGGCTTCAATCCCGTTTCGGCGACGCACATGTATCTCTTCGTGCTGGAACATGTGCTGGACAATCCGCGCTATGCCGACGACCAACTCGTCGATCATCTCAAGGGCCTGCTCGCGCCCTTCGGCGCCTATGTGCCCGAGGTCCGCGCCGGCCTGGGGCCGCATTCGCTCGTCAATTACCGGCCGCTCGAATGGCAGCTGCTGGCCGCGCCCTGGCACAAGGGCCGCGCGGTGGTGATTGGCGATGCCGCCCATGCCACGACGCCGCACATGGCCTCGGGTGCCGGCATGGCCGTCGAGGACGGGCTGGTGCTCGCGGACGAGATGGCGAAGACCGACGACGTCTCGTCCGCCCTCGCCGCCTTCATGGCGCGGCGCCAGGAGCGCGCGCGCCTCATCGTCGAGAACAGCGTGCGCATCGGCGAGATCGAGATGAGCGGCGGCGACCAGGTCGAGGCGAACAAGATGCTCGGCGGCACGCTCTCCAGGCTCGCCGAACCTTACTGAATCCGAGCGGAGGACGGACGATGGACGCAATTGGGATGGCGACGTTGGCGCTGGACGGTCAGACGCAAGCCGTTGCTGTGCGCGGCGACAAGGCAATTCCCCTCGCCTCACTCGGCCTGGCGGGTGACCTGCTCAGCCTGATCGACCGCTGGGACGAGACGCTCACGGCGGTGAACGAAATCGCGGAGGAGGCCTGGGCGGCGGCGGCCGGGTTCGATCCTGCGGCGGTGCAGGCCCCCTATGTGCCGCGCCAGGTCTTCTGCACCGGCGCCAATTACCGCAAGCATGTGATCGGCCTCATCATGGGCGATCCATCGATGCGCACGGCCGACCATGACAAGATGTCGCCCGAGGATCTGCGAGCCCATGCCGAGAAGGTGATGGACGACAAGGCGGCGAACGCGACACCCTTCTGCTTCCTGAAGCTTCCCTCCTGCGTGGTCGGTCCCAACGACCAGGTGGTGCTGCCGCGCAACGTACAGAAGCCGGATTGGGAGCTGGAGTTGGGCGTGGTGATCGGCAAGCGTTGCCACCATGTCTCACCCGAAGAGGCCATGGACTATGTCGCAGGCTTCGCCGTGGTGAACGACGTGACCGCGCGCGAACTGATCTTCCGCCGCGACGGCTCGGCGATCGGACCGGACTGGCTCTCGGGCAAGAGCTTCCCCACCTTCCTCCCCTTCGGCCCGATGGTGGTGCCCAAGGCCGCTGTGGCCGATCCCTATGCACTCAACATCCGCCTGTCCGTCAACGGCAAGGTCTATCAGGACGAGAGCACCGCCGACATGATGATCTCCATCGAGCGGCAGATCGCTTATCTGTCCGATCGCGTGATTCTTCAGCCGGGCGACCTGATCTGCACCGGCTCGCCTTATGGCAACGGTTCCGCCTTCGGCGTCTTCCTCCAGCCGGGCGATGTCATGGAAGGAACGATCACTGGCCTCGGCACGCAGCGCAATCCTTGCGCGGCGGAACGCTGAGGCTACTGCGCCCTCTTCTTCAGCCCGTCGAGCAGCAATCTGACGACGAAGGCTTCGTAGCGCTTTTCCAATTCAACGAGATCGGTCCCATCGGGAACGAGCATCTTCACCACCGGCGCGCCGGAGTGGAAGAAGTCGGCAATGCCGATCACAGCTAGGTGGAGGAAAAGCGAATCGAAATCGGCGAGCGTCTCGCCATCGTCGTTGCCCTTGATCCGATCATAGATGGCGACCGGCTCGTGCTGCCACTCACGCAGCTTCTGCTGAATCTCGGGCGACTTGGCGTTGCTCAATTCCTCCGCCATCAGCCGCTGCATATATTTTGCAGAGCGGGTGAAACGGAAGGTCCGGTGAATAAACGCCTCAAGCCCGGCAACAGGCTTCAAATCGTCAAGCGGCGAGTCGGCGCTATGCTCGGGCTGAGCGATTTGCTGCGCGACCTCGAAGAGAAGTGTTTCGCGATTGCCGAAATAATAGCGAATGAGGGCAGGATCGGCACCCGCCTCGCGTCCGATGGCGGCGATGGTGACCTGGGCGGGCGGCAGCGCCTGGAGCAGTTTGCGCGCGGCCGCGATGAGCGCCTCTCGCCCCACGCCCTTTTCCGCGGCGATCGGCCGCCCCTTGCCTCGCTTGCGCTCTGTGTTGGTGCTCATCGTCTGTCGATTAGTCACAAATTTAATTCTTGAGAACAGGAATATCGGCGCTAAGACTGACACGCAGAACGAGGAGGAGCGGGATGACCAACTGGGCGTTCACGCAAGGCGTGCACGACATTGGCGATGGCGTTTACGGCTATGTGCAGCCGGACGGCACGTGGGGCTGGTCAAACGCCGGCCTGATCAGCGCGCAGGGACAAACGCTTCTCATCGATACGCTGATGAGCCGGACGCTGACACGCGCGATGCTCGACGACTTCGCCCGCGTGCCGGGCGGCGCACGCATAGACCGTCTCGTCAACACCCATGCCAATCCGGACCATTTCGTCGGCAATGGCCTAGTCGAGGGCGCGGAGATCATCGCGACGCGCGAGACCGCCGCGGAAATGGCGAAGTTCGACCCCATCCAGTTCGCCAGCCTCCCCGACAATTGGGAGAAGATGGGCGACGCCGGCGCCTTCCTCTACGAAACAATGGGCCGCAAGTTCGACTGGAGCGACCTCAATTCCGTCGCCATGCCAACCCGCACGTTCGAGAAACGGCTCTCGATCGCCGTGGGCGACACGCCCGTCGAGCTCATCGACCTCGGCCCGGCGCACACGAGTTCCGATACGATCGCCTGGCTACCCCGGCAGCGCGTCGTGTTCACCGGCGATCTGCTGTTCAACGAAGGCCATCCGATCATGTGGGACGGGCCGATCGAGAACTGGATCGCGGCCTGCGACTATATCATCGCGCTCGAACCCGAGGTGGTGGTGCCAGGCCATGGCCCGATTGCGGACAGTCAGGCGGTCGCCAACCTCAAGGCCTATTTCGAATATGTGCGCGACGAGACGCGCAAGCGCTTCGACGCGGGCCTTGGCTGGAAGGACGCTGCGCGCGATATCAACCTGACCGAATTTCGCGGCTGGAGCGACCCGGAACGCATCGTTGCCAATGTGTTCGTCCTCTATCGCGCGTGGGGCGCACGCCTGGCGCCCGAGGACGGCAAGGACCTGTTCGGCGAAATGGGACGATACAGCCGTGAAATGGCGGCTCACAAGGAAAGTTGCGGTCATGACCACTGAAATCAACGCCACCCATGATCCCGCGCGCAAGGCTTGGCTTGCGTCGGCCCAGACGGCCGACACCGACTTCCCGATCCAGAACCTTCCTTTCGGCCTTTTCGCTCATGGCGGCCGGACGCGCGGCGGCGTTGCGCTCGGCGAAGCGATCATCGACCTGCCCGCCCTGCTCGATGCCGGGGTGCTCGAAGGTGGCGCTGCGGACGCTGCCCGAGCGGCAGCCGGCGACACTCTGGCGCCACTCCTCAACGCTTCGCCCGGTGCGGTCAGCGCACTGCGCGCGCGCCTCTCCGAGCTGTTTCGAGAGGGCGGCTCGGGGGATCGAGCGGTGCTCGAGCGCTGCCTTGTGCCGATGGCCGAAGCGGAGATTCTGCTGCCACTCAAGCCCACCGCGTTCACCGACTTTTGCACATCCTATGACCATATCCGGCGCATGGGCGGCACGACACCGCGTTTGGCCGCCCTCGCGCTGCCGGTAGCCTATAACGGCCGTGCAAGCTCGGTCGCGCCGAGCGGTACGCCGGTGGTGCGTCCGCGCGGGCAATATGAGACGCCGCCGGGATCGGGCACGGTCGAGATCGGCCCGGAGCCCATGCTCGATTTTGAACTGGAGTTCGGCGCGTGGTTAAGGGCCGGCAATGCCCTTGGCACCAGCATCGGTATGGCGCAGGCCGAGGCCGCGATATTCGGCTGTTGCCTCGTGAACGACTGGTCCGCGCGCGGCATACAATTCTTCGAATCCGTGCTCGGGCCGCATCTCGGCAAGAGCTTCCTGACCACCATTAGCCCGTGGATCGTGACAATGGAGGCACTCGCTCCATTCCGCACCGCGGCCCGCGGACGGGCGGACGACGAACCGCCGGTGCCCGCATATCTGCTTGCAAGCGAAGATCGTGCGTTGGGGGGGATCGACATCGAGCTCACCGCAGAGCTGAATGGCCTTCGCATCGTCCGGACGAACCTCAACGAGCTGTACTGGACGCTCGCCCAGATGGTCGCTCACCAGGCTTCGAACGGCGCGCCGCTGGAACCAGGCGACCTGATCGCGACCGGCACCGTCTCGGGCGTCGCCGAGGAGGCACGCGCCTGCCTTGCCGAAATCACCTGGCGCGGCGGCGCCCCGATCGACCTGCCCGACGGAACACAGCGAAACTGGCTGGAGGACGGCGACACGCTGACGCTCCACGGCCGCACGCAAGCCTCCGGCTATGTTTCCATCGGTTTCGGCCCCTGCACCGGCACCGTTCGGCCCGCGGGGGCAGCATGACAATCACCACCTGCGGCGGCCGCAAACCGATTCCGGTCAAGGCGCGCGGCCGACATCTCGTCGTCGACATCCACTGCCATCTCGGCATTCCCGCCGCGGACACCATCGTGCAGGCCAAGCATCCGGGGCCGCCGCCGGGCATCAACGACTTCACCAGCGCCAAATCCAGCGAGGTCAATCGGGCGCAGTTCGCCGCGATCGGGCGGACGCTGAATACGCTCGATACCAGGCTCGCCGACATGGACCGGCTGGGGATCGACGTCCAGGCGCTCTCTCCCAGTCCCGGCCAATATTTCTATTTCGCCGAGCCCGAGACCGGCCGCGCCGCGGCGCAAGTCGTGAACGACGGCATGGCGCAGGCCGTGGCGCAGCATCCGGACCGCTTCGTCGGAATGGGGACCGTCCCGCTGCAAAATGTCGAAATGGCCGTCGCCGAGATGCGCCGCTGCGTGAAGAAGCTGGATCTGCGCGGCATCGAGATCGGCTCCAACGTCAATGGGGTCGACTTCCATGCCGAGCATCTACGCCCCTTCTGGGCAGCCGCGGAGGAGCTGGGCGTGCTCATCTTCATCCACCCGCTCGGTTTCACCCACGCCAACCGGATGAGCGAATATTATTTCAACAACCTGATCGGCAATCCGCTCGAATCCACCCTCGCACTGGGCCATCTGATCTTCGGCGGCGTGCTGGACCGCTATCCCCGCCTCAAGATTTGCGTCGCCCATGGCGGCGGCTATGCGCCCGGCTATTGGGGTCGCATGGACCATGGCTGGCGCGCGCGCGCCGACTGCAGCGAGCATTGCCAGCATCTTCCATCCAGCTATCTGCGGAAACTGTGGCTCGACACGCTCGTCTTCGACAAGGACCAGCTCGACAGCCTCGTGCGCACACATGGCGCCGACAAGCTTTGCCTGGGCACCGACTATCCTTTTGACATGAGCGAGCCTGATCCGGTCGGTTTTCACGCCGGGCTCTGGGAAGCCGACAGGAAAAAGGTCCTTGGCCTCAATGCGGCGGAACTATTGGGTCTGGCGATCGCCACGCCCGCAGAAATCGGGGAATGAGCGGATCTCCCGATAAAGCGAGTGACTTTCGCCCCCAGCGCACGCTGGCTCTGACGCTCCTGTCGTTCGTCAGCGTTCTCAGCATGGCCGACCGGGTCCTGCTCGGCATCGTGACGGAGCCGGTAAAACGCGACCTGATGCTGAACGACACTCAGATGTCCCTTGTGAACGGGTTCCTTTTTGTCGCGTTCAATCTCGGCGCAGGTCTCTTTATCGCGCGCTGGGTCGATCGGTCCAACCGCAAGCGCATCCTCGCGCTTGGACTTGCCGCCTGGACGATCGCAACCGCGATGACGGGCTGGGCACAAGGCTTCTTCATGCTCGGGCTGAGCCGCATTCTCGTGGGAGCAGGCGAGGCCACCGTCGTCCCGGTCGCCATTTCGATCATCGCCGACCTCTACGAACCTTCCGCGAGGCCGCGCGCAGTGGGCATCTTCCAGACCAGCAATTTCTTCGGGCTGGTCGGCGGTTCCGTCCTGGCTGGCGTCCTCTCGGCAATGCATGGCTGGCGATCGATGTTCGTTATCTTCGGCATTGCGGGCCTGGCGCTTCTCCTCCTGGTCCTGTGCCTGCTGCGCGAGCCTGCCCGCAACGATTCGCAGACATCGCTACCCCCTCAATCGCGAGCAAAGCTCGTGCAGTCCGTCGTGGCAATCCTGCGCATTCCCGGCTTCAGTCTGCTTGGGCTTGGACTGGGCTGCTCGGCTATGGGCGTCACGGTCCTGGCGGCCTGGGCGCCCGCCTTCCTGCAGCGCAGCCATGGCGTCCCATTGGCGGAAGTCGGCGCGGTAACGGGGCCGGCTATCGGCATTGGCGGCATAAGCGGCACTCTCATATCCGGCCTGATCGCGAGCTGGCTCGTGCGCCGGAGCGGGAGCGATAGCGCCAGCCTTCTCATTCCGGTCATTGCCCTGCCGATGGCGGCGCCCTGTTTCGCGGCGTTCGTTCTCCTGCCCTCCTTGGGAGGCGCGCTCGCCGCCGCGGGGGTCATGAATTTTCTGCTCAGTGCCGCGGTCGCTCCCTGCATGGCCCTGTCGATCGCGCTCGTGACCGCCTGGAACAGGGGCATGGCTTCGACGCTCCTGCTCTTTGCCAACGGCATTATCGCGGGGGCTTTGGCACCGTTCCTCGTCGGTACTTTGAGCGATGCACTGACGCCGGCTTTGGGCGACGAAGCTCTGCGCTATGCGATCCTGTCCATGGCGCCGACACCGCTCTTCGCGGCTGTTCTGCTTTGGATTGCCCGCAGTCGCATGAATGCTCGACAGGCAGTCCCCGCCACATGCGCGCAAAAAGAGAGTTTCAACGCTTGCACATGAAAACCAGGAGGCAATTTATGCGAAAGAAAATGATGTCGATAGCCCTCGCAACCGTGAGCGCGGCAGGCCTGATATCGCAGGCAGCGCCCGTTCTCGCCCAAAGTGCGCCGGCGACACAGCCGACCCGCTATTCGGTCGAAACGACGCTCGTGGGCAAGCTGCTCGACGATCCGGCGGCGGCGGCCGTCCTCAAGCAACATATACCGACCGTCTACGCCAATGAGCAGTTTCAAAGCGCCGGCCGAAACCTCACTCTCAAAGATATCCAACAATATGAGCCGGAAGCGCTGAGCGACGAAAACCTGGCAAAAATCCAGGCGACCCTGGACAAGCTGCCGGTCAAGAACTGACGCGCGGGAGCCGCCGCGCCTCGCGGGCATGTTCGGAGCGTGAATCTCCGGGCATTGCGGGCTGCGGCAGCGCCAAAGCCTATTTGCACGAAAGAAAATGGCAGCGTTCGGGTTTGATTCCCTCAAACCCGAACGCACTCCAGATTGTCGATTTGTCTGCGGGAGACAAAGTCAGGCACCAAACTCGCCCGCAATGTGAGAGAGAGTCTGGAATCCATCGCCGACATGCTTCCGCATGGCTTCCTCGGCGCGCGCGCCGTCCCCGGCAATGATGAGCTGCGTGATCTTTTTGTGATCATCGTTTGCGATCCTGAGGCGCTCCTCATCGTAGAAGCTCTCGAACAGCAGGCGGTTGATCGGCACAGTCAATCGCTCGAGTAGATCGCGAACGACGTTGTTCCCCGACCCATCTATGATCTGCTTGTGCCATTCATGGTTGAGCCGTCCGAAGCGCTCGGCGGCTCGCTCAGCCACGCATGCGTCGAGTCCGGACTGCAATTCGAGCAAATGGCTCCTCTGATCGGCCGTCGCGTAATTGGTGAAGTCAGCAGCACATATGCCTTCGAGCGCCACGCGTGCCCGATAGATTTGCCGGATCTCCTCGATGCTGACTCGCCTCACCGAAGCCCCCCGAAAAGCCTCGATTGCGACCAGCCCCTCCGCTTCGAGGCGCTGAAAGGCTTCGCGCACCTTCGCGCGACTGGCACTCGTTTCATGGCTGATGTCGGCTTCGACGAGCCGTTGTCCCGGCACCAGGCGACCGCGCCGAATCCGGTCTCGAAGCCAATCTGCCAGGTCGGCTCCGGTCGATATTTTTGCCACTTCGGCCATTCATCTCGCTCGCAACTGTCGGAAAAGAGCCATTTTGCTGGAGAAGACAATATTGTCAACAATATTGTCGAAAATACTGTTTGCAATCGCTCGCCATTTTGCCGATGAAATTGTTAACAATATGGAGAGGGTGATGAGAGTGATTCGCGGAACGCTCGCTCTGATGGCGGCGGCGGCGGGTGCCAGTGGCGCTCTCGCGCAACCTTATCCCGACGTTGCAAGAACCTCCCAATATGTTCCGGTGCGCGATGGCACGCGCCTTGCGGTCAACATTTATCGGCCGGCCCGTGGCTCGGCTGCCGTCGACGCGCCGCTGCCCGTCATTTTCGTGTTCACGCCATATCGAGCGCGGTTCAAGGACGAACAGGGCAAGGTCAGCGAAACGGCGCTCAACGATCAGCTCGCGCTTCGTTCCCTCATTCGCGCGGGCTATGTCGTCGCCGTCGCCGACATTCGCGGCAAGGGCGCATCATTTGGCTCACGCCGCGGCTTCCAGGATCGCACCGAAGCCAATGACGGCCACGACCTCATTCAATGGCTTGCCAAGCAGAGCTTCGCCGACGGCAATGTCGGCATGCTGGGCTGCTCCTATCTCGGCGGCACGACGCTTCATACCGCAAGCACGGCACCCTCGGCCCTCAAGGCGATCTTCGTCGGGGCGACGGATATCGACAAATATGCCTTCGTCCGCAACGGCGGCATAACCGCGCAATTCAATACGCGGCCCGATGAAGCGCCGGCCGTGGACCTTGCCAGCATACCGGTCGATGGAGATGCCGACGGAAGCCAGCTCAAAGCGGCGGTTGCCCAGCATGACTTCAACACACCCATGGCGCCGCTCTGGTATGGCATGCCCTATCGCGACAGCGTGTCGAAGCTGACCGGCAATGCGTTCTGGCAGGAAGCAGGCCCCTATCCCTATCTCGACGCGATCCGCAAATCGGGGATCGCGACCTATTTCTGGGGCAACTGGCTCGACGAGCCGACCAGCCAGGTCATTCTGGAAGCCGCCAATCTCAACGGCAAGTTTCTCGCTGGCGCGGGCAGCCACTGCGTGACGCCCGCCGGGTTCGATTTCGCCGGCGAGGTCACACGCTATTTCGATCACTATCTCAAAGGGGTTCAGAACGGCATCGAGCGTGCCCCCCGCGCCACCTATTGGGTGGAGGGGCTGAACGGCAAAGGCGATTATGTCCGGTCCAACCAGTTGCCGGGCATGAGCTCGATGCGCCGCGCCTGGTATCTCGCAGGCGGCACGAGTGGAACGGCCAAATCGGCAAATGACGGAACGCTGGCCGCCAATCCCGTGGCGACGGGAAGCGACAAGTTCACGGTCAATTACGACTTGCCGCCTGCGGACTATTTCGCATTCTGGCCAAAACCGATGGACGAAAAGGGTTTAAGCTACACGTCCCAGGCCCTCGACAAGCCACTCAAGCTGATTGGCTATCCCGTCATCCATCTCGGCATGAAGGCGGATAGACCCGATGCCGACGTCTTCGCCTATCTCGAGCAGGTGGCGGCCGACGGGACAGCCGAGGTCATCGCCTTTGGCCGGCTCAAACTCTCTCATCGAAAGACTGCCAAGGCACCCTATAACGTGCTGGGCATGCCTTGGCATTCGGGTCTCAGCGAGGATGTCGCGCCACTGCCTGTCGGCAATCAGGCAATGCTGGATTTCGCGCTGACCCCCATTTCGCGCGTCATTCCCACAGGCAGCCGACTGCGCGTCACTGTTGCCGGCGCCGATCCCCGACAACGCAATCTTCAGGACATCAAGCAGACGCCGCCGCCTGTGCTCACCGTCCTGCGCGGCGGCCGCACAGGATCGCGCATCGATCTGCCGGTGGCCCCTTGAGAGCCCAATCATACTCAGAATCGAACGCTATTCAGGAGAGGCGAAATGTTTGAACTGACCGGTCGCATGGGACGCAAAGCCCTGCTTAGCGCGACATGCGCGCTCATCGCCCTTGCCATGCCGAGCCTCGCTGAAGCGCAGGGTGGAACCCAGGCCGCGCCTGAGGATGCGAGCAGCGCGGAAATCATCGTTACCGGCAGCCGTGTCCGCGGCACCGCGCCCGTCGGGTCGGCTGTAACGACTTTGGACACCAAGGATATTGCAGAATCCGGCCGGGTGACGCTCGACCGCGCCATCAAGGAATTGCCGCAGGTCTTCGACCTTGGCGTTTCGGAAAACTCCCGTGGCCAGAGCGGCGGGTCGGGCAATATTGTTTACGGCAACTCGATCAACCTGCGCGGCATCGGGCCGAGCGCCACGCTCATCCTGATCGACGGACATCGGGTTACCAACAACGGTCGATCGACGGATCCCTCGATCCTCCCCTCGCTCGGCGTTCAGCGCGTCGAGATTGTCGCCGATGGCGCATCCGCCATCTATGGCTCGGATGCTGTCGCTGGCGTCGTCAATCTCATTCCTCGCCGCAATCTCAACGGCATCGAGGCCTTTGCTCGCGGCGGCATGACCAGCGGCGACGACTATCATGAATATTCGGCCGGTATCGCCGCCGGCAAGGTGTGGGAGCGCGGCCAGGTCATGCTCGCCTATGAGCATGTCGACAAAGGAAACCTGAACGGCGACGACAGGGCCTATTTCCGTTCGAACCAGACCGGCCTCGGGGGCAGGGATTACAGCGTCACGCGCTGCTCGCCCGGCACCATCACCGCAGGAGGCACGACCTATGCCATTCCGGCCGGCGGCGTCACACAGGCCACGGCAGGAAATCTGGTCGCCGGCTCGGCCAACAGATGCGACGACCTGCAGGGGCAGGACCTGATCCCCTCGCAAAAATACAATTCCGTCAACGGCACTTTCAGTTTCGACGTCACCGATTGGCTGACGGTCTTCGCTGACGGCCTGTTCAGCCGCCGCGACTTTTATCGCCGGAGCGCCTATAGTTCGGGCACGCTCACCGTCCCGCAGACCAATGCCTTCTTCGTGCGGCCGACCGGCTTTACCGGCACCAGCTATACGATCGCCTATAATTTCCGCGACGACGTGGCGAGCAACGACACCTGGGGCTATGGCACGAGTTGGCAGATCACGCCGGGCGTGCGTGCAAAATTTGGCGGCTGGGAATTCGAGGCGCTCGTCGATCGCGGCAAGACGCACGACAATAGCTTCTCGACGCTCGGCCCGAACAATGCGGCCCTGACGACCGCGCTCGGCAGCAGCGATCCGACGCAAGCCTTCGATCCTTACGGCCTCCACCGCACAAGCAAGACGGTGATCGGCAACCTCTTCAATCAGATCTTTTTTGCACCCACCATCGGCAATTTTACCGGCTATGAAGCGCGCCTCAACGGGACGATCGTCGCGCTGCCCGGCGGCGAACTGAAAGCCGCTGTGGGCTATGAAGGCCAGGAGTTCGACATCGCCCTGGGATCGGCGATCGGCGGTCCCACCACCGCCATGGCCTGGCGCTATTTCGGACGGCGCGTTGACTCAGGTTACGGCCAGCTCGTCATTCCCATCTTCGGCAGCTCGAACGCCATGCCGGGCTTTGAAAAACTGATCGTCGATGCTTCGGTCCGCTACGACAAATATTCCGATGTCGGCGACACGACGAACCCCAAGATCGGCGTCAACTGGTCGCCGGTTAAAAACCTGATGTTGCGGGGAAGCTACGGCACGTCCTTCCGCGCGCCCAGCTTCCCGGAAATCTTCGGCAACTCAAATCGCCTCTATGCCCAGAGCTATCAGAATCCCTCGGGCGGCACGCCGATCCCGGGCGTCGCGGTGTCGGGCGCCAATCCCGCACTGAAACCGGAAACGGCAACCACATGGTCGCTCGGCGGCGACTGGGACCCGACGCCAAATCTGCGTTTGTCCGTCACCTATTTCAGCGTCGATTATAAGAACAAGATCATTGCGCTCCTGTCCGACCTTGCGGTGCTGACGCGGGCATCGCTCTATAACGGGACCAATATCATCCTGCAGGGAACGGATGCGGCCGCCAAGGTACAGGATTTCGTCAATCAAGGACTCTCCGTTGCAGGCGTCCTGCCCAACCCCGTCACCCTGTTCGTGGATGGCAGGAACAACAATCTCGGCCGGTCCGTTACGCGGGGTTTTGATTTCTCGGCAAACTATCGCATTCCAACGGAGCACGCGGGCACATTTGCGATCAATCTGAACGGCACATATCTGACCGAATATCATACGCAGCAGACGCCAACAGCGCCCGCGGTCAGCCAGCTCAATCAGATCTTCCAGCCGCTGAAATTCAAGACCCGGCTGACGCTCAACTGGGACAAGGGGGCCTGGGGCGCGCTCATTCGCGTCAGTCATGTCGGCGGCTATGTGAACAATGCCATTACGCCGAACGAGAAGGTCTCGTCCTACACGCCGATCGATCTCAATCTTTCATGGCGGATCAATCCCTCCGCGACACTGCATTCGATCGTCCTCGGCGCAGAAATCCGCAATCTTTTCAATGCTAAACCGCCCTATGTCAACATTGCGCCGAGCGGAAATGGCAGTGGAGGATATGACGCGACAGCGGCCGATCCCGTTGGTCGGTTCTTTGCGCTCAGCGCGCGCGTCTCGCTCTGATAGGACAGGGACGAACATCGTCTTATCGAGATGACCATGGCTGTAGATATCCTTCTGGCTGGCGATCTGGTTCTTGACGAGCTGGACGCCGGCCACTGGCTTTCGGGCATAGCCCCGGCCTTGAGACAGGTGGATATCGCGATCGGCCATCTCGAAGTGCCGCACAGCCTTCGGGGCGCTGAACTTGAGGGCGATGTACCGGCGCCAGGCGCGCCTCCCGAAAACCTCGCGGCGATCAAGGAGGCGGGCTTCGGCATGCTCAGTCTCGCCGGCAATCATATCGCGGACTGCGGTGCGGAAGGCATTGCCGACACGATCGAAGAACTGGATCGACTGGGCCTCGCTCACGCCGGCGCCGGCCTGTCTCTGGCGGCCGCGCGGCGACCGGCTGTGGTTGAGCGCAACGGCTTTCGGATTGCGCTGCTCAGCTATAATTGCGTCGGACCGGAAGCATCATGGGCCACTGCGCGGCGCGCGGGTTGCGCCTGGCTGCGGATCGACACCGCGGATGGCGCGCCCATCGCGCCCGCCGCCCGGCTCGACCGCATGGCGCCCGATGTCCCGCAGATATTGGCGCAGGATATTTCCGCGGCGCGAGCCGAAGCCGACCTTGTCCTCGTCGCGCTTCACAAGGGCATCGTTCATACCCCGGCGCAGCTGACGCCCTATGAACGGCCTCTCGCGCACGCCGCAATCGAGGCCGGAGCCGATGCCGTCATCGGCCATCATGCCCATATCGTTCGCGGCCTCGAATTCCATCTCGGCCGGCCTGTTTTCCACGGCCTGGGCAACGGCTGCGTGGTGACGCGCGCGCTCAGCCCCTCCCAGGATCATCCCGCCCGACGCGAATGGGCCGAGCGCCGCAAGACACTCTTCGGTTTCGAGCCCGATCCGGCCTATTCGCTGGCACCATTCCATCCCGAAGCCGTGAACGCGATGCTCGGGCGCCTGCGCGTTCACGAAGATGGTCGCATCGACGCGGGCGTCGTCCCGGTCCATGTCGAGCCACCGGGACGGCCCATTCTGGCGCAGGGCGCACAAGCGCAGAAGATTCTGAAATACATCGCTGACATCACTGTTGCAGCCGGGCTTCCGGCGCTCAGCATCGATGATCAGGGCGATGTTCGTCTGGCGGAGACGCTCGCGTGAGAAAGGCTCTGATCTGGATCGGCGGCCTCGCCCTGCTCATGGCCTGCGCGACCGATGTGCTGGCCGTCATTGGCCGCCATACCGGCTTCCCAGTGCGCGGCTCGATCGAAGTCGTGCAGGCATGCGTGCTGGTCGCTGGGGGTGTCGCCCTCATCATTGCGACCCATGCCGGCAGCCATGCCCGCGTTCATCTTGTCATCGATCGCATCGGGATCAGGTGGCGTCAGCGGATAAACCGCGCGTCGGCCTTGCTCGGTGCGCTTTTCACGATCTCGCTGCTTGCCGGCTGCCTGTGGATCGCCGCGGACCTCTGGAACAGCCAGGAAGTGAGCGAATTGCTGAACTTGCCGTACCGGGTTCTGAGAGCGATCTGCAATCTCTGCCTGCTGTTGGTCGCGCTCGCCTGGCTTCGCAAAGCCTGGGAACGGGGGCGGCCATGATCGCGACCCCGGGCACAGGGCTGATCGGCGTCGCGATCCTGTTCGTGCTGCTCGTCGCGGGCACGCCGATCGGCGTGGCGCTCGGCGTGGTGGGTGTTGGCGGCCTCATTCTCGTGTTGGGCTTCGAGCCGGCGCTGATCAAGGCCGGTGTCGTCACGTTCGACACGCTGACGCGCTACGAACTTGGCACACTGCCGCTGTTCATGCTGATCGCGCAACTTCTGTTCGCCGCCGATGCAAGCAAGGATCTGTTTGACGCCGCGGCGAAGTTCATGGGTCATCGCCGGGGCGGGCTTGCCTTTGCTTCCGTGGCCGGATGCGCAGGTTTTGGCGCCATCAACGGCTCCAGCCTCGCAACCACCGCGACGATCGGGATGGTCGCCCTGCCCGAAATGCGGCGACGCGGCTATTCCGACGCGCTGGCGACGGGCACGGTCGCGGTCGGCGGAACGCTGGGGCAACTCATTCCTCCCTCCGGCGCCCTCATTGTCTTTGGCATCATCGCCGAGCAATCGATCGGCCAATTGTTCACTGCCGCCATCGTCCCGAGCATCACGCAGGCGCTCTTTTACATGCTGGTCGTCTGGCTCCTCGTGCTCTGGCGGCCCGCCATGGCGCCGCGCAGCGAGCGTGCGCCCTGGAGCGAGCGGCTGCGCGCGCTGGGCCGCGTTGCGGATATGCTGCTGCTGATCGTCATCGTCATCACGGCCATCGCCATGGGCTGGATGAGCCCATCCGAGGCGGCGTCCGTCGGTGCGGCCGGATCGTTCGCCATCACGGCCTGGCGGCGCCGACTGACCTTGGCAGTATTGCACAAGGCATTTGCCGAAACGCTCCGCACCAGCGGCATGATCCTGCAGGTGGTGCTGGGCGCACTGATCTTCTCGGTTTTCGTGGGCGCGACCGGCGTCGCCCAACTGGTAAGCGACAGCGTCACCGGCCTTGGCCTCGGCCCCACGCCGACGCTGATGCTGATCGCGCTGCTCCTGCTCGCGCTCGGCTCGGTGCTCGATGGGCTGGGCCTCATGCTGCTCACCACCCCGATCCTGCTGCCGATCGTTCAAGGGCTGGGCATGTCACCGATCTGGTTCGGCATTTTCATCATCCGCGCGATGGAGATCGGGTTCGTGCACCCTCCCCTCGGCCTCAATCTCTACGTCATTCACGACGTCATGCCGGACGTACCGATCCGGCGCATATTCAAAGGCGTTCTGCCCTTTCTGGCGAGCGATCTTTGCCACCTGCTCCTCCTGATCCTGTTCCCAGCCATCGCGATGGGACTGCCAAAGTTGCTCGGACAATGACCAAGATCGCAACCGTGGGCGCGGATATCCCGCTCGACATTCTCAACGCCTCCGCGCGTTTCGCCGGTCCGCTGAGTTGGTCGCTCGATCGCGCCACGCCCAAGGCTGACGCCTGGCTCGAATCCAAGTTCACGCCATGGGCCCGCTCGATCCTGCAGGATTGGGCAGATGGCCAGTTCGATGCACTCGCGCAGGTGATCTTTTCGCGAAGCGACGACAATAGTCAGCGGCTCTATTATTATATATGCGAGTTGCGCGCGCGCGGGCTTGTGAGCGGCCCGGAGCCTCTCATTTTCGATGTCGCCCGGCTTCAGCGCACAAGCAGCCGCGACCACCTGGCCGCCCAGGTCCGCAAGCTCGCCGACCGCCTTGGCCTTGACGACAAGGACCTCGAGCGGGGCATCGCCGCCACCAATGCCGATCGGCGAATTCTGGCTGCGAAGGGAGAGAAGCACGCCAACGATCAGGTTTGCCTGCTCGCAGGAACGGCACCGCCCGACCGCCGACTTCACAAGGCCGTGGAAATGGCGGGATGGAGCCCATCCGGGGCGACGCTCGCAGATCTATGGCGCGATGCCGGCCCAATCGTGGAAGAAGGCACTGGCCATCCGGTAGAGGCGATCGCCAGCCAGCTTCATGCGACGCAGGTTGGTCCGCGCGGATTTTACGACTCTGCGGCGCGCATTCGCCAGCACGCGACGGACATCGACGCAAGCGCGGCCGTCCTTTGGTATACCGAAGAAGAAGAAGCACTGGTCTGGCACTTGCCGGCGCAGCGCCGGGCACTGGAGCAGGCGGGCGTAGCGGTCTTGACGCTGACCCGGCGTGACTGGGCCGCGCGCGATGGCGCCGCCGAAGAGATCATGAATTTTCTGGAGGATCTGAACGCATGAAGCCGCTTGCAGGGCATCGCATCGCTGCGCTCGGCGGCATGGCGGAGAGACCTCTCGCTCGTTTTTTGGTGTCACTCGGCGCGGAAGTCGGCGGACCTGTCAAAGGCGCGTCCTTCGTCATCGATGATCTCGGCCTCGACCGGCTCGGCGACATCGCGGTTCCAGAGGATGCCATCCACGTCTCCGTCACCACATTCGGCTCAGGCGGACCGCGCTCCCATTGGCGCGGGGGTGAACTTGTCGCGTCCGCGATGGGAGGCGCTCTTCGCGTGACGGGGGAGCCGGGATTGCCGCCCGTCAAGGAAGCCGCCGATGCCTGCACCTTTCATGCGGACATGGTGGCGGCAGCCGGGGCCATGGCTGCGCATTTCGCGCGCGGCACGCATGGCAAGGGCCAACATGTCGACATATCCGTTCAACAGGTCGCCTTCAGCCGGAACACGAACGGCGTGCTGGTCTGGCAATTCGACAGGCAGAAGTTGCGACGGGCGGGCGGATCACTCGCTTATGGCAAGGCCACGGTGCGCGCGATCTGGCGCTTGAAGGACGGCTGGTGCTTCCACTCGCTGATGACGGGCCGCCTGGGAGCGCCCGCCAACCAGGCGCTGTCCGATTGGATGGACGAGGCCGGGATAGACAACCCGCTTCGGGGGACCGACTGGCTGACCTATAATCGATCGACTCTGCCGGCCGCGACACGCGCCATCTGGGAAGCGGCCATTGCGGATTTCTTCGCGACCCGGACGAAGGCGGATATTGCAGAAGAGGGACTGCGGCGCGGCATCAACGCCTGTGTCGCCAACGAACCGGCCGACGTGCTCGCCGATCCGCACCTGCAAGCGCGCGCATTTTTCACGACGCCT
Source organism: Sphingobium sp. (assembly GCA_017744605.1). GTDB lineage: Bacteria > Pseudomonadota > Alphaproteobacteria > Sphingomonadales > Sphingomonadaceae > Sphingobium. The sequence goes on along the minus strand of JAGIAZ010000006.1, from coordinate 62,476 downwards.
TCGGGACTGCCGGACCGCTTTGCGGTCATCCGCGAGGGCATCAATCCCCTCCCAGCCCCCGCCATTCACGCCGGGACACGCCCTGGTCCCCTGTCCGGCGTTCGCGTGCTCGACTTCGCCTGGGCTCTGGTGGGTTCCATCACCACCAAGACGTTGGGCGACCTGGGCGCGGAGATCGTCAAGATCGAGAGCCGCACTCGCCCGGACCTCGCTCGGTTGGACGTCCAGGTGAGCGCATCCACGGCCGGCAACTGGGACGATAAGCCGTGGTTCGCCCATCTGAACAGCTCCAAGCGCAGCCTGTCGCTCGACATGAAGAATCCGCGCTCGCGCGAGGTGCTCGATCCGCTCATCGACTGGGCCGACGTGGTCGTGGAGAATTTTTCGCCCGGCACCATGAAGAAGCTCGGCCTCTCATATGAAGATCTCTCGAAGCGCAATCCCCCGATTGTCATGGTGTCGGGCAGCGTGTTCGGCCAGACCGGCCCGCTCGCACGGGAATGGGGCGTCGATGGAACCGGCGGCGCCCTTTCCGGACGAACCTTCCTGACCGGCTATCCCGATCGCGACCCGGTCATCCCCGGGGCGGTCCCCTATGGCGACGTCATCGTCCCTTATGTGATGGCGGCCAGCGTTTCCGCGGCCTTGCAGCATCGCAGGGAGACGGGACGAGGCTGCCACATCGATGCGTCGATGTACGAAATCTGCGTCCAACAGATGCGGGAGAGCCTGGCCGCAGCGCGCCGCGGAGAACGCCCGCACCGCATGGGCAACTCGGACGCCGGAATTTATTTCCAGAATGTCTTTCAATCCGCCGACGAAGACCGCTGGATTGCCATCACGCTTTTCGATGAAAATGACGAGGCCAAATTGAAAGCCATCACCGGTGACGACGTCTCCGCATGGACGCGGGCACGAGCCGATCATGCTGCCGTCGAGCTCCTGCAAGAGGCCGGGATTGCGGCCGGCGTTCTTCAGGACTGCGAAGACATGATCGAGCATGACCCCCAGCTTTCATCGCGCGGCGCACTGGTCACGCTCGATCACCCGCTTCTGGGCCCCTTCGGCCATATCGCCACGCCGATCCGCTTCTCCCGGGACGTTTTCCAGCCATTTCGTGCGCCTGGCATGGGCGAGCACTATCGGGAAATCGCGCGCACATTGTGCGGCCTGCAGGACGGCCGGATCGACGAACTCGCGACGGCAGGAGTTTTCCAATGACCACCGCAACCGGTCAGCGCAGCCGCAAGCTCCTCGCCTGCACGGCGGAAGCCAATGCCTATCAAAAGGCGTTCGGGCAGCAGTTGAAACGCCGTGTCATCGACGACGGCGAGCCCTTCGTGATCGCGCAGGCCGATACGCCGCACGAGATTTTCCACGCGATGGATATCCCGGTCATCGCGAACCAATGGTGGTCGGCCTATATCTCGGCGAAGCAGCTTTCGGGCCGCTATTTCGACGCGATGGTCGAAAAGGGCTACCCCGCGAACAGCTGCAAATATTGCTCGCTCGGTCTTGCCTGCACGCTCGCGAACGACCCCGCAACAGCGCCCTGGGGTGGACTCCCGCGTCCGACGATGTTGGTCGCCCGCCTGACCTGCGACTGCATCCAGCACGTCTTCGGGCAGTGGGCGGAGGCTCTCGACACGGAGTTTTTTCCGATCGAGGCGCCGGCCTGGGAGCATAAGGATGCTCGCTGGTTCTCGCACAGCCGCACGGACTGGGAAGAGATTTACGGCCCGGAACGCATCGCTCTGCTGGTCGAGGAGATGCGCGATCTCATCACGGCGCTTGAAAAGCGGACCGGTCGAAGCTTCGATGAGGAAAAGTTCCGGCTGCTCATGGAGCGCACCAACGAACAGGAGAGCTACATCTGGGAGGCGGCGGCGGCGATCGGCACCGCACGCCCCTGCCCCGTCTCGATTGCCGAACAAATGCCCAATGTCATGATCCCGCAGTGGCATCGCGGTTCGGAATGGGCTGTGGCACACGCCCGCAAGTTCCGGGACGAGGTCATGGAGCGCATAGCGAACGGGGAAGGCGCGAGTTCAAACGAACGCATCCGCCTCATGTGGATCGGCGCCGGCTTATGGCACGACCCGGGCTTCTACCAGGCCCTTGAGGAAACGATCGGCGCGGTCTTCGTATGGTCGATGTACATGCCATTTGCCGGCCCTCAATATATTCGTGACCTCAAGGGCAAACCGATGGAGGCCCTGGCAAGCCGGATCTGCTCGATGAACGAGGTCCTGCACCTGCCTCCCTGGATGAATGGCTGGATGACGTCCGAAGCGCAGCGATGCGGGATCGATGCGGTGGTCATTCTCCTGCCGCCTGACAACCGTCTCTCGCAGTCCGGCACGAAGCTCACCGCGCAGGCTTTGGAGGCAGCGGGCTTCCCGGTGCTCATGATCGACGCAGATATGGTCGACGCCAAGAACTGGGATCATGACAGGATGGTCAGGATGGTCGCCGATTTCCTCGCAGAGCGAGCCGTCGCGTGAGAGGAAGCGCGATCCTTCTTGCCCTTCTGCTGGCCGGCTGCAGTCGCGTCGTGCCCGCCGGCGTCACCGAGCTTGTCTATGCGACGCAATATTCGCCGCAGCATCCATTTAGCCGAGCCGACAAGAGCTGGATCGATTTTGTCGAGAAACGCTCCGGCGGCAAATTGCGTATCCGCACATTCTGGTCCGGCACGCTCCTCTCCTCGGACATGTCGATGGAAGAACTGCGCCACGGCGTCGCCGACATCGGCCTTATAACGCCGATCTACGTCAGGGGCGGCACACATCTCATCCGGATTCAGTCCGGCTTCTACAGCGGTGCGCGCACGGTCGAATCTCAGGTGGCCCTGTATCGCTGCATCGCCGAGGCAAATCCGCAAGTGGCGCGCGAGCTCGATGGCTTGAAGGTGTTGGCCGTCCAGGGCGGCTCGCTGCCCGGGATCGTCACGCGTGACAGGCCAGTCCGCTCGTTGGCCGATCTCAAAGGCCTGCGGCTTCGGGCGCCTACCGAGTTGCTGCCCGTGCTTGGGAAACTCGGGGTCGATGCCGTCAATATGCCCATGGCGGACGTCTATTCGGCGATGGCAAAGGGCGAAATCGACGGGGTGGTCGCGCCCGCCGATACCTTCAAAGCACTCCATTTTGCCGAGGTCGCCCATTATTTTACCGACCTGCCGATTCCGCGCGGCGCTTATCCCGCGCGCGCCATGAATGCGAAGCGCTGGAAAAGCTTGAGCCCGGACCTGCGTGCGATCCTCGATGAAAGCACCCCGGTCTGGGAAGCGGCGTTGGCGCGGGAAGTTCGAACGGCACTGGGCACCGGCTTCGATGAAGCGAGGAAGCGTGGCGTCAGGATCAGCAGCATGTCGAAATCCGACGAGAACCGTTTCGACTCGCTTTATCTCGAGGACGCGGTCCGAAATGCGCGCGGGCTGGAAAAATGGGGCATAGATGGCATGGCGGCGTTCAAATCGGCTCGGACGAGCCTGACCGGCCCGGATGCGGTGTCCTGCGGGGGCCGCTCATGACTCAGCCTCTCGCCGGCATCCGGGTCGCCGATTTCAGCCATGTCATGGCGGGCCCCTACGCGACCCATCTCATGGGCCTGCTGGGCGCCGAGGTCATCAAGATCGAACCGAAACAGGGGGACGGGTTCAGAAACTACGGCGCGGACCGACGTTACGATGGCATGGCGCCGGCGTTCATCGCGGCCAATGCCGGCAAGAAATCGATCGCGCTCGACCTCAAGGACGAGGGAGACCTTTCGATCGCGCGCGAGATCGTCGCGCGCAGCGATGTCATGGTGGAGAATTTTCGGCCTGGCGTGATTGCCCGGCTGGGACTGGGCTACGATCAAGTTCGAAGCCTGCGCCACGACATCATCTTCTGCTCGGTCTCCGGCTATGGTCAGGACAGCCCCCAGCGCGATTGGCCTGCCATCGACAACATCGTCCAGGCCACCAGCGGCATGATGATGCTGAGCGGCGGAGAAGGCGAACCGCCGGTCCGGGTGGGTTTCCCGGTCGTAGACACGCTCACCGGCCATACCGCTGCCCTGGCCATTCTCGCAGCGCTGCTTCGCCGGCAGCAGAGCGGTGAAGGCACCTATATCGATGTCTCGATGTTCGATGCGAGCCTTGCGTTCATGACATCGGCACTGACCCCATTCCTGGTCACCGGCCAGCCGATGGCGCGGATGGGCAACACCGGCTATAGCGGCCTTCCCACGGCTTCGCTGTTCGTCGCGGGCGATGGCCGGGAAATCTCGCTGGGGGTCGTGCAGCAAAATCAGTTCGAGGCGCTGGCAAGAATAATCGGTCGCGGCGCCTGGCTCGAAGACAAGCGCTTTTCCACACCCGATGCGCGCCGCGCGAACTTCGATGCGCTGAAAAGCGAGCTCGCCGATGTCTTCTCCGCCAAAGGGGCAATGGAATGGGAGCGGCTGCTCAGCGAAGCCGGCATCCCTTGCGGCATGGTGCGCCGCGTCGACGAGGCAGCTGCGATGGCCGGCGAAGGCGCTTTGGTCTCGCTGAACATTTCCGGGCTGCCTGAAGGCCAGTCGACAGTGGCCATCCCCAATGTCGGCTTCCGGATGACACCCGGCGGCGTGCCCCCTGTTGCCGAAGCGCCGCCACATCTCGACGAACACCACGCGGAAATTCTGGGTTGGCTCGGGCGTTCAGTCCACGCGGAAGACGGATAGCTGAACTGTTGAACCGATCTTTCCGCCTGCGGCGAGGAAGATGGCGCGGTTCACCCACGAATAAGAGGGATGGCCGCTCTCGAGCCGGATCGCCGTGCGCATATAATATTCGGCGGGCGCGACAGTCTCTCCGGCGGCGATGCGCGCCGCGACCTCAGCCGACGCGTGGCGGATGCCTTGACTGATCACCTCAATCACGGCGCCCTCCGGCGTCTCGATGGCATAGCGGGCATCCAGATCGGCCACGCCGCTTTCGAAGACGGTCTGCCAGTCGGCACCGACGCCCAAAATCTTTCCCTCAATGAGCGGCCCGCTCGCCCTTCCACCGATGATCGGGATGATGCGTCGCACCCCTGCCGGCGCAGAGCCCATTTCATGCGGCCTCGCCAGCTCGACGACAAGGTCGCAGACAGGTTCCAAATGTGGCGTCATGCCGCCATGTCGCTCACCACGGCGCCCTTCGGGATCGTCCGCTCCGCACTGTGCAGACGATCCTTCGCGAAGCCCGCGGCCTGCTGATAGGCGAGCATGAAAGCAGACCGCTCGGCTGCCGGAACGACATCGTCGATATTGTCGAACTGACCGCCACTGCGCTCTTCGACCATATTGAGCAGACCGAACGGGCCGGCGCCGCGATTGCGCATCGCAACGGCGCCGATCGGTTCGCACATTTGCTCGTCGAAGGCGCGCAGGGCCGCGGCGGAAACGCCGTGATCGAGCATCAGCCGGCCAATGACGCGCGCGTCGATAATGGCCTGGGATGCGCCGTTCGAACCCGTGGGATACATCGGATGGGCAGCATCTCCGATCAACGCGACAGGGCCATCGACCCAGGTTGACAGCGGATCGCGGTCGATCATCGGGTTTTCATAGGCCACTTCGGATTTGGCCAGCAGCGCCGGAAGATCGAGCCAATCATAAACGAAGCCATCGAACTGATGCGCGAATTCGGAGAGCTGGACCGACCGGAACCAGCCGGATTTCGACCAGTCATGATCGGTGTCATAGGTCTGCTCCGCGATCCAGTTTATGTCTGCCAAACCATGCTCATCGGGATGGGAGATCGGATAGAGAACGACGCGATGCTTGCTCGTCCCCAGACCGATGAACGAGGAGCCCGTTCGAATCGGCACGCCGCGCGCCGTGCCGCGCCACATGATCGTCCCGCCCCAGCGGATCGGCGGCTGATCGGGATGCATTTGCGCCCGCACTGCCGAATGAATCCCGTCCGCGCCGAACAGGAGCGATCCCTGGAATTCTTGCACGCCGCGCTCAGCTGTCTCGGCAGTGGCGATGACCGACCCGTCATTCGCAATGCGATAACCGGTCACACGATGGCCCAGCTTGACCGCGTCGGCGCCGAGCCGCTCGACGACCTTGCGGTAGAGCATCAGGTGGAATTTGCCGCGATGCACCGCATATTGATGCCAGTGGTAGCCCGCGAGCTTGCCGCGCGGCTCTGAATATATTTCGCGGCCATTGAGCCCGACGAGCGCCCATTCGCGCGCAGGAATGCCGACCTGGTCGAGCGCCTGTTCGCCGATGCCGAGATCTTCGAGTTCGCGCACGGCGTTCGGCTGAAGATTGATGCCTACCCCGAGCGGCTTGAGCTCGCGCACGCTTTCGAAGACCGTGCAGCCGACGCCGATCTCGTGAAGCGTGAGGGCAAGCGCCAGCCCGCCGATGCCGCCGCCGGCAATAAGCACATGAGCTTCGGACATTCCGACTGCGACCCCCAATTTCAATTCATCTGCAGGTCGGAGCCCTGCCTGCGAGGGTCTATCGAGGCTCATCGTCAGAGGCAATCCGGGAGTCAGCTCGGCGCGCGTCCGCTCGCCTCGACATCGGCAGGATGAATGCGTCGGCATGCGGTGGTCAGGTTCCGTCGGCCCTGGTTTCGATCCTGGCGAGAAGCTTGATGAGCGTTCGGCGATCCGAGGCGTTGAGGCCCCGAAGCATATGCTCTTCATGCTCTTTTATGAGATCGAGCGCGCGGGTTAGAGCCTGTTCGCCGGCTGCCGTCAAATTGAGGGCAAATGCCCGGCGATCGACATTGTCGGCGTGTCGTTCCACCCAACCATGGCCGGTAAGCTCGGTGACCAGCGCCACCATGTTCGGGCGCGCAATGCCCAGAACACGACCGACATTCGCCTGGTTGATGCCCGGATTGGCGGAAACCACCGAGAGCACGCCGAACAGGACCTGCCGCATGGCTGCGGGCTCGACGGACCGGAAATAGTCGCTTCCAGTCGCCGCTGAAGCCCTGCGCAGATGATATCCCACCAGTCCGCCGAGAGGACCCAATTTTACCGGCGCGTCGGTATCGGATCGGCTTGCGATGATGAAACCTCCGGACAGTTGCGGGGCAAAATGCCGTATCCCGCCAAGACGCAAAATGGATCGCGACCATCTCCGATCACTTTGAAGCCACTTTCAGATTCTTGCGTTCCATGGTGAACCGGGAATCGGAGCAGTAGGCGCAGTTCGGCCCGATAAACCTGGACGCTGCCGCCCGGTCGCCTTTCAACTGCCAATCGAGCCAGGAGATCGCGATCTGCGCGGCCAATCCGCCATTTGCCTCGAAATAAGTCCCGCCATGGCCCACCGGGATATTGACGACGGCCGTCGGAACGGCGCTGATCCGCTTGAAATCGTCCATCCCGTTTTCATAGGCAATGTCCGTGGGGCCACCCAGAATGTAGAGGATCGGAGTGTGGAGCCTGGCGAGCGAAGCCTTGTCACTCTCGATACCGCTGATCTGGCTCCCGCCTCCGTTGAAGAAGCCGCTGTTCATGATCACGGCTGTTTTGACGCGCGGATCGGAAGCAACATTGAGAGCCTGCAGCCCGCCACAGCTCCATCCCGACACGGCGATCCGGTCCGTGGCGATGCGACCTTGATACTGGCTGCCCCTTCGGGCGTTTTCGCGGACGACCCAGTCGAGCGCTTCGCGGAGGGACGCGGTCGGAGTCGCAGCCGGCAAAGGACCGGCTGGTCGGGACGGCGTATCCGCAGCGGGCGGCGGGGGGGCGGCCGGCGCAGCGTGCGGCGGCCCTTTCGGGATGGTGCCGGCCGCCACGACCAGATAGCCATGCGACGCGATCTCGACGAGGTGGTTGCGCGAACTAGTGCCATCGGCGCTGCAACCCCCATTGCCCCAGATATAGACGGGAAGCTTCCGGCCTTTCAGAGACGAGAGATTGCGCGGGCGATAAACCACATGCGCCGGAAGGGATGAGTCTTCCTCGAACATGGCGGGGTAGGCGCCGTTGCCGTCATTCATCGGCGCGGACGTCATTTGCGGTTGAGCCAATAGGGGCGTGCTCGCCGCGAGCAGCATTGCCAGACCAACCTTCTTTGCCATTTCTCTCTCCCTCCTCGACCAGAGTTCCGATCGCTCGCCTTCCGATTGCAGGCAGAGCGGCTCCTCTATATAGTTAGCTCATATAACTATATGACGGGCCGGCCAAGCCTGCACCGGCTCATGATCACGCAAGGGGATAAGGACAATGTCGTGCCGCAAACGAACATCCGCGCAAGCATTGAACCCGCTTCGAGCGACTCCTGGTGAATGAGGCAAAATTGAAGACGCAGGTTGCAATTGTGGGTGCCGGGCCGGCAGGTCTGCTTCTCGGTCATCTCCTTCGGGCCGAGGGCATTGATTGCGTCATCGTCGAGCGGGCTTCGGCCGACTATGTGCTCGGACGAATTCGTGCAGGCGTCCTTGAACAGATTACGGTCCAACTCATGGAGCGTATCGGTCTCGATGCGCGGATGAAGGCCGAGGGCCTTCCTCATGACGGCTTCAATCTGGCTGATGGCGATCGTCTCATCCGCATCGACATTCACGCGCTTACCGGCAAGCGGGTCATGGTCTATGGCCAGACCGAGTTGACCCGCGATCTCATGGCGGCTTGCGAGGAGCGCGGTCTCCAGGTCGTTTACGACGCCAGCGACGTGACGCTCCACGATGTGGACAGCGACAGCCCTTCCATCACCTATGCCAAGGATGGCGCGTCACATCGGATCGATGCGCGGTTCATCTGCGGTTGCGACGGATTTCACGGGCCCTCCCGAAAAGCTGTTCCAGCAGCTGTCGGCTCGGCATTCGAACTGGTCTATCCCTTTGGCTGGCTGGGCATCCTGGCAGACGTGCCGCCCTGCAATCATGAGCTGATCTACGCCAATCACGAGCGGGGCTTTGCGCTCGCCTCAATGCGCAGCGAGACGCGGAGCCGCTATTATGTCGATGTGCCGGTGACCGAGAAGGTCGAGGACTGGCCGGACGAACGCATTTGGGACGAACTGGCGACACGTCTCGGCCCGGAGGCAGCCGCGCACATGACGCGCGGTCCCTCGATCGAGAAATCCATCGCTCCCTTGCGCAGTTTCGTCTTTGAGCCGATGCGCCACGGCAGCCTGTTCCTGGCCGGCGACAGCGCCCATATCGTCCCGCCGACGGGCGCCAAAGGGCTCAACCTCGCCGCAAGCGACGTCCATTATCTTTCGAGCGCGCTCATCGGCTACTTCAAGGCCGCGGACCATGACGGGATCGCCGGCTATTCATCCAGGGCCCTCGCGCGGGTCTGGAAGAGCGAGCGCTTCAGCTGGTCGCTGACGAAGCTCATGCACCGGTTTCCATCGGACGGGGCCTTCGAGCGCCGCATGCAGCTCGCGGAGCTCGACTATATCGCACAGTCGGAAACGGCGCGCCGCGCCATCGCCGAAAATTATGTCGGGCTGCCATTGTGATGGCCGGACATTCCAATCGGAGGGGGACAGAAATGAAACATGGATGGGTCTCACGCCAGGCAGGGCGACTGGCGCTCGCCATTCTCGGCAGTTTTACCATTTGGAGCCCGGCCGCCGCTCAGCCGCCCGCATCCTCTACGCCGCGCCTCGAGTTCGCGTTCGAGGAGTTGGTGATGCTGTCGCCCGCGCTCGTGCCCGGCAAGACGCCCTATGGCAGCCGCAACATGATCCCGATCACGGGCGGCACGTTCGAAGGGCCGGGCATCAAGGGAACGATCGTTCCCGGCGGCTGGGACTGGCAGCTTGCGCGCGCCGACGGATGCACCGACGTCAAGGCCGACTATATGCTCAAGACCGATGATGGCGTGATCATCAATGTCGTGAACACCGGCGCGCTTTGCAGGCCCAAGGCGGGAGAGGCCCCGAAGCCGGTGCGCACGTCGCCACGCTTCGAAGCGCCTTTAGGCAAATATGAATGGCTGGGGCAAACAGCGTTCATCGGGACACTCGAAGGCGCCAAAGGCCCGAACGGCGAACCGGCGGTGAAGATCCGCTTCTATAAGGCGATGTGAGAGGAAGCCCCGCGGAGTTTGAGCGTAGAAATCCGCTGACGGGGGAGGTTGCGTCGTCGGCACCTGCGATGGGGGCGGAGGAGATGGCGGCGATTGCTGCGAGAGCGGCGCGGGTCGACGCATTTGTCGAGACGATGATGAACGAGATCGGCGCCACCAAGGGCTGGGCGCTGTTCAACCTGGGCCTTGCGGCATCCGTGGCGCGGAACCCGGATGACGCGGAGAGTTTCCGCTGCGAGCCGTGATCGGGCGGAGCGTCCCGGCAAATTCCGCATGAACCGGCGGGCCGTCGACGCGGCCCGCCGGGCTGTTCCCGCCCACGGCGCATATTATTTGGCGGGCGCTGGATTGCCGATCTGCCGATATTCGGTCGCCAGGCTCGGATCGCAGTCATAGGGATAGACGTGCTGGCCGGGGAATTTCTTCCACTTGATGAAGCGCGCGCCGCGATTTTCGAGGACATCCGGATCCTCGAACCATTGCGTTGCCATCAATGTCTTTCCATCCGGCGACAATTTGTAGCGCTCGACCAGATGGACGTTTTCGCTGTGGTCGAGGCCATTGTTGGTGATGGTTGCCGGAGCGAAGTTGGTCGTGTCGATGACCAGTTCGTCTCCCTCCCAATGTCCGATACTGTCTCCGACCTTGCTGTGCGGCGCGTCGGAAGGGAGGTGCTTGCGTCCGTCCATGAAGATGAGCCGCACCTGATCGAAATATTCATATCGGAACACGATGAGCGTCGGGGTCTGGACGATCTCGAACGGGAACGGCCCCTGCTCGGTGTAGATGGTCGAGGGTGCTGCACAGACCCGCGAAAGGGTCATTTCGTCCTCAGGCTGCCATTTTTCGGCAGCCGCGCGAGCCTCGGGCTTGAGCTTCAGTCCGCCAAATTCGCCTTTGGGATATTCGGCGACGCCTGAATCGGCGAGCAGAACGGTATCAGGGGGCAGCTTCGCGATAAGAGCGGGGTCGGCCTGTTTGGGATCGTTGAAGCCCGGATCCATATTGAGGTTCCAGAAGCCGGAAAGATCCGGGCGATCGGCAGCCGATGCCGGGGCCGCTGCAATCAGCAGCGCGGCTAGACAGGCAACGCCCTTCACTTCTCGTCCGCCTGGCCAAAGGGCGCGGACCCGATGGGCTTCCCACCTGCATCGCTGGCCTGCCGCAAGCGCAGATAAGGCTTGCCATCCCGGGACGGCCAGCCCTCGACGGTTATCGTGTCGCCCGGCTTGACGCTCATCCTCGTCCAGCCTCGCCGCATCAGCACGGCCGGGGAGTTGGTCTCGGCCGCCCATTGCTTCACCTTGCCATCCGGACCGGTCACGTCGAAGGCGATAATGCCATGCGGATTGGTGAAGCGGAACGCGGTCACCTTGCCGGTGAGCTTGATCGTTTGGCTCCCTTCAAAGAAAGCCGCGAAGCTGTGATGCGCCTCGGCGGGCGACCAGGCCAGGCCAAGGAGAGCGGCCGCAGCATATGTCGGAAAACGGAACATGTTCACTCCTTGCTCAGGGCTTTGAGGCACCACTTCGCTGCCTCCCGGGCGGGATTGGGGAGGCGGACTTTCCCGGCCCGGCTCCCCTTCCCCCTGGTTATCCTCAGAACTTCTTCTTCACGTTGACGGCCCATTCGCGCGGCCGGCCCGGCTGGCCGCTCGCATAGCCCTGCCCGCCAACGGTCTGGTCATAGATCGTCAGCAGATAGTATTTGTCGAACAGGTTGGTCACCTCGAGCGAGACGTCGAGATCCTCGCCCGCATTGCGCCAGGTCAGCCGCGCATTCGCCACCGCATAGTGATCGATGCGGTTGCTCTGGCGGTTGGCCGAGACGGTGTAGATCTTGCTCTGGTAGGAGGCGTCGATCCGCGGCGTCAGCGAACCCGCGCCCTTGCCCAGCTCGATCTCATACTGAGCGCCGATGCTCCACTTCCACTTCGGCGTAAACGGCGCATAGTCGCCATATTGCGGACCGTTGAGATTGGTCGGACCGCCCACGGCCACGGTGACCGGTCCCGAAGTATAAGTGCCGAAGCGCTTATATTCGAAATCGATATAGCTGAGCGACCCATCGATGCTCATGCCACGCACAGGCCGGATCGTCGTCTCGATTTCGATACCCTTGATGTCGGCGTCGCCTGCATTGACGGGCAGAGCGCAAGGCGCGCCGAAGCCGGCGCCCGTGATCGCCGAGCAGTTGCCGAGCGAGAGCTGGATGCCCTTATACTTGCTGAGGAAAGCCGCGACGTTGAAGCGCAGCTTCCGGTCGAACAAATCCGTCTTGAGACCCAGTTCGTAACTGTTGAGCGTCTCGGGGCCGAAGGAAAGCGCCTGTTGGACGAAGAAGGGCCGGGGGTTCACGCCGCCGCCCTTGAAGCCCGTCGAGAACTGCGCATAGGCCATGATGTCCTTGGTGAAGGCATATTGGATGTTGGCGCGGTAATCGACGCGTTCGCCGCTATAGGACCCGATGGTGCCGTTGAGCGGCAGCACGCTGTTGGCCGTGACCGAGGTCGGATCGTTATAGGGCCGCTGGCGGATATACTGATAGGTCTTGGATTCCTTGGTGTAGCGGATGCCGCCCGTGAGCGTCAGCGGCTCGATCGGGTTCCAGGCGACATGTGCGAAGAGCGCCTTGCTGTCGGCTTTGACCGGATCGCTCTGCTGGAATTGCAGATTGGAAGACCGCAGGTCCTGGAACGAGGTGTAGACCGACTTCTGGTCGCTGTAATAGCCGCCCAGCGTATACTGGATCTGCTCGCCAATCTTGCCATTGAGCCGCAGTTCCTGGCTGAAGAAGCGGAAGGTCAGTGGCCCATAGCCCAAGCTATGCGACATGGGCGAGACGTCATTGTCGTTCGAGAATATGGACTTGTAGCGGCGATAGGCCGTGATCGAATTGAGCTGCAGGTGATCGCCCAGTTCCCACTCGAGCTGGCCCGAGATGCCCCAACCCTTGAAGCGTACGCGCCCGTCGGCCGAGGACGCTCGGAAGTTGCCGTCGGCCGGGTTGTTGTAGGTCGCGAAGTTGCAATATTGTCCGCAGACGAACCTGTTGTCGTAGGACAACAACGTGTCGGGCGCGGCAAAGGGATTGATGTCCCGCCCGGCGGGCGTATTAGCGGCATAATTTTGCGCGGGCGAGGAGCCCGGCGCCGGGATCGTCGGCAGCGGGAAGCGCGGGCTGGCGACGGAACCATCAGGATAGTTGCGGAGCAGCAAAACCGACCCGGCGGCCGTGCGATCGTCGTCGGTGTAGTCCGCGACGATATTGATATCGATCGTGTCACTGGGCCGCAGGCGCAGCTGGCTCCGCAACGCGACGAATCCGACCTCGCCCTCCTTGGCCACGAGGCAGTTCTTGTCATTGGTCTGGGCGGGCACGCCGCCGACCGGATTCATGAGCATGGGCGCGCGCGTCGGGTTGGAGGCGGTGGCGAAGGCCGGCGTGAACGTGGCCGGCCCGCCGGCCGGGTAGAGGCATCCGAAGTCCAGGCGGTCGACATAGCCCTCCTGCTTCTTGACGACGCCCGCGATGCGCGCGTCGATCCCGGGCGCGAGGTTGAAGTCGGCGCTGGCGCGCAGGTCGACGCGATTGCGGCTGCCATAGGCCGCCGAGATCGTGCCGGTGTTGGTCCCGGCCGGCTTCTTCGAGTAGAGCTTGACCGCGCCACCGATCGAATTGCGGCCGGCGAGCGTGCCTTGCGGGCCGCGCAGCACCTCGACACGGTCCAGGTCGAGAAGATCGAGGATCGAGCCGGTCAGGGTCGCATAATAGACATCGTCGACATAGAAGCCCACGCCGGGCTCGAGAGCCGGATTGAAGTCGAACTGCCCGACGCCTCGGATATTGGCCCCGAGCGATGGGCCATAAGCGGCGCCCTGGGGTTTGAGGGTGACCGAAGGCGCCTGATTTGCGACCTGGCTGATGTCCGTCTGGCTGCGCGATTCCAGCATGGCGGCATTGATCGCCGTGATGGCAAGGGGCGTGTCCTGAAGATTTTGCTCGCGGAACTGCGCGGTCACGACAATCGTGTCCACATCATTGCCGGTCTGCGAGGCATCGGCCGGCGCATTCGCCGGCGGCTGGGACTGAGCCATTGCCGCCCCCGGCAGCGATAAGGCAAAGGCCGTCGAACAAAGGATCGTAGTCTTGAATCTCATGGTAGTATCTCCCCTTGATTTCATGTCGTTTGATTTGCCGCCGGCCACGAGACCGCTCGAATTGGCGCCTGAACATCCCTCGCCATCCAGCGTCCGGCCAGCAGAAACGAGAATCCCGCGAGGACGGCAGTAACCGCGATGATCAGCATCGAGTAGCGGATCGCCTCAGTGCCCAGCGCCGGCTCCAGAACATCGTTCATCAGTCCGACCGCAAATGGGCCCACTGCTTGTCCGAACATCGCCGAACAGAAGAGCAGGATCGAGGTTGCGACCGCCCGGCCGCCAAGCGGCGCGATGGCCATGACTCCGGCAAAAACAGGTCCTTGGTGAATGAGGAGCAGGAACGCGCTGACGGCGAAAGCGCCGAGCCAGACCGACTCCGTGTCGGAAAGCGCGAACAAGGCTTCCGCGGGTCCGAGACAGATGCAGGCCATGGCCGGGATGGTCATGCGCCAAGAGGCAGCGCGCCGTCCGAGCCGGTCGATCAGCATTCCCCCGAGAAGGATCCCGGCCAGCCCGCAAAATCCGCGAACCGGTCCGATTGTCGCAGCGACCTCGGCAAGCGAGAGATGATGGACGCGGGTGAGGAACGTCGGCGTCCAAACGGACGACGCGAAAATGTTCAATCCCATCAGCGTCGCGCCGGCGACCAACGCGAGATAGGCGCGCACGCCGACGAGATAGCGCGCGCTTTGCCGGAATGAGGGACCATGCTCATCCCGAAACCCGCAGCTGTCCTTACGCGTGTCGGCGGCGCCGCGGGCAGGCTCTTGCACGGTGAGGAGGAAAAGGATGGCGAGGCCGATGCCGGGAATACCCGCCGCGACGAACATCTGGCGCCAGCCATATTGCTGTCCGATCCAGCCCGCGATCGGGAAGAACAGGATCGAGGAAATCGCGGTCGCGGTCGCGAAAATCGAATAGGCCAACGGTCGGCGCTCGGGCCGGAACAGATCGGCCGTCATACTGTTGGAAGGCGCGAGCCCGCAGGCTTCTCCCGCCCCCATCAGAAAGCGCGCGATTGCGAGCTGGACGATATTGGTCACCCAGCCGGTCGCGAGAGTCATCAGGCTCCAGAAAGCCAGACCCGCCGCGATGATGTTTCGCCTGTTCCAGCGGTCCGCAGCCCAGGCGATCGGCACGCTCATGATGGAGTAGAACAAGATGAATGCGAGGCCCGATACGAGGCCCATGGCCGTGTCGGAGAGGTGCATCTCCGCCTTGATCTGCGGCATGGCGAGGCCGAGGATCGACCGGTCGAAATAGTTGAAGGCCGAAATCAGCGTGAGGAACCCGAGGCCATAAACCGAGGTGACGTTCCAGTCCGAGTGACGGCGCCCGACGGCCTGGGACATTGCCTCGGCGTCGGCAATCGGCGCGAACGCATCCCGCGCGATCGACGGAGCCGCGCCTTGGCGCATTCGCGCCGAAAGGCTCGCATCCAACTCTTTCGCGTCTCCCGTCATTGGGCTCTTAAATCCGTCGGTCCCAGCGGTCGTTCACCCAGCACCGTGGTGCGAACAAGGTGCCGCCGCTCGAACTTGAAATCATGCACGCCGCGATGGAGAGTGAAACGATTGTCCCAGACGATCAGGGTATTTTTCTGCCATTTGACGCGGCAGTGATAATGAAGCTGCTGGGCGAGCGACTGCAGATAGGCAAGGAGCGCCCGACTCTCAGCCTCGCTCCACCCCACGAAATGCTTGAAATAGGCCGTGGTGACATAGAGCGCCTTCCGACCGGTGATCGGATGAACGCGAACAGCCGGGTGGACGCTGGTGAGCTGATCCGGGGTGAGGTCGTGACTTTCGCGTAAGCGCAGGCGCTTTTCGGGCGGTAGTTTCTCGTTTTTCGACCAGATGTCCGCGCCGGAATAGACGACCTCCAGCCCATCGAGCAGCTGCTTCAAACCGTCGGACAGGTTTTCGTAGACGAGATAGGCGTTGGAGAAGGCGGTGTCCCCGCCCCAACGGGGCACGTCGAGCGCTCGCATGACGATACATTTCGGCGGTCGCAGGAGGAAGGGGCTGTCCGTGTGGAAATTCTCGAACGAGGGAACCACATTTTCCGGCTCGTCCGCTTCGCGGCGAACCTCTTGCATGTCCCGATGGTCGCCATAGGTCGGCGCCTGGGGCAGTTCCATGATTTCGCCGAAATAGCGCGAAAAGGCTTTATGCTCCTCAGGCGTGAGATCCTGATCGCGAAAGACGATGACCGCGAAATGTTCAAAGGCCGTCATGATTTCGGCGATCATGTCCGCAGCGAGCGGCTGACGCAGATCGACGCCGGAAATCTCGCAACCGCAGGCGCCGCTGATCGGCTCGACGCCGATCAGCTTATAGGTCGCCAAGGCGCGACCTGCGACTGTCGGACGCGCAGCTGATCTTGAAATGTCGGACGCGACCATTGCCATCTAGCAGTCCATCTGGTCCCACGCCTTCGAGACCAATTGCTCGGCCACGACCCCTCTCCTTTGACATCTTACGGTCCCGATGACCGACCAATGACAGACGGAAAGTACGTCGCCAACCTCGACGGGTCAAACACAAATTCCACTATATGTAATCACAATTTCGATATACGGAATTGAAACCCGTTTCGAGCGATGTCGCGAGAATGGGCGTAGCGCTGGTGACGAGGAACGCAGAAGGTGAGCGAAGGTCGCGACCGAGGCTCGGGTTTACGGACGATTGCCTTGCTGAAGCTCGTCGCGGAATGCGAAGGGCCGTTCACACTGGGCGAGCTGGCTTCGAAGGCTCTTTTGCCGCCCAGCAGCGTCCATCGCCTGCTCCAGCCCCTCGTCCGCGAAGGGCTCGTCGAGCGCGCGGCCGGGCAGAGCTATCAAGCGGGAAGCGAGTTTCTCCGGATCGCGTCGCTCGTCATACGCCATGTCGACGTTGGCCGGCTCGCGCGGCCCATCCTTCAACGCCTTTGGGAGCAGTGGGAAGAAACATCTTCGCTGTGCCTCTATAAGCCCGACACTCAACGGGCGATCGTCGTCGAAACGATCCAGACGCCCCATCCTCTCCGCTTCGTGATCGAACCCTTCTCCGAATTATCGCTCAGCTGGGGCTCCCTCGGTCGCTCCATCCTGGCATTTCTCCCGCCTGACGACGCGACAAGCGCCCTGCGCCGTATCGGCCCGGGACCGCTCAGCGGCCTGCCGCCGCCGGAGGACATGGAGACGATCGTCCAGGACATTCGAACCTGGGGCTTCGCTCATTATCGCGACGAGACCATCGACGCAGCCGGCGTCGCAGCGCCGGTCTTCCGGGCGGACGGAACGATATTGGGGAGTCTGGGCGTGACAGCGCCCGCCAGGCGACTGACCGCGGACAGGGTCAGCGAGATTGCCGACACGGTCATGGCTGCCGCGGAAGAACTCTCGCGGATGTTGGGCCACGTTCGACAAGTGGCCTCATCCGCTGGGCGAAGACGATGAGGCACCAGGACTCGCAAAGCAGGGACGGGCAAGATCGGCCTGGATTGTCGCGCAACTGCGTCGCTCGCAATGACGATGCCAACCTGCTGAATCTGAGTCTAGCGGCTAGGACGCTCGGCAAGGCGCTGCTGCAGATCGGGATCCGGGATGCATCGGTAAGAGGCGGCGGAGTCAGGATCGCCCTTGCCGTCGTATCGGGCAGCTTCCGGAAACGGGCAAAGCGTTCGGGTCCATTGCTCCGCGCCGTTGCTCATCTTCGTGGCGGTCAGCCGCTCGGGCGCCTTGCCCTTCTCGACCCATTCGATCAGCGACCACAGAACATCGCGCTTGGGGTCGCTTGGCCAGCTTGGATGATTTGATCCGCCAAAGGCGTCCGCGCCAGGGCCGCCGGCACAATGATACATGCCGGGCACGAGGAAAAGGCGCGCGCTCTCCCGCGTCTTCTCGATACCGCCATTGGCGTCGGCGAGCGCGGCATAATAGTCGATTGTCGGGCCGGCATTGGTCGACGGATCGGCCCAGCCCTGGTAGAGAATGGCCTTTCCGCCGCGCTTGATGAAGGCGTCGACCGTCACCCGGTCGGCGCGCAGTTCCGGCATGATGCGGTTTGCGGCTTCCAGATCGCCCGTGCGTCGAAACCCGTCTTCGTTCCAGCCGGCATCGTTATAGACTCCATCCGCCCACATCGCGCGCAGGAGCGGCGAAGGCGGCCCCGGGCGTGTGCGGACGCCGGCGAACAACCCGCCGTCCATCGGCTTGCCGTCCTCATCGGTCATCGGCGCGATTATGGAATCCAGCATCGCGAGCTTGGGCGCGGTCAGGCATTGCTCCGTCTCGCCCGACTTGCAGAGCAGTGCGCGTGTCTCGAACCTGCATTTGAGCGGATTGCCGATAACGCCATCCTTCACACCGTCAGCGGCATCGCAATGCGCCGTCGCGCGGCGTTCGTACAATGCCCAGTCGGCGTCGCTGAGAGCCGCCTCGGGATGCCATTTCTGCTGTAGCGCGAACCACATCATCCGGACGGACTGCAGCGGCATATAAGGTCCGGGCGCCCCCGCCACGACACCATCATAGTCGCCAGGATAGACCTGCATCTCCTTGAGCGCCTGTCGACCGCCGCCCGAGCAACCCAGAAAGTAGGAATGATCGGCGGGCCGCGCGTAAAATGCGGCGACGAGCCTCTTTGCGGCCTGTGCGGTCAGGTGGACGGCGCGGTGTTCATAGTCGGTGCGGGCCTTGGGATCGGCCATCCACCGTGCTTGCGCCTGTTTATGCCCACTATCCGTGGTCACGGTGGCAAAGCCTTCGCTCACGCGCCGGCTCATGTCGCCATAATTATATACGCCTGCATCGCCGCCGACGCCCGCGCCCAGCAGCCGGCGATTCCATTTGGCAGGAAGCCAGAGCTCGAAGCCGATATTGCCCTCGATCGTCCCTTCGACGCGGCACAGGGACGTACGCACCGGGAGCGCGCGATAGGTGCCCGCGCCTTCGGCGCGCCATTCCGGCGCCGGTTCGATGGGCGTTGCCCGCGTCACGACCACGCCGTCCGGATGCGCGCCCAGCAGGGCAGCGCATCCGGCCAGCGCGGCGGCGATCAGCGCCGGCATCAGAACTTCGCCGACGCCGTGACCGAGAACATGCGCGGGAAAGGACTGGCGGCTTGCGCGTCCCAGCCGGTGGCTGCGTCGACGAAGGGCGGCTTCTGGTTGAAGATGTTCCTGACGTCGCCCGAGATCGAGAAATGGGAGTTGATCTCATAGCCGAGCGACAGATCGACCGTATTGTAGCGCCTGACACGCTGCGTGGGGGCCACGCTCGTATTGTCGTAGCTGTTGACGTAGTTCCAGACGGCCCGCCCCCGAAAGCCGCCGATCCTGGCGCCGAGGTCAGCCTGGCTACGGAAGCGCGGAGGGAAGCCGATCTTGTTGTTCACATTGACAAAACCTGCGCCCGGGACCGATTCGAACATATAATCGAGCAGATACGTGCCCTGGACGCCTGCATCGAGCTTCACGGCGCCCCATGCCCACTGATAGCCAAGGGCGAAATCGAGGCCTCGCATGCGCGAGGTGCCGAGATTCTGCCTGCGGCCGTCCGCGATGAACGTCACCTGGGACTGGTTGATCGCCGCATTGAGCGGCAGGCCCGAATTGACGAGAGCCGCGACCTCAGCCGGCGTGGGATTGAATTTCACGAACGAGGCGTAGAGCGGGCTGACCAGCAGATCCGGCGTGCCGCGAAGCGCCTGGATCTGGTTGCTGTAATCGATCCTGAAATAGCTGAGCGAAGCCAACAGCCCGGGGATCTGGACGGGCGCCGCTTCGGCCGTGAACGACCAGGTCGTTGCGGTCTCCGGCTTCAGGCCCGGGTTGCCGCCGGCGATTCCGATACCGATCTGGTTGCCGCTCGGTCCTACGAGGGTATCGAAATAGAGACCCGCGCCGCCCGCGATGGTCGAGACCTCGGTGAAGGTCGGCGCACGGAAGGACGTGCCATATGTGCCCTTCAGCGTAAGCCCGTTGACGGGTTTCCAGGTGACGCCGATCTTCGGATTGGTCGTCTTGCCGAAGTCGCTGTAGACCTCCCGGCGCAAGGCAAGCGACAGTGACAGCTGTTCGATGCCGCTTGTGGCATTCGATGCCCCGACGATCGGGATGAAAAGCTCGCCGAACAACGCGTCGACGTCGCGGCTGCCGCCATCGTGAACGCTGGTGGATTTGGCAGCCTGCCCGGTCAGCAGGTCAGTGAACGTATATTCGACCCTGTGCTCCGCGCCGAAGGCGATGCGGACATTGCCGCCCGGCAACGCGAACAGCGAGCCATCTACCTGGCCGTTCAGGACTTCGAGACGGGTCCGGCCGGTAATCACGAACAGATTGTCGGTGATCTTGGCCAGCGTTGCCGGATTGTTGGCGCCGCCGAAGAGGTTGAGCGCCGTCGCCGGGTTGGTGTCTGCCAACGCGGCCGCGAGCGCAGCCGCGTTGATCCCCGACCTATAGCGATCGGCCACTTCTTCCGATTGGCCCCGTGCATAATAGAGCGTGGCGCGGAAATCACCGAACGGCTTGGCTTCGGCGCCAACCGTGTAGTTCCAGCTCTTGGTATGATATGGATTGGGTAGCAGGCCGAGCGTCGGCACGAGTGACGTGGTGACAGTGACCGAGGTTCCGCCGGTCACCGGCGTCACGAAAAACGGATTGGTCGAAGGAACCGTTGCATTGATGGTCGGGGCGATCGTCAGCACGCCCTTGCGATAGGAGTAAAAGCCGTCCGCGAAGACGCGGAATTCGTCACCGATATTCTGGCTGGCGGCCGCCACGAAGCTGGTGCGCTCCTGCGACGCAATGACCGGATCGAGCGCGCCGTAGAAGCAGCGGTTGCTGGTGCCGGGAACGAGTGAGCCGACATTGGCCGACGTGACCCCGCCGGTGGGGATGGCGTAAGTGCGGCCACCGGCTGTGATGGTCCCGGGAGCGCAGTTCATCGAGCGCAGGTCACGGCCGCCACGATAGCGGTTGTCGGCCTGGTACCAGGAAAGGTCGGCACCGTAGAGCGGCGTGTTCTTCGAATATTCGCCGGCCGCCATGATCCAGCCACCATCCCATTTGTGACCGCCCAACAATGCATATTGCTGCTCGTTGAAGCTCGTACCGTCCGCAAAGCCATAGCGGGCGCGGCCTTCGATGCCGTTGAAGTCCTTGCGCAGGATGAAGTTGACGACGCCTGCGACGGCGTCCGAGCCGTAGATGGCCGATGCGCCATCGGCCACGACTTCGATTCGCCCGAGCGCGATGGAAGGGATGACCGAAGGATCGGTAAACTGACCTTGCGTACCCTGCGGCGGGAAGCGCCGACCGTCATAGAGCAGCAGCGTCGCGTTGGTGGACAGGCCGCGCAAATTGATGCCCGCGCCGCGCGTTGCATTGGCCGCGCCGTTTTGCGCGGTGCCGCCGGCCCGATTGGCGCCGAGCGACACCACTTGCGGCACGCGCCGCAGCAGGTCGTTGGTCGAGATGACCGGTTCCTCGAGGATTTTTTCCGAACCAATCGAGATGACGTTGGACCCGACCGGCGCGATGCCGCGAATACGGCTGCCGGTCACGATGATTGCCTCGTCCTTCGCTGCCGAAGCACCTGGCGCGTCCGTACTGTCCTGCGCGGCGGCCGGCTGACCAAGGCAAAGCGAAAGCACGCCCAGGGCCGAACAGCTCAGAAGCCTGGAATATCCCTGCACATTGATGACGTTCATAGTCTCTCTCCCCAATTCTCTCCGCTCGTCTTGCGGACTTGATGACGGCAATCTGGATTAGGCGGCGCTCCGGCTCCTGCCCGACCAGCGCGGTGCAAGTGACAGGAGGACGATGGCCGCGATGAGGATCGATGCGCCGACCAACTCGGCCGGGCGTGGCATCGGCTGGGCCCAGAACCAGGCCAGAAGGATCGCGCCTCCGACGCCTGCAATGAGGCTGGCGGCGCGCTCGAGGGGCACGCAGTAAGCGTTTTCCCGTTCGTCCAGCAGAATGATGGCGGCGAAGACCGAAACGATGGTGAGCGTAAGGCCGATCCAGAAGAGCGGCCAGATGACCGGATCGGTCCATACCGCCAGGAAACCCCAGCCAAGCGCGCCCGACTGCGCGCCGATGCCGGAGGCCGATATCGCGGCGAGGATCGCGACCGAGAGCGGGAGCGCGAAAATCTTCTCTTCGACAAAATACTGCCGGATCGAGGCGCTGTCCCCGCTCTTCGAGACTTTCGTCATGACTGCAAGGCGGACGAAATAGCCGATCGTATAGAGGATGATGGTCAGGATCGCGAGCGGCGGCAGATAGAGACCGCCTCGGTCCGACAGCGTGATGCCGAGCGCCACGAGCACCATGAGCAGCGCCGTCCAGCTCCACCAGCGCACCTTGCGGCCGAACATGATGTCGACGAGTGGCGCGATGATGAGAATATCGCCGCGCATCAGAAGCTGAATGAATGGAATGCTGACGCCCTCGAACGTGAAGGAGAGCGGCACGGTGAACAGCACCAGGGCGGTGCCAAAGCCCGAAAGCAGCGTGTAGCGGGTCGGCACCGGGACACGGACGCTGCCGATCATGTGGCCATGCGCGTCGCGGTGCCAGCCCGAGAACCAGATGAACAGATAGGTGAGGATGGTGCTGATGATGAGCGAGGAGGGCAGTATCTCGAGGCCGCTGAGCGGACGGCCAAGCCCCGCATGCGGCGTGCTCGAAATCAGCTTGGTGATGATGACGTTTGGCAGATAGGCCAGGAAATAGAGGAACACATAGCCCTCGAGCGGGAAAGCGCGCCTCTTCATGCCGCTACCTCCACCAGGACCATCTCGTCCGATATCCGATAGCCGGCATTCAGGCCCGCTTCGCCCGTGACGGCCTGCATGTAGTCGACGACCGCTGCGTGATCCTCGCTCCCCGGATCGGCGAAGCGCGGCACCGCGTCACGGCCGATATGGACCGGCAGGAATCCCGCGCGCAGCAGCTTGCCATTCGCCACTTCGAAGCGAGCGACGATCGATAGGCGCGCGGCCGGGGGGAAATTGTAGAGGCTTTCGAAGTCCGGCTCCCAATTCTCGGCCAGAACCCGGATCTCGTTGAAGCTCTTGGAAGCGGCGTGCGCCGGATCCATGCGGAGGTCGGTCGCAAAATTGCACAATGAGTAGAAGACGGGCTTCCCCTCGATCACCTCGCAACCCTTGAGGATATGGGCATGACCGCCCAGAATCGCGTCCGCGCCGGCGGCGACGGCAGCGCGGGCCACGTCGCGCTGATAATCGGCGATCACGGCGCGAACGAAATGGATACCCCAATGCAGCGAGACGAAGACGAGATCGGCTTGCGCCTTGGCGGACCGGATATCGGCTTCGAGCGCGGCGAGGTCTGCACGATGCGGATAGGTATGAATTCGCGCCGGGGTGCCGGGCTGGTCGTGCTCGATCTGCTCATAGACGGTGAAGGCGCGCATGGGCGTGCAGCCCGGCCGGCGCTCGTCGGCCCAATAACTGTGCGGCAGAATGCTCGAATAAGCGAGGAAAGCGACCTTCGTGCCGTCGCCGAGCGTGAAGATCGCAGGCTGCCGCGCTTCGGCGATGTTCTTGCCCGCGCCAACGACCTTCATCCCAACGCGCTCGAGGTTGCCGCGCGTCTCAAAGAAGGCTTCGCTGCCCCAGTCCATGACGTGATTGCCGGCCATCGAGATGACGTCGAAGCCGGCGCGTGCCAAGGCGTCGGCGCCATCCGGGCGAGCCAGCACCGCATGGCGCGCTTGCGGAAGGCGCACGCCCTTGCCCGCGAAACTCGTCTCGAGCTGAGCGAAACTGATGTCGGCCTGCAGAAGCGCGTCGCGCGTTGCGACATAGCTCTCGTCATAATTGTCGCGGTCCGGCGCCAGGTCGCCGGCGGCCAGGATCACATGGCTCATCTCGTGGCCCCGGTGAAGCGGATGGGCACGGAGAGCGCACCGATTTCGGGGAAGCGGGTTTGCACCGGTTCACCCGCAAGCTCGAAACCAGGCGCCGCGGAGAGCAGCTCGTCGAGCGCCACCCGCAACTCCAGACGCCCCATCGATGCGCCGACGCACATATGGGGACCGCGGCCGAACGCAAGGGAATCCTTCATGTTCGGCCTGTCGAGACGGAAGCTGTCGGGATCTTCGAAAACGTCCGCGTCCCGGTTCGCGGACGCATAGACCAGCGCGATGGGTTCGTCGGCCGGGATAGTTCGACCGCGGATTGTCACATCGCAAACGGCCGTGCGCGCGAAGCCGCGATAGGGCGTGTAGAGGCGCAACAATTCGTCCACGGCAGCCGGCAGGAGCGAGCGGTCCGCGCGCAATTGACTCTGAAGCGCCTGGTCGCGGCACAGATGGACGACCATCGCGCCGATCGTCACGCTGGGCGCGATGATGCCGACCACCAGGACTTGCCGGATGGTGCCGATGATGAGCTCTTCCGGCAAAGGCTCGCCGTTCATCCGTGCGGCGAGCAATGCGCTGGCAGCATCTTCCTCCACCGGCAGCGGCCTTTCGCGACGCTCGGCGACGATGTTGCGCGCCATGTCATAAAGAAACAGGCTGTTCTCGCGGGTCGCGTCCATGTCGTTGGACTGGACGGCGATATTGTAAAGGCGCCCGACGCGCGTCAGTTCGGCGACCGCGTCCGGCGGCAGGTTCATCCAGTGCGCGAACGCTGCGATCGGCATGGGCGCCGAGAAATCGGAGACGATGTCGCAAGCGCCTTGCGCGACCAAAGGCGGGAGCAAATCCCGGCAGATATTCCGGATGACCGGTTCCAGCCGGGCAATGCGCGCCTCCGAGAAGAGCGGCGACAGTGCACGGCGATAAGGCGTGTGCTCGGGCGGATCGAGATGCAGGGGCGGACGGCGACCCGTAAACGCCACTTTGGGAATGACATTCTGCCGCGAGGTCAGGAACGTCTGCCAATCGGCCGCCGCCGCCGCGACGTCCTCATGCTTCATGAGAGCCCAGAAGCCGCCCCACGCATCGCTATGGGCAACAGGGCAGCGCCCGCGCAAATCCGCATAGACCGCATTGGGGCTGTCGAAGGTTTCCGGGACGAGGGGATCGAAGTCAGCAGTCATGCGGGCGTCATAATCGCAAATGAAAGCGCTTTCAAAGCAGATTTTGCATTTCGCGGCCTTTCGCCCCAAAAGGGGGCATGGCAGCCAGAACACCCAGAATCGATGAGGTCGCGGCAATGGCGGGCGTTTCGCCCGCCACTGTGTCCCGTTATTTGAACATGCCCGAAATCGTCGCGTCGGCCACGGCGACGAAAATTAGTGAAGCAATTGAAAAAACAGGATATGTTCAAAATCTTGCGGCAGGTGCGCTGGCCGGCAATCGCTCACGCCTGATCGCTGTCCTGGTGCCGGACATCGCGCAATCGATCTTCAACGACACGGTCGAAGCCATGATCGAAGCGCTGTCGCGGGATCGGAACAGCGTGATGCTGGCTCTGACCGGATCGGATAATTCGCGGCTGGTGCGCGAGATTAACATGGCGCTTGCGCATCGCGTGGACGCCATCGTCCTCACCGGCATCGTGTCGGATGAGGAAACGCGCCAAAAGCTGCGCGCCGCCAAGGTCACCGTGATCGAGACATGGGGCCTCGCCGAGGACCCGATTGACGTCTCGGTCGGCTTCTCCCACACGGCTGCAGGCGAAGAACTGGCCCGTTTTCTGCGCTCCCGGGGCTATCGCCGCCCTCATCTCGTCGTTCCCCGCTCGCCTCGCGCGGAACGCCGCGCAGGCGGCTTCATTTCGCGCTGGACCCATGACGGCGGACAGGAGCCGACCCGGTTGGAGGTCAATGTTCCCAGCCATTTCGGGCAGGGGCGCTTGAGCTACCGGGCCCTGGCCGACCTGCCGGAGCAGCCGGATGTCGTCGTCTGCGGCTCCGACTGGATCGCTCAAGGCTTGATCGTTGAAGCGCAGGCCGCAGGAATTCGCGTACCGGACCAATTGGCCGTCACAGGCTTCGGCAATCTGCGCCTCGCTGGAGACATGCGACCGACAATCACCTCCGTCGATATCGACGGCGCCCATGTCGCCCGGGAAGTGATGCGCGTCCTGCGCGCGCGGGCGCTCGACGAAAAGGTCGAACCTCTCATCGATGTCGGCTTCCGGGTGATCGCTCGGGAAAGCGCATGAAAGCGCTTGCATAACATTTTCGATGGCATAGCCTCCCCGCAACGAATCGAGGGAGGTTAGGATGCGTATCCGGAATGCGGCCGTCTTGTTTGGTCTTCTCATGGTCGGCACGGCCGCTTTGGCGCAAGTCCCGGCGGATCCTCCGGTAGATACGCGGCCCGATACGCCCGGCACAGGCCCCTATCCGGCACTCAAGGAAGTCGATCCGACGTTGCCCGACCATGTCGTCTATCGACCGGCCGATCTTAAGAAGCTCGGCCACAAGAAACTCGGCGTCCTGGTCTGGGGCAATGGCGGCTGCGCCGCGGACGGCGCAAGCGCGCGCTTCCACCTTCTCGAGATCGCATCGCATGGATATGTGGTGATAGCGCCGGGTAAGGACATGACCGGCCTACCACGCGAAACGCGCGCGCCCATACCCAATGCCAGTCAGGCCGGCGCGGTGCTGCTTCCGCCCGTCGCCACGACCTCCAAGGATGTCGCCGCCGGAATAGACTGGGCTCTTGCCGAAAATGGACGTGCCGGCAGCCGCTATCGCGGGCTGATCGCTTCCAGGGAAATCGCAGTCGGCGGCCATAGCTGCGGCGGCCTCCAGGCTCTTGAGATTGCCAGGGATCCGCGCATTCGCACGGTCCTGATCCACAATAGCGGCGTGTTCACGGACGGCACCAATCCTATCCAGGGCATCCATGTCGACAAGTCGCTTCTGAAGACCGTTCACACACCGATCATCTACTTCATCGGCGGCAAGAGCGATGTCGCTTACCCGAACGGGACCGATGATTTCGCGAAGATCGACCATGTACCGGCGGTTTTGGTCGAGAGCGATGTCGGGCATGGCGGCACCTTCCGGGAGGCCAATGGCGGAAAGGTGGCCCAGCTTGCGGTCAATTGGCTCGATTGGCAGCTTCGCGGCGACAAGAATGCCGCCAAGACGTTCGTGGGCGCGGATTGCCGCCTCTGCTCCGATCCCGCGTGGACGATCCAGCGGAAGAAGGTCCAGTAGGCGACGCTACGCCGTCGGCTATTTGCAGATTTTCCCACGCACGCAGGGCCTCATCATGGGCTGCGGCACATAGCTGATGAAGGGGGCCGGAGCCTGGCTCCAGCCCCGCTTCGTTATACGCCGCTCGAGCATGCCGAGTGCCGCAATTGTGGTGGCTGCATCGAATGTGCAATGGCCCGCGCCGCGCACATAGAGGCCGTGCGCCATATTCGCCGGTGCCGCCTCCATATAGCCGCGCTGCAATGCCGGACTCGTGGCGCCGTCCCCGATCATCTGCACCGCAATGATCGGGACGAGTGGCCGGGCATTGGGTGTGTAGTTGGCGAGCATATAATCCGTCGCCTGAGACGAGGCCGTGACGCGCGTGCCGGAATTGAGCCGCGAGAGATCGGCCTCGAGATCCAGTCCGGCAGAGTGGTACAGCGCTTCGACCAACGGGCGGCGTCCGGATTTTTCGAGTTGCGCGCGATAGTCGATCCCGCTGTTCCAGGAAAAGATCCCGCCCGCGCGTGCCTCCTGATCCGTGCGCGGCAGAAAGACCCCCATTGCGAAGGCTCGGCCGATTTCATCGGCTTGTGCGTTGAAGTCGTTCGCCGCTGGCTCCGCGTGATCGCGGCTCGTCCATCCCGGAATGCCGGCCAGTACGCCTGCAAGAGCAACGCGCGCGCGGCCTTCCGGTGTTTTCATGGCCGCATCGAGAGCAGCCACAACTCTCTGTGCGTTGGTGCGATCATCATCGATGCCGACAAGCCGGATAGCGCTGTCCGGCGCTACCAACGTCTTGAAGGCGTAGGCGCCATCCAGCGCCATGTTCATCATGCCCACGGCGCCGCCGATCGAGGCGCACATGGCCAAAGCACCATCGATGCCTGCCCCCCGCTTTTCGGCGAGGGCAGTCGTGACTAGCCCACCCATTGACGAGCCCCAGGCGATGGTCCGCTTGGGCTTGCCATATTTGGCGGCAAAGGCAGCAAGGGTGGCCGTCTGTGCTGGGATGGCCTCGGCCAGCGACCAGCCCCCTGCCCCATAGTTGGAACCGGCCAACGCATAGCCGGCGTCCAGCAGTTGCTGCGCCATCTGCCGCGGGGCGCTCTCTGCCTTGCCGGCGACCGGTGAGTATCCGCGGCTGTAAAGCAGCAATGTGCCATTCCAGTTCCGAGGAACATCCGCGCGCCATTCGGCCCCACCCTTGAGGACTGCCGTCTCGCTCCTGGTCTGGGCAATCGACAATTGCGCCATTCCGGCCAGCATGAGCGCAACGGGAAGCTGCGGGATAAACCTCATTTGACTCTCCGATTTTTCGGTGGGATAGCGCCAATGAAAGCGTTTGCATAGAATGTCTGATCGCTCCAATCCTTCGCGGATCATCGCGAAATTCATCGCGCGGTTGTCCTATGACGACCTGACCGAACAGACGCGCCACGCCGCGCGACGGTCCTTGCTCGACGCATTGGGTGTGATGCTGGCCGCAAGCGGCCTCGCGGAGGATGTCAGGCCCTATGGCGGCTTTGCCGCGGGAGAGACCGGCCCATGCCGCCTGATCGGATCATCAGCGCGAACGAGCTTGTCCGGTGCGGCCCTTGCCAATGGATCATTGGCCCATGCGCTGGATTTCGGTGACACGTTCGATGCCGGCCCGGCCCATCCCAATGCCGCGCTTGTTCCGGCGCTCCTGGCGATCGCCGATGCCAATCCCGGGATAGATGCCCGGCAGTTTCTCACGGCTATGGTGGCTGGGAGCGATCTTGCCTGCCGCCTCTCGCTGGCCCCGGCCAGGCCATATGAGGAGGGCGGATGGTATCAGCCGCCGCTCTTCAATCTGATCGCCGGGGCTGCGGCGTCGGCCAAGCTGCTCGGACTGACCGCCGGTGGCATCTGCGCCGCAATGGGCCTTGCGATGATGCAGGGCGCGTTCCCCGCGGAAATCAAATATGATGCAGCCTCGCCGATGCGCGGCGTCAGGGAGGCTTTCGCGGCACGGGGCGCGGTGGAGGCTGCTCTGCTGGCCAGCGCCGGAGCGCGAGCCTTTGCCGATCCGCTTGGCGGTCAGGCCGGCTTCTTTGCCGTCTATGGCGGTGGCCCACCCCGGCCGATCCTGCTGGAGGGCCTCGGCGAACGGTTCCTCGGCGATGAGGTCAGCTTCAAGCCTTGGCCGGCCTGCCGTGGCACTCATGCCTATATCGAAGCGGCCCTTGCCCTGCGCGACCGGATCGGTGGCCGTGAGATTGCCTTCATCGAAGCCGAGATCGGTCCCGTCCAGACAATGCTGATCGAGCCTTTGGCGGCGAAGGCAGCGCCGGTCAGCGCAATAGAAGCCCGCTTCAGCATCCCTTACACAGTCGCGGCAGCGCTTGAAGACGGGGCTGTTACCCTCGACAGCTTCCTGCCCGGCAAGCTTGCCGACCCCGCGATGCTCGCGCTCGCCCGGAAGGTCCGGCCCTCATTCAATGCGGCATGGGGACGCACAGAGGCCGCCAGCGGAGGGTTGCGGATCGTCCTGACCGATGGCGCTTCGCTTGAATTTGCGGTGACCCATGCTGCCGGTGGCCTCGACAGGCCGCTGAGCGACGAGGCATTGGCGGACAAGTTCGTGCATTGCGCAAGCAAGGCGCGCACTCCGGTCGCACCCTCCCGGGCCAAGAATTTTGCCGCCGAGTTACTGGCAGGCCATCGCTCCCATCCAGCGGAATGGCTGCCTGCCTCTGCATGACTTGCAGCATTCTGAAAAGGCGAGACAGTCGATATCGATGAATTGCCGAAGTTGCCTGCTCATGTCGCATTGCCCTTAAGAGGTGAACTCCTGAATGAAAATCCGCCACTTCTGAGGGCACTTCCTCGGGCGGGCGAGTCAACCTTTCTCGCATAAGCGGTTCTTCTGCGAATACGCCAGCGAAACCGGCGCGCATTGAAAAGCCGGCTGATCTAGAGCATTTTCAGATTGAGCGTTGATAGCCGGCAGCCTGGAAGAAGTTGGCGCATTCGGCGGGTATGAAGCGGTCGAGGAGGTTTCCGATGCGGTCGATCAGGGCGTCGACGGTGCGGGCGGGCTCCTGCCGCAAGAGCGCCTTGAGTTTTGCGAACGCCATCTCGATCGGGTTGAGATCGGGGCTGTAGGGTGGCAGGTAGAAGAGCTGAGCGTGACGGCGGGTGATGGCCTCCCGGATGCCGGCGACCTTGTGGGCCGGAAGGTTGTCGAGCACCACAACGTCGCCGCGCTTGAGCGTTGGGGCGAGCACCTGGTCGATATAGACGCGGAAGGCGTCGCCATCCATCGGGCCGTCGAGCACCCACGGCGCGGTCAGGCCCGACAGGCGCAGGCCGGCGATGAAGGTCATCGTCTTCCAGTGGCCGAAGGGCACGCTGTCGCGGCACCGTTCGCCGACCGGCGCCCAGCCATAGAGCCGCGCCATCTTCGTGTTGACGCCGGTCTCGTCGAGGAAGACGAGGCTATGCGGATCGATGAACGGCTGTGCCGCTTTCCACAGCGTGCGCCGCGCCGCCACGTCGGGCCTGTCCTGCTCGGTCGCGCGCACGGCTTTTTTTGAACGACAGGCCGAGCCGCCTGGCCGTGTTCCAGATCGCGCCGACGCTGAGCGACACACCCTGCTCGGTCAGCAGCCAGCCCTGCGCCTGCGCAAGCGTAATGCCCGGCCGTGAGCGGATGTGCGCCGCCAACGCCGCCTCCTGACCGGCCGTGAGCCTGCGTGCCGGATGACCACGGTTCGGGTTGGGACCGCTGTCGCCGGTCAGACGCCGCCGCATCAGCGCTTTGTAGATGTAGGCGACGCTCACCCCGAACGTGGCTGCAACCTGCCGGGCCGCCGACCCGCCATCAACCGCTGCGATCACCCGATCCCGCAGATCCTGTGAATAGCTCTGACCCGACCGCCAACCCATCGCCGCCTCCCTCGTGACGGCAACCTATGACGCACACGATCCGCCAAATGGGAATCCCTCACGATTCCGCCCATCATGAAAATGCTCTAGGGTGGGGCCCGGGACTTACCTGCTGACCGCTATGCTGGCCTGTAAGTCCAAGGGACGGATCGGCATGACAGGCGGGTCGGCCACGACCAGTTTGACCCAGAGGGCGTCTCCGGCCTTAAAATAGGACGTCTCGCTCGCCTTGCGCAACGCGTCCATGCTGCCCTGTGCCGTTCCGGAGGTTGCCTTAGTGAAGCCGGGCAGTTCGAATATGACCCACGAGCCCTTGTCCATTTCGGCCACGCCGAGATTGAGTTCCTGGCGTTCGGTCTGCACCTGGATCTCGGTGCCGGCACGCACATTGCTCGCGCTGCCGGGGACCTTGAAGGTCTTGCCCTTGTGGACGAGCATGATGGGCGCTTCCGGTGCGGGCGGGGAGACAGACAGCAGGGGACTGGGGCCGAATCCAGCCGGTCTCGGGCCGTTGATGCCTGCACGCCCCATAGCTGGTCCACCCGGGCGCATGTTGAAATACAGGCGTCCAACATCACCCTTGCAGACAGAGGCGTTCCAGTCTGGCTTGATCACGCAGCTATCATCGGTGACGACGCTGTTGTTTACGCCATCATGCAGGTTGATGTGTGCCATCGGAATGCCGCCCGTGGTTCCGTCCAGATCGAGGATCGACAGGGTTCTCCACGAGTTGCCCCCGCGGTTGTCGTTGTCGAACCGCTTATCCATCGGCGGAAAGTACACTGGCTTCGCGTTTATGTAGGTTGCGGTTTTGATTGTGCTTGCGGTCGTAACGCCGGAGCTGTTGAACATCAGCCACGACAAGGCGCCCGTCTTACGCAGGGCATTGTCCTTGTAATTGACGAATGTCGTGTTCTGCACTTCATTACGATAATCGTAATATTCGTAGGCGCGGATCGGGTAATCCGGAATGAGGCGCTTTGGAATGCTGCGGCCGATCGACATCTCTTCGCGCGTCGCAGGGTTGCCGATATTGTCGGTTTCACCCACGAACAGGGAGTCTGTCACCAACGAGGTGTACTTCTCGGTACCGAAGGCGCCAGACGACATCGTCATGCCGATGGCGTTGTCGGCAAACTTTGCGTTGCGAATCGTGAAAAGCTCACCACGGCCCCAGAAACCCTGGTTCCGGTTCTTATAGGATGTCAGATCCGCGAAGACCGTTTCGAGCATCTCGCTTTTGACATCGAAGGGGTCCTTCAGTGGCATGTATGCGTTGCCAGCGAGGGCGAAGGTATTGTCTTCGGCGATGTTCCGATCGAACATGAACCCGTCAAAGTTCGAGTGGGCAGTGTTGTTGCGGAAGGCGCGTAGAAGTAGCCGGCGCGGAAAGGTCTTCTCTGCGATTGCGGAGCCGAGGAACGCGCCATTGGGGTGGTGAGGGAGAGACAGCCAGAAACCGGCCTGATCCGAGCCAGCCGCCACGTTGTCGATGTAGCTGTTGTCCGGATTGGTGATCCAGAACGAAGAGACCGTGTTATCCGAAGGGAGCAAGGTCTTGCCACCGTGGAAGCTCTCGTTTCGATAGGCTGCTCGGTCAAAATACAACGGGGGCATCTCGCCGTTCGGCGCGATGTTGGTGGGCACGCATTCGAGTGTCGGGTGGCATTTGGTCTGGATGGCGAGGTTCTTGATGAGCTCGTTGCCATGCTCGATGCCGTCTTCCATGAAGAAGCAGTGGCCCACGGTGTTATAGGTCACGTTGTTCTCAACGCGCAGGTCGTTGGTGCCGTGGATCGTCACGCAGCGGTTGAACGTATCGTGGATCGAGGCATTCTTGATATACTGGCCCTTGCCCTCGCCGCCGATATGCCAGTGGATAGGATAGCGCGCGAGGTGCATGTGCTGACCCATGCGATTGAGCTCGATGCCCTCGATGAACATTTTCGAGCCGGCCATCGCCATGATGTGGCCGCCGAAATAGCTCTTGGCCGCGTCTTCGGACGCCTGGATCTTGATGTTGCGGCTGAGCATGGCGACCTCGCCGCGCTCGTCGACACCGAAGGTGATTTCCCCAAAGTGCATATATTGCAGCGGCTTGTCGAGGGTGAGCACGTTGCCGCTGATCGCGGTGATCGTGCGTTGCTCGGCCTGGCGGGGATTGAAGTCAGTGGAAGCCAGGACGATGACATCGCCCTTGCGCCAGCCGGCGGCATTGAGGACCTGGATGCTCGCGGTGCCCGCCTTGGCGGTCTTGGCCAGCTTGGTCCAAGTGTTGGTGCGGTCGCCATGCAGGCTCAGGGTGCCGCCGAGCATCATGATGCCTCGGTCGCCCATGGTATTGATGTCCTCGTTGGGGACATTGTCGGTGAGGGTGATCGTCGCCTTGCGCGTGTAGGGCCTGGCCTCGCTGCCGATCTCCAACTCGCCACCGGGCACATAGATCCAGTCGGTGGTGAGGCTGATGTCGCGATCGGTCGCAAAGCTCAATTTGCCGTTGATGGTCAGGCTGTGCAGCGCCGGCGGGCTCACGTCGAGAATGATATCCTGGCCGCGCGGGATCGTGACGGCGGCGCCGGCAGCCGGAACCTTGCCATCGGGCCAGGACTTGGGATCGGACCAGCGCGACGACTTCATGGGCCCGGCCGGCGCCGGGACCGGCGTGGCCATATCGGCATGATCCATCTGGGCGCTTGCCGGGGCGCCCAGACCAAAGAGCGCGGACGCAGAAAGCAACAAAGACAATGAAAACCGGCGCGAGCAAATGCACATGACGTTAATCCCCTCTCCCTCAGACGGCACGTGCCGCTCATTCTTGCTTTGCGAAGTATTATGCAAAGAACGACCTTCTTTGCCAAGCGGTCGAATAGCTTAGTCCAACCATGCCTCAGATGAACAAAAGGCAGCTAAAAAGCCGCCACACGGCGGGCTGGACGGCCGCTTTGAAGGCGAAATGCGCCACGTCAAGAATGGCCTTGTGACCACGTCCATTCAGCCTTCGAAAATCTTGTTTCTATCCCACGTTCTGCAGCATTTATCTTCGTGCCCTTGGCAACGAACCTGCTTACAGGGCAGCGAGAATATCCGAGACGCGCCAATCGTGGCCCGCTTGGAGGTCGTCGCGCTCGATACTGTGGATGATGGTTCCTGCCGGGCTGCGGAATTACATTAGGCCATCAACCGGACTGAGAAGCGGTTCGCTATGAAAATAGCGGCGAATATTCTCGCGCAGCTGGGTTAGCATGTCCGTTCCTGCCTCCTTTGTATAGCCCGCAAGATGCGGGCTGAGGACGACATTGGGGAGGTCTCGCCATACCGCCGGATCCAACGGCTCCTGCCCGAAGACGTCCAGCGCGGCGCCGGCAATGCCTCCCGAGCGCAGCGCGGCGAGTAAAGCCACTTCATCAACCAAAAAACCGCGCGAGACGTTAACCAGCACGCCTTGCGGCCCAAGAGCGTCGAGCACTGCAGCATCGATCTGTCCGGCATTCTCAGGCACGGCGAGGCTGGAGATGATCAGGATATCGCTCTGCGCCGCCAACGCCACCACGCTGGGCGCGCGGTCAAAGCCGATTCCCGGTTTTTCGCGCGGCCCATACCAACTGACATCAAGCTCATGCGCGGCCAGGCGGCGCGCAATAGCGAGGCCGGTGCGCCCAAGACCGACCACACCAGCCGACCGCCCGCGCAGCGAGCGGCGCGGTATCAGCGATTCTCGCCAGCCGCCCTCGCGCACAAGGTGATCTGCAACTGGAATGCCGTTCCAGAGGGCGAGCAGGAGAGCCACGGCATGATCCGCGACGTCGTGCGCGTTGACACCCGCCGCCGTAGTAAGTGCAATCCCGCGAGCGCGCAGAAGCGCGATGTCAATGCCGGCGTAGCCGGTTGAGAAGCAAGCGACGAGGCGCAGTCTGGGCAACGCATCGATCAGCGCATTCGGCACCTCGCCACCGCTGACGAGAACTTCGACGGACCTGGCGACTTCCGGCTGCACGCCGTGGGCTATGTCGTCCGGCGTGAAGACCTGCGCCGGCACGTCGAGCGGCCCGAGCCGGTCCACGAGGAAGCGGCTTTGGATGAGGATGCCCGGCTGATTCATGCCCTCGCCTGGGCGATGCCGAAGCGCTCGCGCGCCTCCTCGACCGTTGCGGGCGCGAGGCCATAGAAGGCGGCGATGCTGGCGGCTGCATGGACCATGTCGCGATTATATGTGGCGACCTTGCCATTAGGTAGGTGAATGCCGTCCTCGAAGCCGACGCGCACCAGATCGCACTTCATCGCCAGCCCGAGGGTGACGAGCGGAAACATGTGGCGCCCAGTGCCGGTCACACCGACGATCGCCTGCGGGAACAGTCTCTGCCCCTCATCGATCGAGAAAATGATGTTGCGCGGATAGGGCGGAGTCGAACCGAAGCCACCACCGTGCAGCAACCACATATTCTTGCGGTGGCGGTCGAACAGTCCTTCCTCGGCATAGCGCACCAGGCGGTGCAGCGAACTCGTCTCGATCACCTCATATTCGAGCGCCGAGCCCTTTTCATAAACCGCCTTGATCGTCGCGCGCAGCAGTTCGGGCGAATTCACATAGGGCGTCTCACCGGGATAGCCACCCTCCGGATTGTGGAAGTCGGCCGAGCCGGCCGCGATGCCGAACAGGTCCTGCTGCGGCTGAATGTTGAGGAGACCGAGCCGCTCGGTATCGTCGGGCCAATAAAGCTGTCCCGTCTTGGGGTCGCGCCTAACGCCAATGCCGTTGGTGGTCTGGATCAGGATCGGCGAGCGGGCTCGAATCTCGCGAATGATCTGCGCATAGATTTCGGGGTCGCCGCTGTTCTTGCCGTCCTTGTCGCGGGCGTGGACATGCACCATGGCCGCCCCCGCCTCCCAACAGCGCGCCGCTTCCTCGCCGATCTCGTCCGGCTGTTTCGGCACGATCGCGCCCTCCCGATCCTGCTGCATGCCGCCATTGATCGCGACAGTGATAATGACCTTGTTTCCTTCGAGCATCGCATCCTCCATGTGCCCGCCATCGATGGCGGCTCGCTGCTCGCGCGTCTGTCCTCTGGCGAGATGACAACGTCGTCCGCTCAGACATGCGAGACACTCGCGCTGGAGAGACGAGCCATGAATGCAATCGACAGCGCGGCGCAGACGAAAGGCGGTCCCGGAGAGAGAGATGCAATGGACCTGGCCGTCATCGGCATCTGTTCGTTTGCTTATCTGCTCGACGGCATCGTCTTCACAATCATGGGACCGATGGCGCCAGAGGTGGCGCGCGCTCTCTCGCTCAGCAATGTCCAACTCGGACCGATTTTCTCGGCCAATCTGATCGGGCAATGCCTTGGCCTCGTGCTCTTCCCGTTGATTAGCCACCGCACGGGCCATCGGCCCATTGTCCTCGGCACACTGGTCGGCTTCGGGATTTTTCAGGCAGCCAGCGGCCTGGCAGCGGGCGCCGGGCAACTCTTCTGGCTGCGACTTATCACCGGCTTCTTCCTCGGGGGATCTCTGCCAAGTTGTCTCGCCATGACCGCTGCGGCCGCCCCTGCCCACCGCCGCGGCCTCGCGATCACCATTCTCTTCACGGGCTATGCGATCGGCTCGACTGCTGCCGGTCTCGTGCCCGCCCTTTTTGCCAACCTTGGGGGATGGCGGGTGGCCATGGCGGCTATAGGCGCCGCCTGCCTCCTTTTTGCGCTCATCGCCTGGCCATGGCTGCGGGACCCGCAAACGGAATTCCCGACTGGCATCGCCGCACCGCACGGTGCCCTGCGGGGTGTCATCGCACTCTTCCGTCCGCCCTATCTGCTTGGGACGATCGGGCTTTGGGTCTTGTTCATCTCCATGCTGACGCTGAGCTACTGCCTCAACAGTTGGTTGCCGATCATGCTTGTGCAGGTCGGCCGCGACCCAGCGTTGGCAGCAATGTCGGTATCGATCTTCTCCTTCGGCGGGATCGTCGCGGCGCTAGGCGTGGGCCTGCTTATCGATCGCTTTGGCGCCAGGCCCGTGCTGGGCAGCTTCCTTGCGCTCGCCGCTGTGCTGCTGTTCGCCATCGGGCAGCTGCTCGCCACCGCTTCGACCGCACTGCTCCTCGCCCTCCTCGCCACTTGCGGGTTCTTCGCCCTTGGTGCCTATGGGGGCGTCAACGTCGTGCTCGCCGGCTTCTATGCGCCGCAGATGCGCGCCCTCGGGATCGGCGTCACCAAGAGTGTCGGGCGGGTCGGAACGGTGCTTGCACCGATCATGATCGGATTGGCGCTGAATGCCGGCGTCGTGGAGACAAAGGTCATGTCGCTGTTCGCTCTACCGGCTGCGCTTGCCGCCCTCGCCTTGATGCTGATTGCAGCGCCGAAGCATGATAGAACCGCGGGCGTGAGCCGAACAGGGCCGGAGGAGAGATCGTGACCCATATCCAGCAGATCCGGGACTGGCGCGCCCCTACCACAGCTTGCGCGACCTATGAGAAGCTGCTTGCCGCCATGGGGACCCAGGAATTCGGCTCAACCGTGCGGGACTCGGTGCTTTCGGTCACCTCCGGAGCCCGGCGCCTCTATCTGTTCGAGGCCGCAAACAGGATCGATAACTGTCTTATCTACAGCTGCTGCGAGCCGGGCCTTGCCGACCTTTTCCCGCTCTATGAAAAAAGCTATCTGCCCTTGGACCCTCTGCAAGATGCCTATCGCGCCGCGCCTGCCTGCAGCGACCTCGTCTTCCAGCGAATCCTTCCTTCCGATATTTCTTCGGCCGGTTTCCGGCGGCGCTTTTTCGATGAGCCAGGCATTATCGAGCGCATCTCCATCGTGCAGCGCGGGACAGAGCGCTGGCGGGGCATGAACATCGCGCGCCATGCCAGCGATGGGTATTTCTCGGAAGGAGAGCTGAACGCGCTGATCGACCTCGCCTGCCTCACCCTGCCGATGTTGACAGTCAACAGGGAGAAGGCAGACGGCGCCGTCCGCCAGCTTAATGTCCACCAGATCGAAGCGCGCTTCGCGTCGCGTTATACGAGCCTGACGCTCCGCGAACGACAGGTTTGTGCGCGTGCCGCGATGGGCATGACCGTCGAGGCGACGGCGCTCGATCTGGCCATAGCCAGGACGTCCGTACTGACCTACCGGAAGCGAGCCTACCAGCGCCTGCGTGTCTCCAGTCCCAATCAGCTCTGCTCGCTGGTAAGCCACTGAGCGATATTTATTGCTTTCGCCAATTTGTCCTCTCGTTGAAGGACAGACGGAAACCGATTGCCCCCCTACCTCCCGTGCCGGCGCACAAGAAAAATCGGGAGGATTCGGTGAAAGGACTTATTGGGGGCATTTCGATGGCGGCACTTGCCGCTTTTCACGCGGCGCCGGCAATGGCGCAAAATGCTTCGCCAGCGAGCAGTGCCACGAGCGAGGAGACTGGCCTCGCCGATATCGTTGTAACCGCGCAGCGTCGCTCGGAGAATGTGCAAAAGGCTGCACTCTCCATCGTTGCCATCTCTGGCGACACGCTGGCAAACCGCGGCGTCAATAACATCGACGCGCTCGCCCGGCAGACCGCGGGCGTCGAAATCCAGCCAAGCGGTGGTCCCTACACGACTTTTACGGTCCGTTCGGTCAGCAACCTCAGCGGCAACGCCTTTTCCGATCCATCAATCGCGGTGAATATCAACGGCGTCTATCTCGCGACGCCCACGACGTTTCGCGGCCTTTTCTACGACCTCGATCGGGTCGAGGTCTTGAAGGGGCCTCAAGGCACGCTTTATGGTCGCAATGCCACGGGCGGCGCGATCAACCTCATCGCAGCGAAACCCAAGTTCGACTTCGGCGGAACCGTTGGAATGACGGCTGGCAACTACGGCCACATCGACTTCAACGCCGCCCTGAACCTTCCGATTTCGCAGAAAGTCGCCGTTCGCATCGCGGGACAACATGCCGAGCACGCCGGCTATATGAGCCTCGGGACGAACGATGAACTCATCGACGCGGTGCGCGGATCGCTGCTGTTCCAGCCGACGGACGACGTCTCCATCCTCCTTTGGGGCGATTGGGCGCATGAAGGCGGAAAGGGCCCCGGCGCGACGCTGCGCAAAGCCTGTGCGGCGCTGGGTCAGCCTGGCACCAGCTGCTTTGTCGCCGATCCCCGGACGGACGTCGGCGATCTGCCGAGCTACTACACTTCTGCCGGCATCGCCGTTCAGACACGCAACCCCTATCTCGACAATGACTATTATGGGGGCGGTCTCAACATCGACTGGACGACCGGCATCGGCACGGTTTCGCTCGTTGGCGGCTATCGCAAGTCCAACGTCCGTTACAACAGCACTGCGACAAGCTGGCAGATCATTGAAGACCAGCATCCTGAACAGAAATCTCTCGAGCTTCGCCTCGCCTCACCGAGTAACAGCCGCTTCGGCTACGTGCTTGGCGCCTATTATCTCGACACCGAGATGCACGCCCGTGCGAACGGCGAAAGTGGAACAGGGCGGAACTACAGCGATCAGTTCACGAACCTTTCGGGCTGGACCGGCGCGGTCTTCTCACAATTGAGCTATGGCCTGACCGATACTCTGCGTCTCGTCGGCGGCGCGCGCTACACCTACGAGAAGAAAAACTCGAACAGCAACCGATACCGCCTTTCGGTCGTGGGACCTGATCCGGTCATACCGCCCGGTCCGACCGGTCCCGTGCTGAATTCGATCATTGGGTCGCGCGAGTGGAACAAGGTCAACTGGAAAGCCGGGGTAGAACTGGACGCGGGACCGCGCAGCCTGCTTTATGCGAACGTCAGCACCGGGTTCAAGGCAGGCGGATTTTACTATGGGCCGCCGGGCTTCACGACTTATGAGCCGGAAGAGGTGACCTCCTATGTGGTCGGCTCCAAGAACCGCTTTCTCGACAACAAGCTTCAGCTGAACGTCGAGCTGTTCTACCTGGAATATTCCAACCAGCAGGTCAGCTTCGTGAAGCTGATCAACGGCTCCTCTACATTGGTGACCGAGAATGCCGCGAAATCCCATGCCTATGGCGGCGATCTCGACAGCCAGTTCCTGGTCACGCCAACAACGAGGCTAAGCTTCCAGGCGCAATATCTGCGATCCAAATATGACGACTTCACCTATCTGACGCTCGGCGCGCCGCCTGCGGCGCGGACGAGTTGTATCGTCTCTGCCGGCTCACCGCCCAACTCCGCCGTCAATTGCTCGGGGCAGACGACGCTACGTTCGCCCAAATGGACCCTGGTGGGGAACGTCGAACAGACCATCCGCCTCGCGAACGGCAGCCGCTTCATCGGCGAGGCGAATGTCCGCTACGAAGGCGACTATCAGACCGACGTGTCCTATCTGCCGGAAGCGGTGGCGAACGCGACGGCGCGGGTCAATCTCAGCATGGGGTACGAGGCCGCCGACGACATCTTCTCGATCCGCGCCTATATTGACAACGTTACGGACGTGAACAGCATCACGGCGACCACGATGAGCACCAGCTACCCCGTGAACCAAGCCTTCGGCGTTCGGCTGCTCCCGCCGCGTACCTATGGCCTGCGCGCCCAGGTCAAGTTCTGATGGCGGATGGGAAGGATCCGCGCGAGGCAGCTGGCCTCGCCGTGCTCGCGCAACTGGGATGGGGCGAAAATGAGGGCGTCCGCGAACTGGACGAGGATCTCTGGCGGATCGTCACGGAGACGAATTTCGGGACGATCTGGGCTCGGCCGGGTCTCAGCCTGCGGGAGCGCGAACTCATCTGCCTGTCTGTGCTGATCGCGATCGGCGCGCACGGCGTCGCGCTCCACTTCAAGCACGCGCATGAACTGGGCTTTACGCCCGAGGAGCTTAAGGAGATCATCCTCCAGGTCATCCCCTATGCCGGGCTGCCGAAAGCACTGCAGGCGATGGCGATTCTTAAACGGACGCAAGCAGGCGAGAAGCCGAGGCTTTGACCAACATCATGGCCTCGAGCATCACCGCAGCAGACTCCTGCTCGGAGGCAGAGTGGGAGGTGCGCGTGGAACTCGCGCTGGCCTACCGGCTGGTGGATCATTTCGGTATGACGGATCTCATCCACACGCACATCTCTGTGCGCGTACCGGACGAAGAGGGGCATTTTCTTCAGCTTCCCTATGGTCATCTGTTCAGCGAG
Source organism: Sphingobium sp. (assembly GCA_017744605.1). GTDB lineage: Bacteria > Pseudomonadota > Alphaproteobacteria > Sphingomonadales > Sphingomonadaceae > Sphingobium. The sequence goes on along the minus strand of JAGIAZ010000006.1, from coordinate 21,124 downwards.
GCGCGCGCCTCTGCCATGGTGAAGTGCGATATCGACGGCGGAATCATTTCCGATCCGACTGGCCTGGGTATCAGCGTTGGCGGCTTCTGCATTCACAGCGCAATCCACACGGGCACACCGCGCGCGGCTTGCGTAATGCATGCACATACCGAGGCGACGATTGCGGTCAGCAACTATCGAGACGGCCTGTTGCCGCTCAGCCAGCACGCCCTGCGTTTTTACGGCCGGATGGGCTATCTCGATTATTGCGGCGCCTTCGACAGCGAGGCGAAGCGAGCCGCCTTGCCGCAAGCGCTCGGTGAGGGCGACGTGCTGATGCTGCGCAATCATGGCCCGCTCGTGATCGGTACGAGCGTGCCCGAATGTTTCTCCCGTCTCTATTATCTCGAGCGGGCGTGTCGAATGCAGATTTCGAGCCTTTCTGCTTGCCGGGATCCGGCGCGCGAGCTGATCTTGCCCAGCGAGGCCGACTGCACGTTCATGTCGAGGGCATTCCAGGGCGGCAAGCAGGTCATCGCGCGCGAATGGGACGCGCTCAAGCGTATGATCGACCGGACCGGTGCGGACTATACCAGCTAGTGGGCGGTCCACCAGATCCCTCGCCATCCGTGCAGACAAACCCAGGTCCAGGCGGCTAGTCAGTCTGCTGTCGGGCCTGGTCGCGAAGCCTTTGGAGCAGTTCAATCAAGAGCGTCCGCTCCTCTTCCGTGAGGCAGGCAGCAATCTTCTCGCTGCGGAGCTGGGCCCACATCTTGATCTGCCTCAGCTGCTCCACGCCAGCCGGTGTAACGAAGAGGTTCATGCGGCGCCGATCGGCGGGGTCGCGGCGGCGTTCGACGAGTTCGTCCTTTTCCAGCAGATCGACGATGTCGCCGATCGCGCCGGCATCGAGGAACAGTGCCTCCGCTAGCCTCTTCTGCGTAATGCCGGGATTAGCATCAATCATGATGAAGGCCGAGACGAAGCCGCCCGGCTGGCGACTGCCCCTGAACATCTTCGACCGGTCGAGTCCGAGCCACAAGGCCCGCCGGGTGAGGTGGATCTGCACGCCGACGTCTAGCGCGAGAATGTCGAAATCCAGTCCCGAATCGTCGGTGTCGCTCATGCGAAGCTCTCCTGCGCTCTCGCTTCATTAGCCGCTGTTCCCCGTGAAGGCAGGTTTAGAAACACTTGACTCTCGGATGTCAATTAATAGGAAAAACCTATTATAGAAAAACATCATGATTCGGCGCGCCGGATCGTGGCATGAAGGGGAAGAGGACGTGGGGGCACGGACTTGGCTGTTCTGCGCAGCAGGCTTGGCTTCGGTTACGGCGGGCTCTGTCGCGATGCGGGCCCAGACGGCGACACCGATCGCGGCTGCAGCTAAGGCGATCAACAGCTGGTGGTCCCCGGGTGACGGCCGCTCCTTCCCCGAGGCCGTGGACTACGAAGATTCCACAGGGCGCCTCGGCCTTTACAACAGCGGCGGCCGCTTCGAGACGAAAGGGCATCCCTTTTTCGAGCCGATCGGCACCAATGGCCGCGCCTGCGTCACCTGCCACCAGCCCTCCGATGCGATGGGCCTCTCGGTCGCGACGATCCAGAAGCGCTGGCAGGAAACGGGCGGCAGGGACCCGTTATTCTCGCCGATCGATGGCCAGAATTGCCCCAATCTGCCGCATGACGACCCCGCCTCGCACTCGCTGCTGCTGAAGCGGGGGCTCATCAGGGTGTTCCTGCCCTGGCCGCCCAGGAATGCCGAGGGCAAACCAATCGAGCCAGAATTCGACATCGAGGTGGTGCGTGATCCCGGCGGCTGCAACACGAGCCCGGTTTATGGCCTGAAGAGCGCGAACCCGACCATCTCGGTCTATCGGCGGCCGCGTCCGGTCATGAACATGAAATATGTGACGCAGGACCGCTTCGGGGCCGGCGAGTTCGTCGGCAAGACCGGTATGCCGGCGTCACGCGATCCGGACACTGGGCGACCCGTCAGCATGAACCTCATGTCCGATGCGCGGGCTCCGACCCTGAAGGCTCAGGCGATCGACGCGGCGCTGAACCATCTCCAGGCGGCGCAGAAACCGACGGCCGACCAGCTCGCCAAGATCGTGGCCTTCGAGAGCCAGATCTATGGCGCACAGGTCTGGCGGACCGGCGCGGGCAGCCTCACGGACAACGGCCCCACCGCCTTCGGACCGCGGGCTCTCGAGGCAGGCCAGGTCGGCGTGCTCGGCAATAACACGACGCGCTGGGTCTTCCCGATGGGGGAGGCGTGGAAGGGCCCCCAAAAGCCTGAAGAGGCGGAGATGCGCGCCTCGATCAAGCGCGGGCACGACATCTTCATGTTCCGCACCTTCTGGATCAAGGATTCGATGCATCTCAACTCGGTCGGCCTTGGCAATCCGACCAAGCGGACCTGCTCGACCTGCCACGGGATGCACATGATGGGCATGGATACAGCGAATGGCTGGATGGACCTCGGCACCACCAATCTGCCTTGGGCCAAGGAAACGCCGCGCAACCCCTGGAACAACGAGCAGCCCGAGATGCCGCTTTTCAAGGTCACCTGCCGCAAGAGCGTGCCGCCGCACCCCTATCTCGGCCGGGTGATCTACACGCAGGATCCGGGCCGCGCGCTGATCTCCGGCAAATGCAACGATGTGGGGACGATCGTCATGCAGCAATTCCGAGGGCTGGCAGCCCGTGCGCCTTATTTCTCCAACGGTTCTGCAGGCAGCATCCGCGAGCTGATCGACTTCTACGATCGGCGCTACAACATTCAGTATAGCGAGCAGGAGAAGAACGACCTCGAGCATTTCCTGGGGAGCCTGTGATGGACGGCCGTCTCCCCTGGCTCGCGCTGTGCGCCACGCTCCTCGTCGCCGCCACGCCTCCGAAGGATATCGCCTTCGTCGAATGCCCGATCGTGCGCGATACCAAAACGGTGCCTTGCTGGCTCGCTGAGCATAAGGGCAAACTCTATTATCTTGGCATCCAGACCGACGTGAGCGCAGAGTTCAATCCGCCGTCGCTCGGCCACAAGGTACTGGTGGAGGGCCAGGTGACCGATGCGCCGACCATCTGCGGCGGCATCGTGCTCAAGCCCGTCAAGGTCTCGATCATGCAGGAGCGGGCGGACGACTGCAATCAGCTGCTTCCTGCCGATGACCGCTACGACCTGACGTTCACGCCGCCCCGTCCGCCGGGGCCGAGCGCGGGGCGCCTCGCGTTCGATTATGCGCCACCGCCACCGGCGCCGCAGCCGCCGTTCAAGCCTCAGTCCTTCGATATCCATTATGATTTCAACGGCACGGTCGGCTTCTCGACGCCGCGCCTCATCCAGCCGGTCCTAAAATATGCGCGCGAGGTGAACGCCCGCAAAATCGAGATCACCGGCTTGCGCGGCGCGACCAGGCTCGACGACGGGACCCTCGCTATCGAGGACGAGGCGATTGCCGCCCGGCGCGCCAACCAGATCGCTGATTTGCTGAAGGGAGTCGGCCTGACCAGCCCCACCTACGTCGTGGTGGCCAAGGACAAATATCAGGTGGGGGACTGGACGACACGCCGGGTGACCGTGGTGGTAAGCCCCTGAGGGAGGGTCATCGGACAAACGACGAATGGGGGGAGAGTGACATGGGCAAGGAGAAGACGGGGGCCAGCAGGGCCTCGCTGGGCTATTGGCTGAGCGCCGGCAGCCTCGGTGCGACTGCGCTGATGCTGGCAAGCGGCGTCCGGGCGCAGACCGCTGCTGCCACGCCGACCAGCACCGAGGAGATCGTCGTCACGGCCTCGCGCATCCAGACCGGCGGGTTCAGCGCGCCCACGCCGACCATGGTGCTCTCCGAGGCACAGCTGAAGTCCGTGGCGCCGCTCCAGGTGCAGGACATGCTGGCGCAGGTCCCGTCCTTCCGCACCACCGGCCAGTCCGCCACGGCCTCCTTTTATCCCGACCTGCGCGGCATTGGCTCGCAGCGCACGCTCGTGCTGGTTAACGGACGCCGTCATGTGCCGACCTTCTCGGACGGCACGGTGGACCTCGGCGTCATTCCGGCCATCCTGCTCAAGCGCAGCGAGGTCGTGACGGGCGGCGCGTCGGCGTCCTGGGGCTCGGGCGCCGTCGCGGGCGTCATCAACCTCATCCTCAAGAACGACCTCGAGGGCATCGAGGGCACGGCGCAGGCCGGCATCTCCTCGCGGGGCGACAGCCGCAACTTCCTGGTCGCCCTTGCCGGCGGCACCAGCTTTGCCGATGGGCGCGGCCATGTGCTCGTCGGCGGCGAATATTCCGAGGACAAGGGCATTCGCAGCCTCCAGCAGCCCTATCTGTCTCGGCCGTGGGCCGGCACCGGCTCAGTCGGCAATTCTGCCTTCGCGACCAACGGCCTGCCCGGCACGATCTACTCGACCGACACCCGGCGCGCCGACGTGTCGCCCGGCGGCCTCATCACGAGCGGTCCGCTGCGTGGCACCACCTTCCTCGGCAATGGGCAGACCCGCCAGTTCGGCTACGGCACCGTCTATGGCAATAATATGATCGGGGGCACCGACAATTTCGGCGATGCGCCGACCCCGGGCGGCGACCTCAAATATCCCTATACGCGCTATAGCGTGATGGGCCGCGTGTCCTTCGAGGTCAGCAACGCGCTGAACCTCTTCGCGGAAGGTTCGCTTGCCTATTATCTCTCGAACGCGCTCACCTTCCCGCCGCGCAACAATGGCGCGATCACTGGCAATCCCACCTGCACGACGACCACGACGGCATCGGGCCTGGGCTCGCTCCTCGTCAACATCAACAATCCCTTCCTGCCGACGTCTGTGCACGATGCCGCCGTGGCAGCGGGCGTTACCTGTTTCAACATGGGCAAGGTGTTCCGCGAGGATGGCCTAGGCGACGTACGCACCGCCGACGGCTCGCCCTCGATCTGGCGCGGCGTGGTCGGCGCGGAAGGCGAGATCTTCAGCGGCTGGAAATATTCAGCCTATTATCAATATGGTCGCAACCGCTTTCAGCAGAACCGCATCGGCAACATCAATGTCGCCAAGTTCCGCAATGCGATCGACGCGGTGAAGTTCGGCTCGACCATCTCCTGCCGGATCAACACCGACGCGAACACCACGAACGACGATCCCGCCTGCGCGCCTTACGATCTGTTCGGCCCCGATGCCGCGTCGGCAGCTGCGAAGGCTTATGTGTCGGGCACCTCCTGGTTCCAGATGGTGACCAAGCAGGAAGTGGGCGCCGCAAGCTTGAGCGGTAATCTCTTCTCGACCTGGGCCGGACCGATCGGCGCCGCCTTCGGGGCGGAATGGCGCAAGGAATCGATCGACGCCGTTGCGGACCCGATTTCCCAGGCCAATGGCTGGCAGTCGACCAACCGAAAGGCGATCGTCGGCAGCTTCACGGTCAAGGAAGTGTTCGGCGAAATCGCCGTGCCGCTCGCGCGCGACTGGGCCTTCGCCAAGGCGCTCGATCTCAATCTCGCGATCCGATACACCGACTATAGCAGCTCGGGCAGCGTGACGACCTGGAAGATCGGCGCGACCTGGGACGTGAACGACGACATCCGCTTCCGGGTCTCGCAGTCCCGCGACATCCGCGCCGGCAACCTCTCCGAGCTGTTCACCCCGACCGCCGTGCAGGCGAACAACGTGCGCGATCCTCGCACCGCTGCGGTCATCCCGGTGCCAGTGACGACAATCGGCAATCCGAGCCTGAAGCCGGAGCGGGCTGACACGTTCACCGGGGGCGTCGTCGTCCAGCCGAGCTGGTTCCCGGGGCTGCGCGCGTCAATCGACTATTACAACATCGACATCAGCGGCCAGATCGGTACCATCACGCCGAACCAGGTGCTGGAGCGCTGCTTCCTCGACAATCTGCCGCAATTCTGCGCGCAGGTGACGCAGAACGGCTCAGGGACCATCACCGGCGTGACCGTCAACTTCCAGAACCTGGACCGCTTCAAGACCGAAGGGGTCGATATCGAGGTCTCCTATCGCACGCCGGTCTCCCTCTTCGGCACCAGCGGCGCACTCTCGGGCCGCGTGCTAGCGAACTACACCGGCAAGCTGGCGACCACGGCTGCGGTCAATGCGACCACCGTCGACCTCGCCGGGCAGGTGACCCAGCCGCACTGGACGATCTTCGGTCTCGCCACCTACGAAGGGAAGCGCGTGACGACGACGCTCGACATGCGCTGGTATCAGGGCGGCACGATCGACAACACCCGCGTCGAAGGTCAGGCCTCGGCCGTCGGCGTCAACATCAACCACACCCGCTCGACCTTCTATACCAACCTCGCGGTGACGGCCGACCTTTCGGCCAAGGGCGACAAGGCGATCGAGCTGTTCGCGCGCGTCAACAATCTGTTCGATCGGGCGCCGCCTTTCCCGATCACCGGCGAGGGCGCGAGCATCTTCGACGTGGTGGGACGGGCCTATCGCGCAGGCGTGCGCTTCAAGCTCTAGGTGTTGCGGGCCCATCCTGGTCCGCAACGCCGTCCTTTTTTGGGCCGGATTGTGACGGCGCGGCGGCCGGGACGCTGCCAGACCTCGTCAGCCGAAGCCCGCCCCTTGTGCTGGAGAAGCGAAGCCGATGAGGTTCAGTCCGCCGCGCCCCCCCCGCACGATCACCGTGCGCTCTCGCGATCGCGGCCGCACCTGGGACGGAGCCAATCCGCAGATCAACATGATGGCGGGGCCGGGCGGCGAGGGTGGCGCGGCCCAGATGGCGCAGATGCCGCGCGCCTTCGCGGAGCCGGTCGACTATCTCGACCCGAACGTCTTTGTCTCGAGCGGCAGCGGCGGTGGCTTTGCGATTAGCCGAAGCCGCTGAGGACTATCTGACTCGTCTGGAGGAAACGGGCGGCAAGGACTTGGGCAACAAGAAGCGGCATCTGCGCCAGCAGCTGGTCCCTGGGCTGGGGAGCGAGCGGCTCGACAAGGTGACCGAGTTTCGTCTGAAGCAGGTGCAGCCGCAGCGACCATCAACCGAGAGATGGCCACCTTTTCCCATCTCATGAACTGCGCTTCGTCTAAGGCGTGGGGCTGGATCACAAAACAGGACGTCCCCGAGATCCCGAAGGAAAAGGAACAGCGCCAGAAGATCCGCATCCTTTCCGCCGACCAGCGCAAGCGCCTCCTGGAAGCTGCCATCGCCGACCAGGACCCGCGCGCATGGCTATTCGTCATGTTCGGCTTGAACGCGGCGATGCGCCATAGCGAGATCGTCGCCAGGCGCTATGATGAATGCGACCTCGATCATAATCGCATCTGGATAGACAAAGCCAAGGCCGGCGAGCGCGAGCAGCCAATCACCCCAGCACCGCGCGACGCTCTGAAGCGTCAACGAGAGATGGAGGACGATCGAAACGGCTGGATATTCCCCGCTGTTCGGAGCGATACGAAGTCGGAACATCGTCCGGACATGCGTGAGGCGTTCAAGCGGGTCGTGAAGCGCGCAGGCCTCGACCCCAAGCAGTGCACTCCCCACGTCATGAGACACTCGGCCATCACGCAACTGGTGAAGGCCAAGGCGGATATTCCGACGATCCAGAAGATTAGCGGCCACAAGACGCCGGCCATGGTGCTGCATTATGTGCACATCCATGGCGAGCATATCGACGACGCCATCAGTGCGCTGGACACAGGAAATTCTGACGCCGTTACACACGAATTACACACTGGCGAAAACGAGCCTCAAGCCAAGTCGGCTTGAATATCCATCTAACCCGCTGATTTCAAAGGATGGTGGAAGGGGCTGGATTCGAACCAGCGTACGCTCACGCGGGCAGATTTACAGTCTGCTGCCATTAACCACTCGGCCACCCTTCCAAGGCGCCTGATCCCTGCGCCGACAATGAGGCACGGGGATTGGAGCGGGCGTCTTTGGCGAATGGGGCCTTGCCTGTCAATGCCGCTCATGGAAAAGCGCGTCCCCATGAAAAGAGGTCATCGCACCGGCACGCCCAAGGGCGGCTATCCGCATTTTTATGGGCGTCATGCCATCATCGCCGCGCTCGCCAATCCCGAGCGGGTGATTCGCAAGATCTGGGGGACGCGGGAGGCGATCGCCGCGCTCGAGTTGCCGCAAGGTCTGCCGGTCATCTATTCCGATGCGGCGGACATGGCACGCTACGTGCCGCGCGACGCGCCGCACCAGGGCATCGTCGCGGAAGTCGAAGCGCTCGAGGACATCTGGCTCGGCGACCTGCTGGCACAGGGCGAGCCTGACGAGGCCGCGCGACGGCCGATCCTCGTGCTCGACCAGGTGACCGATCCGCATAATGTCGGCGCGATCCTGCGCTCCGCGGCGGCCTTCGACGCGCTCGGCATCGTGACACAGGACCGTCATGCGCCACCGGAATCCGGCGTGATCGCGCGCGCGGCCGCTGGCGCCCTCGAATTCGTGCCGTGGGTGCGCGTGGTCAATCTCGCCCGAGCGCTCGATGAGATGGCCGAGGCCGGTTACTGGCGGATCGCGCTCGACGGCGGAGCGACCGAAACGCTCGATACGGCGCTCAACAACACCAGCCGTGTCGCGCTTGTTCTGGGCGCCGAGGGCGAAGGGCTCCGGCTCAACAGCATCAATCACTGCGACATGCTGGCCAAGTTGCCGATCAGTCGAAAAATGGAGAGCCTCAACGTTTCCAATGCGGCCGCAATCGCGCTATACGCTTGTTTGACTCGCTGAGCGCGCCCGTCAGCGCCCAGCCTGTGGGGATTTTTCGAATGACCAGACCGATCAGGTGGCTCGCCGCCGCCGTCGCGCCCTTGCCGCTGGCGAGCTTTGCCCTGAGGAGCAAAGCCGCCGCCATCGGCCAGGATCGGGAATCATCCCCCACGGCCCCGCAACTCAATTCGCTACCTTCAGGACGTCGCGCCAAAGCAAAAGTCCCATTTCAGAACACCGCAGACGAAAAAATCCGGCCATCCAACCGTTATAGGTTTTGAGGCGATTAATCTTTTGATGGTAGGAACACATGGCTATGACCGAAGAGAATAAGCCGAAGTGGAAATCGCGACTGAAGATCGCCGCGCAGCTCGTCGCCGTGTTGCTCGTCTCGGCCTTCATTCTGATGAGCAATCAACAGCGGAGCGCCATTGCCCAGGTTCTGCGCGATCCCATGTCGGTTCTGGCGGCCCGCTCGCCGGGCGAACGCGGCAGCGCCGCGCTGCGTCAGACCAAGTTCAAGCATGCGGCGCCGATGCCTGCTGCATTCGAGAAGCTGCTCGACAAGGAGCCTTCCGGCGCACCGGCGGGAGCCGCTAGCCCCACGTCCGAGGTTCTGGGCGTGGAGAACGAACCGCCCGCTCAAGCCGGTAACTTCGTGCCCGGCACCCATGAAGGGCTGCCCGACGCAACGCCGACCGTCGCACGCGGCGGTGGCGGGTTTTTCCAGATCGTGCCGGGCGTTGGCCCTATCCTTGGCGGTGGCGGTGGCGGTGGCGGTGGCAATGAATGCACCGACAAGATCAAATGCGAAACGCCGGGGAAAGAGCCTGACCCACCGATCCTGGTCAGCGTGCCGGAGCCCGGCACCTGGCTCATGATCATCGCCGGCTTTTTCTCGCTCGGCGCCTTCCTGCGCTTCAAGCTGCTGCCCAAGGCCTCCGCGTCAGCACACGCCAAGCCGGGCGACGCCGCGCTCCCACCGCGCCTATTCTGAGATTGAGGCGCCGGTGAAGCGCTTCCTCGCCCTCCTCCTCGTTGCGGCCTCGCTGTCATTGGCCGCAAGCTGGGTCGCGGCGACCCGCAGCGACAGTCGAAATACGCCGGCGCCCAGCCCTGAAAAATCCGTCCGCGTCGACTTTCCGGACGGACCGCAGGCGGACATACGCATGCCGGACGGCCGCCACGAGCGCATCCGCAGCCTCCTCAACGTCGATCGGCGCATGCATTATGGCGAGTTCGTCTGGAACGATGACAGCGTGCCGACCGGCCCGGCCTGGGTGCGGGTCGACCTGGCCGCGCAAACCATTTCCGTCTTCCGCGCAGGCCATGAGATCGGCACCGCAGTCATCCTCTACGGGACCGATGGCCATGCCACGCCCACGGGGGACTTCCGCGTGCTGGAAAAGGACAAGGATCACTGGTCGCGCAGCTATGATGCGCCGATGCGCTATATGCTCCGCCTCACCAATGACGGTGTCGCTATCCATGCAAGCGATGTCGAAAAAGGTTACGCGACCCATGGCTGCATCGGGGTCCCGCCGGGCTTCGCGCGCCGGCTGTTCGACGTGATGAACAACGGCGATCCGGTGGTCATCCTGCCGATTCGCAACGAGTCGAACGCGGCCTAAGCCCCTGAAACACATATTCGCAATCGTTGGACGCCAACGTCAGACTCCGCTTCAGCGGAGCTGAACGTCGTGGCGAGCGACGCAGTCGCGCGGCGATCCAGGCCGATCTGGCCCGCCCCTGGATTGCTTCGCCCAGCTGAAGCCTGGCTCGCAATGACGAGCAGTTCGACATTGAGGATCTGCCTCCAGTTCGGCTGACTTTCCGATTCATTTCCTCATAAAAATCAGTATGCTATGGCGCCACGCCTGAATTGGGGGCCATCCGCACATTCTTCGCCCCGCTCAGTCTTCGGGCGCGATGGTCACCCGCAGCCCGTCCAGCTTCCCGCTGATCTGGATCTGGCATGACAGCCGGCTATTGGCCTGGCGATGGTCCGAGCTGTCGAGCAGGTCGTTTTCATCGCCGCGCATCGGCGGCAGCTCGTCGAAGAAAGCGTCGTCCACGTAAACATGACAGGTCGCGCAGGAACAGCACCCGCCGCACAGCGCCAGCAACTCGTCAACGCCGTGATCGCGGATCGCTTCCATGACGGAAAAGCCGTTCTCGGCTTCGAATGTCTGCTCCGACCCATTGCGTGTCACGACCGTCAGCTGCGGCATTTTTATCTCCAAACCGTTGGTGGCAACGCTATGAGGGGTGCTTGGGCAGAAATCAACCGGCCACGACGGGCCGTGACGACGCGGGTAGGATCACATGCTTGACGAGGCCGCGCTGCGCAGCGCGATGGATGTTCTGGCCGCACGGGAGCCGGCGATCGCCGCGGCACTGGGCCGCATCGGCTATCCCGCGCCGCGCAAGCGTGCGCCCGGCTATGAGACGCTGCTGCGCACGATCGTGGGCCAGCAGGTGAGTGTCGCCGCGGCGACGTCGATGTGGACGAAGCTGGAAGCGACGCTCGGTTCCGGCTGCACGCCCAAGGCGCTGCTTGCGCAGGATTTGGACGCGCTGCGCGCCTGTGGGCTCTCGCGGCAGAAGCAGGACTATGCCCGCAGCCTCGCCGAGCTGGTCGAGAGCGGCGCGCTCGACCTGTTCGCCCTCCCCATCGACGACGAGGAAGCGATTGCGCAACTCGTCCGAATCAAGGGCATCGGCCGCTGGTCGGCGGAGATCTACCTGCTCTTCGCGGAAGGTCGGCCCGACATCTGGCCGGCGGGGGACCTTGCGGTGCAGATTTCGATCGGCACGCTTTTTGGCTTGCCCGAGCGGCCCAGCGAGAAAGCGATCCGCGACATGGCCGAAGCCTGGCGGCCCCATCGCGGCGCCATGGCGATCATGGCCTGGCACCATTACAACACGAAAGTGCTGTGAGAGCCCTGCCTCCCTTTCCCGTTCGGTTCGAGCGCAGTCAAGAACCGCAACCGCGCGACATGTGCCTCGCATTGGCCTTCGGGCGCCTGCGGCACACTCGACGCGAACGGCGACCCGTTACGCCAGCAGCACGTCGATCCTGCCCGCAAGCGCCATGTCGCGCTTCGACAGGCCACCGCAGTCATGCGTCGAGAGCCGGATCTCGACGCGATTATAGACATTCGACCATTCCGGGTGATGATCGGCCTTCTCGGCAAGCAGGGCGACTTTCGTCATGAACCCGAACGCCTCGACGAAGTCCTTGAACTTGACGCTGCGGGTGATGCCGGTGCGCTCATCATCGAGCGTCCAGCCCGGCAGGCCGGCCAGCGCGGCGGCGATCTCGTCATCGGTCAGGCGGGCAATCATGGTCTCTCTCCTCAAGGCCGTAGGATGAGCGCGGCATGGCTTGCGATCAAGGGCCTCGCCTGCCGTCGTGGCGGGCGGCTGCTCTTCGCCGGCCTCGACCTCGATCTCGCAGCCGGTCAGAGCGCGCTCATCGCCGGGCCCAACGGCATCGGCAAATCGAGCCTGCTGCGCATCGTCGCGGGCCTGCTCTCGCCCATTGCCGGGACCGTAGAAGGCGATGGCACGATCGCCCTCACCGATGAAGCGGCCGCCCTCGACCGCGAGAAAACGCTCCGCGCCGCGCTCGGTTTCTGGGCGAAGCTGGACGGCGTCGGTCTCGACCGCGTCGATGCCGCGCTCGCCGACCTCGGCATCGGCCACCTTGCCGACATCCCGGTCCGTATCCTCTCGACCGGCCAGCGCAAGCGCGCCGCGCTCGCCCGGACGATTGCGTCGGGCGCGAACATCTGGCTGCTCGACGAGCCGGCCAACGGCCTCGATGTCGCGTCCGCGCAGGCGCTGGCCCAGGCAGTCGAACATCACCGCGCGAGAGGAGGCATCATCCTTGCTGCATCCCACATGCCACTCGGCTGGCGCCACGACGGCGAACTGACGCTCGCAGCGCCGGAAGAGGCTCCGGCATGATCGGCGCGCTCATCGCCCGCGACCTCATGCGTGCATTGCGGGGCGGCGGCCTCTGGTTGCCGCTTGCCTTCCTGCTACTGATCGCCGCGCTCTTCCCGTTCGCCGTCGGCCCGGATGCGGCCCTGCTCGGCAAGACCGGCGGCGGCCTCCTCTGGATCGCGGCGCTGCTCGCGAGCCTCCTCCCCATCGACCGGCTGATCGAGCCGGACCGCGACACCGGCGTCATCGACCAGCTCGTCGTGCGCGGCACCGGCGAAGGCACCATCCTGCTCGCCAAGCTTATCGCGCATTGGCTGAGCTTCGGCCCGCCACTGCTCATCGCCGCGCTGCCCTCGGCCGCGCTCCTCAAGCTCGACGGTTCGACGATCCTGGTGGTCGAGCTCGGTCTGGCCCTAGGAACGCCCGGCCTCGCCGCGCTCACGCTGCTGGTGGCGGCGCTGACGGCTGGCCTCAAGGGCAGCGGCGCGCTGGCGGGATTGCTCGTGTTGCCGCTCGCCATACCGATCCTGATCTTCGGCGCCGGATCGCTGAGCGACGCCGGTATCGGCGCACTCAAGCTGGTTGCGGCAAGCTCGCTGCTGCTGGTCGTGCTCTGCCCGCTGGTCGGCGGCGCGGCGCTACGGGCCGGGCGGGATTAGAATATCGGCCGCGACGTCGCGAAAATCGGTATCAAGGAGCCGTTTCCCGACGCAGGCCGGGGAACAGCTTATCCTTGTTTGAACCGAGCAATCGCCTAAGCTTCCACAAACAGAGCATGAGGGAGAGAGGGATGCACAGCCTGGCAAAGGGTGCACGTCGCGTCATTGGCTTGTCGGCAATGGGTGTTGGAATGGTCCTGGCCGCGCCGGGATCGACACAGCCGGCGCAGACCACGATGGCGACGCTGCTCGACCGGATCCAGATCGAGGACCTCATCACCAGCTATTATGGCAATCTCGGCGGCAACGGCCATAGCTTCTCGGATTACTATACCGACGACGCGACGTTCGACCTGTGCGGCAAGATCTACATGGGCAAGGCGGGGATCGACCAATCCTACAAGGATCTGGGCGCGACGCAGCCGCTGCCCAAGGGCACCTTCCACATGCTGCTGACCAATCCGGAAATCAGCGTGACCGGCGATACGGCGACGGCCAAGTTCATCTGGACCGGCATCATCAATGAGCAGGTGAAGGCGCCGCCCCGATTCGTCGAACAGGGCCGCGAATATGACCGGCTGGTCAAGCGGAACGGCCAATGGCGCATCACCAAGCGCGTGGTGATCGCGGACTCGGGGCTCCCGGATTTCTGCGATGCGAGCCATACGCCGCGCAAGGACTATGACCTGTCGAAGGATAAGTAGTGGGGGAAAACCAGACGGTATGGCGTTCGCGCGCGGTAATCGTAGCTGCGTGCGCATTGGTTTCAGCAATGCCCGGCAAGGCCGCTGAAGCCGGGCAAATCTATTTCGATTGCGATGCCACGCCGGGGCACTTTTCCAGAATGGAAGTGATGCTTCGTCCGGAGCAGTGGAGCATTGTCGGTTCTCTTAAGGCTGACATGCTTTACCGCGAGGGCGAATGGTCACCCTCTGCCCAGCTGCGGCTTTCCGAGGCGGAGGGCCGTCGTTGGATCGGCATTGGGTTGACCGCATCTGTGCCCACAAAAAAGATCGTTCGCGAAGGCGCATCGGTGACGATCGCGATCATCAGAAAAGCGGGTGATGGCACGCCGTCTCAAGAGACCCTCGGGTCTTTGCCTTTGGGCCAAGCGCTGCCCTTCGAAATCGCGCTCGACGGAGAACACCTCACCATCAAGCTCGCCGGAACGACCCGCGTGATGGATGTGAAATTAAACGGAGCACGTAAAATCGAGCTGGGTTGTTCGACCGGCGATTTCAAATTTATCGATATTCTGGCACGCTAACCCCGCGACCAGCGCGCCCAGATCGCCGTCGGCAGCAACAACCCACGCGCCTCTTCGCGCACGGCCAGTTCACCGCATTCGACCTTGCCGGGCAGGTCGGCGAAATGGGCGCGGACGAGCTCGCCGATCGCCAGCGCGGACATGCGTACGGCGTAGACGGTGAGGAACAGGAAGCGGCTGTCCGCATCGAGCAGCTGGCGACAGCCGGCGATGACGCCCGGCAGGTCCTCTTCCAGCCGCCAGACCTCGCCCTCCGGACCGCGGCCGAATTTGGGCGGATCGAGCAGGATGCCGTCATAGCGGCGGCCGCGCCGGGCTTCGCGCGCGACAAACTTGGCGGCATCGTCGATGATCCAGCGGACGGGCCGATCGCTCATGCCGGAGAGCGCGGCATTCTCCCGGGCCTGCGCGACCGATTTCTTCGACGCGTCGACATGGACGCAGTCTGCGCCTGCGGCCGAGAAAGCCAGGGTGCCGACGCCGGTATAACCGAACAGGTTCAGGAATTGCGGCTTTTCGAGCCCGGCCAGCTGCGCCCGGCCCCAGCTCCAGACCGGCGCCATGTCCGGGAAAAAGCCGAGATGGCGGAAGGGCGTGCAGTTCGCCTGAAAGCGCACGTCCTGCCATGAGAGCGGCCAGCCTTCGCGCGGCACGGGTTTGTCGAACTGCCAGCGCCCGCCGCCGTCCTCGTCCGATGCGGGCACGAATTCGCCATGCGCGTCCCAATTGGTGCCGGCGGGGTCCCACATGGCCTGCGGCTCGGGGCGGACGAAGCGATACCGGCCGTAGCGCTCAAGCTTCACGCCGCCGCCGCTGTCGATGAGGCCATAGTCCGCCCAGGGCTCGGCGATGAGGGTCGAAAGGTCCATCATCTCCTCCGTTCGGTTCGAGCCCTTCGACTGCCAGCCTGCGGCAGGCGCTCAGGACGGGCGAAGTCGAGAACCGTCAGGACGGCGCTACGCGTGTCTCGACTTCGCTCGACACGAACGGAACTGTCAGGTCCTTGGCGTTGCATGCTCGGCAATATAGCTGGTCACCGCTTCGAAGGTGGCGGGCAGCGTCACATAGCGCTCTTCGCGGCCGAACAGGTCGCCGGTGCGGGAGGGCAGCGTGGGGCGCACGCCGGTAGCGCGCTCGACCGCGTCGCGGAACTTGGCCGGATGCGCCGTCGCCAGCGTGACCACGGGCACGGACGGATCGATATCCGCCGCCAACGCGGCGGCAAGGCCAACGGCGCTGTGCGGATCGATGATCTCGCCCGCCGCGTCATAGGCCCAACGCATCGCGCGATTCATGTCCATCTCGTCGATACGCGCCGATCCGAACAGCCTGGCCGCGCCCTCGCGCTGCGCATTGGTGAGGCGCATGGCCTTGGTCGCCTCGAAGCCGCGCATCTGCTCGGCAAGCGCGCCACCGTTACGCCCGCCGAGATCGAACAGCAGCCGCTCGAAATTGGACGAGACCTGGATGTCCATGCTTGGCGTGGCGGTCGGCGTGACCGTGCCCTGGCTATAGTCCCCCGAGGACAAGGCACGATGCAGGATGTCGTTGACATTAGTCGCGACGATCAGCCTCTCGATCGGCAGGCCCATTTGCGCGGCGACATAGCCAGCGAAGACATCGCCGAAATTGCCGGTCGGAACCGCGAAGGCGACACTGCGCTCGGGCGCACCGAGGCGGACGCCGACATAGACATAATAGACGACCTGGGCGACGAGGCGGGCCCAGTTGATGCTGTTGACCGCCGAGAGATCGTAGCGCGCCGCGAAGTCCGCATCGTTGAACATGCGCTTCACCAGCGCCTGCGCATCGTCGAAGCTGCCCTCGACGGCGATGTTGTAGACATTGGGCGCGAGCACCGTCGTCATCTGCTTGCGCTGCACCTCGCTGACCCGGCCGACCGGGTGCAGCATGAAGATGTCGATCTTGGCGCGACCCGCCACGGCATCGATGGCGGCCGAGCCGGTGTCGCCCGAGGTTGCGCCGACGATGGTGATGTGCGTGTCGCGGCGGCTGAGGAACGTCTCGAACAGCAGGCCAAGCAGCTGCAGCGCCACGTCCTTGAACGCGAGCGTGGGACCGTGAAACAGTTCGAGCAGCCAGTGCCGGTGATCGAGCTGCTTGAGCGGCGTCACCGCCTCATGGTCGAAGCGGGCATAAGCCTGGGTGCAGAGATCGCGCAGCTCGGCTTCGCTCAGCGCGTCGCCGACGAAGGGCCCGATCACCCGTACCGCCGTCTCGACATAAGAGAGGCCGCGCATCGCCGCGAACGCGTCCGCCGTGAAGGTCGGCCAGCGCTCCGGCAGATAAAGCCCGCCGTCGCTCGCAAGGCCGGCAAGCGTCGCGCCTTCGAAATCCAGCGCCGCAGCGCTTCCCCTGGTGCTCTGATACTGCATGACGCGCCCGGCCTTAGCGACGAGTTGCAGGGGGTGCAACGGTGTGCCTGTTCGCTTGCCCGTGAAGGGGATCGGGGGACGCTGATGAACGCTCTCTCATCGCCGATATCCGGCAGGCGCTAGCCCCTCTCCCCTGAAAGGGAGAAGGACCGTTGGGTGACGGCTAATTGCCTTCTCGCCAGCGCTTGCGCAGCGCAAGACCATAGATAACCAGCGCCACCGCGGCGAAGAAGAACCACTGCATCGCGTATGAGAAGTGATTGTTCGGCACAGACGAGGGATCGGGCAGCGGCGAGGCACTGAGGCCCGGCGCCGCGGTCTCGTTCACGATCATGAGACGAAGCGGCGGGGCGCGCCCCAGCATGCGCAGCAGGAAGCTGTGGGGATCCGGTTCATGCGTGACGCGTCCCTTGACTGGCCCGCCCGTCCAGTTCGCCTTGCCATGGGGATCGCTGCCGACACCCATGTCGACCAGCAGCCCTGGCCCTTCCGCGCCGGTTGCGCAGGTCGCGATGTGCCGCCACCCCGGTGCGCCATCACGGCTACGCCCGCCGATCACCTGCCAGCCCGTTACGCGCAGGCAGTTGGCGGCAAGCGTTCGGAAGAGCAGGCGGTCATCCGCCGGGTTCATCGCGGGATAGGCCGTGACGGGCCGCGTCAGATTGACCTGATAGGCCGCGAGCGCGGCTTCCTTCTGCTTGAGGCGCGCAAGCTGCCAGACGCCGAGGCCGATCATCGCCGCAACGGCGAGGCCGACGACCAGCGTGGCAATGATGGGGAGGCGGCGGTTCATCTGCCTTCCTTCGCGTCCGGCGTGGTGCCGCCAACCCGGCCTTCGCGCGCCTGATGCCGATATTCGAGGATCAGCAGCGCCGCCTTGGACGCGCGCAGGCACAGAATCACCAACAGGGTGGTGATCGGCACCCAGAGAATGATGTGCACCCAGAAGGGCGGATGGGCACTGAGCTGCAGCGTCAGGGCGAGCGCCGTGACCAGCCCACCGATGATGAGGATCAGGAAGGCCGCCGGCCCGTCGCCGACATTGAACTTGCCATAATCGAGCCCGCACGCACGGCAATGCGAAGCGAACCCGACCCAGCCGTCGAACAGTGGCGCGGCTTCGCAAGACGGGCAGCGCGCCTGCAAGGCGGCACGAACAAGCGGCGTGGGCGGCTTAGCGGTCATCGTCTCAAGCTCATGTTTCCGCACCCCTAAAACAAGAGGCGCGCCCGGCTTCCCGAACGCGCCTCTTCCGTTTCCTTTGCGTCGCGTCAGCCGCCGTGGACCGGCGCACCCCAGCCGCCCCATACATAGATCACGCAGAACAGGAACAGCCAGACCACGTCGACGAAGTGCCAATACCAGGCCGCCGCTTCGAAGCCGAAATGCTGCCGGGGCGTGAAGTGGCCCTTATAGGCGCGCACCAGGTTCACGATCAGGAAGATCGTACCGACGATGACGTGAAAGCCATGGAAGCCGGTCGCCATATAGAAGGCCGAGCCATAAGGCGTCTTGCCGAACGCGAAGGGCGCGTGAGCATATTCATAGGCCTGGATGCTGGTGAACAGAATGCCGAGCAGGATGGTGCACCACAGGCCCTTCTTGAGACCGTCACGATCGCCGTGAATGAGGGCATGATGCGCCCAGGTCACGGTCGTACCCGAGCAGAGCAGGATCAGCGTATTGAGCAGCGGAAGCTCGAACGCGTTCATGACCTCGATGCCCTTCGACGGGAACAGCCCGTCGATCGGCGGCAACGCCGTGGGGAACAGCGAGAAATCGAAGAACGACCAGAACCAGCCGACGAAGAACATGACTTCCGAGGCGATGAACAGGATCATGCCGTAGCGCAGGTGCAACTGCACCACCGGCGTATGGTCGCCGACCTGCGCTTCGCGCACGACCTTCGACCACCACATGAACATGGTGAAGAGCACGCCGATCATGCCCAGGCTGAACGTCGCGCCGCCCCAGCCGCCCATTTCCGCCGGATGCATCCAGGCGACAGCGCCGAGCGCCATCACCAGCGCCGACATGGCGCCGAGGAGCGGCACGATGTCGGGTGGAAGGATGTGGTAATCGTGGTTCTTGGCGCCGGACATATGATGTTCCCTGTCTAGTCTCTCGGGTGCTTTAGCCTTGCTGATCCGGCTTCTCAACCGGATAGAAGGTGTAGCTCAAAGTGATTTCCTGGACATCCTTGTCATCGGGATCGTCTAGGAATTTCTTGTCCACGAAGAAGAGCACCGGCATGCGGACCGACTGGCCCGGCGCGAGAGTCTGCTCCGTGAAACAGAAGCACTGGATCTTGGTAAAGTATGGGCCGGCCTGGCTCGGCGTCACGTTGAACGTGGCCTGGCCGGTCACCGGCTTGTCGGACATGTTCTTCGCGATGAAGACCGCCATGTTCTTGGCGCCGACCTTGACCGGCATAGCCCGCTTTTCGGGATAGAACTTCCAGGGCATGCCCGGCGCCACATTGGAATCGAAACGGATCGAGACCGTCCGCGCTGCGCCGGCTTCGGGCTTCGCGAGCGCAGCCAGCTGCTTTTCGCTGGCCCGCTGGGTAGTTCCGCCCCAGCCGGTCGCCTCGCAGAACATGCGATAGAGCGGAACGGAGGCGAAGCCGAGACCAAGCATGAACAGCGCGGCCAGCGCCGCGATCATGGCGGTCCGGCGCGGATTGCCCCTGCCCTGTACGGCGGTCGTCAATGCATCGACCCCTGCGCGATCTTGGCCCAGGCGACGGCGAAGAAGAGGATGACCATCGCGGCCAGGACGAGCGCCATCACGATCGAACGGCTGCGCTGACGCTTCTGGATTTCCTGCTGCTGCTCAGGGGTCATACCGACGATACTCCATAGCCGACCCAGTGATCGACGACCACGGCGGCATAGATGAGGAAGAGATAAAGCAGCGAATATTTGAAGAGGCGCTTCTCCGGCTGCATCTGCGCCGGATCGCTCTCGCGGCGCAGCGCGACCTGCATGGCCATGGCAGCAAAGACCGCCGTCGCAACAAGCGCGGTCAGACCGTAGATCACGCCCGTGAGTTGCAGGAGCACGGGCGCAAGCGCCGCAGCACCCATGATCGCCGTATAGAAGAGGATCTGCCGCCGCGTCACCGCTTCCCCGGAGACGACGGGCAGCATCGGGATGCCGGCATTGGCATAATCCATGCGCACGAACAGGGCGAGCGCCCAGAAATGCGGCGGCGTCCAGAAGAAGGTGATCGCAAACAGGGCGATGGGCAGCGGCGCAACGTCGCCGGTCACGGCCGCCCAGCCGATCAACGGCGGAAAGGCGCCAGCGGCACCACCGATGACGATGTTCTGGACAGTGCGAGGCTTGAGCCAGATCGTGTAGATGAAGACGTAGAAGAGGATCGAGACGGCGAGGATCGCGGCGGCCAGCACGTTGGTCGCCAGGCCCATCAGCAGCACCGAAAAGACCGAGAGGCCGACGCCGAAATGCAGGGCCGACTGCTTCTCCATGCGGCCGGCAGGAAGCGGCCGCTTGGCGGTGCGCTTCATCGCCGCGTCGCGATCCGCCTCATACCATTGGTTGAGCGCACCCGCCGCACCGGCGCCCAGCGCGATGCAAAGGATCGCGGTGAAGGCAAGAATGGGCGAGATATGGCCAGGCGCCACGAGCAACCCGCAAAGCCCGGTGAACACGACCAGCGTCATGACGCGCGGCTTGGTCAGCGCCACGAAGTCGCGCCAATCGGCGGGCAGCAATGCTGCGTTCGCTCGAGCTTCGCTATCCAGTGCCATGGCCGAATTCGTCACTGCGCCAATCCAACTCTTTGCGAACCGCACCCGCAGGCATGCGGTTCCCCTTTAACGACGCGGGGGCGACATTGTCTGCGCCCCCGGCCTTTCCTGTTTCCTCTCGGCCTGTCCGGCCGACCCGCCTCAGTCGATGACCGGCAGGGTCTCGAACTGGTGGTAGGGCGGCGGGCTGGACAGCGTCCACTCGAGCGTGGTCGCACCCTCGCCCCAGGGATTGCCCTCGGCCTTCTTGCCGGCGAACAGCGACCAGCCGATGTTCACGAAGAACACGGCCATGCCGGCGATCGCGATCTCATAGCCATGGCTCGCAACGCCGTTCCAGTAGGCCAGCGCGTCCGTATAATCCGGAACGCGGCGCTGCATCATGCTCATGCCCAGGAAGTGCATGGGGAAGAACAGCAC
>JAGIAZ010000069.1 GCA_017744605.1 Sphingobium sp. | reverse complement strand
TGTTTCAGCCGTGAAAGGGCCGCGTCCTAGACCGCTAGACGAAGGGGCCATCCGGGCGGCAACCGGGCGGTCACCGCAAAGACGAGGCGCCCCTTTAGGTGCGGCTTCCGGCGCGGTCAAGTCACGGAAAGGGGAAAATTCATCGCCGTTGGCACACCGCGGAAAGTCAGCCGACCTCTTCGCGTTCCACCAGCAACTCGGCGATCCGCGGCGTCGGATGCGCGGTCAGGTCCTTCTCGATCTCCGCCAGGATGCAGGTCCGGGTCTCGCGATGGAAATGCTTGCGCAGCTCGCCCAGTGTCCTGTTCGGCGCGGCGACGATCAGCGCGGACAGTTCATTCCGCAACGCCAGTCCGTTCAGATGGTCGGCGACATGGCGTGCGAAATCGATCTCGGCCTGCCGGTGATAATCGGTCTCGCCGACGGTCGCCATCCCAGGCGAGCCGATGGCCGGACGGCGTCCGGCGAGATCGCTCTTCTGGTCACGGTCCGCCGGATTGGACAATTCCTCGCCGTAGATCACCTTGAGGTCCGGCGCATCGGCCGACCCCTCATTGCGATAGAGCCT
>JAGIAZ010000068.1 GCA_017744605.1 Sphingobium sp. | reverse complement strand
TCTCGAGGAGGCGCTGGCGAGCTTCGCCGGGCGCGAGCGGCGGTACGGTGGAAGGTAGCGTGCACGGCGCCGCCCTCGCGACCCCCCGTCATCCTGACCTTGTTTCAGGACCCATTGGGCAGCGCTCGCCGGAGCGTGCCAGCGTTGCGCCACCTTGCGGTTGGCTTGCGCATCGCCCGATGGCTCCGCGCCGGGTGGAAACATGGGCCCTGAAACAAGTTCAGGGTGACGATGAAGGGAAAATGGACCGTGGCTGACGCAGCGGTGGCGCGGACCTCCGACTTGTCGGTGCGGATACTCTCGGCCCTGGTGATGCTGGCGGTCGCGGCGGCGGCGCTGTGGGCCGGCGGGGTGGTGCTCGACGCGTTCATCGCGCTGGTGGCGCTGGCGGCATTCGTCGAGCTCGTGCGGCTGGTCATGCTGGCGACGGCGAGCTGGCCGTTGCGGGCAGTCGGGATCCTGGCCGGAGCGGCCTATTTCGGCGCGGCGGCGGCGATCCTGATGGGCGCGGGGACGTTCCTGCTGGTCATGGTGCTCGGGATCACGGTGTTCACCGACACCGGCGCGTTCTT
>JAGIAZ010000067.1 GCA_017744605.1 Sphingobium sp. | reverse complement strand
CACGCCGAGCTTCTTGAGATGCGCGATCACCGCGGGATGCGCCAGCGCTCCGATCGTCCCGCGCTGCGCCGGCGGCACCAGCGGATGCCGCATCGTGAAGCCGCGCACATTGATCTCGTAGATCAGCCCGCCCGCCGCGAACACCGGCGACGCCGGCTTCACATCCGCCAGCGGTTTCTCCACGACGCCGCGCGGCACGAGCCCGTCCGTCTCCGCGCCATATTGCCCCAGCAGTGGATCGTATCGAAACGGCCGGTCGATCGCCGTCGCGTAAGGATCCACCAGCAGCTTGGCCGGATCGAACCAGAGGCCCTTTTCCGGCGTCCATTCACCCTCGGCCCGATAGCCATAAAGCTGCCCGGCCTTCACGCCCGGCACCCGCACGCGCCAGACATCGCCCTCGCGCGTCATCTCCACCCGCGCCTCGGTTTCCCCGTCGAACAGGCACAGCATTACTCCAGCAGCTTTCGGCGCCCGCACGGCGAATTCCGCCCCGCCCCTCACCAGCCGCGCCCCGAGTCCGGCCATCAGCGATGCACAATCCCAGGCTCGTCATTACGAGCGGAGCGACGCAA
>JAGIAZ010000066.1 GCA_017744605.1 Sphingobium sp. | reverse complement strand
GCCCAGTGCCGCACCGGCGCCGAAGGCCCGGTGCTGCTGATCGACATGGGCGTCGCCCCCGATCCCCGCTTCAAGCCCGTCTGGAAGGGTGGCCCGGTGACCGGCACGATCACCCACGCCCCCGATCACCGCCCGCTGCTCGCCGGCCTGTTCGACAGCGAGCCCAAGCATCTCATGCTGATCTCGGAGAGCGCCGCGCCGGGGCTGGAACCAACCGCGCGCCCGGACCTGTCGAGCGTGCCCAACAACCACCTCTCCTATGCAGTGCAATGGTTCCTGTTCGCGCTGGTGGCATCGGTGATCTATGTGCTGGCGCTCAAGTGGCGGCAGAAGCCCACGGCATAGCCATCCCGGGGCCCAGGCTCAGCGCACTATCGATGGCGCGGGAACCTTACGAACGACATTGCAACTGGACCCCGGCCTTCGCCGGGGAACAGCGGAGTGCATAACGCTCCCAGGATCTCGATAGTGAGAGCCCCCTAAACATAGCCTATCTTGTCCCCCTCCCCGCTGCCCGCTAGGCCCCGCTCTCATGCACTATCAGAGCACCCGAGGCGGCGCGCCGCTGCTTGGCTTCCGTGACGTGACG
>JAGIAZ010000065.1 GCA_017744605.1 Sphingobium sp. | reverse complement strand
ATGCGGGAACGCATGAATCGCTGCTCGAAGCCTCGCAATTCGTGCATATTGTCGAGAGTAGACAGGGTTTGAAGATCGCCTGCCCAGAGGAAATCGCATTCCGCCAGGGCTTCATCGACGCAACCCAGCTGGCTGCGCTGGCGCAGCCGCTCGCCAAGACGTCCTATGGCCAATATCTGCTACAGCAGCTGGCGATGGCCGAAGGCCAGCCCGCCACAGGGGATCAGTAAGACAACATGACTCCGAAATCCTTGCTGGTGACCGGCGGTGCCGGCTTCATCGGCGCAAATTTCGTCCATCACTGGGTCGAGGAGTATCCGCAGAGCAGGCTCGTCGTACTCGACGCGCTGACCTATGCGGGCAACATAACCAGCCTCCAGCCGCTACTTGACGCCGGCAGGATCGAATTCATCCGCGGCGACATCCTCGACGAGGCGCTGATGGAGCAGCTCCTGCGCGAGCAGGCGGTCGATGCGATCGTCCATTTCGCGGCTGAGAGTCATGTCGATCGCTCTATCACCGGCCCCGACGCGTTCATCCAGACCAACGTCAACGGCACGCACAGCCTGCTGAAGGCAGCTCGCAAGCTATGGATCGACGG
>JAGIAZ010000064.1 GCA_017744605.1 Sphingobium sp. | reverse complement strand
CAGTTCGGCCACCGGGTAGCCGATCAGTTTCATCGGGTCGGGAAGCGCCTCGCTCGTGAAGCTCGCGCCGTGTTCGTTCATCGGCTGCGGCCAGAAAGCGAAGTACTCGGCCGGCGGGAGATCGTAATCGACCTTGAACGATGAATCCTCCTGACGGCCCGAGCCGGCAGCAGCCAACTTACCAGTGGCGCCTGCCGCCGAGCCCGGCGCCAGGAACCACGGACTGCGTCGTGAGCCAATTCCGGGAAGCTGGTCGGCCGTCACGAACGCGCCAGTGCCGTTCGCTCCCTCGACCCAGTACGTCGCCCGCGGCAATGCCTCGTAACCCGGGTTTTGGCCTTTGAGGTAATGGTCGAAGAACCCGACGATCTCACCCGGCAGGTCGAAGCCGGGAGGCGGCACGCAGTGGCTACCGGGGCCGACGAGCACCCGGCTGCCGAGGTTCGCCGCCGAGAGCAGGATCTGGCTGGTCGGCTCGTCGCGCCAGTTGCCCCAGAAGTAGGTCGCGATACCCGCCGCGCGCACCGCATCGAGGTATGTGTAAGGGCCGACTTCCTCCCAGAAGCGGGTGCCCGTGAAGCTCGACACGCTGTCGCGGTAAGGCATGCC
>JAGIAZ010000063.1 GCA_017744605.1 Sphingobium sp. | reverse complement strand
ATCATCAGCAGCCCGAGGCCCTCGGTGAAGCCGGTGAACAGCATCAGCAGGACGACCGCGAGCGCGCGGCCGGGGCCGGCGAGCCCGAGCGCGATCCGCCAGGGGCTCTCGCGCGTCATCGGCAGGCCGGTACGAGTGCTCGCATCGCGCGGGACTTAGCGCGTCCGGGCGGCGATGAAATCCACCAAAATGCAAATCGACACGCCGGTGCCGCGCCCGTGTGGAAAAGGCCCCGCCGCGCGCTTGTTCGCCGATTCGCGCGCGCGTAGTGCCCGGAGGCTGGCCATGCCCGAGCTGCTGATCTCGCCCTCGATCCTTTCGGCCGACTTCTCTCGGCTCGGCGAAGAAGTGCGCGCGATCGACGCGGCCGGCGCCGACTGGATCCACGTCGACGTGATGGACGGCCACTTCGTCCCCAACCTGACGATCGGCCCGGGCGTGGTCGCGGCGCTGCGCCCGCACACCGCCAAGCCGTTCGACGTGCACCTGATGGTCGCCCCGGTCGACTTGTGGCTCGAGCCGTTCGCCAAGGCCGGCGCCGATGTGATCACGGTCCATCCCGAAGCCGGCCCGCATATCCACCGCACGGTCCAGGCGATCAAGGGGCTCGGCAAGAAGGCCGGTGTCTCGCTCAATCCGGGCACGCCGGCGA
>JAGIAZ010000062.1 GCA_017744605.1 Sphingobium sp. | reverse complement strand
GCCTGACGGTGATCGGCGCAGCCTACATCACCGCCGTCTGCATCTTCCCCGAAGTAATGATGAGCGCGATGGGCACCAAGAACTTCGTCCTGGGCGGCACCTCGATCCTGATCGTCGTGACCGTGACCATGGACACGGTGGCTCAGATCCAGTCCCACCTGCTGGCTCACCAGTACGAAGGCCTGATCAAGAAGTCGAAGCTGCGGGGCGGCAAGGGGCGCTGACCCCTTTCCGACCCTACGGAAGTCGAATGTCGCGGAAGCCGGTTTGTCACAAACCGGCTTCCGTTTTTATCGAACCCACTCTAGGTCTGGGCGCACACGGGCGTCAGATCCGTGAGCATGCGGGAAATGCATAGATGAACTTGATCCTGTTCGGTCCGCCGGCGGCGGGGAAGGGCACCCAGGCCAAGCGTCTCGTCGATCAACGGGGCATGGTCCAGCTTTCGACCGGCGACATGCTGCGCGCGGCCATCGCCTCGGGCTCGGAGCTCGGCCAGAAGGTCAAGGGCGTGCTGGACCGCGGCGACCTGGTCACTGACGAGATCGTCATCGCCCTGATCGAGGAGCGCCTGCCCGAGGCCGAGGCGGCCGGCGGCGCCATCTTCGACGG
>JAGIAZ010000061.1:327-625 GCA_017744605.1 Sphingobium sp. | reverse complement strand
GGCCTGCCCGCCGGAAGCCTATGCGGGCCTTGCCGATCTCTATCTCGCCCATCCGGACTTCCGGACGAACTTCGACAAGGCCGGCGAAGGCTTCACAGATTGGCTGGTGGCCGCGATGAAAGCCTATGCGGCGCGCGAGGCTGCGGCTTAGAGCGCGTTCGGCTTTGATGGGATCAAACCCGGCGCTCCAGATTGCTGATTGATCGCATTTTTCGAGTCGTCAGGTGATTCCACCTGACTTGAAAATGCTCTAGCGGACCACGCCGCCCTTCATGAGCATGCGCGCGCGGCCCTGAAC
>JAGIAZ010000061.1:0-317 GCA_017744605.1 Sphingobium sp. | reverse complement strand
GATCCGATGCCGACGCCTGCCCAGAAAGCCTTGCTCTTGCCGCTGAGAGGAGAGGCGGGGGCGGGTACGATGGTCGCAGGGACGGACGCAATGTCCGGTGTCTTGGTAGGTTCGTCAGTCATGGCACCAGCTCTTATCAGCCGGGATCGGACTTGCCCAGCCATGCGGCGGCCTCGAGTCAGATCCGGCAGTCCTGGATCGTCATTGCGCGCGAAGAGGCTGCCGGGCTTGCAATGACGAGCGGTTCAACATGAGTGGATCAGCGTCTAGTGCCGAGACCGCGGATCGAGCCAGTCGGGATCGGCCAACTCCTCCTG
>JAGIAZ010000060.1 GCA_017744605.1 Sphingobium sp. | reverse complement strand
GGGATTGGTCATGCGCATGAAGCCGGGTTCGAACCGCTAGCGGGCGCCTATCCGAAGAAATTCCCGCTCGGCACCCTGACCACCACGCTCTCGGTGAACGCGAGCACCGGTGGATCTCCGCCGGCCGCGACCGTTTCCATTGCCCGCCGCAGCATGCGCCGCTGCAGTCCGATGCCCTTATCGCTGGTCACCAGGTGCTCTTCCGAATGCAGCGAGATCGGGCCCTGGCCTGCCTGCGCCTCGTAGTCGCCGGGCTGGTCCTGCCGCTCCGCGAGCGTGCGCTCGTGCCACGGCTTGAAGGTCTCCGCCTCGAGCCCGCGCATCGGCCGGCTCCGCGCATCGGCCGGCACGCGCAGCGCCATGAGGATGCGGGCATGGCTGTCGTCGACCGGGACCGATATGCCGAGTCCGTTGGGCCGTCCCGGCCGCATCGCCACGTCGGGCACGAACATCAGGTTGGGCATCATCCAGGTCGAGACCCGGTCCATCGAGCGGCCGTCGTCGAGGTCGCGGTGCGCGGTGTAGGTCACACCGGCTTCGATCTCGTCGAACCGCACCGTCGGCATGACCTCGAACTCGCGCACGAACTGCGTCCCGCTGAAGGTCGTGTGCAGCACCTGGACGTGAAACG
>JAGIAZ010000005.1 GCA_017744605.1 Sphingobium sp. | reverse complement strand
ACACGGGCAAGGGCGACATTCAGCGTGCGAGCAAGCCCGGCTGGCTCAGCAGCTTCTTCTCGATCATCAATCCCTTCTGACGGAGTGGCCGTTCCAATGAACCAGTTTCTGCCCCGGCTCATGGCGGCGCTCATCCCGCTGCTGATGGCACTCCAGTTCGGTGCGGCGCCCGCGCACGCCGAGCGCATCAAGGACCTTGGTGCCTTCGAAGGCCTGCGCGCCAACCAGCTCGTGGGTTACGGCGTCGTGGTCGGCCTTGCCGGCACCGGTGACGACAGCCTCGATTATGCGACGCAGGGCATGAAGGGGGTGGTCTCGCGCTTCGGTCTCACGCTGCCGCCGGGCGTCAATCCGGCACTCAAGAACGCCGCCGCCGTCATGATCACCGCCGAACTGCCCGCTTTCTCCAAGCCCGGGCAGCGTCTCGACATCACGGTGTCGGCACTCGGCAAGGCCAAGTCGCTGCGCGGCGGCACGTTGGTTCTGGCGCCGCTGCGCGGTGCCGATGGCGAAATCTATGCGATGGCCCAGGGTAATCTCGCCGTGGGCGGTCTCGGCGTTTCGGGCGCCGACGGCTCGCAGCTGTCAGTCAACGTGCCGTCGGCTGGACGCATTCCGGCCGGCGCTACGGTCGAGCGTGCGGTCGCGACCGGTTTCGACACGTCGCCGGTGCTGACCTTCAATCTCGCCGATGCCGATCTCACCACCGCATTGCGCGTGGCCGATGCGATCAATCTCGCCTTCAACGACAAGCGCGCCAAGGCGCTCGACGGCGTTTCGATCAGCATCGAGGCTCCGCAGGGCAAGGAAAGCCGCATCATGATGATGGGCCTTATCGAGAATATCCAGGTGCGGCCCGCCGATCCGCCGGCCAAGGTGATCGTCAATGCCCGCACCGGCACGGTCGTCATCAATGGCCAGGTGCAGATCACGCCGGCCGCGATCAGCCATGGCAAACTGACCGTGACGGTCAAGGAAGCACCCCGGATCGTGCAGCCCGCGCCCTTCTCGAAGGGGCAGACCGCGGTCGAACCGTCGAGCGCCCTTGAGGCCACGGAAGAGAAAAATCCGATGTTCCTGTTTAAGGGTGGGGCATCTCTTGCCGATATAGTCAAAGCGGTGAACGCGGTGGGGGCGTCCTCGTCGGATCTCGTCGAGATCCTGGAGGCGCTGAAACAGGCGGGTGCGATGAAGGCGGAGCTCGAGATCATATGACCCAGATGGCCAATATCGGTCAGAGCATCGCGGCCGCTCCCCTCGACGCCGCCTCCGCGGCGAAGGCGCAGGAGCGCGCCGCCTTGCAGAAGGCCGCCAAGAGCTTCGAGGCGATTTTCATGCGTCAGCTCGTCGGCACGATGCGCCATTCCGGCGCGGGGGAAAGCATCGACGGCTCGAGCGCCGTCGATCAGTTTCAGGAGCTTTCGGACGCCAACATGGCCGATGGCCTGGCCTCCAGCGGCGGTCTGGGCATCGCGCAGCTCATCCTGCAACAGCTGGATAGGCGCTGATGCCTCAGGTCGACCTCTTCCAGATCGGCGCTTCCGGCACGCGCGCCTATCAGGCTGCGATGGGCGCCGTCGCCGATAATATCGCGAACACCAACACAGCCGGCTACAGCCGCCGCAATCTCGAAATCAGGGAATCGAGTGCTTCTGCGTCGAGTTCCATCTTCGAAAAGGGCGGTGCGTCCTTTGCCGGTGTCGACATCGGCCGGGTATTCCGCGCCAGCGATCCCTATCTCGACGCGGCGACGCGCCGCACTGCCAATACGCTGGGCAGCGCCGATCAGCGCTCGCGCTGGATGACCGACATCCAGACGGCGCTCGACGACGGCCCGCTCGGCGTGGGGCAGCGCATGGGCGGCATGTTCTCGACGATCGAGAGGCTGGCCGCGAACCCCACAGACCGGACCTTGCGCACCGACATGTTGTTCTCGATGGAGCAGGTCAACACGGCGTTCAAGCTCTCCTATGGCGACATGAAGAGCCTGCAGGACGGCATCTCGACGACGGCGACGAGCGAAGTTGCGGCGCTGAATGACGCTATCAAACAGCTTGCGACAGCCAATGAGGGTCTGCGGCGCGCCATCGACGGTTCGCCCGCGCAGGTGCAGCTCTTCGATGCGCGGGATCAGGCTTTGCTTGAAATCAGCAAGCGCCTCGATGTGACCACGGCGTTCGACGGCAAGGGTATCGCCAATGTCGATTTCAACGGCTCCCCGGTCGTCAGCAATGTCGACCCGCATCTGTTCGCCGTCAGTGCCAATGCCGACGGCACGCTTGCCTTCACGCTCGACGGCGCCGCCGTCGCGACGCCGTCGAGCGGCGCGCTGGCAGGGCTGGCGCAGAGCGCGGATGTCGCGAAGACGCGCGTCGATGATCTCAATACGCTCGCCCAGAAATATGTGACGGATATCAACACCTGGCATACCGCGGGCTTCACTGCAGCCGGCGCGGCGGGCCAGCCGATCCTGTCGATCGGCGCGGACGCCTCGACCCTGCAGGTGCTGATTACGGATCCTGCCGAGATCGCGTCGGCAAATGCGGCAGGCGTCATCAACGGCAATCTCGTCGCTGCCTCCTCGATCCGCGGTAGCGGTTCGATGGAAGACAATTGGACGCAGATCATTTCGTCCCAGGGCAATATCGCCAATGCGGCGACGGCCGAGCAAAAGGCCGCTTCGAACCGCGACACGCTTGCCCAGCAGGCGCGCGGCGACGTCTCGGGGGTGAATCTCGACCGCGAGGCGGCCGATCTGCTCCGCCTGCAGCAGGCCTATCAGGGCTGCGCGCGCATCATCCAGGTCGCGCGTGAGATCACGCAGACGATCTTCGACGTCTTCCGTTAAGGCAGAAGGTAAGAGAACATGGTCTTCATCACATCCCAGTCTCTGAATGCCGAAATCCTGCGCCAGCAGAATCTGGCCCGCGATATCGCGACCGAACAGACCAAGATCTCGACCGGCAAGAAGATCAACCAGCCCGCAGACAACCCGCAGGACTGGGTGCAGATTTCGCAGATCGGCCGTCAGCAGTCGATCAATGATGCCTGGGCATCGAATGCGAACTTCGCCAATTCGCGCGCGACTGCTGCATCCAGCAGCCTGGGAGACATCAACGCATTGATGTCGAAGGTGACCGAGCTGCTCGTGCAGTCCACGTCGACCTCGCAGGCTTCGCCAGGCCGCGAGGCGGTGGCGCAGTCGATCGAAGGCATCAAGCAGTCGATCCACGACCTGCTCCATCAGACCGACTACCAAGGGTCGCCGATTTTCGACGATACCAACACGGTCAACATCCCGGTCGGCGCCGGCCTTGCCGTGGACGCCGTGGCGACCCGGCAGAGCATCTCCGATAATGTGGTCGGCACCAAGTCGCTCGACGACATCCTTCAGGCGGCGATCGACGCGGTGCGCAATTCAGACGACGCGGCGCTCAAGCAGTCGCTCACGGACAGCAGGGCAGCGCTCGATCATGTGATCGTCGCGCAGTCGATCCAGGGCGTGCGCCAGCAGCGTATCGACGACATCGCCACGCGCATCAACAACAAGAAGCTCGATCTGACCGAGCGCCGCTCGAGCCTCGAGGATACCGATGTCGGCGAGGTGATCACCAAGCTGCAGAGCAAGCTGACGACGCTCGAAGCCTCGCAGGCCGCTTTCGCCCGCATCGGGCGCCAGTCGCTGTTCGATCTGCTGCGCTAAGCCTTCCAGTTGCGGGAAAGCCTCAGTCGGCGTCCGTGCCCTTGTCTGGGCGCGGGCGTCGTTCACGATCCCGCATCATCGTCATTCCGCGGCTGGCGCAGAAAAATAAAGGTCGCAGTAACCGTGGCTCTAAACCCTGTTTCAGCACAGCCGTTCTAAGGGTTGTGCATGCAGGACGAGTTCGCAGTCGTCCGCTTCAATAGTCAAACTGCGCGGGGATCATAATGTTCGCAGGTATCGGTCTCGTTATTCTCATCGTCATGGTGTTCGGTGGCTTCATCTTCACCGGCGGCGATATCGAGCCTGTGCTGCACGCCCTGCCGCACGAAATGATCATCATCGGCGGCGCGGCCGTCGGCGCGCTTGTCATCGGCAATAGCGGCGCTGACCTCAAGGCGTTGCTCGGCGGCCTGGGCAAGGTGTTCAAGGGCCCGAGCTACAAGAAGAAGGACTTCCTGGATTGCATCTTCCTCGTGAGCAAGCTCATGAAGACGCTGCGTGTCGAGGGCCCGGTGGCGCTTGAGCCGCACATCGAGGATCCCAAGACCTCGTCCATCTTCGCCGAATATCCCAAGCTCCTGAAGGATTCGACGCTGATCCACCTGATCTGCGATACGCTGCGGCTGGTCGTCGTGTCCTCGGGCACGCTCGATCCGCATGCGGTCGAGGATGTCATGGACAACAGCCTCAAGACGCACCACCATCATGCGATCCGCCCGGCCGACAACCTCCAGGGCCTCGCCGACGCGCTGCCGGCGCTGGGCATCGTCGCGGCCGTGCTCGGCGTGGTCAAGACCATGGGCTCGATCGACAAGCCGCCGGAAATTCTCGGCGCCATGATCGGCTCCGCGCTCGTCGGTACGTTCCTCGGCGTGTTGCTCGCTTATGGCATGGTCAACCCGTTCGCCAATCGTTGCCGCCAGGTGATCGAGGCCGACGCCGCGATCTACCAGGTGGTCAAGCAGATCATCATCGCCTCGCTCCACGGCCATCCACAGCCGCTGGTGATCGAGGCGGCGCGTTCGAACCTTTCGCATGCCAACCAGCCCGCCTTTGCCGAGGTGTTCGACGGCATGCGGGGCCGCTGAGGCGTAGGACTGGACCATGGCACTCCCGCCCAAAGGCAAGCGCGCGAACGAGCCCGAACCGCGCCCGATCATCGTCAAGAAAATCATCGCCGATGGTCATGGCGGACATCATGGCGGCGCGTGGAAGGTGGCCTATGCCGACTTCGTGACCGCTATGATGGCGTTCTTCCTGCTGATGTGGCTGCTCGGCGCGACGACCGAGAAACAGCGCAAAGGGCTGGCGGACTATTTCACACCGACACTCGTTCAGCTGAAGATGGACAGTGCCGGCTCCAGCGGCCTGTTCGGCGGCGACAGCCTGACGTCCAAGGAAAATTATCCGACGACGGGGGGGCAGGGCAATCTCGCCATCACCATTCCGCGCGATGCTACCGGCACGCGCGACGTGGGCGGCGACGATATGAAGGACAAGGCCAAGGACCGGGATCGTCAGAAGTTCGAGGCGCTCAAGAAGCAGATCGAGGCCAAGCTCGAGCAGCAGAAGGCGCTGCGCAAGCTGCGTCGCCACATCAAGTTCACCGAGACGGCCGAGGGCCTGCGCATTGACCTGATCGACGAAGCGGACTTCGCCATGTTCAAGATGGGCACCGATCAGCTGTTGCCAGAGGCGCGCACGCTCATCGGCCAGGTGGCCGAGGTCGTGAAGGATGTGTCCAACGATGTGATCGTCCGCGGCCATACCGACAGCCTGCCGTACAGCTCGGGCCAGACGACGAACAACTGGACCTTGTCAGCGGCTCGCGCGGAAGCGACACGCGCCCTGCTCTCACGGGACGGTGTTGCGGCGACACGCTTCATCCGCATCGACGGTGTTGCCGACCGCGAGCCGTTCGTGCCGGATGACCGTTACGATCCGCGCAACCGGCGCATGTCGGTGATCCTTGCCTGGTCGAAGGGCCTCGAA
Source organism: Sphingobium sp. (assembly GCA_017744605.1). GTDB lineage: Bacteria > Pseudomonadota > Alphaproteobacteria > Sphingomonadales > Sphingomonadaceae > Sphingobium. Next base: position 140,501 of record JAGIAZ010000005.1, on the reverse strand, counting down.
AAGGCGATCGGGCGACAGGCCGAGGATCCCAAGGCCGATCTCGCCGAGCAGAACGAAATCCGTCGCCGCATCGCCGTTCGCGATGGCGAGGAAGGCATGAAGGTGCAGCTGCGCAAGCTCGACCTTGGCAAGACGGCCTTGCCGACCGGCGCCAATGTGATCAACGAGCAGGACATTCCGAAGCGCAACGCGCTGACCCCGCCGGGGCGGACCGAGGCAATGGCGCACCCGGTTCCCCCATCCACGCATCACTGAGTTCGGTATTGTTGCTCAGAGAGCCAGCGGCAGGCTGAGGGACGCCACGAGGCCGCCTTCTGGTCGGTTGGCCAGCATGAATTGACCCGATTCCGAAGATGCGATGGCACGGACGATGGCAAGGCCGAGGCCGGCGCCGCCCGTGTCGCGGCTGCGCGAGCTCTCCATGCGGGTGAACGGCTGCATCATTTCCTCGACACGCTCGGGGGCGATGCCGGGACCGCGATCGGCGATCGCGATGATGGCGCGATTGTCCGTGACGCGCAGTGAAACTTCCGCGGTGGTCCCATATTTGATGGCATTGTCGACGAGATTGTTGACCGCTCGGCGAATAGCGCGCGGATGCACATTGACGATGGCGCGCGGCATGTCTTCGTCGAGCGACACGTTGGCGCCGGTCTCGAGGAAATCGTCGATCGCAGCCTCGATGAGCGCCCCAAGATCGACCTTCTGCGCCGGCTCGCGGTCGCGGCCGATACGCGCCAGCGCGAGAATATCATCCAGCATCTGGCGCATGTCGTCGATGGTGGTGATCATGCGGTCGCGATCCGGCCCTTCGGGCACCGATTCCACCCGAACCCGAAGGGCCGTCAGCGGCGTTCGCAGATCATGGCCGATCGCGCCGAGCATATGGTCCTTTTCCTCGAGCATCGAACGGATACGGTCCTGCATGGCGTTGAACGAGACCGCGAGACCGCGAACGTCCTGTGAGCCTTCGACGGGCACGTGCATGAAGCCGTCCGGTGTGCCGACGCGCTTCGTCGCCGCGGCCAGTGAGCGCAGCGGATCTGCGAGGCGGTGCATGAACCAGACCAGCGGCACGAGAACCATGAGGTAGAGGAACAGCGTCTGCGCCAGCGCACGCGGAATGATCGGCTGGTCGATTGGCGCGGCGCGCGAAAAGACCGTGAACCAGCGGTCCGGCGCCATCTGGACGCTGAGTTGGACCTGGACGCGGCCGCCGCGCGGCGGACTGTCGGCTCGTCCGAACAATATGGGCCGAAGCCGCGACCGTGACGGAGGCCGGTCGATCGCCGCCCGCACCTGGAGCGGATTGACGCCGGCCGTGTGGAACATGTCCATGGCGCGCGCGGCGATGGCCGGTGCATCTTCGCCCTGCCGAACTGGCGGGGTGGGGCTGGCCTGTATGCCGCGCTGCAAGCGGAGACGGTTGATCGGGCTGACGTTGGTCCGCTGGTCCAGCGTTTCCAGCACGACGATCACGCCAGGTGCCGCCGCGACGGTCAGCCACTGGTTGCGCTGGGCGAGATAGACAAGGCCGACCCCGATCGCCTGCACGACGAAAAGCGAGGCGGCCACGAAGAGGATCGTCTGGCCGACGAGCGTGCGCGGCCGAAAGCTCGAAGCCAGGGATCGCATCCATCCGCTCATGAATGGCTCCGGCTCATGACCGCGTCACGTCCGCTCCGAACATATAGCCGCCGCCCCAGACCGTCTTGATGAGGCGCGGCGCGCGCGCGTCATCCTCCAGCTTGCGGCGCAGGCGGCTGATCTGGTTGTCGATCGAGCGGTCGAACGCATGCGCTTCGCGGCCGGCGGTCAGGTCGAGCAGCTGGTCGCGGTTCAACACCTGGCGGGGATGGGTCACGAAGGCCTGGAGCAACCGGAAATCCGCGGTAGAGAGCGGAATGGCGACATTGTCGGCGCCGGTCAAAGTCCAGTCGTCGGCGCGCAACGTCCAGCCCTCGAACCGGTAGACAGCGGCTTCATTGGCGACCTCGCGCGCGCCGCTTCCACCGGCGCGGCGCATGATCGTCTTGATTCGCGCCACGAGCTCGCGAGGCGAGAAGGGCTTCAGCACATAGTCGTCCGCGCCCATTTCCAGGCCGACGATGCGGTCGGTCTCTTCCGAGCGCGCCGTCAGGAGGATGACCGGCAGTTCGCCCTGTTCGCGGATCGAGCGGCACAGCGACAGGCCGTCCTCGCCGGGCATCATGATGTCGAGGATCGCAAGCTCGATCGCATTGCCGGCCAGGATCTTGCGCGCTTCGGCTGCATTCGCGGCTTCGCTCACCCGAAAGCCGGAGCGCTGCAAATAGGCGCTGAGTGGCTCGCGGATCGCCGCTTCATCATCGACGAGGAGGAGATGGGAGCGGGCAGTCATGGCAGTGCCTCACGAAAAAAGGACCGGAGCATGGTGTTCATGCTTCGGTGGCGGCAATGTCGAGAAGATGCAAGCGCGGCAAGCTTTGTGGGCGCGCATGAGATGACACGGCCGATCCGGCGGAAGTGGGGGAAACCGCAGCGGATCGGCCGTGCAGCCTCACTGCCCCGACTGTGGAGTCTGAGGGGGCGGGGGCATTTTGCGGGGATCGCGCATCGGACGGGCGGCTTTACGCTCTGCGGGGGAAATCCTGCCGTCGTGATCGGTGTCGATCTTGTCGAAGCGGGCGAGGCCCTGATTGACGAAATCGGATTTGGTGAGCGCATCGCCCGGCTTGCGGTCAACGGCACTTTTACCAGGACGGCCCGGGGCGCCGCCCTCGAAACCGCCGGGAGGCGGTGCGAAGGGCGGGCGGCCGCGCATCATCATCATGCCTTCGCGGCCGCGACGGCTGAACAGCATGGCGCGGCCAGGGCTTTCCATCCGTGCGAAGCGCGGCGGGCCGCGCCGCTCTTCGGCAGCGGCGAATTCCGCCTTGCTGATCGAGCCGTCCTTGTCGGTGTCGATCTCGGCAAAATGCTCCGCAATGCGCGCGGCGCGGCGCACCTCGATGTCTTTCTCGTCGATCTTGCCGTCATGATTGGCGTCCATGCGGTCGAAACGGGCCTCGAGCCGGGCCTTGAGCTCTGCCCGAGGTTCTGGGCGCGTTTCGGGCGCTTTCATGCGCGGGCCGGCGTCGGGCGCGCCAGGGGGAGGAGCAGGCGGTTGCGCCATGACGCCGGCACTGAGGGAGAGAAGGCCGGCTGCCAGAACTATGTGGGAGATCTTGGGCATCGGAAGCTTCCTTGTAGGGGCAGCGCCGTGTGGGGCGACGCTGTGAGGAGGCTTCTAGGATAGACTTGTCACGCGACTTTGTCGCGCCGGGGCAAGATTGTGTCAAATTGTAATGGGGCGCGATGTGGCGAGAGGCTGGAGCGGGTAGCGGGGATCGAACCCGCATCACAAGCTTGGAAGGCTACGGAAGTCGCGGATTTCAGCGGTTTTTCCGAAAGGATGTGCAGGCACATTCACGGAACAGAGCGGGATTCAAGACGGAACATCTCGGGCTGATACCGCAGTTTTACCGCACCTCCTCCCACCTCTCCCCCTCACAGGATATTGCGGGGGAAGGGCGGTGATCCGCTACATCGATGTCTGTTCCGGCATCAGTGCCCCCACGGCAGCTTGGAAGCCGCTCGGATGGCAGGCGCTCTGCTATGCCGAGATCGAGGCCGCTCCCCGCGCTGTGCTGGCCCACTACTATCCCGACGTCCCCCTCGTGGGCGACTTCACCCAAATACAAGGCGACGAATTTGGACCAGTTGACCTTCTTGTCGGAGGAACCCCCTGCCAGTCGTTCAGCATCGCAGGTCTCAGAGGCGGACTGGCTGATGACCGTGGCAACTTGGCCCTCGAATTTCTCAAGCTTGCTGGTCGTGCACGCCCCCGCTGGGTCGTCTGGGAGAATGTCCCCGGAGTTTTCAGCGCGCTTTCCCACGACGCTCCCGATTTCTGTCCACCGCAAATCGACTTGGACACCGGTGACGGACCCGAAGACGGGGAAGAGATCGTGGTCGAAGATAGCTACGACGCAGACGAAGACCATGCGTTCGGATGTTTCCTGGCCGGACTACAAGAACTCGGGTACGGGATCGCCTACCGAGTGCTCGACGCACAATATGCCGGAGTTCCACAGCGCCGCCGTCGCGTCTTCGTTGTCGGATATCTTGGAGACTGGCGACGTGCCGCAGCGGTACTTTTTGAGCGCCACGGCCTGTCGGGGCATCCTGCGCCGCGCAGAGGCCCGGGGCAAAGCGCTCCCACCAGCCCTAGCCGCAGCACTGGAGGTGGCGGCCTCGGGACCGACTTTGATTGCGACGAAGGGCTAATTGCGCAAGAGGTAGCTCCATGCCTCGATGCCAGCTTTAGTCGGCTTCAGGGATGTTCCGGCCAAGACGCCAACCACGGACACGGACATCTTATCGCCTTCGGTGGAAATAATACCGCTGGGCCAATTGACGTTTCCGCCGCGTTGAATTCGCATGGTGGCCCGCATGGCAGACAGGACTTCGAGAGCGAGACATTCGTTCTCATGGAGCGTGGCCGGAACGGTGTGCCGAACCTTGAATGGCGATCTGACGGAACGGCCAATGCCATCTTGACGCCCAATGGTGGAAGAGGCGGGCTCGGTGTTGGGGCTATATGCTCGCCGATCGCGTTCAACAGTCGCGAGGATTGTTGCTCGTCCGAGCATGTGTTCGGCTCGCTGGGCTCGCAATCGCCCCAGGCAGCTGCCGTCGCCTTCTCCATCATGCCGATGAACAGCGGGAAGGATTACAAGGCGCGCGAGACAGACGTTGCACAGCCCGTGATGGCGGGCGGCCCTGTGGGCGGAAACCAGGGTGGCGACTACATCGTTCGATCGGGGGTCCGCCGCCTCACCCCGCGCGAGTGCGAGCGCCTTCAGGGCTTTCCCGACGACTTCACGCTGATCCCTTACCGCGGCCGCATGATGGCCGATGGCCCGCGCTACAAGATGCTCGGCAACAGCATGGCGGTCCCGGTGATGCGCTGGATCGGCGAGCGCATCCATCTCGTCGACCAGATCAAATCCGAAAGCCTCGCAGCATGAATCCCCCCACCGACCTTGAGCGGATGGCGGCCCTAGAGAAGGGGCTGACGCCGAAGATGCGGTTCAACATCTTGTCGGCAAGAGAAGCCTTTAACGGCGATTATCTGACACGCGCATGGATGCATATGCGTGAGCAGAGCGCGCTGAGATCACGAGGGCTATCCGAGCCAGTGGCCTTCCACCGCGATCGCCTGACATCTGACGGAATCTCCCTCCGCAACCACATCATGAAAGGACAAGCAGATGACCAAGTTCACGGTCGATGTGACCCAGCGGATTGAGGTCGAGCTGGACGCGGAGAAGTTCGACGACGCCTTCATGGAGGAGTTCCGCGCGAGCTTCTATCCCTTCGACACAATCGAAGATCACGCCCAGCACCTTGCCCAGCTTCATGCTCGCGGCCTCGTCGATTGGCTGCCGTCGTTCATCGAAGGCTACGGCCCGTCGAACGATATGGGCATCAATCTGTCGAGCAGCACTTGCGAAACGGAGATCGTCGATGACTGAGGATATGGGCCAGAATGCGGGGGCGACACACATCGAAGTCGATGCCGGCGTTCGCTATTGGGAGGATGCATCGGTCAACGGCGTCGATGAAACGGACGAAAACCCGACCATCTTCGGCGCCGACAACGATCGGTGGCGCGTCAAGATCAATCTCGCGGAAGGTCGCATCGAGGGCTGGCCCAAAGACATGACGGCCAACGTCCACTACAAGGTGTGCGACGATGGCGAATATTGGCTGCTCGATAAGAACGGCGAGCGCATCGCCAAGTATCGCGACTACTACGTGCCGGGCGATTTCCTCTGCCACGGCGACAATGGTTATGGCGACTACATCATCCTGAAAATCGACGGGGCTGGCAAGATCGCCGACTATCAGCAGCCGGGCATCGATCCCGCGGAATGGGAGCGGGTCAGTGCCTAACCCATCCCCACAGCCCGAAGGACGCGGGGAGGCGTTGCTGGCGTTGGCGGGCAGGATTGAGCGCGGCGAGATTAAGGCTCTGTCGATCAAGCAGCCCTATCCGCACAACATCTTCCACGATGGCAAGGACGTTGAGAACCGCGACTGGCCAACCAAGGGCAGAGGCTGGTTCATCGTGCATGCCGGCGTCAGCAAGAGCGAGTGCGCGCCGAGCGAATATGATCTGCCTCGCGGCGGTGTCGTCGGCATTGCGCGCATCGTCGATTGCGTGACCGAGATGGAGAGCGATTGGTTCTTCGGACGCTATGGCTTCGTCTTGAACGATGCGACCCCGCTTCCGCTCATCCCGTGCAAAGGCCAGCTCGGTTTTTTCCGGCTCGACACGGCTACGAACGCAGCTGTCGCAGCCGCCCTAAGAGCCCTCGCCACCCAGGAGATCGGCGCGTCCAAAGAGAGGGAGGGGTAGGATGGCCGTTCCATTCGAAGACGCCCTGATGCTCGGAATGCGCACAGCCGCATTTGTCGTCGAGCAACGGCATGGGCCGCGTTTTGCTCAAGTCGCCTACGACTACGAGGCCGAATTTCGCCGCAAAGTTGAAGATCGACGCGCTGGGCGGCGAGAGATGATTGCTGCCGACATTCTCCTGCCGATGCCACTGATGACGGCGGCTGATATAGGATTAGGAGCCGAACACCATGCCCAACCATGACAAGCAGCAGGGGGTGGAGATCACCCAAGCGGATCGGGAGGCGGCGGCGAACCTGCTTATCGAAAAATCCCGCAACTGCATCATCGAATGTAAGTCTGCCGAAATTCGGCGCGGAGACAATGACAGCCATTATTGGGTCCAAGCCTTCGCCCGCCATCGCCTCTCCACCCCCGCACCCGGCATAGAGGTTCTGGTGGAGGCGCTGGCCGAGGCGAGGGAAGCGCTGCACCAGCATTATGTCGATTGGGACGGAGAGCCCGAAGACGCTGTGCCGCTGCAACTGGCCCGGTCGAAATGTGACGCAGCCCTCGCCACCTTCTCGGCCATGAAGGGAAAGGGGAATGGCTAGATGGGCCGCGCACAAAGATACCTGGCATTGTCCCGAGCATCCGAAGCTGACCGTTCGGGCGAGACGCTGGCGCATCTTTCACTCGTCGCTCCGTCCGCGCTGCCGGACCTGCGGCAAGCCAATGACGCTCAAGGAAATGCCCTCGTCCGTCCAATCTCAAATCGACCGCGAAGGACTAAAGCCATGACCGCCAGCCATCAGGGTCGGGAAGAGGATAAGGGGGACGTATGAGCGGCGAAGAAGATATCAAGCAGCGTCTGCTCTCGGCGGTCGGCGGCTTAGATCAGTTCTCCCGCAACTGGAACGAGCGCTCCCATTCGCCGAAACAGCGGGCGGAGAGCGCAATCACTAGCGCTGAGCAGGAAATCGGCGACGGAATCGCCGCATTGGTCGAGCGTGGCGCCTCTACTGAACAGGTTGAGCAGTGGTCTGCCAAGGCCATTCAGCTTTGGCTCGCCTATCAAGCCGCAGGTGCCCGCACGGCGAATCCCATGATCACCGGCCCGGCCAACTTCCCCGTTGCACGCAATCAAAAAGCTATGGCTTCCGAGCGCCGCAAAGGTGAGGAATTCTACGCCTTCGCTCATCGCCCGACCTCATGGCTGGATCACCAGACCCGCCGGGCCGATAGGGCTGCCTTGAGCGCGCAGGCCGCAACCGTCGAGCACCGCTCCATCGAATTCCCCGGCGTCCGTCTCGTGCAAAACACCACGCTCGATCGCATCCAGCTCCTGTTCGACGGGAAGCCGGAAGCTGAGACCATTGCCGAACTCAAGCGCGAGGCCTTCCGCTGGTCGCCGCGCGAAGGGGCTTGGCAGCGGCAGAACACCAATAACGGTGTTCAGGCGGCATATCGGATCTTGCGCTTTCTCGGTCACGGGAAGGCATCCGCATGACCTCATCCCCTGAGCAGCGACATAGGGATGCAGCGGCTGACTTTATGCGTTACCGTTGGGCGAAAGCCTCCAGAGAAGCTGCCCGAGCTGGACGCCTCGACGATCACCCGCTCTTTCAAGCCTTCGCCCGCTTCGAAGCCGAGCAGATATCTCGCCCCGCCGACCTCAAGGCCAGCGAGGCGGTGGAGGCAGAGCATGCCAAGGCATCATGAAATCATCCACCAAATCCCTCCTTTGCGGACTATTCACACTTTCCCTGTTATGGGCGGCTATTCGGATATGGAGCGGATGAACCAAGTGCGTGGAACATTGCATTCATTACAGGTGATGCGAGCCGTGGCCGCATTCATGGTCGCGCTCTACCACGCGCATTTGGTCTTGATCGAAAGACATCTGGCCACCGCCTCCGAAGCCGAGATGTACGTGTTCGCGTTCGGGCGGGCAGGCGTTCACATGTTCTTCGTGCTGAGCGGCTTCATCATGGTGATGACCACCAACGAGAGCCGATACAGCTTCAAGGACTTCATCGCGCGCCGGTTCGGCCGCATCTACCCGATCTACTGGATCTCGGTCTTGCTGCTGCTCGCAACCGCCGCCGCGTTCGGCCAGCCTTTCGCGGTGAGCTTCACGCATTCGATTGGAGCCCTGCTGCTGCTGCCGGCGGACGCGCCCCGGTTCATCGGCGCAGCATGGACGCTCTCGTTCGAGGTCTATTTCTATATCTGCTTTGGCCTGGCGATGATGCTGGGCCTGACGCGCGGGCTTATGATCCTCGCCGCCTTCTTCTTGTGCTGCGTCGCTGTAGGCACGCTCATCGACAACCAGGGCCCGCTGCTCAACCAGATGACGAGCGTGCTGCTGCTGGAGTTCCTGGGCGGCACAGCGATCGGTTGGCTGGCTGTCCGTGGCAAGTTGCCGGAACGTTGGGGCGCCGCGATCACCGGGGCCGCGATCCTGCTGTTCATGCTCGTGCTGGCCATAGGCTACGACAAGACGCGGGAAGCCTTTTCGTTCGGGGCTCCGAGCCTGTTGCTTGTGCTGGGCCTGGTATGCTGGGAACGGCACGCAGGCTCGCACCCGCTCTTGCAGCGCATCGGCAAGCTGGGCGACAGCAGCTATGCGCTCTACCTCAATCACGAAGCGGTGATCTTGGCGCTGGTGACGCTCGTTCCAGCGGGAGTTGCCGCGATCCCGGTCTCCGTCGCGCTCGCCTGCGTGGTCTTTGGCATCGCGGTGCATGTGCTGGCCGAGAAGCCGCTGCTCAAGCTGCTGAGAGCCCGTCCGAGGCGAGATGTAGTGGCCCGAGAGGCGCCGGCAGCTTAACGCTAACGTTTCGGTAACCATGGCGCACTAGACCGGGTGTGCATCGGGCCCGGGGCGCCATCAACCCCTCCCTCTGACGGTGGCGCCCTTAGTCCCGCAGCGTGAACAGACGAGCTTGCTGAAATCGGGTTCGGTCAGACAGCCTTTCTCGCGATACAGGCTGTAGAGCTTCCATGTGGCAAGTGTCTTTTCATGGCCGCATTTCGGGCACTGGATGTGCGTGTAGGTCGGAGAATCGGATTTGAAGGCCACCCGCTCCGAATGGCGGCTTATCTATTATCGCACAACCGATGATAAACTGCATTGTGCTCAATAAGGTCCTTGACCGTCTGGTCAGTGTCGAGCTTGTTGCCCCGGTCGTCCACGTCCGCTGACGGCGCCGGATCGAACTTCACTTCTCGGTCATTGAGGCAGAAATCGCTTACAGTTCTCGGGGGTTCTTGCGGACCGCAGGCACTCATCATAGCGAGCGCGAGTAGCGGGATTGGCAATGTCACGGCGCGTGTCACTGGCATTCTCCATTCGGTTGACGGTTTCGACGAGAGCTCCAGTTCGCTCTTGGGTAACGCCCTCCTGCTTGGCGTCATGCTTCACGCCTGAGAGCCAGAGGGCGAACCACAGAGCGGCGCCCACGAGCAGGAGCACCGGCACGCCGAACTTGACCAGCGGCCTGGCGAGGAAGGTGGCGAGGCCGATCATGCGGCATCTCCTTGGTTCAGGACACGCTCGCCATCGCCGCCGTCGGCGTTGATCTCGTTGTCGCCCACCTTGATCTTGAAGGTGCGCCGGCCGAGGATCGTCCCCACGCAGACCAGGTCCACGAGGATGAGCACGTCGTTCGATAAGCCGAGGTAGAAGGCGAAGCTGTTGTGCGGCTGCAGGTAGATGATGACGCGCGACATCGCGCTGATGAGCGTTAGCGGAATCGCGGCAAGGGCGAGAAGGGTGAGAGCGGTAAATTGCCGCCAGTCTCGCGCCGTCCAGCTCATGCCCGCCCCTCATAGAGCGCGCGCTCTTCCGCGCGGCGCGCGACAAGTCCAGCCATCGTCCGCCCGCCAGCATAGACCCAGCGATCAAATTCCGCAGCGGCGCCCGCATAGTTCCCCGCAACATGCTTCTTGCGCATGGTGCTGCCGGAGAGAGCGGACTGGCCCACGTTGTAGGCAAAGCTCACCAGTGCATCGAACTGTCCCTGCGTGGTGATGGGGCATAGTGCCCGCACGTCCGCCTCGAACCGCTGGATATCTGCCACCAGAAAGGTATCCGCCTGCGCCTGCGTGATGGTGAGGCCCTTGCGTACTTCCGGGCCGGTGTGCCCGTAACCGATAGTCCATGGCGCCCCGCCTGTGCCAGGGTCAGGATAGGCGCTCAGCCGTAGGCCCTCGCACCGCTTGATCAGGTCAATGCCTCGCTGGCTGATCGTCATCGGCGCTTTCTCTCCAGCTGGATACAGCACCGCATTCACGGCATCCACGTCCGCTTGCAGGAGCGGGGCCCCACGTCGCGCCCGGATCGCAGCGAAGATTTCTTTGTCGGTCATGATGCTCATGACAGCGTTCCTTTTACGGCGATCTTGAACGCGCCCCAGAGCAGCGCCATCGCCGCGGCGATTGCCACGATCCACACGGCCACCTTGCCGACCCAGTTGAGGACCTTCCCGGTCTTCGCAACCGCGTCATATGCTTCGATAACCGGCTTGGATTGCAGGGCCAGCTTCTCAATTTCGCCCTTGGTCGCGGCGAGCTCGGCCAGAACCTCGTCGAGCTTTTCGGCGATCTGGGTGTTGGTCGTGCCGCTCATGACAGCACCGCCAACGCCTTCGCGCTGACCACGTTGTAGGTCAGTTGCTCACTGGGCCGGGCGCCGACATAGTTATCCTTGATCCCAAAAATCTGGAACTGCTTGTCGCCCGCGCTTCCGAAATAGGTCGGGCGCCTTTCGACATCAACGAACCAGTTGTGCGGGCCGCCGATGTTCTCGATGAGCCAGTCGCAATAGTCTTCGACCATCGCCGTCCAGCGCGCGTCCTGGGTGACCGCCGCTATGCGGGCCGCAAGCACGGCGTCGTCGGGAACGGTGCTGTGTAGATAGCCCCAATGCCAGTTAATCTCATAGGTGCCAAGGGTGGGCGTCGTATCACCAGGCGTGTAGTCTGGGCTGGTGACGATAAACGGTTCGACACCATGCTTGAGGGCGAGAAGCTTGGCCTTGGTGTCGGCAAGTTCCGGGGCAAGGAAGGCGAAGACGCCATCCTTGTAGCCGGCCGTGGTGCCGGCCGCATCGAATGCGTTGGCGCCATAGACCTGAAGGCTGGAAACATAGCCCGATGGCTGATAGCTATCGACCCACTTCCACACACCGTTGTCGGACATGCGGCTCCAGATGTCGGCGGCGCTGTCGTTAATAAAACAGCCAAGGACAGACTTGACCACGCCAGCCGGAAAGAGCGGCTTGAGCAATTGGGCAAGCGCCTTCTGCCGCGAGCCCTGCCACTTGCCGACCATCGACGCGGTGACGCGGTTTACATATTCGAAGTCTGCGTTGTTCTCGCCGGAATTGGCGGGCATCGTTGCGCCGGCGGACGTGTTCCGCTTCGCACGCACGACATAATAATCGCCGTTGTACACGACATCGCCTGTGCTGAAGGACCGATCGGTCGTGTGCGAGCCGTTGTTGAAATAATAGATGACGTTGGGCCGTTCGCCGGACGCAATGCCGGGCACAAAACCTTCTTTCGCAGCCAGCCATCGGGCGCGATGATCCTGCTGCTGATAGGTGCCCCAATTCCAGATTTCGTTGCCGAATTCGACGTAAATCTGAATGGCGACCAGATCGACGCCGAGCGCAATCAGTTCTGTCTTGAGGTTCAGCATCCACGATTCGATGAACGTGGATGTTTCGAGAATTGACCAGCTAAGATGCGGCTTGAGGCCGAGATTTTTGATCAGCCACGCCACATTGGCGGGCGTGAAGTAGCGCGGATAAATAGTGACCGGATCATCGTTACCGCCCCGAAGCTCGGTGCCCATCTGCTTCATGAAACGGGCGCTGCGGAAACCAGCACCGATGCCGTAATCCAGCCCCAACTGGTCGGTGAACGGACGCTCGGGATGCGCGTCGCCAACGGGTCGGACGGTCACCACGATACCGCCAGGAACAGCGCCTGTGGGCGTAAACCGGAATCTCAGCAGCGTATTCAGTGTGCCATCGATAACGGTGAAGAGCGCTTCGCGCGCGGTGTTATCGATGCTGTCGACAGTCACATTGGTAGTAATAGCATTCGACACGGTAACGTTGGCCGGCCACGTCATGCGGAACTGACCGGCGCGGTGCTCGGTCTTGTCGCTTTCATAAATCAGCGCATCGTAATAGGAGCCGACGTTCGGAGTATCGGATGGCCAGCCGCTTGCGGCTAGCGGCACGTCACCGCCGCCGGAAGAGTCGACCCAGCGTATGAGCTGGCCACGGTCACGGACATAGTCGCCGCCCGTGGCGTTCCACTGGCCGAGATTGATGCCGTGTTCGATCGCGGGCACTAGCTGCGAAGCCGGGATCGCGTTGAAGTGGACGTAGCCGAAAACTGCAGGATCGCTCGGATTCCAAACCATCAATGAGGCGGGACGGCCGCGAAGGACGTGGGGCACCGGCACGTCGGAAAGCGCAAGAGAGCCGGCCGTGATTGAATAGGGGCCGGACACCGCGATCGGTTGCCCATTCTCGTCGAACCAGCCGACCAGGACCGATGAGCCAGGAGTAGCACCGGTCGTGGAAAGACCAATGAAGTTATTCGTTTTGGTCGGAACGCTGAATGCCGTGCTGGCAATCAAGATGTCGGACTCGGCGTATGACTTCAGCGTAATACGGGTGGCGACATCATAAGGAAGCGCGTGCAAGCTGTTGCCGCCGATTTCGTGGATCACGACATAATCAGAGTCGGGCAGAGCCAAGTCTGAGAAGTCGTAGCCGTTATCAGCGGTCTTGCGCGGGTTGTCTGGATGGGGTGGAAGGACCGCGCCCTTGAAGTAGATGTAGGCTGTCGAGCCGATTACCTCCAGGCCGACATCGTCGAGATCGGCGATAGTCGGGAAATGGATGGCCCATATGCCGTTAAGATTGGTTGCAGTCCCGCCAACAACTACTGCGAGAGAGCCGCCGTTGTCGGTTTTGAAAGAGCAATCAAGTTGGATGCGGTTATTCGCGTCGGTATAGCGTGCACCGATTGTGAATCTATTAATTCCGTAGTCTTCACTGGCATCAACGAGCTTGTGCGTGAAGCCAATGAAGTGGTCTTTGGAACCGAGCGACTTCTTCCATCCGCCCTCGTTTGCATAATTATTCGTGAAGGCGAATTTGTTGGACTGGACGGTGAGAACATTGTCCTTGCTGCCAATGAGGGTCCAGCCAAAGGCGGGGTTGGTCAGTGTCGTGCCGTTCGCCTTGCCGTTGGGATCTTGCGTTGTGATCGTCGCATCGGGGACGGCGGGGATGCGGTACAGCGCGCCTGATTTACGCGCTGACTGCCCGTCTGGCACGACATAAGCGCCTTCCCCGTAGGAGATCGCGGACAGGGCAAGGCTTGTCGTATTCGCGCCGGAGATGGGCGTGTTGTCCGATGCCTTATACCACTGCCACGATGACCCGGTGAGGGGATTGGTCACCTCGAAGCCGTCGCTCGTGCCATTAAGGGCGATGGTCGCGGTAGGGCCGGGCGTCGGCGTGGGAGTGCCACCCTCGATGACGAACGGCGCCCCATAGTCCGAGATGAAAACAGGCGTCCCGAAACCGTTGGCCGCAACGGTCATGACAGGCGCACCGGTCTCAACCTGTCGCACTGGAACTCCGCGAGGAGAAAGGACGACGGGGATGCCCGGCATCAGCTCGCGATCCCGGCGATGGCAGCAGTAAGGAGAAGGGGCAGCAGGCAATCGGTCAGAGAATGCAGGTTCCACACACGTGGATCGAATGCGCCCCACCAAGGCATGTTGGCGCGGAGGCCGGAACCATAAGCTGCGATCCAGCGATATTCGGCCTGCGTAATTTCGCGGCCAAAGAAGAAGGCAGAGGCAATGACGCCAAGCCACCAATTGCCAAATAGGCCGAAAAGCGAAAACTGGGCTCCAAGCGCTATGAATGGATGCGCAAGCCCGATCATCCGAACACCTCGGCATGGAAGGTTATTGCTGCCGACGCGCGGACAATGCCACTGGCGGCCTCCCGGATTTCAATCGTACAATTGCAGGTCGAGACACCAATGCCAACTTGCTGTACATACCACTGCCTGCTGGAGACCAGGCTCAACCACGTGTTGATCGTGCCTCCGTTAAGGAAGCCAGAATTGATCGTCATTCGGCATTCGAGGAGGGGTGCGAGGTTGGTAGGATTACAGAAGTTTTCGACTGTTGAACCGTTGACCTGAACTTCGCCGCTAGAGCGCAACTCATAGACTGATGTCGCAATTGAGGGATCAGGAACGGAAGAATCCGGCGACTGATTAGAAAGCGAGATCAGGCCGCCCAAGCCCCCCATGCCAGCCATCGCTGCCAGCGCGCCCGTCACGACACGCCTGCCCCGGAAATGAACCAGGTGTTCGTGGCAACCTTGATGATGGTTGCGACCGCGCCTTGGGCAAGCGTCTTGTTGGCATCTGCCGCTGAGCCCGCGAGCAGGAGAGCGACGCCCGATCCGCGAGCTACCGTCTTGGAGGCTGAACCGTTGTTGATTAGGACGATCACGGTCCCGATCGGATACGCGACCGAACTGTTTGGCGGGATCGTGATCATCGCCGAGCCGCTGGTCAGATAGAGGTGCTTGGCTCGGTCAGTGAGAACTAGGGTGTAATCGCCCGTCTGTGCGTTCTGCGGTAAATCCTTGTTGCCAAGTTCGAGATTGTTACCATCGAAAGCGCCAGACGCACTTAAGGACAGCTTTACCGAGTTCCCGATCACGAAATACATCGTGTTTATCGAGCGGTCGTAGCTGATATAATCGCCGCTGTCCCATGCCAGCAGGGGAACACCTGAGTTGGGACCAAGGGTGAAATTCGTCAGACTAGACCAACCAAGAGTGCCTGTGTTCAGCAGAAGTTTTTCATCGGCCAGCGCAGCGAGATCGCCAGTCGATGCGTCGATGCTGAAATGATTGGTTCCGGCGGAGCCCAGATAGAGCTTGCCGGACTGTGTCCGAAGAAAGCCGTCTGTCCCGTTATGCTGAAAGATCGCATTGGGGCCGATGTTCAGCTGGGAAGCAACGGTTGCATTGCCGTTGAAAACGGCTGCTCCGGTGACAGTGAGAGAGGAGCCGAAGGTCGCGGCACCAGTGACTGAGACATTCCCTGAGATCGTGCCCCCAGTCGTCGGAAACACCTGGTCAAGGCGGGGAGCATCCCCCGGCAGGGTCGCAGCAAGAATGTTGGAAATCTTGAAGCCGCCCATGTCTAACGCGGCGCGCATTCCACCCAGACCGTCACGGCTGAGCGAATTGGTCATCGACTGGGCGATGTCCAGCAAAGGAGGATTGTGCTGCGAAGGCAGGATCGTATCGCCAGTCGCGACGATCGATCCACCAGGGAGTGTATAATTTCCGTTTGCGTCTCTGGGCACTGAACTCGGCTTCCTCTTGGGGAAGCGCGGTGAAGGAGTTCAGCCCACGCGGGATTTGGCCAATGTTAGCACATCATAAGGGGCTATGAAAGCGCCGAAATTTAGGATAATCCTTCAAAAATGCGCCGCAAATTACCCCAGCATGACAACAGCGACGAGATTTTTTCGCGCATTTACATAGCCAGCTTTCTCTTACTGGCCCTGTTGCTGCTGTAACCATTGAGCAAACGGAATGCTTGCCCCTCCCGCAAGGAGGGCGGAAACATCGCTCGGGGGTATATCTACCAATTGGAGCGGGCCGCCATTTCTGGCCAATATCTCGGCAATCTGAGCGTTGCGGTCAGTCATCGCAGTGGCAATTTTCCGGCCGATTGCGCCAGTGGTCAAAGAGCCGGCACTGAGAGCAGAGCCAAGGGCTGGACCGCCAACCGCAGTACCGATGCCAAACGGCACGCCCGCCGATAGGCCGCTACTTACGACGCCAGTCGGCGCCAATTTGCCGACGCCTCGAGCAAAATTGGATGCCGGCGTGCCGCGTCCAACGTTCATGATCGCTTCGACCACCGCCGGGTCGAACATGTTCTGACCCTTTACGATCCCGCGATCAAGGCCGCGATACTCGGTGCGCAGCGCATTTTCAAAACCAGAGCCGGAAAACTGTCCAGCCCTGGCTCCCGCCAACTGCCGAGCCTGCTCAAGTTCCTGCCCCTGAAGGTAGCGGCTTGAAATATCGCGAGCTCTCGCAAGATCTGGCACCACTGGATCGATGTGGCTGTCAACGATATCACGTACGACCTTGCCGACGCGCGCCTCGGAAGCGTCGGCGCTCTGAGCAGCGTTCGCGGCAACCTTTCGGACTGTCTGCATCTGCGCTGGGTCCATTGTTTGCCCTGCATATTCGTCTACAAGGCGCAATGCCTCCTTCACCTTCGGATGAACTTCGGAAAGGGAGCCCTTGGGGCTGATCACACCTTCCTTCGACAGAAAGGCTCGAACATCGCTGGCGAGATTGGCGGTTTGAGCCGGATCGAGTAGCGCCCCACTATTATCAACCGCATCGTAAAGCGATTTCGCCTGAGACTTGAGATCATCAACCGATGGAACGGCCGCTTCGGCATTCTTGACCGCTGCCCTCTTTGCTAATCCACCCGTGATCTTGTTGCTAAGCGACCCGCCAATCAGTGCTGCCGCAACACCTCCCATCGCGCCGAGCGTGGGATTATCAGAGGACATGCCGCCGCTAATACCCCCGTAGAGCGCATCGGCCGTCAGGGGGTTTGCCAGCATGGCTGTCACTTCCGGCGTAAGTCGGGCAACACCGCTAAGCGCCTTTAAACTCCCACCTGTCGCAAGCGTACCTCCAATATTTCCCGCCATCTCGCCCGCAAATGTGGCCTTGGGGTTTTCGGCCCGCATGGCGTCCATCTTGTCCAGGCCTGCCAGACGGCCCGGAATCCCGGCGAGATCAGCATTCACGCCACCAAACAACGCTGCGCCCCAAGGGTTCTTTGCGGCATTGGTGATGATATCTTGCATCGCCGTAGGCTGTCCGCTGGTCGCAGCCGGGAACTCACTGACAGGGAGTCCCCTGTCGCGAGCTTGCACATATTGGCGATGCTGCTCGGTGAGCGGGACGCCATCCGGAGCGGCAGGATTTTTGGTCATTGCCCGGTGCATAGCGTCAAGCTGTTCGAACGTTGCTCCCCCTTTGAATGCGGCATTTACTACCGCAGCGACCTCCTTGTCCTGGTCGGTGGAAAATGGAGCTTTCGGATCAAGCGTTGCCGCACCTTGGTTGAAAGCGCCAATAGCGGAATTTTCCCGCGACTGATTCGCACTGGGAACGAGCTGTAGATATTTATCGATGAACGGTGCAGCGGGAGATTGGCCTACAACATCGTTCGGATCGAAGTTCTGACGCTTTGCCATCTCCTGATAGCGCGCACGTTCCACGCCGTAGGTCTTGGCCATCTGGGCAACCTTGCGATTCATTTCATCGCGGAGCCCTTGGGCCGCACCCGCCGGAAGCCCGCGCGCATCACTCCACCCGAGGTTCTTTTTGATCTTCTCGGCCTGCGCCGCAAAGAACCCTGCCGTATTGGCAGCGCTCTCGCCCTCGCTTTCACGGACAACCGAGCCGGGGTCCATGATCTTTGCATAGGCATAAATCAGTGCATTATCGCCTTGGGGGTTTGGAGCGGTCTGAAGGCCGGCCATGAGCAGCGGCATGACAGACGTATACTCGCGCACTTGGGGGAGGGCGTTGAACTCCTTGCGAAGCGTGGCGACGTTGTCGAACTTGGCGTTACCTTGCTGATACGTCTGGCCAGATTGCTCGCGGGCAAGGTTTTCGCGAGCGATCCTTACGCGCTCCTCATCGAGCTGCGTAGCGACGTCCTTGCGTTCCTCTTCTCGCGGACGGTAGAGATCAGGCGCGCCGATCGTAACCGGCTGAGGGCCCTGACGATATTTCGCGTATGGATTATCCTGCGCCATTATGGCTTACCCAAGATTTTTGAGGCTGCGCCAGAACCGAAAACCTCGTCAAATTGCGAGGCGGTGCTCGGATTGCGCATCAATTCGGAAATCGCCTCGGGCGGAGGCCAACCTTCGAGGGGCGAGCCAGATGGGATGCCCGCCCCCATGCCATTAGATGCAGGACCACCTCCTCCCTGTTGCATTGGGTACAGCGTGATCTGGCCAGTGTTCGGGTCCTTGGCTTGGATCCAGTCGATTTTTGGCGTCGGGTCCTGATAGACAATCTGCGGCGTTCCATCCGGCCCGATCATGCCTAGCGATCCATTATTGGTCTCCCAGTAGTGGGGTTGGGCCGGCCTAGTGCGCTGCGCATAGATGTTGTCGGCAATTGAGGCGACCGTGGGACTGCCGCTCATCAGCAACCGAGCAATATCCTGGTTGCCGGGGCCAAGCGAAGCGCCAAGGGCCGCTTGGAGGGCCTGCTGCTGCTGCGCATCGGCGGCGCGCGCATCGCGGAAACCGATACCGCCGCGAACGTTGTCGAACACTCGTCCCGCGCCTTCCCAGAGCGAGGAAACAGGCGAATAATCGGGCTGATAAAGAGAGGCCGCAATCTGGCGATCCAACTTCAATTGTTCCGGAGACAATTGCTGGCCGCCAGCACCCCAGACGAATGGCTGCACGGGCACCGTTGATGGCGAGATGGAGCCAGTATCGGGCTGTCTGGCGAGCACTGCCGCGACAGGGTCAAGACCTCCGCCAGTATCGCCGTAACGGAAAGGGGAAAACGTCAAGCGACCCTCCCATAATCAACCGTCTTGAAGCCCATCGCTTCACCGACCGCCTCAGGAGAGATTTGCTCGGCCTCCTGCGCCATCACGCCGATCTGGACCGGGCCGCCCCAGATATAGCGATAGGCATATACAGGCAGGCCATTGTCGAGATAGCCGATGCGCCTGATGCCAGTCTTGAGCCGGGCATCGGAGAAGAAAGACCCAATGCCCCCCGCTTGGCCGATTGCACCGCCTAGCGATCCAGCCAGCCCGAAAAGGCCACCAAGCCCAGCCTGCGACCGGGCCAGCTGGTTTTGATAGTTGCTTTGCACGAGGCCGGAATAGTCGACTCCCCCAACGGCCGATTGAGGCGTGGGAGACGATGCGGTTCCAGGGTTGGCAATCTGCGAGCCAGAGAGAAGCGCGGTAATCTCGTTAAGGGGCTGATTGCGCCCCGTGACGGCTTCCTGGAATTGCTGCTGCCTTGCGGCCAGCTCCTGCGCAAAACGGGCCTGTTCGGCAGCGAGGCTCTGGCCCGCATTCTGCTGCTGCGTCGAAAGCGCCTCGCCGAAGTTGTTCTGCCGACCTGTCAGCGCCTCATTGTAGGCTTGCTGGCGCCCAGTCAGGGCAAGCTGGTTGAGCTGGTCGCCCTGAGTGCGCCCGAGGCGTTCCATCTCCGAATTCCAGGCATCTGATCCCGGACGGATGCCCTTGTTGACCAATTGTGTCTCAAGGGATGCGCGGTCACGCTCCTGCTGCGGAATGATGCGTTGCGACCCGAGATCGAAAGCCCAGTTCGCCGCATCCTGATTGTTGAAGCTGAATGGATCACCGCCGAACGAAAACTGGTCCGGCTGCGTAACGCCTTGGGGATTGAACTGTCCTTGACCGAAATCGAAACGGCTGCTGAGATAATCCTTCAGCGCTCCCGACTGTTGGGCGGCGATATCGGCAATGTTGGTTTGCGCCTGCGTTGTGCGGTCGAAAATCCCCTGCTGCTCGGGCGAATAGGCTGTTGTCTGCGTAAACTGCGGAACACTCACCCACTTCCCGGAGCTATCGACATAACCAGTATTACCGGTCTGGTTATATGTGACCGAACCCCAAGGATTCACTTGGTTGGTCATGTTGATGAGATTCTGTGAGACCGCCGTGTCGCGGTTCAGCCCGGACTGTGCCTGGGCTGTCTGCATCGGATCTGGCGGAGAAGGCGAGCTGACTATGGGAACGCTCCATCGACATGGAGCGCCTAAAGTCAGTTCAGTGGCGCTGGAATTTCGGGCAATCTACCATAGCGATAGTTCTCCCGCAAGATACCGATGATCGTGCCATCCCGACCGGTGCCAAAGTGGTTTCGCAAACACCCTTCGACCTCACCCCCGAGCTTCTTGCCCAAGGAGATGACGGCCGGCTGTTCAGTGATGAGAGTGGCCCGGAGACAGCCCAGTTGATCGAACACATATTCGCCAAGGCGGCGAAGAAAGTCACGTCCCCAACCCCTGCCGGCGACAGAAATATGCACGTCGGCACCTTCGAAGAAGTTCAGCAACACGCCGCCAATGATCTGACCGTCGACCTCGATGCCCACAACGGAATAGGGTGGACAAAGGCCAAACCCCAGCTTTTCGGAAACGAACCGAGCCACTCGTTCGTCAGTGACGATCACGACACGAGACCACCTTGCGTATAGGTCATTTCCTGCCGGATAATCTCGGCATCTAGCGGCGCCTCTGAACCACTGGTGATCTGACAGGATAGGGTGATCGCATAACCAAGGCCGCCGATTGATTTCCAGTCTTGATTGATGAATTCAGGCGCGGCCGCTCCCCACGTGGATGCTCCCCATGTGCCCGTACCCCACAGATTGCTTGAGGCGCCGCCGCTCGAATCGGGCGCGACTCCCATGGTCATGTTGAAGTCGACATGCATGGCGATGGCGGAACTGACGACACCTAGTGAACGGATAACAGTTCGCCCCATGCGGCCCACCTTGCTTGAAGCAGGCGATCCAACATCCTCGAACAACGGCATCACGACGCCAGTATATGGCATGTCGCCATCAAGGCCGCTTTGATTGGCCGCGTAGATCGTGCCGCCGGGGGAGCCGAAATACAGCTGGCCGTCAAAGACCTCCATGCAGAGCATGCGCCAGTTGGTGAATCTGCACCATGCCCCCGTTTCCGTATTCGAGATAAAGGCTACCGGAGAGGATGACCCAACGATGTCCGGCGGCGACACAAATGCCATTTTCTGCTCAGGCCACAGCTCGCATGACCATCCTTCAAGACCTCTCAGAAAGACAGCCTCGGACCAAGCGTCGGCAATATTATAGCTCACCGTCGCGACGTTCAGGCTGGTGATATCGAGAGAGATCGCCTTCGAAAGAGGGACAAGGCCGACACTGGTCGCAATTGCCAAATCGCCGCCGCCCCGGAAGAACGCGTTCTTGCCTAGAGGCGTGCCAATTCGGTAGACGCCGACCTTTTGCCAATCGCTCGCCGACGATGGATCTGCGCCCTGATAGACCGCGACCTCTCCCTCCGTCGAAACGAAGATGTTCTGCTCGGAAAGGCCGCCTTGCGCGCCGCTATCCAGGCTCCATGCCTGACCAAACATGAGAGAGCCGCCCTTTCCAAAGATGCCGGCAAGAGGAAAGACGGTTGCAGCGCCTCCGATGCTATCTACCGCTAGATAGTAGGCGTTCATGCTGTTTTTCTGGGCGAACCACAGCCGGTTCTTATACGCCCAGACATAGCTCATATCGGCGGTCGTTAGGCCCCCTGGAAACGTCATGGCAGGGACAGAGAAGGTGGTGCCATCGTACTGGAAACCGCTGTCAGCCCCGTTCACACCAATCAGAAAAACGCCGCCTGTCGTCGCGAACTGGACCACGCTCCAATCCCCGCTTGTCTTGCCAGCAACCACACTCGCAGCCGGCGGTATGGTGATGTTGTAGATGTTCGTTTCAGTCGCGGTGAACAACTTCTTGTTGTTGCCGTTTTTGTACGAGAACATCGCAAGCGGGTCGCTTGGGACTCTATCATAAGCCACACGACCGCGACGCATGATCACGCTCGAAGCCTTTGGGAAGAAGTTATCCAATATCGCTGCACCCTGAGCCACGCCGGGCTGCGAGGGGTCGGCGAGGTTGCGATTACTAACCCATCCACCAGTCGGTGCAGGAAATCGCTTTAGCAACTCCTTGAGAGGCTTGGGGCGCGGAATGCGGCGTGCGTACATGGCTCAGCCTAATGGCCATGGCCAAGCGGGATAGGTGCCCGGCAGGAAACGGCGCGAGGAGAGCCGGATGACGCGGCTTCCTCGATCTTTGGAGGAATATTCATCCAGCGCCTTGGTGAACGCCTCCTGATCGCCGGTTGCGTCCAGACGCTTGTTCTCGTTCCAACGCCAGACGATGCCGAGCATGAGAAGTCGATTGGCCTTCTTGTCATCGAGGAGATTAAAGGTGTCGGTGTCCGTGTCGAATGCGGTTTTGGCAGAGCCCGAAGCCGACGACGCCCAATTCTTGGAAATATAGGGGAAGGTCGCCGATGCCCCAGATGCCGGCGCAGGACTGAACCTCATCTCATTCCCGTAAATGATCCATCCACCGGGGAAGGGATTGAAGTTGCGGGCCTCATCGAACAGGAACGCGTTGATATCGATGTAATTGCGATACCCGAAGGCCCAATTGACAGTGTCCTGCACCTCCGATCGGACCAGCATGCGATCATAGTCATCCGGGAGCGGAAAAACCGCAGTGGTTCCGTCTCCTGTGATCGTGTGAATCTGTGTGAGGCTCTGCCAGTCGCAATATTGGGCGATATCCTCCGCGACCTCGTTCGCGAAGTCGCAGATTTCCATCTCGAACATCTCGGTCGCGCCGAAGAACGTGAGAGGCCGGCGCCCGATCAGCTTTACGGAAGCAGACTGAAGCGCCGACAGGATCGACACATCAGGCCGCCTTGGCGAGTTGGAGCATCGAAATCAGCTTGATGCGGCCGGTCTTGTGATGGGGACGAGCGCCGGTAATCTTCTCGATTTCATCGGCGATATCAGTGTCGCTGATGCCCTCGAATGCATCGATCGCTTCGACGATTTCCTCTTCCGTTGAATCGTTTTCGGGGAGCACTTGGGCTTTTTCTCCCTTGAGACGGGCGATTTCGGCCTTGAGGTCAGCCATCTCGGCAAGGATATTGGTCTTGTCCGACCGGTCAGCGATGAACGATGCGGCCGCAGCCTTCAGCTTGTTCTGCGCCATTCCAAGTGACTTGAGAGCCTGACCTTCGAGCTGTTGCAGTGCTTCGATCGAATAGACGCGAAGCGTGCGAAGGAGGGATACCTCGGATGGCGTAACACCGAACGGCAAAAGCATCTCCAAAGGCGTGCCGGAAGCTTCCTGAGGAAGGCCGTCCTTGAACTGCCGATAAGCATCGGGCCAGCGCTCGGCATAAGTGATAATGCGGTTGCCGTCGCGCTTCCACATGGCATCGGTCGGGAACACAGGGGAGACATGACGGTTGCCCGCAATGCGCACTTCCACGACCTCAATGCGCTCCATAACGGCACGGCCGGCTCTTTCCGACTTGGGGACGTTCTCGACTTCGACGAACTTGAAGAACGGCGTGACAGCAAGATCCTTGTTGTCGCCAATGCCAACCATGTGGTCCATAACTGCTCCTATGTGTGAAAGGCGGGAGCGCCATGCCCCCGCCAAACCTCAATTCATCAGGGTGTGGTGCCCTTTGCGACCCAGAAGCAGTCGCCCGCCACAAGCGTGCCAGTGTAAAAGCCGGTATGCGGGGCATACCAGCCACCAGCGCCGGTCGCGGCCGTGACGCGAGGATCGGAGCCAGGAGCACCAGGGGTCAGAGTGACCTGCGTACCGGGAGAAGCTGCAACAGCGATTGTGCCGCTTGCCTCAACCCACATATATTCGCGACCGTCGTCACCGAATGCCGTGTCGCCCTTCTGGGGGCTCATGGCCTGGTTTGTACCGGAGGCGCCGCGCCCAGGACCATCATACCAAGCCTGATCGTTCTTCACGACCTGGGAGAGGTTCGGCCCAAGACCGGTGGTCATGCGGAAGGGAGAAGTCATGTCCTGTTCCTCCTTACGATGTCGTGCGGATGCGATAGGTGAAGAGCGGGTTCTCCAGTACGAGCTGACCCGACCAGACGATGCCCTGCGCGATCGCGTCCTGATTGATCGGACGGATACCGTTTCCGGGATGGAAGGGCACGAAGCTCTGGTTGGGAAACTCGTAGATGGCGAGCCCATCGGTATCGAAGCCGAACACCATATTGGCTGGCATGACATTGCCGATGCCGCCAGCTGCGACGATATCGACCGGGCCTGCTGGGGTCATATAGGTGAGGCTGGTGAAACCAAGGCGACCGGCACGTTCGCCTACGATGCGCTGATGCGCTACAAAAGACGCATCGACCGCTTCATAGGCGAGAGCGTCGGCGACCAGCAGGTCCGCATAGCGGCCGTTACGCGAACGGTTGAGCGAAATGCGGTTGATGATCGGACGCGCCGTGGTGCTGTCCCATGCCGTGAAGCCAGAAACGTCTCCCGACACGATATTGAACGTGCTCGTGCGCCAATTGGCCACCGTGCTCCGATCAATGCCGCCGTAGATGCCCGTGTTCGCGACGATCGGGATAGCAGCACCGAAACCTGCCATCTGCCGGCCGCCGTCGCCGGTGCCATCGGAGAACAGGCCGACTTCCCACGTCTCCTTGACCGACCGTTCGGCCTCGTCGAGATAGAAGGCGACCAGATCGATGATTTCCTCTTCGCCGCCAGTGAACAGGATTTCAGACCCGTTCAGCGAGAAGGGAGCGACCACGCGTGACCAGTTGAACACGGCCGAGTTCAGCAACTCGCGCGGCGTAATCTCGATCTTATCATAGCCGGTGAACCACTGCGCCGTCAGCTTGTCGAACTGGACCGGCAAGCGAAGCTCTGGACCGCCGCCGCGCTTGGTGCGGATGCGACCAGAATCCTTCAGGATTCGGGTCATTGGGGTTGCGTTGTGGACGATGTCCTGGATGGTGCGGGAGCGTCGCGCCGCCGCAACGGTCAGGAGCTGACCGTAATTGCGATCTGTGACAATATTCATGGTGACTTCCTCAAGCTCGTTTGAGCCTGCGGGCCGCTTCTCTCACACTGTCGAGAACTGACTCGCCGGCCTTGGCTTCGAACTCCATGCCTTCGTCAGACACGGAGCCAGGAGCCGATTTGATGGATTTCGAGCCGCTGAGGTCGTCAGGATCAGCGCGGCGAGCGGGTTCTTGATCAAGGCCGGCGCGGGCTGAAGCGATAGGCTGGACATTGGAAGGCGGAAAGGCCCGCTCAGCCATGTCATATGCCAATTTCAGCCGCTCTTGCGGGCTCAAGTTCTGGTCAATCATAGGCGAATTCAAGAAAAACGCAATGCTGTCCTGAAGCTCATGATAGCGAGGATTCGCCTGCGCAAAGGGCTCGATCACCATTTTGGTGACCAACGCCGCGAATTGAGCTTGCTGGGCCTGTTTTTCGCTGTTCTGGCGCTGTTCCTGCTCCTGCGCTTGTGTGAACTGCTGTCCCTGCTGCATGGCCTGATTATAGCCCTGTTGGCCGGCCTGCGTTACGTACTGCGCCACCTCCATAAGGGTGATCGGCAGGCCGTCCGACTTGCGAGGGCCAATCTCTTGAAGGATGGCATTCAGTCCCGCGAGCGGATTGGCCTTCATGAGGTTCTCGATGTGATTGATCTTACTCAGGCTATCGCGGAGATCGCGACCATTCGTTTGAGCAAGTTCATCGAACTCGCGGATACGCTCATAACGCTCGCTGCGCACCCTGTGGACCTCGCCTTCCTGCGCATGCCGGGCGACTTCATTCTGGACTTCGCGCGGCGTGTTCCGCCATTTCTCACGAGCGGTTTCGCTGAAATGCTTGGGCGCTTCGACGTGCTGGCGCTGCTGCTCGGCGTCCTTTTGGACCCTGTCCGATGAATCGGACATAGGCTGAAATTCACCTTTATCTTCCTCATTTTCCTTGTCTCTGGCTGCTTTCTGGGCCTGCTCATCACCTTTCTCGGCAGACTTCGCAGCTTCTGCTGGATTGGCATCATCCTTGTTCGGATCGGCCTTTTTCGCAGCATCAGTGGATCGGCGATCCTCATTCTTGATCACAGCCTCAAGGCTCTCTCGGGCTGTCTCGCGGACAGGTTCCTTGGGCTCGGCGATCGCTAACTTACCAGCGCCGGCTTGGGTGGCACCGGTATCTCCGTCCAGAGTGGTTGAGAGCGGCGCGTTGGTTGCGAGATCGGTCATGATCAGTCCTCAAGTATCGTCAGGGGAGGGATGTTGCCGTTCTTGAAATCGGCCATGGCGGCGTGAATATCGTCGCGGCGCTGGCGCGCATCGAATTCAGGCGCTTTGAACGCAGGAAGGCTTTCATTGCCGATTTCGGTATAGGTTTCGCCTCGAGGATTGCCGTCGGCACGCAACGTGCGGCGATAATGCGAGAGGCTGTCCGTCATCTTGCCATCCATCGCGAGGATAGGTTCGATGCTGTCACGGACGATCGCAGGACAGGGGAAGGTGGACCGCGCCGGGTTCGGCTCTCGGTCTACCTTCCGAAGCAATTGTCGGCCGTCATCGAACACAAACCATGCCTCATCGGCACGGAACAGGGAGGGTTCGATACGAACGACGCTTGCCATGGTCAGGAGGCAATCTGCGTCTTGAATTCGGCGACGACGCGGCTCGACACACCGGCTTCGCAAAGCGCTCGCACATTCACCGTATGCGCTGCCACGGAGGCCGCGATGATATTCGATGCGTTCGGCGTAAAGCCCATCTCGCCAAGTCGCCGCACATTGCCCGTGCTGGCTGTGATCTGGGCAGCGAGTTCCTTCGCCGTGCCGCTGGGAACACCGAGTTCCTGGAAGCGGCGTGCGTTTCCTGTTGCCATTACCGGGCCTCCTGTTGCTGGCTCTGTCGATCGCGGAATTGCGCCTCTTGGGCCTGTCCTTGGGCGGAAAGCGATTGGTCGCCTTGCCGCAGGCTCACATCGGCGACGGACTTGAATTCCGCCATCTCCTGCTGGCGCTGGGCTAGGCCGATGCTCTGAAGGATCTGGACGGTTTCTGCCCGAACCTTGTCGATATCAGCCTCTAGCTTGCGTTGGGCCTGCCCATGCTTCTCGGCCATGTCGGCCATCTGGAGACGGAGCTTTTCGGCTTCCTGCTGGGCCTTGACGGCATCATTTTGCGCGTCGAGCTGCATCTGCATCATTTTGCGTTGCAGTTCGGCCTTATCGAGCGCGGCCTTAGCTTGGACATTCGCCATGGCCGCCTGCCCCTTCTCCATTTCGGCTTGGGCGAGCTGCTTCTGAGCTTCCACGAGACCTTCAGCCTCATCATTCGCGCCGTTCTTCGCGGCCATCGCCTTCGCCATCTCGGGCGCAGCGTCGATGAATTGGTCAATCGCTCCATCCAGCGAACGACCGGCCCGATAGGGGGCGAGTTGGAACTTCAGCGCCTCTCCAGCCAACTTCGCGGCAGGCTCTCCCAGCGCGACCAGCTGCAGCATAGCCGGGATGCCCTTTGACAGGCTATCCATGAACTCATTGCGGGCGCGCTTCTCCTCGAGTTCATCAACAAGGATCGTGCTGCTGCTTTCAATTTCGAACGTGAAGTTCCGGGCGCGGTCGTCGCGGAGCAGTTTGATCACGTCCTCGATGGGAACCTGATTTTGCGCCTCGCTCAGCATAGGGGCATATTTGGCCACGATCTGCTGCTGGGCCTGCTGGAGTGCCTGTTCAGCTTGCTGAGGATCGATCTGCTGCTGGCTTTGGGCAGCGGCCTGCTTCGCCTTTTCCCCTAGGGCCTTGAGTTCGCCCTTTGCTGCTTCCTCTATCTCCTTGATGTGCTTTTCGATCTCGCGCTTGGTCGGAAGATCCATCTGAGACATCTCAAGAAGCGTCTCTTGGTCGAACTTCTCCGCGATGATCTCGCAGGCGATCTTGACGCCATCGGCCGCCAATCGCTGGAGCTCAGCCGACTTCTCGCGAACTCGAACAGAGCCGAACTGTGTTTTGAGTTGCTGCGCCCCCAGCGTTTCATTTTCCTCGGAAGCACCGCGCATGATGTCCGAGATGCCGGAAAGCTGGTAGAAATCTTCAATGAGCTGTCCGCGAGCCATGATGAGGCCTTGGATCGCTTCGGCCATTTCCTTGAGGGGAAGCCATGACAGGGTTTCATTCAGGGGCTGAATGCTATTGACGCGGATGACGGTCTGATCGTCGTCGATCGCGCGAAGCATGTCTTCGACGGCATCCGCAACATCACCGCCACCCGCAATGATGCCCATCATGCGGACCTGGTTGAGCAGCTGGTAGATGCGCCCGGTGAGATCGCTGATCTTGCGGAAATGGACTGCGTAACGCTCCCAATCGGGAACGGGGATCATGGAGCGGTGCCGCTTCGTCGCAAATGCAGGGCGAGGGCAGGGGAAGAATTCGCAGAGTTTGAGATGCGGCTCTCCGCTATCCAGAAGCACATCAACGCCAGGCGTGACCCAATAGACCTTGCCGTCAGCCTTGTGCCAAACCTCCCAGACACCGGCCTTTTTCGTGGTGGCGCGGTCCTCATCGGCCAGATCGCCGTCGCGATCCTTGGCCTTAAGATAATTGGCATACTGATATGCATCGCCACTCGTCTTGAAGAAGCGCTTGCGCATCTCCTTACGGGTCATCCAGGCACGGCGACCAACCCAACCGCATTCCTGCCATTTCCTCACAGGCTCGTGCAGGAAATCCTTGCGGTCCAGATGCTCAAAGCAAACCCGCTTCCCATCATTGTCCGCTTCGTAGGTAATCCAGATGATGCCGCGCGAGGTAAAAATGAGATCATCACGCACCTCTGTCATCACGTCGCCGATGCCGGTGCGCTTGAGCGTCGAGACAGCGCACCGCTCCAGCAATTCCGCTGTCACGATCGGGAGGCGCTTCGTGTCCTTAAACAGCGGCTCAACGACCGGCTGTGGAGGGCGAGCATAGACAGCGGGTTTCAGGACTTCATAGCTTGCCCAGAACAGATCGAGCTTCGTGTCGCGCCAGCCATATTGATCGAGATCGCTGCGAATACCGCCATAGCCGGCGCCGTCGAGATTGTAGATTTCGTCAATCGTCGAGCATGTGGCCTGCCAATCGCGAAATGTGTCTTCGGCGCGCTTGAGGGCGGTCAGGACAGTCGCGCTGCTCTTGGTGTCGCCGGTGAAAGTCTCACCGTCGTTCTCATCCGTGAACTGCTGGTCGTTGCCGGTGTTGCCTTGGCTGACAGGGATCATCGACGCCTCCCCATGCTCAAGGGAGGGGCGATCACACCGTCTTGTACAGCGACAGGAGCGCGTCGCGGCACCGGCGTCTCGTCACGCGACCTCTTGCCCAAGCTGAACTTGTCGATGAGCTGGCCAACAAGACCGATCGCATCGATTTGGTCGTCATGAACGCCGACCGGGAAGCTCATGCACTCGGAGATGAAGTCAGCAAGCCACGGTGCATCACGGGGCACATGGAGGCCTTGGAGCGCCATGCGACCCCGGATTGACTGAGCGCGCACTGCCTTATCGCCGCGCGTCGGGAATTGCTCGCGGGCAACGATGGAATCCGTCTCGATCATGCGCCGAACAAGGAATGGGCCGACGCCGCTCTTGATCTGGCCAGTCTCTTCGGCCCAGCCAATCGGGCGCCACTTGCGCACCATGGCGCAGAAGGCCTCAACCCAGACATCGGAGCTGACCTGAGCGCGCCACAGATCAAGCAGATACATGCGGCCATCCTGGGCAACACCGATCACGGCATGGACGGTATAGTCGCCTCCATCGGCCGTGACCGCGTAATCGGAGGCACCGTAGATCGCCATCGCCTCCTTGGGAGGAATGACATCGACAGGGATGATCCACTCGCGTTTGAAATAGTCACCCGATTCAGGCGTCGGCATCTGCTGGTAGAGGGCTGACCAATCGCGTGGCGGGAGGGCTCGCTTGATCCGTTCCAGCGCTTCAACCGGATACTGCTCGGGCCAAAGCGCATCGCCGTTATCGTTGATCGCCGGCAGATTGAGGACTGTCCAGCCCTCGTGCTGGTGCTCTGAGAGAAGCCAACCAGACAGGTCGTCTTCGTGCCAGCGCGTCTGGATGATGACGATCCGGCCACCCGGCATAAGGCGCGTGTAGGCGGTGCTGGTGTACCAATCCTTGGTCTTCTTGCGGATGACCTCGGATTCAGCTTCCTCGCGGTTCTTTACCGGGTCGTCAATGAGGAGAAGGTGTGCGCCACGGCCTGTTAACGGACCCCCAACGCCCACAGCGTAAAATGCGCCTCTCTGGGTCGTCGCATGCTCCACGCCACCGATTGAGCCGTCGATATGGAAACGCTTGGCTGACTTGGAATCGTCTGCAAGCCCAACTCCCGGGAAGATGCACTGAAAGGCGGGGTCCTCGATCTGGTTCTTGACCTTGCGCCCGAAGTCATCGGCAAGCTCCTGTGCGTAGGTCGCCGTCACCACATAGTGGTCGGGATTGCGACCCATATACCAAGCCGGGAAGAACTCGCTCGCGAGCATGCTCTTGCCGTGGCGAGGCGGCATGGTGATCATGAGGCGAGTGATCTCGCCGCGCTCGACAGCTTCGAGGTGACGGGCAATCAAGCGGTGATGCGGCGCGTCGGCGTAATTCGGCCATTGATAGGCGATATAAGCAATGAGGCGCGAGAACGCGAAGTCCTCAGCTTGGAGAGCGATGGCGGCGCTCATTGCATGACCTCTTCAGCCAAAGTGCGTTGAAATGCGCTAAGCGCTGCATCTCGCTGCTCTTTGGTGGTCAGAGCGACTTCGCCGCTGACCTCAATCTCTTTGGGGAGGACAGAGGCGATGACCTTGAGGTAGACATCTGGCTTTTCCTCTCGGACATCCTCGATCACCCGCTTGCCGTGCTGCGCAAAATCGGCCTGTAGAGCCTTGAGGAAATCTTCGCCGAGCTTATGCCGCGAACCCTTCGGGCGGCCATGCGGATTGCGGACCTCGCCGGGCTTGATCCGCGTGTCCTTTTTCTCGCCGTTTGTTACAGGGTTTGCCCCGCTCATGGGGCATTTCAATTACACAGGTTTTGAGGGCCTGTGCATAGGACATAATTCGTCAGATCGAAATTAGTGGGAGAACCCTGCGAACGTGGCGCAGCGAAACATGCAGCTCGCGGGCAATGCGTGACTTGTTCACGATCTCTCCGTTCGCGCGCATGCCATTGGCTCGACGCAGTATCTCGTCTCGGACACTTGCAGGCCTACCCCTTAGAGCCATGATCTATCCTTTGTCCTGGGGGATGTAGGCGGTGTTCATGCTGCGGTCTCAGCTTTAATCGGTTGCCGAACTGTTAGGCCTTCAGCCGTCCATCGAACCAAGCCCCTGGCATCCGCGATCCTCTGCCATTGGTCGGGCAGGGCATCGAATTGGTCCTGTGTCATCTCGAAGCGGTCCAAAGCCTTCATCGCGTCTTCCATGCGGGCCTGGCGCTCGCAGGTAACGATAGACCTGGCCCGCGACTGTCGGCGCGTGAACTCGTCACTGCGCTCCCAGCGAGCGGCGATGTCCAGGCATTGCGCGATGGTCGGAAACCAACGGCACTCGCCCAAGGCTTGGTCTGCGAGAAAACTGATTTGCTCAGCAGCCATGTGACCAAGCTTCCGGCGATATGCGGCAACGAACAACTCGCCACCAACTTCATCCGCGCTCTGCTTGGGCAGCGCTGCGATCATGACACGGAGACACTGACCGAAATGCTTTTCATCGCACGGCGGTAAGATAGGCAACGGGGCCGCTGCCACTATCTCCGCCTCCGCCAGTTCCGCGTCTGTTGGACGGCGCGCCATCAAGGCCAAGCTGCCGGTCGAGAGCGCGGGCAACTCCGTCACGTCGATCTGAATTGCTTCCGAAATTTTGACCGCTTCTGCCATCGTGTTTGTCCCGTGGATCGAAAATTGCACCCCAGCCCTTGGCCACGCAGGCTCGCAGGCATTCGCCGGGCGGCCATCCTGTCTCGGCACTGAGTTTCGCCGTGTCGTTCAGGAATTTTGCATGCGCCGTGGCGGTGTTTTGCAGGCGCTTCGCTTTTCGGTTTGTCAGGAAATCAGCCCAAACCTGCCCATCAGCCCAATCCGGTTTCGGGAAATCGGTCTTACGCGCGCGGGGAGTTATATTCTCGGGGGTATGGGTATGGGGGTTAGAATTATTTTCATTGGGGGAAAGGGAAAGGGGGGCGTCTGTGACGTCTGCGGTGTCACGTGACGTCACGTTATTCCGAGCGCGGCGCTCGGCCTGCCTTGTCCTATCATTGAGGCGGCGCTGTTCAATTGCCTCTTTCGCCGCTTCTGCGCGCGCCAGCTCCATAGCTACTTCGGCGACAAGCTCAGGAGGCGTCCCTGCGGACAAAAGGCGCGCGAGAAGGTCGCTCATCCCGCTGCCCTCATATATGCGTCACGGAAAGCGGGATCGGTGGCGAGCAACTTATCTGCCTGGCGAATGCCATTGAGAACAGTTGTGTGGTCCTTGCGCTTCAAGAGCCGGGCTATCGTTTGTGCGGACAGGTAGCGCTCCTCACGGATGATCTTCATTGCCGCGAACCGGGCGCATGCGAGAGGACGGACGCGGCTTTCGCTCAGCATCCGATCCATGGGCACGTTGAATGCCTTGGCTGTGTCCGATATGATTGAGCTGGAAAGGCGAAGACGGGTCATATCGGCAAAACCGTCAAAACAATGCGACCAGTGCCGTCTGCAGGGTGAATGGTAAGCTCAGGACGAAAGAGGCTGTCATCGACGCCCATCGCCTGCGCGAGACCATCCAGAGCGCCCTTGGTGCTGGCGAGAAGGTTGTCGATATCCCGCTTGCGCTCGTGCTTGGGATAGGCGTCCAGACGGATGGATATCGGATCTATGGGCGCGCCAGGGCAATGAACCTTAGCCTGCATGGCAAGCGTCCATGCTTCGAGCCGTTGGGCCTTGCGTGCGGCAGACTTGCGGCGCCAATGTGCGGACACATTGGGAGAGAGGACGCGATCCGGCCAAGAGACTGTGATGCTGTTCACAGCGCGCGCTCCATCGCCCGCGCAAACCTCTCCCGCCGCTCTCCTGTGAGCTGGGCAAGTCGGTTCAGGGACCATTGGTGGTTACGGGCTCTCTCTGCCCTCACGAGCTTGGCTAAGCGACGGCGGGCGAAGAAACGGCGGATCATGCTGCCCTCGCTTCCTCGCCCCAGCGCACACCATGCTGGTCACCAAAGGCCCGCATGAAGTCGATAAGGCTCGACATCTGAGACTTGCTCAGCTCGGATGATTTGAAGCCTTTGGGGAAGGGGCGTCCGTCGATCCCTTCAACGAATTGACACTCCCAACCACAGGCATTCATGAAGATGGCCTTCCAGTCGTCGGGCGTGTGTCGGCGACCGAGCGGCTTGGCGTGCGAGATGTCGGTGAGCATTGCCCAGAGCTTCGCGTTCTGGTCACAAGTGCGGCGAGGCTCATCGACCTTCATGATGTAGCCATCAGGCGCGCGATCGATGAGATCCTTGGCGCGCTGGCGCTGATACCAGTTGGTGAGGCGGATGAGGTGGCTCATTGCGCTGCCCTTTCCTGTCTGATCTCAAGACGCTTGGGCGAGGCTGTGATGAACTCCTCAATGAGGGTTTCCACGTCCTGCCCTGTCGCGACTTTGTAGGCGGCCCAAAAAGACCGTTCGCCGTTACGGTGTTGGGTTGCGTGACAATCACGGCAGAGGCTCACCGTCCGCCAGTCATCGGGTTTTTGGCCAACGCCCGCGCCGCTCCCGATCCGAACATGCGCGACCTCGATCGCAGCCATGCTGTGGCAATTGCAGCAGGCATGGGAGCGTACGAACGAACAATGGGCCTGCGATCTCCACCGCGAGGCGCGCTTGGGCGCTTTCGGAATACGCCTAGGCAGCATCTGAGCGCCCGTGATTTTCGTGAAACCCGTATTGAACTTCGGCCAGCTTACGAGCCGTGCACGCTTGATCAAATTCGGTAAAGTTGCCGAGATGGACCGAGCGCCCATCTATCCCAATGCTGGCGCGCCAGCCTGAACCCATGCGGTATACGCCGACTACGCCGCTTGAGTTGGTGGAAGGTCGCTTCACATTGCGGCGGTTCTCATCGCGAGAAACAGCGCGGAGATTCTCGAGCCTGTTATCCGCGCGATTCCCATTTATGTGATCGATCTCGCCGGGTGCATCGCCAAAATGCAGTGCCCAAATGATCTGGTGGGCGAAGAAGTTGCATCCAAAAATCGTCCCGCAGCGGTAGCCCTCGCTATGCTTGGCGGTGAAAGCCTCTTGCCCAGCGAAGCGAGCGTTCCAGGTTTTGAATGATCGCTGATCTGCAATCATGGCGCGGGGGCGCTCAAGCCAAAACAGCTTTCCCGCTTCATAGCGAAGAACGCCTCGCAGAGCATGGCAATTGAGCGCCTGGCTACGCCAGCGACTTGCTCGTTTCTCGGGTTTCAGGATGCGGCGGGGGAGCATCAGAATGGAATCTCATCGTCCAGCTCTTCCCGCGCGTTGCGCGCGTCATAGCCGGGGATATGACCTTCTTCGCCTTGATAGTGCGTGCGCGCACCGCCTTCACCACCCGCGCTGGCGAGCATGGTCATGACGGCGCCCGGGCCAGAGAGCACGACCTCGGTCGTATACTTGTCCTGGCCATTCTGGTCCTGCC
This sequence comes from Sphingobium sp., assembly GCA_017744605.1. Classification (GTDB taxonomy): domain Bacteria; phylum Pseudomonadota; class Alphaproteobacteria; order Sphingomonadales; family Sphingomonadaceae; genus Sphingobium. The sequence continues at coordinate 105,613 of JAGIAZ010000005.1, read as the reverse complement.
ATTTGCGGGTGCGCAGCGAGCCTTCGATATAGACCTTCTTGCCCTTGCGCAGATAGCGCTCGACCACGCCGACCAGGCCGTCGCCGTTGATGACGACATTGTGCCACTCGGTGCGCTCGCGGCGCTCGCCGGAGGCGCGGTCGGTCCAGGTCTCGCTGGTCGCGATGCGCAGATTGGCGATGCGCCCGCCGTTCTGGAACGACTTGATCTCGGGATCCGCGCCGAGATTGCCGACGAGAATGACCTTGTTCACCGAGCCGCTCATTCCGCGGCCTCCGGTACGGCCATCTCTTCGCGGAGGCGGTTGACCATGTCGATGATTGGCTCGAACTCTTCCGGCATGTCGCGGCCGTCGAGATAGCCGGGCCAGCAGCGCTTGAGCTGTTCCTTGAGGGCCTGCGTAGAGGGCGCCGAAAGGATCGCTTCCAGTTCGCCGAGTTCGGCCACCTTGCGCAGATCGCCGATGAAGTTGTCAGCCGCCTTCTTGAGCGCCGTCTTCGTCGGGAATGGTCCGTCCATCTTCTCGCGCGCGACCGGCTTGGTTGCGACCTCGACGAACTCGGCGTCTTGCGCATCCTCGAACCCGCCGCTCGGCACTTCCTCGGCCGGCGTCGTCGAAAGATTGGCGTTCATCATGACCACGACATGGGCGAATGCCGAGCGACAGGCGCGACTGATCGCACGCGTCTGCGCCATGGCACGAATGGCGTAATCCGGCCTTTTCGGTAGATTTTTCGTGCCCCATTTGGTAGTCTGTTCGCCGCCGAACCAAGTGGTTTCGTCCTCACCGACAAAGCCCTCGGCCTCGGCCAGAACGGTCCCGTCCGACATGCGGCGAACCTGTCCGATGGCACGGATTCCGCCATCGACACGCTCGACAGAGTGGGCAGAAGCCGCGCACCCATGGGCCACAGCAATCGCTTGCCAGCCCTCGACACAGACATATTTGCGGCCCTGAATATTCGTGGCCGTGGCGACCACGATCTCCTTGCAAAGCTCGGCAGCGTCCGTGGAGGCGCGGTACGCTGCCACGTTACTCTGCTCGATCGGCACCAAAGCGTTCATCTTCTCTTCCTCCTCAGTGTGTATTGGGATGGGGACTCACCGCTCCCCGTCTGGAATGCGCTCAAGGAAAGCGGGAACAGCATGGCGGGCACGCAGGATGGTGCCTGCGACGAGGGTGAGGAGCAGGGCGAAGGTCATGCCGCCACCGCCGTTCCTGCGACGACAGCAAGCCGTGTCAGCTTGTCATGCTCACACGGAGCGATTGCCGGGCCCATGGGGCTGTCCAGGCGGTGCGCGCGGGCCTTCTCTTCGAGATAGGCCTGCATCGCTTCACAGAGAACATCGTGATCGATTTCCTCCGGTACGCGGACGACCATCGCACCATCGGGTAGCAGCATGGACACCAGCTCAAGAGGAAGTGCGTTGCCCTCGATGATCGCGAACACGACCGATGTTGGGATAACGGCGGGCTTGCGGTTCTCGCCGCCGGGGAAATAGCTCAGCAGCGTCTCGCGGGAGATGCCGGCGTCGAATGCAATTGCCTTTATGGCGATGCCGCGACGATCGATTTCACGGCGCACGGCCAGCTGGCGTTCGCGCATGATGTCATCAACGTCACGCATGATCGTGATCCTCGTTCGAATTAGACGCTACGGCATGGGACGAACAACATTCAGCATCGGCGAGCTGATACCCCTCGTGCTTGCCGATGTTCGCCGACGCATGGAGGTGGGAGCCAGCGTCGGCACTACGGGTCGGGAGGCGAGGAGAGAGAGCTTCCCGACCCGTAGACCAGTCCATCGCGACGCCAGTGGGAGCGGAGGCGCGATGGATGGGATCAATGCCAATGGCTGTGCAGACGGCGCGCAGCTGGAAGATCGCCTTCACGCGGGCGAGGTCCGCGAGGAGTTGGGCGTCCCTCATGCTATAGCTCTCCCTTCGGAGGGAGAATCGACATGTCACCAGAAGACCGTGAGGTCGTTACCCACAGCATCGCCAATTTATGGAGCATGCACGCGATCTTCATCGCGAACCTCCTTTACGCCATGCGCGAGGAAGGATTTTCGCCAGAACGGATCGAAGCCCTTTTACAGGGTATGGATCATCATGTTGACGTGCTCCACGGAGAGCACGGGAAAGCTCAGGCGACTGGACTGCTGGCAACCGTGCGGACGATGCTGTCAAACGCTCGGCCGTAGCAGCGCGCAGAGCGTCAATTTCATCCTGCATGGTCATGCGGCCTCCGGGGAGGCTTCGACTTCACTGCCAACGATATGTGGCTCAAGAGCGGCCAACGTTGCGGCCGATGGGTTCCAGTCCGGATCGTCTACGTCACGCAGAGTGTTGCGGTGCAGGCCAGCGACGATGGCCAGTTTATGCTTGCTCATCCCCGGCTGGGCTAGGGTCTCGCGCACACGCTTGATGATCTCATGAACCATGTCGGGTCACAAAGCACATATGGATGTGCTTTTCAAGAGCAGAAACACATCAGGATGGGCTTCTATTCTGTTAGCCGTCGCCGCATGGCCCTGTCACCCGACCAAAAACGCGACCTTCTGCGGAAATTCATGCTGGATCGGCGTCTGCGTCCTGGCACTTGGGCCAAGGAAGCGGGCGTGGGGAAAAACTCGCTCTACAATTTCCTTAATGGCCATTCGGATGGACTCGATCTCCGCACCTATGCGAAGTTGGCGCGCGTTGCGGGCGTTCCCTCTTGGGAACTGAGCGGCGAAAAGCCGGAGATCACAAAGCCGGTCGAGATAATTGTCGCAGGACATGTCCAGGCAGGGGATTTCAGAGAGGCCGTGGAGTGGGACAGAGAGGACTGGTATCCGGTTGACGTGCCGGTTCCGAATCGGTTTAAACGCCACGCTAAGGCGCTCGAGGTCCGCGGTTCGTCCATGGACCGGGAGTACCGCGAGGGCGCTATCGTAATTTGGGTTGATGTTCTCGACGCCAGGCCGCCGCGCGATGGTGACCATGTGATCGTCTATAGCCATGCCGATGACGGCCTGATCGAGGCTACGGTGAAGCTTCTGCGCGAGATCGATGGCAAGCCTTGGCTATGGCCGCAGAGCAATGACCCTGAACATCAAGCTCCGATTGATCCACGCAATCCGCCAGCCGGCGTCAACACTATCGAAATTAAGGGTCTCGTAGTTGGAGACTATCGCCCGCGCGTGGTTTGACAGGTGGAAAATGTGCAAATTCTTGGCGGATGTCTGGCGTTGACGGGATCTCTAAAATTCGGAGGGGGAAATGAGGTTTTGGCGGGACATTCCTCTAATTGTTGCGGCGACAGGTTGGCTTCTTACCGTCGCTCCTCAGGAAGTGATCGCACAGTCAGATATGCATTCTGGCAATGCTATGCTGGGCTTTTGCCAAGCAACTGACAGTTTTTTCCTTGGATTGTGCCTAGGTCGTCTGGATGGGTATCTCTCTGGTCAGGAGGCGGTATTAGGCGCTACGAAGGTGATTTGCCGGCCCGATGTGACTGCAAACAGTCAAACGCGCGATATTTTTCTGGCCGAACTTCGAGACCATCCAGAGCGTCGCCATGCTCGTTGGGAAGTTCTAGCGTTAATCGCCTATAGTCATGCTTGGCCGTGTCCCGATGGGCGAGTGATAACTTTTGATCCAGCGACCGGCGGCGCGGTCTTCTCGGCCCCAAAGACCAAATGATTTTTCTAGTCTTGGCCGCATCCTGCGCAACCAACTGCACCCCAATCCCACCGCGCACCTTCACCTTCTGCCACACCGGCGGCGGCATGAACTGCGTTGTCGATGGCGACACGCTATGGATCGACCGCGTCAAAATCAGGATCAGCGACATCGACGCGCCGGAGACGCATCAGCCCAAATGCCCGGCCGAAAAGGCGCTCGGCGATCGTGCCACGCAGGTGCTGCTCGCATGGGTCAATGCCGGCGCGTTCGAGCTGCGTGTGAACGGCCGCCAGGTCGACCGCTATGGGCGGCAACTTCGGGTGCTTGTGCGCGATGGGGAATCGGTTGGTTCGGAATTGATCTCGCGCGGCCTTGCTCGGAAGTGGGATGGGGCGCGGCATCCGTGGTGTTGATGAGGCTCGCGAGCTTATAGATGATAGCGTATTTGCGCGGCATCGACTTAGTGATTAGGTGGCGTGGCAATAGCGAATCGACGGGGGATTGGATGAGCAAAGACGAAGATGCCAAAGCTTCGGATGAAAGCTTGCCGCCCTCGAATGAAGACAATGGGCCGCAAGTTGCGTGGCGTGACACGCCGACTCTCATTGTGGAACAGGTCGTTGGGCACGCTTCGGCAGGCGCAATTCATCGATTTGTGCTTGCAGAGATTGTGTTTAATCCGGCCCCGGGCGCCAAAAGTCCCGCGCTTCGACCGAATATCACGATAGCCATCCCTCATGTTATGCTGCCGTCGATTGTCACGTCATTTCAGAAGGCATTCGACGACCTACAGGCACAGCAGGGCGAGGATATAGACAGCGATGGCGATGCAGAATGAGCATTTGAGGCTGGTCGCGGATACTGGCTCCCAGCTATCCCAGAAAACGCCTCTTGCGTCGAAAGCGGTGCAATCAAATATAAAGCCTGCAATCGTAGCATTCACCGATGCTTTGCTGGGCGGCGGCGGAGGTCGAGACTTGCCTCCATCTCAAACCGGCGGCACAGGAGGCGGACCCGGAGGGCCAGGGATGGAAGCGCGAGTTGCAGTATTGGAGGCGGAAGTGAAACACATTCGCGCCGATCTCGACAAGCTGATTGGGCTGCCGGTCGAGGTTGCCGAAATCAAGGTGAAGGTCGATAATCTCCCGACGAAGGATTGGATCGATACGAAGCTTCACAACTTTCTCGTGAAGATGGGAATCTTGATGACGATCATCGCCGCCATCGTCGGCATAGCAGTTAAGTTCATTCCGACCGCATAGCTGCTCAAGCCACGTGCCGCAGCCCCGCCAGCTCTCCCTCGCCATCGTCGGCGCTGATTACCCGAACAAGCGCGGCCCGACACGGCGGTTCGAGATCGCCATGTGCAAGCCGGGTGAGACCATCGAGCTGCAGTGACGCGTCGCGCACCATAAAAGCACATCTCTATGTTCTTTTCTGTTGCATGGCACATTTAGATGTGCTTTACGTCCCCGCATCAACCGCGAGGACACCATGCAGCACACCGCAATCCTTCCCCGCCGCGCAACGGCCCGGACGTTCACCGTCACGGAGCTGATGAACGAGGGTCGCGAGAACCCACTGAGCGACGATAGCGCGCTGCGGCTGTTCATGTGGCTGGATCGCACGGCACGCACCAAGGACCGCCGCTGCCCCGAGATCGGCGCTCCCGATATGCGTCATCCGCTTGACAGGATGTTCGCCCGCGCTGCCGCCAATGGCGTGCAGGTTGTGATCGGGGTGGCGGCATGAACGCTCGCACCCCTAACATCCTCGCCGCCATGAACCTGCCCGGCTCAGAGCCGACGGTAGGCGACACCATCATGACCCGGCTCATCGAGGCCGAGAGCAAGATGCGCGCGATGGGGTTGCACAACGCCGCCGACACCGCCGCGCAATTCCAGCGCGACATCGCCCGGACCCGCGCGCCGTTCCTCTATGAGCGCTGGACCGCCGATATTGAGGCGTTTGCCGATCGCAAGGCCGTGGAGCGCCGCCGCAACCGCGACACCGAATTGCTGCGCGGCGCCGGGCTCCGTGAGGCGGAGATCAACGGGATTATAGGAGGAAGTGCATGAGCAAGAAATACGAACTCATACCCGAGCATCGCGCTCGTTTCCCCGAATGGCGTGATCGCTGGATCGCCAACGCGATGTCCACGGCTGCCATGACGGATCTGGATCGTGAAATTTGCCGCTCGGCGGTTCTTGGTCTCTATGCCGCTGCCAATCTTCCGGCGCCGAAACATATCGTATTCGTGCCATCTCCGTTCGTGCTGGCCTTTGCAGGCGGTTTCGCCGCTTCCATTTGGCACCGGCACAGCAAAGGGGCTGCGACCAGGGCTGCGACCGGGGCTGCGACCGGGGATGCGACCAGGGCTGCGACCAGGGCTGCGACCTGGGCTGCGACCGGGGCTGCGACCAGGGATGCGACCGGGGATGCGACCTGGGCTGCGACCTGGGCTGCGACCTGGGCTGCGACCGGGGCTGCGACCAGGGATGCGACCTGGGATGCGACCTGGGCTGCGACCGGGGCTGCGACCAGGGATGCGACCGGGGATGCGACCTGGGCTGCGACCTGGGCTGCGACCAGGGCTGCGACCGGGGATGCGACCGGGGATGCGACCGGGGATGCGACCGGGGCTGCGACCAGGGCTGCGACCGGGGCTGCGACCAGGGCTGCGACCTGGGATGCGACCAGGGCTGCGACCAGGGATGCGACCAGGGATGCGACCGGGGATGATCTCTCAAACTGGTATTATGTGCCTGCTGACATGCGCCAGCTTGCGCACGAGATCGGGGTCGGCGATTTCGGCCTTCGCTGCGCGGCAAATGCTTATCAGATGTGGTCAGGCGGCAATCAATGGGCCGGTGAGGATGCTTATTTGAGCTTCTTTCAGGACGTGGCTCAGCTACCTCTAGATTATTCGAAATGGAACCACTGGCGCGCGCTGGCTGAGCATTCTGGCCCGCGGATAATGCATCCAGATTTTTGCATGATCTCGGATCGTCCATCGATTTTAACAGTCGATGCGGGCAATCGGCCGCACGGCGAAGATGGGCCATTCTGCGCATGGCGAGATGGGTCTGCCCTGTTCGCGTGGCACGGTACGCGCCTACCGGCAAATTGGGTCGTCAATCGCGACGAAATCGATCCCGCCGAGATTCTCCGTTGCGAGAATGTGGAACAGCGAGCGGCTGGCTTGGCCTGTGTCGGTTGGGCTCGCGGCATCAAGTCGGGTGCCATTCCCCATAAGGTCATCGATCGCGATCCTGACCCAATGCACGGCAGCCTCATCGAAATTAAGCTCGACGGACTGCCAAATCCGGGCCGCTTTCTCTTCGCCGAATGCCCTCGGAATGGCGATATTTGTGAGGGTGTTCCCAGCAACATCAAGTCCGTTTTGGAAGCGCAGGCATGGCGGGTCGGCCTGTTACCTTCCGAATTCTCCTACCCCGCAGTTCGCACCTGAAAGGACATATTATGAAGCGCGAAGTTATCTGTGCCCAAGGCGAAATCACTGTGTTTCGCATCATTGGCGACATGCCGGCCGGCCTCATTGCCCACAACGAGAAGGACAAGCGCGGCCGTCCGATTATCAGTCACTCCGAGAGCGGCAATCATCACATTCTGAGTGGCGCCGTGGCTGTCCTCGAAAAGCCTGACGCCCCGGAGGGGATGCGTATCCTCTATGCCCTGCTCGAGGAACCGATGCAGCTCATCCAGGACGCGCCCGACGCTCACGGCGCGCACGATCTCCCCGCCGGCCTCTATGAGATGCGTATTGCCCGCGAGTTCGATCCGTTCGCCGCGCAGATCCGTCGCGTCGCCGACTGACTTTCCCAACCGGCGGGTTTCGATCCGCCGCGAGGATAAACTCAGGAGCAGCCATGATGATCCTTCACCCCCTCGACGAGCAAGCCCTGCACTGGAACGAGATCGCAGCCCACCCGACATGGCTGCGGATCGCCGGAACCGCCGTGACAGCTCTGATCGGCAGTTTTGTGATGCTGTTTGGCGTGGTGGCTTGGCTGTCATGATCGCCCGCGAGTACGTCCCCTTCCGCGAAACGGAAAAGCGGACCGGCGATCTGGTCTATGACTCGATCAAGCGCGAGTTTGTGCGGTTCGTTACGCCGAAGATCGAACGGAAGCGCCGCAAATGAACCGCTTCGGTCGCCTCCAACGTCAGATCCTGACGGCGCTTGCCGATGGCCAATGGCGCAACGCCGGATCGCTCGCGGCTATATGCGGCGTCGAGGATGATGCCATCTGGGCAGCGGTCAAGCGGCTGCGCGAGAAAGGCATCAACATCGAGAGCGAGATCGGACGCAGTTGCAGCGGCTACCGGCTGCTCGACGCTGTTCCGGCCCTGGTGCTGGAGCCGAGGAAGCGCGACCCGCGCACGCCGATGGGCGAGGAGATTAAGCGCCTGCGCGGCATGGGTTTCAGCCGTGAAGAGGCGCAGCGGATTTTGGACGATCATGCGACGACGATGGCCCGTCGGATGAGGAGGGCGGCGTGAGCAACCCGGCCGACTTGGACCGACGCCTCAGCCGACGCATCGAACAAGGGAAGGGCATCCAGCTCTCCGCCGACGATCTTGACCTGCTTGTCGCCACGGGCGCCTATAGGGCCCTGCGTGAAGCGGCGGCCGAATTTCAGAGGAACCTATGCCTGCAAAGAAGCGCCAGAAGCCGCTCTACCAGCGCGGCAAGTACGCCCTCCACAGCCGCGCCGGCCGTGCGAACCTCGAAGTCATCTGGTACGATGACGAGCTTAAGCGCGAGCGATCAGCTAGCGCGGGCACGAGCGATCTGCAAGCCGGGATCAAGGCCCTCGACCGGATCTACCTGAATGACGCGGGGGAACGCCTTTGCCCGACCTGTCAGCGCCCATGGGAAGGTGAGTATTCACCTTTGGTCAGCCAAGCTATCGGCGACTATCTCATCCTCAGGGAGGGCAGTGCCGGTCACGATGCGAGCCGTCACCGCCTGTCTCACGTCATCGATTATCTTGCGGCAACCAAGCCTGAAACGCATTGCGCCGAGATCGACGAAGCGTGGATCGTCAAATTCAGGGCATGGGCGCTTGCTCGTCCCGTTGTCAGCCCCAAGGGCCGCGTTCTGCGGGACCGGTCGCTGGCCCATGTTGAGGGCAGCGTGATGCAGCTCGCCGCCGCGATCAATGCCGTCCCAGGACAGCGTGCGAAGTTCACCGCGCAGCAGCAGGTGAATGTTACGCAGAGCCCGAAACTGCGTGTGCCCGTCGAGACGATCGCAGCGATGTTCAACTATTGCCTGCGCCCCGAGGAGAAATCGGACGCGCTCATCGCGCTGCGCATCAAGGAGCGGCAGACGCTCTTGGCGTATCTTCGCCTCGCAGTGGCCTCCTGGGCGCGTCCTGAAACCGTTCTGGCGGTGAGAAGCGACCAGTGGCACAGCGCCGCCCATGTGTTGGACCTGAATCCCGTGCGGCGCCAGCGGACCAACAAGCGATTGCCCATGGTGCCGATTGCCAAGCAGATGCGCCCGTGGCTCGATGAACTCGAAGGCAATTGGATACAGGCAGCGAGCGTGCGCGCATCATGGGACAAGCTGCGCGCTCATCTGAAACTGCCCGCAAATCGCGAGGCCGGCCCGAAGCTTATCAGGCGGTCGATCTCCACGATTGCCCGCAAGCGGATAGGTGAGGCGCAGTGGCGGCAGGGCGAAATCATGCTCGGCCACGTACCGTTCGCCATGTCGGACATCTACGCGATCATCGACCCTGCGAATCTCGGCCTTGCGATGGCTGCGACCGAGGAAATCATTGACGAGATCGAAGCGCTGGCACCTGGCGCATACCGCAATGTTACCGCATCGGCGCCGCGTCTGAAGCTTGTTGGAGGCGACAGAAATGGCTAATATCTGCAGCATGAAGGCTGGAGCGGGTAGCGGGGATCGAACCCGCATCACAAGCTTGGAAGGCTAGTGCTCTACCATTGAGCTATACCCGCGCTCCTAGGCGGCGTGCCGCTTGCCACAAGCAAGCGCCGGCGGTCAATGGCATTGCCGAACCCAATTTGTCCGGACTGCCATTGACTCGTAACGCGACAAGCATAGACCTATCGCTATGGACCGCCCGACCCTACGGCAACTCGAGGCCCTGGACGCGATTGCGCGCGAGGGCAGTTTTCGCGCTGCCGCGCGGGCGCTGGGCGTGTCGCAGGTGGCGATCAGCGACCATATCAAGCAACTGGAGACCCGGCTGGGCGTCTCGCTGTTCGCGCGGGCAAGGGGCGGCAAGGCTGCCATGTCTGCGGCGGGGGCGGCGGCGCTGAGCCGTGCGCGGATCATTCTCGCCGATTGCGACGCGCTGGTGCAGGCGATGCGTGACCATGCCGGCGTTGTGCCGCCGGCGCCACAGGCAGCGCCCGCCAGGCGTGCAGCACCGACATCGATGAAGCCGGTATCGCCAGAGGTCGAAGAACAGCCGGATTTGCCGGTCGAAGCGCCCGATGCGCATTGGGCACCGCATGCCCACTCGGATCGACCGATCACCATCGGTATCCATCCTTCGATTCTCGCGCGCTTCCAGGCCAAGGTCGCCGCGTTCGAGGATGCCTTTCCGCATCGGCCGGTGACGATCGACTATAATTGCTTCGTTGCGGATCGCGTCGCGCTCGCGCTCTCCGAAGACCGCGTGACCATGGCTTATTTCTATGCGCTGGGCGCGACACGGATCTTTCCGTCCGATTATCTCTGGAGCGAGCGCTGGTCGCTCTATGTCGGCTGCGATCATCCGCTCGCCGCGCTGGAATTCGTGAGCCGCGACGACATTGCCGAATATGCGCTCCTGACCTTTGCCGCAGCCAATCGATTGCGCCCGCTGGTCGATGCCTGCCTCTCGGGCGGCGGCCTTGGGGCCATGCCGGTCGCGCTCGAGAGCGACGATTATGGCCGGCTTACCGAAAATGCGCGCGAAGGGGCGGGCATATTGCCGCTCTTTGGCGCGGCGGCGGCGCGCATCGGCGCCAGTTCGGGCCTCAGGCGGTTGCCCTTCGTCGATCCGATTCCGGCGATCGAGGTGCGGCGTGTCGTACATCCCGCCGCGGCGGACGATGATGAGGTGCAGGCGCTGGTCGCGACCCTGCAGTAGGACGGGGCAGCAGGACCGGGCAACAGGGGCTGCGAATGAAACTGTCCGCCGCCCGGCCCTTGACAGTGCGGGCACGCAGGCAGAGCCTCCGGACAAAATCAATGGACGGACAATGAGGAGGGATTCACGCAATGTGCGACAATGAAATCAATTCTGGCCTGTTCGAGGATTGGTCGCTGACCCGCCGGACGTTTGTGGCGCTGGGCGCCGCGGCGACACTCTCAGGCACGGCCGCTTATGCCGCCGAGAGCGTCGTGGAGACCGACGTCAGCGTCAAGACGCCGGACGGCACCGCCGATGCCGCGCTGTTCCATCCCGGCGGCAAGGGCGCCTGGCCTGCCGTCCTCATGTGGCCCGACATTTTCGGCCTGCGTCCGGTCTTCCGCGAAATGGGCCGGCGCCTTGCCGCGCAGGGCTACACCGTTCTGGTGCCCAATCCCTTCTATCGCAGCGCGACGTCGAAGGACATTCTCGCGGGCGGCGCGAACCCCGACATGCAGAAGATGTTCGGTTATCGGAACGCCATCAAGGACGAAGGCGTCGACAGCGACGCGATTGCCTATCTCGGCTTCCTCGATGCCCAGGCCGCGACCAACAAGAAGAAGAAAGCCGGGGTGCAGGGCTATTGCATGGGCGGCCCGCTCTCCTTCCGGACAGCCGCGGCGGTATCCAATCGCATCGGCGCCGTCGGCAGCTTCCATGGCGGCGGTCTCGTGACCACCACGCCGGCCAGCCCGCACCTGCTCATTCCCAAGACCAAGGCGGCGTTCCTCTGCTGTATCGCCAAGAATGACGATGCGCGTGCCCCGACCGACAAGGACACGCTCAAGGCCGCCTTCGCCGCTGCGAAGCGGCCCGCGACGGTCGAGGTCTATCCGGCCGACCATGGCTGGTGCGTGCCGGGAAGCGCCGCCTATAATATGGAGGCCGCCGAGAAGGCCTGGGCTGAGCTTACCAAGCTCTACAAGACCAACCTTGTCTGACATCCGACCGGCGGGCGGGTGCAAATTGCACTTGTCGCCTGCTTGGTCTACAGGCTCGAACAACAGCCCCGGCGTCCGCTGATCCTTTTCGATTCGCGTCGCCGGGGCGTTGATTTTCCGGCCAGTCTTTCACGAGTAGGTACCAGCCCATGTCCCGTCGCCGCCAAATCTACGAAGGCAAGGCGAAGATCCTCTACGAGGGCCCCGAACCCGGCACGCTGATCCAATATTTCAAGGACGACGCGACGGCGTTCAACGCGCAGAAGAAGGGCACGATCAACGGCAAGGGCGTGCTCAACAACCGGATTTCCGAGCATGTCTTCACGCTGCTCGGCAATATCGGCGTGCCCACGCACTTCATTCGTCGCCTCAACATGCGCGAGCAGCTGATCCGCCAGGTCGAGATCGTGCCGCTCGAGGTGATCGTGCGCAATGTCGCCGCCGGTGGCCTCTCCAAGCGTCTGGGCATCGAAGAGGGCACGCAACTGCCGCGGACTCTCATCGAATATTGCCTCAAGGACGATGCGCTCGGCGATCCGCTGGTGACCGAGGAGCATATCGCCTGCTTCGGCTGGGCCAATCCGGAGGAAATGCACGACATCGCCGATATGGCGATCCGCGTGAACGACTTCCTCTCCGGCCTGTTCGCGGGCATCGGCATCCGCCTGGTCGACTTCAAGCTCGAGTTCGGCCGCATCTGGGATGGCGATTATTCGCGCATCATCCTTGCTGATGAGATCAGCCCCGACAATTGCCGCCTGTGGGACGCGGCGACCGGCGAGAAGCTCGACAAGGACCGCTTCCGCCGCGATCTCGGCGGTGAGGTCGAGGCTTATCAGGAAGTGGCGCGGCGTCTCGGCCTGCTGCCCGCCGAAGGTGCCGACACGACGGTCCTCGACATGGAAACGCACCGCAAGAAGCGCGACAAATAAGCGCGTCGATATCCGGCCTCAGCCGCCGGATGCCGATTTGATGCTGCCGTCATAATAGGTGATGCGGATGCTCACCCATGTGCCGACCTGCGTCTTGCCGTTTATGCGCGGCGGCATGACGAGGAATTGCCAGGACGCATTCAGCACCGAGCGGGCGAAACCCGATCCACGGGGCGATTCCCCCATGATGTAGCAATCGTCGACATGATATTGGGCGATGGTCTTGCAGGCGATCATGCCCCAACCCGCGCGCGGCATGTCGGGCTTCAGATAGCCGCCGAGCTCCGCGTCGGTGGGCTCGCGATACCAGTCCGCCGGATAGAGCGTCGCGCCTCCGGGCCCCGAACCTGGCCCATAGGTGCCCTTGCTGTCGCCCTGGGCGAGGGAAGGACCGGCTGCCGGACGCTGCGAAGGCTGTTTGCCGATATTGCTCGCGGCATAATCCTGGCTGTTCAGCTGCAGGAACGGCATCTGGAAATCGCGGACGACCGGCGGAGGCGTGTCTGGTGGCGGAGGCGGCGTTTCGGTGGGAACGGGCACGTCCTGGGACGCAGCCTGTTTGGTCTGCTTCTTCTCCTGCTTCTGCTCGGTCTTGTCGGTCTGCGATCCCTTCGGCCCTTCCGGCGCGACGTTGAAGGTCTTGAGGCCTTCCTCACCCATTTTCGCGATCGGCTCGCGCTTCTGGTAGACGACAACCAGGCCGATCAGAATGTGCAGGATGATGGCCAGCAAGAGGGCACGGCGGCGCGGCTGTTCCCCCGCACCATAACGTGCGGTTTCAGCGGGTTGTGTAGGCGGGGCCGCGATCATGCTGGGCTGTCTGTGCACCGATCTGCTGAACGATTGCTGACCGGGCTTCCTGGCGGACGGCTACCCGGTCGGCAGCTGCTCAATAGAGCGGTGGCTTCGAATTGGTATAGCCGATGTGAATGAGCGCCTCAGGGGCTTCCGTCGACCGTTTCATTATGCCGATGGCAGCCGCAATCTTGCGAGCAAACCGCCAAGATCCTCGCTTTCGCCCAGTTCGACCGTGCCACCATAGATTTCCGCAACGTCGCGAACGATGGCGAGACCCAGGCCCGTGCCCGGCTTGCCGCTGTCTAGGCGCACGCCGCGATCGAAGATGCGTTCGCGCTCGGCTGCCGGGATGCCCTTGCCATCGTCCTCGACAACAATATCGACCCAGGCCGTGCCCTTGGGCTCGACCGTCACGAACACGCTTCCCCCGCCATATTTCGCGGCGTTTTCCACCAGATTGCCGATCATTTCGTCGAGATCCTGCCGCTCGATGCGCACGACCGTATCCTGTGCGCCATCGCGATCCACGCGGACATCGGGATAAAGGCGCTCGACTGCGCGCTCGACGGCCTCGAGGCTAGGCCACACGCTGGTACGGCTCTGGCTCGACCCCCGGCGCCCGATGGCCCGCGCCCGGGCGAGATGGTGGTCGATCTGGCGGCGCATCGTCGCGGCCTCGCGGATCACCGTGGGGGACAGATCTGGCGCATTGGCCGTCGCGGCGTTCATCACCACGGTGAGCGGTGTCTTGAGCGCATGGGCCAGGTTTCCGGCATGCCGCCGCGCTTCCTCGGCCTGGCTTTCGGTATGGGCGAGCAGGGCGTTCAATTCCTCGACCATCGGCTGGACTTCGCGCGGGAGCGGTTCGGTGACACGCGACTTCTCGCCGGCTCGCATGCGCGCAATTTCCTCGCGGATGCGGCGGAGGGGCCGCAGGCCGATGAACACCTGTAGCGCAGACAGGGCGATAAGGCCCGCGCCGAGAAACAGGAAGCTGCGAAACACGGTGGTGCGGAGCGCCTTGATCTGCAGGTCCAGCGTTTCGCGGGCCTGCGCCGCGACCAGAACCCAGCGCGCTTCGCTGCCCGGCACGATCACGGTGCGCGCCATGACGCGCAGTGGCTCCTCGGGAAACTGGGTGGTGTCGGCGCCTTGGCCGGGATGTGCCAGCATCTCCGGCGTGACATGGATCGCGCGGTCCCACAATGAGCGTGAGCGGTTGCCGAGATTGTCGAAGTCCTCGCGACCCGCGATGCCGGCCTGGTAATAGAGACCGCTCGCCGGCTCCAGGAAGCGCTGGTCGGCAAGAGCCCGATTGAACAGGATTTCGCCATCCGGTCCGATCTCGGCAGAGGAAATCATGGCGTTCAGGACAGACGCGAGTCCGTCATCGAAATTCCGCGTGACGGCGTTGGTCAGCACCCGGTCGAGCGCAAGGCCGCCGCCGATCAGCAGCACCGCGATCCACAAGACCGAGATGCCGATGACGCGGCGGCTGAGCGAACCCGTGAAGCGCGGGGCCTGGGCCGGGTCGGCGAATGCCGGTTCAGCCGGCGGGTTCGTCAAGGCTGTAGCCCAAGCCTCGAATGGTGGAGATGACGTCCGCGCCCAGCTTCTTCCGGATGCGCGTCACGAAGACTTCGATTGTGTTCGAATCGCGGTCGAAATCCTGATCGTAGATATGCTCGATCAGCTCCGTTCTGCTGACCACCTTGCCCTTGTGATGCATGAGGTATGAGAGGAGCTTATATTCCTGCGCGGTGAGCTTCACCGGCTCGCCATTCAGCGTCACCTTGCCCGAGCGCGTGTCGAGGCGGACGTCGCCAGCGAGAAGCTCGCTCGACGCATGGCCCGAGGAACGGCGGATGAGGGCACGCAAGCGCGCGATCAATTCCTCGCTCTGGAAGGGTTTGGCGAGATAGTCGTCGGCGCCGGCGTCGAGTCCGGCGACCTTGTCCGACCAGCTGTCGCGGGCGGTCAGCACAAGCACCGGGTGAGCGCGGCCTTCCTTGCGCCAGCGGTCGAGAATGGTGAGGCCGTCGACCTCCGGGAGGCCGAGATCGAGCACGACGGCGTCATAGCTCTCCGTCGAACCCATGAAATGGCCGTCCTCGCCATCGGTCGCGAGGTCGACAGCATAGCCGGCACCCTCCAGTGTCGACTTGAGCTGGCGGCCAAGGGTCGGTTCGTCCTCGACGATCAGCAGGCGCATTTCTTTGTTCTCCGATCAAGGCAGCAGGCCGGGTAGCCGCTGCTATTTGGTTCGCCCGACGATGTTGCCGGTCTTGCCGTCGACATCAACCCAGATCACCCGTCCATCCTTGCGCAGGAACTGCATGCGATAGACCCCTTCGCGAGGGCTGGGCGCGACGCCGACATAGCTTGCCTCACTTTCCATCGCGCTTTCCGTCCTCCGCTTGATGATCGAAAACGGCATGACCTTGCGGTCCAGCATGTTCTCGCGCGCGCGGTCCTGGTCGTTTTCACGCGAAAAGCTCTGCGCCTGCACTCCCGAAGAGGACAGCGACAGCGTGGCCAAAAATGGAATCAGGGCCAATATCCGGGTCGGTAATTTGGAACGTGTCATGGGAAATCGATAGTCTGTACGCATTGAACCGCCGCTGAATGCCCTGTTTCGGTCTGGCCTATTTCTCCAGCATATAACGGAAATTCAGCGTGACCGAAGTGGAAAGCTGTCCGGGCTCGACACTGGTTTTCGCGTCGGCCGGTGCCGCCGCCATCATGCGGGCCTCGAAGACGACCGGAGGCCGGCTGAACTCGCCCGTCTCGGAAATGGAAAGCAGCTTCGCACTTCGGTAACCGGCTGCCACGGCATAGAAATTGGCGCGGGTTTGCGCGGTCTTCACAGCCTTGTTGCGGGCCTGTTCCTCGAGCTTGCTCGCGTCCGTGATGCCGAAGGCAGGGCCGTTGATGTTGGTTGCGCCGGCGCCGACCATGGCGTCGATGATGTCGCCGGCCTTGTCGAGCTTGCGGATCGTGACCGTCAGATTGTTGTTGGCCTGATAACCGAGGAAGCGCGGCCCTTCGCCGGCCTTGCGATTGGCATAGTCATATTGCGGATTGAGATTGATCCCGCTGGTCTGGATGTCCTTGCGCTCGATGCCGCTCTTGAGGAGCGCCGCGATCAGCGCGTCGATCTGCGTCGCATTCTGCGCCATCGCGGCCTTGGCCGTGGGCGCCCGGGTCTCGACACCCGTATTGACCGTCGCCTTGTCCGGCGCCGCATCGACCGATTCCGTGACCGACAGCGTGACCACCGGTCCCGCCAACTCGAGCGGTGCGGTGGTCGTCTGGGCGAGCACGGCGGCCGGCGTGGCGAGGAGGAGGGCGGCAATCATCAGAGGCGATCGAGACATTTCAAACATCCTTGTGTGGAGATGACGTTGGATCACAAATGGCCGCTCGCGGCTGAATGGGCGCTGACCTCTTCGGTTCCCGTTCGTTCAGGTTCGCGCCCGGACTTGCCCCGACGGACACCATCTGTATTAGCCCACCGCCATGGCAGCGCCACTTCTATCTTACGAACAACTTGGGCTCATCCAGGGCAGCGGCTGGCTGTTCCGCGGTCTCGACCTTCATATCGGCGCACGTGACCGGCTTGCGCTTATCGGGCGCAACGGTGCAGGCAAGACGACGCTCCTGAAGCTCATTGCGGGCAAGATCGAAGCGGACGAGGGCAAGCGGTCCATCGTCGCGGGCACGAATGTCGTGATGCTGGAACAGGATCCCGATGTGAGCGGCTTCGCGACGCTACGCGATTTCACGATTTCAGGAGCAGGGACCCCGCCCGCGCATGAGATCGAGGCCATCGCCGACCAGCTCGGCATAGATCTTGGCCGTGATGCGGCGACCGCCTCGGGCGGCGAGCGCCGTCGCGCGGCGATCTGCCGGGCCCTGGCCAGCGAACCCGATATCCTGCTGCTCGACGAGCCGACCAATCATCTCGACATCGGCGCGATCAGCTGGCTCGAAGATTGGCTTAATCGCTTCTCGGGCGCGTTCGTGGTCATCAGCCACGACCGGACCTTCCTCACCCGCCTGACCAGGTCCACATTGTGGCTCGATCGCGGCAATCTGCGCCGCAACGAGGTCGGTTTCGGCGGCTTCGAAGCCTGGATGGAAAAAGTCTACGCCGAGGAAGCACGCGCCGCCGACAAGCTGGATGCGAAGCTCAAGATCGAGGCGCATTGGCTGGAGCGCGGCGTCACCGCGCGGCGTAAGCGTAATCAGGGTCGCCTCGCCAAGCTATGGGAAATGCGAACCGAGCGCGCAGCGATGATCGGGCCGCAAGGCGCCGCAAAGCTGGCCATGGCCTCGGACGGCAGCAAGACGAAGACGGTTTTTGCAGCCGAACATGCCGGCAAGAGCTTCGATGGCCGGACGATCATCAAGGATTTTACCCTGCGTATCCAGCGCGGCGACCGGATCGGCATCGTCGGCGGCAACGGCGCGGGCAAATCGACCCTTCTCAAATTGCTGACCGGCGAGATCGAGCCGGACAGCGGCATGATCACGCGTTCCAGGACACTCGACAGCATCGTCATCGACCAGCAGCGCAGCCTTCTCGCGCCGGAAAAGACGGTCCGCGACGTGCTCACCGAGGGCGGAGACTGGATCGACGTGCGGGGCGTCCGCAAGCACATCCAGGGCTATCTCAAGGAATTCCTGTTCGAGCCCTCGTTGACCGAGGCCAAGGTCGGCACGCTTTCGGGCGGCGAGCGCACCCGGCTCCTGCTGGCGCGCGAGTTTGCCCGCCAATCCAATCTGCTGGTGCTCGACGAACCGACCAACGATCTCGATCTCGAAACCCTCGACCTCCTGCAGGAAGTGATCGCCGATTATGACGGCACGGTGCTGATCGTCAGCCACGACCGCGATTTCCTCGACCGCACCGTAACGCTGACACTCGGCCTCGACGGATCGGGCCGTATCGACATCATCGTCGGTGGCTATGCGGACTGGGAGGCCAAGCGCCGCCCTATCAATGCATCGGCCAAGAAAGCCGGCCCCAAGGCCGATGCGCCGATCGCGCCGCTGCCGCCCAAGGCCGCCAAGTTGAGCTATAAGGATCAGCGCGACTTCGATCTGCTGCCCGGTCGGATCGAGGAGATCGAGAAGGCGATCGCCCGCGACGAAGCCGCGCTCGGCGATGCCGATCTCTATGCCAAGAACCCCAAGCGCTTTGCCGAATTGTCGGGTGCCATCGAAAAGGCGCGGGCGGAGAAGGATGCGGCCGAAGAACGCTGGCTTGAGTTGGCGGAAATGCTGGAACAGCTCTCGGTCCAGAATTGAGGGGCCGCGCATCTGCTGGCAGTGTTGGTTCCCCCAGGCGCAAGCGTGCTTCTGTCACCCGCGCCTGACTGAGGTCAGGTCTCGATCGCCGAACTCACCTCGTAGCGCGTGATCTGACGCGCGCCGATGCCGAGCGCCGGCCAAGCCGCGCGCCATTCCGCCATGTGGGCGCTCGTCGAATGGAACTGCTGAGCTTCGTGATCGCGGAAGATCTCGAAGACCCGGATGAGGCCGGGCTCGAGCGCATCTTCGGAAAAGCTATAGGCGATACAGCCCGGTTCGGCCCGGCTTGCTTCGACCATCCGCTGCATGACAGGCCGTGCCGCGTCCATATTTTCGGGCGGCAGCCGGACAGAGCCCGCGAGGATCAGCATCGGTCGTCCAGCCTCACCTGATCGGCGAATCCGGCGCGAGGCGCATGTCGAGATAATTGTCGACGCTCATCATCAACTGGTCGAGCTCATGCTCGAAGAAGTGATTGGCGTTGCGAATCTCGTCATGATGGATCGTGATGCCCTTCTGTGTGCGCAGCTTGTCGACCAGCTTTTGCACCGAATTGGCGGAGACCACCTCGTCATTGATGCCTTGCACGATGATGCCGGAGGCCGGGCAGGGCGCGAGGAACGAGAAATCATACATGTTTGCGGGCGGGGCGACCGAGATGAAGCCGCGGATTTCCGGCCGGCGCATGAGCAACTGCATCGAAATCCAGGCGCCGAAGGAGAAGCCGGCGATCCAGGTCGTCTGTGCCTCCGGATGGAAGCTCTGCACCCAGTCGAGCGCGGCTGCCGCGTCGGACAGTTCACCGATGCCATTGTCGAAGACGCCCTGCGAACGTCCCACGCCCCGGAAATTGAAGCGAAGCGTCGCAAAACCGCGCTTCACGAAGGTTTTGTAGAGCGCCTGCGTGATGCGGTCGTTCATCGTGCCGCCGCCCTGCGGATGCGGATGCAGGATCAGGGCGACGGGCGCGCGGGGACGGGGCGGCGGGCTGAAGCGGCCCTCGAGACGGCCCTCGGGACCGGGAAAAATGACGTCTGGCATGGCACCTGGGATATTGGACTGATGGCAGACGGTGCGAGCGCTACTGCTGCCGGATGGCCGCTTATATAGAGGGCGGACGCCATTTCGCAATTGTCTTGGGTGCTGTGCCTTGACCCGTATCGAGACCAACTGCAGGAAAGCCCGATGACGGGACGCATCTATCTCGATCATGCCGCGACAACGCCGCTGCTGCCCGCGGCGCGCGCGGCCATGGATCAAGGCTTCTCCGCCTGGGCCAATCCATCGTCGCCGCATGCTGAAGGGCGCGCAGCCAAGGCACTGCTCGAGGGCGCGCGCGCGCGGCTTGCAGCGGCGCTGGACTGGGGAGGGGCCGTGCTCTTCACCGCCGGTGCGAGCGAGGCGTTGGCAATTGCGCTGACCAGGAGCAAGGCAAATGCCGTGCTGGCGAGCGCGACCGAGCATGACGCCGTGCTCCGCCACGTTCGATCTGATTGTCGCCTGCCGGTCGATGCGGACGGCATCGTCCTGCTGCCGAACCATATCGAGGCGGGCACGCTTTTCGCGATCCAGCAGGTCAACAGCGAGACCGGCGTCATCCAGCCTTTGGACGACCTGGCCGAGCGCATCCATGCCGCCGGAGCAAAGTTGCTGGCCGATTGCAGCCAGGGTGCGGGCAAGCTGCCTCTGCCGCAGGGCGCGGACATGGCCGTGATCAGCGCACATAAGCTCGGCGGCCCTGTCGGCATCGGCGCGTTGCTGGTGCAGGATCTGGCTCTCCTGCATCCGGTCGGCGGTCAGGAGCAGGGCTATCGCGCCGGGACCGAGGCCATGCCGCTTGCGGCGGGGTTTGCCGCCGCGGTTGAACAAGGTGCGCAATGGCTCGATGAGGCCCTGCACTGGCGTGGTGAACTCGATGCGGCCGTCTCCGCGGCCGGTGGCGTGATCGTCGCGTCCGCGTCGTCCCGTCTCGCCACGATCGGCAGTTATCGTATGCCGGGCATGAGCGCACAGGCACAGCTTATCCGCTTCGATATGGCCGGGATCGCCGTGTCGGCGGGTAGCGCCTGTTCCTCCGGCACGCTCAAGGCGAGCGGCGTATTGACGGCCATGGGGTGGCCAGAAGAGCACGCCGCCGAGGTTATTCGTGTCAGTCTGGGGCATAATACGCGGGAAAGCGATATTCAGGCCTTTCTTGCGCAATGGCTCGCCCTATATTCTGGCAGCCGGACATGATCTATTTGGACTATCAGGCGACCACGGTGCTCGCGCCGGAGGCTGAAGCGGCCATGACGGCGGCCATGGCTCATTATGGCAATCCGAACAGCGCCCATCGCATCGGCCGCATTGCTGCCGCCGACGTCGAATTGGCGCGCGATCGCGTCAAGGCGGCGCTGGGCAAGGGCGACGGCCACCTCATTTTCACGTCGGGCGCGACCGAGGCGCTCAATATCGCCATTATCGGCGCCGCACGCAGCGCGCCGCCCGAGCGCCGGCGCGTCGTCACGATCGCTACCGAACATGCCGCCGTGCTGGAAACGGTGCGTTCGCTGCGGCACGAGGGTTTCGAACCGGTGATCCTGCCCGTCGGACCCGACGGGCTCGTCGATCCGGATATCGCCGAGGCCGCGATCGACGAGCGCGCGGCGCTGCTCGCCGTCATGCAGGTCAATAACGAGATTGGCGTCATTCAGCCGATGGACGCTCTGATTGCCATTGCCCGCGCAAGCGATGTGCCGGTGTTGTGCGACGCGGTGCAGGGCTTCGGCAAGCTGGCAATGCCGGACAGCGACATGATCGCGATCACCGCCCACAAGATGCACGGGCCCAAGGGTATCGGCGCGCTCTGGCTGCGCGAGGGGCTGGAACTGCCGCCTTTGATGCATGGTTCCGGCCAGGAATATGGCCTCCGCCCCGGCACCAATTCTCCTATGCTCTGCGCCGGTTTCGGCGCGGCGGCGCAGGTCGCCATGACGC
Source organism: Sphingobium sp. (assembly GCA_017744605.1). Classification (GTDB taxonomy): domain Bacteria; phylum Pseudomonadota; class Alphaproteobacteria; order Sphingomonadales; family Sphingomonadaceae; genus Sphingobium. The sequence goes on along the minus strand of JAGIAZ010000005.1, from coordinate 83,800 downwards.
AGCGCGAAACCGGCATTGCGCATGTCGAGCGGCTCTGGAAGGCGGCGCTCAAGGCCTTTGCGGGCTGGACGATCAATGGCGCGCTGGACGCGCGCTATCATGGCAACCTCAATATCCGGCGTGAGGGCGTCGATGCTGCCAGGCTGATCTCGTCGCTCCGGAATGTGTGTGTCTCGCTGGGTTCGGCCTGCGCCAGCGGGACCGGTAAGCCGAGCCATGTATTGCGGGCGATCGGCCTGAGCGACGCCGAGGCACGGTCTTCCCTGCGCATCGGCTTCGGGCGCTATACCGAGGTCGAAGAAATCCAGCGCGCCGCCGCAGCGATCGACGAGGCGGCGCAGATGCAGAAGGTGGCGGCATGATCCGGGTGCGGTTCGTCAGCGCCGATGGCGACAAGATCCAGGAGGTCGAGGCGCAGGATGGCGACAATCTGCTGGAGGTGGCGCAAGGCGCCGGCCAGCCGCTGGAAGGAACTTGCGAGGGTCAGATGGCCTGTTCGACCTGTCATGTCATTCTCGAAGCTGCCGATTTTGCCAAGCTGCCCCCAGCGAGCGAGGATGAAGAGGACATGCTCGATCTTGCCGCTTCGACGACGCGCTTCAGCCGGCTCTCATGCCAGATCACGCTCAAGGGCGACTATGAGACGCTCACTGTCAGGATTCCGGCCGAGAGCCGCAATATGCAGGGCATCTAGACTCTTGCTTGCGCAGGAATACTGAAACTTATTTCGCCAGCGGCTGCCAAAGCTCGAGCTTGTTGCCCTCTGGGTCGACAATCCAGGCAAAACGGCCGCTGGGGTCGCTGTCGTCGCGCTTCAACACCTTCACGCCCTTCGCTTCGATCCGCTTCAGGAAGACGTCGAGGTCGTCGACGGCATAGTTGATCATGTGATCGCTTCTGGACGGATCGAAATATTGGGTGTCGGCGGGGAAGGTGCTCCAGATCAGCGCCGGCGGATGACCCGGCGCGTCGGGTACGAGCGCCGCGCCGCCCCAATCTTCCAGCTTGAGACCGAGGACGTCCCGATACCAGGCAGCGAGCGCCTTGGGATCCTTGGCCTTGAAGAATATGCCGCCAATGCCGGTAATCCGGCCTTTGGGCAGTTCGTCGGCAGCGGAAGCGGGAACGGCCGTCATCAAGAGAGTAAAAGCCAGCAGGCGCAGCATGGCAAGAGTCTCCATCCTCGTCCGCCGGGCATAGCATAGTTTGCCGCAAATGCCGTGTCCGCTTGCATTTTCGGGGGAGGGCCGCCATATGCCGCCGCGGAAGTCGGCGGACGTAGTCTTCGCCAACCTGGTCAGGTCCTGACGGAAGCAGCCACAACGAATTCGCTGCGGGTCGTTCGGCTTCCACCTTTTCCGCGTCAGGCCATTGCCGGCGCAGGCCCGCCCATCAATCGCCTTGCCAGTGTCAGCTTGAACAGCAGGAACACTGCGCCCGCGCCCGCCGCGAAGCCGGCATGCATCAACCAGAATGTGGGCGTCGCCATGGTTTCGTAGAAGCCGCCGAAATAGCCGACCAGCTTGTTGGCGCCGAAAAAGGCGAGATAATAAAGACCGATCACTGCGGCATTGAACGATGCCGGCGCTAGCCGCGCAAAGAGTGCTAGGCTCACCGGCAGCAGATGCGCAAAGCCGATGGAATTGAGCAGCTCGAACATCATCGGCCAGAACAAGGTGATCTTCTGATCGGCCGGTGTGGTCGCCGCCGCCATGTAGAGGCACAGCATGCCCGAGATCGAGAAGATCCCGCCGATGATCATCTTGGTCAGTTCGTCCGGCTCATTCCAGCGCTTGCCGTACCAGCGATAGAAGAGCGCCACGATCGCGAGGAAGCCGATCGAGGTGATGGCGTCGATCGAGGTGAGATAGGTCGTCGGAACCCGGATGCCGAAGAAAGTGAGGTCGAAGCGTTGATCGCCCCAGACCAGATAGGCATTGAAGATCTGGTTGTTCGGTACGATCGCGAAGGCCAGCACCGGGATCAGCAGGATGAGCGCGGCGAGAGCCTGCCATTCGGCACTGGTGAGCGGTTTGCGCGGTTCCTTCTTGGCGGTCTTGTCCCGCCGTGTGATGGTGTCCGCCGGCAGATAGCGCTGACCCGAAAGATAGATGGCGAGCGCCAGCAGCATGCCGAAACCGGCCGCGCCGAAACCATAATGCCAGCCCACCTTTTCGCCGAGCGTGCCAACGACCAGCGGCGTCACGATGCCGGCGAGATTGATGCCGAGATAGTAGATCTGGAAGGCGTCGGCGCGGCGCTGATCTTCGGGTTTGTAGAGGCCGCCGACCTGGCTCGCGATATTGCCCTTGAAGCAACCGCTGCCGATCACCAGGCAGATCAGGGCGAACAGGAAGGTCGCGTTGAAGGCCATCAGGAAATGCCCCATCGCCATGATGATCGCGCCCGCGAGCACCGTGTAGCGTCGCCCGAGCAATCGGTCGGCGAGCAGGCCGCCGAGGATGGGCGTCAGGTAAACGAAGCCGGTGTAATTGCCGTAGATTGCCGAGGCGAGCGGCTGGCCCTCGGTGTTCGAGAGGCCGAAGAGACTCCGGAACGTTTCGAAGCCGATGATCTGACCCATATTACCGGGCAAGAGCAGATAATTGACCATGTAGAGCACCAGCAGGTTCTGCATGCCGTAATAAGAGAAGCGCTCCCACAGTTCGGTGAAGGTCAGATAGCCGAGGCCCTTTGGGTGGCCGGCAAAGGCGCGGTCGGCATGGTCGACGGCGTTGAGCTCGGGGGTGATTTCGGCGGTGGTCATAAGGGCGGGGGTCCGCGAGCTGTTGATCGAAGGGACCGTTAGAAGCCTGAAACCGTGCGAATGCAAGCGGAGCGGCTCTTGCTCAAGGTCCGTGGGGGAGCCATATGCGGCCTCCTTCGCTCGAAAGGCTCAATCCTTGCAGACCGCATCGCGTCGCCGCACCGTCTATCTCATGCTGGGCCTGGTGATGCTGCTCTGGTCGGGCAACTCCATCGTGGCCCGCGCCATTCATGAAGATGTGCCGCCTTTCACGCTGGCCTTTCTGCGCTGGGGCGGCGCGTCGCTTATTGCCGTGCCGGTCGCCTGGCGGCGGATCATGGGCGATATGGCGACGATCCGCCGTCACTGGGCAGTCATCCTGATGCTCGGCATGGTCGGCGTCGGTTCGTTCAACGGCTTCATGTATTCAGGCCTGCAATACACCACAGCTGCGAATAGCCTGCTCGTCCAGGCCGCGATCCCTGCGCTCGTCCTGTTGCTCGATTATGCGCTGTTCCGAACGCGGCCGCGCCTTGCCCAGGTCATTGGCTGCATCGTCGCTGCCGCGGGCGTCTGGATCATCATCTTTCATGCCGATCCGGCCGCCATGACGTCGCTCGAATTCAACCGCGGCGATGCGCTGGTCCTGTGCGCCGTGATGCTATGGGCGCTCTACACGGTGCTGTTGCGGTTGCGCCCGCCGATCGACGGCCTCAGCTTTCTCGCGATCACGATCGTCATCGGTGCGCTTTGCATGGGGCCTCTCGCAGCATTGGAGTTGCAGACGCGCGACGTGCATTTCACCGCCGGTGCGTTGGCGGGCATCGCCTATGTGACAATCCTGCCCTCGATCGTGGCCTACTTCATGTTCAACAAGGCGGTCGCGGAGATCGGGGCGGGGGACGCCGGCCAGGTCATCAACTTGCAGCCCCTGTTCGGCGCGGTGCTGGCCTCGCTCATCCTCGGCGAGCCATTTCATGGCTACCATGTCGTCGGCATGGTGTTGATCCTCGCCGGTATCGCCATTCCGTTCCTGTCGGTGCAGAAACCCGCGTTGCCGAGCGGGGATGCCTAGAAAATGGGCCATGGCTGCCATACCGATCCGCGCATTCTATTCTCCCCCGCTCGCTGATGACGGGGCCAGTCCCGATCTCGTGAAAGGGACTGTGTGCAGGGCCGCGTTTCGCCGCTAAGGTCGAAAACGATGACTGATTCCGACGACAATTTCGGCTTTGATCTGGGTGAGGCGCAACAGCCGCCCAAGCCAGCAGCAGACGGCAAGCCGGGCGCGTATCGCGTGCTGGCGCGTGCCTACCGCCCGCAGACCTTTGCCGAGCTCATCGGCCAGGATGCGATGGTGCAGACGCTGGGCAATGCGATCAAGCGCGACCGGCTCGCTCATGCTTTCCTCATGACGGGCGTGCGCGGGGTCGGGAAGACCTCGACGGCGCGGCTTATCGCAAAGGCGCTGAATTGTGTGGGCCCTGACGGTCAAGGCGGTCCGACCATCGACCCCTGTGGCATCTGCGAGCCCTGCAAGGCCATATCCGAGGGGCGCCACATCGATGTGATCGAGATGGACGCGGCCTCGCATACGGGTGTCGACGATGTCCGCGAGATCATCGAGGCGGTGCGTTATGCGGCCGTTTCGGCGCGCTACAAGATCTATATTATCGACGAAGTCCATATGCTGTCTCGTAATGCTTTCAATGCATTGCTGAAGACACTTGAAGAGCCGCCTGCGCATGTGAAGTTCCTGTTCGCGACCACGGAAGTGAACAAGGTGCCGATCACGGTGCTGTCTCGCTGCCAGCGTTTCGACCTGCGCCGCATTCCCGCCGAACTGCTTCAGCAGCACTTCGCGCAGGTGTCGGACAAGGAAGGAGTGAGCGCGGACGAGGATGCGCTGGCCATGATCGCCGTCGCGGCCGAAGGCTCGGCGCGCGACGGCCTCTCGATCCTCGACCAGGCGATTGCCCATGCCGACACCGAGGGCGGCAAGCCGCGCATCACGTCCGATCAGGTCCGCGTCATGCTCGGCCTGTCCGACCGCAGCGCCATGCGCCGTCTGTTTGCCGAGGTCATTGCAGGCAATGGCGCTACCGTGCTGGACATATTGCACGAGCAGGAGTCTCTCGGTGTAGAGCCGGTCGCGACCATCAATGCGCTGCTCGACCTGATCCATGCCGTCACGGTCGCCAAGGCCGGGAAGGGGGCCGGTCTCGCGCTTCATGCCGAGGCTGAGCGCAAGGCGATCGGGGACTGGGCGGCGACGCTGTCCCATCCGGTGCTGCATCGCTTGTGGCAACTGCTCCTCAAGGGCCATGAAGAAGTGGTGTCGGCCGCCCGGCCGCTCGCCGCTTGCGAAATGGCGCTCCTGCGTCTCGTCCACGCCACACAGATGCCCGACCCCGGCGAGCTGGCCCAGTTGCTCAAGGAGCGAGGGCTGGGCCTTGAGGGCGCGCCGGCTTTCACGGGCGGCCCGACCGGTGATACGCCGCAGATGCGGGCCGCCGAGCCTAAGCCCGCAGCGCCATCGGATCCGGCCCCGCCACGCGACTTCGCCGCATTGGTCTCCCTGCTGCTGGAGTCGGCTCCGCGGCTTGGCGCCGAGCTGCACGATTGCGTCAGCCTCGTCAGATTTGCGCCGCCTGAGCTGGAAATCCGGCTGCTTCAGCCGCTCGACGCCGATTTTACCCGGCAGGTCGCAGCAGCCTTGAAGGATGCCACAGGAGCGCACTGGGTCGTTGACTCGAGCAACATGAACGGCGAACCGAGCCTGCGTGAGCAGCAGCTGGCCGCCGCCGAAGCCCGGCGCGAGGAAATCCGCGCCACCCCGATCGTGGCCGCCGCGCTGGCGGCCTTTCCCGGTGCCGCCCTGGCGGAGCCGGACCGCAGCAATTGACGGAGATTATCGATGAAGGACATCAACGAGCTGTTCGGCGGCGCCGACATCATGGGCATGGTCGGCAAACTGCAGGAAGACATGCAGAAGGCCCAGGCCGAGCTTGAAACAGTCGAGGTCGAGGGCGTGTCCGGCGGCGGCCTGGTGCGGATCAAGGCGAGCGCCAAGGGCCGTATCCTTGGGCTCTCCATCGACGACAGCCTCATCGTGCCCGCCGACAAGACCATGCTCGAGGATCTCATCGTGGCAGCTTATAATGATGCCAAGGCAAAGGCGGACGAAGCGGCGGGCGCTCATATGGGCAAGCTGACCTCTGGCCTGCCGATTCCGCCCGGCTTCAAAATGCCCTTCTGAGCAGCCGAGTCCAACGCAATTTCCGGCGTTTTTCCTGTCGTTTCAGACAATCTTCATCGGGTTGGACGCAGGATTGCACGCCGATATGTTGAAACGGGATGCGCACGCTCCGATATTAAGAACAAGCGCGGAACGGCCGAGTCCTGGCCGATGCCGCTACTGGAGTGACCATGGATCTTGAACTGCCCCTGCTGCCGCTGCGGAATATCGTCGTTTTCCCGCAGATGATCGCGCCCCTGTTCGTCGGGCGCGAGAAGAGCGTTGCTGCGCTGGAAAAGGCGATGGAAGCGGACAAGGACATTTTCCTCGTCGCGCAGCTCGATCCGGCCGAGGACGATCCCGACCGCGAGGCGCTTTACGATATGGGCGTCATCGCCAGCATTGTGCAGATGCTGAAGCTGCCGGACGGCAATGTCCGCGTTCTCGTCGAAGGCAAGCAGCGGGCCGCGCTGGTTTCGCTGACTGACGGCGGCGATCATCTGCGCGCGCTCGTCACACCGCAGGAAGACAAGGACGTCGCCGGCCCCGAGGTCGAAGCGATGATGCGTTCCGTCGCCAACCAGTTCGAGAACTACGCCAAGCTCAACAAGAAGCTGCCGGCCGAAACCCCCGTGCAGCTGCGCGAGATCACCGAAGCTGGCCGTCTGTCCGACTTCGTCGCGGCGAACCTTGCCATCAAGGATAGCGACAAGCAGGCGCTGCTGGTCGAAGAGGATCCGCTCAAGCGCCTGGAAATGGTCTTTGCCTTCATGGAAGGCGAGCTTGGCGTCCTGCAGGTCGAGAAGAAGATCCGCGGGCGCGTCAAGCGCCAGATGGAGAAGACCCAGCGCGAATATTATCTGAACGAGCAGCTCAAGGCGATCCAGCGCGAACTGGGTGGCAGCGAGGGCGACGATTCCGATGAACTCGCCGAGATCACGGACAAGCTGGCCAAGCTCAAGCTCAGCAAGGAAGCGCGCGCCAAGGCGACCGCCGAACTGAAGAAGCTTCGGTCGATGCAGCCGATGTCGGCGGAAGCCACCGTGGTCCGCAATTATCTCGATGCGCTGCTCGGCCTGCCCTGGGGCAAGAAGAGCAAGCTCAAGAAGGATCTGGTGAAGGCGCAGGAAATCCTCGATGCCGACCATTTCGCGCTCGACAAGGTCAAGGACCGCATCGTCGAATATCTCGCGGTGCAGGCTCGCTCGGACAAGTTGAAGGGCCCGATCCTCTGTCTCGTCGGCCCGCCCGGCGTCGGCAAGACCTCGCTCGGCCGCAGCATCGCGAAGGCGACGGGCCGCGAGTTCGTGCGCCAGTCACTGGGCGGCGTGCGCGACGAGGCCGAAATCCGGGGACACCGCCGCACCTATATCGGCTCGATGCCGGGTAAGATCGCCGCCAATTTGAAGAAGGCCGGCACGATGAACCCGCTCGTGCTGCTCGACGAGATCGACAAGCTCGGCCAGGATTTCCGGGGCGACCCGGCGTCCGCGCTGCTCGAGGTGCTCGATCCCGAGCAGAACAGCCGCTTCCAGGACCATTATCTCGAGATCGACCTCGATCTTTCGGACATCATGTTCGTGACCACCGCGAACAGCCTCAACCTGCCTCGCGCCTTGCTCGACCGTATGGAGATCATCCGGCTCGAGGGATATACCGAGGACGAGAAGGTCGAGATCGCCCAGCGTCACCTCGTCGAAAAGCAGATCGAGGCGCATGGCCTGAAGGAAGGCGAGTTCGCGATCGAGGAAGACGCGCTGCGCGACCTCATCCGCTATTACACGCGTGAAGCTGGCGTCCGTACGTTGGAACGCGAGATCGCGCGATTGGCGCGCAAGGCACTGCGCAAGATCCTGGAGGGCACGGAAAAGTCCGTTACGGTCACGCCGGGCAATCTCGGGGAGTTTGCCGGCGTGCGGAAATTCCGCCACGGCATGGGCGAGGAAGAGCATCAGATCGGTGCCGTCACGGGCCTGGCCTGGACTGAGGTCGGCGGCGAGCTGCTGACCATCGAGTCGGTCACCGTGCCCGGCAAGGGGCAGATCAAGACGACGGGCAAGCTCGGCGACGTGATGAACGAGTCCGTGCAGGCGGCCTTTTCCTATGTGAAGGCACGCGCGCCGGGCTACGGCATCAAGCCCAGCATCTTCAACCGCCGCGACATTCACATCCACCTGCCCGAAGGCGCCGTCCCCAAGGACGGTCCATCGGCGGGTGTGGGTATGGTCACCTCGATCGTGTCCACGCTGACCGGCATTGCGGTCAACAAGGATGTCGCAATGACCGGAGAGGTGACGCTGCGCGGACGCGTTCTCCCGATCGGCGGCCTCAAGGAAAAGCTCCTCGCGGCTCTGCGCGGCGGCATCAAGACCGTGCTCATTCCGTATGAGAATGAGAAGGACCTTGCGGAGATTCCGGCCAACATCAAGGAAGGCCTCGAGATCGTGCCCGTCAGCCATGTCGATGAAGTGCTGGCGCGCGCCCTCACGGCGCCGCTGACGCCGATCGAATGGTCCGAGCAAGATGACCTAGCCGCCCAGCCGCCCCTCGCGGCGACGGGTGACGAGGGGCCGACGCTGCGTCATTAGGCCGGCATCGGGTTCCTCGGGCGTTGGTCCGAGTCTCGCGCTTTTTCGAAGGGCCGAATCTGTGCCGGAGTCGCCGTGGCGGTTCCCGGAACAATGTGCTTAACCGCTGAAAAACGTCGTTTTCGGGTGCCTTTCCTGTCCCATCATGGGGCCCTTGGGCATGAATCGACCGGAATCGGCTGCATTTCGGCGCATCGCCTGCAAAAATCTTTGACAGTCGCTGGCAGAAACGCCTTTATGCGCGACTTCGAGGCACGATTCCCACCACAAGCAATCATATGAAGGGGGTTCCTAAGGCTATGAACAAGCAGGATCTGATCAGCGCAGTCGCAGACAGCAGCGGTCTTACCAAGGCGGAAGCCGGCAAGGCTGTCGAGGGCGTTTTCGACTCGATCACGGGTGCGCTGAAGAAGGGTGATGAAGTTCGCCTTGTCGGCTTCGGCACTTTCTCGGTTTCGAAGCGCAAGGCTTCGACCGGCCGCAATCCGCGCACCGGCGAAACCATGGCGATCAAGGCTTCGGCTCAGCCGAAGTTCAAGGCCGGCAAGGGCCTGAAGGACGCCGTCAACTAAGACAAACGAGGGCGCCGCGCTGCTCTGTGGGAGAAGCGCGGCGCCACTTTTTTGACCGGCCTCGATCCTGTTTCCCGATATGTCTCGCCTCGAGGCATCGTGGCAGGATCGACGGACCGGCGAATTAAGCAGGAGAGGCATTCGATCCTCGCTCTGCACGGTGAGCCTCGCTCCCATTTTCCTTCGATAAACTTCAGCTGCGCGCTTGACGCTGGGCCTCATGGCGCATTATGGCGCGCCTCTCGAAAGCGCCCTCAGGGACGCTGTGGCGACCGTAGCTCAGTTGGTTAGAGCGCTGGTTTGTGGTACCAGAGGTCGCGGGTTCGGATCCCGTCGGTCGCCCCATTTTCTTCGTCACGACAAGCTGTCGGCAAGGTGCGATGTTCTGGTCTCATCCGGATTTCGACGGACATGAGGATGTCCATTTTTTCACCGATTCCGCGACGGGCTTGCAGGCCATTATCGCCATCCATTCGACTCATCTCGGTCCGTCGAGTGGCGGCGTGCGCTACTGGCGCTATGCCAGGGACGCCGACGCACTGACCGATGCGCTGCGCCTGTCGCGCGGCATGAGCTACAAGAATGCGATGGCGGGATTGCCCGTCGGCGGCGGCAAAGGCGTGATCCTGGCCGGTGATACGCCCAAGACCGGCGACCAGCTGCGCGCCTTTGGCAAGGCGGTCGAGTCCCTTGGTGGGCGCTATGTCGCCGCCGAGGATGTCGGCATGAGCGAGGTGGACATGGAAACGATCGCCTCGGCGACGCGCCATGTCTCCGGCCTTCCCGTGGCAAGCGGCAAGGCTGGCGGCGATCCGGGGCCTTCCACGGCCAAGGGCGTCTATTTGGGGATCAAGGCCGCAGTCGAGCAGAAGCTCGGCAGGGGAGATCTGTCCGGCGTCCATGTTGCGATCCAGGGCGTCGGCAGTGTCGGCGGCGGCACGGCACGGCTGCTGGCCAGGGACGGCGCGCGGCTGACATTGGCCGATGCCGATGAAGCGCGCGCCGCGGCGCTGGCAGGCGAGCTGGGTGCGCGGGCCGTATCCGCAGACGAGATCATGACGATCGAGGCGGACGTGTTCAGTCCCAACGCACTGGGCGCGATCCTGACGGAAGCGTCGATCCCGTTGCTTGCGGCGCCGATCGTGGCAGGCGCTGCCAACAATCAACTCGCCGTCGCCGCGGACGCAGCGCGCCTGCATGCGCGCGGCATTCTCTATGCGCCCGATTATGTGATCAACGCCGGCGGCATCATCAACGTGACTTCCGAATATTTCCACCTTGGCGACCGGCGTTTCGTGGAGGCGAAGATTGCGGAAATACCCGCGCGCTTGAAGGCGATCTGGGCCGAGAGCGCGGCGGGCGGGCGCCCTGCGGCAGAAGTTGCGGACGCGATGGCGAGGACGCTGATCGGCCGGGGATGAGCCTGCTTTCCTGATTGATTCTTGCGCGATATAGCGCCCCCATGACCGACCAACGCGAAACGGGCCTGGCGCTCGATCCCAAATATGACCGTGATGGCCTGATCACTGCCGTCGCCACCGATGGCGCGACGGGCGAGGTGTTGATGCTCGCCCATATGAATGCGCAGGCGCTGGAGGAGACGGTGCGGACCAAGCGTGCGCATTTCTGGTCGCGCAGTCGCGGGAAGCTCTGGATGAAGGGCGAGGAGTCCGGCAACGAGTTGATCGTGCAGGATATTCGCATCGATTGCGACCAGGACGCGGTGTGGCTTATCGTCACACCCAAGGGACCGGCCTGCCACACCGGTGAGCGCAGCTGTTTCTACCGTCGCATAACGGGTCCGGGACTTATGAGGATTCCCGACTGAGGCCAAAAGTACACAGTTGCTAGTCCTAACGGTTGATTGACCTATACGTCAATCATCGGGATACTTTGACCCACAGCAACAGCTTAGTTAACATTATAGGCATGAAAAATCCTGTGATGATCGCCGGAATCCAAATCCCGGCGAAGGATGACCGCGAAGAGTTCTCGATTTCCGAGATGTGCACCGAGTTTGGGGTGACAGCCCGGGCCTTGCGGTTCTACGAGGATGAGGGCCTCATATCCCCCCATCGGCAGGGCCTAGCCCGGATATACAGCCACCGCGACAGAGCGCGGCTGGCGTGGATCCTGCGCGGCAAGCGCGTGGGCTTCTCGCTCGCCGACATCCGCGAGATGATAGACCTCTACGATGTCGACGATGGCCGGGAAGCGCAGCGCGAGGTGACCATCCGGAAATGTTCGGACCGGGTTGCCCTGCTGAATGCGCAGAGGCGCGATATCGACGAGGCGGTGGCCGAGCTTTCCCATTTCATTGCGATGTTGAACGGGCAAAAAGACTAGCCTCTTCCCGGGATGGACGGATAGACTGAGGGGGAATCCTCAGGAGAGCTTCCATGCCCAGCTATACCGCGCCCGTCGGCGACACGCGCTTTGTCCTCGACGAGATCATCGGCCTCGACCGGCTCAGCAATACGCCTGGCTTTACCGCCGCTTCGGCCGACATCGTCCAGGCGGTGCTCGAAGAGGGCGGCAAGTTCGCCACCGGGGTCATGTATCCGCTGAACGCGGTGGGCGACAAGGTCGGCTGCAAACGCGAGGACGATGGCAGCGTCATCGTTCCGCCCGGCTTCACCGAGGCTTTCCAGCAGTTCGTCGAAGGCGGCTGGACGACGCTCCATGCGCCGGAGGAATATGCCGGCCAAGCACTGCCGATGGTCGTCGCGACCGCGGTCAGCGAATATTTCGTTTCGGCCAACCACGCGCTCGAAATGTATAATGGCCTGACCGGCGGCGCGATCGAGGCGATCCTTGCCGTGGGTTCGGATGCGCTGAAGCAGAAATATGTGCCGAACATGGTCGCGGGCCGCTGGTGCGGCACGATGAACCTCACCGAGCCCCATGCCGGCACCGATCTCGGCATGATCAAGACGCGCGCGGAGCCGCAGGCCGATGGCAGCTACAAGATCAGCGGCACCAAGATTTTCATCTCGGGCGGCGAGCATGACATGGCCGAGAACATCATCCACCTCGTCCTCGCCAAGACGCCGGGCGCGCCCGCGGGCAGCAAGGGCATCTCACTGTTCCTCGTGCCGCGCGTGATGGTCAACGACGATGGCTCGCTCGGCGCTCGCAACGCCGTTTCCTGTGGCTCGATCGAGCACAAGATGGGCATCCACGGCAATTGCACCTGTGTCATGAACTATGACGATGCCATCGGCTGGATGGTCGGCGAGGAGCATAAGGGCCTCGCCGCCATGTTCATCATGATGAACCAGGCCCGGCTGGGCGTGGGCCTGCAAGGGCTCGGCCAAGCCGAACTCGCTTATCAGAATGCCGTCCGCTACGCGATGGAACGGCGGCAGGGCAGGGCGCTCACCGGCGCGGCCGAGCCCGACAAGCCCGCCGACACGCTGTTTGTCCATCCTGACGTCCGCCGCATGCTCATGGAGGGCAAGTCGCTGACCGAGGGGCTGCGCGCCCTGGCGCTGTGGATCGCGCTGCAGGTCGATCTTTCGAAGCTCGCGCCGAGCGATCAGGAGAAGCAGGACGCCGAAGATCTGCTCGAGCTGCTGACGCCCGTGATCAAGGGCTATGGCACTGACAAGGGCTTCGACGTTGCCGTGCTGTCGCAGCAAGTCTTCGGCGGCCATGGCTATATTACCGAGACTGGCGTTGAGCAGCAGGTGCGCGACGCACGCATCACGATGATCTATGAAGGCGCCAATGGCGTGCAGGCCATGGACCTGGTCGGCCGCAAGCTGGCGCGCAACGGTGGCCGCGCGATCCAGGCCTTTTTCAAGCTCGTCGGCGAGGAGGTTGCGCTCGGCAAATCGGCGGGACCTGCCGTCGCCCCGGTCGCCGAGGCGCTCGAAAAAGCCAACCAGCAACTGCAGGCCGCGACCATGTGGCTCATGCAGAATGCCATGGCCAACCCGAACAATGCCGGCGCAGCCGCCTATGCCTATATGCATATCATGGGCATCGTTTCGGTCGGGCTCATGTGGCTGAAGATGGCCCGGGCGGCTCAGGCGCTGCTCCAGTCAGGCACCGGCAGCGCCGATTTCCTCAACGCCAAGCTGGTGACCGCGCGCTATTTCGCGGAACGAATCATGCCGGACGCCGGCGCGCTTCGCCGCAAGATCGAAGGCGGGGCCGATGCGCTGATGGCGCTGCCGCCCGAGGCGTTCCTGACGGCGGCTTGACGCGCCTCAATTGGGGTTGTTCGCGGCCGGCCTGACCGGCGACACGTCACTTTTGAGGCGTGGCCGGGCCGCCGAGTCCGCTGCCGGCGCGAGCAGTGGTCCCCGATTGTTGTCGGCCGATGGTTTCACGTCGTCGGACAGCTTCAGCCTGGATTTGGACGCGACCTCATCGGCCATGAGCTTGGGAGCCGGGGCGGCCGCGGCGGCCCGGCGTGCCATGCACTGGATGCGCGGCGTCGAGGGGAATTCGTCGCAATTGTAGAGGATGCGCTCGAGCCCGCTGTCCTTGATGCGGATATAGGAGAAGGACATGGAAGGCTGGGCCGATTCCGGCACCGGGAAGCTCTTCGGCGTCGTCGCGGGATCCGTCCAGGCGAGCAGGCGGCACTGGGCCCGGCCGGCGCAGAGACGCGCTGCGGCATCGGCATAGCGCGACGGATCGCCACCCTTGTCGACCGTCATCACGAAGCCGTTTCCGCCTCGCTCGACCGCGACGAGCTTGCCGGGGCCGATGCGCTGGCCGATCCAGTCTGCATTGACGGCGCTGGGCACCCTGCTGTCGTCGATCAGCGACGATGCGACGACCGGCGCGATAAGCTCCGGCAAAGCGCGGTGCGCGGGCGAGAGCAGGGCCAGCTTCTGGATCACCGGCTCCGCGCCGCTCACGCCCTTGTTCGAGAAAGCGGGCGGCGTCCCCCACCAGCCCTTCCAGCGGAAGAAGAGGTGCGTGTCGACGGCGGCCACCTTGTCGAGCGTGTCGCTCCAATAAGGCATGACCCAGTCGGTATGATAATGGGTGCTCATGCCGACCGGCTTGAAGACGTCGCCGGAGAGCATGCGGATCGCGAGTCCACGCGCGCGGTCCCAGGCAGCGGCGCTCGGAATGCGCGCCATGGCGCCGTCGCAGGTGAAGGTGAACTGGCAGCCGGTCGCGCGTTCCTCGCCCTGGAACACGACGCCACAGACTGTCTTGGGGAAGGCGGGGTGGCGGAGGCGGTTGAGCACGACCTGGCCGACAGCGCGCTCGCCCGTCGCGTCGTCGCCCGCCTCATAGAGCATGCCGGCGGCAAGACAGTCGGTGGCCCGGCTCAGCCCGATCGCATCGCCCGAGAATTTATAGGGTTTGGCGGCGGGATTGGGCGCGGTCGAGAAGGGGATTTCCGCGTTGAGCTTGCGCGCCTCGTCCGGATTGGACGCGTCCAGCACCAGCGGTTCCACCGTGGGGATCGGCGTATCCGGCCGGGCTGCAGCGAGCGCCTTCGCATCGGGAAGGACGAAGCCTTTCACGGGGTTGCGCGCCTGGTGCAAGGCGGCAAGCGCGAGCAACGCCACGGCGAGCGACACCAGAGCGGCCGCGATCCACCTACGGGCCGCAGTCGGCCGCTCCGCCTTCAGAAATTGCGTCGCCATGCGTTATTCCCACGTAGAGGCGGGCTATTTGGGGACGAGCGGCCGATATGGCAATGCACAAACGGCGTTAAGATCCCGCGCGGAACCGGCCGTCCCATTTCAAGGCGGCTTGGATAACGAGTCTTAACGCCGGTTCGGAAAGTCGGTTCCCGACCTTGGTCGTTCCTCAGGCTATTCGGCGGAGGAACGGTGTTCCGGCTGGGGCGCTCAGGCTTCGGGCAGGAAGTCCGGCACCGAGAGGTAGCGCTCACCGGTGTCGTAATTGAAGCCGAGAATGCGCGTGCCGGCGGGCAGTTCGGCGAGCTTCTGCTTGATGGCCTGCAACGTGGCGCCCGAACTGATGCCGATCAGAATGCCTTCCTTGCTTGCGGCCTGGCGCGCCATCTCCTTGGCTTCAGCCGGGTCCACCTGGATGGTGCCGTCGAGCAGGGCGGTGTGGAGATTGGCGGGGATGAAGCCGGCGCCGATGCCCTGAATGGGGTGCGGGCCCGGCGCGCCACCACTGATCACCGGCGACAGCGTCGGCTCGACGGCGAACACCTTGAGGTTCGGCCAGGCCTTTTTGAGCGCCTGCGCGCAGCCGGTAATATGGCCGCCCGTGCCGACGCCGGTGATGAGCACGTCGATCGGCGCATCGGCGAAGTCGTTCAGGATTTCCTGCGCGGTGGTCCGCTCGTGCACGGCGATATTGGCCGGATTCTCGAACTGCTGCGGCATCCAGGCGCCGTCGGTCGATGCAACGATCTCGAGCGCGCGCTCGATGGCGCCCTTCATGCCCTTTTCGCGCGGCGTCAGGTCGAACGTGGCACCATAAGCCAGCATGAGACGGCGGCGTTCCAGGCTCATGCTCTCGGGCATGACGAGGATGAGCTTGTAGCCCTTGACCGCCGCCACCATGGCGAGGCCGATACCGGTATTGCCGGAGGTCGGCTCGACGATCGTGCCGCCGGGCTTGAGGCTGCCGTCCTTCTCGGCGGCCTCGATCATCGCAAGGGCGATGCGGTCCTTGATGGAACCGCCGGGATTGGCGCGCTCCGACTTGATCCAGACTTCGGCATCTCCGAACAAACGGTTGACGCGGATATGCGGCGTGCCGCCAATGGTTTCGAGAATGGATGCTGCTTTCATCGTTTCTCTCCTTGGGTCGACTGGATGTCGAGATGCTCGGGCGGATCGAAGGTTTTGGCCAATCTGAGTTCGGGAAACAGCTTGAGCCATGTCAGCGTCACGACAATGGCGCCGACGCCGCCGACAATGACGGCTGCGACCGGTCCGATCAAGGCCGCAACGAAGCCTGACTCGGCTTCGCCGAGTTCGTTGGAGGCCGAGATGGTCATCATCGAGACCGAACTGACGCGACCGCGCATCGTATCCGGCGTGTGCAACTGGATCAACGACTGGCGGACGAAGACCGAGAACATGTCGGCGCTGCCCCAGGTCACCATGGCTGCGAGGGCGACGAGGATCGCCGTTTGCTGGGGCAGGAACGCGGTCGCACCGAAGACGATGGTCGCGAGGCCGAAGAGGCCGACCGAAGCCAGCATCTTGGGGCCGACATTATAGCGCAGCGGGCGGAAGGAGAACCACAGGGCCGTGACGGCGGCGCCGACGCCCGGCGCGGCGGCGAGGTGGCCGAGGCCCGCGGCGCCGACATGGAGCACGTCGCGGGCATAGACCGGCAGCAGCGAGGTGGTGCCCGCGAGCAGCACGGCGAAGAGATCGAGCGTAATCGCGCCGAACACGATCTTGTTGGTGCGAACATAATTGAGGCCATCGATCACCTGGCGGATCGGATGGCGATCCTTTTCGGGCGGCGCCTGACGCACGGTGCCGACGAAGATCATGGCGACCACTGCGCAGAGAAGCAGGCCCGCGCTGAACGAATAGGCGTAATAGGGTTCGATCGCATAGATATAGCCGGCGATGGCGGGCCCGACGATGCCGCCGACCTGCCAGGACATGCTCGAAAAGGCGATCGCGCGCGGCAGCAAGTCCTTGGGCACGATATTGGGCGCGATCGATCCCAGTGCCGGCCCCTGGAAGGCGCGGCAGCTGCCAAGGACGGCGGCGATGGCATAGATGAGCGGCAGGCTCGTCGTACCTTCATAGCTGGCCAGCCCGAGCACGGCGGCGCAGGCCGCGAGGACTGTCAGAGTGGCCATGCCGATGCGCGTGCGCTGGTAATTGTCCGCCGCCAGACCCGCAATCGGCGTGAGCACGAACAGTACAGAGAACTGGATCAGCCCGATGAGGCCGAGCCGTGCGGCGGCGGCGGCCGGCTCCATGGTCAGGCGCGCGATATTATAGGCCTGCCAGGCGATGATCATCGACATGCCGGTTGCGGCGAGGATCGTGAAAAGCCGCACCACCAGAAACGCGCGGAAGGCGCCGATCTGCAGCGGATGCGTCGGCCCTTCGTTCCCGACGGGACTGTCTGACTCGTCTTGTGACGCCGTAGCCATGATGTGCTCCTAGGCCGAGGACGGGCAGGCGCGCAACGGCACTTCAAATAAAAAGGGGCGATAGATTTGCTTGGGCGGCTCAGGTCTCGTGCGAGGACCGGCGCACAGGCTGGACAAGCGCCGCGCCGCCGATCACAAAGATCTATTCCATCATTTCAAGGTTGTCCGTTTCATGAAACATTTTCGGCCCATAAGGCATCTCGTCCTCCCGGGCGTGGCGCTGGCGCTTTCCGCCGGCGGTGCGTTCAAGTTCGCCGCTGCCGAGCCCGCGATTGCCGCCGCGGCCAAACCCGCCAGGAGCAGCTGGAGCGGGTTCCGCGATGCCTTCCTCGAAGGCTATTTCAAGCTCAACCCGACCTTCGCGGTCTATCAGGGCCGTCATGATTTCGACGGCAAGCTCCCCGATCTCAGCGAAGCAGGCCTCAAGGCGCGCGCGGACTTCCTCAATGCGCAGATCAAGGCGGCGCAGGCCTTCAATGCCAAGACGATGACCAAGGCCGATGCCTTCGAGCGCGACTATCTGGTCGCGGTGGCGAAGGGCGACCTCTTCTGGCTGACCGATGCCGACCAGCCGCACAAGAACCCGGCTTATTATATCGGCATCCTCGATCCCAATACCTACATCGCCCGCAACTATGCGGATGCGCCGACGCGCCTCAAGGCGCTGATCGCGTTCCTCAAGCAGGTGCCCGCCGCGGCCGCGCAGATCCGGGCGAACCTCAAGACGCCGATGCCGATCAGCTTCATCAACCACGGCGTGGCTGGTTTCCGGGGGCTCGGCGATTATTATGTCGGTGATGCCAAAGCTGCGTTCGCGACGGTCCAGGATCCGGCGTTGCAAGCGCAGTTCGCCGAGGCGGCCGGTGCCGCATCGAAGGCCATGAAGGACCTGGGCGACTGGCTCGACAGCAATCGCGCCACCGCAACCACCGATTTCGCCCTTGGCGGCGCGCGTTTCTCGCGCATGCTGGCGGCGACCGAGATGGTCGATACGCCGCTCGACCAGCTGGAGGCGATCGGTGTCGCGGATCTCAAGCGCAACCAGGATGCCCTGCGTGAAGCCTGCAAGGCCTACGCGCCCGGCCTCTCCATGGCCGACTGCATGATCAAGATGGGCAAGAACAAGCCGCCCGAAGGGCCGGTCGCTGCGGCGCGACGCCAGATCCCCGGACTGCGCGCCTTCATCCTCGAGAAGAACATCGTGAGCATTCCCGGCACGGAGCAGGCGCTGGTCGAGGAGAGCCCACCCTATAACAGACAGAACAGCGCCTATATCGATCCGCCTGGACCGTATGAGAAAGGCATCCCGTCGGTCTATTACATCTCGCCGCCCGATCCGACCTGGAGCAAGCAGGTTCAGGAAGACTTCATTCCGGGCGAGCGCGACCTCCTGTTCACGACAGTGCACGAGGTCATGCCCGGTCACTTCCTGCAGTTCCTCCATGCCAACCGCTCGCCGTCGATCTTCGGCCGGGTGTTCGTGGGCTATGCCTTCGCGGAAGGCTGGGCCCATTATGCCGAGGAACTGATGTGGGAGGCGGGCCTGAACAACGGCGAACCTGAGACGCATATCGGCCAGCTCTCCAACGCCCTGCTGCGCGACTGCCGCTTCCTCTCGGCGATCCGCCTCCACACGGGGCGGATGACCCAGCAGGAATCCGAGCAGATGTTCAAGGAGCAGTGCTTCCAGGATGAGGGCAATGCCAAGCAGCAGGCCGCGCGGGGCACCTATGATCCGGCCTATCTCAACTATACGATGGGCAAGCTCATGATCCGCAAGCTGCGCGCTGACTGGACGGCGAAGAAGGGTGGACGGAAGGCGTGGAAGCAATTCCACGATAGCTTCCTGTCCTATGGTGGCCCGCCGATCCCGCTGGTGCGCGCGCAGATGACGGGAGGGACGCCGAAAGCGGCGTTCTGACGACGGGGCTTCGCCGGGGAACAGCCATGCTGATTGTAGCGGGCGTCTTGATGGCGAAGAGAAAAATGCCCGGCGGCACACCCACGTACCGCCGGGCTAGTTATGTGAGCACTGGCTGGCCAGCGCCCTTCGGGTCGCAAGACCGAGATAGGATTCAATCGTTAACAAGGCAGAAATTCTGGGCTTTTTACATCCATTTTTGGGTCAAAATGGCGCAAAGTGCACTGAAGCGCGCCATGTTCAGCCGAGATCGGCGCCCGCGCTACCTCCATCGGGAGGTTTTTGCCCGAGTCGCTGCCTATTAAGATTGGTTCCGAAGCGGAAAGCCGTTCAGGCCAGCTTGACGAAGCTGTCGAGCACCCGCTTCCGACCGGCCTGCTCGAACTCGATTTCGAGCTTGTTGCCCTCGATGGTCTGGATCGTGCCGTAACCGAACTTCTCATGGAAGACGCGCATGCCGACCGACACGTCGCTGCGCCCCTTGCTGCCGAGGCTGACCGCGCTTTGGCGGGCCTCGACCAGTCGCGTCGGTTCGCGCACGAAATTGCCCTGGCTTGCGGCGCGCTGCCAGCCCGGTCCGCGGCCCGAACCGCGCGCGACATTCGCGAAGGGATCGTCGCGTTCGGACCAGTTGGCGCGCCACAGGCTTGCGCCGCCCGTGAGCGTCGTTTCCTCGTTGACCGTCTCCTTCGGCAACTCGCCGACGAAGCGTGAGGGGATGGAACTGGTCCATTGCCCATAGACGCGCCGATTGGCGGCATGGAGGATGATGCAGCGGCGGCGGGCGCGGGTGATCGCGACATAAGCGAGGCGGCGCTCTTCCTCCAATGATGCGAGGCCGCCCTCGTCGAGCGCGCGCTGCGAGGGAAAGACCCCATCTTCCCATCCGGCGAGGAACACCGTGTCGAACTCCAGCCCCTTGGCGGCATGGATGGTCATGATCGTGACCTTCGCCTCTTCAGACTGTGCTTCATTGTCCATGACGAGGCTGACATGCTCGAGGAATGCCCCCAGCGTCTCATAATCCTCCATGGCGCGGACCAACTCCTGGAGGTTTTCGAGCCGGCCGGCGGCTTCGGAGGTGCGCTCGGCCTGCAGCGCGGCGGTATAGCCGCTCTCGTCGAGCATCTGCCTGGCCAGTTCGGCATGGGGCAAGGTTTGCGCCATATCGCGCCAGCGTGCGAGATCGCCGATAAAGCGGCCAAGCGACTTGCGCGCCTGCCCCGTCATTTCGTCGGTCTCGATGAGGCGCGCGGCGGCGAGCGTCAGCGGCACGCCTTCGGCCCGTGCGACACGGTGGACGGTCTCGACCGCCTTGTCGCCAAGCCCTCGTTTCGGGACATTGACGATGCGTTCGAAGGCAAGATCGTCGGCAGGCTGGTTGATCAGGCGGAGATATGCGACCGCGTCGCGTATTTCCGCACGCTCATAGAAGCGAAAGCCGCCGACGATGCGGAAGGGCAGGCCGATCTGCATGAACCGGTCTTCGAACTCCCGCGTCTGGAAGGACGCCCGCACGAGGATGGCGACATCATCGGCGCGCACGCCCTGTCGCTCGAGGCTCTCAATCTCTTCGCCGACCCGCCGCGCTTCTTCGGGGCCGTCCCAGACGCCGATCACACGGACCTTCTCGCCTTCGACGGCTTCGGTCCACAATGTCTTGCCGAGCCGCCCGCCATTTTGCGCGATCACGCCGGATGCCGCGGCGAGGATCTGCGGCGTTGAACGGTAATTCTGCTCGAGGCGGATGATCTTCGCGCCGGGAAAGTCGCGTTCGAAGCGCAGGATGTTCGCCACTTCGGCGCCGCGCCAGGAGTAGATGCTCTGGTCGTCATCGCCCACGCAGCAGATGTTCTTGCGCTTCTGGGCCAATAAACGAAGCCAGAGATACTGGCTCGAATTGGTGTCCTGATATTCGTCGACCAGGATGTAGCGAAAGCGATCCTGATAAAATTCAAGCACTTCCCGATCAGTCTTGAGAAGTGTCAGCATGTGCAGCAGCAGGTCGCCGAAATCGCAGGCGTTGAGCGCCCGCAGCCGGGCCTGGTAAGCGGCATACATGGCCGCGCCCTTGCCGTGGTCGAAGACCTCGCTCTCGCCCGCATCGACCTCGGACGGCATCAGTCCCTTGTTCTTCCAGCGGTCGATGAGCGCAGCCAGTGCCCGCGCCGTCCAACGCTTCTCGTCGATTCCGGCCGCCTGGATGAGCTGTTTGAGCAGCCGCAGCTGGTCGTCTGTGTCGAGGATCGTGAAGTTGCTTTGCAGGCCGACAAGTTCGGCATGGCGGCGCAGCATCTTGGCGCCGATCGAGTGGAAGGTGCCGAGCCACGGCATGCCCTCGACGGCCGGGCCAATCATATGGCCGACGCGCTCGCGCATCTCGCGCGCGGCCTTGTTGGTGAAGGTCACCGCCAGGATTTCCGACGGGAAGGCGAGGCGCGTGGCGACGAGATGACCGAGCCGGGCTGTCAGTGCCGCCGTCTTGCCTGTGCCCGCGCCGGCGAGCACCAGTACCGGACCCTCGGTGGTCAACACGGCCTCGCGTTGAGGCGCGTTCAGTCCTTTGAGATAAGGCGGGTCGTCGGGTGCGGGGAGGGTCATGGCGGTGAACAGTTAGGGAACAGAATGAGTCGCCGCAAGCCTGTGAGCGGAACAACTCCGGCACATCGTTCGTTTCCGGCGCGCAAGGGTCGCGAGGAGTTGAAGGAGCATTGATATGCATAAGCTTCTTGTCGCCACCGCGCTGATCGCGATCGTGCCGGCCGGCGCCATCAAGGCCCAGCAGACGCGCGTAACCACGACCGTGACAACCACGGCGCCCGCCACCGTCAATCCCGAGGCGGTGGACGCGGCCGCCAGTGCCGAGCCAGCCGTTCAACCGGCCCCTTCGGCAGTTCCTCCGGCGCAGGCAAGCGTGGGTGCGGACGGCGTGATCCACCAGTGGAATCCGCCGCAAGCGGTTGCCCAAGCGGTGCCGCCGCCGGCGAAGAGCTATCCGCCCTGCACGCGGGGACGCACGGACAGCTGCTATAATCCCGATCCGAGCAAGGAAGCGGATGTCCGGAAAGACGGGAAGATCGGCGCCTGACCCTCAGGCGATGTCGGGTCGGAGCAGCGTGAGCGCGGCCTTGCCGACGGTGCGCTCGGCCTCGATCATGAAGCCCTTCACCTGAATGGCCTCGCCGCGTTCGCTCTCGATGCTGATCCATGTGGCGGGCCCGGTCCAGCCGAGCCGCCCGAGCTTGTCGAGCGCGACGGCACCGGCGCCCGTGCGATAGGGCGGGTCCATGAAGATGATATCGAGCGGGGCAGGCGCTGCGCCGAGCGACAGAACGTCGGTCTGGCGAATGTCGGGGCGGGCCAATCCGAGTTTCTCGGCATTGGTGCGGATCGCGGCGACGGCATCACGCTCGCGCTCGACGAACAGGCAACTCGCTGCGCCGCGTGACAGGGCTTCGAGCCCGATAGCGCCCGACCCGGCGAAAAAGTCGCCCACGGTCAGGCCTTCGAACGAGCCCAGCCGGCTCGTCAGCATCGAGAACAGCGTCTCGCGCGTCCGGTCAGCCGTTGGCCGCGTCGCATCGCCTTTGGGTGCGACGAGCGGCCGTCCGCGCCATTGCCCGGCGATGATCCTCACGAAGCAAGCCCCGGCGCTTCGGGCCGTGAATGCCACGCCGTCATTTCCGCGAAAGCGGGAACCCAAGGGCCGGATGACAGCTTCCATGCGGCCTCGGCTCCCGCTTTCGCGGAAATGACGAGAATATGGAGGACCGGAGACGACACGGCTTGGCTCATTTCTTCGGCCTGCCCAGCGATTTGCGGAGCACCGCCAGGTCGTGCTGGCGCACCTCCATGATGTCGCCGGGCTTGGCGTCGTCGAGCGTGAAGCTGCCATAGCGCGTGCGGATCAGGCGGTTCACTTCGAGGCCGAGATGCTCGAGCACCCGGCGCACTTCGCGATTCTTGCCCTCGGTGATGGTCATCTCGATCCACTGATTGTGGCCGGTGCGGCGCTCGAGGTTGGCGTCGATGCGGCCGTAGCGCATGCCATCGATCTCGACGCCGTCGATCAACTCTTCCAGCTGCTCCTGCGATACCGTGCCGAACGCGCGGGCACGGTAGGTGCGCTCGACGCCGTTCGACGGCAGTTCCAGCTCGCGCTTGAGGCCGCCGTCCGTGGTCAGCAGCAGCAAGCCCTCGGTGTTGAAGTCGAGACGGCCGACCGGCATCACGCGCGGCAGGTCGGTGGGCAGGCGGTCATAGATGGTCGGGCGTCCGAGCGGATCGCGCGCGGCGGTCAGATAGCCTGTCGGTTTGTAGAACAGGAAAAGCCGGGCAGGGCTCGGTTCCTTGACCGCTATGCCGTCCACGGTCACGCCGTGCAGCGACTTCAGCAACGTCGCCGGCGTGTCCACGATCTTGCCGTCGATCGCGATCCTGCCCTCGCCGATCATGCGCTCGACGTCGCGGCGCGAGGCGACGCCCGCACGTGCCAGCAGCTTGGCGATGCGGTCGCCCTCGCGTGGCGTCCCATCGGCATTGGCGGCGCGGACAGCGGGTGCGGACGGCCCCTTGTTGAATTTGCGAGGCGCGGATGTACCGGCGCGGCCATAAACAGGGCGCGCGCCGGCCTTTGCGCCGGTTTGGGCACTTGTTCGCGCGCCCGGCCTGGCATGCGCGCGCTCACCCTGCCCGGAGGGCGGCCTGCCGCCTGGGCGTTGCGGGCGGCGGGGGCCGCGTGGTCCTTCGGCGTTGGCCAAGCCCTACGATCCTTTTCTTCGCTTTGTGGCGGTCCGGCACTGGCGAATCGCCTGGCGGGAGCGTAGCGCAAGCGTTCTCGCCTCTGGCCGCACCGGAGCGGCTAGTGACGCATGCGGGGCCTGACGGCAATGTTTTTTACGAAGCGAGATCAGCGTATCGCCCGCATCCTCATCGTCGAGGACGAGCCGCTTGTTGCCTTCGACAATGAGCATGCCTTGCAGCAGGCGGGCTATACCGTGGTGGCGACCGTGGACCGCTTCAGCGATGCCGATGCCGTGCTGACCAGCGATGAGGGCGTCGATCTCGTCATCGCTGACATTCGCCTGCGTGGCGTCCGCTCTGGAATCGAGCTGGCGCGCCATGCCCGCGAACTCGGCGTCGCCGTCCTGTTCGCGACGGCCGCCTGCCCGGATGAGGCGCGCGACATGGGCGTGGCGCTTGGCGTCCTCGCCAAGCCGTTCCAGCCACGCGACCTGATCCGCGCCATCGGAATCTGCGAGCAGCTCCTTGCCGGGCGCAAGCCGTCACGCATCCCGCCGCGGCTGACGCTCTTCCCGCTGCCGGCGGCCTGACGAATGACTCTTCCCGCCGCCGCGCAGGGCGCTAGTCTGGCGTCAGCAAAAAAGGCGGGCGGGATTATGGGTGAGCAGGCACAGGGCAGAAGCTGGATGGATGCGGTTCGGCCCTACTTCCAGAGGGAACCTCTGGTTGCGCTGTTCCTTGGCATCTCGTCCGGCTTTCCTTTTGCACTTCTGGCAGCGACGCTGACCAACAGGCTATCCGATGCCGGGATCGAGAAGAAGTCCATCTCGGCCTTTGCGCTCGCACTTCTCATCTACAGCTTCAAATGGGCATGGGCGCCGCTCATCGACCGAGTCAGACTGCCGGGGCTGAACGGTCTGCTCGGACAGCGGCGTGCTTGGCTGTGGCTCTGCGGTTGCCTGGTCGCCGGCGCCGTCATCGTGCTTGGTCTCGCCGATCCAGTCGCCAACATCCAGAGCGTGGTGATCGGCGCGCTGCTGCTTGGCTTCGCCGGCGCGACATTCGACATCGTGATCGACGCCTATCGTATCGAACTGCTAAAGCCCGAGCAACTCGGCACCGGGTCGGGTATGAGCCAATATGGCTGGCGCCTCGGCGCTTTTTTTGCGGCCTCGCTGGCACTTGCCGTCGCCAACGTGTCGAGCTGGACGCTGGGCTATATCGCTTGCGTGCCGTTGGCATTTGCCGGACCGATCGCCTCCTTGTTCGGCGGCGAACCCGTCCGCCACCGGGCGCCCAAGGCGATCCGCGGCGCTGCGGCGGCACTCCGGGCGGTGATCGATCCGCTCGCCGACTTCTTCCAGCGCCAGGGGGCCTGGCTCGTTCTGCTGTTCGTCCTCGTTCACAAGATTGGCGATACGATCGCCAATCTCATGATCCGCGATCTGTTGGTTACGCTTGGCTTCTCCAAGGCCGAGATTTTGACGGGCGATGTCTGGGTCGGTTTCTTTGCGCTGCTGGCCGGCATCTTCGTAGGCGGTATCGTCTATGCGAAGCTTGGCATGAAGCGTTCGGTCATGGTCAGTCTCGTCCTGATGGGGGTCTCGAATATCAGTTTCGCGGGGCTCGCTGCTATTGGACACAGCATGCCTATGCTGGCCTTCACCATCGGCTTCGAGAATTTCGCGAGCGGCATCGGTGGCGTGACTGTTGTCGCCTATCTTTCCGCACTTTGCGACTTGCGTTTCACAGCAACGCAATTCGCGCTGCTCTCAGCGGGTGCGGGGATCGTGGGGCGCTTCATCACCGGTACGACGGCGGGCGCATTGATCGAAGCGCTCGGCTACGTTGATTTCTACCTGCTGACGACATTGCTCGCTCTGCCCGGGATCGCGCTTTACTGGTGGATGATGCGCACCGGACTGGTCGATGCCAGTATTGGTAATGCCGGGACCGAAAAGGTCTAAGCGGAGCCCGAACTTTAGCTCGGCGGCTGGTTGTTCGCGACCAGTACGGCGCCGGCCAGATACAGCGTCCCAGCCATCAGTACGGTACGGGTGCCGCCCGGTTCCGTCAGTTCGATGTGCTTGAGCGCTTCGATTACATTCTGGTGCGCGCTGTGCGGAATGTTCCAGCCGGATGCGATGTTTGCGAAGACTTCCGGCCCGTGATGCTCATGGCCCGGCACGGGCAGCGAGCGGATCGAGCGGATCAGCGGCTTCAGCGGATCGAGGAAGCCTCGCACATCCTTGTTGGCGAGCATGCCGGTGACGAGATCGATGCCGCCCGCCGCCAGAGCGCTTTCCTTGAGAGTCGTGGCCAGCGTCTGGCCGGCGTCGGGATTATGCCCGCCGTCGAGCATCAGCGCCCGACCGGGCAGGATCGCGTTCAGCGGCCCGTTCTCGAGCCGCTGCATGCGGGCAGGCCATTGCGCCCAGAGCGGCGCGGCCTTGAGCGACGATTCCTTGAGCGGCACGGCCTTCTGGTGGCGCAGCATCGCCAGCGCGACGCCGAGATTGCCGATCTGGTGCATGCCCGGCAGCCGGGGCAGGGGCAGCTCCAGCTTGTCCATGCCGTCGCGATAATGGAGCACGCCCTGATAGGCGACGATATCCCATGCCGATCCCCGGGAATAGACCGGCGCGCCGGCCAACTGGGCGGAGTCGACGATCGTCTGCATCATGTCCTTGCGGTACTTCTGCGTGATCAGCGGCACCCGGCGCTTGGCGATCCCGGCCTTCTCGAAAGCGATGCGGCAGAGCGGATCTTGCGGCACGCCTTCCTCAGGCGCGAGCAGGAAGCCTTCATGATCGATGCCGAGCGAGACAATGCCGCAGGCGACGGGCTCGCGGATCACGTTGGTTGCGTCGAGCCGACCGCCCAGACCGACCTCGATCACGCAGGCATCGGCAGGGGTGCTGGCGAACAGCATGAACGCGGCGGCCGTTGTGACCTCGAAGAAGCTCGCCTCGAGGTCGCCGCCGATATCGATCACCTCCTTGAGCGCGCTTGCCAGTGTGGCGTCGTCGATCAGGCTGCCGGCAAGACGGATGCGCTCGTTGAAGCGCACCAGATGCGGCGAGGTGAAGACATGGACGGTACGGCCATCGGCTTCCAGCGCGGCGCGGAGATAGGCGCAGCAGGATCCCTTGCCGTTGGTCCCGGCGACATGGAAGACTGGCGGGAGCTTGAGGTGCGGATTGCCGAGCCGGTCCATGAGCTGGGTGATGCGCTCCAGTCCGAGCACGTCGCGTCCGGGCGATAGCGAGGCGAGCCGGTCGAGCTGCGCCTGAACGGCGGGATCGTCTGAAACGGCATGATCAGCCATGATCATTTCCAATTTCATCGTCATTCCCGCGAAAGCGGGAATCCAGGCGCCCGAGCGTCCCAAAAATGGGTTCCTGCGTTCGCGGGAATGACGGGGTGGTTTGGGTGAAGGGCAGTGAGACTGGACGGGGCATGGCCTTGCACTAGACGCTATGCCGCCTGGGCGGTCAGATAATCGAGTGTCTTGGCGAGCATGGCGCGCAGTTCCTTGCGATGCACCACCATGTCCAGCATGCCGTGCTCGAGCAAAAATTCCGAACGCTGGAAGCCTTCGGGCAGCTTCTCGCGAATGGTGTCCTGGATCACGCGCGCGCCGGCAAAGGCGATCAGCGCCTTGGGTTCGGCGATCTGGACGTCGCCCAGCATGGCGTAGCTGGCCGTGACGCCGCCGGTGGTCGGGTCGGTCAGCACGACGATATAGGGCTGGCCCGCCGCGCGCAGCTGCTGGATGGCGACCGTGGCGCGGGGCATCTGCATGAGCGAGAGGATGCCCTCCTGCATGCGGGCGCCGCCGGCCGCGGTAAAGACGATATAGGGGCAGCGCTGCTTGATCGCTTCCTTGGCGCCCGCGACGAATGCCGCGCCCACCGCCGTTCCCATCGACCCGCCCATGAAGGCGAAGTCCTGCACGCCGACGACGACCTTATGGCCCTCGATCTTGCCCTGGGCGTTGACCATAGCATCGGGCTCGCCAGTCGAGGCACGCGCCGCCTTCAAGCGGTCGGTATAGCGTTTGCTGTCGCGGAACTTGAGCGGGTCTTCCTTGACCTGCGGCGAGGGCAGGAGCTTGCAGCTGCCGCCGTCGAGCAGCTGGGCAAAGCGCGCCTTCGGGCCGATGCGGCCATGATAGTCGCAGCGCGGACAGACGGAGAGATTCTCCTCCCACTCCTTCATGAACACCATCTGCCCGCAGGCTGGGCATTTGTGCCAGAGATTGTCCGGGCCGTCCGTCTTCTTGGCCATGAACGGAAGGGCGTTGCGGACGCGGGTGAGCCAGCTCATGCGACCTTTTCCTTGTTGTTGAGCGCGGCGCGCAGCGTTCCGACGAAATCCCGGACATGGGGCGCGGCGTCTTTTCCATGCTTGCCGACGATCTCGACAATGGCCGACCCGACCACCACGCCGTCCGCCACCGCCCCGATTGCCGAGGCCTGTTCGGGCGAGCGCACGCCGAAGCCGACGACGACGGGAAGATCGGTCGCGGCCTTCAACTTTGCAACCGCGTCCTCGATGCTGGCTTGCGCCGCTTGCTGCTTGCCGGTGATGCCGGCGACGGAGACGTAATAGACGAAGCCGCTGGTGTCCTTGAGGACGGCCGGCAACCTCTTGGCGTCGGTGGTGGGGGTGGCGAGGCGAATGAGCGAGACGCCCGCCGCGCGCAGGGCCGGACCGAGTTCGGCGTCCTCCTCGGGCGGGATATCGACGCAAATCACGCCGTCGACGCCGGCGTCGTTGCATTGCGCCGCGAACCAGTCGGCGCCGCGGATCGTCATCGGGTTGGCATAGCCCATGAGGACCAGCGGCACGTCGGGATGGCGGCCACGGAATGCCTTGGCGATGGCGAGGATGTCCGCCGTTCGCGTGCCGGCCCCGAGGCTGCGCAGGTTGGCCGCCTGAATCGCGCCGCCATCCGCCATCGGATCGGTGAACGGCATGCCGAGTTCGATCACGTCGGCGCCGCCGGCGACGAGGGCGTCGAGCACGACGGCGGTGTCGCCCGGCGTCGGGTCGCCTCCCGTAACGAAGGTTACCAGCCCGGCGCGACCGTCGGCTCTCGCGCGAGAAAAAGCGTTGGAAAGGCGCGTCATTTCACTGCCTTCCGAGCTTTACCCATGCGCAGGAACAGATCGAATCCGAGCAGGATGATCGTGAGCTGCGCGGCCTGGCCCACGGCTTCCGGGACATGGACGGCGCTTCGATGCCAGTGGAGCGGATTGAGCCCGTTCGATTTCAAATTCTCGGCAAGCAGCCAGCGACCGCAAAGCACGGCATAAAGGAGGCCGATGACTGGCATCTCCATGCGTGCGATCTGAAGGGCGCGCCGTTTTGGTCGTTTTGCCGGTGGGGCGGGTCCGTCGGCATAGATCGGGGTCAGTCGGCGTGGGGTCATATCGTCGCTCCCATCGCCGCAGCCACCGTGTAGATATCCTTGTCGCCGCGGCCCGAGACGTTGACGACAATGATTTCGTCTTCGCGCATTTCCAGCGCCTTGGTCTCCAGAGCTGCGAGTGCATGCGAGCTTTCGAGGGCTGGGATGATGCCTTCCTTGATCGAGCAGAGCTGGAAAGCGTCGAGCGCCTGCTTATCGGTGATCGGCAGATACTGCACCCGGCCGCTTTCGTGGAGCCAGCTATGCTCCGGGCCGATGCCGGGATAGTCGAGGCCTGCCGAAATCGAATGCGCCTCGGTGATCTGGCCGTCCTCGTCCTGCAGCAAGTAGGTCTTGTTGCCGTGAAGGATGCCGGGCTTGCCGCCGGTCAGGCTCGCAGCATGCTTGTCCGTGTCCACGCCGTGGCCGGCCGCTTCGACGCCGACCATCGCGACATCGGCATCGTCCAGGAAGGGATGGAACAGGCCGATGGCATTGGAGCCACCGCCGACCGCCGCGATCAGCAGGTCGGGCAGGCGGCCTTCCGCTGCCAGAATTTGCTCGCGCGTTTCCTTGCCGATGACCGACTGGAAGTCGCGCACCAACTCCGGATAGGGATGAGGGCCGGCCGCCGTACCGATGATGTAGAAGGTATTATCGACTGTCGCGACCCAGTCGCGCAGTGCCTCGTTCATCGCGTCCTTGAGGCTTTGCGAGCCGCTGGTCACGGGCCGCACTTCGGCGCCGAGCAGGCGCATGCGGAACACGTTGGGCTGCTGCCGCTCGATATCCTTGGCGCCCATGAAGATCGTGCACGGCAAGCCGAAGCGCGCGCAGACCGTCGCGGTCGCGACGCCATGCTGGCCCGCGCCCGTCTCGGCGATGATCCGCGTCTTGCCCATGCGGATCGCGAGCAGGATCTGGCCGATGCAGTTGTTGATCTTGTGCGCGCCGGTGTGATTGAGTTCTTCGCGCTTGAAATAGATCTTCGCGCCGAAGCCGGGCTTGGCCGTCTCTCGATAATAGGCCGTCATCCGCTCGGCGAAATAGAGCGGAGAGGGGCGACCGACATAATGGGTCATCAGCCCGTCAAATTCGGCCTTGAACGCCGGATCGGCCTTCGCGGCCTTATATTCCGCTTCGAGATCGAGGATCAGCGGCATCAGCGTTTCGGCGACATAGCGGCCGCCGAACTGGCCGAAATGGCCGCGCTCGTCGGGCATGTTGCGGAGCGAATTGGGTAGCGGGCTGGTCGTCATTTCAATGTTCAGTGTTCCCGGTTTTCGTTCGTGTCGAGCGCAGTCGAGGTGCATCGCTCGAAGCGAACGGAGAACCTTAGAGGTCGCGCACCGCTTTGCAGAAGGCGGCTATCTTGTCCACATCCTTGACGCCCGGCGCGCTCTCGACACCCGATGAAACGTCCACGAGCGGGGCATTGGTCGCGCGGATCGCCTCGGCGATATTGTCGGGATCGAGCCCGCCCGAGAGGCCCCAGGGCAGGGGCGCCCGATGTCCGGCCAGCAGCGTCCAGTCGAAGCGCATGCCCATGCCGCCGGGCATCGCGGCCCCGTCGGGTGTCTTGGCGTCGTACAGCAGGAAATCCGCCGCGCCGGCATAGCTCGGGCCTTCCGCCAGGTCGGCGGCGGTCTTCACCGATATGACCTTCCAGATGTCGAGACCGGTTCGTGCGCCCAACTCAGCCGC
Source organism: Sphingobium sp. (assembly GCA_017744605.1). GTDB lineage: Bacteria > Pseudomonadota > Alphaproteobacteria > Sphingomonadales > Sphingomonadaceae > Sphingobium. Next base: position 52,792 of record JAGIAZ010000005.1, on the reverse strand, counting down.
GCGCGCCGGCGTCTCCTTGCCGTGCAGTTGCAATGCGTCCAGGCCGTTTGCCGCGACGAGCGCATCGATCAACGCATCATCCGGATCGACGAGAATTGCGACTCGTTTGACCGATGCGGGCACCATGGGCGCCAGCATGGCAAGGCGCTGCGGCGTCACGTAGCGCGGGCTCTTCGGGAAGAAATTGAGGCCGAGATGGCTCGCGCCGCCTCTGAGGGCAGCGTCGATGGTCTCGGGCGTCGAAAGGCCGCAGATCTTGATGCCGATTCGGGACATGGGAGCGCATGTAGCGGATCGGACGCGGGCAGGGGAGGCGGCTTGGATAATGCGTCGGCTCAACCGCGCCGTCGTCACGCCGCCAGCATCCCTCCGCCGAGCAGCAGGAGCAGCTTGACGTCCACCGCATAACCCTCCGCGCGCTTGTCCGCGAGCCAGTCGGCAAAGCCGTCGAGCGGCGCCCGATGGACGATGATGCCTTCCCCCTCGACCCCGCCGCCGTCGCCGACCTTCACGAGATGGTGGGCGCGATAGAGGGTGAAGCTTTCCGAGACCATGCCGGGAGACGACCAGAATTCGCCGAGATTCTCGAGTCGCCCGGCCCGATAGCCCGTTTCTTCCTCGAGTTCGCGGGTCGCAGCGAGCATGCCGTCCTCGCCGGCCTGTTCGTCGCCGATGAGGCCGGCAGGCAGTTCGATGCAACGCCGTTCCAGTGGTACGCGATACTGGTCGACCAGAATGACATGGCCCTCGTCGATCGCGAGGATGACCGCGGCGCCGATATTGCGAGCCCGGCCGACATATTCCCAGCGTCCGCGCCGCTTCGCCGTAATGAAGCGACCCTCCCACATCACTTCCTCCGGGAAGTGACGCTCCTCGTCAGCAGAGGGGCCACTCACAGCTCGATCAGCCGGTCGGGCAGTTCATTGGGATTGCCGCTGGCGTCGCGCGGGCAATGCTCCGCAAGCACGGTGCCGACCTTCTCGATCGCACGGGCCAAGCCTTCGGCAATGCGGCCATGCTTCGCCTCGTCGATCAGCAGGGCCATGGCTTCGCCCCAGACATCCGCCGAAACCTTGTCGGCAACGGCCTTGTCCGCGACGATCTCGGCGCGATGCTCGTCGAGCGAGAGGTAGATGAGTAGGCCGGTCAGCCGCTTGGTCCGGCCTTGCGCGGCGATCCGGAACAGCTCCATCGCCCGGCGGCGAACGCGACGCGCCTTTGTGGAGCCCGGCGTGAACATCATGCGAAGCGTCGGGATGGCGAGCAGATAACGCACAGCCAGGAACTTGAGGAGCATGTGACCGAGCAGGAAGAGCAGCAGCGTCTGCAGCCCGATCTCATGCTCCCAGCCGCCCATGATCCAGATGACCATGCCTTCATACCAGCTCGGGAAGGCGGCCGCGAAGGCCACGACCAGGAAGGCGCAAAGGATGGCCCAGTGCAGGCCGGCGTCATGATAGGCATCGGACCGGCGCGCCACGATGGTCACGATTTCGGCATCGGTATCGGACTCGGCCTTGCTCACCGCCTCCTGCACGAGGGCGTGATCGGCCTCGCTCATCGAAAAAGGCGTTGCCATCTACCAGCCGCCCCCCGCGCCGCCGCCGCCAGAACTGCCGCCGCCGCCCGAGAAACCGCCACCACCGCCCCAATCGCCGCCGCTACCCCAGCTACTTCCGCCACCGCCCCAGCCGCCGCCGCGACCGCCCCGCAGAGCATCGCTCAGAATTTCGCTTGCCGCCCAGACGACGATTGGTGACACGCCGCCGCCGTGCCGATAACGCCGGCCGCCGCGCGAGGCTGCGCGGACTGCAGAGATGGCGATGAAGAAAAACACGACAATGACGATGATGATTGCCTTGAAGACGTCGCTCGCCTTGACCTTGGGCTTTCGCGCAGCCTCGGCCGCCAGCTTCTCCCGCTCCTCTGGAGGCAGTTGGATCACACGCATGATCTCGTCTGCACCGGCATCGATGCCCCCGGGCATGTCGCCGGCTTTGAAGCGCGGCACGATGATGTTGCGGTAGATACTCGACGAAATAGCGTCGGTCAGCACCCCTTCCAAACCATAGCCGACTTCGATCCACATACGCCGTTCATGTGGCGCGACGAGCAGCAGAACACCATCGTTGCGCGTCTTGTCCCCTAGCTTCCATGCGCGGAACAAGCGGTTGGCGTAGTCGGAAACTTCGTAGCCCTGAAGATCAGGCACCGTTGCCACAACGAGTTGCTGCTTGGTGCTCTGCTCGAAGTTCGCCAGCTTAGTATCGAGCGCTGTGATCTGGTCGGGTTGCAGGATATGCGCGCCGTCTACGACACGGCCCGTAAGCGCCGGGAAGGTCGGGTCAGCCTGCGCTGCCGCCGGAATGAACAGCAGTAGCGCAAGCAGCGCGACGAGGATGCGGCGGATCGCCATGACGCGTCAGACCTGTCGGCTATCCAGATCTCAACTGCCGTTGAAAATCTTGCCGACCTCGGGCGCTTTCTCTGCGCCGGCGGCCGCCTCGAACGGCGTCATCGGCTTGGAGCCGTAGATGATCTTGGCGCCGATCATGTCGGGGAAGGTGCGGATGCGCGTGTTATAGGCGCGAACGGAGTCGTTATAGTCGCGCAGCGAGACGGTGATCCGGTTTTCTGTGCCTTCGAGCTGGCTCATCAGCGTGACATAGTTCTCGTTGGTCTTGAGGTCCGGATAGGCCTCGGCGATCGACGTGAAGCCGCGCAGGGCGACTGAAAGCTGAGACTGGGCGTCCTGATAAGCCTTGACCTTGGCGGGATCCTTGAGGTCGTCGGCCGAGAGCGTGACGGAGGTCGCCTTGGCGCGCGCCTCGGTGATCTTGACCAGCGTGCCCTGTTCCTGCTTGGCGGCAGCCTGGACGGTTGCGACGAGATTGGGGACGAGATCGGCGCGGCGCTGATATTGCGCCTGCACGTCGGCCCATTTGGCCTTGGCATTTTCTTCGGCGGTCGGAATCGAGTTGAGTCCGCAAGATGCGAGCGAGAGCGCTGCGACGGCCACGAAAATCGCACGAAACAGGGGAAAGCGAGGGGAGGGGGTCATGCCGGTCATCCTCATTGCAAACAGGTGTGTCACCCAAGTGATACGCTAAATAGGCTGTTGCCTGGCCCCTTGCAACGGGATTAGCTCAATATCCTCGCGCGGGTTCCTGCCGGGACCTGCCAGTTTCGCGGAGGAGTCGGTTCCATGTTCTCAGAATTCAAAGCCTTCATCGCGCGCGGCAATGTGCTCGATCTCGCGGTCGGCGTCATCATCGGTGCGGCGTTCGGCAAGATCGTGACCTCACTCACCGAGGACGTCATCATGCCGGTCATCGGCTGGCTGACCGGCGGCGTGGATTTCTCGAACCGCTTCATCCAACTCAGCGCCATCCCGGCGGACTTCAAGGGTGACCCGGCCAAATATGCCGACCTCAAGGCGGCCGGCGTTGCCATGGTCGGCCTCGGCTCGTTCATCACCGCCATCATCAATTTCCTTATCCTGGCCTTCGTCATTTTTCTGATCGTGCGTCAGGCGAACAAGGTCATGAGCAAGCCGGAAGCAGCGCCTGCCGGTCCCAGCCAAATCGACCTGCTCACCGAGATCCGGGACGCGCTCAAGAAATAGGCATGTGGCCGTTCGCGGCCGCCGCACACTTTTCATTGAGAAGAAAAGCCCTATATCGGGTGAGCCGGCTCGTCCGGCTATGGCGATAAACTGTACCGTGCAATAGGCACAGCGGACCCGGGGGCGGTACCCGGCGGCTCCACCAGAAACGGCCTTCCCCTCGTGGAAAGGCCGATCCTGAAGGGGCCGAACTAGGATCGACGTGTGTTGAAAAGCGGCGCTTTTGCTCGGGCTGAGTAACCCGTTCAAGGCTCAAACTCATAAGTGCCAACGATAACGAAGCACTTGCTCTTGCAGCGTAATTGAGGGCCTCACGGCCTGACATTACCCTAACAGAACGCGGTTGGACCAACCGGGCAACAGAATGGATTCCAGCGGCCGCCGGAGGGCCGGGCAACAGAACCTCCGGCACTTTCCCCAACATTCCAGGCACATCGTGACGCGCTGCGCTGTATGCTCAGCATGTGCTTTTGCGCGATTCGAATCGGTGAATTCAAGTTTGTTACATCAATATGACATGAACGATCCTGCCAGGGATTCAGGGACATAAAATCCATTCAACACATTGAAATATAATAAAAATATAGAACGAAAAATATTTTTATGACAATTGCGATAAGGTCATAAAAGTGAAATACTCTCTCGACCCGACAAGAGGTTTTTTGAGAGGAATCGCCGATGTTCAAGTTCAGCCTGAAGATCGCTGGAGGCGCCGCGATTGCGGCACTTGCTTCCGTTGCCGCTGTGGCCTCCGGCCCGGCGGAAACCCCCTATGCCAGCACGGCCATCGCTTCCGGGCAATTCAACGAAGCCGAGCGGATGCTGCAGCCCGCCAGCTATGCCGATGCACAAGATCCCGCGCGCCTGATCAACCTGGCGACGATCTATCTGCAGGCGCAGCGCTTCGACAAAGCCCGTGCAATGCTACAGCAGGTCAATCGCCTTCCGGACGAGGCGCTCGTCCTGGCCAGCGGCGCCAGCTACAATAGTCACGATATTGCGAAGGCGATGCTGCACCGGCTGCCCTGAATTCTTCCCGAGGGGCAACCAGACCGAGAACGGAGCGGGGCGAGAGTTCGTCAGCCGGTCCAGGGCAGTTCGCGATACCATTTGGTGATGATATATTTGGTGCCGCTGCGCACCTTCATGCCGTGATGGAGAGTCGCATGATTGACGCCGCCGTCGGGCAGGCGATTGTTCCATGCCACGAGCTTGCCCGGCTCCGGCTTGACCTTCTTGTCGACCTTGATGAAGCGCGTCGCGCCGCCGTCGCGCGGTGCGTTGAGATAGACCATCAGGGTCCAGGTCCGGTTGCCCGAGCGGCCGCAGTAGGTCTGATAGTCGCGGCCATCGGGCTCGAAATAGTCGGTATGCGCCTTGAATTCCTGGCCGACGGCATAGCGTTGCCCCTGTAGCGGCTCGCCATGCGCGGAATTGAGGCCGCTCACAGCAGCAAGCTTGGCGTCGATCGCAGCGACGAACGGGTCATGGCCGTCCAGGTCGCAGGTTTCGCTGGTGCGATAGGCCTCATAGCCCATGTCGTCGGCAATCGTGGAGGGACGCCGTTGCGCGTCGATCCGTTCCATTAACCCTGTGCACTCATAAGCGCTTAGGAAATCGCGCAAAATATAGAGCTCCAGCTCCGGTCGCGGGAAGCGCTGGATACCGGGCTGTGCGGCGAGACTGGAAGCTGGAAAAGGGGACATGACGATGAATTGTGTTTGTAGCAGGCCGGAATTGGCGCAAGCAACCGCTAAGCGGCGCACAAAGCGCTGTCATTTTTCATTAACCATCTTGTAGTGGATCAGTCATAGAGCGAGCATAGGCAGTGCGAGCTTCTGGAGGGTCGCAGCACAACCATGCGTTTTCGTGGCCTGATGAGCCTGCCCTGGGGGGCGCAATCTCGTTCGTCGTCGAGACTCGGGCGATGGATCGAGGGCGCGTTGGTGTTCGTCCTCGCGGTGCAGGTTGCACGCCTTTTCTGGACAATGCTCGCCTCTATCGGCGCCTTTGGTGACTGGCGGCCGCTCGAGCCGGCCATTCCGGGCTCTGCAGCGCGCATGGCACTGTTTGAATCGTTCGATCCCTTCAATCGCGAGGCTGCTGCGGCAGGCGCGGTGCAGCAGGTCACGTCGCTTCCTTTCAGGCTCTTCGGCATCCGCATCAACGAAGGCTCGGGTCTCGGCTCGGCGATCATCGCCGATGATTCCGGCAAGCAGAGCGCATTCGCCGTCGGCGAGGACATCATGCCGGGTGTCACATTGAAGGCCGTAGCCTTCGATCACGTCGTCATTTCGCGGAATGGCGCCGATGAGACCCTCTACATCGATCAATCCGACAGCGCGCCCGCCGCCGAACCGAGCGCGGCGCTTCAGCCGCCTCCGGGGCTCGGGGCCAGGATAACCCCGCCACCTCCACCGCCGGCCACGGGCGGCGAGCCGCTTTCGCCGCAGTCCATCTTGAACGGCGTTTCCTTCACGCCGCGCACGGAGAACGGCGCTGTCACGGGCGTCGTGCTGAACGCGCAAGGCGCGGACGATGCCTTTGCGCGCGCGGGCTTCATCCCCGGCGACATCATCGCTCAATATAATGGCCAGCCGATCCGCTCGCCGCAGGACCTTGTCTCGCTGAAGAACGCCATCAAGCCCGGTGCGCGCCTCACGCTCATGGTCGAGCGCGGCGCCGCGACCATTCCTATCGCCATCATCATCCCGGACAACAAATGAAGTCTAAGAATTTCAAGCGCCGTGTCGCCGGCCTGTTCATTTCAGCGCTCATCGTGGGAGCGCCGGCGCTCGCGCAGCTTAGCCTCAACGTGCGGGACGCCGATGTTCGTGCGTTCATCCAGGATGCGGCCAAGGCGACCGGCCGGACCTTCATCATCGACAGCCGCGTGCAGGGCAAGGTTTCGGTCGTCACCGATCGCCCGTTGAGCAAGTCCGAATATTTCGAGATCTTCCTGTCGACCTTGCGCGCCAATGGCCTGGTCGCCGTGCCGGCACCGGGCGGCTCGTTCCGTATTCAGCCGGCGGACGGCGCAGCAAGCCAGCCCAGTCCGGTCGGCCGCGCTGCCAATCGCAACCAGTTCGTGACGGAAGTCATTCGCCTGCGTGCCATAGACCCGCAATCGGCCATGGACACGATCCGGCCGCTGATCAGCAAGGACGGCACCGTCTCGGCCAATCGCTCGGGGCGCTCGATCGTTGTTGCCGACTATGCCGACAATATCGCGCGCATCCGCCAGATCATCGCGCGCATCGACACTGATGCGAACACGACGACGGTCGTGGCGCTCAACAATGCGGGCGCTCGCGAGATCGCCGGCTCGCTCCAGACGCTGCTGACCGGTGGCGCCGAGGGTGCCCAGCCGAGCGCGACCGTGGTGGCCGTCGACAGCTCGAACAGCATCGCCATTCGCGGCGACAGCATCACCGTGGCCAAGCTCGTCGCCATGGCGCAGGACCTCGACAAGCGTGCCGCGGCCGGCACCGAGGTGCGCGTCTACTGGCTCGACCATGCCGATGCCGACAAGCTCATGCCGGTTCTCCAGCAGCTGTTGGGGCAGGGCGCGATCGGCAGCGGAAGCATGCCGACCTCCTCCTCCACGCCTGTAGCCGCAATGGGCAGGGGCGGGGCAGCGCCCGCGGCTGCGTCTGCGCCGACGGTGTCTTCCGCGCCGTCGACCGGCGCCGGCATTGCGACGCGCGGCCCTGCCGTCGTCACCCGCTATGAAGGCACCAACGCGCTGATCGTGGCTGCAAATGCCGATGTGCAGCGCCAGGTGGGCGAAGTCATCCGACAGCTCGACACGCGCCGGCCGCAGGTCATGATCGAGGCGATCATCGTCGAGATCGGTGACGATGCAGCCAAGCGTCTGGGCGTGCAGTTCCTGATCGGCAGCACCAAGGTGGGCTTCGCCGGCACGAATTATTCCAATGCCCAGCCGAGCATCCTGACGCTGGCCGGCGCCATCGCCGCGACGAAGCTCAACGAGCGCACCACGACCGTCATCAATCCGAACGGCAGCACGACCACCACGACCGAGACAGAAAACACCGAGCTGGCCAACGAGCTGCAAAAGGGCGCCGTGACGGCATTGCAGAATGCGACCGGCGGCTTCGGGGGCGTGGCTACGGAGCTCGGCAGGAATGGCATTTTCGGGGCCATTCTGAGCGCCGTTCAATCGGACACCAAGAGCAGCATCCTCTCGACGCCATCGATCACGACGCTCGACAATATGAAGGCGCACATGCTGGTCGGTCAGGAAATTCCGATCACCACCGGTCAGGCGCTGAGCAATAATTTCGACAATCAGTTCCGCACCGTGCAGCGTGAGAATGTCGGTATCATCCTCGACGTGACGCCGCAGGTCAGCGGCAACGGGCAGGTGAAGCTGTTCATCAAGCAGGAAGTCTCCTCCATCGCCGGGCCCGTCTCGTCGAACAACAGTGACCTCATCCTCAACAAGCGCGAGTTCGAGACCACTGTACTGATCGACAATGGCGAGATTTACGCGATCGGCGGTCTACTCGACGAGAATGAGCGCCGCACTATCGAGAAGCTGCCATTGCTGGGCGACATTCCGGTAATCGGGGAGCTGTTCAAGTCGCGCAGCAAGTCGCGCACCAAGACCAACCTCGTCGTCTTCATCCGTCCGACGATCCTCCAGACCCGCGAAGATAATGCCGAAGTGACCGCGCGCCGCTACGGCTATGTGCGCTCGGTGCAGAAGGCAGTGAATCCGAAGGAAGAGCCGTCGCTCGACGCGCTCGTCCGCGACTATATGGGCGCGGCGCTGCCGGTCACCGACGGCCCCCGCGCAGGGGACCAGGTGATCGATGGCGCAGCGGCAACAACGACGCCCGCGCCGCCGACTGGAGCCGCGAAGAAATGAACGCCGACGGTGACGCGGACGGCGCGATGTCGACACCGCCGGTGCACGGCCTGATGCCTGTCGACATACCCTATGCCTTCGCGCGCCGGCATGGCGTGGTGATCGTCTCCGGTCAGGAAGGCGATGGTGACGCCCGTCTCAAGGTCGCACTGCGCGAAGGCGGCGATCCGCGCGTGCTCGTCGAGGTGCGGCGCCATCTCGCGCGCAGCTTCGATGTGGCGATCGTCGATGCCAAGGCGTTCGACAAGCATCTGTCCGATCATTACGCCATGGAAGGATCGGCCGCGGCCATGGCCGGCTCGCTCGCCATGGGCGGCGACGATCTAGACTTCATCGTCGGCGATATGCCGACGGCCGAGGACCTGCTCGACAGCGGCGACGATGCGCCCGCCATCCGCCTCATCAACGGCATCATCGCCGAGGCCGCGCGCCAGGGCGTCAGCGACATCCATATCGAGCCTTATGAGACCGGTCTGGTGGTGCGGATGCGCATGGACGGCGTGCTTACCGAAACGCTGCGCATGCCGCCGCACGTCGCGCCTGTCGTTGTCAGCCGCATCAAGGTCATGGCCCGCCTCGACATTGCCGAGCGCCGCCTGCCGCAGGACGGCCGCATCGGCCTGACGCTCGGCGGCAAGCTGCTCGATGTGCGCGTGTCGACTCTGCCGAGCCGCGCAGGGGAACGGGTCGTGCTGCGTATTCTCGACAAGGAGAATGCCGGCCTGTCGCTCGACGTGCTAGGCATGACCGGCGCCGCCGACGCCGTTTTCCGTGCCACCCTTGCCGAGCCCAACGGCATCATCCTGGTCACTGGCCCCACCGGCAGCGGCAAGACCACCACGCTCTATGCGGGTTTGCGCCAGCTCAACGACGGCAGCCGCAACATCCTCACCGTCGAGGACCCCGTCGAATATGCCATTGAGGGGGTCGGTCAGACGCAGGTCAATACAAAGGTGGGCCTCACCTTCGCGGCCGGGCTGCGCGCGATCCTGCGCCAGGATCCGGACGTCGTCATGGTCGGCGAAATCCGCGATCGCGAGACGGCCGAGATCGCGGTCCAAGCCTCGCTCACCGGCCATCTCGTGCTCTCGACTGTCCACACCAATGATGCCGTCGGTGCCATCACGCGCATGCGCGACATGAAGGTCGAGCCCTTTCTGCTCGCCTCGACGCTCCGCGCCGTGATCGCCCAGCGCCTCGTGCGGCGCCTTTGCCCCAGTTGTCGGGAGCAGGTGCCTGCCGACAAGCCGGTAGCTGCGCTACTGGGGCTCGACGAAGGCACGCCGATCTACCGGCCAACAGGATGCGTCGAATGCAATGGCAGCGGTTACAAGGGTCGCATCGGCGTGTTCGAAGCGATCCGCATCGACGATACGCTGCGCCGCATGATCAATGAAGGCGGCGATGAATCGCTCATTGCCCGTCACGCCTTTCTCAACGCTCCCAATCTTGGATCGTCCGCGCGCGCGCTGGTGCGCGCCGGAGAGACGAGCGCCGAGGAAGCGATCCGGATTTCGAGGCGCGAAGCAGAAGCGGTCGATGCCTGAATTCGATTATGTGGTGATCGACGGCGACGGCAAGGAACGCCGTGGGCAGGTGCGCGCCGACAGCGCTGCCGATGCCCGCGCGACGCTTGCCGCGAAGAAGCTGTTCGTCGTGTGCATGGGCGAGGGGCGGGGCAGTGCGTCCACCGCCGAACCCACCGGGTCCGCTGCGGGGCTGCTCAGTCTCAAGCGCAACCGCCTGTCCGCCAAGGAGCTCTCGCTGTTCACGCGCCAACTCTCGACGCTCGCTCAGGTCTCCCCGCTGGAAGAGGCACTGCGCACCATTACGCGCCAGACCGAGAAGCCGCACGTCCGCACGATTGCCGGTCGCGTCCATGCCGGCATCGTCGAGGGCCGTAGCCTGGCCGAGGCCATGGCGGCCGAGCCGCGCAGCTTCCCCGGCCTCTATCGCGCCATGATCTCGGCGGGCGAGCGCTCCGGCAGCCTGCCGGCGCTGACCGAGCGTCTCTCGAACCTGCTCGAGCGGCAGGCGGCGATGCGCGCCAAGATGCTGGCGGCATTGGCCTATCCGGCGGCTATCGCGACGTTCGCCGTTGTCGTGGTCATCGCGCTGATGATCTTCGTGGTGCCGCTCGTGGTCGAGCAGTTCGATACGCTCGGCCAGCAACTGCCGCTGCTCACGCGCATCGTCATGGGGCTGTCATCCTTCCTGGCACGTTGGTGGTGGGCTTTGGCCATTCTCCTCATTCTCGTCGGCGTTGGTGTCTGGCGTGCGCTGCGGGTCGAATCCGTCCGCCTGAAGGTCGATGGCGCGCTGCTCCGCATGCCCTTCCTTGGGCGCCTGCTTCGCGATCTCCACGCCGCGCGCATGGCCCGTACGCTCGCCACGATGGTGGAGAGCCGCCTGCCGGTCATGGAGGGTCTCGCGCTGACGGTGCCGACCATTCACAACCATGTGCTGCGCCGCGCGACCGCCGAGATCGTGGAATCCGTTCGTGGTGGCGGCAGCCTGTCGACCGCCATGCGTCGGGTCGAGGTCTTCCCGCCTTTGCTCGTCTATCTTGCGGCCTCGGGTGAGAGCGCCGGCCAGCTCGACATGATGCTGGAGCGCGCGGCCGACTATCTGGAGCGCGAGTTCGATGCTTTCAGCGCAGCGGCGCTTTCTCTGCTCGAACCTGTTATCATCATCCTCATGGGTGGCGTGGTTGCGACCATCATTCTCTCGATCCTGCTGCCGATCATGCAGCTGCAAAGCCTGACTGGAATCTGACCGATGCTTCCCCTCCGCCTCACAAGAAAAATGCACGCCGCAAGCGGCAATGAAGACGGTTTTTCGCTCATAGAGCTACTCGTCGTCATCGTGATCATCGGCCTGCTGGCGACCATCGTCGCGATCAACGTGATTCCCGCCGGCAACAAGGCGCGGGTCGAAAAAACGAAGGCCGACATTGCAATTCTGGAGAATGCGCTGGAGCAGTATCGCCTCGATAATCTGACCTATCCCAGTACCAGCGATGGCCTGCAGGCGCTGCTCACTGCTCCTCCGGGCCTGGCCCAGCCCGAGCGCTATCGCCAGGGTGGCTATATCAAGAAGCTGCCGGAAGATCCCTGGGGCCATCCCTATCTCTACCAGGCCCCCGGCCGAAAGGGCGCGTTCGACGTCTATTCGCTGGGTGCCGATGGCACGACCGGCGGCGAAAAAGACAATGCCGATATCTATTCGAGCGCGCCTTGAGGCGATTGGCCGAGGCTTGAGGTTCCTGTGTTCCCGCGAAAGCGGGAGCCCGGGGTCCAATAGCGTTATGCCGTTCTGGATCCCGACCTTCGCCGGGCCGCGGTCGCGCGCGTGCGAACGCGGTTTCACGCTTCTCGAGATGCTGGTCGCGCTGGCGATCTTCAGCCTTGCCGGGCTGGCGATCGTGCGACTCCAGGCGGTGTCCGCGCGCAGCGCCTTCGATTTGCGCGAACGGACGATGGCGCAGATCGTGGCGCGCAACCTCATGGTCGAGCGCCTGACCGATCCTCAACCGCCCGCCTTCGGCAGCGAAACCGGCAAGGTCGAGAATTTCGGCCGCTCATGGGCCTGGACGCAGGGCACGGCGCCGTTGCAGGACAATCGCCTCGCCGCCATCACCATCCGCGTCGAGGGCGGTCCGGAGCAATCTCCGGCGATCATCAGCTTCGTGAGACCCGCCCGGTGAAACATGCTCCTGTCCCTTGTGGTACGCCATTCTCAGGCGAAGACGGGAGTCCAGGCCGGGAGGATATTCGATCGTTCTGGGCCCTGGCCTTCGCCGGGGCACGTTCTCGCGCGCTTGAACGTGGCTTCTCGTTGATCGAACTGCTCGTGGTGATCGTGATCATCGGTCTGCTGTCGAGCGTGGTCGTGTTGACCATGGTCGATCCGCGCGGCCGTATCACGGGCGATGCCGACCGGTTTGCTGGGCGGGTCCGCGCGGCACGCGACAGTGCGATCGTGTCGGGCCGGCCGATGGCCCTCTGGGTGTCGCAGACGGGCTACGGCTTCGAGTGGCGGACGGATGGTGCATGGCAGGCCGTGAAGGAAGGGCCGCTCGCGGCGACGGACTGGTCGAAGGAGGCACAGGCCCGCTTCGAGGGCGTGAGTCAGCTCCGCATGGTCTTCGACAATGTCGGCCGCGCCGATCAGCCTCTCGATTTCACGCTGGCGCGCGACACGCAGCATGTCCGCGTGCGGATCGATCTCGATGGCCGGGTGCAGACCAGTGAATAGGTCCAGGTCCTCATCGCGTTCCGCCGAACACGGTTTCGCGTCCTCATGGCGTTCCGCCCAGGAGGGCTTCACGCTGATCGAATTGCTGGTCTCGCTGTTCATCTTCGGCCTGTTGGCGAGCGCGGGTGTCATGCTCCTGCGGGGCAGCGTCGATACCCAGGCGGCGGTTCGCACGCATCTCGATGCCTTGGCAGATACGCAACGCGGCATTTCCACGCTCGATGCCGATCTCTCGCAGGCAGTCGTTCGCATCAGCCGGTTGCGGGAAGGGACATCGGCGCCCGCCTTTTTCGGCCGCCACGCCCAGCAGTCCGAACCCCTCATGCAGTTCGTGCGCGGTGGATGGAGCAATCCCGCCAATCAGCGTCATCCCTCCATCCAGCGCGTCGAATATTGGTGGCGCGACGGCAAGATCGAGCGCGTGAGCTATCCGCAGGTGGACGGCGCCAAGGCAACCGAACCCGCGATATTGTTCGACCATGTGATGGACGTGAAGGTCCGCTATCGCTCGCCAAAGGGGGACTGGCTCGATATTTGGGCGACGGAGCCCAATAAATTGCCGGTCGCGGTAGAGTTCGTCGTCACACGCGCGGGCGGGCCAGCGCTGACGCTGAACTTCCTTGTGGGGCCCGCAGTCGGCCAGCGTGAAGACCAGAAGTTGCCGAGCGCCGATGGCGACACGGATGAGGGGCTGGGCAATGGTGCCTGACCGCTCTCCGATAGGTGACAGTGAAGCCGGCGCGGCCTTGCTGACCGTGCTGCTGCTCGTCGCGATCCTTGCGGTGATCGCGGCGGTCGCGTTGGATCGGCTTGTCCTTGCGAGCCGCATGACCCGGAACCTCGTGTCGGCGGATCAGGGACGTGCCTATCTGATCGCGGCCGAACAGGTTGCGGCGACGCGCATCGAAACATTGCTCTCGGCCCATGCCGATCGCACGACGCTCGAGGGCGGCTGGCTCGGTACGCCGCAGGTCATGACCGTGCCTGGCGGCAGCGTGACGGCGCGGGTACGCGACGGAGGCAACTGCTTCAATCTCAACAGCCTCGTGGAGCGAAGCGCGCCCGTTCCAGGAACGGTCGGACGGCCGCTTGTCGCCCGACGCTTGGGCATAGAGCAGTTTTCGGGGCTGATGCGGCTCCTCGGCATCGACCGGCGCGTGGCTGACCAGGTGGCGGTTTCTGCCGCGGACTGGATCGACAGCGATGCGGTGCCGGGGCCCGGCGGGGCGGAAGACGACTATTATCTGAGCCAAAAGCCCGGCTACCGGACGCCGAACGACCTCATGGCCGACCCCAGCGAGCTGCGTATGGTCAATGCCGTCACGCCCGAGCTCTACGAGCGGTTGCGGCCATGGATCTGCACGCTGCCGGGCACCGTGCTTTCGCCGGTGAATGTGAACACGCTGCGCCCGGAGCAGGCGCCGCTGCTTGCCATGCTCTCGCCCGATCGGCTCGGCATCGAACAGGCGCGGCAACTGCTGGCGCGCCGTCCGGTTGATGGCTATGGCAGTCTCGTTGACTTCTGGGCGCTGCCGGCACTTTCGGCGCTGCAGCTTCCGGAGAATGTGCAGAAGCAGGTGCAGCAGAAGTCGCGCTGGTTCGATGTGACCTTTTCGGTCGATCTGGGCGGCGACAAGGTTGAAAACACAGTGCTGTTCGATGCCGGGATCACCCCGGCGCGGGTTGTGCGGCGGCAATGGGCGGGCAATAGCGATTAAACGATGAAGTGCGACTACGTCATCCTGCCTAGCTCCGAGCCCGACGCGCAGCCTCACTGGATTCGCGTCGTCGACGGGTACATCGTTCAGCGCGGCAAGGGTGAGCGCTGGCGCCATCCTTCCGAAGAGGAAGAAGGCCCGATCGATGGCCGGGCCCTGCTGGTGTTGCCGCCGCATGCCACCACGCTCCACTGGATCACCTGCCCGGACATGACGGTGAAGCAGGGCGCGCAGGCCGCACGCGTCATGGCGCTCGAGGCCAGCGTGAACAACGGCGCGGGGCTTCACGCCGCCGTGATGCCGGCCGCGACGCCGGAGGGATCGCACATCGTCGCCGTGACGAGCGAAAGCGCCATGGCGCACTGGGTCGATTGGTGTGCCGAACGCGGCATGCCCAACGCGATCTTCGTGCCGGCGGCGCTCATGCTGCCGCCGCCCGACAAGGGCTTTATGCGGGGACAGGTCGGGCCGAGCGAAGTGGCGCGTGGCGTCGACAGCGCTTTCGATGCGGACGAGCCCGCCGCCGCGCTGATCATGGGGCGCGAACCGGTTACGGACATGAGCGAGCCGGGTATCGATGACGTTCTGCGTGAATCGATCGATCATCCGCCGCTGAATCTGCGCAGCGGTCCCTTTGCGGCGCGTCCGCCGCGACTCTTCAGCGCCGAGCGCATCCGCCGCATCGCGCTGCTGATCGGCTTCATCTTCCTGGCTGTGCTGCTGGTCTCGCTGGTCCGTATCGTCCGTCTGAACCTCGAGGCTTCCAGTCTCGACGCAAAGACCGTCCAGGTTGCGGCGACGGTCGTTCCGGCTGTGACCGATGCCGCCGACGCCGAGCTCAAGGTCAATGCGCTTTATGCCGCGCGCGGCGGCAGCGGCGGGTTCACCGGCGCGATGGCGGGGCTGATGAGCGCGATGCGCGCAACGCCGGCGGTCAGCCTCGTCAGCGTCAATCAGAGCGCTGACGGCGCGCTCCGCGTCCAATTGTCGGCGACGCGATCGGAAGACATCAACGTCGTGCTGCTTGCTTTGCAGGATGCCGGTTGGCGGATCAGCGCCGACGCCGTGCAGCCGCGGGCCGGCAAGGTGATCGCGAATATCCAGGTGGTGCGCTGATGATCGAGAGCTTCAAAAGCTGGTGGAGCGGGCACAGCGCCGCCGAGCGGTCGCTGATCGCCGTGCTCGGACTTGCCATCGCCATCGTCTTTCTCTGGCTCGCCGTGTGGCGGCCGGTGACCGACGGGCTCGAAGCCGGATGGGCGCGCCAGGGAGCGGCGCTGGACCGCTACGGTTCGGTACGCGCCAAGGTGGCGGTGCTCAAGGCGGCACCGGCGCGGCCTGTCGCCGATCGCGGGGCCATCGAGCAGGTTGTCAGCCAGACTGCAGGCGAGGCCGGGTTCACGCTCGACCGCGTCGGCGGGCAGGGTGCCGGACGCATGTCGGTCAGCATCGCGTCCGCCAGGACCGGGCCGTTGCTCGCTTGGCTGTCCCGGATTGAGGCGGCCGGCATCGCCATACAGAGCATCAGCATCGTGCCGGGCCAGACACCGGGCACCGTGGCGGTACAAGCTGTGTTCCAGGATCGCGCACCATGAATTTTTTGCGGTCCCGCCGCGCGCGGATCTGGGCGGTCGTCGCCGTCATCGTCGCACTGATCGCGACCTTTCCGCTGTCGCTTGCCTTCAGCCTTATCGGGCTCAAGGACATGGGCGTGACGGCGCGATCGCTGCGCGGGCCGGTCTGGTGGGGCAGGGCGGAAGAGCTGAGCATCGGCGGTGTCCGCCTCGGCACGGTCAATGTCTTCCTCGATCCATTTCACCTGCTCATCGGGCAGGCGCAGGTCGAGTTCATTCGGGTGAACAACCGCCCAGACGACCTGTTGGGCGCGGCCGTCATGGGGCCGGGCGTGCGTGGCGTCGAGCGCGTGACCGGCAGCGTGCCGCTGGGCAACAGCTTTGCCGCATTGTCCGTCGGCAGAGCGACGTTCGACAAGTTTTCAGTCCGTTTCGGTGGTGGCCGCTGCGTCGAAGCGGAGGGCCGCGTGCGCGCGAGCGTCATGGCGGCGTTCACCGGTCTCGATCTTGCCAATGGCCTCAGTGGCGACGCGCGCTGCGACGGCGAGACGCTGCTGATCCCGCTGGCCAGCCAGTCGGGGCAGGAGCGGATCGATCTGCGTGTTCGCGGCAATGGCGCTTATGAGGCTTCGATGCGGATCCGCACCAACGATCCAGCCTTGACCGGCGCGCTGACGAGCAGCGGCTTTCAGGCCGTGAACGGCGAACAGGTGTTGCGGATTTCCGGGACATTGTGAGCTTGCTCCCCAGCCTTTTCATCGGTGCCGGTCTCGGCGCCATCATCGGCAGTTTTCTTGGCACTATCGTCTCGCGTTGGCCGCGTGGCCAATCCGTCGTCAGGGGCCGGTCGCGCTGCGATGGCTGCGACCGCGCGCTCAATGCGCTCGATCTGGTGCCGCTCGCCTCCTGGCTTCTCGCGCGCGGCAAATGCCGGATATGCGGGGCGCGGATCGACCGGGTTCATCCGTTGATCGAACTGGGCTGTGCGTTGATCGGCGGTTTTTGCGCCTGGGCATTCGATCCGCTGGCCGCCTTGTTCTTTGCCGCCGGGGGGTGGCTGCTGCTCACACTGGCTGTGCTCGACGCGCGCCATATGTGGCTGCCAGACGCATTGATCCTGCCGCTGGCCGCGCTGGGGCTGACATTGGGCGACTGGATCTTGCCGGCGCCATTTCTCGACCGCGTCATCGGCACGGTGGCCGGCATTATCCTGTTCGCGCTGCTGGCTTTCGTTTATAGGAGGCTGCGCGGGCGTGACGGTCTTGGCCTTGGCGACGCCAAATTGCTCGGGGCGATCGGCGCATGGATGGGCTGGCAGGCATTGCCTTTCGTGCTGCTGATCGCGAGTATGGCTGCTCTGCTTTGGGTGTTGGCGCTGCGCGTGACCGGCCAGCAGATGCATGCGCTGACCCGCATCCCGCTCGGCACGTTTCTTTGCCTCGCAGTCGTGCCGACCTGGATGGTCCTGACCGCGCTCTTCGCTTAGCGGAAAGGCGGCTCGTTGAAGGCGCGGAGCTTGCGGCTGTGCAGCCTCTGGCCCTGCGCACGCAGCCGTTCGCAAGTCTCGATCCCGATGGCCAGATGGCCTGCAATGGCCTCCTCGTAGAAACGGTTCGCTTGCCCGGGGAGCTTGAGCTCGCCGTGGATCGGCTTGTCCGAAACGCAGAGGAGCGTTCCATAGGGCACGCGGAATCGATAGCCTTGGCCGGCGATGGTCGCACTTTCCATGTCGATGCCGACGGCGCGCGATAGCGAGAAGCGGAGCGCCGAGTGCGAATAGCGTAGCTCCCAATTGCGATCGTCGGTGGTGACGACCGTACCGGTGCGCAAGCGCTCGCGAATGTCGCCGCCCAACACATGCTCGGCGGCCTCCGCCATGGCGACTTGCACTTCGGCGATGGCGGGCACCGGGATTTCCGGGGGCAACATGGCATCGAGAATATGATCGTCGCGAAGATAGGCGTGAGCGAGCACATAATCGCCAATGCGCTGGCTCGGGCGCAGGCCGCCGCAATGGCCGATCATGAGCCAGGCTTCCGGCCGCACCACGGCGAGATGGTCGCAGATCGTCTTGGCGTTGGACGGACCGACGCCGATATTGACCAGCGTAATGCCGGCGCGGTTGGGTGCGATCATGTGATAGGCGGGCATCTGATGCTTGCGCCATGCGCTGTCGGCGATCATGCCCTCCGGATCGGCCGTTTCCGCCGTCACATGGACACCTCCGCAGCCCGATAGCGCCGTGAAGCGCGTGCCCGGCCGCCTTAGCTCCTGGCAACCCCAACGCACGAATTCGTCCACATAGCGATGATAGTTGGTGAACAGTACGAAGCGCTGCACATGCTCGGGCGGCGTGCCCGTGTAATGGCGCAGGCGCGCGAGGCTGAAGTCTGTGCGCAGCGCATCGAACAACGCCAGCGGCCGCTCGCCGTCCGGACCGGGCAAGAACAGTCCGTCCGCGATCTCGTCACCGATTTCAGCCAGTTCCGTCGCGGGGAAGTGGCGCGCCAGTTCGGTAGGCGGCGTCGCACCGAGCGTGCCTGCGGGCAGCGCGTCGAGCACATAGGGAAAGGGGATCTGCTGATCGCTGCGGCCGACCGTCACATCGACCCCATAATCCTCGATGAGAAGATCGATCTGACCCGAGAGATAGCCCGCGAACATGGAGGGACGTGTGATCGTGGTCGAATAGCGGCCTGGGCGTGTGAGACGGCCATAAGAACGGCGCGTGCGCGGGTCGTCGACGGGTGCATGATAATCGATTGTGAGCTTGGGGTAGCAGAAACGCCGCTCGGCGATGAACTCCGGCCCGGGTACGCGGCCCGTGGCGGCATAATCGGCCATGGCTGCGCTCAGCGAGGCGACCGCCTCGTCATAAATGGACTGGAGTTGCGCGATGATCTCGGCGCTTGTCGGCTGGCCCATATCGGCTTCTTTCTATCAAGGTGAGTCAGGTCTGCCGCTACTGTGCGCAAAAAAGGGGGCGACGTCGCCCCCTCTTCGCGACTTATTTTGAGGCGCGGCTCAGAGATGTTCGAGCATATAGTCGGCCGAGGAGACGCGGAACTCGCCTGGAGCCTCGACATTCAACTGCTCGACCACGCCGTCATTGACCACCATCGAAAAGCGCTGACCGCGGGTGCCGAGGCCGAACTTGCTGCCGTCCATGGTGAGACCGATCGCATTGGCGAAGGTGCCGTTGCCGTCGGCGAGCATCGTGACCGTGCCGTCCGCGCCGCCTGCCTTGCTCCACGCGCCCATGACGAAGGGATCGTTGACCGCCGTGCAGGCGATCACGTCGATGCCCTTGGCTTTCAGCGCGTCGGCCTTTTCGATGAAACCGGGCAGGTGCTTGGCGGAGCAGGTCGGCGTGAAGGCGCCGGGGACGGAAAAGAGCGCGACCTTCTTGCCGGCGAAGAACTCTTCGCTCTGGACCTGTTCGGGGCCGCTTTCGGTCATCGTGACAAAGGTCGTGGCAGGCAGCTTGTCGCCAGTACTGATGGTCATCGCGGTCTCCTGAAACTGAAGGTGTCGGTCTGTCCGGTATCGCCCGGAGGCCGCTGCGAAGTCGGCCTTGGCGGCGGCCGTGTCAAGGGGTGGACGCGCCTTTTGACCGTCTCGGCTGTGCAACTCGGCATTGCGCATTGCCCGTTGCCGTCGCCGTGATAGCTTCGCTTCATGACCGTGCCGAATGCGCCTGAGTCGCTGGCCGGCAGGCTCCTGCTCGCCATGCCGGACATGCCCGATCCTCGCTTTGCCCGTTCGGTCATCGCGATCTGCATCCATGACCATGGCGGCGCGCTCGGCATTGCGCTGGGCGAACCGGTCGAGGGGCTGGGCCTGCACGAATTGCTCGAATCCTTCGACATCGAGCCGAACGCCATCGGCGACGATCCGGTGCTGGCCGGAGGGCCGATGGAACCGCGGCGGGGCTTTGTGCTTCACGACACCGATTGGCTATCCGAGGACAGCGTGGTCATCGCCGAGGATCTGGCGCTGACCGGCTCGCTCGAGGTCTTGCGTGCGATCGGATCGGGGCAGGGGCCGACGCGCTACCTGGTGGCCCTTGGCTATGCCGGCTGGGGCAGCGGGCAGCTCGAAGCCGAGCTGACACGGCCCGGCTGGTTCCTTTCGACGCTCAATCCCCGCCGCCTCTTCGACGTGGCGTCCGAGCGGCGCTGGGCGGCCGCGTTCGCGAGCGAAGGCATCGACCCCGCGATGCTGGCGATCAGCAGCGGCGAGGCATAAGTTACTCGCATTGGTTCTGGTTTGATGCTCCCTGCAGGCGGGTGAGGGATATAAAGAAAGCTTTATATTTGCCATGCGGGAGAGGAGTCGATAAGGCGCCGCTTCATCGACCGCCGTCCCTTCGGGCGCGCGGCCATTTGCTTTACCGCCAGCCAAGGAGTCGCATCGGTGGCCACCCTCGCTCAAGATTATATCGTCAAGGACATCACGCTCGCCGATTTCGGCCGCAAGGAAATCGAGATCGCCGAGACCGAAATGCCGGGCCTCATGGCGCTGCGCGAGGAATTCGGTTCGACTAAGCCGTTGCGCGGCGCGCGCATCACTGGGTCGCTCCACATGACGATCCAGACCGCTGTTCTCATCGAGACGCTGGCCGCGCTGGGCGCCGAAATCCGCTGGGCGACCTGCAACATCTTCTCGACCCAGGACCATGCCGCCGCCGCCATCGCCGCGTCGGGCGTGCCCGTGTTCGCGATCAAGGGCGAGACGCTCGAGGAATATTGGGACTATGTGATCAAGATCTTCGACTGGGGCAGCGACCTCACGGCGAACATGATCCTCGACGACGGCGGCGATGCCACGATGTTCGCGCTCTGGGGTGCGCGCGTCGAGGCCGGCGAGCAATTGTTCAAGCCCTCGAACGAGGAAGAGGAAATCTTCGTCGCGACGCTCAACCGCTTCCTCAAGGAGCGTCCGGGCTACCTCACCAAGACCGTCCAGAACATCAAGGGCGTTTCGGAAGAGACCACCACCGGCGTCCACCGCCTCTACGAGCTGGCCAAGAAGGGCAAGCTTCCGTTCCCCGCGATCAATGTCAATGACAGCGTCACCAAGTCGAAGTTCGACAATCTCTACGGCTGTAAGGAATCGCTGGTCGACGCCATCCGTCGCGCCACCGACGTCATGCTCGCCGGCAAAGTCGCCTGCGTCGCCGGCTTCGGCGATGTCGGCAAGGGCTCGGCCGCATCGCTTCGCAATGGGGGCGCCCGCGTCCTCGTGACCGAGATCGACCCGATCTGCGCCCTGCAGGCGGCGATGGAAGGCTATGAGGTCGTCACGATGGAAGAGGCTGCGACGCGCGCCGACATCTTCGTGACCGCCACCGGCAATGAAGACATCATCACGCTCGACCATATGCGCGCGATGAAGAACATGGCCATCGTCTGCAACATCGGCCACTTCGACAGCGAGATCCAGATCGCGGCGCTCAGCAACATGAAGTGGACCGAGATCAAGCCGCAGGTCGACGAGGTCCAGTTCCCCGACGGCAAGAAGATCATCATGCTCGCCAAGGGCCGCCTGGTGAACCTGGGCTGCGCCACCGGCCACCCGAGCTTCGTCATGTCCTCGTCGTTCACCAACCAGGTGCTGGCGCAGATCGAGCTCTTCTCGAAGAGCGAGAGCTACAAGAACGAGGTCTACGTACTGCCCAAGCATCTCGACGAGAAAGTGGCCGCGCTCCACCTCGAGAAGCTGGGCGTCAAGCTCTCCAAGCTCAGCCCCAAGCAGGCCGCCTATATCGGCGTCGGCGTCGAGGGCCCGTTCAAGCCGGATCACTACCGCTATTGATCCAGCCAATACTGAGAAGAATAAGCGCCCCTGCCTGATCGGCGGGGGCGTTTTTTGTGCACTTGCTAAGCGAGGGGTCCGGCTGATGTGGTTTTGCCATCTCACAGCCTGAGATCATGTGTAGTTAGCGAGAACTGGACAGAGTCTGGATTGTTGCCGCGCAACAACAGGCAGAGTCCATTTCGTAACAAAACTGACATGCTGCGCTTGCGAAATTCTTTCCGTGAGCGGAAAGTGTCTGCTTCAAAAGATATTCGGAAGGAAGCCCCTTGATGTTTCGACACCCCATGCTGCGGGCGCAAGTCGCTGTGTCGACGTTCGCCATCGCGCTCTCTACGCTCACCGCTGCTCCGGCTTTCGCTCAGAACACGGCGCCTGAAGCGAGCGATTCCAATCCTGCCATCGTCATCACCGGCACGCGCATCCGTCGCCCCGCCGATTTCGATACGCCGAGCCCGATCGTTTCGCTGTCCGCGGAAACCGTGCAGGAATCCGGTACGACCAACTTGACCGACTTCCTGTCCCGCTATCCGGCGCTGGCGAACTCCTCGATTTCGGGCGACAATTCCGGATCGGGCGCAGGCATCGGCGCGACCGGGCTCAACCTCCTCGACCTGCGCAATCTCGGTACCCAACGTACGCTGGTGCTCGTCAACGGTCGCCGTCACGTGTCCGGCCTTGCCGGCGATGCGGCCGTCGACATCAATACGATCCCGAGCGATCTCGTTGAGCGTATCGACGTGCTGACTGGTGGTGAGTCGGCCGTCTACGGTGCCGATGCCGTGACCGGCGTCGTGAACTTCGTGCTCAAGGACCATTTCCAGGGCCTGACCGGTCGTGCACAGGCCGGTATCTCGCAATATGGCGACGCGGGTCAGCGCCTGCTGACAATCACCGCCGGAACGGACTTTGCTCAGGGCAAGGGCAATTTCGCCATTGCCTATGAGCATGGCGAGGAAGACCGGCTCGATGTCCACCAGCGCCTGCGCTACCGGGGTACGAACCTGACGGGGTTCTATCTGAACCCGAACGATCCGGAGAACCAGGGCAATTATAACGGCCCGGTGAGCAATGGCATTCCTGACAATATCCCGCTCAATGGTGTCCGCTATTTCGATACCAACCGCGAGGGCGGCATCGATCTCGATGGCGACGGCTTCCCCGATTATCTGGTGAACCGCAGCGGGGCGGTGGTGCCGTTTGATCCGGGTACGTTCATCCCTGACTTCTATCAGCAGGGCGGCAACGCCACGCTGATCTCGGACTATGGCAACGACCTGCTCCCGAGCATCAATCGGGACATCGTGAACTTCATCGGTCATTATGAGTTCTCGCCGGCGGCGACGCTCTATGCCGAAGCGAAGTATGCGAACACGCAGAGTTATTCGCTGGGTCAGCCCTCGTTCGACTATTATCTGCTGATCCCGTCGGACAATCCGTACATTCCGGCCTCGCTCCGTTCACAGATCGACCCCGATCTCGGCGGCGTGCTCGTCAACCGCGATAATTTCGACTTCGGCCAGCGCGGCGAGAGCATTCGTCGCGACACGATCCGCACCGTCATCGGCCTGAAGGGCGATATCGGCAGCCATACCCATTACGACCTGTCCTACACCTGGGGCCGGACCGACGTCGAAAACCACTACATCAACAACCAGCTCACTGACCGCTTCTATGCGGCGATCGACGCGGTGACAGGCCCGAACGGCCAGCCGACCTGCCGAGTCAATGTCAACCCGACCTGGACGCCGACGCAGCCCTATAACTATACGCGCTCGGAAATCGCGCCGACCACGTTCCAGCCGGGCCAGTGCGTCCCGCTGAACCTGTTCGGCGAAGGAGCTCCGTCCCCGGCGGCGATCGCTTTCATCACCGCCGATACGGTCGACAAGGCGCGCATTGAGCAGCATGTCGTGAGCGGCTCGGTAAGCGGCGACCTTGGCGGCTTCTTCAGCCTGCCGGGCGGCCCGATCGGCTATGCGGTCGGTGGCGAATATCGCAAGGAAACGAGCCGGTTCACGGCCGATCCGCTCGCGCAACAAGGGCTGACCTTCACCAACTCGCTGTCGAACGATGGCGGCCGGTATGAGGTGAAGGAAGCGTTCGCCGAACTCAACCTGCCTCTGTTGCGCGACCTGCCGTTTGCGCATCGTCTCGACCTCGGCGGCGCCATCCGCTTCTCCGACTACACGACCATCGGCAGCACGACGACGTGGAAGCTGGACGGTACCTATGCACCGATCAAGGACATCACGTTCAACGGCACCTATTCGCGCGCCGTCCGTGCCCCGAATATCGGGGAGTTGTTCGCGGGTGACTCGCAGACCTTCGAGTTCATAACCGATCCGTGTAACCCGAACCGCATCCAGAACGGTACGCAATATCGTGCAGCCAACTGCACGGCGCTGCTGACTTCACTGGGCGCCAATCCGGCGACGTATACCGATCCGCGCTCGACTAACATCCCGGGCTTTCAGGGCGGCAATCCGAACCTGCAGGCCGAGAAGGCGACGACCTGGACGGCTGGCGTCATCCTGGAGCCGCGCTTCGTTCCGGGCCTGTCGCTGCGGGCCGACTGGTACGACATCAAGATCGACAATGCGATCAACCAGGCGAGCGCCTCGGAAGTTGCGGGCCTGTGCGTCGACCAGCCGACGCTGCAGAACCAGTATTGCGCGTCCATCGTTCGCCAGAATGGTGCGGCAGGTTCGGCCAATGCGGGCAATATCGTCGACTTCACCGTACGTCCGTTCAATGTGGCGAACTTCCACACCGCCGGTCTCGACGTGACTTTGAACTATCGGGTCCGCACGGAAAAGGTCGGCACCTTCTCGCTGCTGGTGCGCGGCAACTATCTGGACAAGCTGACTTTCATCAGCAGCCCGGGCGCCGATCTCACCGATCACCGCGGCGAGGCGGGCTATCGCTCGCCCAAGTATACGGTCAACGGCGACCTTACCTGGAAGATGGGCAAGGTGTCACTGAACTACGGCCTGTTGTGGTTCAGCAAGACGCTGCGCTACACTAACCAGGAAACGCTCTCCAATCCGGACATCGTCGCGCCTGAATATCTGTATGTGAAGGAGCACTGGCAGCACGACATCTATGGTGCCGTGGATGTCAGCGACCGGTTCCAGATGTATGCAGGCATCAACAACCTGTTCAACCAGAAGCCCGATATCGGCACGAACACCTATCCGGTGAACTCGATCGGCCGCTTCTTCTACGTCGGCGTGAAGGCCTCGCTCGGCAAGCTCTTCTGAGCTGTCGGTAGCAGAAAATGGGGGCCGGTGCGTGAAAGCGTGCCGGCCCTTTTTTCATTCGGCTGAAAGGACAGCTGCGCCGCGGCTTGTCTCATGCCGCGGAGCCTCGTAAGCCGGCTCGCGTGATGTCACTCTCGCCGCTCGTACTCACGCTCGTCGGTGGTCTGCTCGCGGCCTGGCTGATCGTCGCCTGCTGGGCTATCGTGACCGGCCTGTCGATGCGCCGCGCGGCGCGGCAGGCGCGCTACCAGACGGCGCGGCTCGGCGCGTTGCTGCAATCGGCGCCAGCCATCCCCGTGCTCATCCGCCCGGACGGACGTATCGAGGCGCCGGAGCGCCTGGCGCGCTGGCTGGGCCGTGACGGGCTGCCGGTCTATCTGTCCGAACTGCTGGATGAAAATGGTGGGCTTGAGCCAGGCGATGCCAGGGAGCTGGCAGCCGGCATCAAAGCCGCGCAGCGTGGCGGCAAGGCCTTCATGCTGCCGGTGCGGGCGCGCGGATCCAACCGAACGCTGCTCGTGCGCGGCGGTCCGGCGGAGCGCGAGCTGGCCGGCCATGGCGCGATCATCCTGTGGATATTCGACGCGACGGAGAGCCAGTCGAGCATCGAGGACCTGCAGGGGCAGGTCGGCCGCTACCGCGACGCGCTGGAGGCTTTGTCCGGCGTGATCGAAGCGGCGCCCATGCCGGTCTGGCACCGCACGCCTGATCAGCGCCTCAGCCTCGTCAACAGCGCCTATGTCCATGCCGTCGATGCCAAGTCCGCACAGCAGGTGATCGAGCAGGGCGTCGAGCTCATCGAGTCCGTGGACGGCGTTTCGCCGGGGGCCAATGCCGCGCTGGTCGCGGACGCGCAGGCGCCGAGTTCGCGCATGGTGCCGGTCACCATCGATGGCGAGCGACGTCTGATGCGCGTGGTCGACGTGCCGCTCGGGCCGGCGGGCGTCGCGGGCTATGCGATCGACATGCACGAGCTGGAAGAGGCGCGGGCAGAGCTCAGACATCTCATCCAGGCCAATCGCGACATGCTGGATCGCCTATCCGCGGGCGTTGCACAGTTCGGGCCGGACCAGAAGCTGCAATTCTGCAACCAGCCGTTCCTCAGCATCTTCGGCCTCAAGCCCGATCAGGCTTCGGCCGATACGGATTTCGACCGTGTGCTCGACGCGATGCGCGACGCTGGCCTGGTGCCTGAGACGCCGGACTTCCCGGCCTGGCGCAAGGCGCGGCGACAGTGGTTCCTGTCTCCCAATGCGCTGGAGGAGAACTGGCTGCTGCGGGACGGCGTGCACCTGCGGGTCTATGCCCAGCCACTGCCGGACGGCGGTCTGCTACTGATCTTCGAGGACCGCACCGAGCACGTCCAGCTCGCCAGTTCGCGCGACACGTTGCTGCGTGTCCGAAACGCGACGCTCGACCATCTGTTCGAGGCCATTGCCGTCTTTGCCGCCGATGGACGGCTGCATTTGTGGAACAGCAAGTTCCGGCAGATCTGGTCGGTGCAGGAATCGCTGCTGACGCAGCATCCACGCGTCGACGATCTGATGGCGGCGCTGTCGGACCGCTTGTCCCGTCCGCAGCAGGCGAGCCTCGTCCACCAGCTCATCCGCGCCGCAACGGTAGAACGGCGTCAGCGCGGCGGCCGCATCGCCTTTGCAGATGGGCGCTATTTCGAGTTCGCGGCCATTCCATTGCCGGACGGCAACGCCCTGTTCGTGATGCTGGACATTAGCGACAGCCGCCGCATCGAACAGGCGCTGCGCGATCGCAACGAAGCGCTGGAGGATGCCGACCGCGTCAAGACTGCATTCGTCTCCAACATGAGCTACGAGCTGCGCACGCCGCTTACGTCCATCGTCGGCTTCGCGCAGATGATGCAGGCGGGCCTTGCCGGCGAGTTGCCCCCGCAATCGGCCGACTATGTCGACGCGATCATCGACAGCACCAACAAGCTCTCGAAACTGATCGAGAATGTGCTCGATCTGACCCAGGGCGCCGCTGGTGGTCTGCCGATCGAGCATCGGCCGATCGATATGGAGGCGCTGGTCCGCGAGATCGCCCATGGCTTCGAGGCGCGTGCCGCGGCGCAGGGAATCGACGTCACGCTCGCCCTGCAGGCCAGCCTGGGCGCGATCCGGGGCGACGAGCGCCGCATCCGCCAGTCGATCGAACATCTGATCGAAAACGCCATCAACTATGTCGGCAAGAAGGGACGCGTCTTCGTCCATGGCGACGGCAACCAACACGGCGTCCGCATCGTCGTTTCGGACAATGGCCCCGGCATCGAAGCCAAGCTTCAGTCGCGTATTTTCGACACGTTCTCACGCTTCGGACGCACGGCGGACGGCCGGTCCAGCGGTCTGGGCCTGCCGCTCGTCCGCCAGTTCATCGAAGCACATGGCGGCAGCGTGACGCTCGTCTCCGAGCAGGGGCAGGGGACCATCGTCACGATCAGCCTGCCTCGCGACGCGTGATCTCGGCAATGCGCCTGCGGACGGCCGCCGACGTCGAACATCTCGGCATGCAGCTGGCGAAGGTACTGCGCGCGGGGGATGTCGTCCTGCTGAGCGGGGGACTTGGCGCGGGCAAGACCACCCTGGCGCGTGGGTTGTTGCGCGGTCTCGGTCTCAAGGGTGAAGCACCAAGCCCGACCTTCGCCATCCTGCAGGGCTATGAGCCCCCCGATGTCACCTTTCCGGTGGGACATGTCGACCTCTACCGGCTGGAGGATCCCGACGAACTGGAGGAACTGGGGCTCGACGACTGGCTCGGCGAAGGCGCGCTCGTCATCGAATGGCCGGACCGATTGGGTGGGCGTTTCGGCGACGTGGGCCTCGCGTTACAACTGGCCGTCGCGGCGGACGATGTGCGTCTCTTGACAGCGAACGTCCCGGCAGCTTGGGAAGGCCGATGGCCGCTCAAATGATTCCGCCAGCGGGCGCACCGCAATTCCTCGCCGCCGCAGGGTGGGAGGGCGCGCAAATCCTGCCACTCGCGGGCGATGCATCTTTTCGGCGCTATTTTCGTGTCGTGGATGATGGCCGGCGCGCGGTCCTCATGGATGCGCCGCCGCCGCATGAAGATCCGCGGCCGTTCGTGTCGGTCGCGGAATGGCTCTGTGGCCACGGCTTTGCAGCGCCGGCCATCCTCGCACGTGATCTGGATGAAGGCCTGCTACTGCTCGAGGATTTCGGCGATGCGCGGCTGCGCGAGCATCTGGACGCGGCGCCGCAGGACGAAACCGCGCTCTACGCGCGCGCCGTCAACCTGCTCGTCGATCTGCATCGCTTGCCCGCGCAGGCCGGGCTGCCGCCCTATGACCGTGCAGTCTACCAGCGCGAAGCCGGCCTGCTGACCGAATGGTTCGCACCTGCCGCCGGCCTCGATGTCGACGCGGCAGCGTATGTCGCGGCCTGGGACGCCGTGCTGCCGATTGTCGAACGGGATGCCGCTCCCACCGTCTCGGTGCTGCGCGACTATCATGCCGAGAATATCATGCTGTTGCCGGACCTCGCATATTCGCATGGGCTGGGCCTGCTCGACTTCCAGGACGCGTTGGCGGGACACCCTGCCTATGATCTGGTGTCGCTGCTGCAAGACGCCCGTCGCGATGTCTCGCCGCAGGTCGAGCGCGCGATGCTCGACCGATATATGGCGGCCGCGCCCGTTTCGGCCGATTTCGAGGCAGCTTATGCCGTGCTCGGCGCCCAGCGCAACGCGAAGATCATCGGCATCTTCACGCGCCTCTGGAAGCGCGACGGCAAGCCGCGCTACCTCGCTTATCTACCCCGCATGTGGAATTTGCTGGAGCGCGATCTCGCCCATCCCGCTCTAGCGCCGATCGCCGACTGGTTTGTCGCCAACGTGCCGGCGGAAGCGCGCGGCGAGCTTGCCGCTCAATGAGCGCGATGATCGAGACAGCAATGCTGATGGCGGCAGGCCTCGGCAAGCGGATGAGACCGCTGACCGCGACCCGGCCCAAGCCGCTCATCAGGGTCGCGGGGCAGGCGCTGATCGATCATGCGCTCGACAGGATCGAGGAAGCGGGTATTCGCCGCACCATCGTCAATGTCCATTATCTCGCCGATGCGATCGAGGGGCATTTGAAATCGCGCGCGAGACGGACCGGCGCGGACTATATCGTCTCCGACGAGCGCGACCGGCTGCTCGAGACGGGCGGCGGGCTCATCAAGGCGCTGCCGCTGCTCGGCGACAAGCCGTTTCTTTGCGCCAATAGCGACAATCTTTGGATCAACGGTCCTGTCGATTCGATCCGCGCACTCGCCGGACGCTGGGACGACGAGGCAATGGATGCACTGTTGCTCATGGTTCCTCATGCCCGCGCGACGGGCAATAGCGGGTCAGGCGACTTTCGCATGGATCCGCGCGGGCGGCTCTCGCGCCGTAGCCCGGGCAGGATTGCGCCCTTCGTATTCACCGGCGTGCAAATCCTCTCGCCGCGGCTGATCGTCGATCCGCCGTCCGACGTGTTCTCGACCAATATCTTCTGGGACCGCGCTATCGCGGCCGACCGCGCCTATGGTTTCGTCCATCCCGGCCTGTGGTTCGATGTCGGCCGGCCGGAATCCATTCCGCTCGTCGAGGCAGCGATCGGCAGTGGCTGAGCGCGCCGCGCCCGCCGTCTACACCATCCCCGCGCACCGGGCCTTTGCCGATGCGCTCGCCAAGGGCCTGATCGCGCAGCATGGCGGCAAGGACGGGGGGCTTGCCCTGGCGCGGGGCATCGTCCTGTTGCCCAATAATCGCGCGGTCCGCGCCCTGAGCGATGCCTTCGTGCGCGAGTCCGGCTCCGGCCTGCTGTTGCCGCGGCTCGTGCCAATCGGCGACATCGACCTCGACGAGCGGTTGGGCAATGCGCTGGCGCCGATCGGCGAGGATGCCGGCGTGCCGCCGGCCATCGGATCGGCCGAACGCCTCATGATCCTGACCCGGCTCATCATGGCCGAGCGCGCCAAGCAGGGTGAAGCCGTCGATCTCGGTGAGGGATATCGGCTCGCGGTTGCGCTGGCGCAGACGCTCGACCAGCTGATCGTCGAGAAGAAGGGGCCGCACGACCTTGCCGAGGCCCGCGACGAGGAACTCTCCGAGCATTGGGACAAGGCGTTCCAGCTGTTCAGCCTGCTCTTCGACCGGTGGCCGAAAGAGTTGGAGAAGCGCGGCTGCATCGACGCCGCCGAGCGTCGTAATCACTTGCTCGGCACCATCGCGGCGCGTTGGACCGTGTCACCGCCTCAGCGCTTCGTCGTCGCGGCGGGCATCGTGACGACGGCGCCGGCAGTGGCTGGACTGCTCAGGGCCGTCGCGCACATGCCGCAGGGCATGGTGGTGTTACCCGATCTCGACCAGAATCTCGACGACGAGCAATGGAACGCCATAGGCCCCGTTGATGGCCGCGCGCCGGACCCCGGCATGCCGGAGCCGCAGGAGGCCCATGCCCAATATGCGCTGAAGCAACTGCTGCATCGCATGGGCGTCAATCGGGCCGAAGTGGCGCTCTGGCGATGGGGCAGCGAGCATGATGCGCGCGCGGCCCGGGGCAAGGCGATCAGCAATGCGATGCTGCCGGCGCTGCTTACCGGAACATGGCCGGACATCGATCCGAAGGAACGATCGCTCGCCGGGGTCAGCGCCATCGAAGCCGCGGGGCCGGCCGAAGAAGCGCAGGCCATTGCGATCGCCCTGCGCGAGGCAGTTGAAAAACCGGAGCGGACAGTCGCTCTGGTGACACCCGATCGTCAGCTCGCGACCCGCGTCTCGGCCCATCTGATGCGCTGGGGAATCGAGGCCGACGATTCAGCGGGTCGCCCGCTGGCGCAGCTGCCGCCGGGCACGCTGCTGCTGGCACTCGCGCAGGCCGGTGCCGAGGCCTTCGCACCTGTCGCACTGCTCGCCGTATTGAAGCATCCATTGGCGCGGAGCGGTGACGAGCGGCTTGGCTGGCTGGAGCAGGTGCGGCGGCTCGACCTGCTGCTGCGCGGGCCGCGTCCGCCCTCGGGATTGGCCGGGATCACGGCGTTGCTCGCCTCGACCGATCGAGCGGAAGCGCTCCGCGACTGGTGGCCGGACGTTGCCGCCTTGCTGGCGCCTCTGGAGAATGCCTTCTCGCAAGAGCGTCCGCTGCCGGACTTGCTTGCTGCGCTGCGAGAGACGGCATCTGCGCTGACGGGAGAACGGACCTGGGCCGGGCATCAGGGACATGCCGCTGCCGCCCTGTTCGCCGAGCTGGAGGCGGCCGCCCCGCATGGACCGCCGAACGCTGATCCGAAGGGCTTCGTGGCGATGCTGGCGCAGGCCCTCGGCGCCGTCGCCATTCGTCCACCGCAAGGCGGCCATCCGCGCATCCAGATTCTCGGTCTCCTCGAAGCGCGCCTCCAGCAGGCGGATCTCATGATTCTCGCGGGTCTGAACGAAGGCGTCTGGCCGGGTTTGCCGCAGCCTGATCCATGGCTTGCACCGCGCATCCGCCGCGCGCTCGGTCTGCCGGGGCTGGAGCGGCGCATCGGTCTCTCCGCGCATGATTTTGCCAACGGGCTCGGGGCGCCGCAGGTCATTCTCTCGCGTGCCCGGCGCGACACAAGCGCGCCGACAATCGCGTCGCGCTTCTGGCTGCGCCTGCGCGCCATGACGGGGGAGCGTTGGGCGGAAGACAACAGGCTGATCGAGTTTGCCCAGCGCATCGACCAGCCGGTCACGCGAGTGTCGCGTTATCCGCAGCCCGCGCCGAGACCGCGTGCGGAACTGCGCCCAAGGCGCATCGCTGTCACCGATATCGACCGTCTGCGTGCCGATCCTTATGCCTTCTATGCCGCCAAGATCCTGGCGCTTCCATCGCTCGATCCGGTCGATGCCGATCCCGGGCCGGCCTGGCGCGGTACGGCGGCCCATGCGGTGCTTCACCGCTGGATGGAAGAGGGCGCGACCGACCCTGAGCGCCTGAAGGGGCTGGCCCGTGACATGCTCGCCGGCGCGCAGGCGCATCCGCTCATGCGGGCGCTCTGGCAACCACGTCTGCTCAGGGCCCTGGAATGGGTTGCCGGAGAAGTCATGGCGCAGTCGGGCGAGGGGCGGAGGATCATCTTCGGCGAGACGCGCGGCGAGACTATGCGCGGTGGAATTACACTGCACGGCAAGCCTGACCGCGTCGACCGGCTTGCTGACGGGTCGGTCGCCATCGTTGACTATAAGAGCGGCGCGACTGCAACCGCCAGGCAGGTACAGGCGGGTTATTCGCTCCAGCTGGGTCTGCTCGGCCTGATCGCGCATGAAGGGGGATTCGCCTCGCAAGGCGTGGCGTCCGGCGCAACGGTTGGCGCCTTCGAATATTGGAAGCTTGCCAAGAGCCCCAGGCGTGATTTCGGATTCATCCAGTCGCCCGTCGATCCCGACGGAAAGCGCGGCAAGATCGCGACCGGGGATTTTCTCGGCCTGGTCGCGGCTTATTTTGACGACGCCATCGCGAAATGGCTGAACGGCCATGAGCCGTTCACCGCGCGACCGCATAGCGATGCACCGGTTTTCACCGACTACGACCAGCTGATGCGGCTCGACGAGTGGATCGCGCGCGGTGGGGCGGACGGGCCAGGCGATGGCTGAGCGCAAGGCCATTCCGCCGCTCAAGGCCGAGCAGGCCCAAGCCTCGCGGCCGCACGCCCATGTCTGGCTGAGCGCGTCGGCCGGCACCGGCAAGACGCATGTCCTGTCCGCGCGCGTTCTGCGGCTGCTGCTGGCCGGCGTGGCGCCGGAGCGCATTCTCTGCCTCACCTTCACCAAGGCGGGCGCGGCGGAGATGGCGGAGCGCGTGCACGCCATTCTGGCGCGCTGGGTGCAGTCGACCAATGACGAGGTGATAGAGGATCTCAGAGCACTTGGCGAGGACGACGGGCCCGCGACGGTTCACCGGGCACGCCTGTTGTTCGCCAAGGTGCTCGACGCGACGGGCGGCGGGCTCAAGATCCAGACGATCCACAGCTTCTGCCAATCGCTGCTCGCATCCTTTCCGCTCGAGGCGGGACTGGTGCCGGGGTTCAAGGCGCTCGACGACCGCGCGCAGGCCGAGCTGTCGCGCAGAGCACTGATCACCATGATCGAACAGGCCGAGCGCACGCATGACAATGCGCTGATCGAGGCTATCGAAGCGCTGGCGCTGCGGCTCGGAGAGGATGGCACAGTGAGCTATCTCGCCCGATGCGTTCCGGCTTCACGCGCCCTCGAGGCGTTGCCGGACGATATTGCCGGAGCGCTGCTGGACTTTCTCGATTTGCCGACCGGCGATCTCGGGGCATATCTGGCCGAGCATTGCCAGGATCCGCATATTTCCGAGGCGAGCCTGCGCCGCATCGCCGCTGCGAATCGCGACTGGGGAACCAAGACAGGGCTCGGTATCGCGGATACGGTGGGGCTGTGGCTGGCCGCCGATGCGGCCGAACGCGTCGTGCTGATCGAACCGCTGCTGGCCTGCCTCGTCACGAAGGACGGGCTGGCCAAGAACCGCAGCAACGAGAAGTTGTTCGCGTTCGATCCGGACTATGCCGATGTCGCCGAGGATATCGGTCAGAGCTTGAGGGCGCTCGCCGAATTGCCGGGCCAGGTCGCCTATGCGCGGGAGGCCGCGCGGGGCCTGCTCGCGGGCCGGGCTTATGCGCGTGCGTATCATGCCGCCAAGCGCTCGGCCGGGGTCGTCGATTTCGACGATCTGATCCGGCGGGCGAGCGAACTCCTCAACACCGACGGCATGGCTGAATGGATCCGCTACAAGCTCGATCAGCGCATCGACCATATGCTGGTTGACGAGGCGCAGGACACGAACGAGCGGCAGTGGGACCTCGTCGATGCCATCGTCGCCGAATATTTCGAGACTGCGCCGGACGATGTGCGTGGTGCGCTGCGCACGCTCTTCGTGGTGGGCGACACCAAACAGGCGATCTTCGGCTTCCAGGGCACCAGTCCGCGCGCGTTCGTCGATGCCCTGCAGCGCTTCCAGGACAGGGCGGGCCGCACCGGCCACAGCATTGATGAATTGCCGCTCGCGCTAAGTTTCCGATCGATGCCGGCGGTGCTGGAGGTCGTCGATGCGACGCTGGCCGCGATCGGCCATGATGCCGTCGGCCTGCCGCGACCGCCCGAGCATCATCGCGCTGCGCGCAACCACCCCGGGCAAGTGCTGCTGCAGCCGCCGACGCGAGCGCCGCGTGAGGCGGACGACGAAGAGGGCGAGGGCGATGAGCCGGGCGACGACTGGACCTGGCTCTCCGACCATGAACGCACCCATGCCGAGCGCATTGCCCAGCAGATCAAGGCGTGGCTCGATGAAAAGCTCGTGCTGCGTTCGAAAGGGCGCCCGGTTCGGCCCGGCGATATCCTCATTCTCTTGCGCAGCCGTGGCGCGCTCTCCCGACTGATTGTCGCGCGGCTCTATGAGGCTGGCGTGCCCGTCGCCGGCGTGGATCGCCTGCGGTTGCAGGCGCCGCTCGCCGTGCAGGATCTGCTCGCGGCGCTGCGCTTCGCCGTGCAGCCGGAGGATGACCTCAATCTCGCCAACCTGCTGGCCTCGCCGCTGATCGGCTGGAGCCAGGACGATCTCCTTACCCATGTGCCGCGACCATCAGGCGTCTCGCTTTGGTCGCACCTGCGCGCGACACAGGACGAGGATGCGCTACGGCCGCTGCGCGACCTGCTCAATGCGGCCGATTTCACGACGCCCTATCGCTACCTGGAGATGATCCTGTCCGGACCGATGGATGGGCGCCGCAAGCTCGCCACCCGCCTCGGCGAGGAGGCGCACGATGCCATCGATGAACTGCTGAACGCGGCGCTCGGCTTCGAGACCGACGATCATCTATCGCTGCAACGCTTCATCGACTGGTTCGATCGCGGCGATGCGGACATCAAGCGAGAACTGGCCGAGAGCGGTGACATGGTGCGCGTCATGACCGTCCACGGCTCCAAGGGGTTGGAGGCGCCGGTCGTGATTCTCGCGGATGCCGCCTTCGATCCCGGCAGGCGTCCTCGCGGCGCCATACTGGACCTGCCGGTGCTCGATCATGCCTTGCCGCTCATCCCGCCGACGCGAGCGGAGGCCAGCGCAAAGATCGCCGAGGCCTCCGATCGGACCGATTCCGCCGACATGGAGGAGCATTGGCGCTTGCTCTACGTGGCGATGACGCGAGCGGAGGAGATGCTTGTGGTGACGGGCGCTCTCGGTCCGGCGGCCAAGGGCGAGGCGGCGGAGCTGAGCTGGCACAAGGCCGTCGAACGGGCGCTGATCGATCTTGGCGCGGAAGAGGCTGAAAATGGCGATCTTCGTTGGATGGGGCGCGATACGCTGCCGGATTCACTTTCGCCCCAGGCAGTCGAGGAGGTCGCCACGGCGGAAACGGCGCTGCCGGAATGGCTGTATATGGCGGCACCCGCAGAAGCGCGTCCGCCGCGCCCGCTGGCGCCGTCCGTATCGCCGGAGGACGATGTGCCCGATCCACCGCCCGATGCGGTCATGCGCGGCGCGGCGGAACGCGGGCGATTGCTCCATGCCTTGTTCGAGCGACTGCCGGATGTCACGCCGGCCGAGCGCCGAGCTGCTGCGGATCGTTGGCTCGCCGGGGCAGGGCGGGTCGCCGATGCCGGCGAACGCGCCGCACTGGTCGATCATGCGCTTTCGGTCATTCAGGACGATGCCAATGCCGCGCTCTTCTCGCCGGAAGCGCTGGCCGAGGCGCCGATTGCGGCTGTGGTGGGCGAGCAGGTCATTGCCGGCACGGTCGACCGGCTGCTCGTCACCGACGCGTTCGTCCATGTCGTCGATTTCAAGACTGGCCGTGCCGTCCCGCGCGATGCCTGGGCGGTTCCGGCGGCACATCTTCGCCAGATGGCGGCCTATGCCGCTGCGCTCGGCATCATCTTTCCGAAGCGCGAGATCCGGGTGAGCCTGCTCTATTCATCCGGACCCAAGCTCATCGATCTGA
This sequence comes from Sphingobium sp., assembly GCA_017744605.1. GTDB lineage: Bacteria > Pseudomonadota > Alphaproteobacteria > Sphingomonadales > Sphingomonadaceae > Sphingobium. Next base: position 16,665 of record JAGIAZ010000005.1, on the reverse strand, counting down.
CGTCGGATGTACTGGCGCCGCACAAGCCCGGCTTGGTTCCCGCGCAGGAGAAGTTGTCGGTGGGGGAGCTTGAGGGCGAACCGGGCGTTCACTAGATTGCGTCCAACGATTTGAAGGAGTCAGGTCAAATGGCGACCAAAGCGATTTCCGATGCCAGTTTCCACGCGGACGTAATTTCGTCCGATACGCCCGTGCTCGTCGATTTCTGGGCGGAATGGTGCGGCCCCTGCAAGATGATCGGCCCGGCGCTCGAGGAAATTGCCGACGAGTTGGCCGGCCAGGTGACCATCGCCAAGCTCAATATCGACGATCATCCCGATGCCCCATCGCGCTATGGCGTGCGCGGCATCCCGACGATGATCCTCTTCAAGAATGGTGCCCCCGCCGCGACCAAGGTCGGTGCGGCGCCCAAGAGTGCTCTTAAGGGCTGGCTCGAAGGCGAGCTGGGATCGAGCGCGAGTTCCGTCGCTTGATCCAGAATTGACCGGGCGCCTATGGGCGCCCGGTTTTCGGCGTTCCGGCATGTCCCAGCGCCAGTAGTCGCGGCGCTCCGCGCCCTCGAAACCGGCCTTTCTTGGGGCAGCAGCGCTTAGCGGTGCGCTCGAAAGCAGGGCAGGTCGGCATTGCCGATGACCTCGCGTGCCATGATGACCACCTCTGTCGGTGGGAGGCGGCTGTTAGCGGGCATTGATGGAGCAAGAAGGCCTAAGCGTAGAGGATCGCCGCTGCCTCGTCCCACATTGCGGGCGAGCAGGCGGCGAGCAGGCCGCGGCCGGGTTCGGCGCCGATGACATAGGACGAGCCGTCCGGCCGGGCGACTTTCCCGCCCGCCTCATTGACGAACAGCGCGCCTGGGGCGTGATCCCAGGGGAGGGTGCGCTCGAAGACCGCCAGATCGTTCACCCCGAGCACGATGCGCGGATATTGCTCCGCGGCGCAGCGCGGAATGTCCGCCATTTCGATCTTGCCTTCGGCGCGGGTCTTCAGGCGAATGCGGTTCTCCGGATCGGCGAAGAGCAAGGAGATGCCGGCAACCGGCAGCGGCTTGCCGGTGGAGCGGGCCGCGACACGCTCACCATTGATCGTTGCACCCTGGCCCAATGCTGCGCAGCAAAGCCGATCGGTCAATGGATCGAGCATCCAGCTTGCCTGGATGATGCCATTGTCGACCAGCGCGATCATGAGGCCGAATGGCGGCTTTCCGGCGGCAAAATTTCCTGTGCCATCAATCGGATCGATCAGCCATTTAAGGCCGTTTCCAAGATCGTCGAGCAGCGACGGATCGGCCGATACGGCCTCCTCGCCGACGATCCCAGCCTCGGGGAGGAGCTGAGCGACGCCCTCGTTAAGGTGGAGTTCCGCTTCCCGGTCGGCTATCGTGACCAGTTCGTCGGCCATCTTCTCGACGATCTCATGCTGCGCAAGGTTGCGGTAGCGCGGCATCACCACGTCGGCGGCAACGCGCCGCATCAGGATCGCGACCGAGGCGGAGAGGGCGTCCATACCGGTCAGCTCCGATAATCGGCGTTGATCGAGATATAGCCATGCGTGAGATCGCAGGTCCACACGGTCGCCCGACCGCTGCCGAGGCCCAGATCGACGCCGATCCGGATATGTTGGCCCTTGAGATGCGCGGCGACGGGCGCCTCATCATAACCCTCGACCGGAAAGCCGTTGGCCGCCACTTTCGTGGTTCCGAAGGAGATGGCGAGCTTGTCGCGGTCGGCCGGCTCGCCGGCCTTGCCGACGGCCATGACGACGCGGCCCCAATTGGCATCCTCGCCGGCGATTGCCGTCTTCACCAGCGGCGAATTGGCGATGGACAGGCCGATCCGTCGCGCGCTCTCGTCGCCGGCGGCGCCCGTCACGTCGATCTCGATGAACTTCTGCGCGCCTTCGCCATCCTTGACGACAAGCTGGGCGAGCTGGGTGCAGATATCGGTGAGCGCGGCCTGGAACGCGTCCGCACCGGGGCTGTCCATGCTGGTCAGCATCGTATTGCCCGCCGCTCCGGTCGCGAAGACGAGCACCGTGTCGCTGGTCGACGTGTCTCCGTCGACGGTGATGCAGGAGAAGCTCCTGACATTCGCCTCGTCAAGCATCTGCTGGAGCAGGGCAGGCGCAATCGCGGCATCGGTGAAGATGTAGCCGAGCATCGTCGCCATGTCCGGCGCGATCATGCCCGAGCCCTTGATAATGCCGCTGAGCGAGACCTTCGTTCCGCCGATCATCGCGCTTGCCGTCGCCCCTTTGGCGAACGTGTCCGTCGTGCCGATCGTTTCGGCGGCGGCCTGCCAGCTGCAGGGCTCGGCCTCGAATGCCGCCGAAAGACCGTCGCGCGCCTTGTCCTTGGGCAGCGGCACGCCGATCACGCCGGTCGAACTGACGAACACCTCCTGTGGCGCGCAGCCGAGATGGGCCGCGACCTGACTCATGATCTGCTCCACGGCTTCGCGGCCGCGATAGCCGGTGAAGGCATTGGCATTGCCCGCGTTGACGACCAGCGCTCGCGCCTTGCCGCCGGCGATGCCGTCGCGGCAAATCTCGACCTCGGTCGAGCAGCAGACATTCTTCGTCGTCACGCCGGCGACCGTCGTGCCTTCCGCGAGCTCGACATAAGTGAGGTCGCAGCGGCCCCAATTCTTGTAGCCCGCGCGCGCCACGCGTCGCGTCACGCCGCCGATGTCGGGCAGGACGGGGAAGGGCGATGCGAGAGGCGATATGTCGGTCATGGCTTGCCAATAGCTGAGTTGTGGGTGGGATCAACCGTCGAGGCTGGACCGACATTCCGGATACATTCATCCTGAATGCAATAGACGAAGCGCATCCGCCGCCTTATGTGGGGCGCTCCGTTCCTGGAGAGACGCGCTTTTGCAATTCATGATCCTCCTGTCCGCGCTTCTGGCGTCGCTGTCCGGCCTCGTCGCCGGTGAGCGTTCGCCTGTCGGCGCGCCGGCGCAGGTTCAGGCAAGCGCGCTCGTCTCGGCAGCGGAAACCATAGCTGTAGAGGCCATCGCGCTGGTCGCGGCCTGGGCGGTTTTCGCCGCGATCGGGGCACCGCGCCGCAAGGTCCTTGCTGCCTATTATCCGGTCGCGCAGCCGCGCCTCGCGATCCGCCTTTCGCTCAAGCAGAGCTGGCTCCACTGAGCTGAAGCCATTGGCTTTTCGCGTACGACCCTGAGGTCGTGCGCTTTTCCGGCATATGTGCCGGCCGCACTTCGCATCGATTTTTCAAGTCAGGATTCCAGTCATGTTCGGCGCCGTCGCCAAAGCCATCTTCGGGTCGTCCAACGACCGTTACGTCAAGTCGCTCAGCAAGATTGTCGAGCGCATCGCCGCCTTCGAGCCGGCTATTTCGGCCATGAGCGACGAGGAGCTGAAGGATCAGACGCGACTCTTCCGCCAGCGTCTTACAGAGGGCGCGAAGCTTGACGACCTGCTGCCGGAGGCCTTTGCGACGGTTCGCGAAGCGGCCAAGCGCACCATCGGCCAGCGCCATTACGACGTGCAGATGGTCGGCGGCATCGTCCTCCATCGCGGAGAGATCGCGGAAATGCGCACCGGCGAGGGCAAGACGCTGGTGGCGACGCTTGCGACCTATCTGAACGCGCTCGAAGGCAAGGGCGTCCACGTCGTGACCGTTAACGACTATCTCGCCCGCCGCGACTGCGAGTGGATGGGGCAGGTCTATCGCTTCCTGGGGCTCACCACCGGCGTCATCGTGCCGAACATCAGCGAGGAAGAACGCCGCGTCGCCTATCAGGCGGACATCACCTATGCGACCAACAACGAGCTCGGCTTCGACTATCTGCGCGACAACATGAAATATGAGCGCTCGATGATGGTCCAGCGCCCGTTCAACTACGCGATCGTCGACGAGGTCGACTCGATCCTGATCGACGAGGCGCGCACGCCGCTCATCATCTCGGGGCCGACGGACGACAAGTCCGAGCTCTATATCGCCGTCGACGCGCTGGTGAAGCAGCTCGACAAGGAGGATTACGAGCATGACGAGAAGCAGCGTTCGATCGTCCTGACGGAGGACGGGACCGAGAAGGTGGAGCGCCTGCTCGAGAATGCGGGCCTGCTTGAAGGCGCCAATCTCTACGATTTCGAGAACACGGCCGTCGTCCACCACGTCAACCAGGCGCTGCGGGCCAACAAGATGTTCCGCCGCGACATCGATTACATCGTCAAGGACGGCAAGGTCATCATCATCGACGAGTTCACCGGCCGCATGATGGACGGGCGCCGCTGGTCGGACGGTTTGCACCAGGCCGTCGAGGCCAAGGAAGGCGTCAATATCGAGCCGGAGAACCAGACGCTCGCCTCGATCACCTTCCAGAACTATTTCCGCATGTATCCCAAGATCTCGGGCATGACCGGCACGGCCGCCACCGAAGCCGCGGAATTCTTCGACATCTACAAGATGAACGTGGTCACGATCCCGACCAACCTGCCGGTGCAGCGCCGGGATGAGGAAGACCTCTTCTACAAGAGCACCGAGGACAAGTTCAAAGGCATAGCCAAGACCATCGGCGAGCATGCCGCCAAGGGCCAGCCGGTGCTGGTCGGCACCGTCTCGATCGAGAAGAGCGAGATGCTGTCCGAGTTCCTGAAGCAGGAAAAGGTCCCGCACAGCGTCCTCAACGCGCGCTTCCACGAGAGCGAGGCGCATATCGTGGCGCAGGCCGGCCGTCTCGGCGCGGTGACCATTGCCACCAATATGGCCGGTCGCGGCACCGACATCCAGCTCGGCGGCAATCTCGAATTCCGGATCGAGGACGAACTCAAGGACATGGCCGAAGGGCCGGAACGCGATGCCGCTATCGAACGCGTCCGCGAGGAAATTGCGGTCGAGAAGGCGCAGGTGCTCGCCGCCGGCGGTCTGTTCGTGCTCGGCACGGAGCGCCATGAAAGCCGCCGTATCGACAACCAGCTGCGCGGCCGCTCGGGCCGTCAGGGCGACCCGGGTCTCAGCCGTTTCTATCTCAGCCTGGACGACGACCTGCTGCGCATCTTCGGACCCGACACCTTGTTTGCGCGCATGATGCGGTCCTCGCTCGAGGATGGTGAGGCGCTGCCTCCGTCGAAGTGGATGTCAAAGGCGATCGAGACCGCCCAGAAGAAAGTCGAAGTGCGCAACTACGACGTTCGCAAGCAGGTGGTCGAATATGACGACGTCATGAACGACCAGCGCAAGGTCATCTATGAGCAGCGCGCGGACATCATGGACAGCGAGACGGTGAACGACGTGATCACCGACATGCGCCATGAAACGGTGAATTATGTCGTCGGTGCGCATTGCCCGCCCGGCACCTATCCCGAGCAATGGGATATGCCCGGCCTCAAGGCCGACGTGGAACGGGTCTTCGGCCTGACGCCGGACTTCGACGCCTGGCTGCAGGAACACAGCGTCGAGCCCGAAATGCTGGTCGAGCGCATCAGCGAGATGGCGGATGCCCAGGTCGAGGAGAAGGTCACGGAGCTCAATCCGGATAGCTGGCGGCAGATCGAGAAGAGCATTCTTCTCCAGAATCTCGACCACCACTGGAAAGAGCATCTCTCCACGCTCGATGCGCTGCGCCAGGTCGTGCACCTGAGGGCTTATGCGCAGAAGCAGCCGATCAACGAATATAAGCACGAAGCCTTCGCGCTGTTCGAGCGTATGCTGGGCGCGATCCGCGAGGATGTGACGCGCACCGTCGCGCACGTCCAGTTCCAGATGGAAGAACCCGCCGCACCTGCGCTTCCGGAGCTGCCGTCCTTCCTCACGAGCCATATCGATCCGTTCACCGGCGAGGATGATACGGCCGATCTCGATGCGGCCTCGCGCGGGTTCATCACCTCGACCTTGCCCAATTCGCCCATCGACGGGCCGGATATCGTCGTGATCGGCAAACGCGGCGAGGAAGAGATCAGCCGCAATGCGCCTTGCCCCTGCGGATCGGGCAAGAAGTACAAGCATTGTCACGGCGCGCTGGCCTGATTTGATACTGCGGCGGCCCCGGGTCGCCGCAACCTCCCGTCACGTCATCGCCGACGCCGTCAAGCTCGCCGGGGTTTCCTCGCAGCCTAATCCATTGCGAGCCAGGCGAGCCCGATGAGGCTCACCAGGCCTGCCACCGACAGATAATAGCCCACGGCGCTGATCCCATAAGCGGTGACCAGCGCCGTTGCGATATTGGGCGCCAGCGCACCGCCCAATATGCCGCCGACGTTGAAGGCGAAGGATGCGCCGGTATAGCGCACGCGCGCGGGAAAACGCCCCGTCAGCCACGCGCCGAGAGGGCCATAAGCGAAGCCCATCAGGAATAAGGCGACCGCCAGGGTCATGAAGATCGCGATCGGGTCGGCGGCGGAGAGTCCTTGGCCGAAGACGGCGCCCAACGGGACAGTCGCGGCGCAGCCGGCGATGAGCGCGGTGGCGGGCGACTTCTTGTCCGATACCCAGCCCGCGGCGACGATGCCGGCGGCGAGGAACAGGATCGCGCCGAGCTGGATCTGCAGGACTTCCGCGCGCGGCATTTTGAGCGCCGTAGTCGCATGGCCGAGCGCAAAGGCCGTCGAGATGTAGAACAGGGCGAAGCAAGTCACGACCGCCAGCGTTCCGGCCAGAGTCGCGCGCGCATGCTTGCCGAACATCTCGGCAATCGGAACATGCGGCGGCGGCTCCTTTTCCAGCGCAGCCTTGAACTCGGGCGTCTCGCCAAGCTTGAGGCGTGCCCACAGGCCCAGACCGACCAGCAGGGCGCTGGCGAGGAAGGGCAGGCGCCAGCCCCAAGCGATGAAATCCGCTTCGCTCAGATACAGGCCGAGCAGCAGGAACAGGCCGTTGGCGACGAGGAACCCGATCGGCGCGCCCAATTGCGGCATCATCCCGAAGCGCCCGCGCCAGCCGGGCGGAGCGTTCTCGACCGCGAGCAAGGCCGCCCCGCCCCATTCCCCACCGAGCCCGAGCCCTTGCCCCACGCGCAGCAGGCAAAGCAGCAGCGGCGCGATCCAGCCGATCTGGGCGTGCGTGGGCAGGAAGGCGATCAGGAATGTCGACCCGCCCATCAGCATCAGCGAGGCGACGAGAGTCGACTGGCGGCCGATGCGGTCGCCGAAATGACCGAAGATGGCGGCGCCGAGCGGGCGCGCGAGAAAGGCGAGGGCGAAACTCGCATAGCTCGCCATCAGCTGCGCGGCGGGCGAACTGGCCGGGAAGAAGAGCGACGGGAAGACGAGGCTCGCCGCGGTCGCATAGATATAGAAATCATAGAATTCGACCGCCGTGCCGGCGAGGCTCGCAGCCAGCACGCGCTTGTGCTGCAGCATGGCAACGAGGCCAGATTGTGTTGTTGCGGTCAAGACGCTCCCCCGATTCATTTTTCCTCTCCCCTTCAGGGGTTGACCAGAGGCACGTGACCCCGGTCAACCCCTGAAGGGGAGAGGAAAATCAAGAGCGCCGCAACTGGTTCAGAACCTCATAGGCCATGACGGCCCCAGCGACAGAGGCGTTCAGGCTGTCGGCGCGGCCCATCATCGGAATCTTCACCAGCACATCGCAGGCCTGCTCATACTCCTGGGGAAGCCCGCGGGCCTCGTTGCCGATCAGCAGGAATGTCGGCGGCGCATATTGCGGATCCTGATAGTCGTGATTCGTATTGAGGCTGGTGCCGACGAGCTGGCCGGGGCCCTCGCGCAGCCAGGCAATGAACTCGCCCCAGCGCGCCGTCGCGATGTCCTGGGTGAAGAGGGCACCCATGGAAGCGCGCACCGTCTCGACGGAAAAGGGATCGACGCAATCGTCGATGAGGATGACGCCACCAGCACCGACCGCGTCGCCGATGCGCATCAGCGTGCCGAGATTGCCGGGGTCGCGCATCGCCTGGGCCACGAACCAGATTGGCGCCTTGCGGCGGTCCAGCTTGGGCAACCGCGTCAGTCGATCGCGGTAGACGCCGACCAGCGTCTGGTTGTTTTCCTTGCCTGAGATTTTCGAGAGGATGTCGGGCGCCGTGAGGATCACATCGCCGCCGGCCGCCTCGACATCGGCGATCAGCGCCTCGCCAAGTTCATGAGACCGCGCGCCGGTCGCCAGGAACAGCATTTCCGGCAAGATCCCGCGCTCGCGCGCTTCGGTCAGGATGCGCAGCCCCTCGGCGAGGAAGAGTCCCTCCTGCTTGCGATGCTTCTTCTCGCGCAGCGAACGCACGCGCTTGACGAGCGGATTGGAAAAGCCGGTGATTTCGCGGGGCATGGCAGCCTATTACCAAGCCGTTCGGTTCGAGCGAGCCATAGCTGGCCGAAGGCCAAGGCGAGAACCGCTCGCACCACATATGTCTCGACTATGCTCGACACGAACGGGGCGGGCGAACGTCAAAGTCCCGGATTGCCTCATTCCTCGCCGAAACGGTCTTCGACGAAGGTCGCACAGGCCGCGAGGGCATTTTCCGCGTCGTTGCCACTGGCCGAAATGACGATGCTGTCACCCATCGCCGCGCCCAGCATCATGAGGCCCATGATCGAGGTGCCGACCACTTCATGTCCGTCCTTGCGAACCATGATGGTGGCGTCGAGTTTCGCCGCGAGCGTCACGAACTTGGCGCTGGCGCGCGCATGCAGCCCGCGCCTGTTGGTGATGGCGACAGTGCGGCTAACCGGGGTGTCGCCACTCATGTCGCATCTCCCAGGAGCTCGGAAGCGACGCTGATATATTTGGTGCCGGCTTCCCGCGCTGCGGCGACGGCCTTGGTGACCGACATGGTCCGCCGGGCGCTCTCGAGCCGGATCAGCATCGGCAAGTTGACGCCGGCGATCACCTCGATCTTGCCCGCTTGCAGCAGGGAGATGGCGAGATTGGACGGGGTGCCGCCGAACAGGTCGGTAAGCAGGATGACGCCCGATCCATCGTCGACCCGTGCGACCGCGGCAGCGATATCCGCACGGCGTGATTCCATGTCGTCCTCAGGGCCGATGCAGATTGTTTCAATGGCTTCCTGCGGCCCGACGACATGCTCCATGGCAACACGGAATTCGGTGGCCAGCCTGCCGTGCGTTACCAGCACTAGTCCGATCATGATTACGATGCGCCCCGTTCCTGCATTGCCGTAATGTCGTCTCGGTGCCGGGTCTCATACGCGTCCAGCTGAACCGATTCCAGATTGCGGTGCGAGATCGTGGGCGAAAAGCCCGCTTTCCGCAAGCGCTCACAAATTTCTTCTGCAACGCAGACTGACCTGTGTCTCCCTCCGGTGCAACCGAACGCGACCGTCACATAGGCCTTTCCGTCCTCGCTGTAGCGCGGGAGCACCGTTTCGAGCAGTGCCTCTATCTGCGCGAGCACGGTTTCGAACATCGGATCTGCCATGACATAGTCGCGAACCGGCGCATCGAGTCCCGTCATCTCGCGCAATGCTTCATCCCAATAGGGATTCCGCAAGAAGCGCATGTCGAACACGAGGTCGGCATTGCGCGGTATGCCGCGCGCATAGCCGAAGGAAATCACGGTCAGCGTCGACTCGAAAGGGCCGGCGAAGCGCTGGCGGATGAGCTGCTGCAGGCCGTTTGCCGCGATATCGGTCGTATCGATGAGATGTTCGGCGGCATGGCGCAGGGGCTCCAGCAGCTCGCGTTCGCGGGCGATGCCGTCGGCGGCGGGCCGGTCGAGCGCCAGCGGATGGCGGCGGCGTGTTTCGGTATAGCGCCGCTCGAGCACCGATCCCGAACAATCCAGGAACAGCATTTCGACCCGCACCGACTGGCGCATGCGCAGGGCCTCGATACGCGACAGGATCGCCGCTGCGTCGAAGCCTCGCGTCCGGGCGTCGATGCCCACGGCAAGCGGGCGGCCCTCGAGCGGGTCGCGGCCTTCCGGCGTGGGCGCGGCAAGCAGTCGATCGACCAAGGCGAGCGGTAGATTGTCGACCGTCTCCCAGCCGGCATCCTCGAGCGTGCGGAGCGAGGTCGATTTGCCCGCACCGGACAGGCCGGTCACGATCAAGATCGACTTGGGCGGGCGCGGGGAGGCCGTCACCGTTCGACGCCCAGCCCGAAGCGCGCCAGCATCATCTCCGCCTTGATTGGCGCCGACGCTTCCAGTCCGGCCAGCGCGACGCAGGGCACACCGATGCCTATAAGCTCGATCATGGTGGGTTGGTCCGGCATGCGTTGGGGCTTTTCGTCCAGTGCGATCGCAAGAGCAATGGGCACGTCTATGACATAAGGCAGATTAACGATGCCGATATGGCGGATTTCCAACAGTCCGGCGATATTGGTCGGTGGTGAGGCGCATAGCTGGCCGTCGACCGCCGTCAAAGCCGTGTAATCGTCGCTGACCAGCACGGCGCCACGATCGATGAGGCGCAGGGCAAGATCGGATTTGCCCGATCCGCTGGCGCCCATGATGAGCAAACCATGCCCCTCGATCGCGACGCACGTGGCGTGGATGGTCCTGGCCATCTTGCTCAACCTTCCGTTTCGGCATCGTCATCGGACGTATCGTCCGGTTCGGACCCGGCGCGCGGCAATGTGACGCGGAAGCGTGCGCCCGCTGCGCCATCCGGCCGGTTCTCCGCCCGGATATGGCCATTATGGCCCTCCAGGATCGTACTGACGATGGCGAGACCGAGGCCGCTGTGCCGGCCGAAATCCTCCTGGGCGGGCCGGACGCTGTGAAACCGCCGGAAAATGGCCTCGCGTTCGTGCTCCGGCACGCCAGGGCCTTCATCGTCGACAAGGATCGTCACGTCGGAGCGACCCGTTTCGACCGCAACGCGGATGCGCCCGTCAACTGGCGAGAATGAGCGGGCATTGTCGAGCAGGTTTTCGAGCACGCGCGAGAGCTTCTGCGCGTCGCCCATGACCAGCGCGGATCCGCGGGCTGGCCGCGCATAGACGATGCGCACGGGGGCTTCTCCGTCGCGCGTCGATTGACCACGGACGACCCGGCCTGCCAACCTGCCCATGTCGATGAGTTCGAACGGCGTGCGCGAAAGCTGCGCATCGATGCGCGACGCCTCGGCGATGTCGGTCACGAGGCGGTCCAGGCGGCGGACATCGTCCTGCGCGATATCGAGCAGCCTCTTCCTGAGGCCCTCGTCGTGAATGTGTGTCAGGCCCTCAAGCGCCGAACGCAGCGACGCAATGGGATTCTTGAGCTCGTGGCTCACATCGGCGGCGAAGCTTTCCGTGGCGTCGATGCGCTGGCGCAGCGCCTGGCTCATGTCCGAGATGGCGCGCGCGAGCATGCCGATCTCGTCGCGCCGTTCGGGGAGGCGAGGGACAATCACCTCGCGGGCACGCCCCAGCCGCACGCGCACGGCGGCGAGGGCGAGGCGACGGAGCGGCAGCACGATCGTGCGCGCAAGGAATAGGGAAAGCAGCACGGACGCGACGATCGCGGCCGCGAGGACCAGGAAGATGCGCAGACGCTCGGCGCGGACGACTTCCGTAATGTCCTGGGCATTGACCGTGGCAAGCAAGACAGCCTTGCCTCCGAACATCGGCCGGGCGGCGCTGAGGAATGGCGTCCTGTCGGGCGCGAAGCGATAGAGTCCGGAGGCGCCTGTGCCGGCGAGGGCGGCTTGTGCTTCCGGCCACGCGCTAGCCTTGTCGTTCCTCGGCTCGCGGACATAGTCCGGCTTGGCGGCGAAGGCGATCGTCTCGACGAGCCTGTCGAGCACGCGCGCAAGGCGCAGGTTGATGGGGTCGCGAGCAGGGTCGGCCAGCACATAGGTCCGTTTGCCGAGCGCGAAGCTGTCGACGATCTTGCGTCCGGCTGCATCGTAGACGCGCAGGCGCAGGCCCGATGTGCCGGCTTCGCGCGTGAGGAGCGGGACGCGTTCGCCTAGGGGCGCGGACTCGACGGCGGCGGCGATCAAGGCGGCTTCGCGCCCGGTGGCGATGAGCCGCCCGTCAATCAGCCGGGCGCGATAGCTGTCGAGATAGAAAAATCCGGCGGCGAGGAAGACGAGCGCGAAGATGTTGACGGCGAGGATGCGTCGCGTGACCGAGATGCGCGGTGTCCATTCGCGCTCGGCCCCGCGCCGCTCACTCCTCGGTAAATCGATATCCGGCGCCATAGAGCGTATCGATCGCGTTGAAGTCGGGCGCTGCTTCGCGGAATTTGCGGCGCAGGCGTTTGATGTGGCTGTCGATGGTACGGTCATCGACATAGATGTCGTCCTGATAGGCCGCATCCATCAGCTGGTTGCGCGTCTTGACGATGCCGGGACGGTGGGCGAGCGCCTCCAGGATGAGGAATTCGGTCACGGTGAGGGTCACCGGCGCGCCGTCCCAGGTCACCATGTGGCGCGCGGGGTCCATGACGAGCCGGCCACGCGCAATCGTTTCATACGATTCTTCGCCCTGATCCTCGATGACCCTGCCGATCTCGGTCCGGCGCAGCAGCGCGCGGATACGGGCGATAAGCAGGCGCTGCGAGAAGGGCTTGGCGATATAATCGTCGGCACCGAGCGTGAGGCCGAGGGCTTCGTCCGCCTCGTCGGCCTTGGATGTCAGGAAGATGAAGGGCAGCATGCTCTTTGCGCGAATGCGCCGGAGCAGTTCCATTCCGTCCATATTGGGCATCTTGATATCGCAAACCACGAGATCGGGTGGATTGTCGATGAGCGCCTTCAATGCGCTATGACCGTCCGGGTAAAGACGCGTCACGAAGCCTTCGGCGTTCAGCGCGATGCTGAGCGACTGAAGGATGTTGCGATCATCATCGACGAGCGCGACGCTGGGAGCGGACGGTGCGGTCATTGGCCGGGCGCCGGCCTTTCGCTGTTGGACGGGTGGTTCCGCCTATCGCATGGCCCCATGGTGCGCAACATACTCGACGAGACGGGATCGCATATCGGCGCGGTGAGTTCGGACCCAGGTGCGAATTCATACCAAGTATAGTAAGCTGATTTGACGCTGAGGCGAGGAGGCCCTATGCGCCCGGTATCGGCGCGCCGGGAATTGCGCCCAAAAGATTGACATGAACAGGCCGTTCCGCGGCTGACCTACAGAAGTCGGGAGAACAGTGTGCAGGCTAAGTCTTCCTATGCTCTGAGCGATCAGGGCATTGTTACGTCCGCCGAGATCAAATGGAATCTGTTGACGGCCCCGCTCGTTGAAGAAGCGGTGCGCAATGGTGAAGGCTCGCTTGCGAAGGATGGTCCGCTGGTCGTGGCGACCGGCAAGCACACCGGCCGTTCGGCCAAGGACAAGTTCATTGTGCGCGATGCCGAGACCGAGAACACGGTCTGGTGGGGCGACGTCAACCGCGCGATGACGCCGGCGCATTTTGCTGCGCTCAAGGCGGACTTTTTCGCAGCGCTCGGCGACAGGAAGCAGCTTTATGTTGCAGACCTTTATGGCGGTTCGCAGCCGGAACATCGCGTCAAGGTGCGCGTCATCAACGAGCTAGCCTGGCATAATCTCTTCATTCGCACGCTGCTCGTGCGCCCGGAGCGCAGCGAACTCGCAAACTTCGTGCCCGAATATACGATCATCGACCTGCCGAGCTTCAGGAATGATGCGGCGCGCTATGGTGGGCGCGAGGGCAGTGACACGATCATTGCGGTCAACTTCACCGAAAAGCTGATCCTCATCGGCGGCACGGCCTATGCCGGCGAGATGAAGAAGTCGGTGTTCGGCATCCTCAATTACCTGCTGCCGGTGAAGAGCGTCATGCCCATGCACTGCTCGGCCAACATCGGCCCCAACGGCGACACGGCGGTGTTCTTCGGGCTTTCCGGCACCGGCAAGACGACACTCTCGGCCGACGCATCGCGCACGCTGATCGGCGACGACGAGCATGGCTGGTCGGATACGGCGGTCTTCAATTTCGAGGGCGGCTGCTATGCCAAGATGATCAACCTCTCGGCCGAGGCCGAGCCGGAGATATTCGCGACCAGCAAGCGTTTCGGCACGGTGCTCGAGAATGTCGTGATGAACCCGGAGACGCGCGAGCTCGATTTCGACGATAATACGCTCGCCGAGAATAGCCGCGGCTCCTATCCGCTCGATTTCATCCCGAATACGAGCGAGAGCAATCTCGGTCCGGTCCCGAAGAACATCATCTTCCTGACTGCCGACGCCTATGGCGTTCTGCCTCCGATCTCGCGGCTTTCGCCGGATCAAGCCATGTATCACTTCCTCTCGGGTTATACCGCGCGCGTCGCCGGCACCGAGATCGGCGTGACCGAGCCGTCGGCAACCTTTTCGACCTGTTTCGGCGCGCCGTTCATGCCGCGTCATCCGAGCATCTATGGCAATCTCCTCAAGGAACGCATTGCCAAGGGCAATGTGACCTGCTGGCTCGTCAACACCGGCTGGACGGGTGGCAAGGCGACCGATCCGGGCATCAAGCGCATGCCGATCAAGGTGACGCGCGCCCTGCTCAACGCGGCACTCGACGGCAGCCTCAACGGCGCGCAGTTCAGGATCGATCCGAACTTCGGCTTCGAAGTGCCGGTCGCCGTGGCGGGTATCGATCCCAATATGCTCGATCCGCGCGCGGCCTGGGCCGACAAGAATGCCTATGACGAGACGGCGGCCAAGCTGGTCAAGCAGTTCGTGGACAATTTTGCGCAGTTTGTCGACCATGTCGACGATGCCGTAAGGGAAGTCATGCTGACTGCTGCCTGACGACTCGGTTCATCGCTGAAGACCTTGAGGAGGCCGCTATCCGTGATAGGATGGCGGCCTTCTCCGACTCTGCAGCGAGGACCTGTCATGAGCATATTCGACGGAATTTTCGACAATATCGACGATGTTGCAGCGAAGCTCGGCTTGCCAGCCGAACAGGTCCAGGCCGTGGTGGCAAATCTCAAGGACAAGGTGGCCGGCGGCGGCAACCCGCTGGAAGCATTGAGTGCGGCGGCCCAGGAGCATGGTCTTTCGCTCGATCATCTCAAGTCCATGCTGCCTGATGGCGGCGACGGGTTGATGGGCAAGGCGACGTCCATGCTCGACAAGAATGGCGACGGCAGCGTGCTGGACGACCTTCAAGGCATGGCAAAGGGGCTATTCGGCAAAAGCTGAGCCTTCGTCGCGAGCGTGCAGATGCGCGATCGGCGGAACCATACCGGGTTACGGCTATCCAAGGTCGATTGGATGCATGAAGGGCGCTTTCGACCTGTTCTTGGCTGATCGCTGATTCTTTTCGATTGATGGCAAAAGAAAGGCCCCGAAGCAGCGCTTCGGGGCCCTTTTACTCTTTGGGTCAGTCGATCACTTCTGGTCGAACTGGGCCGTGATATCGAGCTTCACCTCGTCGGCCACCATCGGAACGGCCAGGCCGAGTTCCTTGCCATAATCGCTGCGCTTGATGTGCGCGACGCCCTGGAAGGAGACGACCGGCTTTTTCGTCATCGGGCCATTGCCCGCAGCGAGCAGCGTCGCGTCGATCGTCACCGGCTTGGTCACGCCGCGGATGGTGAGGTTGCCCGCGACTTTGGCGGTCTTGCCGTTGACCGTGACGCTGGTCGATTCAAAGTGAGCGGTCGGGTACTTGGCGGCGTCGAAGAACATCGCCGACTGGAATTCCTCGTCCAGCTTCGCGACGGTCGAGCGCAGCGTGTTGATCGGCACGTCGATCGAGACCTTGGCGTTGGCGGGCGCCTTGGGATCGATGGTCAGCGTGCCGGTGGCACCCGAAAGCAGGCCCATATTCCAGGTCAGGCCCATATGCTTGTATGTGAAGAGCACCTGGCTGTGGCCGGGATCGGCGCTGTAGGTGCCGGCGGCAACCTTGGCCGGATCGTCCGACATGGCAGGCGCAGCAGGCTGGGCAATGATGGCGCCGCCGATACCGGCAAGCATCAGGGCGGGAAGGACAGCGTAAATGGGGCGCATCGAAAATTCTCCTCTGGCGCGACTTTTCACGAGTCGTCGGCGCGGAGAATAGCCTGCTAGTTGATCATGTCACCCCAGCATCGGCTCACAAATGTGAAACGACGGACATGAACGCGTTCCTCGTCCCTTCAGCGAGAGGATATAGAGCCTTATCGCCAAGGGCGATTAGGCGCAGTTGGAGAGGGGAATACGCTGTTCCCCCTCTCCAAGCTTCGCTAGCCGACTGCATCGGCAGGCTGCACTATCTCGGCCAGAGTCACGTGCCTCTGGCCGACCCTTGAAGAGGCGAGGAAATGCTCGTCAGTTCTTGGCCTGATCCACCAGCTTGTTGGCGCCGATCCATGGCATCATGGCGCGGAGTTGGGCGCCGGTCTGCTCGATCGGATGGGCGGCGGCGGTCTTGCGGCTTGCCTTCAGCTCGGGCTGGCCGGCGCGGTTGTCGAGAATGAAGTTCTTCACGAAGCGGCCCGACTGGATGTCTTCCAGCACCTTCTTCATTTCCCACTTCGTCTCTTCGGTGATGATGCGCGGACCGGTCGTGATGTCGCCATATTCGGCCGTGTTCGAGATCGAATAGCGCATGTTGGCGATGCCGCCTTCATACATGAGGTCGACAATGAGTTTTACTTCGTGGAGGCACTCGAAATAGGCCATTTCCGGCGCGTAACCGGCCTCGACCAGCGTCTCGAAGCCGGCCTGGATAAGGTGGGTCAGGCCGCCGCACAGCACGGCCTGCTCGCCGAACAGGTCGGTCTCGCATTCCTCGCGGAAATTGGTCTCGATGATGCCCGAACGGCCGCCGCCGACACCGCTGGCGTAGGAGAGGGC
>JAGIAZ010000059.1 GCA_017744605.1 Sphingobium sp. | reverse complement strand
GCCTCGGCCTACGGGGTGGCGGTGACCACGACCATGGTGGTGACCGTGGTGCTGCTGGCCGTGGTGATGCGCGGCTACTGGAAGTGGCCGCTGTGGGCCTGCGCCCTGCTGCTGGCCCCGTTCCTGGCGCTGGACCTGGTGTTCATGGGCGCGAACGTGCTGAAGATCGCCGACGGCGGCTGGGTCCCGCTGGCGGTGGCCGGCGCCATCGTCCTGGTCATGTGGACCTGGCGCGAGGGCGCCGACATCATCCACGCCAAGGCCCATCGCGACAGCGTGCCCCTGACCGACCTGATCGCCAGCCTGGAGGCCCGCTCGCCCCATCGCGTGCCGGGCGCGGCCATCTTCCTGACCGGCGACGCCGAGGTCGCGCCCACGGCCCTGCTGCACAATCTCAAGCACAACAAGATCCTGCACGCCGACAACATCGTCATGACCGTGGTCACCGCCGACCGGCCGCGGGTCGACGAGAAGGACCGGATCGAGATCGAGGCCCTCAGTCGCGACTTCAAGCGCGTGACTGTGCGCTACGGCTTCATGGAGACCCCGCACATCCCGCGCGCCCTGGGCAGCTGCCGCCGTCGGGGCCTGGCCTTCGACCTGATGTCGACCTCGTTCTTCGTCGGTCGCCGCACGGTCGTGGCC
>JAGIAZ010000058.1 GCA_017744605.1 Sphingobium sp. | reverse complement strand
GGGTGTGGCCGGCGTTGTGGCCGCCCTGGAAGCGCACGACGGCACCGATCTCTTCGGTGAGCAGATCGACGATCTTGCCCTTGCCTTCATCGCCCCACTGGGCACCGATGACGACGACTGACTGGCCCATGGCCTGGCTCCTGTTATCTGGCGGCCATCGGGGCCGCGGGATGGACCGTGGCGGGGTGTGCCGCCCTGCCCTTTGTGAGCCGCCATCGGGGCGGATCGGGCAATGCGGGAACCCAGACACGGAAAAAGCCGGGCGGGTGGCTTCGTGCGAAGCGGCTCCGACCGGCTTTTGCGGATTATCCGGGTTTTGCCCGGCGGCGGCCACCCGCCGGGTGAACGGGAGATGGCCCGCGACCGGCATGGCGCGGGCCGGACCGGGCCACCGGCGCCCTACTTCGCTTCGTACACCGGCTGGCCGTCGACCCAGGTGGCCTTGATCTTCAGGTCGTCCAGATCGGCGGCCGGGACCGCCAGCGGGTCGCGGTCGAGGATCACGAAGTCGGCGCGCAGGCCCGGGGCCAGGCGGCCGACCTCGGCCTCGTCGTGGCCGGCCCAGGCGGCGGTGGCGGTGAAGCCGCGCAGGGCCTCGGCCGCGGTCAGGCGCTGGCCGGGCAGCCAGCCGCCCGGCGGCTGGCT
>JAGIAZ010000057.1 GCA_017744605.1 Sphingobium sp. | reverse complement strand
GGACGAAACGCTGACCTACAGCTGCGCGCGGCCCTCCTATCCCGCTGAGCCACTGGAGGCCGCGCAGCATCGCAAGATCGACGAGCTTCTGGATAGACTCGACCTCAAGGATGGTAGTCAACTTCTTGAAATTGGCTGTGGCTGGGGCGCGCTTGCCGGGCGTGCACTGGACCGGGGCGATATCGGCTATACCGGCCTGACTCTGTCGAAGGAGCAGCGCGCATTGGCCATGAACAGGGCGAACAGCGCCACCGGATCGGGGCTCGACCATTCCCCCGCCTGCCAGGCGCGGAACCAGCCCACCGATCCAGACATCGCCAAGCGCACCAGCGCATGCCAGCTGCTGAGATGCACGATCGCCGTAAAGCCCTGCGCATCGCCGCCGAGAATCCGCACCGATCCGTCGGGCAGGTGCAGTTCCAGCGATCCCTCGACCAGCCCCTGGTCGATCCGCCCGAGAATCCCCTCGAACGGCCAGGCGGGAAGCCGCATCCATAGCGCGCCGCCATAGCGCCGGAAGGCGCGCTGCGCCGCCGCCCGCTTGATCCCGCTGCTGGAGCTGTGGATGTTCATGACGTCCTATATTGGCCGTTCGCGCGGCAACCGCAATGGGCCGATTCGGGACAGCTCGGCCATCAGCGCCGCGG
>JAGIAZ010000056.1 GCA_017744605.1 Sphingobium sp. | reverse complement strand
GCTTGCGGACAAGACGCTGGGCCACGACCCCGCGAAAGCCCGCCGCGAGCTGATAAGGTTCAATCCCCATGTCCTGAAGGCGCGGCAAAGCCGATAGCGCGTCATTGGCGTGCACCGAAGCCAGGACAAAGTGGCCCGTCATGGCCGCCTGGATGGCGACCGCCGCCGTCTCCGGATCGCGGATTTCGCCCACAAGGATCACATCGGGATCTTGGCGCAAGAACGAGCGTAGCGCCGCGGCGAACGTCAGACCCAGCCCGGGCGCGACCTGGGTCTGAGTCACATGCTCGAAATGATACTCGACCGGGTCCTCGACGCTGAGCACCTTGCGATCGGACTTGGCGAAGGTTTGCAGCAAGCCATAGAGCGTGGTGGTCTTGCCGCTGCCGGTCGGGCCGGTGACGAGGAAAATGCCGTGCGGGGAGCGCGCGGCCTTGGTTAGGCAGGCCTTCAGATAGTCGCTAAGGCCCATGGCGTTCAGGTCTAGCGGCACGGTGGCGCGATCGAGAATTCGCAATACCGCGCTTTCGCCAAACACGGTCGGCGACGTGGCCACGCGCACGTCGACCTGCTTGCCGTGAACGATGAATGTGGTGCGGCCGTCTTGCGGCAAGCGTCGCTCGCCAAGGTTCAGATTGGCGATCACCTTCACAC
>JAGIAZ010000055.1 GCA_017744605.1 Sphingobium sp. | reverse complement strand
GCAGCATCGAACGGCTCGTCCAGGTCGCGGTAGTCCTGCAGGCGGATCTCCACCGGCAGCCCATCGCACAGGCGGCGCGCGTACTCGGCCTGCTCGTGGGAGATGGTCACCCCGACCCCGGACACGCCATAGCGCTCGGCCGCGTACTTCAGCGCCTCACCCCAGCCGCAGCCGATATCGAGCACGCGCATGCCGGGGCGCAGTCCGAGCTTGCGGCAGACCAGGTCCAGCTTGGCCTCCTGCGCCGCATCCAGGTCGGCGGCCTCGCGCCAGTAGCCGCAGCTGTAGACCAGACGCCGGCCGAGCATGGCTGCATACAGGTCGTTGCCGAGGTCGTAGTGGCGGCGCCCGACCTCCTCGCTGCGCCGCCGCGACTGCCGGTTGGACAGCCTGGCCAGCAGCGCGTCGCCGACTTCCGCCAAGCCATGCACGCGTTGCTCCAGGTGCGCCTGCATCAGCCGGAACAGGAAGCCGTCCAGCGAACGCGCGTCCCACCAGCCCTCCATGTACGACTCGCCCAGGCCGAGCGAGCCCTGGGCGAGCAGACGCGCATACACGCGCTCGTCGTGGACCTGCAGGTCCACGTCACGATCGCCACCGATGCGCACGCCGGCCTCGTCTAGCAACGCCTCGATCCTGCGACGGGAACGGGACGCGGCGGCCACGGCGCGGCTACTGGGCGAACAGCCCGGTGATGTCCGCGGCCAGGTACGGTCGCAGGACGGCGGCGGGC
>JAGIAZ010000054.1 GCA_017744605.1 Sphingobium sp. | reverse complement strand
CCTCGCCGCTGGGCGCAGCGCGCACCGCGAAGCCGAGCGAGACGAGCAGCTGCTGCATGAACTGGCGCTGGTCGGGGTCGTCCTCGACCAGCAGGATGCTGCGCTGCGGGCCCTTGTAGCCGAGCAACCGGCGCTCGGGCGCATTGGTGACGACGCGGCCGGCGACCTCGCTCAGCATCATGGTGATGCGGAAGCAGGTGCCCACGCCGACCTCGCTCTCCAGCTCGAGCCTGCCGCCCAGGATTTCCACGATCGTGCGGGCGATGGCGAGGCCGAGGCCTGCGCCCGGCTTGATCTTGCCGCTCTGCGTCGTGGGCGAGGGCCCAGCCGCGCCGCCACGCTCGAAGCGCTCGAAGATGCGCTCATGATCCTCGGGCGGGATGCCTGGCCCGGTGTCGCGCACTTCGAAGGTGGCGATCTGGCCCGCATAGCCGAGCTTAAGCGTCACCGAGCCATGTTCGGTGAACTTGATGGCGTTGGAGAGCAAGTTGATCAGCACCTGGCGCAGGCGGCTCTGGTCGAGTTTCACGATGTCCGGCATGCGCGCAGGCTGCTCGTAGCGGAAGGCAAGTCCCTTGGAGAGCGCGCCCGGCCGCATCATCGACACGATCTGGTCCATGAAGGGGCCGAGATGGACTTCCTCAGAGCGCACCCGCAGCACGCCGGATTCGAGCTGGGAGATGTCGAGCAGACC
>JAGIAZ010000053.1 GCA_017744605.1 Sphingobium sp. | reverse complement strand
GGACCCAACCTGTTTTCGCCTGAATGGTCCTATAATCTCGGCGCTCAATATGAGATCGCCCTTCCCGGCGACATGTCACTGATCCCGCGCCTCAACTATGCCTATGTGGGGCCGCGCTGGACGAACCTCGTTTACAATCCGGCTCTCGACTATCTCAAGGGACGTGGCCTGCTCTCGGCGCTGATCACACTGCGCAAGGGCGAGTGGATGGTCGAGGGCTATGCGACAAACCTCGCCAACGAGAAATATGTCAGCGGACAATCGGGGAATACGGAGTTCTATGGGGCGCCCCGCGAATTCGGTGTTCGGGCGTCGCTGCGCTTCTGATGAGGACATAATCTAGAAGCCGATCTATCCACATTGAACCACTCGTCATTGCGAGCCCGGCTTGAGCCGGGCGAAGCAATCCAGGGGCGGGGAAGATCGGCCTGGATTGCCGCGCGGCTGCGTCGCTCGCAATGACGATTCAAGCCTACTGGATCGGAGTCTGGATCCTGCCCGGCAAAAGCAAAGCCGCCGGGCAGGGAGAGGCGAAGCCAGTGGGTGTGCGCACGGTCGCAGCAGCACTCCTCGATCCGGGTTGGCCATTCTCTTCTGCCATCCGGACCGTCCTGTTCGTGCATTGCAGCCAATCCTTGCACTCCTGGTTCGAGATTCGGGTAATGGCTGCACTCCGCCCGAAACTTGACCAATCCATGGT
>JAGIAZ010000052.1 GCA_017744605.1 Sphingobium sp. | reverse complement strand
GCGCTAGGCCCTGTCCCACGTGACGGAAGCTGGAAATGCGGAAGCCGGTTTGTCACAAACCGGCTTCCGTTTTCTTCGAACCCACTCTAGGTCTGAGTGGACGCGGGCGGCAGATCCGCGAAACGCAGGAAGCGCATAGATGAACTTGATCCTGTTCGGTCCGCCGGGAGCGGGGAAGGGCACCCAGGCCAAGCGGCTGGTCGAGCAGCGCGGCATGGTCCAGCTGTCGACCGGCGACATGCTGCGCGCCGCCATCGCTTCGGGCTCCGAGCTGGGCCAGAAGGTCAAGGGCGTGCTGGACCGCGGCGAGCTGGTTACCGACGAGATTGTCATCGCCCTGATCGAAGAGCGCCTGCCTGAAGCCGAAGCGGCTGGCGGCGCGATCTTCGACGGTTTCCCGCGCACCGTCGCCCAGGCGCAAGCTCTGGATAAGATGTTGGCGGCCCGTGGACAGAAGATCGACTCGGTTCTCCGACTCAAGGTAGACGAGCCCGCCCTGATCGAACGGATCACGAAGCGGTTCGCAGAGCAGGGACGGCCGGACGACAATCCCGAAGTCTTCGTGACTCGCCTGGCTCGTTACAACGCCGACACCGCGCCGCTGCTTCCGTACTACAACGAGCAAGGCAAGCTCGCGGAAGTCGACGGTATGGGGACCGTGGACGCGGTCGCCGCCGCAATCGACGCCGCGCTTTCTGTCGC
>JAGIAZ010000051.1 GCA_017744605.1 Sphingobium sp. | reverse complement strand
GAGTAAGCGGTTGGCTCATTCTTCTTCGCGTCGATTGGCATATCCAGCCACGGTTTCAGAGGGCCTCCGCAGGCGTTGCACGTCTGACTCTCTGGCATCGGCCGGAAATCCCCCTCGCTGCGGCGCAGCATCCCTGGCCGGACTAGTAGCAATCTACCAGAAAAGCGTAAACCCGCTCAGCCCTTGCGCTGGCACGCCTGCGCCAGCCCGAACAGGGCGATCACTCCCCAGACGATTTCCAGCGCCAGCGACGCCATGTTGAAATGGACGGTAAGCGACCAACCCAGCAACAGTGAGCCAACCAGGTTCAACAGGTTGAACAGCCGGAAATCGATTTGCTTCGCCATGTTCGAATAGGCATAGGCCCCGACCATCAGCGCACTGCCGATCAGGCCGATGACATTGGCCCAATCGAGCGTCACGCCTCGCCCTTGAGCGTCCGCAGCAGGTCCACGAAGCCGGGGAAGCTGGTCGCGACCGGGCTCATGTCGTCGATGACGACGCCGCCGGCCGTCGCTTGTCCCGCGACCGCGAAGCTCATGGCGATGCGGTGGTCGAGCTCGGCGTCGATCGTCGGCGCCAGGTTGCCACCGCCGAGCGGCGCGCCATCGGTGCCGTCGATGACGAGACCGTCTTCCTGCTCGTTCACCCGCGCACCGACCCGCGCCAGTCCCTTCGCCATCAGCGCGAGGCGATCCGATTCCTTCACCCGCAGC
>JAGIAZ010000050.1 GCA_017744605.1 Sphingobium sp. | reverse complement strand
CTTCTTCAATGATTTCGATGCGGGGGAAGCGTTCGACGATATCTTCACATTCACCATTCCGCAGACCGGTACGGGCAGTGGGTCGATCTCGACCAGCTTCTCGAGCGATCTCAACAAGATTGTCATCACCGATCTGATCATCAACGGCACAGCCTATTCGCTGACCAATTCGGCCAGCGGCCAATCGGCGACGGTTGGCGGCATCCCGATCTCGGCATTCGTGCTCAACACGATCGAGGTCAAGGGCTTCGCCATCGGCTCCGGCGGCTATTCCGGCACGGCGACCTTCACGGCACTGCCGGTGCCCGAGACGACGACCTGGGCCATGATGGCGGCAGGTCTCGGCGTGCTCGGCCTCGCCATGCGCCGCCGCAAGGTGGCAGTCAGCTTCGCCTGATCGAAACTCCGGTGACGAGGTGTGCTGCGGCACCTCGCCCCGTGGGCGGTCTCAGGAAGGAGTTCATGATGCGGCCGCCGGCTCCCGGCGGCACGCCTGTATTTATGCGGCGCGGACGAAGACTTCCGGAGCCGCTTCCACGTCCGGCTGACTCAACAGCTTGAAGAGCCGCATCAGCACCATCTCCTCGTCGCGCTTCGAGAGGAAGTGGGGATAGAGCGACCGGCTTGAAGCTGCGGCATCGCCGCCGCGATGCGCCTCGATCTGGGGACGGATCTCGCCCACCGCCAGATGCATCAGCTGCGAGGGCGCAGCGACACTGTCATTGGTCTTCAGG
>JAGIAZ010000004.1 GCA_017744605.1 Sphingobium sp. | reverse complement strand
GATCTGGATCTTCTGGCCGCGTGCAGCGATGTACACGCCCAGCCGGTTCTCGATGGCGACCAGATTCTGGTCATATTCGCCGAACAGGGATCCCAGCAGATAGGGCTTGTCGAAGGTCAGCTCGAGCCGGGCGCGTTCGCCGGGCTCTGCCTGGGCATGACGCTTAGCCAAGGGCGATCACCACTCGGCGACTCGTTGCGCGCTGCGCGAAGAGAGATGCTGTCATCCCGGCCTTAATGCCAGAGCGGGGCGGGGGCGGGCAAGCGCCATGTGGCTCGCACATGATCGAATTTCGGGATAGGGCCCGAATGCGATGAGGCGCGGATTGCGCCGCGCCTCATGCTCGATATCGTTGCCGCAAGGCGGCGAGAAGGAGTTCAGGCCTTCTTGGTGATCGCGTTGGTGAGCGCTTCCGACACATAGCCGAAGATCGCGCCGATCAGGACCGAGATGGCGGTCGGCACGATGGCGTCGACGGGCGCCGTGTCCTTGAGCAGGATCAGGCCGGCAATCGCGGCGAAACCGTAAACGCTCGCCGGAATGACTGCGAGCCAAGGAACCGCCGAAGCCAGACAGATCACAAATGCGCCGAGACCCACGGCAACCGGTGCAGCGAAGTCGCCCAGCGAACCGAGGTGGCCAGCGAGCATGACGGCGGCCATGCCGACCAGCGCGCCGAAGGTCATGCCGACGAATGCGGTGCGCGATCCCTTGACGCCGCCACCCGAATGAAAATGGCAGCCCCAGGCGATGAATGCCTGCCAGACCTGGAGATGATGTTCGCCCGCCACCGGCAGGCCGAAAATCCATGTAGCGATGACGGCAAGCACGCCGACGACGACGGCAAGTGCGTAATATCCGGGCATGAGACCCCCTCCTGTGACATATTTATTGTTCATCTGACGGTTCCGGTCGTTGCCGGTCGCCGGCCGGAACCTAGAGGAGGGTCATCGAGCCGTCCAGTTTCCTTTTTTCAGGCCGTTCCGAACGATCGCATCGGGTGGATGGCGGGCCTCAATCATGCTGGCGGCGCGCGTGACGCAGAGACGCGGTGGCGGGGAGAGAATGCATGAAGAGATGGGGCATCGCCACGGCAATGGCGATTCTGGCGGCGGCAGCGGCGCATGCCGACACGCCGAGCGATTTCGTGAAGCGTCATACGTCGTCCGGCGGCAATATCGATGCGATCATGGCCGACTATGCCGATGATGCGGTGGTGCTGCAGAATGGCCGCGCCGTGCAGGGCAAGGCCGAGATCCGCAAGCTCTTCGCGGGCATGTTCGGCGGCGGTCGTGCGCCGGGTGCGGGCGCGTCTCAAGGTGGCGCTGCACCGGGCGCCAGTGGACCTCCGCGCGGCGGCATGAAGGTCACCAAGGTCTGGGAAGAAGGCAATGTCGGCTTCATGACCTGGGAAGCTGGCCCCATGCATGTCACCGAGGAGTTCATCATCCGCAATAACCGGATTGCGGTGCAGGCGATCTTCATGGCCGGCAGCG
Source organism: Sphingobium sp. (assembly GCA_017744605.1). Taxonomy (GTDB): domain Bacteria; phylum Pseudomonadota; class Alphaproteobacteria; order Sphingomonadales; family Sphingomonadaceae; genus Sphingobium. Next base: position 149,308 of record JAGIAZ010000004.1, on the reverse strand, counting down.
GCTCAGCACCGGGCGGAGCGCCGCCGGCACGCCCCGCGCAGTAAAACAGCCATCGACGCGCTGAAGCCAGCGGTTGCGTGCTCGGAATGCTTTCGTTCAGGCCGCCTGGCGCGAGGCGACCGCGCCGCCCAGGCTGTTCGGGCCGCCCGAGACGATGTCGACCTCGATGAGGTCGCCGATGCGGGCGTCGGCATTTTCGACGATGATGCTCTGCAGCCAGGGCGACTTGCCGATGAGCTGGCCGGGATATTTGCCGGCGCGTTCGAGCAGGACGGTGGTGCGCCTGCCGACCGTGGCCTCGTTGAAGGCGAGCTGGTCTGCATTGATCGCGGCCTGCAGGCGCTGGAGGCGCTCGTCCATGATGGGGGCGGGGACATGCCCATCCAAGCCCGCTGCAGGCGTGCCGGGCCGCGGTGAATATTTGAAGGAAAAGGCTTGTGAATAAGCAACTTCACGCACGATATTCAGAGTCTCTTCGAACTCGGCATCGGTTTCGCCGGGGAAGCCGACGATGAAGTCCCCGGACAAGGCCATGTCGCTTCTGACGCTTCGGATACGCTCGATCAGCCGCAAATAGCTGTCGCGGCTGTGGCTGCGGTTCATGGCCTTGAGGATGCGGTCCGAACCGGCCTGCACGGGCAAGTGCAGGAAGGGCATGAGCTTTTCGATCTCGGCATGCGCCCGGATCAGTGCCTCGGTCATGTCGTTGGGATGGCTCGTCGTGTAGCGGATACGCGCCAGGCCGGGCAGCGCATCGAGCGCGCGCGCGAGGCCGTCGAGCCCCTGAACGCGGCCCTTCTCGTCTTCGCCGGTCCAGGCGTTGACGTTCTGCCCGAGCAGAGTGATTTCCCGGACGCCGGCATCGACCAGGGCGCGTGCCTCGTCCATGACCTCGCCCCATGGGCGGCTCACTTCGGCGCCGCGCGTATAGGGCACGACGCAATAGGTGCAGAACTTGTCGCAGCCTTCCTGCACGGTCAGGAACGCGCTGGGTCGAGCCTGCTTCGCACGGGCGGGCAGGGCATCGAACTTCGAATCTTCCGGCATGTCGGTATCGACGGCCGCGCGTCCGGCGAGCACGTCGTCGATCAGGCCTGGCAGGCGATGATAGGCCTGCGGGCCGACGACGATGTCGACGGCCTTGGCGCGGCGCGTGATCTCCGGGCCTTCCGCCTGGGCGACGCAGCCGGCGACAGCGATCATCGGCCGCGAGCCGTCCTGGCGCTTGAGGCGACCAATGTCCGAATAGACCTTCTCGGCGGCCTTCTCGCGGATATGGCAGGTGTTGAGCACGACGAGATCGGCGTCGGCGCCGTCAGCGGCTGCGGTCATGCCCTTGGCGCCCAGCATCTCGGTCATGCGCTCGCCGTCGTAAACATTCATCTGGCAGCCGAACGACTTGACGTGAAAGGTCTTTGGGGCATTTCGGGGTGGAGTCTTCGATGCGGTCATGGGCGCGGCCTATACAGGCGATGAGAGCCGGACGGAAGCGGGCCGGCGGAAGCTTGGGGCTTTTCCAGTGACGCGCATGCGCATGCACCGTAAGGCGGCGCGACTCACCGCGAACACGAGTGCCCGATTGACCCGGCCGACCAGCTCCTATGACGCGATCATTCTCGGTGCCGGCGGCGCCGGGCTCATGTGCGCGGCCGTGGCCGGGCAACGCGGGCGGCGCGTGCTGGTGATCGACCATGCCGACGCACCGGGCAAGAAGATCCTCATCTCGGGCGGTGGCCGCTGCAACTTTACCAATATTCACACAGCGCCAGACCGTTATCTCTCGGCCAACCCGCATTTCGCCAAATCCGCGCTTGGCCGATACAGCCCCGCGGATTTCCTGGCGCTGGTCGAGCGGCACGGAATCGCCTGGCATGAAAAGACGCTGGGGCAACTGTTCTGCGACGGATCGGCACGGCAGATCGTCGCGATGTTGCTCGATGAAGCCGCGCGAGGGCGGGTGGACATCCACCTGGGACGGGCTGTCGCGGCGGTCGATCATGCCGATGGTCTCTATCGCATCCGGCCCGCCGATGCGCTCGCGACAGCACCGGTGCTGGTGATCGCGACGGGCGGACCGTCCATTCCGAAAATGGGCGCAACCGGCTTCGCCTACGACCTTGCGCGCCGTTTCGGCCTCAAGGTGGTCGAGCCACGGCCCGCTCTGGTGCCGCTGACATTGGGTGGGGACGACCTTCTGTTCCGCTCGCTATCGGGCGTCTCGACCGAGGTGATCGCACGCTGCGACAAGGCGGCGTTCCGTGAGGCGGCCCTGCTCACGCACAAGGGCCTGTCGGGGCCTGCTATCCTCCAGATTTCCTCTTATTGGCGGCATGGCAGGCCGATCACGCTCGATTTCCTGCCCGGCGCCGAGACAGGTTGGCTGATCGAGGCGAAGCGGGCGAGACCGCGCGCGACGCTTGCGGCAACCCTGCGGGCGTTGCTGCCCGTCCGGCTTGCCGATGTGCTGGCGGAGCGGATCGGCCTGGTCGGCGACCTTGGCAATCTGTCCGATCGTGCGCTGCAGGAGGCGGAACGGCGCCTTGCTGGCTGGACCTTCATGCCCAATGGCACCGAGGGCTATGCCAAGGCGGAAGTGACGGCCGGCGGCATCGCGACGGAGGGCCTCTCCTCGCAGACGATGGAGGCGCGCCGCGTTCCGGGGCTCTACGCGATCGGGGAAGCGGTCGACGTGACCGGCTGGCTCGGCGGCTATAATTTTCAGTGGGCCTGGGCCAGCGGCTGGGCGGCAGGACAGGCGCTGTGAAGTCGCTTGCCGACGCTGTAGTGTAGCTTTAATACAGTAGGCTGGCGGTTCGCATTGTTCTCAGTCTTTCATCCCTTCAAGCGCCGGTTGCAGGACGACCTTCCCGATCTGGACGGGCAGGGCACGCCGCTGCCGGAAGCGCCCGTCCGGCAGAGGGGCGGGCGCTGGCGCTGGATCAAGCGCGGCTTCCTTGCCGGGCTTCTGTTGTTCCTGTTGCTGGTCATTTATCTTACCATCACGGCGCCGCTCTCCAAGTCGCTCCAGCCGCCGGCACCGCCGAGCATCACATTGCTTTCGGAAGAGGGCACGCCCATCGCGCGACGCGGGGCCACCATTGGCGACCCGGTCGAGGTCGAGAGCCTTCCTCCTCATGTGGTGGACGCGTTCCTTGCGATCGAAGACCGCCGTTTCTACAGCCATTGGGGTGTCGATCCGCGCGGTATCGCGCGGGCGCTCTGGAGCAATTATTCGGCGGGCGGCGTGCGCCAGGGTGGAAGCACCATCACCCAGCAACTGGCGAAGAATGCATTCCTCGATTCCGACCGGACCATGGCCCGCAAGTTTCGGGAGGTGTTGATCGCCTTCTGGCTGGAGGCCTGGCTTACCAAGGACGAGATCCTCTCGCGTTATCTCTCGAACGTCTATTTCGGGGATAATGTCTATGGCCTGCGCGCGGCGTCCGAGCATTATTTCGGCCGCCAGCCTGGCCAGTTGACTGTCGGACAGGCAGCGATGCTGGCCGGTCTCGTCAAGGCGCCCTCACGCCTTGCGCCGACGCGTAATCTTTCCGGCGCACGCGAGCGGCAGCGCGTGGTGGTCGGCGCGATGGTCGATGCCGGCATGCTGAGCGAGGCCGAGGCTGCGCGTGTGCGGCCCGCCTCCATCATTCCGCAGAAGGCGGACCCGCTGCCCAATGGCACTTATTTTGCCGATTGGGTGTTGCCTCAGGCGCGCGATCGCGCCGGCGAGATCGGCAGCGAGCAGACCGTGCGCACGACGCTTGAGATGCGCCTTCAGCGCATCGCCGAGCGTGTGGCGCGGAGCAGCGTCGGCGGACCGGGCATGCAGAAGGCGCAGGTCGCCATTGTGGCGATGCATCCGGACGGGCGGGTGGTCGCCATGGTGGGCGGGCGCAATTACAAGGACAGCCCGTTCAACCGCGCGACCCAGGCACGGCGCCAGGCGGGTTCCACCTTCAAGCTTTTCGTCTATCTCGCGGCGATGCGATCGGGCCTGACGCCGGACGACATGATCGAGGACAGCCCCGTCAAGGTGGGCGACTGGGAGCCCAAGAACAATGACGGGCGGTATCTGGGCAAGATCACGCTGCGCCGAGCCTTCCAGAAGTCCAGCAATGTCGCGGCAGTGCGCCTCATCCATCGTGTCGGCCCGCCTGCGGTCATCCGGGCGGCGCACGAACTGGGTATCAGCGGGCCCATCCCCGAAGAGGCGAGCATTGCGCTCGGAACCTCGACCGTTTCGCTGCTCGAACTGACATCCGCCTATGCCGCAATGGCCAGGGGCGAGGCGCCGGTGCGCCCCATCGGCCTGGCCGAGCCCGAGCAGCGCGGCTGGTTCGCGGCCTTGCGGCGTGAGCAGCATGCGCTCGGCGTTCGCGAACTGGCGGACATGCGCGATCTGTTGCAGAGCGCCGTGCGCAGCGGCACCGGCTATGAAGCGCGGCTTCCCATCGCCGCCTATGGCAAGACGGGGACGACGCAGGACAGCCGCGATGTCTGGTTCGTGGGCTATGCGAAGGATCTCGTCGTGGGCGTCTGGGTCGGCAATGACGACAATACGCCCAATTATGGCCTGACCAGCCATCTCCCGTCGCGCATCTGGCGCGACTTCATGACTGAGGCGCTGGGCGTGGCCTTGCCGGAGCCTGCGGAAGAAGACGGCGGCAACGATCTCTCCAACATGATGGAGCAGCTCAGCAACGGCATCCAGAACCTCGACGTCGAACTCTCGGGCGACAAGGGTGCCGAACTGCGCGGTCCGAACGGCACCAGCCTGCGGATCGATCGGAACGGGATCGAGCTGAATGGTCCCAACCGTGGGGCGCCGCCGCCACAGCGTCCCGATGACCGCGACCGGCGCCGGGATACGCCGCCGGCTGAGGGTGGGCCGGAATAATGTCTGGAGCATTTTCGAGCCAGCTGGATGCAGCTGAGGGCTCGGAAAATACGATAGATCAATGATCTAAATAACGCCGATAGCCGCTGCGATCCGGGCCCGGGTCTGTGCGGCCAGCGTCTTGCGGTCGGGATGGTCGCCAGGGTCGAAGGGTTCGAGAAATGTCAGCGTGACCGTTTTGCGGCCGGGTGAGGAGAGGATGCGCCTGGCATTGCCGAGGCCATCCTCGTCGCCCCAGACGACCAGAGACGTCGCGTCGCCATAATCGATCATGACCGGCTGGATCAGGATCTCGCGCGGCGGGGGAAGCAGCACTTCGAACATCGGTGGTTTGAAGGGGCCAAGCGTCTTGCCGTCGCCGGTGCCGCCCTCCGCAAAAAGGGCGATGGGCTGGTGCGCGTCGAGCGCCGAGCGGACAGCATCGACATGGGCGGTCACCTCGCCACGCCTTTCGCGGGTCACGAAGATGGTGTTGTTCTGCCTGGCGAGCCAGCCGACCAAAGGTGCGCTGCCCACTTCGTCCTTGGAAATGAACGCGCAGCCCGTCGCGCCGCCCATGCTCAATATATCGATCCAGCTGAGATGGTTGGCGACGTAGAAAACGTCATGCAGGCGCGGCTTGCCGGCAATGCTGACATCGAACCCGGCCGCGCGGGCGGCCCGGCCGAGGAAGATTTGCGGCCATGGTGAATGGCCGCGACGACGCGCGACGAGATGCGGGATGACGCAGGCGATCATGACGCCGATCAAGCAGGCGAGGCGCCAGACGAGGCGCAGCGCGCCCATCAGGAAGTCACCCCTTGCGGTCGAGCGTGACGCCGTAGAGCTCCATGCGGTGGTCGACGAGGCGATAACCGAGCTTCTCGGCGATCTGGCGCTGCAACTGCTCGAGTTCGGGGTCGACGAACTCGATGACCTTGCCGGTCTCGACATCGATGAGATGATCGTGATGAGCTTCGGGCGCAGGCTCGTAGCGCGCGCGTCCGTCGCCGAAATCGTGGCGTTCGAGAATGCCGGCCTCTTCGAACAGACGAACGGTGCGATATACCGTCGCGATCGAGATATGCGGATCGATCGCCGAGGCGCGCTCATGCAGCTTCTCGACGTCGGGATGGTCCTCGCTTTCGGACAAGACGCGCGCGATGACGCGCCGTTGTTCGGTTATGCGAAGGCCGCGCTCTGCGCAGAGCGCTTCAATGTCGATCGTCCGGGTCATGGCGCCTTATGTAGTGCAATTTGGGCGTGCCGGAACCCGCTAATTTGGCTTTGCGAGCGGTTTGCAGAAGCGCCCGAATGGAAACGGCCCGCCTCGAAAGGCAGGCCGTCCGTTCGTCCCGGTTTTGCCCCTGTTTCGTCCCAGGAGCGGTTCGCTCGATTACTTGCCGGAGCGGCGGCGGGTCGTGCCGAGACCGATCTTCTTGGCAAGGGCACGGCGCTGGTCGGCATAGTTGGGCGCGACCATCGGATAGTCCGCGGGCAGGCCCCATTTGGCGCGATATTCGTCCGGAGTCATCCGATAGTGCGTCATCAGGTGACGCTTCAGCATTTTCAGCTTCTTACCGTCTTCCAGGCACACGATGTGGTCCGGCTTGATCGACGAGCGGATCGAAACGGCCGGTTCGGGCTTGGGCTGCGGCGGCGTGGCGACATTGCGCAAGCCGGAAAGCGCTCCGTAGACGTTCTGGATCAACAGCGGGAGATCGGAAACAGCGACGCTGTTGTTGGAAACATGAGCAGCAACAATATCTGACGTTAACGTAATCAGGACCTCGTCCTGTCCACCCGAATCTGACATCATTAGTCCTTCCATTTTCTGTTTGTTTGCTACGGAACCCGAGAAGCTTTGTGATATTCGCTTCTTCTTGGGTTCCTATGCCGATTCCCATTGAGCCGCAAGCTCATCGGCCAGTTGTCCTAATTCCGGACAAGAACCGCCTTGAAACTCAAAGCGTCGTAGCGGCAGCCCGCGCTGCCCAGATAATAGTCTTTACGACGATTATATTGGCTGAAGCCCGCTTTGCTGTAGAGATGAACTGCAGGATTGGAATCCCGAACTTCCAGAAAGACCGATTCAGCCCCGCTTCGTTCCGCGACCATGAGGCAACGGTCGAGGATGCGCCGGCCATAGCCCAGGCCACGATGCGATGGGTCCACGGCGAGCAGCAGCAACTCTGCCTCGCCGACAATGGTGCGCAAGAGGCCGAAGCCGACGGGATGGTCGCCGGTCCGGCCGATTACCAGTACCGAGCCCGGCATGCCCATCATCGAGCGAAGCTGCTGGACGGTCCAGGCCTCGCCGAACTGGGAATCGAACGCCTTTTCCATCACCGCCATGGCGTCGGTGAAATCGACTTCCCCCGGCTCGTCGTAAGCAGCGACCTTGAGGTCGTTCATCCCGCTTGCACCATCGGTTTGGCATCGGCGCCGCGCCCATAATTGGGCCGGGGCGGCCGGGCTCGCAGCGGCTCGGCCAGCAAGCCGATCGCGCGTGCGTCCGGCAGGAGCAGGACGGCCTCGCCCCGTCCGCCGCGGGCGTTGACCAAGGCCTGCGCGCCCGATCCATAGACGATAGCGTGATCGAGCGTCTCGGCGAGTTCGGCGATCGGGGTCGACCGGATCGTGGCCGGGGTATCGGCGGCGGCAGGTTCATGGATCGCCCAAAACAGCTCGCCATGCCCACCGATCATGACCACGGGAAAGTCGGTCTTGGGCGCGAAGCGGTCGCGCACCATGGCCGCGACGAGATCGAGGCAGCCATAGCCGTTGACCTTGGCCTGCCAGGCGAAGCCGAGCGCAACGGCTGCGGCAAGGCCGACGCGTACGCCGGTGAAGCTGCCGGGGCCGACATCGACGAGGATCTCCGCGGCGCGCCCGCCCTCAACCAATGTGGCGATGGCGGGCAGCAGCGCCTCGGCATGGCCACGGCCAAGCTCGCGATGATGGCTGTCGATGCATCGATCGCCCTCGAACAGGGCGACCGACAGGGCCGGGGTGGCGCAATCGATGACGAGGCGGCGCATGCTCATGCCGACCGGTGCGCTGCTGTCGTCATGGAAGCAAGACCTCGAAACTCCCCCGTTTCGCCACGCGTTCAGACGGCGCGGACCTCGGTCACTTCCGGTACATAATGCTTGAGCAGCTGTTCAATGCCGTTCTTGAGCGTCGCGGTCGAGGACGGGCAACCCGCGCAGGCGCCCTGCATGCGCAGATAGACCGTGCCACGCTGAAAACCGCGATAGACGATATCGCCGCCGTCATTGGCGACGGCGGGGCGGACTCGCGTTTCGATGAGCTCGCGGATCTGCGCGATGACATCGGCATCCTCGGGATCGTCGAAGCCTTCAGTGGAAAACTCTTCGCCTTCGGCGGGAACCGAGATGCCGGCAGCACTGCCGGTGCGGAACAGGGGCATATCCGCCGAGAAGTGATCGAGCAGGATCGAGAGCACATCGGTGCGCAGGTCGCTCCAGGCAACGCCCGGCGCTGCCGTCACCGAAATGAAGTCCTTGCCGAAGAACACGCCCGTCACGTCGCCCAGGTCGAACAGCGCTTGCGCCAGCGGCGAGGCTTCCGCCTCTTCGGGGTCCGCGAAGTCGCGCGTGCCCGCGCTCATGACGATGCGGCCGGGCAGGAACTTCAGGGTCGCCGGATTGGGCGTGGTTTCGGTTTCGATCAGCATGGCGGTCTTTCGATCGCGAGCCGGGTCATCGTGCCCGCTCGACAGATGTCATTTGGTGAAGCCGGCGGGCCTACGCAAGCCTTCAAATTCTTGACCTGTCCTCAGTTTGCCTGCGCCGCTCCGCTTTCGGACGCGGCGACGCGAGGCGCCGCCGCCATGTCGGCGATCCGTGGGGAGGCCGGCAGGGCAGGGGGCTGCACGCCGCTGGCGAGGACAACTGCGCTCCAACTTGTATCCGATCGCAGATAATGCCGCGCCAGGGCCTGGATATCGGCCGCGGTCACGCTGAGCATGTCGTCTTGCAACGACCGCGCCATGGCAAGTTTGCGGGGATCGCGGCTGAGGCCGCCCAACTGGCCCATCCAGAACGGAATGCTCGACCGTACAAGACCGAGATATTTGCGAACCGGCTCGACCTCGCGCGCCAATTCGTCTGCGCTGACAGGCTTTGCCGCGAGATCTGCGACCACCTCGTCGACGAAATTGAAGAAATAGGGAATGCGCTCGGGCCTGAGCTGGGTCTGGACGATCAGATAACCGCCCGTCTCATAGCTTTCCGGCCAGTCGCTGCTGGCGCTCGGCGTATAGGCGGCGCCATCGACCGAGCGCAGCTTTTCGAAAAGCCGATCGTTGATGATGCGCGCGAGCATTTCGAGCTGGCGGCTTTCGCGGATACGGTCCTCGCCGCCGCCGGTCGGCCAGGCGATGATCGCGCCGGCCTGCTCCGGCGTGCCGTTGTGCGTCAGCACGATCGGCTGGGCGACCTGGGCAGGAAAACGACGCACCCTGTTCTCGGGCGGCGGGATCATATCCGGCCGCCGCGGAAGCGCTCCGAAGCTGGCGGCGACGGCAGCGATTGCTTCGTCGCGGTTGACGTCGCCATAGACCTGGATCTCGATGGGTCCGTTGGCGAGGCGGGGTTCCCACACCTCCTTGAACTTCTCGAGCGTCAGCTGCTTCGCATCCGCCGGCGTCGGCGGGGCGACGCGTGCGTCCTTGTCGCGCAGGAGCCAGCCGACATTGCGCTGGATCGCGGCGCCGGCAGAGTTCGGCACCGGGTCGTATGTCACGTTGAGCACATTGACGGTGCGGGCGAGCGTCGCCGCATCCCAACGCGGAAAGGCAAGCTTGGACGCGAAGAGGCGGAGCTGGTCGGAATAGTCCTTCGGGCTCGAAACCGCGCTCATCGTGAAGGCGTCCTCCTCGATGCGGAACTGCAAGGCGAGTTGCCGGCCGTTCATCAGCTCTTCGAGGGCATTGCTGTCGAGATTGCCGATGCCGCTCGCCATCAGTGTCGCCGGAGCCGCCCAGAGCGCCGCATTCTCGTCGGGCGAAAAGCTCTGCTGCCCGTGACCGAACCGGACGTTGACATGGACCTTCCCCGGTTCGGTCTTGTTGGCATTCACGTACAGGGTGGCGCCGTTCTCGAACACGATCTGGTCGATGCCGAGTGCGCCGAGCGGCTGGTCCAGCGCGACCTTGCCGGGCGCCGGCAAGGCGGGCAGCGAGGCCATCGTGACGGCTTTGTTGCTGAGCCGGACATTGCGGGCCGGCTGGACCGGCGCGCGGAACGCCGCGTCGAGACGCGCCAGGGTTGTCGGCTGTTCACCCTTGACGGAAAGCAGCACGCGCGTTGCCGTCCCCGTGAACATGCGCCGCGTTGAATCGCGCACATTGTCAGGGGTCATGAGGGCCCGACCGCCGCGATAGATATCGAGGTTGGCGCCCGGTGCGACAACGGTTTCGCGAATGTCGAGCGCAGAGACGAGATTGTCGACCTGCTGCGTGCTCGCCTCGATTCGCGACGTGGCGACCTGCTGCGCGAGCGCGTTCTCGATCACCACGAATTCGCGGTCGATGTCGGCCTTGCTGGGCGGTGTGCGGCGTGCATCCTCGATGATCGCGCGGACCTCGCGCAACGCCTTTTCCCAGTCGTCGCCCACGGGCACGATATTGACGTAGGTCGCGCTCACGGAGCGATAGCTGTCGTCCCGCACGACCGAAGCCTCGATGAAGCTGGCATTGCCCGTCGCGGCGACGGCGAGCCGCCGGTTGATGAGCTGCAATGCCAGATCGTCGACCATGCGGGCCTGGTTGAAGGCGATGGTATCGTCATGAAACATCCAGGGGCGCAGATAGACGAGCCTGATCGAGACCGGGGTGTCGGGCGACTTGACGACCTTGGTCGCGGGCGCCTGGGGATCGGGGCGGCCGAAATCGGGTAGGGGCGGAGTCGCGCCGATGCCTTGCCAGCCACCGAAGCGCTTCTTCACCAGTTCGATGAGCATGGCCGGATCGGCATCGCCCGAAATGACGACGACGGTCCGGTCGGGGCGATACCAGCGATCGTGGAAGGCGCGCAGCGCGTCGGCGGTTGCACCGGACAGCGTCGCTTCCGTGCCGATGGGATTGTGGCGGCCGAGCGGCTGGCCGGCATAATAAAAGGCGCGCGCCTGGTCTTCGAGTTGCAAGGCCGGGCTGAGGCTCTCGCGCCGTTCCGCCATGACGATGGAGCGCTCCGCTTCGACAGCTTGCGGCACGATGCTGGGCGCGGAGACCATGCTGGCGAGAATCTTGAGGCTCTCGTCGAGGCCTGCGGCGTTGGTCTCGGGCAGGTCGACAGCGAAGGTCGTCGCGATCGGGCTGGTCTGTGCATTGGTATCCACGCCGAATTCCGCGCCGAGCCGCTGCCAGATCCGCTTGGACTCACCATCCGGCGCATCACGCGAGCCGCGGAAGGAAAGATGCTCGATGAAATGGGCGAAGCCGGCTTCCTCGGGCTTCTCCATGAGCGAGCCCACGTCCATCCGCACCCGGATGGATACCATGCGGGCCGGGATATCGTTGCGCCGAACCGCATAGCGCAGGCCATTGGGAAGCACGCCGAACTGCCAGGCCGTATCCATCGGCACGTCGCTATGCTCGTAGAACCAGGGGCGCGGCGCGGCGGGCGCAACAGCCGTGGCGGGCTGGGGCGCCGCCACGGATTTCGGCGCGGCGACTTTGGCTGCGGTCTGCTTGGCAACCGGCTTTGGGATGGGCTTCTGAGCGGCCGGCTTGCCCTTTTGGGCAGGCGCGGGCGTGGCCGCGGCCGGTCCCGGCAGCAGCAATGCGATGGCTGTAAGGGCGGTGAAAAGCCGGCGGCCTGCATTGAGGGTCGTCATGGACAGGAAATTAGGCGCAAATGGCCTGAACGTCACATGAAACTTGCCGGAACGTCTTTCGACATGGCGAATCGATGCGCCGTGCCGCATGGACGACGCGCATATGGTCTCGCGGACGAGGCCGGCACTGCGCTTTCCTATGTGACGCTGCGGACCGCAGAGTTTCGCCAAAATCGAGGAAATTTTTCGGGTTCCCGAACAGGTTCGCTCAAAGGTTTTTTTACCATGGGTGTCTAAGAAGGCGGCTGAAGAAGGAGCAAAAGGGCATGTCGGCGCCACAAATGTCTTCAGAGGGACTCGGGCCCAAACTGGCACGTTGGGGCCGCAGTTTCCTTGCGAGCGAGGTGGCTGAAGTCTCGAAGCCCGTTGCTGGGATGCTCCGCGAGGCGGGCACCAGCCATCTGCGCCGCGACGTGGAACGCCGCCGCGCGCTATACGAGGATGTGGGCAACTTCCTGTTCGCGCATGACCTCGATGTCACGCCGCTGAACTTCGGCCTGGCGCTCGACTATATCACCGGCAATGACCTCGCCATAGAGAAGGCCGTGCGCGCGATCCTGTCCGATCGTGGCCGCATCACCAACGGGGTCGCAGAGCAGATCATCGCAGAGCAGCGCGCCGAGGAGCTTTCGCCGGATCAGCTGGGCGACATGCTGAACGAAGTCGAGCGGAACCTCGACACTCTTTTCGGCCTCACCGACCAGTCGCGGGAGTCCGCAGCGCACTTCGGCGACGCGTTGCAGAAACAGGCCGCCGAACTCAAGGGCGAAGCGCCGGCTGAGGCGGTCGCCAATCTGATCAGCATCACGCGCTCGATGGTCGAGAAGACCCGCGAGGTCGAGACCAAGATGCGCGAAGGTCAGAAGCAGACGCGCCTCCTCCAGCGGAATCTGGAAACGGCACGCCGCGCCGCCGAGCAGGACCATCTGACCGGTCTGCCCAATCGCCGCGCTTTCGAGAATACGCTGCACGAAGAGGCCGAGCGCGCGCGGAAAGAAGGCGAGGCGCTGAGCCTGGCGTTCTGCGACATCGACCATTTCAAGAAGATCAACGACACTCATGGCCACGATGCCGGCGACCGCGTCCTCAAGTTCGTGGGCACGCTGCTGGCCAAGATCTCGGGCGACAAATGCCATGTCGCGCGTCATGGCGGCGAGGAGTTCGTCATGCTGTTCCGCGGCTACACGGTCGCAGAGGCCGCCACGATCGTGGACGAAGCCCGCGCCGACCTTTCAGAGCGCAATCTCGTCGACCGTAAGACCGGCGAGCGCATGGATCATGTGACCTTCTCGGGCGGTGTTGCGGATGTCTTCTCGTACGAGGAGCCGCGCGACGCGCTCAAAGCCGCAGACCGCGCGCTTTATCTGGCCAAGGAACATGGTCGTAATCGCGTCTACATCGCGTCCGAAGCCGAGAATTAAAGCCTCGAGCCGTCGTCGGATGAGTCCATCCGACTTGAAGATGCTTTAGAAATCCGGCTGGTCGTAATATTTGGGCGGTGAGACGATCTCCATCCGTTCCGCCAGCAGCGGCCGGAAAGACGGCCGCGACTTGATCCCCGCATACCAGCGCTTGGTGGGCCGGTGGCCCTCCCAATCGATGCCGCCAAGATAATCCGCGACCGAGAGATGCGCGGCCGCCGCGATATCGGCCAGACTCATCGTGCCGCCGCCCAGCCAGCTCCTGTGGTCGAGCAGATAATCGAGATAATCCATGTGTGTATTGGCCTTGCGCATCGCATCGCGCAGTGCCCCGGCGTCGGGCGATGCCCGATGGACGATCCGCTTCATCATCCGTTCGTGGAGGAGCGGCGCGACCACGTCGCGATAGACGATCTGGTCCAGCCAGGCGACCAGCCGGCGGACTTCGGCCCGGGCAAGCGGCGAGCCGGCGATCAGCGGGAATTGCTCGACGGTTTCCTCGAAATATTCGCAGATCGCCTGGCTGTCGATCAGGGTCGCGCCATTGACCTGATCGACCAGGACAGGCGTCGTTCCCGCCGGATTGAGGTCGAGAAATTCGTCGCTCGACGCCCAGGGCGTTTCACGCGCCAACTCATAGGTCAGGCCCTTTTCCGCCATGAGGAAGCGGACCTTGCGGGAGAAGGGGCAGAGCGGAAACTGGTAGAGGAGCCACATGCCCCGGCCATGGCGGAGCGGCCTGCGGGGCGCAAGGGCTGAGTTGCGCTGTGGCCTCACAGTGACGTCGAACGGCTCCCGGCCTGCGACAGACGCGGGAACGGTTGGGCGTGGCCGGAATTTCTTCGGCATGCTGCACGCCAAGATTGCCTTCGTCGCTGGAGTGATGGCCACTGCGTTGCTGGGCGGTATTGCCCTTGGGGGTTATTCCGCCAGTGGTTTCAATGAGCGCGAGCAGACAGGCGTCACCGCTCAGGCTGCATCCCATGTCCGGAGCGGAGGTTTCGGTACGGAGGTCGCCAAGCCCCAGGCGCCTATGGACCATGTCTGCAAGGGGTGCGACGCCAAGCTCTACCGGGAGGATGATCGGGATAGCATCGAAGCGGTTTATGGCACGGACGATGAATGGGCGCGGGAGGAGCGGGAGAACCGCGATGTCGTTCGTATGACGCTCGCTGACGGCTCGCATGATCGCGAAGATCGAGAACGGGCTCCAGCCACCGACGGTTTGCCTTTGGATCAGGATGTGGCGGGCCAGGCCGGAACGACGATGGCAGGTCTCGACGACTAGCTCCAGATTGTTGAAATGCTCTGGCTGGAAGCCGCCTGCTTATCTGCTAGACTGGCATCATGGCACCCAAAGTCCGTCGCATTCTCATGTGGGGAGGGATGTTCGTTCTCGCCTCTGTCGGTGGGAGCGTGCTGGGCAGCTTCGCTATTTCGGGCCTCGGGAGCGGGGACAAATCGCTCCCTGACTCGTCCGACGTCAAGAATTTCTGGGCGGCGCAAGACCGCGCCCATGCTAACAGCGCCTACGAGGCGGCGCCCGAAGCGATCTATGTCGGGTCCAAGGGCAATCATGTCTGCGAAGGCTGCGATGCCGGCGAAACGCGCGGTCGGCTGCGGCTGCAAAATCTCGCAGGCTCTTATTCGGAGCAGGCGGGGGGCGACGCCGTGCCGCCGGCCGAAGTGGAAGAGCCGCCCCCGCCGGCAATCGGTGCCGTCGCGCGTTAGACTCCGATTGAAGCGTCGGGCCGATCTTGCCCGCCCCTGGATTGCTTCGCCCGGCCGAAGCCCGGCTCGCAATGACGAGCGGTTCAACATCGATGGATCAGCCTCCAGAACATTCCCGTCAGGTGGATATGTGCCGATTCGGAGGATACGGAAAACAAAAGAAAATATAGAGTGCTGAACGATTCAACCTCATCGTTCAGCGCTCTAACGATCATTCGGCGGCGACTTCCGCTTTTCCTTCGCCGTCCGTGAGCGGATGCTCGATGCGCGACACCATCTCCTTCGGGCAGATCTGCCAGAAATGCCCGCGCACGCGTTCCCAGTCATGCAGGATCGCATGAGCCCAGGCGCTGTCGGTGCGGTTGGCATGTTCCTCGATCAGGCCGCGAAGGACGCCTTCCCAATGCTCGCTGGCGAGGCGCTGCCAGATGATGCTTTCCGGATTGGCCCGGCTCGGGAAGATGTTGCGCTCATCATAGACGAAGGCCATGCCGCCGGTCATGCCCGCGCCGAAATTGGCGCCAACCCGGCCGAGGATCACCGCGACGCCACCGGTCATATATTCAAGACCATTGGCGCCGCAGCCCTCGACGACGACTTCCGCGCCCGAGTTGCGCACAGCGAAGCGCTCGCCCGCCTGGCCGGCGGCGAAGAGCTTGCCCGCGGTGGCGCCATAGAGCACGGTATTGCCGATGATCGTGTTCTCCTGGCTTTCCAGCGGCGAGGACACCATGGGCCGTACCGCGATGATGCCGCCGGAGAGGCCCTTGCCGACATAGTCGTTGGCATCGCCGAACACCTCGAGCGTGATGCCCTTGCAGAGGAATGCGCCGAGCGACTGGCCGGCCGTGCCGCGCAGACGGACATGGATATGGCCGTCCTGCAGCGTCGACATGCCGAACTTCTTCGTGACCAGCGCCGAGAAGCGCGTGCCCACGGCGCGGTGCGTGTTGCGGACCGTGTAGGTGAGTTGCATCTTCTCGCCGCGTTCGAACACGGCCTTGGCGTCCGCGATCATCTGCGCGTCGAGACTGTCGGGCACTTCGTTGCGCCACGTCGGCAGGTTGAAGCGGCGCTTGTCGTCGTCGGCGTCCACCTTGGCGAGAATCGGGTTGAGATCGAGATCGTCGAGATGCTCGGCGCCGCGATTGACCTGCTTCAGCAGCTCGGTGCGGCCGATCACCTCGTCGAGGCTGCGCACGCCGAGCCGTGCCAGGATCTCGCGCACCTCCTCGGCGATGAAGGTCATGAGATTGATGACCTTCTCCGGCGTGCCGGTGAACTTCTGGCGCAGCTTCTCGTCCTGGACGCACACGCCCACGGGGCATGTGTTGGAGTGGCACTGGCGGACCATGATGCAGCCCATGGCGACGAGCGACAGCGTACCGATACCGAATTCCTCGGCGCCGAGGATCGCGGCGATGACGATGTCGCGGCCGGTCTTGAGTCCGCCGTCGGTACGCAGCTTGACCTTGTGGCGCAGGCTGTTGAGCGTCAGCACCTGGTTGGTCTCGGCGAGGCCCATTTCCCACGGCAGGCCGGCGAACTTGACGCTGGTGAGCGGGCTCGCGCCAGTGCCGCCGACGTTGCCGGCCACGAGGATGACGTCGGCATGCGCCTTGGCGACGCCGGCCGCCACGGTGCCGATGCCGGCCTGGCTCACCAGCTTCACGCAGACGCGTGCATTCGGGTTGATCTGCTTCAGGTCGTAGATGAGCTGGGCAAGATCCTCGATCGAGTAGATATCGTGGTGCGGCGGTGGCGAGATGAGCGTCACGCCCGGCGTCGAGTGACGCAAGCGGGCGATCATCTCGGTCACCTTGAAGCCGGGCAGCTGTCCGCCTTCGCCGGGCTTGGCGCCCTGCGCGACCTTGATCTCGATTTCCTCGCAGGCGCCGAGATATTCGGCGGTGACGCCGAAGCGGCCCGAGGCGATCTGCTTGATCGAGGAGTTGGCATTGTCGCCGTTCTCGCGGGGCGTGTAGCGCGCGCGGTCCTCGCCGCCTTCGCCGGACACGGCCTTCGCGCCGATGCGGTTCATGGCGATGGCGAGCGTCTCATGCGCTTCCGGCGAGAGCGCGCCGAGCGACATGCCGGGCGTCACGAAGCGCTTGCGAATCTCGGTGATCGCCTCGACCTCGTCGATCGGCACGGCCTGGCTCGGATAGCTGAACTCCAGCAGGTCGCGTAGATAGACCGGCGGCATGTCGCGCACGCCGCGCGAGAACTGGAGATAGGTCGAGTAGCTGTCGGTGCCGACGGCGGTCTGCAGCAGGTGCATGAGCTGTGCCGAATAAGCGTGCGTGTCGCCTGTCGCGCGATGACGGTAGAAGCCGCCGATCGGCAGCTTTACCACTGCCGTCTTGTAGGCGGCGTCATGACGCAATTTGGCGCTGTAGGTGAGCGAGGCATAGCCTTCGCCCGAGATCTTCGAGGGCATGCCCGGGAAGAGGTCGTTGACCAGCGCGCGCGAGAGGCCAACGGCCTCGAAATTATAGCCGCCGCGATAGGAGGAGATGACCGCAATGCCCATCTTGCTCATGATCTTGAGCAGGCCTTCGTTGACAGCCGTGCGATAGCGCTCGAGGCAATCGGCAAGCGGACGCTCGCCGAACAGCCCCCGCGCATGGCGATCGGCAATGCAGGTCTCGGCCAGATAGGCGTTCACGGTCGTCGCGCCGACGCCGATCAGCACGGCAAAATAGTGCGGGTCCAGGCACTCGGCGGAGCGCACGTTGATCGACGCATAGGAGCGCAGCCCCTTGCGAACGAGATGCGTGTGCACGGCCGCCGCGGCCAGCACCATGGCAATGCCCACACGGCTCGGTCCGATATTCTCGTCCGAAAGGAAGATCTCGGTCTGACCGGCGCGGACGGCGATTTCCGCCTCGTCGCGGATACGGCCGATGGCAGCCCGAAGCGCATCGGACCGGCCGTCAGCCGGGAAGGTGCAGTCGATCTCCGCGACGCCCTTGCCGAAATAATTCTTCAGCCGCGACCAGTCCTCGCAGAGCAGGACGGGTGAATCGAGCACGAGAACATCAGCGTTTTGAGACTCTTCCTCGAGGATGTTGGCGAGGTTCGCGAAGCGCGTCTTGAGACTCATCACATGCCGCTCGCGCAGGGAGTCGATCGGCGGATTGGTGACCTGGCTGAAATTCTGGCGGAAGAAGTGGCTGATGGTGCGCGGCTTGTCAGTGATGACGGCCAGCGGTGAGTCATCGCCCATCGAGCCCACGGCTTCCTTGGCGTCGTCGACCATGGGGGCGAGGATCAGTTCCATGTCCTCGATGGTGAGGTTCGCCGCCACCTGACGGCGCGTCAACTCCGCCTTGTCCCACACGGGGCGATGGTCCGGCGAGGCCGGCGGCAGATCGGCGCAGGTGCGGAAGCCCTTCACATAATCGGCATAGGGACGCTCGCCGGCGATACGATCCTTGATGGCGCGGTCGTCATAGACCTTGCCGGCCTCCAGATCGACGGCGATCATCTGGCCGGGCCCGAGGCGGCCCTTCTTGATGACCGTGTTCTCGGGCACGACGACCATGCCGGTCTCCGAGCCGACGATGAGCAAGTTGTCGCGCGTCAGGGTGAAGCGCAGCGGGCGCAGCGCATTGCGGTCCATGCCGGCGACGGCCCAGCGGCCGTCGGTCATGGCAAGCGCGGCCGGGCCGTCCCAGGGCTCCATCACCGAGGCGAGATAATTATACATGTCGCGATGCGCTTCGGGGAGTTCGTCACCCTGCTGCCAGGCCTCGGGGACCAGCATCAGCTTGGCGGTCGGCGCGTCGCGGCCGGCGCGGCAGAGCGTCTCGAACACGGCATCGAGCGCGGCGGTGTCCGAAGCACCGGCCGGGATCACCGGCTTGATGTCGCCCGATTGATCGCCGAAGGCCAAGGCGGCCATCTTGATCTCGTGGCTCTTCATCCAGTTCTTGTTGCCGCGGATCGTGTTTATCTCGCCATTATGGGCAAGCTGGCGGAAGGGCTGGGCGAGCCACCATTGCGGGAAGGTGTTGGTCGAATAGCGCTGGTGGAAGATCGCCACGCGGCTCTCGAACCGCTCGTCGGTCAGGTCCGGATAGAAGACCGACAGGCTCTCCGCGAGGAAGAGGCCCTTGTAGATGATCGACTGGCAGCTGAGCGAGCAGACATAGAAGTCGTTGATCTGCGCTTCGACGACCTTCTTCTCGATGCGCCGGCGCACGAGATAGAGGTCGCGCTCGAATTCGGCGTGGTCCTGTTCCTCCGGCATGGGGCCGGCGATGAGGATCTGTTCGATCTCGGGGCGGGTGCGCTGCGCCTTCTCTCCGATCACCGAGACGTCGACCGGCACCTGGCGCCAGCCGTAGATCTTGTAGCCCGCGTCGATGATCTCGCTCTCGACGATGGTGCGACAGGTTTCCTGCGCAGACAGATCGGTGCGCGGCAGGAACACCATGCCGACGGCAAGGCGGTTGGGCAGGGGCTTATGACCCGAGGCGGCGATCGCATCGTCGAAGAAGCGCACCGGCAGGTCGACGTGGAGGCCGGCGCCATCGCCGGTCTTGCCGTCTGCATCGACGGCGCCGCGGTGCCAGACGGCCTTCAGCGCGTCGATGGCGCTCGCCACCACGCGGCGCGAAGGCTTGCCGTCGGTCGCCGCGACAAGGCCCACGCCGCAGGCGTCGCTCTCGAACTCGGGGCGATACATGCCCTCGACCGCAAGGCGGGCGCGTTCGGCTTCCATCTTTTCGTAGTGCGTCATATCAGTTCACCCAGTTATTCTGTCAGCTTCCGGCAAGGTGGTGCTGGATGGCAGCACCGATGACCGGCTGAATTTTCTCAACAAGCCGTTGAGCAATGGCCTCGCTCTCGCGGGCCACGATACTCGTGATTTGCGGCATGGCGGCCTGCATCTCGCGGCTCGCGTCTTTCATCCCAAACTCGGCAATGGCTTTGCTGTCCTCGGCGCTCATTCCTTCGATTCCGGCAGCAGCCGCTTTTGCCAGCGTGCCGTTCAGGATGGCGGTGACGCCTTGTCCGGTTTGTCCGCCGTCGCGAAGATCGTCCAGGTTCCTCTGGCCGCCGGCCTTCATTCGAGCGAGCATCCTCGCGCCGGCGGGACTGCGGAAGAAGGCGATCGCGTCATCGAGATCGCGCTCCGTCAGCACTTGCTGATACACTTCCGCCATCGCGCTTCTGAGGTGAGTCAACTCACCTGGAACGATGCGAGCCAGTTCTTTCGATACAGCAGCGTTGAGCGCATTGCCCAATCCCGGTTTTCGCGCTTCAAGCGCCTTGAAATTCGCGTCTGCTGTCATTCCCTTGGAAAATGACAGCTCGAAATTATGCGTCATGCTCTGCTGCATCTCGCTCAGCGGTGAGGTGAGATCGAGCAGCTCCATGATCTTCTGGCTTTTGGCTGCTGATGTCTGGGCAGGCGCCGGCTGAGCAAGCGCGGGCCCCGAGGCAGTTGCCAAGGCAATGGCGAGCGCGAAACGAATGCTCATGCCGCAACCCTCTCCTTCTTCGCGGCCTTCGCAAGCAGATAGGCCTGCATGTGATCGGTCACGTCGCGACCGTCGCGGATCGCCCAGACCACGAGGCTGGCGCCGCGCACGATGTCGCCTGCGGCGAAAACGCCGTCGAGGCTGGTCATCATGGTCTTGGGATCGACGCGCAGCGTGCCCCAGCGCGTGAGCGCCAGCGCGGGCTCGCCGAACATGCCGGGCAGTTCCTCGGGATCGTAGCCCAAAGCCTTGATGACGAGGTCGGCCGGAATGCTGGTCTCGCTCCCGGGCTCGGGCTCAGGTGCGCGACGGCCCGAAGCGTCGGGCTGGCCCAAGCGCATGCGGGTCATCTTGACGCCGGAGACATGTTCCGTGCCTTCGAAGGCCACAGGCGCGGAGAGCCAGACGAATTCGACGCCTTCCTCCTCGGCATTCTGCACCTCGCGCTGCGAGCCCGGCATATTCTCCCGGTCGCGGCGATAGAGGCACTTCACCGACTTCGCGCCCTGGCGGACGGCGGTGCGGACGCAGTCCATGGCCGTGTCGCCGCCGCCGATGACGACGACATCCTTGCCGATGGCCAGCAGCGAGCCGTCTTGGTGGCTCGGCACGGCGTCGCCGAAGCCGGCCTTGTTGGAGGCGGTGAGATAGTCGAGTGCCGCGACGACGCCGGTGGTGCCGACGCCGGGCGCCTTGATGTCGCGCGCCTTATAGACGCCGGTCGCGATGAGGATCGCGTCGTGGCGCTCGCGCAGTTCCGGCAGGCTGGCGTCGCGGCCGACCTCGAAGCCGAGATGGAAGTGGATGCCCGCGTCTTCGAGGCGCTTGACGCGGCGCATGACGACATCCTTCTCCAGCTTGAAGCCGGGGATGCCGTATGTGAGCAGGCCGCCCGCACGGTCATGCCGGTCGTAGACATGGACCTCATGGCCGGCCGCGCGCAGATATTCGGCCGTGGTCAGGCCACCAGGGCCGGCGCCGATGACGCCGACTGACAGACCGGTTTCCGCGCCGACCAGCACGGGCTCGACCCAGCCTTCCTTCCATGCGGTGTCGGTGATGAACTTCTCGACCGAGCCGATGGTGACGGCGCCGTGACCCGAGAACTCAATGACGCAATTGCCCTCGCACAGGCGATCCTGCGGGCAGATGCGGCCGCAGATCTCCGGCATGGTCGAGGTGAGGTTCGACAGCTCATAGGCCTCGCGCAGGCGGCCCTCGGCTGTCAGCTTCAGCCAGTCCGGGATATGATTATGCAGCGGGCAGTGGACCGAGCAATAGGGCACGCCGCATTGCGAGCAACGGGCGGCCTGATCCTCGGCGCCATCCACCTTGAACGTATGCGAAATCTCGCTGAAGTCCTTTGCGCGCTCGGTAACCGCTCGCTTGTCCGGATAGGACTGCGTACGGATCACGAACTTGAGCATGGGATTATCGGCCATCACTACTTCCCCTGGAACAGGTGAAGCGCACTATGACGTGAATCTGCAGGAGTCACGTGGTTTCCGCAATATAGGTTAGCTATACTGACCTATATTATCCCGATTTTGAACGTTTCTCTCGCTGTTGCAAAATGCTCACGCGATATATACGTCCGTATCGGCCTTATCTGGCCATGAGCCAGACCAGGGCGGCAATGCCGGCGACGATTCGATACCAGGCAAAAGGGTAGAAGCCGCTGCGCGACACCATGCCCACGAACCATTTGATGACAGCGATCGCCACGAGGAAGGCGACGACGAAACCGATGCCGATGTCGCCCCAGTGGACCGATCCGCTCATCAGCGCGTCGCGGTTCTTGAGCGTTTCAAGCGTCGTCGCGCCGAGCATGGTCGGCACGGCGAGGAAGAAGCTGAACTCGGCCGCGGTCTTGCGATCGACGCCCAGGGCCAGCGCACCCATGATCGTTGCGCCCGAGCGGCTGACGCCGGGGATCATGGCCAGGCACTGGATGAAGCCGATGCCGAGCGCACGGCCGATCGGAATATTCTCCGTGCCGTGAATCGTGCCGGTCTCGATCGTCTTTTCGATGAGGATGATGGCAATGCCGCCCACGATCAGCGCGACCGCAACCACCTTGGGCGCGCCGAGAAGCTCCTCGATATAGCTGTGCAGCGCGAGCCCGATGACGGCGGAAGGCAGGAAGGCGATGAGCAGCGTTCGCAGGAATCGCCAACTCCCGCCATCGCCCCGCAGCAGGCCCATGGCGACAGTCCAGAAGGTCTTCCAGTAGAGCACCACGACCGCGAGGATCGCGCCGAGCTGGATCACGACGTTGAAGGTCGCCCATTGCGCGGCGTTGTAGCCCAGCAGTTCGCTCGCCAGGATGAGGTGGCCGGTCGAGGAGACGGGCAGGAATTCCGTCAGGCCCTCGACGATGCCGAGCAGGATGACCGTGAGAAGATGGCTGTCCATGGCGCGCTACGGACCTTTGGGGAAAGGGAGGGGGAGCGGTGGCGTGCGCCTGTTCAGGCGCTGGCGGTCTTCGCGAAACGGCCGTGCTTGCGGTAGCGTATCAACCAGGCCGGGGCGAGCGCGGCCATGGGTGCGGGGCGGATGCCGAAATCGGCAAAGCCCAGCGCGCCGGGGCTCGGCACATTGTCCTTGAGCAGCATCTTGTACTGGTCGAGCGTGATCGGCGCGCCGGGCGCCCAGCCGGTCAGCGTGGCGAGTAGCTTGGCGATGGGGTCGGGCAGGGGCATGAAGCTGGGCTCACGCCCGATCTGCTCGGCGATCCAGCGCAACAGCTCGCTCATCGTCATGACGTCCGGGCCGCCCAGCTCGTAGGTCTGGCCGCCATGGACCTTGGCATCGGTGACGGCGAGCGCGATGGCCCGTGCGACGTCGCCGACATGGGCCGGCTGGAATTTCGTGGCGCCGCGAATCACGGGCACGATACCGGTGCTGGCGATCATGCCGGCGAAGCGATTGGTCAGCCCATCGTCCTGGCCGAAAAGCAGCGAGGGACGCACGATCGTCGCGCCGGGGAAGGCCGCGCGCACGGCGGCTTCGCCTTCGCCCTTGGTGCGGCCATAGTTGGAATCGCTTTCCGGGTCCGCCCCCAGCGCCGAGACATGCACCAGGGCGCGGAGCCCCGCGCTGGCGGCGGCTTGCGCGACGTTCCTCGCGCCAGTGACATGGACGGCCTGCATGTCGCCCTTGAGGATACCCACGAGATTGACCGCCGCATCTGCACCCTCGAGTACCCGCGCGACCTGCTCGGCGTCCGTGATGTCGCAGACGGCGAATTGCGAGTAGCCCAGGCCGCCGAGCGGTCGCACCATATAGGCTGCGCGCGGGGCACGCTGGGCGATGCGGACCCGGCATCCGCGCGCAAAAAGTTCCTGCGCGAGCGAACGGCCAAGGAAACCGCCGCCACCGAAAAGCACCACCACCGGTCCCGCTGCGTCGCTCATTCTCATTGTCCTGATGTCTTTGGCTCTCCGGCATCCCTTGCATCAGCCACGAAGCCAAGACAACTGCCGGCGAGGGCAAGCCGACCTTTTTCGATCCACAGGCGCCGCGCCGATTGACAAGACCTCGCCCGACAGCTAGGCGCGCCACCCTACCCAGTTGGCCGTAAAGCCGACCCGTGCCCAGATGGCGGAATTGGTAGACGCACCAGCTTCAGGTGCTGGCGATCGCAAGGTCGTGGAGGTTCGAGTCCTCTTCTGGGCACCATTTGTTCTTCCGGGGACATCCGAGAACGTCCGAAAAACGGCTGATTTCAGCCGTTTTTTGTGCTATTACCGTCCGGTCAAATCCGGGCGGATACGGCACCAATCGGGAACAATGAGGGTATATCCGAGGGTATCGTTCTCCTCCCTTTCAAAGGGACGATACCCTCATGAGCACCCTTTTCGCCACGACCGTCACCAACGCCAAACCGCAGGCCAAGGACTATAAGCTGTCGGACGGCGGCGGTCTCTATCTTCTCGTGCGGCCCAACGGCGCGAAGCTCTGGCGCCTCAACTATCGCTATCTCGAAAAAGGCCGGACGCTCGCTTTCGGGGCATGGCCGGCGGTGAGCCTTGCTGATGCGCGCGCGCGAAGGGACGAGGCGCGCCGCCTGCTGGCCGCCGGCATCGATCCATCCCATCAGCAGAAAGTGGATGCGGCCAAGGCACGGGTCGACGAGAACCACACGTTCAGGACCGTCGCCAAGGAGTGGATTGCGAAGAACGAGCGCGAGGGCATGGCCGAGATCACACTGAGCAAGATCCGCTGGCTGCTCGACAAGGCCTATCCCAAGATCGGCAATAGGCCCGTCGCCAAAATCACGGCGCAGGAGGTCCTGGCCGTCCTGCGGGCCGTCGAAGCGACCGGCCGCTACGAAAGCGCCCGCCGGATGCGCAGCGTCCTGAGCCGCGTGTTCCGCTACGCGGTCGCGACGACGCGGGCAGAGCGCGATCCAGCCAGCGACCTTCGCGGCGCGCTCATTGTTCCCAAGGCAAAGCACCTAGCAGCAATCACCACGGCCAAGGGCGCCGGAGAGCTCATGCGCGCGATCGAGGGCTATACGGGCCATGCGATCACGCTGTTTGCCTTGCGTCTCTCAGCCCATTTGTTCGTCCGTCCCGGCGAGTTGCGTCAGGCGGAGTGGGCCGAGTTCGACTTCGAGCAGTCGGTCTGGAACATCCCGGCCGACAAGATGAAGATGCGCCGGCCGCACCGGGTGCCGCTGTCCACCCAGGTACTCGAGCTTTTCGAGCAGCTCTGGGAATTGACTGGCCAAGGCAAATATTGCTTCCCGTCCTTCCGTTCAGGCGCGCGCCCGATATCGGAAAATACGGTCAACGCAGCGCTGCGGGCGCTCGGCTTCAGTCAGGATCAGATGACCGCGCACGGTTTTCGCGCCATGGCGGCCACCTTGCTGAACGAAACCGGGCGCTTCCATCCAGATGCGATCGAACGCCAGCTTGCCCATATGGAAACCAACGGTGTCCGTCGCGCCTACACGCGCGGCGAATACTGGGACGAGCGGGTCGCGATGATGCAATTCTGGTCCGATGAACTCGACCGCCTTCGCAATGGCGCAAAGGTCTTGAAGCCAAACTTCGGCGGGCAGCGGTCGGCGTGAGCAATCTCAGTCGAGGCGCTTCTCGTCATAGATGTAGACGTTGTCATCCATGAGCTTGAGCTCTGCAATGCGCTCCGCGATCGCCGATGGCGCGATCTTGGCCGCAAGCCACTCGCGATAGAGGCGTGCGAATTCGAGCAACTCGCAAAAACCCGGATCCGCGACATCATTTGCTTCCCAGCCGGAGATGAGGTCGGCCAACCCGTCGATTTCCCGCTTCCGCTCAATCTGGCGCTGCAGAAATTTGATACGATAGCCTTCGACGCGGACCTGACGTTCCAAATCCTTTCGCCGCTCCTCCTTTTCGGCCCATTCACGCTTCCACCGCTCCTGCTCTTCACGTCGCGCTCTTATGGCGGCGGCACAGCGCTCCAGTGAGACGACGATTGACGGGACAAGGTCTTCCAGGCGCTGCCGTTTGCCGTCGGAAAACGATCTGCGGATTCCGCCCATCGCATAGTCGTGGTCGAATTTCAGGATCAACTCGCCGTTGGGCACATGGTCATGCTCAGGGATTACCGGCGCGCGCCACGGACGGTGACCGATTCCGCGGTCGGCCAATGCGCATTTCCTATCGTACTCGGCTTTTTCCTTCAGCTCGGCAGCAGTGACGACATGTGGCACGCGATCGAGTTTCTCTTCGATCATGAACCCGATCGTTTCGCCGTCGGCGACGACGGCATAGCCTTGCTCGCCGCCTTCTATGAGCCAGCCATTAGTCTCAACTGCCGAGACGAGCCGATCAAGGATGGCACAGGCGCGCTCGCCGGAGGCCGACGCGACCAGTAATCGGAACTTGCCGCGGCCGCCGATTGACGTGCGGTCGGGAGATCGGTTTTTCTGGATTGCGCTCCGGGTTCCAGCAATCTTCCTATGTTCTTCCGGTTGGTTTCCGACCGGGACTAGCTCGCCTTTCTCGACCCGCGGTGCGCTACCTTCGCCAGGTTCGTTATCAGGGACAATGTGGGCAGCATCGGGAACGACCGCTTCTTTCCCTTGCCGGAGCCGAGTCAGACGCCGTTTTGGGGGAGCCGCGAGGTCGTAGAGATCTTCATCAAGGCTTGCATCGACCGGATATTCTGGGGTGGGCTGCTCCTTGCCCACTGTTTTCTTCATCCAGTGGCCAACTCGTGGCAGCGGCAGGCCGAGGCGCCTTGCCAACGTCGACAGCGTCGACGGACTAATGCCAAGTTCCGTCGCGTTGGTGGTCATTGGCTTTGCCCAAATGCGATCGAACAGTTCGCGTCGGCCAATTTGTATGGGTGGAACCTGCGTGTCGTTCATGGCGCTGTTCGTTGATGAAGCGGGCTGGCCTGAAACTGGCGACGGTCCTGCTGCTCGTCGCCCGGGCTGACATACTCGACCCGACCGGATCGTAGCCGCCGCTTCACAATTGCGTCGGATTCGGCAGACCAGCGTAGACAGCATCGGCGTCAAAGGCACGCGCGAGCTCGATCTGACCCACCGCCAACGGTGCTTGTTCATCCGTCCCATCGAGCAGCAGCTCACGATAAAAGCAGCTCGTGTAACCAACATGACAACTGCCCGGCCCCGCAACCCGGACGCGCAGGACCAGTGCATCCTGATCGTCATCTACGAGGATCTGTTCGACCGTCTGTGTGAAACCGCTGTGCTCGCCTTTGCGCCACAACGCGCCACGGCTGCGCGACCAGAAATGCGCCTCACGTGTCCGCACCGTCAATTCCAGGGCCTCGGCGGTCATATAGCCTAGCATCAAGACATGGCCGCCGACATCGAGGACGATTGCCGGGATAAGGCCGTTGGCATCGAAACGCGGGGCGAACTTATCGCCCAACTCGACCTGCTCAACGCTGGTACGGGCTGCAAAAAGGGTCATGCCTCTCCTCCCTCGGTCATCCATCCGGTGGGCGCCACATTAACCAGCCCCTGAAGTCCAAATGTATCGAGTCCGATAGTCATCAGCGCGAGCGTGCCGCGCAGGTCGTCCGCCGTGATGTCCCGCGTAATGAAAACCAGCCGGGTGCGCCGATCTCGGGAGGGCCAGTCATCCAGTTCCACGGGAGGGTGAAAGATGTGCTGGACACCGTGGATCACGACCGGGCGCTCATGCCCGGCGAGGTTCACGATTCCTTTGATGCGGAGAATATCCGGCCCCTTGAACATGGTCAGAATGTCGATCCATCGCTCGAACGCTTCGGGTCGTAACGGGTCGTCGAAGGTCAGGCAGGTCGCACGAATCCGGTCATCATGACGATTCACGTCATGGTGGTGGTGGCCGTGATGGTGGGCTTCCTCATAGGCTTCGGTGTTGAGCCAGCGCTGGACGTCATGGCTCTTGGTCTCGGGATTATAGAGGCCAGCGTCGAACAGGCGGACCGGGTCGACCGCGCCGCCCATCGTTGCGATGAGAGGGGCGGAAGGATTGAGAGCGGCGATGCGCGCCTCGATTTCCAATCTCATCTCGGCTGATACCAGATCGAGCTTGGTCAGCAGGATGCGGTCGGCCACCGCCACTTGCCGGACCGCCTCTTCCTGCGCGTCGAGTGTCGCCATGCCGGTGGCGGCATCAACCGTCGTGATGACCCCGTCGAGCCGATAAAGGGTGGCGAGATGATCGTCGGTCATCAGCGTATGCAGGATCGGCGCCGGATCAGCGAGACCGGTCGTCTCGATCACCACGCGGTCGAACCAGCAGTTGCCGTCGCGAGCAAATCGCCAGGGCGCGTCACGCAGAGTCGCAAGCAGATCGCCCCTGATGGTGCAGCACAGGCACCCGCCCATCATCTCGACCACCAGATTCTCGTCCGACCGGGCGATCAGGTCATGGTCAAGACTAACCGCCCCGAACTCGTTGATGATGGCGAGCGCGCGATGCATGGCGGGTGATCGAACCAGCCGATTGAGCACCGTCGTCTTGCCGCTGCCGAGGAACCCGGTGAGAACGGACACTGGAATCAGCGCTTGCGGCCCGGCAAGGAGTGAACTCATGGCAACCACTCCGATGGCAGCGCCGCCGCTTCCGAAGTCGTGGTCAGCGGATCGATGACGAGGAGAAGGCGGGTCTCGCCGGTTGCCGCCACCGGCGCAGATCGGTGCAATATTGCCGGCTCGTCGGCCCAGCGCCGGCCCTTGAAGAACGCGACATCGCCTGCGACCAAGTGATGGATCGGCCCGGCCGCGACCTTGCCGGCATGAACCCATTGGGTGCCGGGGCCGACCAGCGTCATCAGCAACCGCGCCGCCACATGATCGGCGTGGAATTTCCGGCAGGCGTCGGTTTCGACGACCTCGAGCCGAATCTTTACCGCCTTGCAGTCCATGATGGCTGAGAAGCGGCGCGCCAGCGCGGCGATCTCGTCGCGCAGCGCCGCACGATCGGCGGCCTCGGGATAGCCGGCCTCCCGCAATCCATCCGCGATCTCGGCATCAATATTGTCGAGATCAGCAGCGAAATCGAGGTCGTCGATCGCATCCCAATCAAGCGCCTCAAGCCATGCGAGGTTCTCCGGCAAGGGACGCTGCCACAAGGTGAGATGGATGTCGGCGGAGCGAATTCTGTCGAGAATCTTTGGATCCTCCCCCGCCGCAACCGGCTCGTGCAAGGCGATGGCAGGGCTCACGCCTCCACCTCCATCGCCGGCCTGTTCCAGGCAGGAAACGGGTCGCGCAAACCTGCCCACTGCTCGGGCCTGAAGGCAGCCACGCGCAGCAGACATGCGTCCAATCTGCGGCGAATGCGGTCCTCATCCATGCCGATTCCGATGAAGACCAATTCCTGTCGCCGGTCGCCCCAAACCGGATCCCAATGCTGTGCCACGAAGCGCTCGAAGCGATCGTCGGCGGGCCATTGGTTTTTCGGGATGCTCGCCCACCAGCGCCCCAGGCGAGCGGTCTCCGTCTGCGCGCCCGCCACTGCCAGTTCGCCGACCCAATCGGGCCGCGTCGCAAGCCAGAAATGCCCTTTCGCGCGCACCACATGGTCGAGCCCGTCTGTTGTCAGAAAGGCATGAAACCGCAGTGGATCGAACGGCGAACGCGCGCGATAGACGAAGCTCTCGATCCCGAATTCCTCGGTCTCGGGCTGGTGGCTGGCATAGCCGTACAGTTCCTTGGCCCAAAGCGGATGCTGTGCGGCCTTTTCCTCGTCGAACAGGCCGGTGTCGAGAATGGCGTCGAGCGGCACGCGACCGTCATCGCAGGTGACGATCCGCGCGTCGGCATTGAGGCTGGCGACCAGCTTCTTCACCGTCGCGAGATGCTCGGGAGATACCGTGCTCGCCTTGTTGACCACCACCACGTCGGCAAATTCGATCTGCTCGACCAGGAGGCCCACCAGACTGCGGGTATCGTCCTCATCCAGCGATTCACCGCGGTCGGCGAGGAAGTCCTGGCTGGAATAGTCCTTCAGCAGGTTGAAGGCATCGACGACGGTCACCATCGTATCGAGCCGCGCGACATCACCTAGCGACAATCCCGCCTCGTCACGAAAGGAAAAGGTGCTGGCGACGGGCAACGGCTCCGAGACGCCCGTGCTTTCGATCACAAGATAGTCGAACCGGCCCGCTTCGGTCAGCGCGCGCACCTCGTCCAACAGGTCGTCGCGCAGCGTGCAGCAAATGCAGCCATTGGTCATTTCAACCAGGCTTTCCTGTGATCGCGCCAGCGCTGCATCACCGCCGCGCACCAGGTCGGCGTCAATATTCACTTCCGACATGTCGTTGACGATCACGGCCACTCGCCGGCCTTCGCGATTGGCGAGGACATGATTGAGCAAAGTCGTTTTGCCTGCGCCAAGAAAGCCCGACAGCACGGTGACGGGAAGGCGGTGATCCGCCCGGGCCGTGACCACTGCCGGCGCAGCAATTTTTATTGCCATTTTATCTCCACAGCGAATCAATGATATATTGTATCATCACATTCCTTCTGTCACTGAAGATGGAAGAGGGCAAGCGATCAGGTCGTTGGGACGAGGGAGAGCGGGCTGCGCTGCCGATCAGAGCGATTTACATGCGGGAAAGTAATTGACCACAATGTTGCCCTACCTACTCGGCCTTGCGGCCAGCCTCTCCACTTATGCGGGAGGGTTGCTTGCACTCCGGTTCGTTCGCCAACTCGACCTGCTGCTGGGGCTGACAGCCGGGTTGGTGATCGGCCTGGCCTTGCTCGATCTCCTGCCCGAAGCGCTTGAAAGCGGTGCCGGCATCCATGCGATGAGCACGATCATGGGGATCATGGCAGCCGGTGTCGCACTGTATCTGCTGCTCCACCGGTTGCCGGCGGGAAGCCTGTTTGGTCGCGCGAGCCTGATACTTCACAGCCTCATGGACGGCCTCAGCATCGGCCTCGCCTTTCAACTCTCGTCGGCGACCGGCTGGCTGGTCGCGATCGCGGTTCTCGCCCACGATATGGCGGATGGGGCAAACATGGTGGGCCTGAGTGTCATGCGCGATGAAGCCGTAACCGCACGCAACTGGCTCATGGTCAATGCTGCGGTGCCTTTCGCCGGCGTCGTGATCGGACAGGCCGTCCATGTAGATCTCGCCGGATTTTCGCTGCTTCTCGCCCTCTTCGCGGGCGGCTTCCTGTATATCGGCGCCAGTGAGTTACTTCCTCGTTGCCGCGACACCTCTCCCGGCGTCGGCGGCGGGGTTGCCAGCGCTACAGGTCTCGCGCTGATGGCATGTATCGTTCACTTTGCGGCGTGACGACCGTCGTCAACTGCTGGGCCGGTTTCTCTGGCAAGGCGCTCGAGGCGCGCTGCCTCGCTAGCGCTTCGCGTAGACATGCGCTTGAGTTCGAGTCCGAAGATGGAGAGCATCTCATTGCCGCTGGACTTGAGCCGTGTGGCATGAAGGGCCGCATTCAGCGCCAGGATGTTCAACTCCTGAGCAATACCGGAGATCGTCCGCGCAGCCTGCGCCATCTCGATCACCACGCCTGCCTTTGCCACGAGAAGATCGGACTGCGCGGTACGTGATAGGGAATTGCCCGCCTCCGATTGGCTGCGAACGGGATTTAACACTGAATCCATGGTGTAGGGTCCCATTATGAAAGTACCGATGCGAAACACGACGCCTGACCCGGCATCCGCACGATATGGTTTAGGGCAGAGACTTCGAGCTTTCCGGTCATGCAGCCGGACCTCCTCTGCGTTGCCTCGCCGCGAAGCCAGATCGAGTTGGCCGAGATTCACTCAGCGACTTCGCTGCCGTGGCCATTGAGAAACAGAGCTCGGGCACTTTGTCAGCCGGGAGTGGATGCGCGACAAGGTAGCCCTGAATCTGGTCACAGCCCATCAGGTCGAGCAACTCTCGCTGGTCTCGGGTCTCCACGCCTTCGGCCGTCACGATCAGACCAAGCGAATGGGCCAAATGGATGAGCGTGTTGACTGTCGTCCGTGCCGCCTCATCGCCTGCGACCTGCCAGATCAGACTCTGGTCGATCTTCACCTGATGGATGCGCAATGCCTTGAGATGGTTGATCGAAGCAAAACCCCGCCCGAAATCGTCATAGGCGACCTGAAAGCCGCCGAGAGAGAGGAGATCGACTTCCTGGCGGACGACGTCGGCATGGGCGCCAAGGAACATGGCTTCCGTGACCTCAATGGCAACCGAATCCGGACCAATCCCCCGGCTGTCGAGGATGGCGACTAGGCGTTGCGTGAAGCCAGGTGCCGCAAAGTCGGCGCCGGAGGTGTTGATCGCAATCCGACCGAAAGGAACGTCTTCCGCTTTCCATCGCGCGGCCTGATCGGCAATGGCCTCGAACACCAGTTCGCGAATGGAGGCCGAAATCCGATAGTCCTGAAATACGTCGGAAAATTCGCCTGGTGACAATATGCCATGATGCGGATGCCGCCAGCGCAAAAGCGCTTCGACCCCCTCAACCTGCCTCGACCGCAATCCGACGATAGGCTGGAAATCGAAATAAAACTCGCCGAGCGCAAGGCTTGAGCGGGCCTCGTGCTGGAGCTGCGACCGTCGCCGAGTGGCTTCGAGCAGATGTGGGGCGAAGACTTCGCTGCGATCCCGACC
Source organism: Sphingobium sp. (assembly GCA_017744605.1). Lineage (GTDB taxonomy): Bacteria > Pseudomonadota > Alphaproteobacteria > Sphingomonadales > Sphingomonadaceae > Sphingobium. The sequence goes on along the minus strand of JAGIAZ010000004.1, from coordinate 116,825 downwards.
GGCGCGCTTGGCCGCATAAAGCGCTAAGTCGGCTTGGGTGAGCAGTTCATCCGGTCCTTGTCCGTCACGAGGGAAGCAGGCAGCGCCGATGCTTGCCGTGACGATATTCCGACCGATCTTCATCTCGAGTGGCTGTCGGATCGCGACCTTGAGGTTGTTCAGCACAGCGTGCAAACGCGCCTCCGACGGGATAGGCGAAAAGGCGATGGCAAGTTCGTCGCCGCCAAGTCGCCCGACAATATCCGTTGCGCGGACCGTCTGGCGGACGCGCTGGGCCACAACCCTCAGAAGTTCATCGCCGGCATCGTGGCCGTAGCTGTCGTTGATATTCTTGAAATGATCGACATCCAGCACAATGACGGCTGCGTGGCTGTCGGTGGCCGCCGCCGTCTCCAGCAAGTCAGCGAGTTCGGCATGAAAGGCCTGCCTGGTCAGAAGCCCGGTCAGAGGATCGATGGTCGCTGACTTCAGCAGGTCCCGCTGTACCTTCCTGCGCTCCGTCACCTCGAACGCGCAGCCCGCGATATTGGCGATGCCGCCGGACTCGTCCCGAACCGGAATGATCGCGGCATCCAGCCAACGGTCACCCAGTGCGGTCCGGTAGCGTATTTCACCGCGCCAGATGCGGCCCGCGTTGAGAGTGCGGTAGAGGTGTCGCAGGATTTTTCGATTGCGAAGCCGCGCCCGAAGATACCTATGGTCGATCGTTCCCAAACTCGATGCCACAAGACCGCTCATGTCCCGAAAGCCCTGGTTGGCAAAGATCAGCCGCCCGGTAGGATCCATGACGGCAAGCAGCAGCACGCCATCAAGGGTTTCGAGCCAGAACGCGGTCTCGGGTGCCGTTCGACCGATTGCAATGGGACATCCGTTCATGGACGCGCACCCACCACCCGACGCTCACAGCAATCGGTCCATTGTATCATAAGCTTGAAATGCACTGCGTTACGGCAGTTTGCAGCGCTTCGGGGGGCGTCCAATTGGGGCTTCCTTCCATAGGCTTGATGCCTACGGACGATAAGCTGGATATATTGAGATTGACCGCCATAACAGGCTGAAAAGACGCCATTATTCTGGACATTATCTGGTCTGCTGCTTGCCGATCTGAGCGCAAATTGCTCTAACTCTTCACGGATGGCTCAGATAGATCTTCTCCGGCGTCCATTCCGTTTCGTCGCTGGCAAGGATTTCCCGCGGTGTTCGACGGTGATCAGCGACCGGCGCGCTTGCTGGCGGGGAGCAATTCTACGCAGATCCCGCTAGAGGCGCTTCTGAGGAAACGAATGCCGTGCGCCTCGAGCGCACAGCGAACCCGCCCCGCAACGCCGTTACGAACGGCAGCCGCGGACGACTCCATGCGGCGCACGGAGGAGAATGAGACCCCTGCGATTTTTGCGAGTTCTGCCGCCGTCCACCCCAGCAGCGCACGTGCCGCACGGATATGCGCCGATGTCAGCTCATCGACCGTGGTGGGTGCCGGAGCATCTCCTTCCCGAACGGTGTAACCGATCCATTCGCGCAGCGCGCCTTCATCATCACGGATGGAGACGGCCTTCGCGTCCAACCGGACAAAAGTGCCATCGACCGTGCGCACGCGCGACGTACAGGAAAATTCCGTACCGCTCATAACGGCCTTGGCCCACGCCTCCTTGAATGCGGCGCGATCGTCGGGATGGAAGGCTGCGAGCGCATCCCAGTCGCGGGCTTCGGCCGGAGATTGGCCGGTCAACTTGGTCCAGCCAGTCGTTTCGATCAGCCTGCCGTCGGGATAAGCGCGCCAGACGAGTCCGCCGAGCAAGCGGGTGAGCGCCTTGCGAGTAGCGATCTCGTCGGCAAGGGCCAACTCCATTTGAGCGACCTCGGTGACATCTGCCACCACGCCAAACATACCGATTGTCCTGCCCGACCGGTCGAAGTGCGGCTGCGCCCTGCTGCGTAACCATCGCAGACTGCCGTCCGGGCGGATGATCCGGAATTTGCGATCCTCAAGCCGCGCATCATTGGCAAGGCCGATCGCGTTGCTGAAATCCAGCTGATCGTCTGGATGGACAAGCGATTGGTAGAGCTCGACAGAGGGCTGCACGGCGGCTGGATCCAAGCCAAAAATGGCAAAGAGTCCTGGCGACCAGATGACCTCAGAGCTTGCAATCCCCCAGCTCCAGGTCCCCATTTTAAAGCGCTCTTCAACAACGCGAAGTCGCAGATCGATCGATTGGTTCAGGTTCCTCATCGCCGGCATGGCGCGCTGTTATTATCCCTGTCTTGTCCGCTTCTATCAGATGACACGCACGACGGCGGACTCCCCCTCAGCTAGCGACATCGATGGCAAAGTGATAATGTCTCATTGAGCGATGACTATAACAAAGGGTCAGAAATGTCCACAATCCGATTCCATGAATATTTTAATGCAAAATGCTCTTTCCCGGAGTGCAAAGAGCACAAATTGCTCATTTAGACATTTTCTAGCATAAATCTCTGTATATCTTTTGAAAGTTGTGCAAAATAGACCAGAATGTTTTTCAGAATGTCAAAAATCGCTCGATATATTCACGTGCAGTCTTTAAATTTTAATCATATATACATGTCGAATATGGGAAAATGTCTTCACAATCATTAGGATGGACACTCGCCCGGAGTTCTTCCAACAGCTTTTCGAGCGATCTGCATGCCAATTGAATTACGCCTGTGCGGACCGGCAAGGTGCCCCGCATAGGGCTCACGAACCGCCCGTTCTGAAGCGCATCCTGATAGCGATGTCGGCATGGCATCCATCGGCTTTGCGCGAGCGCATTTACTGGACCGACCTGACCGGGGGCGAATGGCATCAGGTCAACTGTCGAACCGCCTGAGGATGGCCACTTGCGTGGCGACAACAGACCCCGTCTTGCGCCCTCATCCGGCATGCTGAGCAGCGCATGTTTGGTGCTGCCGAAGCTTTGGAAGAAGTTTTGTCGATCGATTGAAAACGGGGAAGGGGTAAAGGATTCGCATGAATGACGCTCCCACCCGTTCATCCACGGAGTCCATTTTGCCTGGCAATGACGAGTGTCATCGTCGAGGCGCTCCGCATGACAACGACAAGCGACCAGCTAATGGCCTTGATGGAAGCTGTCGCTCGCGAAATGGGTTTTCGACATTACGCGCTGATTCACCACGGCAACCTCAGAACGCCACGTCCCGACCGTGTCGATCTCAAGGATTATCCAGCCGCGATAACAGAGCGACTCTTCAGCCAGAACCGCTACCGGCGAGACCCCATCATTCGCGGCTGCATCTTTGCCGATAGCGCGTTCCTGTGGTCTGAAATCTCCCGCATCATCCGCCTCGATCAAAAGGACCGCACCAGCTTCGAGCTAGGCGCGCGCGAGGGACTGAACGAGGGAATCACCGTTCCCTATGTCCGGCTCGGCGATTGCATGGGTTCCTGCACTTTCGCCGGAACGCGCCGTCCCGAACGCGCGCATCTCTTTCTCGGCGCTGCACAGATGGTCGGCATCTTTGCATTTCAGGCTGCGCGCAGACTGGTTTGTGGAGACCTGCCGATCGCTCCGGTTTCGCCCCGGCTGCATCCGCGTCCACGCGAATGCATCGTTCTGGCCGGGCGAGGCTACTCCAACAAGCGGATCGCCCGAGCGCTCGCCCTGACGCCGCGCACCGTTGACGGCTATCTGACCGAGGCGCGTCGCCTGTTCGACGCGCATGACCGGACCGAGCTGGTGGTCAGCGCCGTGCTCGCTGGCGAGGTCGGGCTCGACGAACTCCGGAACCATCAACCCGAGTAATTGCTCGGCTATTTTGGCGGTCCCATCGCTGCTCCCTTCATGCGCGACAGCCACAGGCCCGGGAGCGCCCCATGATCCACGTCATCGACAATTACCACGCAGCAGACCATCAGCCGCTGCTTCGATCCATGTTTGCCGACCGCAAGCGTCTCTTCGTCGACCTGCTCGGCTGGGAGTTGCCCGTGGTCGACGGCCAGTATGAAGTCGACCAATTCGACAATGCCCATACCGTCTATTTGGTCACCGCGGATACGAACGGCGAGCACGAGGCATCGATCCGGTTGTTCCCGACCACGCACCCGCACATGCTCGGCACGATCTTTCCGCATCTCTGTCCGCTCGGCGTCCCGGTCGGCGAGGCGATCTGGGAAAGCACGCGCCTTTGCCTGCCCCAGCGGCATGGCGCCGAGCGCCGGCGGGCCCTGCGCAACATGCTCTTCTCCGCCATGGTCGACGTCGCACTGGAGCGCGGGATCGAACGCTATACTGGCGTCATTCCTGAACCCTTCCGCAAGGAAGTGCTCGCCATGGGTTGGCAGGCCGAGCCGCTGGGACCGGCAGTGCGCATACCGGGCGGGCCGATCGGCGCCTTCCTGATCCACGTCCGGCCGGACACGCCCGAGCGGTTGCGGTGGACTGGGGTCTATGCCGATGCAGCCGATCGGGTGCCGGCATGAGCGCCGCCGCCGACCGTCACGCCGCGATGCTCGCACGCGATGGCTGGTGCGTGTTCGGGCGCGCCGTCGAGCCCGCCTTGATCGCGACCATCGACGCGGATTTGGCCCCTCGCTTCGCGGCGACGCCGCTGTGCCATGGCGCCTTCTATGGCGAGCGGACCAAGCGGTTCGGTTCGCTGTTGACCCGCTCGGCTGGGGTGGAGCGGCTTGTCATGCATCCGCTGGTCCGCGAGATCGTCGAGCAGATGCTGCTGCCCTGGTGTGAGCGGATCGCGCTCAATCTCGCCCAAGCGATCGAGATTCATCCCAGCGCGGTCCCGCAGCTACCGCATCGCGATCAGGACATGTGGCAGGGACCGAAGGGCACACTCGAATATCTCGTCAATGTCATGTGGCCATTGACGACCTTCACCCGGGAAAATGGGGGCACTCGGCTGTGGACGGGCAGTCACTTCGACCAGGACATTCCCGTCCTCGCCGAAGAGGACGCAGTCGTGCCGACCATATCGCTAGGCGACGCCTTGATTTTTCTCGGCTCCACCCTCCACGGGGGCGGCGGTAACGTCAGTGCCGCACCGCGGCGCGGGATCGTCATCAGCTACTGCCTCGGCTGGCTCAAGCCATTCGAACTGCAATGGCTGGTCTACCCGCCAGCGGTTGCGCGCGGCTTCTCGCCAGAACTGGCGGCGCTCGTCGGCTACGCCCAGCATCGCCCCAACCTCGGTAATGTCGAAGGGCAATGTCCCTCGGTTCTCCTTGGTGATCGCGTTCCCGATTATCTGCCGGCGATCGATGCGCTGCGTCCCGACCAGGCCGAGGCCGCGGAGATGTTCGTCCGGTCGCAGATGGGTGAAATGGGCTGAACTCACGAGAATGATTATTCCGGATCTCGACGCATTCGAAGCGATCTCGCAACGCGGTCGGTCCGCGCTTGCGTGGGAGGTGTTGCGGCGGGATCCGGCCTATCAGGCAGCCTACAGTGGACTGCCGGCCGTGCCGGTCGCCGGCGTCGCGGCGGACCCCGCATTTGTCGCGAAATGGGGGCTGCACTTTCGCTGAGGATCCGTCGCGTAGCTGCGCCATCGTGCTGCCGATGTGGTCGGCGGCCGTCGATCCGCGTGTTATCCCGGCCCGCGCCACTCCCTTCCAAGAAGATTGCTCTCATGTCTTCGATGGAGCGCTCGCGGCCGTCCGCGCGCTCCGCGGCGACGGTCGCGAGCATCTGCTCGTCGACTGGCACGGCATATTCACTCGGCTCGACATTAACGACGGGACTGCGTTAGCGGGCCCAGTCTGCTTACATTTCGACCTCCCATACGACCCCCATCTTGAGACGCGTATTGGCGCAATCCGCGCCTTTGTGGTGCCAAGGGGCTCGCACCGTTCACATCTGCAGCTCGCGCGGCGTATCCACGCGCTGCATGCTACTGACGCGCACGAGGCCGGCGCAAGCCTGCGAGAGATCGCCGAGCTGATCCTCGGACCGGGGGATTGGCCTGGTGATGGCGAGTATCGAAAATCCCTTGTTCGAAGAATGGTTAGCTCTGGAGAGCAAATGCGTCGCGACGGCGCTTTCGCGATCCTTGGCGGCGGCCTTAATCCGCCGGATCGGTCAGCGCTGTTTCGTCGAAGAAATCGCGAGGATGCAGATTGAGAGCTTCACTCAATCCCCACAGGCTATGTAGTGTGATGTTCTGTTCGCCACGTTCGATTGCTCCGACGTAGGCGCGATCGACACCCATTTTCTCTGCGACAGCCTCTTGGCTGAGATGGACAGCTCGACGCCGACGCAGCACGTTCGCTCCGACAAGTTTTTTGATGTCCATCCCGAGGTTAGAGGACAATCGGGCATTTTAGTGCTACGCATTATAATACCCGAAACATGAATGGGTCGGAGAAGGCGTATCTTGAGTGGCATCGGCAAAAGCGCGCCAACTGGGAATGAGGTGGTCGACTATGATCGGAGGAACCTTGCGCTTTACGCAGCGCTGCTCGAAGCCGACGATGCCGGTCGAGACTGGCGTGAAGCCGCATCCTCTCTGATGCACCTCGACCTGGCTCACAACGATACGGAGGCCTGCTGGCGCTCGCATCTCGAACGCGCCCGCTGGATCGTCGGCGAAGGGATGGAGCTGGCGATCGCGGCTTTCGGCGAGCGCCCTTCGATCATCCGGCAATAGCGCTTCTGCATTTCGTCGGCGTCCTCGCGCGGGCATGATCCGATGCGCGGCTTTCGTCGCGATTCGCGACCGCGAGGCCCCGAAAGTTCACGGACGCTCGTTCGTGAACTGAATCCGTTTCCCCCGAACACTGCGGAATTGTTCGGCAACTAATTGGATTCATTCTGAACTGTCCTTAATTCCCGGTCGAATTGTCACAGAGTGTGTCTAGATATAGATTGATCGGGTCTGGCAAAAAAAGCTCATGTCGAACTGACAGGAGCATCGTCGATGAAGGACATTCTGGATTTCCTCTCCCATTTCTCCGGCCTGCCGCCCGAACAGTGGATCGGGCTCATCGCGCTGGCCGCGATCGCCCTTGCGGCGGGCTGCCTCTACGTCGTGCACAGCGTCGTGAAGGGGCAGTCGAAGTGAAGGCGAAGCGGCCCGTGTTCGTGAAGCTGCCCGTCCGCTGGATCGACGCGGGCGGGCTCAAGGCGTTCAAGTGGCAGCAGGGCGGGTCAGACGAGACGGCGGCGCTGATGCTGCTGGCCGTCCTCGCCCATCACATGGATCCCGACGACGGGTCGGTGAAGCTGACCTACGACCAGCTCTGCCAGGCGGCCGATCTGAGCCGGGCGAAGGTCGCCGGCGGCTTGTCGATCCTCGAAACGCGCGGGCTGATCGAGAAGATTGCGAGCCAGCGCAGCGGCTATCGCCTCGCCGACTACAACCCCCTCGCCAACTGGGCGAAGCTCCCCGTGAGCGGGATCTATCTCGGCGACCGCGTCCGCGCCTTCACGGAGTTCAGGCTGCGCTCGCGCGCCGAGCTCGACGCGCTCAAGCTCTATTTCCTGTTCGCGGCGCGCCGCAACCGGGCGATGAACATGGCGCCGATCAGCTATGAGAAGATCACCGAGCATTGCGGCGTCGCCAACGACCGGATCCGCCCGGCCCTCAACATCCTTGCGGTCAACGACCTCGTCCACACCGAGCGGTTCACCAGCACGCGCGTCGAAGGCGGCATCGCGCACGCCTATCGGCTGACCCACCTCGACGGCAACCGGCACCTCGGCACGATCGGCCGCGACAGCGATTTCGATCTCGGCCTGCAGGTGGAGGATGCGACATATTGATCCCTTCGCGGGTGGCGGAGGGTCTGCCACCGGGGTGATGGCGTCAGGGCAGATCAAACGACGGGGGAACGGATGAAGCTGGAGACCTTGCTGCGGCGGCGCGAGCCGGATTTGGCGCTCGTGATCGGCAACGGCATCAACCGCCATGCCAATGCCGCTGCGGTCAACAGCTGGGACGCCCTGCTGATCGGCATCGCGCGCGACTGCATCCCCGGCGTCAACACCGTGCCGCCGGGCACCGCGCTCACCGAATTCTACGATGTCGTCGAATTGAAGTCGCATGGGCGCACCGGCGCAATGCAGGCCGAGTTCTGCAAGACGATGTCCGACTGGCGTCCGTTCCCGCACCACCGGCGGATCATGGAATGGGCGCTGCGTCATCGCGCGCCGGTCCTCACAACCAATTTCGACGACGTGCTGAGCCAGGCGGCGGACTGCGACTTCCAGTTCCCGCGCGACCCGAAGTTCACCGCCTTCTATCCCTGGGGCTGCCACTTCGCGCGGCACGAGATTGACGATCCCTGCGCCGACTTCGGCATCTGGCACATCAATGGGATGGCGAAATACAGGACCAGCATCCGCCTCGGTCTGAGCCACTACATGGGGTCGGTGCGCCGCGCCGGCGGCTGGATCCACGGCCGCAGCGACGAGAACCTGTTCCGCGCCAAGAACCGCCGTGAATGGCAGGGCGCGCGGACCTGGATGCATCTCGTGTTCAACAAGCCGCTGCTGTTCGTGGGGCTGGGACTGGCCGAGAACGAGGTGTTCCTGCGCTGGCTGCTGATCGAGCGGGCCAAGTATTTCCGCACCTTTCCCGACCGCGTGCGCGACGCTTGGTACGTCTATGTCGATGACCCGCGCGACGAGCGGCAGGCCGGCAAGCACTTCTTCCTGGAGTCGGTCGGCATCCGCTGCATGGAGGCGGGAAGCTATGGCGAGATATACGAGAATCCGGGCTGGCTACACGTCTGAGGGACTGATCCTGCGCCTCGCGCCGGGGCGCGACCGCGCTCTACTCGACCGCCGACGGCGGCCTTCGCCGAGCCCCTGACGGGTCTCGTCCATGCGGTGACGATCGCTGGCGTGGCTGCGGACGCCGCGCTTGGGCGCGGCGGCGTTGTCTGTGCCTCTCCCGGTACGGCGGGTGCGGGCGGCGCTCCCTGCTAGGCCCGTCGCGGACGAAGCCAACCCCTTCGGGGTGCTCCACTTCCGTTCCGCCCTTCGGTGTCTTCGCCCGCTCGAAGCCGGGCCTCTTGGTCGCGTCTCGCCGCCCACCCCCGCCTTCCGGGGAGGCATGCTGCTTTTGGGTGGCGATGGAGGACAGCAATGCGTGAAGCCACCAGCCGCCGTGCCCGACGCAAGAGGGCGGGCAATGATTGTCAGACCGACAACCGGACGAACCTCTATGACGAGGTGACCGCGCGTATCGTGTCGGAACTCGAAGCCGGGCGCTTCCCGTGGGTCCAGCCATGGGGAAGGCCCGGCGGGACCGGCCCCGGCCTGCCGCGCAACGCACTCACCGCTCGGACCTATTCGGGGGTCAATATCCTGATCCTGTGGGGCGCGGTCATCGAGCATGGCTGGCCCTCGCAGTCGTGGCTGACCTTCCGGCAGGCGCAGGAAGCGGGGGGCTGCGTGCGCAAGGGCGAGCATGGTGTGACCGTGGTCTATGCCGACCGCTTCACCCCCGAGGCCGAGAAGGAACGCGCCCAGCGCGACGGCGACGAGGCCCGCGCCGTGCCGTTCCTCAAGCGCTTCACCGTCTTCAATGTCGCGCAGTGCGAGGGGCTGCGCGCCGGGCTGGCGTCCGATCCCGCGCCGCCGCCCGAACGCGAGATCGTGCCCGTTGCCGAGGAGGTGATCGTCGCATCTGGCGTCGATTTCCGCATCGGCGGGGAGCGCGCTTTCTACGCCCCGAACCCCGATTTCGTGCAGGTGCCGCCGCAGCCCGCCTTCTTCGACCAGATCAATTACTACCGGACCTGCCTGCACGAACTGACCCACGCCACCGGCCACGCCAAGCGGCTCGGTCGCGACCTTCGCAACGCCTTCGGCAGCAAGGACTATGCGCGGGAGGAACTGGTCGCCGAGATGGGATCGGCCTTCCTGTGCGCCGCGCTCGGCATCGTCCCGACCGTGCGTCACGCCGACTATATCGGTTCATGGCTCGGGGTGTTGCGCGAGGACAATCGCGCCATCTTCCGCGCCGCCAGTACGGCGACCAAGGCCGCCGACTGGTTGCTGGCCCGTCACCGCGAGGCGCAGGAAGCGCGCATCGAAGGGAGGATCGCGGCATGATCCTCGTGATCCCCGATCTTCGCTTCGCCCTGCGCGCGAACGACATCAACCACCGCGCCGCCCAGCGCGGCGGCAGGGCCGAACCCGATCCGGTGCCGGTGCTCTCGTTCAGCCTGTCCGAAATCGCCTCGGTTCGCTTGGCCGGAGGCCTCGGCATCGAGCGCGACCTCGGCTTCGAGACGCCGTTCCCGCTGTCTCGCTGGGCCGACACCGCGCGCCGCGCCGGTTCGATCCAGTCGGCCGAAACCCTGCTGCGCCATGCAGCAGCCGACGAGCTTCCGCGACCACGCGGATGACGCAGGCGGCCGTTCGCCGCCATTCGAAAGCCGATCCGCCATCCCGGAAAGAGCGACGGACCGGCACTCACAAGGAGTGAAGTCATGAAACTCGAATTCATCGACATTGGCAACATCGACGACAGCGCCGTGAACATGCGGCACGGGAAGAAGGCCCCGGACGTGTCCGACATCCTGCCGACCGTGCGCAGGCGCGGGATCATCGTGCCCGTCATCCTGCGCCCCGGCATCACCGAAGGCCGGTTCGAACTGGTCGCTGGACGCAGGCGCGTCCACGCCGCCCGGCTCGCCCAGGCCGAGGAAGGCGCGGACCCCGAACTTGGCCGGGTGCCGTCCGCGATCATGGAGGCGGGCGACGATGCCGCCGCCCTCGAAGCCTCGCTGATCGAGAACGTCGCGCGGCTCGACCCCGACGAGGTGACCCAATGGGAAACCTTTACCCGGCTGGTCAAGGAAGGCCGCGAGGTCGACGACATCGCCGCCACCTTCGGGCTTCCCGACCTCACCATCCGCCGCGTGCTGGCGCTCGGCAATCTGCTGCCGCGCATCCGCAATCTCTATCGCGACGAGAAGATCGACCGCACCACCGTCCGCCACCTGACTCTAGCCAGCAAGCGTCAGCAGCGGGCGTGGCTGGCGCTGTTCGACGACCCTGATGCCTATGCGCCGAGCGGCCATCAGTTGAAGGCGTGGCTGTTTGGCGGTCAGTCGATCGCGGCCAAGGCTGCGCTGTTCGACCTAGACAGCTATGCGGGCACGACCGTCGCCGACCTGTTCGGCGATGATCGCTATTTCGCGGACCCCGACGCCTTCTGGACGGCGCAGAATGCCGCCATCGAGGCGCGGCGCGGGGCCTATATCGAGGATGGCTGGAGCGATGTCGTGATCGTCCCCGCGTCCGAGCATTTCCATTCGTGGGAATATGAGAAGGCCGCCAAGCGCAAGGGCGGGCGCGTCTATGTCGATGTCCGTTCGACCGGCGAAGTGACTTTCCACGAAGGCTATCTGACCCGCAAGGAGGCCCGCCGCGCTGCCAGCGGCGATGCTTCCGAAGGCCCGAAGCCGCAGCGCCCCGAACTGACCTCGACCCTGCAGACCTATGTCGATCTGCACCGTCACGCCGCCGTCCGCGCCGCGCTGCTGACCCGGCCCGAGGTGGCGCTGCGCCTGATGGTCGCCCACGCCATCGTCGGCTCGCACCTCTGGACCGTGCGGCCCGAGCCGCAGTTGACGCGCAACGACGAGGTCCGCGAAAGCCTCGAAACCGCGCGCGGCGAGACGGTGTTCGACGAGCGCCGCCGCGCCGTGCTCGACCTGCTCGGCTTCTCTGCGGAGGAACCAACCGTGACCGGGGGAAACGGCGACGACTATGGCGTGGCGGGCGTGTTCCTGCGCCTGATCGAGCTGCCGGACCCCGCCGTCACGGAGGTGATCGCGGTCGTGATCGGCGAGACGCTGGCGGCGGGCAGCGCTGCCGTCGAGGCGGTCGGCACCGAGATCGGCATCGACATGGCCGAGTGGTGGCAGGCCGACGACGCCCTGTTCGGCCTGATCCGCGACCGCGAGGTGCTGGGCCGGATCGTCGGAGAGGTGGCGGGCCAGCTGATTGCCACCGCCAATGCGGGCGAGAAGTCCAAGACCTTGAAGCGGATCATCGGCGACCATCTTGCCGGTGCCGATGGCCGCGCCAAGGTCGAGCGCTGGGTGCCGCGCTGGATGCAGTTCCCGCCGAGCGCTTACACGACGCGGGGCGGCGTCGGCACGGTCGCGGCCCATGCCAAGGTCGTCGCCGCGCGCGATGTGCGGGCCGCGCCGGACCCCGACGAGCAGCCCGAGCCGTTCGCCGAAGCGGCCTGATCATTTGCGGGCGGCGGAAACGCCGCCCGCATCTTGCGGACCCTGAAAAATCGGCCGCGCGCCTCCGCCGTTCCGGCGTCGGCGCGCGGATTTTTTGTGCGGATCGGCGGCAGGATCGGCTATGTAGAATATGCAGATACAGGCAGGGGCGCGGGACAAACGGTGCGAGAGATCGAGGACTTCACCGACGAACGTCTCAAGGTCTGGTGCATCCATTGCGGCGCCGGGATCGCCGACATTGACAGCAATCGCGACCACGTCCCGACAAAGTCCCTTCTCACCAAGGACCTGCGCGAACGCGGCGCCGACTATGATCGCGGCAAGGGCGACGAGTACGACTATCTCCCCCAGGTGGTCGTCTGCCGGGAGTGCAATTCCGGCTTCTCGCCGGACGAGAACTATCTCCTCTGCGTCCTGCACGCGGTCATGGCGGGCAGTCTCTACCCCGATGCGGCGAAGCATCCCGAAGCGGCAACCATCCTGCGCAGCAACCGCCATGTCGTCCGCTCGCTAAAGCGCGGACCCGACGGGCAGATGCTGCTGTTCGACGATCTTACACCGTTCACCCTCCATCCGGACACCAACCGGATCTCGCGCGTGATCGTCAAGAATGCGCGGGGTCACGCCTATCACGAGATCGGCGAGCCGTTGCTCGAAGCGCCCGACCATGTCGCCTTCGTGCCGCTCGAGCAGCTGACAGCCGCGCAGCGCGACGCCTTCGAGTCCGCCGGCACGCCCGGCGAGCTCGCCGTATGGCCCGAGGTCGGCAGCCGCATGACCTTCCATCTGCTCGACGACGAGGCGATGGTCGGCGGCTGGATCACGGTCGAGTCGGGCCGCTATCGCTATATGATCGACTGGTCCGGCGACGTGACGGTGAAGACCGTGATCTGGGAGTATCTCGCCACCGAGACGCGCTGGGAGCGGTAGCGCGCGGCGTCCCGCCTTACGGATTCCCCTTGCGGCGGATCACCAGCTTGGTCCCGCCGCAGATCGCGCAGGCGTCCTTCCGGCGTTCGAATCCGCGCGTGCCGGCCAGCTCCCGCGTCTTGTGATTGGCGTGCTGGCGGACCGACAGGCCGAGCTTGTCGCTGATGCAGTCGTCGCAGATCGAGTCCGGCGACAGCCGCTCGATCAAGCCGCGTACCTGATCCAGAACCGTCATTGCAGCCCCCCGCTGCCGACCGCCTAGCCCGCGTCGCCTGCAAGGCCAACGACATTCACGGCTGCCCGGTCTGCGGTCGGCCGGTGCCCCGTCCGCCGGTGCGGGCGCTCCGACCTGTCGCGACGATTGCGCCTCGTCTTCGGGCGAAGCAGCCCCGGCGGCCTTGATCGATGGCGGTTTGCCGCAAGCCTTCCTCTGCCGCGCAACGGCTTCGCCGACCTTCTTCCCCGGCGCGGTGCCCGCGCCTTCCTCGCGAGGCAAGAAGCCCGGCTCGGGCCGTCCTCCGCTTGCGCTCCGGCCTGACGGTGCGCGTCGTCAGGCCCGCGACCTGTCAACCGCATCGAGGCCGCATGGGGCGGCATCGACCTATCGAATGGAGGTTATCATGGCACAGATCGGCAGTTTCACCCGCGGCGAGAACGGCGTCTACACCGGCGAGATCCGCACCCTCTCACTGCGCGTCAAGGCGACGATCAAGCCGGTCGATCGCGACAACGACAAGTCGCCCGACTACCGGGTCAGCGCCGGCGGCGTCGAATTCGGGGCGGGCTGGAGCAAGGCCGCGCGCGAGACAGGCGCCGAATATCTCGGCCTCAAGCTCGACGATCCGTCATTCCCGGCCCCGATCTACGCGAACCTGACGCAGGGCGACAATGGCGAGCACAAGCTCATCTGGTCGCGCTGATCACGGTGCCCCGCGCGCTCCGGCGCGCGGGGCTCGAGCGGTGAGCCGGATTTGCCATAGCTCGCGAGGGACTTGGCAGGCGGGGGCGTCTGCCTGTGTCCGCTTTCCGTCGCGCGGGACTTCGGACCCGCGCCACCCGGCGCAACCCGCACCGCTCGCCCTTTCCCGGGTGTGTCGAATTCCGGACCCCGGCTTTCGACACTGCCCGCCCGGTGTTCCCGGCGGCATCCCCGGTGACGCGACCGCACGGTCGCGATCCCGCGAAGGATGCCGATCCCCATGGACACCGACGACGACATCACCCGGGCCAGCCGCGCCAAGCGCGGCTCGCCCTTCCTCAACACCGACCAGGCCGCCGCCTATCTCAAGCTGTCGAGCCGGCTGCTCAAGCGCCTGCGCCGCGCGGGCAAGGGGCCGGTGTTCCGGCGCCACAGCCGCTTCGTCCAGTACCATATCGATGACCTCGACGCGTGGTCGGGCGAGCAGGCCGCGCGGGAGATCGGACGATGAAGGGCCGCCGCGACCGCGCGGGCGACGCCCCGCTTCTCGCCTGGGGCGATGCGCTCCGCGCCGACAAGACGCGCCGCGCGCGGCTGCGCCGGCGCGTCGCCGTCACCGCCATCGGCATCGCCATCCTCCTCGCCTGCGCGGCCGTTCCGCCCGCGCCGCGCCTGGTTTGGAACGCCAGCGCCAGCGCACCGATCGGACTCTACAGAGTTTCTCCCGGCGCCTGGCCCGAGCCCGGCGATATGGTGATTGCGCGGGTGCCGGAACGCTTCCGGCGGCTCGCCGCAGAGCGCCGCTACCTGCCGATGAACGTGCCGCTGGTGAAGCGCGTCGCCGCCTATGCCGGCGACGAGGTCTGCGCGCTTGGCACACAAATCTTCATCAACGGGCGCTGGATTGCCGAGCGCCGGGTGGTCGACGTCAAGGGACGAGCGATGCCGTCATGGAGCGGCTGCACCATCCTTCGCGGACGGCAACTTTTCCTGCTCATGGACAGTCCGGCCTCGTTCGACGGCCGGTATTTTGGGCCAACCGAGGCCAGCGACATCGTGGGCAAGGGGAGGCTCCTATGGCGTCGCTGAAGCTTGGCCTTGCCGTAGGGGCGCTCGTTCTGGCCATGCCAGCCCAAGCTCAAACGACCGAGCGGTGGCGGCCCTATATCACGCAGGCTTCACTTCGCTGCGGTGTCCCGACTGCCTGGATCGAGCGGGTCATGCGGGCAGAGAGCGATGGCCAGACCGCGCTGGGCGGGCGGCCGATCCGCAGCCGCGCGGGTGCCATGGGCCTGATGCAGCTGATGCCCGGCACCTGGGATGCGATGCGGCGAACACTCGGTCTCGGTCCTGACCCGGACCATCCGCCCGACAATATTCTCGCCGGGACTTGCTACCTGCGCCAGATGTACGACCGTTTCGGCTATCCGGGGCTGTTCGCAGCCTACAACGCTGGCCCCGCCCGCTATGCCGAGCATTTGGCGACCGGCCGCAGGTTGTCGGGCGAGACCGTAGCCTACCTCCACGCCGTCGGCGGCGTGCCGTCCGTCGCGAGCGGAACGGTTGCCGGAATGCCGCGTGAGGCTCTGTTCGCCATTCAATATCCGGCGTCGAACCAGCCGGAATCGACCACTCCCGTACCGTCTCCGGCCTCGCTCTTCGTGCTGCGTCACGATGGTCAATGAGGTGAGGTTGCGGTCCCCCGAGAGGTTGGAGGCTCGTCTCGATAGACCCAGCATGACGGGTGGCGGAACGGCTATCAAGGCCCGCGGGTGCCCCCCAATTTGCTGCGCAAATCGGTTCCCCCCACGTCCGCTTCGCGGCGCTGCGCTTCGCTCCGCGGCCCTGACAGCCGCTCCGCCACCCGTCCCTCAAACGTCGTTCTCGATGGTGAGAACGATAAGCTTGGAGATCATCATGGGCATGTATCAGAGCATCGGAACGGCGTCGGTCAAGGTCGTGGATCGCGTGATGGCGACGCTGATGGCGGGTCTGGAACTGGAGTTCGGGCGCGGTGCCGGAGAGGCATTGGCGCATCGTTTCCTCGAAGCCGAAGAGACAGATTTTCTCTGGGATGCGCGGATCGAGGAGCGCTGGCTCGGGTTCTACGAGAGCATCGAGGACGACGACCTGGAACTGGATCGGATAGCGATCTGCGGGCGGCTGGATGGTCGCTGGTTCGCGAGTGTGATGCTCGTAAATGGCGACGGAATGGCGCACGGCACGATGGGCAAACGCTTCTGCCGGACGCGGAAGTCTGCCCACGAAGCGATGGTCGATGCGCACTAATCGCGGGTCGATGGGCGGGGAGAGGCGGCGTCGGTCCGGCGCTGTTTCTCCCCCTTTTTTGAGCCGGGAAGGTCAGGAGGAAGGGAGAAAGGGAAAACAAGATAAAGGCAGTGTCTCGCGACCCTGCTCAAGTAATTGTCTGCACATCGTTTTTTCGAGAGGTAGCCAATCGGCCGTGCGAGACTCCCCGGAAAAGAACTTCCCAAAACCGGCACTTTTCTTCCGAAATCGCGAGACTCGCCATGGATGACGACGACCTCACTCCGAAGTTCAGCCGTACCAGGGGCAAGGACGGGAAGAAGGTGCTGCGCTATGGCAGCCGCATCGTCGTCGCGGCGCGTCTCGCCGGGGCGAGGACCGGAGTGGTCGGTCGCCGGTTCGATGGCAGCCGGATCGGCCGCGGCGCCAGCATCGGCCGGCTGCTATCCAGCCGCGACCGATTTGCCGGCATGCGCGCCCGCCGGGCGATCGTGAAGACCCGGCTCGTCAGGCTGGGCGCGAAAGGGCTGCCCGGCGCCCGCGCGCACCTGCGCTACATCCAGCGCGATGGCGTCACGCGCGAGGGCGCCCCCGGCGAGCTCTATGGGCCGGACGTCGATCGGGCTGACGGCAAGGCCTTCCTTGAACGTTGCGACGGCGACCGGCACCAGTTCCGCTTCATCGTATCGGCCGAGGACGGTGCCGAATATCCCGATCTCAAGCCCTATGTGCGGCGACTGATGGCCCAGGCCGAGCATGACCTCGGGACCCGGCTGGACTGGGTCGCGGTCGACCATTTCAACACCGACCAGCCGCACACCCACATCATGCTGCGCGGCGTCGACGACCGCGGCGAGAATCTGATCATCGCCCGCGAATATATCGCATACGGTTTTCGCGAACGTGCCGCCGAGCTGGCGACGCTGGACCTGGGGCCGCGCACCGACCGCGAGATCGAAGCGCGGTTGCGTCACGATGTCGAGCAGGAGCGACTGACCGCGATCGACCGCCGTTTGCTCCGGCGGATGGACGAGGAACGGACAGTGACCGCGGCGAGCAATGACCCCTTCCAGCAGTCGGTCGCGGCCGGTCGGCTACGCAGGCTCGGTACAATGGGACTGGCCGAAGATCTTGGCCGCGGGCGTTGGCGCCTCGCCGATGGCATCGACGACACGCTTCGCCGGATGGGCGAACGCGGCGACATCATCCGCACCATGCAGCGCGAACTGACCGCGCGGAAGCTCGATCGGGCCGGCATCGACCAGCGCATTCATGCCCAGCTCGATCAGCCGATCGTCGGGCGGGTCATTCATCGCGGCTTCTCGGACGAGCATCGCGACCGCCATTACCTGATTGTCGACGGCGTCGATGGGCGCGTTCATTATCTTGACGTTGGTCGCGGTGATCAAAGCGAAGCCACGCCCGAGGGATCGATCGTCCGCGTCGCGGCCCGGAACGTCGGCGTGCGCGATGTCGATCGAATGGTCGCTGAGGTCGCGCAGGCCAATGGCGGGCTCTATTCGGTAGACGGGCACCTTCGCCACGATGCCAGCGCCACCCAGGGTTTCGCGGAAGCCCATGTTCGCCGCCTGGAGGCGATGCGGCGTGTGGGCGCTGGCGTCGAGCGCAATGCCGACGGGACTTGGTTCATAGCGACGGACCATCTCGACCGGGCGGCCGCCTACGAGGCGCGCGGGCTGCATGATCGCCCGGTCGAGATCGAGACGGTGTCGGCCCTACCGATTGCGCGCCTCGAAACCGCCGACGCAGCGACCTGGCTCGATCGGGAGCTGAGCGCGAGTACGCCGCTTCCGGTCCGGGACGCCGGCTTCGGAAGCGAGGTCCGCTCGGCGCTGGATTCTCGCCGACAGTGGCTGGTCGAGCAGCAACTGGCCGACGCGGACGGGGGACAGGTGCGTCTGCGGAGCAACGCCATCATGCTGTTGCAGCGCCGGGAATTGCTCGGGGCGGGAGAGCGTCTCGCCGAGGAAATGGGCAAGCCATTCGTCGAGGCTCAGGTGGGGCGCGTCGTGGATGGGCGGCTGACGCGCCGCATCGACCTTTTGAGCGGCCGGTTCGCGCTCGTCGAGCAGTCAAAGGAATTCACGCTCGTGCCGTGGCGGCCGGTGCTGGAAAAACAATTGGGAAATCAGGTTGGCGGGTTGATGCGATCGGATGGCGTGAACTGGCGGTTCGGACGCGACCGGGGAGGACCTGTCATCAGCTAGGGGCGTTTTTTAGCCCAGATGCCGAAAGGATCTTGCCAAACCGGCAAAGGATCTATTCAAGGAGGAGCACGCACAAGCAAACGGGGTGGTAGCGTGCCGAAGCATCAGAATAAACCAAGGGCGATCGATCTTTATTCCGGCGTCGGCGGATGGTCGCTCGGTCTTCGCTTGGCCGGAGTCGACGTGGTTGCCTCCTATGAAATCTGGGGGCCAGCCAACGAGACGAACTTCAAGAACAACGCCCACCAAGCGCAGACCGTCGACATCCGGCGCCTAGCGCTCGAGGATCTTCCCACAGACATCGATATCGTGGTCGGAAGTCCTCCCTGTACTCAGTTCTCATTCAGCAACCGAGGCGGTGGCGGGGATCTCGCCGACGGCTTGAAGGATATCATCCGTTTCCTGTCGATCGTCGACCACCTCAAGCCGCGGATGTGGGCCATGGAGAACGTGCCCCGCGTCGCGAAGATCATAGAGAAGGAGATGAAGCTGGGCGGTGCGCTAGCTGACTTCGCGCATCTCGGCTGTGTCACCCACGTGGTGGACATGGCGGAGTATGGAATCCCGCAGCGTCGACGACGGTGCATCGCTGGTAATTTCGATATCGGCTTGCTGGAGTCCTTCAAACCCGGAAGCGATGCCCCGACTCTGGGCGACGTCGTCAAGGCGCTTGGCGCAGAGCAGATTATCGACCCGATCTACGGTCTTCAACTCGAACGCGCCGATCTGATCGACCATGTCGAAGAGGATTTGTTGAGCTCCGAGGAAGTGAGGATCAACCGGGCCAACAAGATGACCCACACGGTCTACAATGCCATGCCCTTTCCTGATCCTATGGATAGGACGGTCCGGACGATCACCGCAACGTGCACCCGCGTGTCGCGCGAAAGCATCGTGATCGCCGCCCCCGAGCAGGATCAGGCGTACCGGCGCCTCACGTTGCGCGAGAGGGCTTGCCTGCAAGGCTTTCCTATCACGTTCCAGTTCTACGGCGCGAACTACGGTCAGAAGCTGCGGATGATCGGGAACGCCGTGCCACCGGCCTTCTCATTCCTGATGGGCAGGGTGTTGCAGGGATGTGGAGCAGAGGCAAGCCCGTCCCTTCGCGAGGCTTCTCGAGAACTCAAGCGTCCAAAACCGATACCTGCCGAGACTCCCCCGGACCGGGCTGGCGCGCGTTATCCCGCCAACCGGACGTTCAAGTTCGCGATACCCAGCTTGCAGTTGAAGAGCGGCGTTCGGTTCGAGCTTGATAATGATTGCTCGGGAGCGGTGGTGGACTGGCGAGTGTCCTTCTATTTCGGCACGTCTAAGGCGATCCACTCGATCGTGTTGGATGAAGGCATCCGGGGGCGCCTCAGTCTCGAGGTCAGTTCCGCCCTGCAGAAGGCGGTCAATCCGGTCCTCGAGCAGCTCAGCCGTTTCGTCGAGGACGCGGATATCGCGAACATGCAAACCGTCTGGACGCATCAAGGGCCAGGCGGAATCCGGCCTTTCATGTTGCTGGACATGCTGGACGATTTCGGATCGTCGTTAATGACCGCGATCGAAGCTCATGCCGAAGAAGCGCCCAAGATTATCGAATCGATCATCCGGTATCAGCACGGAGCGGCGGCTTCATCGTTGCCCGGGCTCGGCAAACTCTCAAGGAACGCTGAGACAATTCTTGCTGGTTTGCTTGTCGGGTCCACGGTCAACCCACTGCTCCGAGCACATGCCCAGCGCAGTCTCGAACAGGAGTTCCGTGCGGCAGGTTGAGTCGTATGTTCCAGAACAACCGCTCCCATATGTGAGGGATGGTCGATACTCTAACGCCTGAACAGCGCAGCGCCGTGATGTCACAAATCCGGAGATCGGACACCAAACCTGAGTTGATCGTGCGGAGGCTGCTGCATGCCATTGGCTACCGCTTCACGGTCCAGTTGAAAGGTGTTCCGGGGCGACCCGATGTCGCCTTCCCCCGGCGCCGGAAGATCGTGCAAGTCCATGGTTGTTTCTGGCACGCCCATCAGGATTGTCCAGCCTTCAGGATACCGACGACGCGGCAGGAGTTCTGGCAGGCCAAATTCGCAAGGGAGCGTGACGCGAGGCTCGAGGCGGCCGCTCGCGCCCAAGGATGGCAGGTGCTGGTCGTCTGGGAATGCGAACTCAAGGATTCTGAGGCTCTCGAGAGACGGCTTTGCGATTTCCTTGGACCGCTCCGCATCACTAAACCATAGTCGGTTACTCGGCCATCGACTGACCGACAGGGGATCAAGATGACACTGCCTTGGATCGACGGCCCAGACGGGGACGCTGAACGGTACGAAGCCGCCCAGCGTTTTGTCACGCGGCTGGAGACCCGTGTCGTCATAGAAGCCCGCGGCGACGAGGAGACATTCTCCCAGACCGATCCAACCGGCCGCTTCTGGCTTGGCCGTCTCGGACCCAAGGACTTCGTCACGCGGCCGGATGAGCGGCAGGATCGCCTCGAACCGTGCGCCATCGGGCTACGTCTTCGTCCGACAGAAGAATATCCGCCGGCGTTCGAAGTCGACGTTCGCTGCAACTTGTGGAGCCGACGGCGGGCAGAAGAAGGCACCGGTCTGCGGTGGGCGTGGGAGAAGAGCGAGCCGGTCGAGGTCACCGTAGGCGTCGCGGTCCGGGACATCGCCGGGGACCAGATTTTTGGCGCAAAGGAAATCTCTGATGCACTGCAGGCTGCGGGTTCGCCCGGCCTGAGCGGTGAAGTCAGGGTTAGGATCACCGGTAGAAATCCGGCTTCGCGGGCCTTCGAGATCACATTCGTTAACACGAGCCAAGAGGTCACGGACTTTGCCGATGGGCGTTTCTTCGAGGCCAGCCTTACGGTGCGCGGGTTGGCCCGCCTTCCATTCGCCCTCGAGAGCCTACCCGACAGCTTCCGCTACGATCGGCGCGTCGACGCTTACGGCATCAACTGCGGGTTCTCGATGGATGGGCCGGAGATCAGAACGAGCGACGGCCCGGGTTATTCCAAGGAGCGGCCTGCGTTTTGGGCCTCCCAGCTTCCAAAGCCGGATGTGAGCTTCGCAGCCCTCGCCGCCGATCCCCTTCCGACAGCCCGGGAACTGCTGAGCGCATTCGAAGCGTGGTCGACCGACGTCTGGTCGGATACGACATTGCGGAACCGCTCCGAAACGGAGGGGTGGTCGGAGAACATGGGAGACGAGGCCCAGGAAGCGCAAGCGCAGTTCCGAGCGGAGCTGCAACGGGTTCGGAACGGTGTCGATCTCCTTTCGCAGAACCGTGAGCTGCGTGAAGCATTCAAGCTCATGAACGGCGCCATGCGAATTTCGGCTGCTGGCAAGTATGCAGAATGGCGCCCCTTTCAGTTGGCGTTCCTACTGGCCAATCTGAATTGCCTCACCGACCCGACTAGTGAGAGCGGCATCGTCGATATCGTTTGGTTTGCCACCGGCGGCGGCAAGACCGAGACCTATCTCGGCCTGCTGCTCACCGCAGCCTTCCTTGATCGGATGAAGGGGAAAATCTCCGGGGTCACTGCCTGGTCGAGATTTCCGCTACGCCTGCTGTCGCTCCAACAGACCCAACGCTTCGCAAACGCCTTGGCGGCAGCGGAACTGGTCCGCCGGGAAGCCGCGATCGGCGGTGACCCATTCTCGCTCGGATTCCTCGTTGGTGGCGCCGCGACGCCGAATCGTATCCTGAAGGACGCGGCCCATCGCGGGGTCGACGCGGATGCGCTGGACGATAAGACCAATCCGTACCTGCTTCTCGATCGGTGCCCCTTCTGCCGCCAGCGCACGGTCGGCACCGAGTTCGATCGGGTCCTGTGGAGGCTTGATCACCGCTGCTCGAATGACGCTTGCCCTATCGCCGGAGAGCCGCTCCCGATCCACGTCATAGATGACGAAATCTGGAGGTTCCTTCCGACCATCGTCATCGGGACACTGGACAAGGCAGCGAACATATCGCGTCAGACCGGCATGCGGGGTCTGCTGGCAAGCCCCGCGGGAAAATGCCGTATCGATGGACACGGGTACACCTATGCAACGCGCAGCTCTTTCCCGAACGGTTGCTTTGTTCCCGATTGTCCGGGTGGTCCACCGGGGCCACTTCCCATGGCGGATCATCACTACCCAGCCAGCTTCCGTCTCCAGGACGAGCTCCACTTGTTGCGGGACAGCCTCGGCGCAGTCGATGCACATTATGAATGTGCTCTTGACGGCATCCAAGAGAGCTTGACCGGCAAGCGACCCAAGATTCTCGCCTCGTCGGCGACGCTCTCCGGTTACGAGAAGCAGGCAGACGTGCTCTATCGTCGTACCGCCCGCGTCTTCCCTCAACCTCCTCCGGTGGACGGTCAGGGTTTCTGGGCTTCGGATTCCGGACAATTGATGCGGCGCTATGTTGCGCTGGCCCCGCGACGGCTGACCGTCGAGTTCGTCGTCGATCGGCTGATCGTAACACTCCAGCGGGCAGTGCAGCGGCTCGGGAGCGCGACCGCGGAAACGCTTTGTGCCGAGCTCGACATCGACGTCCGCTACGCTCCCTTTCTGCAGGACCTCTACGGAACGAACGTCGTCTACGGCAACACGCTCCAAGACATAGACGCGGTCGTGCGGTCGTCTGAGACGCAGTACGCCGAGCTTGATCCGCCACCGAATGTCGCGACGCTGACCGGCCGCGTCAATTTCGAAGAGGTCAAGCGGACGCTCGACCGACTGGAGACGCCGGAAGGACGCTATGAGGATCGTCTCCACCTCATCGCGGCGTCATCCATGATGTCGCATGGCGTCGACATCGACAGGCTCAACATCATGGTGATGTTGGCGCTTCCCTTGGGTGTGGCCGAATTCATCCAAGCCACTGCGCGTGTCGGCCGTAAATGGCCGGCCCTCGTCATCGTCATACCGAAGATGACCCGTGAACGGGACGCCAGCGTCTACCGCGCTTTCCCCGAGTTCGTTTCGCATGGCGATCGTTTCGTCGAGCCGATCCCGATCACCCGAAAAAGCAGACGTGTGCTGGAACGTACCATCTCCGGCCTCGAGCTCGCGCGGATCAACATGATCCACGAGCCGGCATCAGGCGGACGGATCACCACGATCCGCGACCTGAACCGGTTCGCCCAGACTCATCCGGATGCGTTGTCGGACGACGAACGCTCGATAGCTTCGGATATCGGCATCAACGATGACGATGAATTCATGCGAGTCCAGCTCCACACCTGGTTCGAGGGCTTCGCGCGCAACCTCCGAGAGCCCCCGGCGGACGCCAGGTTTCCCTCGGACGCCTCACCTACAGGTTCACCGATGACGTCCCTTCGCGATGTCGAGGAACAAGCACCTCTCAAGGGGAACAGCACCCTATGAGGGAATATCGCAGCGGCTCGCAGATACTCTTCGGGCACCTTCCGGAGCAGACCGTCGATGCCGACGGCGGTGTCTGGAAGGTCAAGAAGTGGATCGATCCGTCATCCGTCTCGGCCATCGATACCGGCGCCCTCCGGGACGAACTGGTCAGAGCAGCATATCCATGGCGCGACGCGAATCCGCCGCAGGATGGCGGGTTCGTCGACGATCTGTTGGCGCAACGCCCGGTCCGCGTCCGCGCGCTCAACCGGGAAGAAGGCGTTTTCTGCGAGCCATTCCCCAGGCTCTACATGTGCCAGCGTTGCAAGCGACTTCACGATGAAGCGATGGGCGGATGCAAATGCGGTGCCACCGGTCGCCGGGGACAGTTGCCATTCGTGGGATATCACGAGGCCTGCGGCGCGATAAAGACGCCCTATGTCCGCAAATGCCCGACACATGGGCAGCGCGCGGTCCGCTTCCCCGGCACGGCATCGGCCGCCGAGCTGATTTTCTTCTGTCCGGAATGTCCGCCGAACAATGACGTGATCCATCGCGGTTTCACAGCATCCTGCGACTGCGCTCAAGGTGGTGTCCTCTCGTTCACTGTTCATCGGTCCGGCACGGTCTTCAAGCCGCGCGGCATCAGCATGATCAATCCGCCGCGTCGCGAGATACTGGCACGGATCGAGCAAGCCGGCGGTGGGGAACGGGCCCTTGAATGGGTTCTCGAGGGAATGGTCGGGCGGCGCCTCACGGAATCAGCGGCTGCTCAAAATCCCGCGTCGATCCGGAAATTGCTGGAGGATCGCGGATTCGACGATACCACGATAGAAGCCATGCTCGCGGCGATGCCGGCCGCCGGACCAGCTGCTCCGAAATCGCTCACTCTCGATCCTGGGCTGCGGGCAGATGCGGAGCGGCAAGCTAAGCAGATCGCTTTGGCCACGTTCGAGAGCCGCATCACCGTCGCGGACCTTCTGGGTCAGTCGAGTACGGAAGCGCTGCGGAACCGCTATGAGATCGAATACAGCCGCGCCTTGACGCGAGCGGGCATCGAACGCGTCGAATTGATCGACAGGTTCCCGGTCCTGACCGGGCAGTTCGGCTATACCCGTGGAAAGCCGAACCCAGGTGAGAGCCGGCTGCGGGCCTATCGCGAGAAATCCGGTGAATACATCGTCTACGGCGATCTCGCGCAGACAGAAGCGTTGCTCATCCGCCTCGATCCGCGAACCGTTCACGGTTGGCTCGTGCGCCAAGGTATCGGCTTGAATCGGCAGGCCGACACCCGGTCTGCCGCTGAAGCCATCCTATCTGCCATGTCCCCCATGGATCGTCCCAACGACGCCACGGAGAAGGTGGTTGAGTTAGTACATTCCTACTCCCATGCGTTCATCAAGCGCGCAGCTGTCTTCGCAGGCATTGACCGCAACGCGCTCTCCGAGGTCGTTCTGCCCATGGGGCTCTCGTTCTTCGTCTACGCAGCAGCCCGGGGCGATTTCGTCCTCGGGGGTCTCCAGGCACTGTTCGAGTCAGATCTCGATCAGCTGCTAGACGGGCTTGTCGATGACGAACATCGGTGCGCACTCGATCCAGGTTGCGAAGACACCGGTGCAGCTTGTGCCGTGTGCCTTCACCTCGGTGAACCGTCGTGTCGCATGTTCAACACCAAACTGTCCCGTCGCGCGCTGGCGGGCGGCTCGGGCTACTTCGATATCACTTCGTCCCCCAGTTGAGGCCAGGCTGCGCTGTGTCGCTCCCGACCACAACAAGGACACTCCGGGCGCGGCTCATGCCGACATAGGCCGCCGTTTGATCGTCTGGGCCCGGTGGTCCATCGATCACAAAAGCGATAGCCTGTGATTCAAGCCCTTTGAATCGGTTGACCGTCTCCACTGGGATTCCGCGACTTCCCCAGCTTCCGAACGAGAAGGCCCCAATGGAGCGCTCGCGCAGCCGGCTCGCCAATGCCGCGGAACCGCACAAAACGACCAGGTTGGTCGGCCCAAAGCCTTCATCGAGTAGG
This sequence comes from Sphingobium sp., assembly GCA_017744605.1. Lineage (GTDB taxonomy): Bacteria > Pseudomonadota > Alphaproteobacteria > Sphingomonadales > Sphingomonadaceae > Sphingobium. Next base: position 90,910 of record JAGIAZ010000004.1, on the reverse strand, counting down.
TGTTCAACGGCTGCGACGACGTCCTTCTCCTTGGCGGGGCCATCGCAGGTCTTCCAGATCGGTGCTGGCCCCGGAATGCCCCGGCCATCACACGTAGTGCCGACCGCGGATGCGACGCGTAGCGCAATCGGCTGGGTGTTCCGCATGTTCCGTGACAGTTGCCACGTGAACGCATAGTCTCCGTTTCGGTCCCAGTCGCGTTTCCAGATATCCTGAAGCGGATCGGCGAACACGAAGAATGGCGGGTCGGTGCTGCCTTGGGTCAGGCATCGAAGGGCGTCCAGCCAAACTGGCGAGAAGTCCTGCCCCTCATCGACCACGATTGCGTCATAAGTCGTTTCGTTGAGCGAGCATGCGTCGACGAGGAGATTGGGGGCGTCATTCTCCCACCATACCGGAGGCTTGGAGGTTGGAATCGGAAGTCGGGCGCGACGAGCCTCGTGAAGGCAAAGCGAATGGAAGGTACATGCTTTGATGTTCGGCGGATCGCTGAGCCGGTTGGTGAGTTCGCTTCCAAGAAGCTCGTTGTAACAGACAAGCAGGGTGCGGAATCCATCTTTGGCCAGTTGCTGCGCCCGCGCGACGGCAAGCACCGTTTTCCCGGTTCCCGCGCCGCCAGTGATGAGCCCCCCGCGGTGGCTGCGCAATCTCGAAAACGCCTCGATCTGTTCTGCTGTGAAGATGACGAGGTTGGCTTCGGCATCCGCGCTTGCGCTCGAAAGTGTCGGTGCTGCGGAGATCGTTGGCGCGAGCATTTCGACCGTCTTCTGGACGTCTTTAGCTGACATGCTGCCATCCAGGCTCCAGTGGGCGAGGCACCGTGCGATGGCCTGATCAACCGTGGCGAGGTCGGGCTTGGTCAGCGTGATGGCCTTTTGACCGGCCGGGCCAAGGTAGGGGAGAGTCTCCATGTGTGGGAACGCCACCGCGTGTCCCACACGGACACGCGAACCAAGGCCTCGTTCCGCCAGCCAGCCGATCAGCGCGTGCTTCGAGGCGGTCGCTTGCTCGAATGGATTCTTGATCTCGTGACGCCCGCCAAACCTATCCGTGGAAATCCAACGTCCGCGATCGATCTCGATCCCACCGCCTTTCACTTCGACGACGATCATGCCCTTCCTAGGGTGGAAGACAATGAAATCCGCCTCGCCATCGCCTTGGCGTCCTCCGCGCTTCGATTGCCAGCTGACGTGATGCAAGACGACCCAGCCATCGGGAAGCCGACGGAAAGCGGCAGCGACCCTGCGTTCGGAGTCCTCAGCAGGGTCATCCGCCCCCAGTCCGATATATTCAGCCATCTCAGGACTCGAGGAAACCGCGAAGCTTCTTGCTCCGCGTTGGATGTCTGAGCTTTCCGAGCGCCTTCGCCTCGATTTGACGGATGCGCTCGCGGGTCACGTTGTACTCTCCCCCTATGCTCTCGAGCGTGTGGCCTTGGTCCAAGCCGATCCCGAACCGCATCCTGACGATCCGTTCCTCTCGCGGTGTCAGTGTCGCAAGGACACCGCGGAAGCGTTCCTGCAGTTCCTGATGTGAGGCGATCTCAAACGCTGAGTCGGAAGAATCCGGCGCGAGCGCCAAGATTGTCGTGTCTTCCCCAACAGGAGAATCACCCTCGATCACCTCCGTTGCCTGGACACGCCAAAGCAGTTTCTGCAGGCGTTCGGGATTCATCCCGATGGCGTTCGCCAATTGGTCGGGTGTGGGTGCAGTACCCGTCGCGAGCGTCAACCTGGCTTCTGCCCGCTTCACACGCTTCACCGTGTCGTGAAGGTACACCGGCAGTCGAACCAATCGGTCGTCATCGGCGATGGCTCTCTGCATCCGTTGTTCGATCCACCACGTCGCGTAGGTCTTGAAGCGGAAACCACGCTCCGGATCGAACAGGTCGGTCGCCCGGAGAAGTCCGATCATTCCTTCTTGGATCAGGTCTTCGAGGGTGAGGTGCTTCTTTTGACCATGGCGCCGTGCCAGCATCTGCACGTAGCGGATGTTCCCCGCGACGAAAGTGGCCTTCGCCTTGTCCGCGTCCCGTCTGATTCGGTCGATGTAGTCGGCAGGCAACCCGGTCGTGTCCGCGGGAAGGTTCTGCGCGAGCTGGATACGCCTCCCTAGCTCGCGCTCCTCGTTGTGACTGAGATAACGGAATTTGCGGCGATTGACCGTGACCGAGCCGTCCTTCGCCTCATCCTCCTCATCCTCATCTTCGCTGATCCGGTATCCGGCGGCTGCGAGCTTCCCTTCGACCTCGATACGCTCTGCGATCGAGAGCTCCCGCCGCAGATAGGCACGGTTCGCATCGTCACGCGACAGGAGGCCGCCGGCGCGCTGCGCGTCGGCGGCCAACGCCTTGAACGCCTTGGCTATCAGTTCCGGGCGAACGATGTTCGCGAGTTCGTCGGGATCACGGTCATCTTCGGGAGGGATCAGATCAAGAAGATCGTCCTCGTCTTCCTCCGCCCCCTCATCATTGTCCGCGTTGTCGAACCCCTCAGTCTCTTCGTCCTCCACATGGCCCCCTTCGACCGCCACCGTCATCGAGCCCCTGATCGAATGCTGGTCGGATCACCGAAGCTATAACATCTCTAGGTCTCAGACACTGCAAGATAAATCGAAGTAGATTTCGCCGGAGCGGACCAAATCGGGAGATGAGGGGGCCGAGATTCCCCTGACATGCACTTCACGTCCCTAGGTAGTGCCTGACCAGAATCGGCGGAAAGGTCGACCCTAGCGCTCGAGCCCTACCGACAGACGCGGTGCGGCCGGAGACCCGCATGACACCCACCAAGCTCCTGATCGGCCAAATAGCCGTCGTGTTCGCGATCATCCTCGCGGGCATCTGGTTCGCGACGCAATGGGCGGCCGCCGCACTCGCCTACCAGCCTGAGCTCGGCTCACCCTGGGCATTGATCGACGGTATTCCTGTCTACCGGCCCTGGGCGATCTTCCTGTGGTGGTATCACTTTGACGCCTACGCGCCGCATGTCTTCGATCGCGCAGGTGCAATCGCCGGTGCCAGCGGCTTCGTGGGATGCGGCGCGGCAGTGGCCGGTTCGCTCTGGCGCGCGCGCCAGCGCCGAAACGTCACCACATACGGGTCGGCGCACTGGGCATCGGTTCGGGAAGCGGGTGCCGCCGATCTCTTCTCCAATGGAGGTGTCTTCCTCGGCCGCCTCGATTTCTTCGAGACCAGCCTGGCCTTCCTTGCCGGCTACGGCGTCCGCGCCTTCCTCATCGCCCAAAGCCTCAACCAGATCGAGAAGGCCTATGGCGAACACAACGCCATCCTCGACAACTGCCATGTCCGCGTCGCCTTTGCGACCAACGACGAGCGGACTGCCAAGCGTATTTCGGATGCGTTGGGCACCGCGACCGAACAACGCGCCATGCGCAACTATGCCGGACACCGGCTTGCACCCTGGCTCGCGCACGTCATGGTCAGCCGCCAGGAGACCGCCCGCGCGCTGCTGACGCCCGGTGAGGTCATGCAATTGCCGCCGACCGACGAACTGGTCTTTGTCGCCGGCCATGCCCCGGTCCGCGCGAAGAAGCTGCGCTATTACGAGGATCGCACCTTCAAGGCCCGCATTCTGGCCGCCCCGGCGCTCGGCGGTGAGGCCTACGCTGATTTGCCGAAGGCGCGCCCCGACGACTGGCAGGGTCATGTCCGCGGCATTGATGCACGCCTTGGAACTGTGGCCGATGAGACCCGCGAAGAAACGACCGGTGGCCTCGAGCAGGTTCGTCATCCCGCACATGAGGTGGACCAGGCCGCGCCAGTCGATCTGACGCCGGCGGACGTTCTCGGCCTTGGCGAGGATGACAGCGACACCGCTGCCGACAAGCGTGCGATGGATCAGGCCCAGGCCGCCACGCGCACGGTCTACGCGATCGATTCCGGGTCGGCGCGGCCCGACGATCTTCAGCTGGACTTTTGATCATGGTCGAGAAAGTCCGCCACCAGCTTTTCCTGGCCAAGCCGCTCAGCGACCGGCTCGAGGCACTCGCCGCGAAGCCCGGCGCGTCCAAGTCGGCCATTCTGGCCGATGCGATGACTGCCTGGCTCAATCGCCGGGGCACGTCCGAACTCGACGATCGCTTCGGGCTGCGGCTCGATCGCATATCGACGACCCTGTCGCGGATCGAGCGTGACGAAGACGTCATCCTCGAGACGCTGGCGCTGTTCATCCGTTTCGAGCTGTCGATCCAGGCACCGCTTGCCGAAAATGACCAGGCAGGCCGCGCGGTCGCCGCCAAGCGCTTCGAAGCCTTCGTCATGCAGGTCGGCCGCCAGGTTGCAGCGGGCAAGCGGACGCTTGGAGCAACGGAGCAGGATCGATGAGCGCGCCGCTTTCCCAGGATCGCCGCCGGGCGATGCTGCGCACGGCGATGGGGCCGGCGATCGCGGCGGCGCTCGGCGATCCCCGCGTCGTCGAGATCATGGTCAATCCGGATGGGGCGCTGCGGGTAGACGTTCTCGGCGAAGGTCGCGTCGATACCGAAGTCCGGATCGCACCGGAGCAGATCGAGCGGATCATCCGCCTCGTCGCCAGTCATGCGCGTGCCGAGGTCCATGACAGCGCGCCGATCGTCTCGGCGGAACTGCCGCCGCATGCCGAAGGCCGTGCCGGTGAACGCTTCGAAGGCGTGCTGCCGCCGGTATCGACGGCCCCCTGCTTCTCGCTCCGCAAGCCGGCCGAGCGACTCTACAGCCTCGACGACTATGTTGCCGACGGGATCATGGGCCAGGCGGCGGCTGATCGACTGAAAGCCTGCGTCACCCAGCGCTACAACATCCTCGTCGCCGGCGGCACGAGTTCGGGCAAGACGACCCTCGCCAACGCGTTGCTCGCTGAAATGGCCTGGGTCGACGAACGCATCATCCTGATCGAGGACACCCGCGAGCTGCAGAGCCCGGCAGCGGACACCGTCGCGCTCCGCACGCGCCCGGGCATCGTGACGATGGCCGACTTGGTCCGCTCGACGCTGCGCCTGCGCCCCGACCGCATCATTGTCGGCGAGGTCCGGGGTCCCGAAGCATTGGACATGCTCAAGGCCTGGAACACCGGGCACCCCGGCGGCATCGCCACCGTCCACGCCAACAGTGCGATGTCCGCGCTCTACCGGATCGAGGGACTGGTCCAGGAGGCCGTCGTCACCGTGCCGCGCCGACTGATCGCCGAGGCCATCGACATCATCGTCTTCATTTCCGGCCGCGGCCTCCAGCGCCGCATCGCCAGCATCACGCGCGTCGCCGGGCTCGATCCCGACACCGGCACCTACGCGCTCGCCGACCTTCTCAACCCCGCCAAACCTCAAGGAGAATGACCATGCAGCTTGCCCGAATTCCGTCGCGCGGATCTTGCCGTTTCGTCGGCGCCGTCATCGGCCTGAGCCTTGCCATCACAACCACTGCCCAGGCAGCCGGCTCGGGCATGCCCTGGGAGCAACCGCTCCAGCAGGTGCTGGAATCAGTTCAAGGGCCGGTCGCCAAGATCGTCGCCGTGATCGTTATCATCACGACCGGGCTCACGCTGGCGTTCGGCGAGAGCAGCGGCGGATTCCGCCGGCTGATCCAGATCGTGTTCGGCCTGTCGATCGCGTTCGCCGCATCGAGCTTCTTCCTCAGCTTCTTCAGCTTCGGCGGCGGGGCGCTGATTTCGTGATCGGCCCCAACACCTACAGCGGCCAACACATCGAGGGCTTCGAGGCTCCCATCCACGGGAGCCTCGGGTCGCCGATCCTGCTCGGCGGCGCGCCGCGCGGGCTGGCGATCGTCAACGGCACGATCGCAGCCGCGGTCGGGCTCGGCCTCCAGCAGTGGCTGGCCGGTCTCGTATTGTGGGCGGTCGGGCACAGCATCGCCGTCTTTGCAGCACGCCGCGATCCGGACTTCGCGCCGGTCCTCATCCGCCACCTCCGCCAGAAGGGCTATCTCGCGTGCTGAACCTCGCTGAATATCGCCGCCGGGCTGACCGGCTCGCGGATCATCTCCCCTGGGCGGCGCTGATCGCGCCGGGTGTCGTGTTGAACAAGGACGGCAGCTTTCAGCGCACCCTCCGATTCCGGGGGCCCGATCTCGAATCCGCCACCGAAGGCGAGCTGATCTCAGCCTGCGCGCGGGCGAACAATGTGTTGAAGCGGTTCGGCAGCGGCTGGGCATTGTTCTTCGAGGCGGAACGGCGCGAGGCAACGGCTTATCCCGACAGCAGCTTTCCCGACGCCGCGTCCTGGCTGGTCGATCAGGAGCGCCGCGCAAATTTCTTGAGCGAAGGCGACCACTTCGAGAGTCACTATCATCTCACCCTGACCTGGCTGCCCACGCCGGACAATGCCGAGGCCGCGGGACGATCGCTGGTCGAGCGCCCGGACGCCGACAGGGGTCGCGACTGGCACAGCGCGCTCGCCAGCTTCATCGCCGAGAGCGATCGCGCGCTCGATCTCTTTGCCAGCTTCATGCCCGAGGTTCGCGCGCTCGACGATGGCGAGACGCTTACCTTCCTGCACGCCGCGATCTCGACCCGGCCGCATCGGGTCGCGGTCCCGGAAACGCCGATCTATCTCGACGCATTGCTCGCCGACACGCCGCTCACTGGCGGGCTGGAACCTCGGCTCGGTGATGCACACATCCGGACGCTGACCGTGCTCGGCTTCCCGAGCACGAGCCGGCCCGGTATCCTCGACGCGCTCAATCACCAGGATTTCGACTATCGCTGGGTCACGCGTTTCATCGCTCTCGGCAAGAGCGATGCGACCAAGGCGCTGACAAAGCTGCGCCGCCAGTGGTTCAACAAGCGCAAGTCGATCACCGCGCTGCTGCGCGAGATCATGTACAACCAGCCATCGCAGTTGCTGGATACCGACGCCGACAACAAGGTGGTCGATGCCGACCTGGCGCTGCAGGTGCTCGGCGGCGACCATGTCGGGTTCGGCTACCTGACCACGACGATTACCGTCACCGATGAGGATCGCAACCGGGTCGAGGACAAGGTCCGGCAGGTCGAGCGGATCGTCAATGGGCTCGGATTCACGACCATCCGCGAGGGCGTCAACGCGGTCGAGGCGTGGCTGTCGTCGCTGCCCGGCCAGACCTACGCCAATGTCCGCCAACCGCTGGTCCATACGCTGAACCTTGCGCACCTGATGCCGCTGTCATCGGTCTGGGCCGGGTCGGCGCGCAATGCCCATCTCGGGGGACCGCCGTTGCTGCAGGCCAGCACCGCGGGATCGACGCCGTTCCGCCTCTCTACCCACGTCGGCGACGTCGGACACATGCTGGTGGTCGGACCGACCGGCGCCGGCAAGTCCGTCCTGCTTGCACTGATCGCGCTCCAGTTCCGGCGCTACGCCGACAGCCAGGTCTATATCTTCGACAAGGGGTTCTCGGCACGCGCCGCCGTCCTGGCGATGGGCGGCGCACACCACGCACTCGGGCTCGGCGCGGATGCCGGCGAGACTCTGGCGTTCCAGCCACTGCGCCGGATCGACGATGCAACAGAGCGTAGCTGGGCGGCGGAATGGATCGCCGCATTGCTGGCGCACGAGAAGGTGACCGTCACGCCAGAGGTCAAGGACGCGGTTTGGTCCGCACTCGGCAGCCTTGCGTCGGCGCCGCCCGAAGAACGCACGCTGACCGGGCTCACGTTGCTCCTTCAGTCGAACGCGCTTCGCACTGCACTTGGCGCCTACACGCTCGACGGCCCCTATGGCCGGCTGCTCGATGCGGCCGAGCAGCAGTTCGCATTTGCTGACGTCCAGTGCTTCGAGACCGAGGCGCTGATGGGCCAGGCCGGGGTCGTCGCGCCGGTGCTGACCTATCTCTTCCACCGGCTGGAGGAGCGGTTCGACGGGCGGCCAACCCTGCTGGTGCTCGACGAGGCATGGATCTTTCTCGACCACCCTCTCTTCGCTGCGCGCATCCGCGAATGGCTGAAGGTGCTGCGCAAGAAGAACGTCGCGGTCCTGTTCGCGACCCAGAGCCTGGCCGACATCGCATCGAGCAGCATTGCACCGGCAATCATCGAGAGCTGTCCGCAGCGCATATTGCTGCCCAACGACCGGGCGATCGAGCCGCAGAGCCGCGAGGCCTATGAACGCTTCGGCCTCAACGATCGCCAGATCGAGCTGGTCAGCCGCGCGATCCCCAAGCGGCAATATTATCTCCAATCGGCGCGCGGCAATCGGCTGTTCGAGCTGGGCCTTGGGCCAGTTTCGCTCGCCCTGTGCGGCGCGTCCGATCCGGCCGCGCAGGCGCGGATCGACGCGATGATTGCCGAGGGCGGCCTATCGGACTTCGCCCCGCGCTTCCTCGCTTGTGCCGGCCTCGAATGGGCCGCCGACCTTCTCGCCAATTTCCCCGCCCCCCAAGCAAAGGAGTAATGTGATGCGTTTCCTCACCCGCAAGTCCTTGATCGCAGGCGCGCTGAGCCTCAGCGCAACGGCTTCCCTCGTCACCGGCCTCGCCGTGTCGTCGACACCGGCGCAGGCGATCGTCGTCTTCGACCCCAGCAACTATAGTCAGAACCTGCTGACCGCTGCGCGGACGCTCCAGCAAATCAACAATCAAATCCAGTCGCTTCAGAACGAGGCGAACATGCTGATCAATCAGGCGAAGAACCTGACGCGGATCGACTTCCCCGAGCTCCAGGCGATCACCCAGACTCTCCAGCAGATCGATCGGCTGATGGGTCAGGCACAGGGCATTCGTTTCCAGGTGTCGGGCCTCGATCAGCAGTTCAAGCAGATGTTCCCGCAGAGCTTCAGCGAGGCCTTGCGGACCAACGATCAGGTGATCGCCGCCCGCGCCCGGCTCGACACGGCCATGTCCGCCTACCAGCAGACCATGACCGTGCAGGCGCAGGTCGTCGAGAACGTCGCCGCCGACGCCCAGACCCTCGCGGCGATCATCGCCAAGAGCCAGGGCGCCGAGGGCGCGCTGCAGGCGCAGCAGGCGACCAACCAATTGCTCGCCCTGACCGCCAAGCAGCAATTCCAGATCCAGAACATGATGGCCGCGCAATATCGTGCCGAGACGATCGAGCAGGCGCGCCGGGCGCAGGCCGAGATCGATGCTCGCGCCGCAACCAAGAAGTTCCTCGGTTCCGGCTCGGCCTACACGCCATTGCCCCTTGGCCAGTAGCGCCGACGGTCGGGGCGACGGCGGCACCGCCTCCCGTCGTCGTCCGCCGCGGGGCGGGGCTTCGCTCCCCCGGTCCCGCCTCGCGGCATCCTTCATCCTTGTGAGGACACCTTTGTGAGGACATCGGCCACGTGAACGACCTCAACGTCATCGACCGCTTCATGCAGGCCTTCATCCGCTACATCGACAGCGGGTTTGGCCTCCTTGGCGGCGACGTCCACTTCCTGACCGTCACGCTGATCGGGATCGACATCACGCTTGCCGGCCTGTTCTGGGCGATGGGCGGTGAAGACAATGTCATCGGCCGGTTCCTCAAGAAAATCCTCTATGTCGGCGCCTTCGCATTCATCCTGAACAGCTTCCAGGCGCTCGCCGACATCATCTTCCGCTCGTTCGCGCAGGCCGGGCTTACAGCTGGTGGCGGGACGCTGTCGGCCGACGATCTCCTCAAGCCTGGTCGCCTCGCCGGCACCGGCTTCTCGGCGGCCTGGCCGCTGCTCGAGCAGGTCTCGCAACTGATGGGGTTCACGACCTTCTTCGACAATTTCCTGACGATCGCGGTGCTGCTGTTTGCCTGGGCGATCGTCATCATCACCTTCTTCATCCTCGCCGTGCAGATGTTCGTGACGATCATCGAGTTCAAGCTGACCTCGCTGGCCGGCTTCATCCTCGTACCCTTCGCGCTGTGGAACCGCACCAGCTTCCTCGCCGAGCGCGTGCTAGGCAACGTCGTCTCGTCGGGCATCAAGGTCATGGTGCTCGCCGTCATCGTCGGCATCGGCGCCAATTTCTTCACCGAGTTCACGACCGCGCTGCAGGGCCAGGAACCCGACATCGGGCAGGCAATGAGCCTGATGCTGGCGAGCCTGACGATCTTCGGTCTCGGCATCTTCGGACCCGGCATCGCGTCTGGCCTGGTTGCAGGCGCACCGCAGCTCGGCGCGGGCGCGGCCGTGGGAACGGCCGTCGGCGCGGCCGGCGTCACCATGCTCGCCGGCGGCGCGGCGGTAGGCGGCGCCCGCATGCTCGGCGGTGCCGCGCTTGGTGCCGTCCGCGCGGGCACCGCCATGGGGTCCGCAGCATCGACAGCCTACACGCTTGGCAAAGAAACTGCCGCGGCGTCGACCATGTCCGCCGGACTTGGCGGTGTGGCCCGTGCTGCCGGCAATGCGGCACGCGACCGCGCGTCCAGCGCGCTCGGCCTTGGCGAAGCCGCATCCCAGGGCCGCGCCGCCGCATGGAACGCGCTCAATCGCACCGGCCACGACGCCGCATCCGGGGCCGCCAGCGACGACGGCGCGCCGGGATGGGCGCGCGCCATGCGTGGCCAGCAGACCGCCCGCCATCACCGCCAGATCGCGCTGCATACGCTTCAACAGGGCGAGTCCGGCGGCGCCTCCGCAACCCCCGACATCAAGGAAAGGGACGATTGATGATCTTCAAGCGCGCCGTCCAGCGCTATGGACGAACCCCCGAGCCGGAAACACCCTACCAGCGTGCCGGCCAGCTTTGGGACGAGCGCATCGGCTCGGCTCGCGTGCAGGCGCGCAACTGGCGGCTGATGGCGTTCGGATGCCTCGCGTTGACGACCGGCCTGTCAGGCGGGCTCGTCTATCAATCGATGCAGAGCCGGGTGACGCCCTATGTCGTCGAGGTCGACCGGCTGGGCGAGCCTCGGGCCGTGTCCGAAGCCGAGGCCGGCTACCATCCGACCGATCCGCAGATCGCCTGGCACCTCTCGCGCTTCATCGCGAATGTCCGCGGTCGCTCGCTCGATCCGGTGCTGGTGCGACAGGACTGGCTCGAGGCCTACGACTTCACGACCAAGCGCGGCAGTCAGTTTCTGGGGGATTATGCGCGCGGCGCCGATCCCTTCGCCAACATCGGCGAACGGACGGTATCGGTGCAGGTGACCAGCGTGATCCGCGCATCCGACCGCTCGTTCCAGGTTAAGTGGACCGAGACCGCCTATGAGCGCGGCAACGAGATCGGCACATCGCGCTGGACCGCGATCCTGACGGTCGTGCTTAAGCCGCCGAGCGACGCCGACACGCTCCGCCGGAATCCGCTCGGCGTCTATGTCGATGCGGTCGACTGGAGCCGCGAGCTCGATCCGCCGACACCGCCGAAGGCGCCCCCGGCGCCCGGGCCTGCACCGACCGTTCCGGCCAATGTGCCGCTCGGTTCGCCCCTCGATCCCAATCTCGCTGCCCCGGTGCAGCCCAATCCGGAGGCCCGTCCATGAAGTTCGTCCTCGCCGCATCGGCGCTCGCCCTCAGCATAACGCCCGCCTCGGCCCAGAATGTTGCGCTGCCGCCATCCACCCCAAAGCCCACGCCGACCGCGACGGCAGCACCAGTCGCGACGCCGCCTGCCAAGCCTTCGATCCGCCGTGCCCATCCCCGAAAGCCGATCAGTCCCAATGTCGCCCGCGTTGCGGCGGCCAATCGCGCGGCGACGCAGGAGCCGCAGGCCCAGGCCTTCGTGAATGCGGTGCAGGTCTATCCCTTTAGCGATGGTGCCATTTATCAGGTCTACACCGCGCCGGGTGCGGTCACCGACCTTGCCTTGCAGCCCGGTGAGACCCTCATCGCCGTCGCGGCCGGCGACACGGTGCGCTGGGTTATCGGCGACACGACCAGCGGCGCTGGCACGGACAAGCGCACGCACATCCTGGTGAAGCCGTTCGCAGCCGGCCTCGCCACCAATCTAGTCGTCACCACCGATCGCCGCAGCTATCATCTCCAGCTGACGGCGACATCGCGCACCGCGATGGCCGCCTTGTCCTGGACCTATCCGGCGGACCAGCTGATCGCGCTGCGCCGCGCCGCCGAGCAGAGCGCGGCGGCGGCACCGGTCGCCGAAGGCCTTTCGATCGACAGTCTGCATTTCAACTACAGGCTGAGCGGCGACAGCCCGGCGTGGCGGCCGCTGCGCGCATTCGACGACGGGCGGCAGACCTTCGTGGAGTTTGCCGCGAGCATCGCGGTCGGCGAGGCGCCGCCGCTTTTCGTCATCGGTCCGACCGGCGAGGCCGAGCTGGTCAACTACCGGGTGCGCGGACGCTTCTATGTCGTCGATCGCATCTTCGACAAAGCGGAACTGCGGCTCGGCACGAAGAAACAGCAGATCGTCCGTATCACCCGCGTCGCCGAGGGCAGCGCGGCGCGCAAGGGCGAGCGCTCATGAGCGAGGCCGTCATGTCGCCCACCCCGAAGCTCGATCCCGAGACCTTGGCGATCCGGGCCAAACCCGCGCGTGCGATCCGGTTCCGCCGCGGCGTCATCATCGCCATCGCGGCCCTGGGATCGGTCAGCCTCGTCGCGGTCTCCTGGATCGCCTTGAAGCCGCGCGTGTTCAGCGTGGTCGCCGATCGGCAGGAACTGTCCGAGCCGAGCAACCGGCCATCGACCGACGCACTCAACGGCTTGCCCTCGACCTATGGCGATGCTCCGAAACTCGGCCCGCCGCTACCCGGCGATCTCGGCCGACCCATTCTCGAAAGCCAGCGCCGCATGGCGACCGAGACCGGGACGGGCACCGATGCCTCGATCAGACAAGCGGCGCAGGAACACGAGCGCCGGTTGGCCGAACTCAAGGCGGCGCGAGAGTCGGGTGTCCTGGTTCAGGGCCGGACAACCCCGGCGGTGGCGGCGGCTTCCGATGCTGCGGCCGCGCCGGCTCCGGCGGCGACGGAAACTGCTAATCCCGCACTCGATCCGGATCGCGATCCGAATGCGCAGGGCCGCAAGGCTCAGTTCGTCGGCGCGCTCGATAAGTCGGGCGACGTCAATCCGCACACCCTGGCCAGAGCGCCGTCTCCGTATCTGTTGTCGGCAGGGAGCGTGATTTCTGCGAGCCTTATCACCGGGCTGCGCTCAGACCTGCCCGGCCCGGTTACCGCGCAGGTGACGGCCCAGGTGTTTGACAGTCCCACCGGGCGCATCCTGCTCATACCTCAGGGCGCGCGGCTGATCGGCAGCTATGACAGCGTCGTCGCGTTCGGGCAGAAGCGCGCGCTGATCGTGTGGCAGCGGATCATGCTGCCTGATGGCAGTTCGCTCCGGATTGACAATGTGCCGGCGACCGATGCGTCGGGCTATGCAGGGCTGCAGGACAAGGTCGATTTCCATACCTGGGCGCTGCTCAAGGGTGTCGCGCTCGCGACCTTGCTCGGCGTGGGTTCGGAACTGACGGTGACCGGCGAGAGTGATCTGGTCCAGGCGATCCGGGAATCGACGCAGCAGAACGTGGCGCGCGCTGGCGATCAGCTGACCTCGCGCAGCCTCAATATCCAGCCGACCATCACGATCCGCCCGGGCGCGACGGTTCGGCTGGTCGTCCATAAGGATCTCATATTCGCACCGCCGGCAGACGGGAGGAACTGAATGGCTGATATCAAGCTGCCGCGACTTCCCGACCGCACACCGGTGAAACTCGCTATCTCGGTCATGCCGGAACTCCACCAAGCGCTGACCGACTATGCGGCATTCTATACCCAGACCTATGGTCGCGACGAGCCTATTGCCGAGCTGATTCCAGCTATGCTTGCAGCGTTTCTCGAGAGTGATCGTGCCTTCCTGCGTCGGCGTATGAGGCCATGACGAAGCGGACAGATACCAGTCAGCCCGGCAACCGGGATCAGACCGAGCCGGCAGAAGGCAAGGCGGAAACACCGGAACTGATTTGCGTGCGCGTGGCGACCGCGGTCAAACTGACAGGAATCGGGCGGTCCACTTTGTACGAACTGATCAACTCGGGCGACATCGAGACTGTAAAAGTGGGCCGGTCCACCTTTATCCTATACCGCAGCCTTCGGCGCCTTTTCGAGAAGCACTGACATCTGCTAGTCGAGTTGCCGTCCATGGAGCGACAGGGTTGGCCGAATTTTTGCCTGGTATCGATATTGCCGTTCGGATCGAGCCCCGACTATTTCTCGATCGTATGGCTGTCATTGGCGAGGGGACTGGCCAATTCACGGTCGAACGGCACTATGATGCCGCTCTATTGGACAGTGAGCTCGACATTGTGAATTTTCGCTACCTGGGAAGCGGTCCCCACATACGTGTAGGCGGACAACTTATCGCTCGCGGCGATACCGCCGGCCGGATATTGGTGGAAATGCGAGCGGAGCGTTGGGATCCCGATCCACCCACCCGAGCCATCTATTGTGCGGCTGCCTCGGAGTTGATGCTGCCGTTGTTGAAAACCTATAATCGTATTCATTCTACGCGACTTCGCTTGAGGGTCCAGAAGACCGTTCTCAAGGAAACAAGGCTCTCACCTCGGACCAAGACTCTATTCGAGCGGTTTGCCGTCTTAGCCAACACAGCATCTCTCCATCCCTTGGATTGGGATCGCTTCTATGCGTTTGTGCGCGAAGGCCGGCAGGAACTCCCAGGGTACGAGCTTCGGGCCATGTTGATTGCACGCGGCTTCTCGAACGAGAAGGCTGGGCACCTATCCGAAGTTTACGCCCATCTCTGGAATTTCAAGCGTCGCAAGTGGTGATCCATCGCGTTAGCGGTCGTCGCCTAAGGCCGCGATAGACCACGCTGCCGTTGCGAGCCACAGAAGCCCCGCTTTGAGGACATTGAAATATATTGCAAAAATATATTATAGATATGCCTTGAGCGGCATTTTCGAAGCCGCACTTGAAGGGCTTTGAATCTTATGCCATACATATACAATGAGCTTATCGCGATCAGAAAAATTAAGGACGTTGCTCGACGCCTGGGAACCGCACAGTGTCGCGACCACCGCTCATCTTAAGACCCTCGGCATAACGCCGCAGGACCTTCAGAATTACACCTCGTCGCGCTGGCTGATGTCGCTCGGTCGTGGCGCCTTCAAGCGTCCGATGGAGACGGTAACCTGGCAGGGCGCGCTGTACAGCCTACAGGCCCAGCTGCGACTGCCCGTCCATGTAGGGGCGCTGACCGCGCTCGAGATGTCGGGCAACAGTCATTATGTCCGGTTCGCCAATACCAAGGCTTATCTGTTCTCGCCGCTCAACGTCGCGCTGCCGCTCTGGTTCAGAACCCATTGGGGCGATGACGTGCGGCATGTCCAGACCAAGCTCCTGCCTCCCGACCTCGGGTTGACAGAGCAGCAGGCACCCGAGGGCTTTACGTTAAAGACATCTGGTGTCGAACGGGCAGCCCTGGAACTGCTACATCTCGCGCCGAAGGAATTCGACCTCATCGAGGCCGGGATGATCATCGAGAGCATGACTTCGATACGGCCAAAGCTCATGCAGAGCCTGCTGGAGCAATGCACCTCGATCAAGGTGCGAAGGTTGTTCCTCTACCTTGCGGAGCGCGCCAACCTGCCGGTCGTGCGGCATCTCGAACTTGACCGGATCGATCTCGGGACCGGGGATCGCAGCCTCGTGCCGAACGGGCGTTATGTCGCGAAATATCAGCTTCTGCTTCCCAAGGAGTTAGTCGATCATGGCTGAGCCTTATCGCGGCCAAGTTCGGCTGCTCCTCGATATCCTGCCGCTGGTGATGGCGGAACCGGTCTTCGCGCTCAAGGGCGGCACTGCCATCAACCTGTTCGAATGGGATTTGCCGCGCCTGTCGGTCGATATCGACCTTACCTATCTGCCCAACCATAGCCGCCAGGAGTCGCTCGCCGCAATCGGCGAAGCCTTGGCGCGCATCGGTGCGGAGATTGAGCGCCGATTGCCGCCGACTCGTGTCACCCAGGCGCGGCAGGGCGGTGAGGGCATGGAAGTGAAGCTCAATTGCCAGCGCGTCCGCACCCAGGTGAAGATTGAGGTCAATCCCTCCCTCCGCGGCCATCTGTTGCCTGTGCGCGACTTGGCCTGCTCCGACCAGGTGCAGGAGCAATTCGAAGCCTTCGTGGAGGCGCGATGCGTGTCACACGGCGAGTTGTTCGGCGGAAAGATCTGCGCCGCGCTCGACCGTCAGCATCCGCGCGACCTGTTCGACGTCAAGCGCCTGCTCGATCAGGAAGGCCTGACCGAGGAGGTTCGCCTTGGCGCGATCGCCGGTTTTGTCGGCCACGGTCGCCCGATCGCCGAACTCGTCGATCCCGCGCACAAGGATCAGCGCGAGACCTTTCGGTCCCAGTTCGAAGGGATGCCCTTCGAACCTTTCAGCTATGACGATCACCAAGCAACGCTCGAGCGCTTGGTCAGCGCGCTTCGCGGATCGTTCACCGACGATGATCGTGCCTTTCTCCTGTCCTTCGAGGCTGGCGATCCGGACTGGGGCCGCTTTCCGATTGCAGCGTTGGCTGAGTTGCCCGCGCCGCAGTTCAAGCTGATGAACATCCGCAAATTTCGTGAGGCCAGTCAGGAGCGCCATGAGGCAATCCTAAACGCGCTGGGGAAGTCGCTGACATAGGGGCTCCGAAAGCCAGCTGTCCGAAATCTGTAGACATATTTCGGACAGCTGGTGCTGCTCACCTGAGCCGTATGTTCGCAGCAACTTGCTCGACTAGCAGGGCTTGCGAATCGGCGATGTAAAATCAGCGATCTCGAGCTATCGGGACTCGAACCTCTCCGATAAAAAGTTCCAGGGTATCGATGAGGGTATCGCCTCGTAACGGTGTTCGAAAAATGGCAGTTTTCTGCGCCAGGATCGGTCTATTTCGAGTCCTCTTCTGACCAACACCTTCCAAGCAATTGGAATGGTTGACAAATGGCAGAAAACTAGGCTTTTGCTGCAAGCGCCTGCTACAAACGTAGCAAAGGAATACGCTTGATGTGCAACTACCTTCATGGCTCCCGGCAGGGGGGGCATGTACTATTTTCGCAAGTCGATTCCCAAGAGCCTGCGAACGATCCTCGGTAAGCGCGAGTTCTTCTTTCCCTAAAAACCAAGGACAGGGTGGAAGCCAAGCGCTTGTCATCCAAATTGAAGGCCCGCGGCACGCTGCTTTTCTGGAGCAGGCGGAAGCGGAAGCTATGTGGCCGGTGTCGGCTCAAGCAGCGCCGATTTCGGCAGCTGTCGTGAACAAATCGTCCAACTGCGCGTTTCTCGATCACGGGTCGCTGAAACTTCGCGGACGGACGTGCCATGAAGACGACGGCTTTCATTTTGGCCCTGAGCTGCGCGCTGACGGCCTGCACCACCGCCACTCCATATCAGCCGCTCACTGCGGGGACCCGGGCCCAAGGCGGCTATTCCGACATGCGTCTCGAGCGCAATCGGTATCGGGTCAGGTTTGCAGGCAACAGCATGACCTCGCGTGAAACGGTCGAGCGTTATCTGCTCTATCGCGCTGCAGAGCTGACGCGGCAGCGTGGTTTCGATTGGTTCGTCATGGCCGACCGCAACACCGAGCGCCGGAGTCGGACTTACATCGATCGCCCCTTTACCGCCGGCCCTTATGGCTATTGGGGGCCATCATGGCGTTATCGCGGGCATGCGTTCGGCTGGAGAAGCTGGGATCCGTTCTGGGGCGATCCGTTCTGGGATCGTGGCATCGACGTGACCACTGTCGACCAATATGAGGCGAGTGCCGAGATCGTCATGCGTCGAGGACCCCTTCCGAACAACAATCCGCGTGCGTTCGATGCCGCGGATATCCTGGCCAATCTGGGCCCAACGATTCAGCGGCCGCAGTGAAGAAGGCGGAGCGGGAATTAGACGGACCTGCCATCCAATGTCCACCCTGGTTTGAGATGCCCCGCTCTCAAATAGGATGAATAAGTTCATGGGCAACGATCGGGGCATCGGCCGCAGCAAAAGCTCGCGGATTTCACCCGGCCCGAGGCATCCCCCTTGTCGGCACTCGTGCCTGTCGATCACGGCATGTGGGGCGATCAGCCTTTCGTCCAGCCGCCCCCGAGCGCACGAAACAGGTCGATCTGGGCGGCGCTGACGAGCGAATCCTGCAGGGCAAGCGCGGCCTCGGCCTCACTGAATGTCCGCTCGGTGTCGAGCAGCTGGAGGCCGTCTATGGCGCCTTCCTTCTGCTGCGCGCGGGCGATCTTGGCCGCCTGCTCTGCGAAATTGCGGG
This sequence comes from Sphingobium sp., assembly GCA_017744605.1. GTDB lineage: Bacteria > Pseudomonadota > Alphaproteobacteria > Sphingomonadales > Sphingomonadaceae > Sphingobium. Next base: position 72,777 of record JAGIAZ010000004.1, on the reverse strand, counting down.
CCGAGAGCAGGGAGCGCCGCCGGTCGAGCGTGCGGGCATAGGTGGAGAGCGCGGTCTCGGTCTCCTGCAGGGCGTTGAGCACCGTGCCGTCGAAGGTCGCGAGCGCGGCCTGGCTGTCGGCCTTGGCGCCGGCAATGCGGGCGCGTGTCGCCGACGGATTGAGGTTCCAGCTGATCAGCGGACCAAGCAGCCAGCGCAGCGGTCCGACCCCGAAAGCGTCCGCGATATTGGGGCCGGTCGATCCGACCGAACCGCCGAGCGAGATCTTCGGGTAGAGATCCGCGGTGGCGACGCCGATGCGGGCCGTGTCACCGGCGAGGCGGCGCTCGGCGGCGCGAATGTCGGGGCGCCGCGCCAGCAATGCCGCGCCGTCGCCGACGGGAATCGCCTGCGTGACCTCGAGCCCGATGCTGCGCTGGGCGGCGATTTCGGGAAGCTGGGCAGGCGTGCGGCCGGTCAGCGTCGCGAGGCGGAACAAGGCGGCCTGGCGTTCGGCCTCCAGCGCGGGAATATCGGCGGCGCGCTGGTCGCGCAGCGTCAGAACGCGGGCTTCGTCGAGCTGGGTCGCGAAACCGGCGGCATGGCGGCGCTTAGTCAGGTCGACAAGCTGGTCGAGCAGGTCGACGATATGGCGAGCGACCTTGAGCCGGGCGGCGCCGGAGGCGGCGTCGGCATAAGCGCGCGTCGTATCGGCGATGACCGCGATGCGGACGGCATCGGCATCGGCTTCCACCGCCTGCCAGTCGCCGCGCGCCGCCTCGACATTGCGCTTCACGCGGCCGAACAGGTCGACCTCGTAGGACACGTTCAGCCCCGCATCGACCGACCAGTCCTCCTGCGGCGCGCCAGGTGCGCGCTGGGTGACGGGCACCCGGCCATAGGTGGCGCCCGCGGCAAGACCCGCTTGCGGGAGACGGTCGGCACGAGCGCCGGAGAGGGCGGCGCGCGCTTTCTCCAGATGAGCGACGGCAACGCGGATGTCCGTATTCGCCTTCAGCGCGTCCGCGATGAGGTCGTCGAGCACGGGGTCGTTGTAGAGCTTCCACCAGTCGGCAGCGACGGGCGCGGCCGAGACGGCGGCGCTCTGGGAGAGGAAGGGACCGGAGGCTGCCGCGGGGGCAATAGGGGCGACATAGTCCGGCCCCGCCGCGCAGGCCGAAAGGGCCAGTGCGGAAAGGGAAATGAGGGCGAAGCGAGCGAGTTTCATGGGTCTGGCTCCTATTCCGCGGGCTGCAAGGCGAGTTCGCCCTGGTTGCCGCCGGTGGGCTGGCCGCGCAGGCGGGCGATGCGATCGCCCAATGCGCGGCTGACGACGTAGAAAGTGGGGGTGAAGATCAGGCCGAACGCCGTCACGCCGAGCATGCCGAAGAAGACCGCCGTGCCGAGCGCCTGCCGGAGCTCCGCACCCGCGCCGGTGGCGATCACCAGCGGGACCGAACCCAGGATGAAGGCGAAGCTCGTCATGAGGATCGGCCGCAGGCGCTGACGGGCAGCGTGCACGGCGGCCTCGATGGTCGAGAGGCCGTGCAGATCCTCGCCCTGCCGTGCGAACTCGACGATCAGGATCGCATTCTTGGCGGCGAGTGCCACGAGCACGATCATGCCGATCTGCGTCAGGACGTTGTTGTCCATGCCGCGCAGGTTGATGCCGGCCATCGCCGCCAGCACCGACATCGGCACGATCAGGATGATCGCGAGCGGCATGACCAGGCTCTCATATTGCGCAGCCAGCACCAGGAAGACGAGCAGCACGGCAAGGCCGAACACGATGCCTGCGGTGTTGCCGGCATATTTTTGCTGATAGGCGATGCCGGTCCATTCGGTCTCGTAGCCGCGTTCCAGGGCTTGGGCGGCGACCTTCTCCATCGCGGCCAGCGACTGGCCGGACGAATAGCCGGGCGCCGTGTCGCCATCGACCGAGACGGCCGGATGGAGATTGTAGCGTTCGACACGGTACGGGCCGGTCTTGTCCTGGAAGGTCGCGAGCGATCCGATCGGGACCATCGTGCCGAAGTCCGAACGCGTCTCCAGATTGGCGATGTCGGCAGAGGTGCGGCGGAAGGGTTCGTCGGCCTGAGCGGTCACATGATAAGTGCGACCGAGCAGATTGAAATCATTGACGAAGGCACTGCCGAGATAGACCTGCAGCGTGTCGAACACGCGCTCCGGCGGCACGCCCAGCATCTGGGCCTTCTGACGATCGATATCGGCGAAGACGCGGGGCGTGTTGGTGTCGAAGAAGGTGTAGACATAGGAGAGGCCGGGCGTGCCATTGGCCTTGCCGAGCACGCCATAAGCGGCCTGTTCGAGCGCCTTGTAGCCCTTGCCTTCGCTGTCTTCGATCATCATGCGGAAGCCGCCCGCCGAGCCGATACCGCGGATGAGCGGAGGCTTGACGATCATGAGGCGCGCCTCGTTGATGTCGGCGGTCGCCTTGGTGGCTTCGGCGATCAGCTTGTCGATCGTCTGGCCCTTAGCGGCGCGATCCTTGAAGTCGTCGAGCACCCAATAGGCGGCGGCCGAAGAGGCGGCGCGGGTCTCGGACGGGCCATCGAAGCCCGAGAGCATGACGGAGCCCTTGACGCCCGGGATCTTGAGGACGCGATCGGCGACCTTTTTCATGACCGCGTCGGTACGCGCCGTGGACGAGCCTGGCGGCAGCTGGATGACGGTCAGGAAGTAGGCCTGGTCCTGCGCGGGGATGAAGCCGGTGGGCGTGTACCAGAGCGCAAAGCCGGTGAGGCCGATCAGGGCGACATAGGCACCCATGACACGGCGGGGCATCTGCGCCAGCTTTGCCGTGAGGCGGCCATAGCCTTCGCTCATCCGCTCAAAGGCGGTGTTGAAGCGATGGCCCGCAGCCTCGACGATCCGGTGCGCACGGGCGCGCAGGCTGTGGTCGCTCGGTGCCGGCTCGTGGGGGCGCAGCATCAGTGCCGCCAAGGCAGGCGAGAGGGTGAGCGATAGCACCAGCGAGATGATGGTGGCCGCCGAAATGGTGATGGCGAACTGCTGGTAGAAGGCGCCCGAGAGACCGCTGATGAACAGCGTGGGCACGAACACCGCGCAGAGCACCAGCACGATGGCGATGAGGGCCGCGCCGACCTCGTCCATCGATACGCGGGCAGCCTGGAGCGGCGTCATGCCTTCCTCGAGGTTGCGCTCGACATTCTCGACCACGACGATGGCGTCGTCGACGACGATGCCGATGGCGAGGACGAGCCCAAAGAGCGAAAGGTTGTTAAGCGAGAGGCCCAGCATCGCCAGCACCGCGAAGGTGCCGATCAGCGAGACGGGGATGGCAAGCACCGGGATCAGCGCCGCGCGCCATTTCTGCAGGAAGACGATGATCACGAGCACGACCAGCACGACCGCTTCGAGCAGTGTGTGCACAACGGCGTCGACCGACTGCTGGATGAACTCGGTCGGATTGTAGACGATCTTGTATTCGAGGCCTTTGGGGAAATCTTTGGCCAGCGTCTCCATCTCCGCCTTCACGCTCTCCGCCGAAGCGAGCGCATTGCTGCCGGGGCGCTGGAAGATCGGAATGATGACCGAGTCGTCCTTGTTCAGATAGGCCGAGGTGCCATAATCGTCGGCGCCGATCTCGACGCGAGCGACATCGCCGACCTTGACCTGGCGGCCCTGGCTGTCGGTGCGGATCACCACATTGGCGAACTGCTGCGGATCGGTGAACCGGCCCTGCGTTTCGACATTGAGCTGGAAGGCGCTGCCCGGTGCCGGCGGCTGGCCGAGCGTGCCCGAGGCGATCTGGACATTCTGCGCGCGCAGTGCCGCGACGATGTCGCCACCGGTCAGGTTGAGTGCTGCCGCGCGGCGCGGGTCGATCCAGATGCGCATGGCGAGATCGCGCGAGCCGAAGAGCTGCACGTCGCCGACGCCGTCGAGACGGGCGAGCCGGTCCTTGATGCGCGTCTGCGCGTAGTTGGAGAGATAGGCCCGATCGAGCGAGTGGTCGGGCGAGATCAGGTTCACGATCAGGAGGAAGTCTGGCGCGGTCTTCTTGGTCACGACGCCGAGGCGCTGCACCTCCTGCGGCAGGCGGGGCAGGGCGATGGCGACGCGGTTCTGTACCAGCACCTGCGCGGCATCGAGATCGGTGCCGGTCTTGAAGGTGGCGGTGACGACGACGCGGCCATCGCCCGTCGACTGGGACGAGACATAGAGCATGTTCTCGACGCCATTGATCTCCTGTTCGATCGGCGTGGCGACCGTTTCCGCGACCGTCTCGGCCGAGGCGCCGGGATAGGTGGCGGTCACCGTCACGGTCGGCGGCACGATCTCGGGATATTGCGAGACCGGCAGGAAGAAATAGCTGACGAGGCCGACGATGGTGATGATCGCGGCGATCACGGCCGCGAAGATCGGCCGATCGATGAAGAAGCGAGAGAAGCGCATGGGATTCCTCCTGGAATCTGCGTGATTAGCGCGCGAAGCTGGCTTGGCCGGCCGGCGCCATCGCGCTGTCGGCCTGCGGTGCTTGCGCAATGTCCGGAGCGATCTTGCCGGCCTTGGCGTCGACCTTGCCGCCGGGGGCGGCCATCTGCGTGCCGACGATGACGACGCGATCGGTCGGCGCAATGCCCGAGCGGATCACGCGCAGGCCGTCGATGACAGGGCCGAGCACGACCTGCTTTGGCACGACGGTGCCGTCCTTGCCGACGGTCAGCAGCAGCTTGCGCGTCTGGTCTGTCTGGATGGCCGTGTCGGGAACGAGCAGGGCGTTGACCTTGGCACCGGTGGCAAGGCGCATGTTGCCGAACATGCCGGGCGTCAGGAACATGTCCTTGTTCTGCAGCACGGCGCGGGCGCGGATCGTGCCGGAGCGTGGATCGAGGCCATTGTCGGTGAAATCGAGCGTGCCCTTCCAGCGATAGCCGGATTCATCCTGCAGCTTGATCTCGACCGGGGCACCCTGGCCTGCATTGGCACGCTTGGCCTTGAGGAATAGCGCTTCTGAGCCGTCGAAGCTGAAATAGATGGGGTCGAGCGCGTTGATCGTGGTGAGCAGGGTGCCGGCTGCGCCGTCGCCTGCGGCCACGAGATTGCCCGCATCGATACGGCGGTCCGAAATCCGGCCGCCGATCGGCGCACGAACGGTAGCGAACTCGACGTCGAGCGCACGCGAACGGACCCGGGCTTGCGCCCCGGCGAGCGCGGCGTTGGCCGCCTGCACGCGGGCCTTCAGGCGATCGACCTCGCTTTGCGCGACAGCGTCGGCGGAGACCAGGCGAAGCGCGCGGTCAAGGTCGGCCTTGGCTAGGGCGAGATCGCTCTGCGCGGTCGCGACACCCGCATTCGCTTCGGCCAGCGCCGCCTGGAAGGGACGTGGATCGATGGTGAAGAGAGGCTGGCCGGCGCGGACGATCTGGCCGTCGGTGAAATGGACAGCGACGATCTGGCCGGAGACGCGCGGGCGAACCTCGACCGATTTGATCGCCTCGAAGCGGCCGATATAGTCGTCCCACAGCATCACCTCGCGGGCGAGGGGTTGCGAGACCTGCACGACCGGCGTCGGCATGGCCTGCGGCGCGGGCGCACCGCTGTGCATCCAGTAATAGCCGCCGGCAATGGCGAGCACGGGGAGGGCGATCCACGCCAGCCGGCGGCGGAGCGACGAGCCTTGCGGCTGGTCGAGGGTTACGTCCTGTGCGTCGGCGCGGGTGAAGCTTTGCGGCATGTTCATCGACGAATCCTTTGGAAGGACGCGGCGCGCTCGCGGCCCATATGGGCGAGCATCGCGTCATATTGATCGGTGGAATATCCGGCGGAGAGGAAGGCGCCGACTTCGCTGCCGGCGACATTATACCCATGGTGCCAGCTCAGCACGGCGATGCGCCGCAGGGCCTCGAGCCGGGGATCGGAAAGCGGGCGCTGGCGTTCGAAGCCGAACAGCAGGCGCAGGAATCCCTTGAACTCGGACTCTTCGCGCAACGAGGAGAGGCGATCGTGCCGCGCCAGCCGGATGACGGTCCATTCGCGCTGGCTGAAATCGACACCGGCATCGTTGGCACGTGCCGGCGAAACGGCGAGGGCGGGCAGTGCGGCGAAGCCGGGCTCCGCGAAGTCGAGATAAGCCATGGTCATGTCTCCCTCCGTCGGCTGGGCGCAGGACGCGGAAGCACTGTTCCGGAAGCGCTTCGCGCCCCGGACTGCCGCATCTCGAACGCAGTCGGTCGATCCCGGAAGGGTACGCATGGATCGCGCCCGCCGAGCTGTGAAACCTGTGTTGCTATGTCTGGCGAGTTTTGGACCTTTTCGAGCCTATCGCGACTCAGGCCAGTCCCTACTCCCTATTTCATACTGATCGGTATATAAACCGATGCGAGCACCGTCAAGGCGTATTTTTATACCGCTCGATATTTTTCGCAACGCAACAAATATCGAAGCCGACTTTTATTTGCTCGGCCACATGGCGAGGGTCGTCTCCACCACGCCTTCAAGCTCCTGGCGTGTGGATCCCGCACCCGCCTGCACCGACATGCCTTGCAGCACCGCCATCAGATATTTGGTGATGGCCTCGGCATTGGCAGGGCCGGTGAAGTCGCCTTCATCGATGGCGCGTTGCATGCGATCGACGCACGCTTCATGCACCACGCGGCTGCGCTTCAGCACCTCTTCGCGGATGCACTGGGCTTCCGAACCGCAAGCGGTGGAGCTGATGACGCCCAGACAGCCGGGCGGTTCGCGCTCTCCGCTGATGGTTGCAAGCGCACCCTCCAGGAACCACTTGGCGACGGCACGGGCGGTCGGCTGTTCGAGCGCCTGGCCGACATAGGCCATTTTCTCGCGCTCATAGAGGTCGAGCGCTTGGCGGAAGAGCTGCTCCTTATTGCCGAACGCGGCATAGAGACTCGGGCGCGTGATGCCCATCGCGTCGGTCAGGTCCGAGAGCGAGGTGCCTTCATAGCCTTTACTCCAGAAAAGGCGCAGCGCCGTAGCCAGCGCATTGTCGACGCAAAATTCGCGAGGGCGACCCCTGAGTGCGGTTTGTTCCATATCGAGCGGTATATAATTTATCGCGCGGCATTTGTCGAGAGGGCGTTCACGCTGCGCTGACCGGTGTCAGCTGTGGCGGAGTTGCGCTCCAAAGCGGTTCAATAGCCGCTCGGCGACCGACTGACGAATGGGCATGCCCTTGCGTAGCTTGAGCCAGGTATTGGCACTGATCCCGAAGGTGTCCTGGATGCATTCCGCGGTATGTGCCGGGAGGCGCCCGCTCAGTTCCACGACGAAGGCGGGATCGAGATGGCGGAGGGTATGATGGCGGCGGCGCGGGACGCCATCGGTGCGATGCGAGGCGCGTGTCTGGGGGTGGTTGTCCATGGTTATGCTCTTCGGTTTTACGGCTGTGCTGTCTTGGCGTCGTCGGGCTTCTGGGCGACCTGGACGCCGTAGGTCTTCGAAAGATAGGCAATGATCGTTGCCTGGTCCGCGTCGGTCAGCTGCGCGCCATTCTTGATCATGCGCGCGACGATGGCCTTCCACTCTTCGCCGCTCTTCCGCTCGTTCGTCACCGTCTCGAGTGCGTGGCACATCTTGCAGTGATCTTCGATCGCCGTCCGGCCAGCCTCTTCGTCGGGGCTTTCCGCCCGCAGAGCGGCGGAAAACAGTCCGGCGGACAGCAGCATAGGGGCGGCGGCAATCGCCAGGGACTTTTTCGCAACGAAACGCATCAAATACTCCCGAAAAAGCTCTTCAGTAAAATCCCTGGCGATCCAAGCGCCTCAGGCCGAAGCCGGTCGCGCCACGAGACCCGCGAGCCGCCCGGCGATCACCCCCGAGAGGATGCCGATCAGCAGGCCGCCACAGAGAATGAGTGCGGTGTCCGGCGTGGATGGCAGGCCGGACGCGAAGAAGGTCGTCATGCCGATGAAATAGCAGACCACGAGATTGGCGAACGGCAGGTGCTGGGCCAGCAAGGCGGCAAAAACGATGATGAACACACCGAGCAGCAAGGCCCCGTCGGCACCGAGCGCAGCGGCACCACCGCCGATGATGGCTGCGCCGATGAAACCTTCCGCAACGCCGAGCGCGGCGCAGACGAAGGTGGCGGGTGCCGTCTGAAGGCTCATGCCGCCGGCAACGAACGCGATCCAGCCGATGAACATCGTCCACACGGGAACGCCGATATGCGCGCACAGGACGCTCGATACAGCGGCGACAAGGGCAGTGATGGCAGGCGCTAAAATGGTCTTCATTATGTTGCTCCCCCTGGGCTGATGAAAATTGCGGCCGGGAGACGTGCAGGTCTCCCGGCCGCTTAGTCGGCATTCAGAATTTCAGGCGAACGCCGACATTGATGACACGTCCGAGGACGAAGCCCACGAAGTTGTCGTAGCCCGAGGCCGTATTCTCGAACGGCGGGTAGGCATCGAACAGGTTGCTCACCTGGGCGTAGATGCTCGGCTGGCCGGGCAGGGAGTCGCCGAACTTGTAGGTGAGGTTGAGATCGACTGTTGTGTACGGCTTCACATGATCGCCGCCGCTGCTCGGGATGCCGCCGCTGGAAACCACCGGATTGAGGGCGGTTGAGCCCCAGAAGGTGAAGCCGCCCGTGTAGTTGGCGAAGGCCGAGGCCGAGAACCTGCCGATATCGACGCCAATGTCAGCGCGGGCATCGGTCCGGATCGACGGGAAGGTGCCGTTGAAGCGGTTGCGATTGAGCACGCTGAACACCGGCTCGCCGGGTGCCGCGGTCTGGTCGAACCGGGTCTTGTACGTGCCGGCGATACCGCCGTGGATCGAGCCCCAGTCAAACTTGTGGCGGTAGTGGACATCGAAGTCGATGCCTTCGACATAGACGGTGTAGACATTGTAGTTACGGAAATCGAGGCCGAAGTAGATCGGACCGGAGGACAGCGGCGAGCGCTGGCGGCGGCCGCCGCGATAGGCCTCGATCTCCGCGGCAGTGGCGCCGTTTGGATAGATTTTCAGCAGGTTGTGGAAGGCGTCCGAGTTGATCACGATGGTCAGCGGTGGCGAGCCGCTCGTGCCCTCCAGGGTCGTGTGCCAGTAGGTGAAGCTGGCGCTCAGCCCCGGTATGAAGCGCGGGTTGAGGTCGATGCCGAACTGCCAGGTCTTGCCTTGGGCTGGCTTCACGTCGGGGTTGGCGCCGTCGAGACGCATACCGGCGATGCTGGCCGTACCGAGGATGCAGGTGACCTGGCCCGGCGTGTTGCAACCCGGGATGGTTCGCGCTTCGGGATATTTGTCGAGCGGCACGTTGAGGGTGCCGTTCTGGGGACCGAAGAAGGTGTCGACGCTGCGGCCGTTGATACCGCTCAAGACGTCAGGGCCGTAGGTCGAGAATTGCGGCGCCACGAACGAGGTGGCGTAGTTGCCGCGCAGCTTGACGCCGTCGGTGACCTCCCAGGTCAGGCCGAACTTCGGATTCGTGATGTCTCCGAAGTCGCTATAGTGATCGTAGCGTCCGGAAATGCTGAGATCGATCCGGCGGGCAAACCCGACGCCCATCTCGGGCGAGACGATCGGGATCAATGCTTCCGCGTAGAGCGACTTGACGTCGCGCAGGTAGCGGAAGCGGTTGTAGCCCGAGCCGGTGCTGGACGGGCCGGTGTTGTTCGGCTCGACCACTTCGGTGTCGACCTGATATTTGGTTATGTCGCCACCGAGCGCGACTTTGAGATCCCCGGCCGGCAGTGCGAAGAGCGAGCCGGTGACCTTCAGATTATATTGCTGAATGACCTGGCGCGCGCCCTGGTAATTCGCGCTGTCCATCAGCTGGGCGAGGACAGCCGGGGATGTCCGGTTCGTCGCACGCGGGTTCCAGACGTCGATCGCGTTGGCCGTGGTGAGCGGCACATTGGTCACGAGGACGTTGGTGTTGGGAATGGACGGCTGCGTCAGATTGCCGTTTGCGTTGGTCGTGCCATTGAGGGCGAGCAACAGGCAGCTCTGGCAAATCGAGCCCGTGATCGTGGTCTTGGCGGTATTGACGCCCGCCATCACGAAGGCCGTCGCGCTCCACTTGTCAGTGAAGTCGTAGTTGGCGTTGAGATAGCCGTAGAACGTCTCGCTAAGGCCGGTGGCGCGAGCCCCATCCGGGAAGAGGTCGTTGGCATCGAAGCGGATTGTCTGCTGGCCCGCAGTCGATCCCGACGGGTTGGTATAGAAGGGGTTGATCTGCCCGCCCTTGCCGCTGAGAGGGCCGAAAGCCGTTGCAGTGATCGTCTGACCGGACGGTGTGGCGCCGGTGCTGGAAGCGATCGTCACGGAGTTGCGCTGCACGTTGACGCGGTTCGAGAAGACGATGTCTCCATTGAGCGTAAGCTTGTCGCCAACCTTCTGGTCGATCTTGACCATGATCGAGTGCCGGCGCTCCTGCGGAATCAGGTCGGTATATTTAGACTGTTCGCAAGGCGCATTGGCCTGGGTGTTTGCGACACCGGCGCCCGCCGCAGGATAAGGATACAGATAGATCTGCGAGTCCCCCTGTGGCTGGATGCTGGCCGGCGAGCAGTTGAAATTGCCGAAATTGCTGCCGCCCTGGCTCCGCTGATCGGATAGCGTGCGCGGACGATCGGAACCGAGCAGGTTTCCGCGATCGGAAAAGGTATAGAAGAGGGCGGCGCCACCATCCTGCCAGCGCGTGCCGAGCGCCAGGCTTGCCGTCCAGGTCGAATATTTGTCGCCAAAGCCATATTGGGCATTGGCTTCGACGCCTTCGAACTTGCGGCGCGTGATGAAGTTGAGCACACCCGCGACCGCGTCCGAACCGTAGATCGACGATGCGCCCTCGGCGAGCACTTCGACGCGCTCGATGGCGTTGGGCGGGATGAAGTTCGGGTCCGGCAGGTTGCGGATGATGCCGGTCAGCGGGAAGCGGTGGCCGTCGATCACGACCAGCGTGGAGGAGCTGTTCGAGCCGCCGAGGCCGTGGATTTGCGGGACCGAGGCGCCGGCGGAGTCATTCGCCGCGAAGCCGCCCTGGCCGGCGGCATTGCCGCCCCAGATCGCCGGGACCGTCTTGAGGAGCTGCTGCACGGTCTGCACGGCATTGTCCTCGATCGCGTCTCGGCCGACGCTGATCAGGTTCGAGCCGACAGCGGGAGCGCCCTTGATGCTGGTGCCGGTGACGACGATCGTGTTCTGATCGTTGGCTCCCGAGTCTTCGGCGTTCGCGCTATCACCGGATTGGGCGGGCGCTGGCCGGTTCTGCGCTTGCGCGGGGCAGGACCATGCCAGGATCATCGCCAGTGCGGCTGCGGAACTCAAATAGTCCTTCCGAGAGATTTTCTGCATTTCTCATCCCCTATCTATTTTGTTTCTTCCGGATCTGCGTGGGCACAGCTCCGCCGAAGCGAAAAACATGTTTTCGCTCTGGGAAATCAGTCGTTTCTCAACCCAAAATCACATGCAGGCGCCGCTTAACCGGGCTTCAGGCGCCTCATTCCTGCTTCCACCCCTCGCATGCGGGCCCGGCCCGAACGGACGATCCCGAAACGAAAAAATGCGAGGCCCATCGTCACTCTCCTATCGCGATGCGATCGGCCGAATTGTAGGAAATGGCGACAATGGCCTCGTCCGTACCGATGTTGCGCGTGCTGTGCATGACGCCCTCCGGAATGGTCATTGTGTCGCCGGCTTTCATTTCATATTCCTTGTCGCCAATCTTGTTGACGACGCGCCCCTTGAGGACGTGCAGCACCTCGTCGCAATTCGGGTGCCAGTGAGCCGCGTTGCCCTTGCCGGGGTTGAACGTCGCCTGACCGATCGTGACGTTGCTCGAGTTGCCGATCGAGCGGTGTGCGAACCATTCGAGCTTGCCCCAGGGCTGGGCTTCGACCTTCACATTCTCGGCCGGATAGACGACGAGCTGTGGCTCGGGTGGCGGCGCCATGCCCATGCGCGACGCGGTCGGAAGAGCCGACTGCGCCCCGGCCTGGGGCACATCTTCCTTGGCAGCCCACAGGATCGCATTGAGCAGGACAGTCCGCGCCTGCGGCTGATCGAGCGTCGTCAGATAATGACCGCCGGTGAAGCTGAAGGAGCGGCCGCCGTCGGGACGGTTGAATGTCCAGGCGATGGTCCGGTTGCGCGACGGCTCTTCATAGGCGCCTTTGCCAGCCTTGAACTGGACATGGGAACGTGCGCCCAGGACGGGGTTCACATTGCCGAAGGTGATGCCAGAATAATATTCGTCGAGATAGTCGAACTGTTCGACACCGCGCGTCACCAGCTTCGTCGTTTCGGTCACCGAAACGGGCGCCGCTTCGATCGAATAATCGCTTCCGGACGGACGCGTGGCGCCGAGCAGCGCCATGAAAGGCGAGGGGCCTGTGGCATCGCTCGGCATCGTGAAGGCCTGGTGCAACGCAACGAAGCCCACGCCGCGCTTGGCAAGCTTGTCGAGCTCGGCCGCGACGGCGGGATCCTGGACGGGACTCGCGCTCTTGCCATCGGCGCCGGCGACAGGCCCGAAATACATGACGACGACGGTTGCGTCGTCGATCTCGGACAGATTGCGCGGGAAGCCGACCGGATAGCTCTTCACGATGGGCTTGAGCTTCGCGAAATCGGGCGAGGCTTTGATGATACGCTCGAGCTTCAGAATGCCGTCGGGGAAATCATGCTCGCCCTTGTTCATGCCTTGCTTCTTGCCGCCGATCAGCACGATCGTCGGCTGCGCCACGAGCGGCGCAGCCATGGCGAGAAGGCTTGCCGCGATCAGGGCGCGGGTCAGGAGCGAACGGGTCTGCCTCATGATTTCTTCCTCAACGGCAGGCTGGCGAACTTGCGGACCTGTTCCGTGATCGCGATCTCGGCAGGCAAACGCTCCATCGATGTCGCACCGAAGAAGCCGTCCACATCCGGGCATTTCCGCAGCATCACCTCGACATCTTCGGGCGAGGAAATCGGGCCGCCATGGCAGAGCACGATCACGTCCGGGCGTTCGCCGCGGGCAGCGGCGATGATCTCGTTCACATGCATGGCCGCCTGGTCCAGGTTCATCGCCGTCTTGGCGCCGATCTGGCCACCGGTCGTGAGGCCCATATGCGCGACCACGATGTCCGCGCCGGCATGGGTCATATGCTTGGCCTGCTCGGTGTCGAAGACATAAGGCGTGGTCAGCAGGCCGACTTCGTGAGCAGCGGCGATCATGTCGACTTCCTTGCTGAAGCTCATGCCGGTCTCTTCCAGGTTGAGCCGGAAGGAGCCGTCGATCAGGCCGACAGTCGGGAAGTTCTGGACGCCGGCGAAGCCCATTTCGATGAGTTCGCGCAGGAAGCGGTCGGTCAGCAGGAACGGATCGGTGCCGTTGACGCCGGCGAGAACCGGCGTGTTCTCCACGATCGACAGGATTTCCTTGCCCATGTCGACGACGATCTCATTGGCGTTGCCGTAGGCGAGCAAGCCACAGAGTGATCCGCGTCCGGCCATGCGGAAACGTCCCGAATTATAGATGATCAGAAGGTCCGCGCCGCCTTGTTCGGCACATTTCGCGGAAATGCCAGTCCCCGCACCGCTTCCGACGATCGGCATTCCTGCAGCGATCTTCTTGTGAAACCGGTCGAGAATTTCCTGACGTTTCCAGCGCATACGGCCTCCGGGCAAAGGGTGAGACATGGTCAGCGCGCCACCGCGCGATATTCCGCGACGATTGCCTGGGCAAAAGCCGGGTCATTGATGTGAAAGGGGTAACGGACGATGCGGCGCGTCGGACCTTGGTCGACCGCACGCTCGAGTTCCGAGAAAAGGGCGGCGTCCGCTTCCGGATCGTGGAAGGGCTTGCCGGGCGCATCGATCGCCGAGACACCGCCTTCCGGAATCAGCAGCGTGAAGCTCGCTTCGGGATGCGCGTTGAGCTTGCGCGCGATCCAGCGGGCGAACTCGATATTTTCTTCCACCGTCGTCCGCATGAGCGTGACGGCGGCATTATGGACGTAGAGATTGCGGCCGCGGAATTTCTCCGGGACTGTCTCCATGGCGCCAAAATTGACCATGTCGAGCGCGCCGAGCGACAGCACATAAGGCAGGCGCTTCTCGAGCATGATGTCGAGACGGGCAGGGCCGCCGGCAAAGACGCCGCCGACCACTTCGTCCGCGACCTCGGTCGTGGTGATGTCGAGGACGCCATCGAGCATGTCGCTGGCCGCGAGTTCTTCCATCGCCCGTCCGCCGACGCCGGTCGCATGGAAGACGAGCGTGTCATAGCCCTCGGGCTCGAGGATTTCGCGGACCTGGGTGACGCATGGCGTGGTGACGCCGAACATGGTGAGACCGAGGGCGGGCTTGCTCTCGTCGGCGGCGGGCTTCATCCGCGCCATGCCGGCGATGGCGCCGCCCGCATTGCGGTAGACCTGCCGCGAGACGCGATTGAGGCCGGCGACGTCCACCACGGAGAACATCATCGTGATGTCGCTCGTGCCGATATAGCTGCTGGTGTCGCCGCTCGCGACGGTCGAGACCATGAGCTTGGGAAAGCCGATGGGCAGACCGCGCATCGCATTGGCGATCATCGAGGTGCCGCCCGTGCCGCCCAGGCCGACCGCGCCGGACATCTTGCCCGAGCGCTGCGCGTCGATCATGAAACCGCGCAGAGCCTTGCTCATCGCGATGACGGCGGTGCCGCGATCGGTATTGCCGAGAACGGCGCCTGCACCGTCGGGATGGAATGCCGCGACGGCCGCACGGTCGACGCCGGCTTCGCCGGCTGCGGGATTGAGGGTGCCGACATCCACGAGCACGGCCGAAACGCCCTCGCCGCGAATGGCTTCGGCAAGGAAGTTCGCTTCGTCGAACTTCGTATCGAGCGTGGCGAAAACATAAACCGGCGCCAATGTGCTCACAGCCTACCCCCTCCAGATACCCGTCATCGCGGGCCGACCTCAGTGAAGCAGGGATCGTGCCAAGTCCAGAATTTCAGCCATTCGGGGCCGTGAGCCCCGCGTTGGCCCGGATGGGGTTGTCACTTTTGTTACCTTGTGAGATGTTTCGAGCCGAAAGTAACAAAAGCAGGATGGAGAGGTACAGGCATGCACAACATCGTGCGGGAGCTTGTGCGGGGCACCAAGCAGACCGGGTCTCCGGTGCTCGCGGTATCGGCAGGATCGGGCCAGATTGCCGAATATGTCGTGGAAGCCGGTGCCGACCTGCTTTTAGCTTTGAATGCAGGGCTTTATCGAAGCCTCGGTCATGGTTCGCTGGCCTCATTGCTGGCCTATGGCAATGCCAACGAACAGACCGAAGAACTGCTGCGCCGCCACATCCTGCCTAATGCAGGCAAGCTGCCGGTGATTGCCGGTGTGATGGGCAGCGATCCGGGCATCGAGATTGAAACACGCCTCCTTCAGCTCCAGCGTATGGGCGTGCATGGCGTGACCAACTGGCCGACCGTCGGCTTTATCGACGGCAAGATCCGCGAAGCCTTCGAGGAAGCGGGGGTTGGCATCGAAACGGAAATCGAGTTGCTCGCCAAGGCCCACAAAATGGGTATGGCGACCTTTGCTTTCGTCCTCAACGAGAGCGACATGCGCCGTTTTGCGCCAGCGGGGGTTGACGCCTATATCATCAATGCCGGCCTTACGCCGCTGCAGTTCGCGGTCGGTGATCGCCGCGACCGGCTGCAGGATTCGATCACGCACATCAAGCGAATGCTCGCTGTCGTGGAAGGCGCGGCGCACCGGCCGCTCTGTCTGATTTACGGTGGCCCCTTCACGGACGTCGAGGATTTCACGACCTTGTTCCGCCAGCTCAGGGTCGACGGCATTGCCGGCGGCTCGGTGTTCGAGCGCCTCCCCGTGCAGGCGATCACGTCGAATTTCGTGCGGCGATGCAAGACGTTGCGGCTCGTCGATTCCGAAGTCGACGAGCCCGCCAAATGGGAGATGCTGGGCCGGTCGGCCGCCTATCAGGATCTCATGCGGACGGTGAAGCGTGTCGCGCCATATGATGCGAATGTCGTGATCGAAGGCGAAACGGGCGTTGGCAAGGAAGTCGCCGCGAGTCTCATCCATTCGTTGAGCCCGCGCTCCGAGCAGCCTCTTATCACATTGAATTGCGGGGCTATTCCGTCCGGTCTTCTGGAGAGTGAGCTGTTCGGCCACGAGCGCGGTGCCTTCACTGGCGCCGATCGGCGGCGGATCGGCAAGTTCGAGCTGGCCAATCGCGGCACGCTGCTGCTCGATGAAATCGCTGACCTCAGCCCGGCGGCACAGGTGGCATTGCTGCGTGTGTTGCAGCAGCGCGAGATCGTTCGTGTCGGCGCGGACAATCCGATACCGGTCAATGTGCGCGTCATCGCGGCGACCAACCGCTCGCTTGCCGAACTGGTGCAGGAGGGCAAATTCCGGTCGGACCTCTATTATCGCCTCAGTACGGTCACGTTGACCATTCCGCCGCTCCGCGAGCGCATTGCCGACCTGCCGGTCCTGACCGGGCATTTCCTGCGCCAGATCGCGGCCGAGATGGGGCTCCAGAATCTCGCTATGTCCCAGCGTTTCGAGGAAGAACTCGCGCGGCATAGCTGGCCGGGCAATATTCGCGAGCTGCGCCAGGTCCTGGCGCGCTCAGCGATCCTGGAGGATGGCCCGGTCCTTCGCGGCACCTATTTCCAGCCCGACGGCGGCAGCAAGCCGCTTCCGTCCGGTCATGCCGCCTCGCGCCGCGTCACGATCGATGACATCCATCGCGCGATCGAACAGGCGGGTGGCAATAAGAGCGTCGCGGCTGCGGCGCTGCGGATCAGCCGTAAGACGCTGTACGCCAAGCTCGAAGCCGCCTTGACCGGCAGTGATGCTACGGAACTGGCTTGATCATCCGTAATGCGCTGAAAAAATCATATAATTTCGAACAGGCGAGGACGCCTGTTTCCTTCTGTTACCTCTCTTGTTTCAAACGAAACAGGGGTGACAACGAATTGCGGCCGGTTGGACGTGTGGAATGCGCGATCCGTGCATGAAAGCGCGTTCGCGAGAGTTGGCACACTCCATGCTACGGTGCCCGGGAGCCCGCGCTGCGGGTAACGACGACGGGACATGCGGGTCGAGCCGGCCAGGCCGCACAGGTTAGCGCGCGTGGCTGCCATCCCGACAGTCCGGCCACAAGGGGCAAGGAGGGATGGCCATGATCGCTGCACGTAGCAGGACGTTTCTGAAATCAACGGGATTTGCCGCTCTCGCGGCATGCATGCTCGTGCCGCTCGCCGCGCAAGGCCATGCGCAGTCGCCTGTGCCGCCAGGTTTCACTTCGATATTCGATGGCAAGACGCTGAAGGGCTGGAAAGGCGATCCTACGATCTGGTCGGTCCAGGATGGCGCGATCCAGGGACATTCCGCGGAGCCGATCCCGCTCAACACCTATCTGATCTACGACAAGCCTTACGCCAATTTCGAGATCCGGTTCAAATATCGCTTCCTGACGGACGCCGGCAATTCGGGCCTGCAGTTCCGCAGCGGCCAGGTTGCGGGCAACTATATCCTTGGCGGGCTCCAGGCCAATGTGACGCCCATCAACCGCAAGTCCCCGGAGCGCTTTGCGATGCTCTATGAGGAAATTGGCGAGCGCCAGGAAATGGTGCTGCTTGGCCAGAAGGCCGAGATCACGCGGGCCCAGGCGGCCGGCGGCGGCCAGGGGCGCATCGTGCGGACGGTCAGCGAGACCATCAATTCGCGCGACGAGATCCTCGATCACATCAAGCCGACCGGCGAGTGGAACGAGGATGTGCTGATCGTCTACGGCAATCGCATGTGGCACGCGGTGAACGGCTATCTCGCCTTCGATGCGACCGACAATGATCCGCTCAGCATCCGCTCGGGCCTGCTCGGCTGGCAGTTCCACAAGGGGCCGCCCTCGACGGTGCAGTTCAAGGACATCGTGATCAAGCCGCTGACCGCCATGCCCAACATCACCGGGCGCTTCATTACCAAGCCATCGCCGGCACCGGAGCCGCGCAAGACCTACAAGGATTCGACGCAGGTCAACATCGCCGACAAGCCGCTCGAATAAGAGGGCTCGGCATCGAAGCCCTTTTGCGCCTTCCTCTCCTGTGGGCGCGAAAAACTAGAGCCCAGGCACCAACTCCTCCCGGTGCCTGGGCTCGCTTGTTTTGCTGGAAGTGAACGTCGGGAAACGCCCCCGGCAAGGCGCGGTCAGGGCGCCTTGGGCGCTTCCGCTTTTTCCATCTTGATGTTGAGCTGGGTGCGCACAGGCGTCACGGTCGTGGGCTTGGTGATGAAGCGCCCGGTGATGTTGGGCATGGCGGTCAGTGGCTTGATCACGATGTCCTTGAACTGCGCGACGCTCGGCGGGCCGGCATGCGCCTGTAGCCCGAGCAGGCCGTTCTTCGCGCCGAGCGGGTCGTTGTCGGTCGCATCGAAGACCAGATAGCCGTTGAGGGCATGGACGATGCGGTTACCGTGAACGATCACCACGTCCTCGTTCCATTCGGGATATTGCTTCACCGTGGCAATGATGGCCTCGCGCGGGTTGGTCGTGCCGAGTAGCGTACGCACGATCGCGCCCTGGCCGCCGGTCGTCGCCTGGCGCCGCGTGATCTCCACACGCTCGCCGAGCATGGCCAGTTCGAGCCGATTGAGCTCCTCGTACAGCATGCCGAAGCGCTCTTCACCGCAGGAGGGCAGGCCGCACGCAGTGAAATTGGCTGGCGTGATGTTCGATTGCATGCCCGCAAGCACATGATTGCCCTCAACTTGCCCACTGCGGAACTGCAGGCCCGAATTGCCGACCCTCGTGACGAAGCGGTATTTCAGGCGAAGCTCGAAATTGGGGTAGGGTTTGTTGAGGATGAGGAAGGTGTTGTACTTGAGGCCTTCGCCGGAGTCCGATTGGATGGTGCCGTCCTTGACCGACCACACCTTCGTGTCGCCGCGCCAACCATTCAGTGTCTTGCCGTCGAACAGCGATGTGAAGCCCGCGGGCACCGGTGCCTGCGTGGCGGCTCGCCCGGATGTCTGCGCGGATGTGGCCATGGCGGCGAGACCGGCGAGCATGGCCGATCCCGCCAAGGTGGCGCCGATCAAGGTCCTCATTTCACCCTCCTTATTCTTTCGGCAGTGCCTCGTCGGGCATCGCCGCTTTGGTTGAATCTTTGAAGGTCTGGCGCGGTTCGGGCGCCGGCGTCGGATTGGTGCGGAAGCGCCCGGCAAGATTCGGCGCCGCAGTCAGGGGCTTCACGTAGATGTCCTTGTACTGGACGATCATCGCGGGGCCGGAATGGGCCTGGATGCCGAACACGCCATCCTTCATCCGCACGGGATCGTTGTCGATCGCGTCGAAGGCGAGCAGGCCGTTGATCGCAGCGACGATGTGATTGCCGTAAGCGATCACGACGACTTCCGTCCATTCGGGCGCCGGCTTGATCGAGCCGATGATCGCTTCGCGCGAATTCACCATCTCGCTGACGGTGCGCACGACGCGGCCGCGACCGCCCGCGCCGGCAGGGCGGCGGGTGATCGTCGCCTTCTGGCCCAGCAGCGCCATTTCCTGGCGGTCGCCAAGCTCGTTGTAGAGCATCCCGAAGCGTTCGGGCGGCGCATTGGTGGGCACCACATTGGCCTGGTAGCCGGTCATGGCATATGGCCCTTCGGTCTGGGCGCTGCGGAACTGCATGCCCGAATTGCCCTCGGGCGTCAGCCAGCGATATTTGAAGCGCAGCTCGAAATTCGCGTAGTTCTTCTCGCCGACGAGGAACGTGTTGTGCGGGATTGGCGTGGGCGAGCCGCCCTGGATCGCGCCGTCCTTGACCGACCATACGGTCATGTCTCCACGCCAGCCCTTGAGTGTCTTGCCGTCGAACAGCGAGACGAAGCCGGCCGGCGCCTTGTCGGTCTGCGCCGCGGCCGGCGGAATGACGGCAAAGGCGAGGCCGCCGAGAGCGAGTGCGGACGCGCCGGCCCGGGAAATGCTGCGGATCATTTCAGTTCAATCCTTCCAGATGAGTGGAAAAAGGGTCGGGCGGGCAAGGTTGGCCGCCGCCGCGTAGCACGGCGGCGACGGCCGGCATGGGCCGCAAAGTCCGGGAGAGCATGGTCATTGCGGCGGCTTTGCCGGGCGCTTCGGGATTTCGGACGTGGTCTCCGGGGGACCGGCCTTCGTCACGAACCGTCCTGCAATTGAAGGTTCTGCGGTGAGGCGCTTGACCTCGATATCCTTGAATTCGACGCGGAGCGCCAGAAAGGGGTCGAGCTGAAGGGCGAACTGGCCGCTTTTCAGGCGTGCCGGATCGTTGTCCGTCGCGATCAGCGCCAGCTTGCCGTTGATCGCGTGGATGAGGCGGTTGCCATAGGCAATGACCACATAGTCGTTCCACTGCGGATAAGGTCGATAGTCGGCGAGCAGGGTGCCGACCGGATTGACCGAGCCCTTGATCTTGCGCGTGAGCTTGCCACCGCTGTCGCGGCCGATCTCGACATCCTCGCTGAGCAGCCCGATCTCGTTGCGGCCGAGATTTTCGTAGAGCATGCCGTAGCGCACCAGCTGGTCGGGCGGGACGACATTGGCCTGGTAGCCCTCGACCATATAGGGATTGACGTCCGGGCGCGGCTTGCTGCGGTATTGGACGCCACTATTGCCGTCCTTGCTGGCGAAGCGATATTTGAAATGCAGCTCGAAGTTCGAATAGCTGCCGTCGTGGACGAGGAAGGTCATGTCCTTGCGCGGCGCGTCGAAACCGCCCGTGATCGCCCCGTCCTTGACGCTCCAGAGCGTCATGTCGCCTTTCCAGCCCTTCAGCGTCTTGCCGTCGAACAGGGGCGTAAAGCCCTTGCTGTGCGCCCAAGGCGCGCCGCCCGCCGCCGTCGCGCAGGCGAACGCCGCGATCCCGAGCAGGATCGGCAATGGCCTGCGCACGAGCGGTGCGGCCCGGATAGACGCCGGTTCGGTCACTTGGCCTTGAGGCCGAAAGCCTGGAGCCGGTCGGTGCCGATCAGCACCATGCCCTCGACGACGCTGGGTTCGCCATAATTGCCCGTCGGGAAGAGCTGGCCCACCTCGCTTTGGTAGATCGGCTTCAGGGTCGCGGCATCGAAGGCATAGAGCAAGGGCTGCGGCGGCTTGGTGCCGAACAGGTTGACCGTGCGCGGTGCATTCTGGTCGATCATCCAGATGATCGCGTCGCGGCCGGCATTGCTGCTGATCACGGGCGAGCCCGGATTGTGAAAGGTCTTCGTCATCTCGAGCTTGTCGACGCGCAGGAAGGCATCCGCGCCCGGGCTCGCGATCACGGCGACCTTGGCGAGGCCCGGCGGCATCGACGTGTTGAAGCTCTCGCCCTTCTTGCTGGCGCCGTTCACGTAGATCCAGGTCTTGCCGGCATCGTCGCGATAATAGGACGCGGAGGTGCGGCTCTTGGCCTGGTCATAGGCGCCGAACTCGTCGGAAAAGGGCTT
Organism: Sphingobium sp.; assembly: GCA_017744605.1. Taxonomy (GTDB): domain Bacteria; phylum Pseudomonadota; class Alphaproteobacteria; order Sphingomonadales; family Sphingomonadaceae; genus Sphingobium. Next base: position 51,385 of record JAGIAZ010000004.1, on the reverse strand, counting down.
GAACAGATTGATCGGGCCGCGCCGCTTCCATTCAGGCTGCACTTCCGGCGCGAGCAGCGACAGATCCTCGGCAGGATCGAGCTGGCAGCCGTGGCGCTTATAGGCGCCGCCTGGCATGCGGTCGCGGTCGAGCAGGTAGATGTTGCCCTGCTTGCCGCCGCCCAGGCTCAACAGGCGCGTCGTCGCCGAGCTCCCGGCCGGAAGGTCGACGACGATGACGGGGCTCGAGCCGATGTCGATATCGGCCTTGCCGGATTGGCAGTAATTATAGGGCGTATAGGTCCCGGTCAGGATCAGGCCATTGGTACGGTCGTCCTGGAATTGCAGGATAGAGTGCGCCCAGCTGTTCGGCTGGTCGGGGTGCATGCTGGTATAGCCCATGGCGATACCGTCGTTGAGGTTGGAGCCGGTTGAGACGTAGAGCCGTCCCTGCTCGTCGACGGCAGGGCCGCCCTGAGCCCACATGCCGCCGCCGTTCTGCTCGTCGTCGGGCGTCGCGGAGAAGGCTGAGACGACCTTTTTCTGGACCGTGTCGAGCACCAGCATCCAGCCCACGCTGTCGGCGCCGAAGGCGAGGTAAAGACGCTGTCCGTCGGCGCTCAGGTTGAGCGCGCCGCGTTGCACGTAGCGCAGATTTTCGGCCATGCGCCAGGTGCGCTTGCCGTTGCGGTTGAGCGCCGGATTGTCGATCATCGTCTGGCTGAGCGCAACCGGCCAGCCAGCGAGTTGCTGGCCGGTTCCGAGGTCGAGCGCATGGGCGTTCCACATGTTGCCGCTCGAATCGGTATTCTTCGTGTTGCCGCAGCTCGTGACGTAGAAGCGATTGGTCTTGGGATCGAGAATGCCCGTGCCGTAATTGCCCATCTGGCCCTTGTTGCAGGGTGCCTCGGTGAGGCGCGTCTTCCAGAGGATGGTGCCCGGCGCGATGCCTTTGCCGCCCCTGGTCGCCACGGCATAGGCATAGCCCGCGGTCGTGCTCACATAGGTCACGCCCAGCGTCTGACCCCTGGCCGGCCCGGCGGTCATCTTGACGGCATGCAGGTAGAGCGGCGCGGAGAAGAGGCGCGGCGGCGTGGCATTGAAGCTGTCGAACTGCGGCGAGGCCCAAAGCGGCCCGAAGCTGCCGCCGGCGACATTGGCGGGATTGAGCACGGTTTCCTTGTCGTTCCAGCCGGATCGCCCACGATCGTTGTGCGCCATGACCTTGTCGACAGCCGGAGCGGCTGCCGGTGCAGCGACCTTCTGCGCCATGCCCGACGTCGCGGGGAAGGCGAGGATCGCCGCAGTCAGAAAGGCGGTGCTGGTTTTGCGGATCATTGGCTTCCCCTCATGTCGTTCTTTTCTGTAGCCATCTGTTCGTGTGGGTGTGCAGCGTCGGCCCGACGCCGCGCGGCTCACCGTCGCTGGCTCAACTGCTTGTCTCTTCGATTGTAAGCGGACGAGACGCAACATGTCCGGCAGGCTGCAACGGCCTTGATCTTTGGCGCATGAGACATGGCGTCCCCTCCTAGACCCGCTTGCCGCGGGTTCCCGATGGCTCAGGTGCATGAACCGTGCCAGACCTCGTTGAGCCGCAGTTCCCGATGAAGCACGGAGCATCTCCGAGGGGCCGACACTGTCACCATTGGGGAGAAGGGTGTCACCCTACTTGTCAAAGGTGACATCATGGATGACGCGGCGCCATCGGAAAGCAGCGTTTGTGCCTATAGGGCCGGTTGGCATGGTCCATGCTTCGTCCTGAAGCAGGCGGCCAAAAAGGCCGCGCGATGGGGGGAGGGCTCGCGCTTTGAAACTGGCGACCATCAAACATGGCTTGGCGACCGAGGCCGCCATGATCGACGAAGAGGCCGGGCTGGCCTTTCCGCTAGGCATCGACATGACGACGCTGATCATGCTTGGGCAGATGCCTGAGCCGACCAGCCGCGGCCTCCCTCTGTCCTCGGTGGCGATCCTCGCGCCCATCCCGCTTCCTGCGCGCAACATCTTCTGCGTCGGCAAGAATTACCGCGCCCATGCGCAGGAGTTCACGCGCAGCGGCTTCGACAGTTCCGCGAAGAGCGAGGCGGAGACGATTCCCGAAGCCCCGATCATCTTTACCAAGGTGCCGCAGAGCGTCATCGCGTCCGGAGAGCCGATCCTCTATCCGCGCGGTCTCAGCGACAAGATCGATTATGAGGCGGAGCTGGCCGTCGTGATCGGCGTCGGTGGTCGCGGCATCGACCGCAGCGACGCCTATGACCATGTGTTCGGCTATACGATCGTCAACGACGTCACGGCGCGCGACCTTCAGTCGCTGCACAAACAATGGCTGATCGGCAAATCGCTCGACAGCTTCTGCCCGATGGGCCCGTGGCTGGTGACAGCGGATGAGGTTGACGTGGCGAACCTCGGCATACGCTGCTGGGTCAATGACGAGTTGCGGCAGGATGCCAACACCGCCGATCTCATTTTCGATATCCCGATCCTCATCGAGACACTCTCCGCCGGCATCACGTTGCAGCCGGGCGACATCATCGCGACCGGCACGCCGGCCGGTGTCGGCCTTGGCTTCGATCCGCCGCGCTTCCTGCGTCCGGGCGACCGCGTGACTGTCGAGATCGACGGGCTTGGACGCCTCGTGAACGACGTGCGCTGAGCGCTGGAAGGGATCGACATGAGCGAACCGGGACCTGCATCCACAGCCAGCCAGCGCCGCGTGCTGCTCGCCAGCCTGGTCGGCACATCGGTCGAGTTCTACGACTTCTTCATCTACGCCGTCGCGGCGAGCCTGTTTCTGGGGCCGCTGTTTTTCCCATCCTCGTCGCCCTCGGCTCAATTGCTTGCGTCCTACGCCAGCTTCGGCCTTGCGTTCGTGGCGCGCCCTGTCGGGGCGATCCTGTTCGGTCATTTCGGCGATCGGATCGGCCGCAAGTCGACGCTCGTTGCGTCGCTGCTGCTGATGGGTGGATCCACCACGCTGATCGCGTTCCTGCCGACCTATGACGATATTGGCTGGGGCGCCTCACTGATGCTCTGTGCGCTCCGCATGGGGCAGGGGCTGGGACTTGGCGGCGAATGGGGCGGCGCGGCATTGCTGGCGGTCGAGAACGCACCGCAGGGTTGGCGCGGACGTTTCGGCATGGTGCCCCAGCTCGGTGCGCCGATCGGGTTCATTGCCGCGAACGGCGTCTTCCTTTTGCTCGGCACGCAACTCGGGCCGGATGAGATGTTGCGCTGGGGCTGGCGTATTCCGTTCCTGGCGAGTGCGCTCCTTGTCGGCGTCGGCCTGTGGGTGCGCCTCAAGCTGACCGAAACGCCGGCCTTTGCCGCCGCGCTCAAGGAAGCGCCGCCGGAAATCGTGCCGATCGCGACCGTGTTTCGCGGGCATCTTCATGCGGTTCTGTCCGGCACGCTCGGCGGCATCACCTGCTTCGCCATCTTCTATCTGGCGACCGCCTTCCTGCTCGGCTACGGAACGACGGCACTGGGCTATGGCCGCGGTGAATTTCTCCTCGCACAGATTGGCGGCACGGTGTTCCTTGCCTTCGGCATCGCACTTTCGGGGGCGCTGTCGGACCGTTATTCGCCGCGTGTCGTGCTGATGCTCGGCTGTGCGGGCACGCTGGCGCTGGCTGGGCCACTTATGGCGCCGATGATCGAGAGCGGATCCATCGGCCTCTGCTTCGTCTATCTGTCGATTGCGCTGCTGTGCATGGGGCTTGCTTATGGCCCGCTTGGCGCCTGGCTGCCCGGTCTGTTTCCGGCGCGGGTGCGCTATACCGGTGCCTCGGTGGCCTTCAATATCGGCGCCATTCTGGGCGGCGCAATCGCACCGTTCGTGGCGCAGACCATGGCGCAGGCGGGCGGCTTGGCACCCGTCGGCCTCTATCTTTCCGGCTGCGGTTTCATCAGCCTTCTGGGCTTGCTGATCGCGCCGCGCGACGAGCGCCGCCCGGTTCCGGCCCGCAATGCCGGCACGATCTAGACAGGAGACTCGCATGTCCGACATCGCCAACCGCGACCAGCTCGATGCCGCGCTTCAGGAGCAGGACATTGTCGGCTTCTGGAAGCTCAAGCACGATTATGAATCCTTCGAGCCGGAGAACCCGGAGAAGCCCGGCCTCTGGCGCTACAGTGACTATGCGCCGCTCGGCTTCGCGTCGACCGAGGTGATCCCCATCGAGGAGGCTGATCGCCGCAACCTCATGTTCTCCAATCCGGGCCTGCCCGGCAGCGGCACGATCACGCGACGACTGTTCGGCGGCGTGCAGGTGATCCCGCCTGGCGAACTTTCGTCCGTGCATCGCCATGTCGGCGCGGCGGCGCGCGTGATGCTCGAGGGGAGCGGCGCCTACACGACGGTCGAAGGTGACAAGTGCGCTCTGGAGCGTGGCGATGTCGTCACCAATCCAAGCGGCGCCTGGCACGAGACCGGCAATGAAGGCAATGAGTCCATCATGTGGTTCGACACGCTCGACCTGCCGTTTACCCGCAGCATGGCGACCAACTTCTTCTACAATGATTATAGGGAAGTGGTGGACGGTGCGCCGACGATCCTCAAGCACCAGACGGTCAAACCGCGCCTCGACTGGTCGGCGACGGCTTATGGTGTTGGTGGCGTGCGCCCCGCATGGATTTCGCATCGCATCTCGGGCGGCAATGGGTCGCCGCAATTCCTGTACAAATATGAGCCGACGCGTGAACTGCTCGACCGCCTGCGCGACGAGGAGGGATCGCCGCATGACGGCATCGTCGTCGAATATTATAGTCCCGAAACCGGCGGCAGCGTGCTGCGGACGCTGGGTGTCCACATGCAGATGCTGCGTGCCGGCGAGCAGACGCTGGAGCAGCGCAGCACCGCGGCGCGTATCTATGTCTGCCTTGAGGGCAGCGGCGCCACGACCGTGGGCGGCGTGACGCTCAACTGGGGCCGCAACGACGTCTTCCTGGTCCCGGGTTGGACCTGGGCGCGCCACGAGAATGGCGCGCGGGATTCGGTCCTCTATTCGGTCACCGATGCGCCCGCGCTGCGCGTGCTGGGCTACCTCGTCGAAGACCGGCGCGACCGGGCCGGCGACGTCAGCCGGACCGTCGTTCCCGTCGTATAGAGGCAAGCGGCACGCACGACTGAACGAGTCGTAGCCGGTGCCAGCCCTCGCGGGAGAATAAGCGCCTTGCGTCAGGCCTTGTTGCGGTCGGGATGGGCGCGCTGGACCGGTTCCAGCGCCGCCGTCCGCGATGCAACCGCAGTCATGCGCGGCCAGGCGTCCAGAGCGACATTATAGCGGTTTGCCGAATAGACCTGCGGCACCAGATAGCAGTCCGCCATCGTCGGGCTGTCGCCAAAGGCGAATTGTCCGCCATGGCACGCAATCAGTTCCTCGACCGCCGCGAAACCTTCGCGCATCCAGGTGGCGATCCAGTCCGACATCTGCGCATCGTCGGCGGTGAACTTGTCGCGGAGATAGATCTGCACGCGCAGATTGTTCAGGGGATGGATGTCGCAGGCAATGATCTGCGCCATCGATCGGACGATGGCGCGTCCACCAGCGTCCGAGGGCAGGAGCGGCTTTTGCGGATAGCGCTCCTCCAGCCACTCCATGATGGCGCCGCTCTGGGCGATGATCCCGCTGCCGGTATCAAGAGCGGGAACAAGCCCCTGAGGATTGAGCGCGAGATAGTCCAGGGCACGCTGCTCGCCGGCGCGGAGGTCATGGCTGACCTGCTCGTAGGCAAGGCCCTTCAGGTTGAGCGCGATCCGAACGCGATAGGCGGCCGAGGAGCGCGCATAGTCGTGAAGGACAAGGCGCGGTTCGCCGGTCACCCGCGCACGATCCGTGCGCGGCATTCGCCGAAGCCGATGGGTACACAGCCGTCCTGTTCGGCATGCGCCGTCATCACGATTTCGTCGCCGTCTTCGAGGAAAGTCCGCTTCTCGCCATTACTGAGCTGAATGGGCATCTTTCCGCCTTCGGTCAATTCGGCGAGGCTGCCCCAGCTTGTCCGGTCCTCGCCGGAGAGCGTACCTGTGCCGAGCAGGTCGCCGGGCCGCAGGTTGCAGCCGCCGACCGTGTGATGGGTCACGAGCTGGGCGACGGTCCAATACATGGCCGCCATGCTGCCCTTGCTGATCCGCTCGGCTGCCTTGCCCTCGGCGCGCATGCGCTCGGTCTGGATCGCGACTTCGATGCTGACCGAAAAAGCGCCGTGGCCCTGATCTGCCGCGTCGTTCAGATAAGGGAGGGGGGCGGGGTCTCCGTCCGGCCGTGTGGGCTGCGCCATGCGGAAGGGCGCGAGCGCACATGTCGTGACGACCCAGGGCGAGACCGTCGTGTGGAAATTCTTGGAGAGGAGAGGGCCGAGCGGCTGGTACTCCCAGGCCTGCACGTCACGGGCCGACCAGTCGTTGAGCAGCGACAGGCCGGCGATATGGTCGGCGGCCTTGCCGATCGAAATCGGCTTGCCGAGCGTGTTGCCGGTGCCGATCCAGACCGCCATTTCCAGCTCATAGTCGAGGCGTCCAGTCGGGCCGAAGCGGGGCACCTCCATGCCGGGTCCGCGGCTCTGGCCTTGCGGGCGGACCACGTTTACGCCGCTCGGCCGGATCGAGGAGCTGCGGCCATGATAGCCGATGGGCACAAATTTATAGTTGGGCAGCAGCGGGTTCTCGGGGCGAAATTGGCGGCCGATATTCTCGGCATGATGGATGCCGGCGTAGAAATCCGTGTAGTCGCCGATCGCAAAGGGCAAATGCATTTGGCAGTCGGCGGCGGCATGGAGATGCGGACGAACGGCCGCCTCGTGCTTGGCATCGGCGAGCAGGTCGAACAAAGCGAGGCGTAGCGCGCGCATGGCCTCATTGCCGAGCGCGAACAGGCCATTGAGGCTCGGCGCATCGGCCTGCCGCGCGGTCTTCCCGGCCGCTGGCGGCAGTAGGTCCGCCATGGCAGCGACATCCAACACAAAATCGCCAATCGCGATGCCCCCGCGCGGCAGGTCCGAGCCCGAGGGCGAGAAGATGCCGAAGGGCAGGTTCTGGATCGGAAATTCGCTGTGGCCTTCTGATCCGTCGACCCAGCTCTTCGCCTGCGGGCAGTGACTATAATTGAGACCGATCAACTGCGCGTCTCCGTGCTTGCGGGGCTTTCGTGGCCCGGCTCCTGATGCAGCCAGCTGGCCATGCGCGGCGCCTTCCTGGTCTGGCTCCATTCGTCCAGCATGGCCGGCGCGACGCTCTCGGCCTCGATGATCTGCTCCGCCGTGCCGATGTTGCAGGCAAGCTCGAGCCGATGACCGTTGGGATCGAAGAAATAGATGGAGCGAAACAGACCGTGATAGGTCGGGCCCAGCACCTTGATGCCATGCGCTTCGAGATGCGCCTTCGCCGCGAGCAGTGCGTCGAGATCGGAGACTTCGAATGCGATATGCTGCACCCAGGCCGGCGTATTCGGATCCTTGCCCATCGCGGGCTGGTTGGGCAGTTCGAAGAAGGCGAGGACGTTGCCCCCGCCGCAGTCGAGGAAGACATGCATGTAAGGATCATATTCGCCCGTGGAGGGCACATGATCCTCGGCGAAAGCGGTCGTGTAGCGCATGCCGAGCACGCGCTCGTACCAGTCCACCGTCTCCTTCGCATCGCGGCAACGATAGGCGACGTGATGAATGCGCGAGAGGGTGGGAGCAGTGGTCATTGCGCTTCTCCCTGCAGCACGCCTCGGCGCATCTGGTCGCGCTCCATCGACTGGAACAGCGCGGTGAAATTGCCTTCGCCGAAGCCCTCATCCTTCTTGCGCTGGATGAATTCGAAGAACACCGGGCCGATCATCGTTTCCGAGAAGATCTGGAGGAGCAGGCGGGGATCGCCTGTCTCCGTCGAGCCGTCGAGGAGGATGCCGCGCTTCCGAAGTTCGGCGACCGGTTCGCCATGGCCCGGCAGGCGTTCGTCGAGCATCTCGTAATACGTGTCGGGCGGCGGCGTCATGAAGGGCGTGCCGAGCGCCTTGAGCTTGTCCCAGCATGCGAGCAGATCGTCGCAGATGAAGGCGATGTGCTGGATGCCCTCGCCATTATAGGCGCGCAGGAATTCCTCGATCTGCCCGCCACCGGCCTTCCCCTCCTCGTTGAGGGGGATGCGGATCTTGCCGTCGGGCGCGGTCATCGCCTTGCTCGTGAGCCCGGTATATTCGCCCTTGATATCGAAATAGCGGATCTCGCGGAAGCCGAAGATCCGCTCATAATAGCCGGCCCAATAGGACATGCGGCCGCCATAGACATTGTGCGTCAGGTGGTCGACAAGCGTGAAGCCCGCGCCGGGGGGGTGGCGCTCGACGTCCGGCAGATACCGGAAATCGATGTCATAGACTGACAGGGCGTCAGGCTCGTCCATCGTCGCATAGCGATCTATGAAATAGATGATGGCGCCGCCGATGCCGCGGATGGCGGGGAGCCGCAGCTCCATGGGGCCGGTCCTGATCTCGACCGGCTCGGCGCCGCGCTCGATCGCCAGTTCATAGGCGCGCGCCGCATCGTTGACGCGAAAGCCCATGCCGCAGGCGGAAGGACCGTGCTCGGCCGCGAAATAGGCGGCGGGGCTGCGCGGTTCGTAATTGGCGATGAGGTTGATCTCGCCCTGCCGCCACAGGTCGACGTCCTTGGAGCGGTGATGGGCGACGCGGGTGAAGCCCATGGCGGTAAAGACCGGCTCGAGCGTGCCGCGCTCGGGGGCGCAGAATTCGATGAACTCGAAGCCGTCGAGGCCGAGCGGATTGTCGAATCCGGCTTGTGCCATATCGCGGGCAGGAACGGTCATGGGGGCAGTCATGGGCAGCTCTCCTGTGCGCGAAGAATAGCATGATCAGCCCGCAATATCCGCGCGATCTTCGCGGTCACCCGCAGCAATTTTACGCGTCTATTGCGCATATGATGAAATTTGCACATGTTTGTCGCATATGGATCGACTCGACCTCAGGATTCTTGCGCGTCTCCAGGATGACGCATCCGTCTCTCACGCGGAGTTGGGCGAGCAAGTCGGCCTGTCCGCGTCCCAGGTGTCGCGCCGTATCCAGCGGCTCGCGCAGGACTCCGTCATCCGCCGCCAGGTCGCGCTGCTCGACCCCGACAGTCTCGGTCTCCATGTCGAGGCCTATGTGTTGGTCAGCCTCGCGAGCTATGCAAAGGGTGTCGCCGAAGCTTTCCACAAGCGCATGATCGGCTTGGCCGAGGTCGTCGAATGCTGCGCCCTGACCGGCGACAGCGATTATTTGCTGCACCTCATGGCGCGCGACCTGCCCTCATTGTCGCACCTCATCAACGATGAGCTTCTCGGTCATGGGGACATTGCCAACGTCCGCTCGAACATCGTCCTCAATCGCGTGAAACGCACCACAGCACTGCCATTGCCCGCGGCGCGGCCGTGATGTTGAAGCACCGCAGCACGGAACCCATGTTGCAGCGATGAGCGACGGGCTTCACATCCACGAAACGCCACCCGAAGGCGCTGGGCCGGACTGGACCGTCCCGCAGGACTGGTCGCATTACGACGCGCAGGAGCATGCCGTCTGGGACTTGCTGTTCGCGCGGCAGACAGCGCAGCTCCAGGGCAGAGCTTGCGAGGCCTATTTGCGCGGACTCGACGTGCTGTCTCTCTCCAGGCCGGGAATCCCGGACTTCGCGGAGCTGTCCGATCGCCTCACGAAGCTCACCGGCTGGCAGGTGGTTGCCGTGCCTGGCCTCGTCCCCGATGCCGTCTTCTTCGACCATCTCGCCAATCGCCGCTTCGTCGCGGGCAATTTCATAAGGCGGCCTGACCAGCTCGACTATCTGGAGGAACCGGATGTCTTTCACGATGTATTCGGCCATGTCCCGCTGCTCGCCGACCCGATCTATGCCGATTACATGCAGGCCTATGGCCTAGGCGGCCTGCGCAGCCTCGAATTCGGCGCGATCCACAAGCTCGCGCGACTTTACTGGTATACGGTCGAATTCGGGCTGATCGAGGAGGCCGACCGGCTCAAGCTGTTCGGCGCCGGCATCGTCTCGAGCCATGGCGAGAGCGAATTCGCGCTCGACGATCCGAGCCCCAACCGCATTGCCTTCGACCTGCTGCGGGTCATGCGAACGAACTATCGGATCGACGATTACCAGCAGAGCTATTTCGTAATCCCCAGCTTCGAGGCATTGCTGAAAGCGACTGCGGAGGCTGACTTCGCCCCCGTCTATGCTGCGCTCGAAACGCTGGACGATCTCGCGCCCCCCGACGTTCTGCCGGACGATCGCCTGTTCAAGCGCGGTACGCAGGCTTATTGGCGGAACAAGACGGCTCGTGCTAAGCCCTGAAAAATGTTGAATCTTTCCTGCATGTGCGGCAACGTCCGCATCGAGGTCACCAAGCGGCCCGATTCATCCATGAGTGCAACTGCACCCTCTGCGCGAAGAGCGGCGCGCTGGGGTCATTTCCAACCATTCGAAGTGACCGTGTCCGGTGAGACGCAGGGCTATAGCCGGCATTCGACGCTTCGCGTCGAGACAGGGCCCCGGCCCGCGCCGGGGAACAGCCAACTGTTCCAACGGGATATCACCGATCAGGTCCGGATGACGGAGGAAGAGTTCGGGCGATCCCGATCAGGCTAAACCAGCTCAACCGCCATCGCCGTCGCCTCGCCGCCGCCGATGCAGAGGCTCGCGACGCCGCGTTTGAGGCCGCGGGCTTGCAGTGCCGCGATCAGCGTCACCAGGATGCGCGCGCCGGACGCGCCGATGGGGTGGCCGAGCGCGCACGCGCCACCGTTCACGTTGAGCTTGTCGTCGGTTATGCCGAGTTCGCGCTGGGCGATGAGCGCGACGACCGCGAACGCCTCATTGACCTCGAACAGGTCGACATCCGCGACGCTCCAGCCGACCCGGTCGAGCAGCGTCCGCATCGCCGCGACGGGAGCGGTCGTGAACAGGGCCGGTGCATGGGCATGGGCGGCATGGCCGACGATCCTGGCAATCGGCTTGAGGCCCAGCCGCTCGGCCACCCTTGATCGTGTCATCACCAGTGCCGCCGCGCCGTCCGAAATGGATGAGGCATTGGCCGCGGTGATCGTGCCGTCCTTGGAGAAAGCAGGCTTCAATGTCGGGATCTTGTCGATGTTTGCCTTGCCCGGCTGCTCATCGGCGGTGATCGATACGGCACCTTTGCGCGTCTCGACCGTCACCGGCGTGATCTCGGCGTCGAAGGCGCCGTCTGCTTGCGCGGTCTGGGCGCGGGAGAGCGAACGGATCGCGAAGGCGTCCTGCTCTTCGCGCGAAAACTGATAGGCGCGCGCCGTCTCCTCGGCGAAAGCGCCCATCAGCTTGCCGGTTTCATAGGCATCCTCGAGCCCGTCGAGGAACATCGAATCCTTGACGACATCATGGCCGATGCGCGCGCCGCCGCGATGCTTGGGGAGGAGATAGGGCGCGCCGGTCATGCTCTCCATGCCGCCGGCCACGAGGATGTCCGCCGAGCCTGCACGCAGCATGTCATGCGCGAGCATGGCCGCCTGCATGCCCGAGCCGCACATCTTGTTGACGGTCGTCGCCTGGACATGCTCGCCAAGGCCGGCATAAATGGCGGCTTGCCGCGCGGGCGCCTGGCCGAGGCCGGCGGGGAGTACGCAACCCATCACGATTTGCTCGATCATGGCGGGTTGGATGCCGGCGCGCTCGACCGCTGCGCGCACCGCAACAGCACCGAGATCGGTCGCCTTCACAGCCGACAGCTCGCCCTGAAAGCTGCCCATGGGCGTGCGTGCCATGCCGGCAATGACGATGGGGTCGGTCATGAACTTTCCTTACTCGCGCAAATTCCAATCAACCTATCCGTTCGTGTCGAGCGAAGTCGAGACACGGATAGTGCCAATGGTTCTCGACTTCGCTCGAACCGAACGGATAGGGACAATTCAAAGCCCCCGCGCGATCACCATCCGCTGGATGTCGGACGTGCCCTCATATATCTGGCAGACGCGCACATCCCGATAGATGCGGGCGAGGCCGAATTCTTCAAGATAGCCATAGCCCCCGAGCGTCTGGATCGCGCCGGAGACGATCGCCTCCGCCGTTTCGCTGGCGAAGAGCTTGGCCATGCTTGCCTCCTTAAGGGCTGGAAGGCCGGCATCCTTCACCGCCGCCGCATGCAGCACCATCTGTCGCGCCGCCTCCAGCCTTGTCGCGAGATCGGCGAGGCGATGGCCGACAGCCTGGTGCTGGATGATCGGCTTGCCGAAGCTCTGCCGGTCCTTGGCATATTGTACCGCGATTTCCAGCGCGGCCTGCGCCATGCCGACCGACTGCGCCGCGATGCCGATGCGTCCGACCTCGAGATTGGCCAGCGCGATGCGATAGCCCGCGCCCTCCGGCCCGAGCATGAGATCGAGCGGCAGGCGCATATTGTCGAAACGAAGCGCGCAGGTGTCGGACGCGCCCTGGCCGAGCTTGTGCTCCACCTTGTCCACCAGATAGCCGGTCGTGTCGGTCGGCACGAGAAATGCGCTCTGCCCCTGCTTGCCGGCGGCCGGATCCGTGACCGCGAAAACGATGGTGAGACCCGCGATCCTGCCCGAGGTGATGAATTGCTTGGCGCCGGTTATCACCCAGTGATTGCCGTCGCGCACCGCCCGCGTCCGGATCGCCGAAGCATCGGAGCCGGCATTCTCCTCGGTGAGCGCGAAGGCGCCGATGCTGCGCCCGGCGATGAGGTCGGGCAGGAAGCGCGCCTTCTGTTCCGCGCTGCCTTCGCGCAGCAATCCTGAGATCACGAGCGAGTTCTGCACGGACATGATCGTCGAGAGCGCCCCGTCCGCCGCCGCGATCTCGATGAGCGCGAGCGCATAGCTCACCATGTCCAGCCCGGCGCCCCCCTCTTCCTCGGGCGCGGTGATGCCCATGAGGCCGAGTTCCCCCATCCGGGTGAACAATTCCGGTGGATAGCCGCCCGCCGCTTCGAACTGCGCGCTGCGTGGTCGGACCTGCTCCTGCGCAAAGGCGCGGATGGCCTCCCGCACGGCCTGCTGGGTCTCGTTGAGGATCATGTCTTCTCGGCCTCTCCGTCGGACGAGCTTTTCATATGAGACTCGTCATCCTGAATTTGTTTCAGGATACATAGTGCGTCGAGGCACCTTTCGTCACGCGGGAGAAGTTGGTGTTGGGGGCGGGAGCAGGCGCAGCGCAACACGTTCGGCATGGCGAGAAGGTGTCCGGCTTTCGAGGTTAAAACCCAAAAGCGGACTGTCGGGACACGACGACATTGCGACAGGCAAGAAACCAGCAGCAGCATGGCCGAGACGGCGGCCATGGCGATGGGCAGGAACCAGTCGTCGAAACCGAAGAACGCGGCCCAAATCAGGAGGAAGCCCGAAGCGAGCGCGAGCGTGGGGAAGCGCCAGTCGCCCTGTCGCTCGGCCGAGCGCCACCCGAACGCCGAGCCGATTGCTGGCAGGGACGCGAATGCGACGCCCAGCCAGGCATAAGTCGCATCGGGCGCGCCGAAATGCTGGTGGAGGGTCACGAAATAGCCGCCGATGGCGATCGCCACGAGCTGTCCGGCTTCGACAACCGATCCGTTGGGACGCCACAGCCGCCAGAGCGCGCCGCCGCCGAAGATCAGCGCGATGCCGGTGATGACCGAGCCAAACAGCGCCACGGGCGGCGCAGGCCAAAGATATGCGAGAAAGATGCTTACGCCGAGCGGCACGACCATCATGGGACGAAGCACAGGCACGCGCTGCGTCAGCCACAGGAAAGCCAGCGAGAGTAGGCCGTAGAGGCCCCAGTTCAGTGCGTCGTAACCGCCTTGCGATACGAGAAGGGCGAGTTGCAGCGAGGCCGCGCCGGCTGCGACAGCGCGCAGCATGACACCGCGATCCTCGTTTGCCGTCACGACCGGCAGGGCAATGCCGAGCAGCAGCACGAGGAGGCCGATAGAAGGGGTCGAGAACTGGCTGAGTTCGCCCATGACGATGACGAGCGTGGTCCAGCCCATGCCGCCGGCCAGTGCTAAGGCGCCCAGCCAGAACCAGCGCTGGCGGCGCGAGAGCACGGTCAGGCTGCCGATGACCATGGCGAGATAGCCACTCAGCAGCGGGATGTTGGGTGCGCCGCTCTGGACAAGCGCGGGCGTGGCAAGGCCGCCGACCAGCGCAAGCACGGCGCAGGGAGCGCCGAAGCGCAATGCCAGCCCCATAGCCAGAGTGGTGATCGCGCTGAGACCTGCGAAGGCCGTACCAGGCGCTATGAGATGGTAGAGGCTGCTGGCGGCCAGCATGGCCGCATAGAGGCTGCCGATGCCAGCCCCCGCCAGCGACTGAGCCACGCGGTCGTCCTGGACGAAGCGCTCCATCCTGCGGGCCAATTCGGCGGCGGTGATCAGCCCGGCGCCGAAGACCAGGCCCAGCGTCACGCGCACCCAGGGCGAGAGCAGGCCTGCGTCCATTGAATATTTAACTAGCAGAACGGCCGCGACGATCAGGGTAACCCCGCCGGCCCAGATCGGGAGGCGGCGCCCGAACAAATCCTCGAAGCCGGTCGCCGGTTTACGATCCTCGTCAACAGTGTCCGGCTCATCCCACGGGGATTCGGGCTGCGTCTCCGGTTCCATTGGCAGATCTTCGGTTTCAGCAAACATTTCGTCCGCAGGCTCTGTCGTGAGCACCGGCGGCTCCGACTCCATGCCCGTCTCGGCCACCTGCTTTTGCGCTATAATTCGGGCGGGCCCGTCATATGCCTGATCGTTGTCTCCAAGGGGCGCCGGGCCGGCCGAAATGGCCTGCCAGCGCGCGATGCGCTCTGCATCGTGCTGGTCCTCGATCTCACGCTCGAGCCGGGACAGTCGGCTGCGCGTGTTCGCGAGAATAAAGCCGAGAACCACAATGGCGACAAACAGAATCAGCGTCATGGCGCTACCCCCAAACTCCGATGACCCTCGACGTAAGCTAAAATTGAACACTGTGCAATTATAAAATTAGACAGTGTTCAATATGCGAGTTAGAGCGGCGATATGGGCAGGCGATCGGACCATGGCCGGGATGAACTGGAAGCGCTCATTCTCGATGCCGGACAGCAGTTGATGGCGGAAGTCGGCTATGGTCGCTTCTCCGCGCGAGAGGTCGCCAAGCGCATCGGCTATTCGGTCGGCACGATCATGAACGTTTTCGGCAATGTTGATGGCCTGGTGATGGCCATCAACAGCCGGACATTCGCGCTTTGGGCAGAGTGGCTGGAAAAGCGCCTAAGCGGCGTCGCCGGCGCGGAGCGGATCAAAAGCCTCGTTCAGGGCTATTTCGATTTTGCGGAGGCGAACCGCAATCTCTGGGCCGCAATCTATGAGCATCGCGTGCCGGAGGACATGGAGATGCGAGACCGGCTGGTGAATGAACGTGTAGGGCTGACCGGGATCATCTCGCGCGAGGTCGAGGCGGTCCTGCCGCAGGAGACGAGGGGCGACGCTGTCCGGCTGGCCCGGTCGCTGATCGCCACCGTTCACGGGCATTGCAGCTTCGCGCTTGGCGGAAGCTTTGCACTGATGGGCGAGAGCGATCCGCTGGGCCTTGCCCAATCCCGCGTCGCCGAGACACTGCGCGCTCACGGGGCGCTTCTTTAGCGCGCTTCAGACTGTCGGCGTGCGTTGAGTCGACATTCTTTTCCGTCGTCTGCGCTCTGCAGAAATGCCCCGGCGATCTGTGAGTCAACTTCGAGCGATTTCGCAAGCTTCCCTTTACCGCCAGGGTGGCGCGATCGACCGGTTGCCAGAGCCGACTTTAATTTCTCACCATAGCGAATGTGGTCCTAAAATAAGGTCCGCTCAAAAGAACAAAGTTCACCCTGTGAGAGCCGGATTTCCAACACGGGAATTTCGAGCGTGGCTGCGCGTCCGCTTTGTCGGACACCGCGTAATTGATTTAGCCACCCTCCTGGGTGGTACGAAGTCGTGCGAACGCTTCAATGCAGGAGCATGGCGGCGGGCGTCCAGAAGATCGCTTCCGCCGCATAACGGCAAAAGGCTGGGCGTGCGTGGTCCGGCGATCCGCCGAGACGAGCAACGGGGATCAGGCCGAACAGGCGAAAACGTGTCCAGTGCGCGCCGTCTGAGCCGGATAGCGGCAGGCCGGACCGTGTCCGCATGGCCCAAAGGAAGCCCTCCCGGGGGCGCCGGTATCTGCCAGGCTTTGATCCGCTGATAATCGGGGCAATCCATGCTTCCCGCGCCTCCGCGCGCTGGTCGGCTGCATCCAGGACCAGCAGCGCGACGACGATCGAAGCGATCACAATTGATCCGATGAAGAAAAACGTCATCCTCGCATGATTCCCCGGTTCTGCCCTTCCCATACCGATTACCGCGCTAGAGGATCACCGTTTCTCCTCATCCGGCGCCCAGATCGTATGCGAGTCGATCTGGAGCTTGAGCAGCGCGCGGTCGGCTCCTGAGCGGGCATCGATCTCCATGCGGCGTGCGTCATTGGCTTGCCGTCGGGCATAGAGAAGATCGCTGAGGTCGATCTGCCCGAGTTGATAGCCGCGCGCCGTCCGCTCTGCCGCGTCAGCTGCGCTCCGGGCCGACGCTCCGGCATTGCGCCAGGCATCAAGTCGGGTGCGGGCATTGGAGAGGTCGGCATCGGCGACGGCACGGACGGTGCGTTGCACCGCTGCCAGCTCCATGCGCGCGGCATTGGCCTCGGCCGATGCCTGATCGGCCGCGGCGCGGCGATAGCCACCACCCAGCGGAATCGAGGCGACGATACCGGCACCTTTCTCGATGCCACCGCGCTCGCTGAACAGGCGAACGCCGAATGAAGGATCGGCGATGCGCTCCGCCCGCACCCGGCGCGAAGTCACGCCCAGACGCTGCGCTTCCTTGTCGGCGGCGCGGATTTCGTGACTGCGCTCAATCACCAGGTCGCGCATTGCTTCCAGCCCTTCTGCAGAGAGCACAGGTTCGGCCAATTCCGGTGGCTCGGAGGGGAGCGGGATTTCGGGAAAAGACGCTGCGAAAGTCACGCGTGCCTGTTCGCGCAGCGAGAGCGATGATGCAGCCTGCGCGCGCGCCTGCGCCAGCGCCGCCTGCGCCTGATCGAGGTCGAGCTGGGCGGCGTCGCGCAGCGCGACCCGGCGCCTTATGGCGGCGATTGCCTCCTCCAGCCCGCGGACGGTATCGAGATCGTTGCGATAATGGCTCCCTGCCGTGAGCCAGTCGTGCCAATAGCCGGCCAGCAGCAGCGCGGTCTGATGGCGGACATCCTCCATCTGGTTTTCCGCGACCTCGATGCCGAGCGCCCCGGCCTCGCGGTCGAGCGCGGCCTTGCCCGGCAGGCGGAACGGGCGGCTGAGCGTCGTGTCGAACTCGTTGAACCCGCCTTCGTGGTCGACGGTTCGGCGAATGTAGCTGCCGCTGACCGTCACCTCATGCGCCCCCTTGCGCAGCATGTCGCCGCGCGCGCGGGCTGCCTCGACGCGGGCGATGGCGGCGGCGATGCTGGGATGATTGTCGAGCGCTTCGTCGACCTTGTCGGCAGGCGGCAGATCGGTATGCTGGGCCAGGGCAGGCGCGACCGCGAGAAGGCTGAGAGCGGCGAAGGCGATCCGCATCAGGCGATCCTTCCATGATCGAGCAGGGGCGTCGTGCGCCACCGGACCGGCAGATCGCGCCGCGCGTCTTTTACGGTGCGGAGCAGGTCGGGCACCGCGTCCGCGCTCACGATCAGTTCGAGCGTCGAACGCTTCAATTCGCCGGAGACGCGCTCGGCGGTTCCAGCATCACCGAAGTCACGGCCGCGCACGGCTTCGTTACGGACATGGATTGGCGCGTCGGAGACGGTGCGGATCGCGTCCACGAGAAGCTCGGTATCGCGGGTGGCGCAGTGGAGGGTGAACAGCAGGTCAGGCATCGGCGATATCCGCAGCGCTTTCGCCGAAGCGCTCGAACAGGATCGGCAGCAGGATCAGCGTCAGCAAGGTGGAGGTGATGAGGCCGCCGATCACGACGATGGCGAGCGGCCGCTGGATCTCCGATCCCGGCCCGCTGGCGAACAGCAGGGGCACGAGGCCGAAGGCGGTGATGCTGGCGGTCATCAGCACCGGCCGCAGCCGCCGCTGCGCGCCGAGCCGCACGGTCTCGGCCATGCTCAGCCCTTCGGCGCGGAGCTGGCGGAAATAGGCGACCAGCACCAGCCCGTTGAGCACCGCGATGCCGAGGAGCGCAATGAACCCGACCGAGGCGGGGACCGAGAGATACTCACCCGATCCCCAGAGCGAGATCAGCCCGCCGACCATCGCGAAGGGGATGTTGGCAAGGATCAGCAGCGAGGCGCGCAGCGAGCGCAATGTCGCCAGCAGGACGAGGAAGATGAGCGCCAGCGCGATCGGCACCACCAGCATCAGCCGGGCCGAGGCGCGCTGCTGGTTCTCGAACTGCCCACCCCAGACGATATTGTAGCCCGCCGGGAGCCGCACCTTCGCCGCCACCGCCGCTTTCGCCTCATCGACATAGCCGACCAGGTCGCGACCTGAGACGAAGGCCTGCACCAGCGCGAAGCGCGAGCCGTTCTCATGGTCGAGCTTGACCGGCCCCTGGGTGCGCTCGACCCGCGCCATATCGCTGACGCGCGCCAGGTTGCCATCGGGCATGCGCAGTTGCAGGTCGGCGAAGCGCGCCGGATCGCTTCGGATATCGTCGTCGCCGCGGATGAGGATGGGGATGCGCTTCTGCCCCTCGGCCACGATTCCGGCATGGACGCCCTCGACCTGCGCGCGCAGCGCATCCTGCATCTGGTCGACCGGCATCCCGAACCGCCCCGCCGCCGCGCGATCGATATCGAGCTGGAGATAATCCACGCTGTCGTTGGCGACCGTCAACACCTCCGAGGCGCCGCTTATGCCGGACAGTTCATGCTGGACCTGGCCGGCCAGTTCCGCGAGCGTCCGGGTATCGGGGCCGAAGATCTTCACCGCCAGATCGCCGCGCGCGCCGGTGAGCATCTCCGAGACGCGCATCTCGATCGGCTGGGTGAAACTCGGCTGGATACCGGGCAGCCCATCGAGCGCCTTGCGGATTTCCTCGACCACGAAATCCTTGTCGCCGCGCCATTCGGAGCGCGGCTTCAACTGGACGAAGCTGTCGGTTTCATTCGGCCCCATCGGATCGAGGCCGATCTCGTCGGAGCCGACGCGGGCGATCACATCTTCGACCTCCGGCACGGTGCGCAGCGCCCGCTGCACGGCAAGGTCGCCCGTGACCGATTGCGCGAGGTTGATCGAGGGTAGCTTGGCGAGTTGGACGATCACCGAGCCCTCATCCATTGTCGGCATGAAGGTCTTGCCGACCGCGCCATAGGCCAGGCCCGCCAGCACCAGTCCGATGATCGAGAGGCCATAGACGACAGGCTTGCGGGTAAAGGCTCCATCAAGCAGCACGCGATAGCGGGGGCCGATCTGACGCATGATCCATGGATCGCCATGCTGTCCGCTCTTGAGGCCGAAGGAAGCGAGCACCGGGACCAGGGTCAGCGCGAGCAGCAGAGAGCCGGCGAGTGCGAACACGATGGTGAGCGCAACGGGCGCGAACAGCTTTCCTTCCAGCCCCTGTAACGAGAGCAGCGGCAGGAACACGAGGGCGATGATGAGGATGCCCGCCGAGACCGGTACGATCACCTCGCTCGTCGCGCGGAAGACGTGGTTGAGTCGGGGCGTATCCTCGTCATGGGCGCGGCCCAGACGCTCGACGACATTCTCGACCACCACCACCGCGCCGTCGACCAGCATCCCGATCGCGATGGCGAGGCCGCCGAGGCTCATCAGATTGGCGGACAGCCCCATGCCGCGCATGAACAGGAAGGTAATGAGCGCCGCCATCGGCAGCGTCACCGCAACGATCGCGGCGGCGCGCCAGTCGTCCAGGAACAGGATGAGCAACACGACGACCAGCACGGTCGCCTCCAGCAGCGCTTCCTCGACCGTGCCGACCGCGCGCGCGATCAGGTCGGAGCGGTCGTAGAAGACATTGATGGACGTGCCCGTGGGCAAGCTATGCTGAAGCTCGCCCAGCCGCGCCCGCACGCCATCCACCACCGACCTAGCGTCCGCGCCGCGCAGCGCGATGACGAGACCCTCCACCGCCTCGGCCTCGCCGCCGCGTGTAACCGCGCCGTAGCGGGTGAGGCTGCCGGTGCCGACCGTGGCAACGTCGCCCAAGCGGACGATGCGCCCATCGCGGCTGGCGATGACCAGCGCTTGTAGATCCTCCACGCTGCGGATCGCTCCCACGGCGCGAACGATCAGTGCTTCCTCGCCATTGGTGAGCCGGCCCGCGCCATCGTTGCGGTTGCCGCTTTCGATCGCGGTGCGCAGATCAGCCACGGAGAGCTTCGCGCCTGCGAGCGCGACGGGATCGGGCCTCACCTCGAAAGTGCGAACATAGCCGCCCAGTGCGTTGACGTCAGCGACGCCTGGCACGGTGCGCAGTGCTGGGCGGATCGTCCAGTCGAGCAATTCGCGCTTCTGCTGCAGCGACAACGGCCCCTCGATCGTGAACATGTAGACATCGGACAAGGGCGTCGAGATCGGCGCGAGGCCGCCGCTCACGGAAGCGGGCAGATCGCCCATCACGCCGGACAATCGCTCGGCGACCTGCTGGCGCGCCCAATAGATGTCGGTGCCGTCGGTGAAGTCGATGGTGATGTCGGCGATGGCATATTTGGCGGTCGAGCGCAGGATCGCCTGATGGGGGACGCCGAGCATCTCCGTCTCGATCGGCGTGATGACGCGGCTCTCGACCTCCTCGGGCGTCATGCCGGGGGCCTTCAGGATCAGCTTCACCTGCGTCTGCGCGATATTGGGATAGGCATCGACCGGCAGATTGACGAAGGCCCAGACCCCGAGCCCCGCCGTCGCAATAGCGAGCAGCAGGACGAGCAGGCGATAGGACAGCGCCGTGGCAACGAGCGAACGCAGCATCGAACCGGGCCTATCGCGTAGTGGCGAGCGCCTTGAGCGCGCTCGTGCCGGAGACGACGACCTGCTCGCCGGGCTTGACGCCGGAAAGCAGGATGGTGCGGCCATCGCTGTTCCCGCCGCTGGTCACGGGGTGGGCCGCGAAGCCGCCGCGCGCGGCCACGAACACCACGGGCTTGCCGTCGATCATCGTCACGGCGGCATCGGGCACACTGACCGCGCTCGCCGGAGCGGGGTCGGCGATCACGATGCTGGTTGTGCGCCCGGCCACGATGCCGGGGCCGGCAGGGATTTCCGCCTTGAGGCTGGCCGAGCGGGTCGTGGGATCGATCGTCGATCCTACCGCGACGATCCGACCGGTGAGGTTGGGGAGCAGCCGCACGCTCATGCCGGGATGCACCTGTCCGACCAACCGCTCGGGCAACTGGCCCACCACCTCATAGCGATCCGCCGCGTCGATCACATAAGGCGCTGTCGTGCCGTCCACCGGATTGCCCGCCTGGATCGTGGCGCTGGTGATGCGCCCCGCGATGGGGGCGGTGAGCGTATAGGAACCGCTACTCCCGGACCCGTTCACCATGCGCAGTATACGGGATTTTTCCGAGACATCGGCGCGCGCCTCGGCGGCGACGGCGTTCGCCTCGTCCGCCCGCGCGCCAGCGATAATGCCTTCGCGGCTAAGCTGGGCGAGGCGCGATGCGTTCGCGGCCGCCACGCCGTTGCGGGCATGGGCGCGAGTCAGGTCCGCCCCCATCGTCAGCACCTCGCGGCTCGCGATGATCGCCAATGGTTGGCCACGCCGCACGCTGTCGCCTTCGACCACCAGGGTCCGCAGTACTGTGCCGGGAAAGGTCGCCGCCACGGCAACGCGGGCGTTGGCGGGCGGCTGGATGACGGCGGGGATGGTGGCAAGAGGGGTTTCGCCGGCCGCGATCGCCGGAGCGAGACGGATGCCCATTTGTGCTACGCGCTGCTTGTCCACCGCCAACCGGCCATCGACTGTATGAGCGTTTGCGGTCGGCTGCGAAGCAGGTTGCTCGGCATTGTGGACGTTGAGCCACCACAAGCCAACCAGCATGAGAGCTATCGCTGCGACGCCCGAAATCAGGTAAGTTCGTCTCCACATGCTCCTGCGGCTATGCAGGGTGCCTGACCGAATCCTGACGAAACGAAAAGCTGGGATCAGGTGTCGGGGAAGCGCAGGATGAGTTCGTTCTTGGCGGACTCGGTCAGCAGTTCACCGCCATGCGCGGCCATGATCCGGTCGACGATCGCAAGGCCGAGGCCCGCCCCATCCTTACTTGCATGATCGGCGCGGTGGTGGCGCTGGACCAACTCGCGCAGTCTCTCCGCGGGCAGGCCTGGTCCTTCGTCGCGCACACGCAGCATTGCGCCGGGACCGGCGAAGACCTGTATCCCGCCTCCGGCCGGCGTCACGCGCACGGCATTCTCAATCAGGTTGCGCAGCGCGGCGGCAATCGCCTCGCGCCGGCCGTTCACGAAGGGCGCCTTGTC
Source organism: Sphingobium sp. (assembly GCA_017744605.1). Classification (GTDB taxonomy): domain Bacteria; phylum Pseudomonadota; class Alphaproteobacteria; order Sphingomonadales; family Sphingomonadaceae; genus Sphingobium. The sequence goes on along the minus strand of JAGIAZ010000004.1, from coordinate 28,930 downwards.
GTCGATATCGAGCGCGATGGTCTTGCCTTCGGCGATGATGCCCGGTGCGACCGAACTGACGACAAGCCGCGCGACATCTACCAGAGAAACTGCTTCAAGCGGCGTTTGCGCGGCGGTTGCCGCATCGATCTGCGCCAGCAGCATGAGTTGGTCGATCAGCCGGCGCATTGCAGCCACGTCTTCCTTCAGGCGGGCCGCGTCGGCATGATCGAGCCGGTCGAGTTCGAGCAACAGCAGCGCGAGCGGTGTGCGCAGTTCGTGTGCGACATCGGCGGCAAAGGCTTCCTGGCGCGTAGCGGCATCGTCGAGGCGGCCGAGCAGATCGTTGACGGCATATGTGAAGGGCAGGGCTTCGGCGGGCATTGTCGAGCTATCGATGCGATAGCCCCGCTCATGGCCTCGCGCGGCCTCGATCTCGGCGGCGGCTTCTTCCAGTGGCCGGAATGCCTGACGGATCGCCCGCAGCACCATGATCGTGACTGGCACCAGCAGCACGACGAGCGGCAGCGCGACATGCTCCAGCATCTCCTTGATCGCGCGGACCATCGCGGCCTGCGGATCGAGATGCGTGAAGGTAAAGCTGTAGAAGAAGGCGACCGCTGCCAGCAGCAGGAAGGTGCCGACCAACCCGATCAGGCCCAGCCCGCGTTTCAGGCGGCGCGATACCGATCGGCGATAAGTCATGTGCCGCCCTCCTTCAGCATATAGCCGACGCCCCGGACGGTATGAAGCGCGCCGCTGACACCAGCTTCCTCCAGCTTGCGGCGCAGGCGGGAGATGGCGGCTTCCACTGCATTGGGGGTCACGGGATCGCTATAGCTGTAAAGCGCATTTTCGATCACTTCCCGGTGAACCACCGTGCCCGCGCGCCGCATCAGCAGCTCGAGCAGATCGGCCTCGCGGCGAGAGAGATCGATCGTGCGGCTGGCGGCGCTTGCGGTGCGGTTTGCCGTATCGAAACGAAGTGTGTCGACTGCGATGACCGGCTGCATCCGGGTGCCCGGGCGGCGCAACAGAGCGCGGACACGCGCGGCGAGTTCTTCGATCTCGACCGGCTTCACCACATAATCGTCCGCGCCGGCATCGAGGCCGGTGACGCGATCTTCCAGCGCTCCGCGCGCGGTCTGGATGATCGCCGGCGGCATCTGATGATATTTGCGGCGGCTCGCGAGCCAGTCGATCCCGTCGCCATCGGGCAGGCCAAGGTCGAGGACGATGGCGTCATAGCGCGCCCCCGCCATCGCATCGTCGGCATGGGCGAGATCGTGCGCGACGTCGCATACGAAACCTCGCCTCTGGAGACCATCGGCGACGAGGGCAGCCATCCGCTCATTGTCCTCGATCACAAGCAGGCGCATCGGGGAGGGCGCTTTACTGCACAACCGTGCCGAACAGATGTCCGATGCCGGTGGTGGCCGCCATGGCAAGCGCGCCCCAGAAGGTGACGCGCATGACGGAGCGCGTGGGCGGTGCGCCGCCGGCCCAGGCCCCGAGCGCGCCCGGCAGGGCGAGGAAAAGCAGCGTCGCGGCGATCTCGATCGGCACGAGGCGCTCCTGCGGCACGGCCGCGACCAGCGCCAACGGCATGAGCGCGCCGGCGCTGAAGGTCACCGCGGAGGTCAGGGCGGCCTGTAACGGGCGGGCGGTCACGACCTCGGAGATTCCAAGCTCGTCACGCGCATGGGCGCCTAGCGCGTCGTTGGCCATAAGCTGGTCGGCCACTTGTCGCGCCAGATTTTCATCCAGTCCGCGCGCGACATAGATATCGGTGAGTTCCTGCCGTTCCAGATCCGGCTGGCCGGCAAGCTCGCTCTTTTCGCGGGAAAGGTCGGCCTTCTCGGTATCCGCCTGCGAGCTGACCGAAACATATTCGCCAGCCGCCATCGACATCGCACCCGCCACCAGCGCGGCAGCGCCCGCTACATAGATGCTGCCCTTTTCCGCCCCGGAGGCAGCGACACCGACGATCAGGCTCGCGGTCGAGACGAGACCGTCATTGGCGCCCAGCACCGCCGCGCGCAGCCAGCCGATGCGCGACACTGCATGGCGTTCGGGATGTGATCTCAGCCGGCTCATGGCAACCTCTTGAAACATATGCGTGTCAGGCCATCAGATTTTCCTGACCGAAGCCTGACCGTGGATGATGCCAGAACCTGTTCGTCGAGCACAGCTTGAAGCGCTTGATGTTCATTACCTTGGTCACTTGCCCTCCACCTAATTTACCGAACTCGGAGCAGGGGGGCGGCCGCCTTATGATGCGCCGCACCCTCCCGCGCGATCATGCTTCACCTCTTGGTTCGAGGGCTTTGCGCTCGGTCAAATAGCTGGCCGCATCCTGAGGAGAAGAGAGGCCGATGTTGTAATAATGGGGTGATGGTCAGTGAACCAGCGAACCGCCAAGAGTGAGGATCGTGACCAGAACGAGGCCGGAAAATCCCAGATGGAGCCGCTTCACGCTTTCCATTTTTATCTCCCGCATTCGGATATCGAGCGCATGCAGGCATTTTTCATGATGCGGTTTCGGCCGTATTTCGTGGAAGCTTTCTCCACGTTTCATTGAGCGGCGGGGAAAGTGATGTCGGGGGCGACCGGCGCGTTAGCCTTATCCGCCCGGGATCGCTTCATCACAAAATCCGGCGGGCGGCAAAATCCTTGCGCGCTGGAAGCTGCCTCGCCGCAAAAGCCCCGCGCGGCGGTCGCCGGTCACGAGAAAATCCGCGTCACTGGCGAGGATCATGCTCAGCAGGAAATTGTCATCCGGGTCATCCGCTTCCACACCATTGGGCAAGGGCGGGAGATGATCGAGGACGATCGCCCGGTTGAGGTGGTTGATCATCATGCCGATACGGTGGTTCGGCAGAATGGCCTTGAGCTTGGGGTAACGGCTGATCCGCCGCAGCTCATCAAGCTGAAGATGGGATGTCACCAGTTCGAAGCGCCCCGCGCGCCAGGCCCGATAGATCGTGTCTGGCGGACCATATTGGAAGATCAGGGCAGCGATCAGGACATTCGTGTCGAGAACGACACGCATCAGTTATGGCGCGCCCATTGGACAGCCTCGTCGATCAGCGTTGCCAATTCGCCCTCATTCATGCCGGCGGTGGCGCCCTTGGCCTGCTCGACGGCCTGTTCGAACAAATAGGAGCGAACGGCCTGTTCGATAAAGCGCGAAAGATCGCCCTTCCGGCCTCCACCCTGGGCGGCAAGGAACATCCGCACGGATTGATCCGTGTCGGGCGATACAGCGATGTTCCAGCGCACAGAGGACATTACAAACTCCGGTGTTAAAGTGTTTTCACACATATACACCGATGTCTCAATTTTTCAATGTGGGCCGGTGGGCGGCTTGGCCCTCCTGCCGGTGTTTCAGAAATGTTTCGAGGGCGTCTTAACCCCGGCCGATGAAGCGCCGGATCTCTCGTTCTGGCCGGGGGAGAATCCGGGACAGGGGGCAATTTGTGGATATCGTTAGGACGATGGAGTCGACTTTCTCCTTAACGGATCGGGCGGCGCGGGAGCGTGCGTATCGATCTCAGTCAACTCCGGGTACGGAACTCAGATTCCGGTTACTTTGCCGACTATTGGTTCGCTTGGAGTTGGCGAGCGGGCTTTAATTTCTCACCATACAAAGCTTCCGCGTGCTGAAGCGACTGTTACGGCTCAGAGCATCAGCTTGAGCGCCGGGCTGAGCCATTCTTCCGCAACGCCGCCGCGTGCGATGACGAACCGCGCGGCCAGGCCCTCGCGCTCGGCCAGGACGGGGCCTTGAGGCAGTCCGAGCACGGTCAGTGCGCTCGCCCAGGCGTCCGCCCGCATGGCCGAGGCGTGGAGCACGCTGACCGACACGATCCCGTTGCGCACCGGCAGCCCCGTGCGCGGATCGAGCGTATGGTCCCCGCGCACATAATTGCCTGAGGTGGCGACGGCGAGCTGGTGCAGCGCGATGCGCAAGGGCGGCAGCGACAGGCCTGGCGGCGTCTCCAGGTCCACCCACCAAGGGTCGCTGTCCGGCCGCAGCCCACGCCCGACGCATTCGCCGCCGATCTCGACCAGCGCATGGCGCACGCCCATTCGGCCAAGCAGGTCGGCGACGACATCGGCGGCATGGCCTTTGGCGATGCCGGACAGGTCGAGCCAGAGACCGCCCGGCTGGCGCAGGCGGCGCGCCTCGGCATCGAGGGCAAGGCGCTGCCAGCCCGAAACCGCCAATGCGGCGGCGTGACCGGTCGTGCCGGGTTCGCCGGCTGCGGGATTGGGGCCCAGGCCGTAGAGATCGGTCAGCCGTCCGATCGCCGGATCGAAAGCGCCGGCGCTCCGCTGCGCAATGGCAAGGCCGCACTCCATCACGGCAGCGAAGTCGGCCGGAAGGGCCGTCCAGCTGCCGCCCGACGCTTCATTGAAGCGGCTGAGCAACGAGTCGGGCGCCCAATGGCTCATCTCCGCGACGATGCCGTCGAGCCGCGCCACGATGGCGGCTCGAACGGCACCGAGATCGAGGTCCGGCGCTGCTGCAAGGCGCACGCGCCAATAGGTGCCCATCGTCTCGCCGCCGAGATCGGCGACACGCGCCTTGGGGTCGAGCCCGGTCAGCGCGCGCGGATCGAGCGCTGGCGGGACTGCAATTCGTGGGGTGGCCAGCGCCATCAGGGCGCCATGACCTCCATCGTCGCCGTCCAGCTCATGCGCCGCGCGGTCGCCTTGGGATTGGCCGGCTTGTCGTCGGTCAGGCTGGTCGTCATCCAGAACATGCCCGCCTCCGGGAAGTCGATGGTCGCGATGCCGTCCGCGCCGGTCATGATCTCGAACGAGCCGTCGCCGTCGCGATAGCGCTTCAGGCCCGGCATCACCGTCAGCTTGAGTCCCTGCGCCGGCTTGCCGTCGACGAGAAACTTCAGGCGTGCCGGTTCACCCTTCACCAGCTCGGCCGGATGCGTGACCGGCACCATTTCGAGACCCTTGCCGGTCGTCTGGAAGACCGTGTCGGTGGGCTCGCCGTTCGTCGCGAACACTTCGTTGCGGCCCGACATTTCCGTGATCTTGACGTCGGTCGCATTGGCCGGAATTTCATCGATGCTGGAGACGAACTTCGGCGCCGGGGCAGGTGCCGCACCGCCGCCCGCTGGCGCTATCGGTGCCGGGCGCCGACCGCCGAGGCGCCATTCCTCGCCATTGACCTTGAAGCTGCCATTGGCGCCGGACTGGACCATGGCGATGCGCCAGGTGCCGGGCTTGTCGAGATGCACGTCGAAGGTCGAGCGCACGCGGCCGCTCGAGCCGTTCTCGATCTTGCTTTCCGTGCCGTCCGGCGCCCAGACCTTCACATTGTTGAGCTGCAGCGGCCGGTGATCGGCGAAGAACAGGTCGCTCGATTCCGCGGCATCGATCGTCACCCAATCGTCGCCGGCCGAAAAGATGGTCGCCGAGGGCAGCAGCCAGTTGCGGTGGGCCATGCCGGGCGTGGCGAGCATAAGCAGGGCGGAGGCCGCGATGAGGCTGGACTTGAAGCGCATGAGACGTTTCCTCTTCAGCGAATGGTGATCGAGCCGAGCTCGGCCTTGCCGGCGGCGGAGCCCGAAGCGACGGGAAAGTTGACCGGCACGGAGACGATCTCGCGCCCACCGGCCTCCCGCGCGGCCTCGACATGGAGGACATAGGTGCCCGGCTTGAGGTTGCCGGGCAGGGGGATCTGATAGGTGCCCGGCGCGCGGGTCGCGCCGCTGACGCCGTCGGCCGGGAGCTTGAGGCTGCGTCCGCCCTTGCGCCACCAGCTGCGCAGATCCGCGAGCCATTTGGTGCCGGGTTCGGCGCCGGTCTTCTTCACGTCATACCAGACAACCAGCGTGCGTGCGTCGCCGCCGGCGGCGGGTTCGAGCCAGGCCGCCAGATAGGGGCGGTGATATTCCGCGACCTTGAGCTGCGGGACGGTGATGCTGACGCTTGCGGCCGTGGCGGGCGCGGCGAGGAGACCGGCAACGAGCAGAGGGGACTTGCGCATCGGAGGACTGGACCCTTTCAGTGAATGAAGAAGAGCGCGATGATGAGCGGAATGGCCAGGCCGACGCCGACCAGCGGCCAGGTGCTGGGGCGATGGCGGGCATGGAGCTGGAGCAGCAGCAGCCCGGTCAGCGTGAAGACGATGCAGGCGGCGGCGAAAACGTCGATGAACCAGAACCAGGCGCTGCCGGTGTTGCGGCCCTTGTGGAGATCGTTGATGTAGGAAATCCAGCCGCGGTCGGTCAGCTCGGACGAGATGGCGCCGCTCGTACGGTCGATGCTGACCCAGGCATCGCGGCCTGGGCCGGGCATGGCGACATAGACCTCGTCCTCCGACCATTCCGCGGCCCTGCCGCGCGGATCGAGATGGACGGCCTTCGTCACCGCATCGGCGACAGCGTCGGGCAGGGGGGCGTCCCTGGCAGCCGGCGTCGCCTCGAGCTGCGCGAGCAGCGGCGCGGCGAGCGTCGCCTCGTTCTGCGTGACCTTGGGCGTCGCGCCGATCGAGGCCGCATGATTGAGCGTGAAACCGGTGATGGCGAAGAGCATCATGCCGATGAGCGAGACGGCCGCACTGATCCAGTGCCAGCTGTGAAGCTGCTTCAGCCACCAGCTGCGCACCTTGCGCGACGCACGGGGCGCGGGCGCTTTGCTGCGCAATTCGTCCATCGAGGTTCGCGCGTCCATCGTCATTCCTTGGCGAGACGCCGCAACCGGGAGGCGGCACTCGAATCATCACTCCATGAAAGGCTCTTTGCCTTTATTGCGACGCATTCGCAAGAGAGATGGCGTCGAGCGGATCATCTTGCCTTGGCCGCTCCATGGTTCGCGCCGCTCGGCTCCAAATAATGGGACGATTAAGCTTGATTGAGTCTGGACGATCCGATTCAACTAGCTTATGCGAATGACTCGCAATTACAGTCCGTCACGGACGAACAGGATGTAGTGGCAGGCGAATGAAGGCGTCGTTCGACATCGACTTCCGCGCAAGGCGCGCCGAGCCGTTGGAGCGCTCTGCCTATCGCCGTGCGCGCGGCCAGGATCCCATTGTGACGGCTGCCGCCCTGGCGCTCGTCGGGCTGGTCGGCAGTGCCTTCGTGTCTATGTCGCCGATCTTCGTGAAGAAGCAGACCGTGGCGCCCACCGTCGTGACCTTGCTTTCGCTTCCCGACAATCCGCCGCCCGAGCAGCCGCAACCCGAACTCGACAAGTCCGCGCCGCCACCCGTCGCGATCGTGACCCCGCCGCCGCAGGTCGCGTTGCCGCAACCCGCCGCGCCGCAGGTCGCGCAGATGGACGTTGCGAAGCCGTCGCCGCCTGCGCCGCAAGTCGCACCAGCCCCGCCCGTGCCGGCCCCGCGTGGTCCCGAAAATCTCGGCGAGATTTCCGCCAAGATGATCTCGGCCAAGCCACCGCGCTATCCGATGGATTCCCGCCGGGCGCATGAGCAGGGCACGGTGGTTCTCTCGGTTCTGCTCTCCACCGATGGCCGCGTGTCGGATATCAGCGTAATGCGGAGCAGCGGCTTTTCACGCCTGGATCGTGCCGCGCTCGATGCCGTTCGCGACTGGCGCTGGTCGCCGCTCTTGCGTGACGGCAGCGCCGTGACGGTGCGTGGCGTCGTGACCATCCCGTTCGTGCTCCAGGGTGGCGACGGCGGCTCCGGTCGCGGGCATGGACGTGACCGTGGTCATCGCGACGGCGGTGACAATAGCCCGGATGGCGGCGGTGCCGATTTCGGACGGACCTGACGGTCTTCCGGCCGTCCAGGCTTTTCCAGCATATTGAAAACAAAAGGAGAGGGGCCGCTGCCGCGGTGTCGGCTCGGCTCCCTGTCCGCATCGCTGCGATCCCGATATAAATTGCGAATGGTTCGCAATAGCTGTTGACGTCGATAATGACTCGCAATAACGAACCTTATCGAACTCAATCCATAATTTGGGGGAACAGATGACTTTGCTCTCGACGCGCAGCGGCAAGACCCAGGCCTTTTTGGCGCTGTCTTGCGTTGGATCCGTTCTTTCGCCGGCCGTGGCCCAGGTCGCGCCGACGGAACAGCAGGCGCCGGCACTGGGTGGCGTGACCGTGACGGATACGGCGATCGACGATGCGCCCGGTCGTCGGCAGGAAAGCCCCAAGGCGACCCGCCCGGTTCGCGATACGCCACAAACGGTCACGATCCTGACCAATGAGACCATCGAGCAGCAGAATCTGCTCACCTTCCGTGAGATCCTCCAGACCGTTCCCGGCATCACCTTCGCGGCCGGCGAAGCTGGCGCCGGCTTCGGCGACGGCCCCACGCTGCGCGGCTACACCGCCACAAGCGACATCACCCAGGACGGCGTGCGCGACAGCGGCCAATATTCGCGCACCGATCCGTTCAATACCGAGCAGATCGAGGTGACCAACGGCGCCAATTCGGTGACGTCTGGCGCGGGCGCGGTCGGCGGCTCGATCAATATCGTGACCAAGCGTCCCAAGGCCGACAAGTCGATCGTCGCGAGCGCCGGCATCGGCACCGACAATTATTACCGCGGCACCATCGACGCCAATCTCCCGGTGGGCGACATGGTGGCGTTCCGGCTCAACGCCATGGGCCATCGCAACGACATTGCCGGCCGCGACGTCGAGAATTTCAAGCGCTGGGGCATCGCGCCGTCGGTCACCATCGGCATCAACGGGCCGACGCGCCTGACGCTGCAATATCTGCACCAGGACGACGACAATATTCCGGAATATGGCGCGCCCTATGTGAATGCGCTGGGCGGCCTGCTGCCGGGCGCCAGCTACAGCGCCTATTATGGCTTCAGGAACGTCGACAAGCAGAAGATCGGTACCGATCAGTTCACGGTGATTGCCGAACATGATGTCTCGGACAATGTGAAGATCCGCAATCTGACACGCTACCAGGACGTCAGGCAAACCACCTGGGTCGACGGGCCCGAGGGCATCTGGTGCCTCGCCTCGACCGGCCTCCAGGCCAATGGCACGCCATGCACGGTCGATCTCGACACCCGTACCGGTGCCACGCAGGTGTTCAACATCACGGTCCCGGCCGGCTATTATCTGCCGCAGGGCGGTCCGCGCGGCGCCGTGCGCGACAGCCGCAACCAGCTCGCCTTCACCCAGACCGACCTCTCGGCCACGTTCAACACCGGCGGCATCGAGCACACGCTCGTGTTCGGCGGCGCGCTCAGCTGGGAAGCCTACACGCTCACCTCGGGCAATTTTCAGCGCGCAGCCGACGGCACCAACCCGCTGGCATTCAATCCGTCCGCGCCGAGCGGCAATGCGCACATGCCCTATCTCAACATCGCCAATCCCGATGCGGTCGTGCCCGGCCCGGCGGTCGTCGGCGGCGTCTATGGCAACAATGTCTATAAGGGCCCCGTCAACGTCATCAACACGGCGGCGCAGAATGGCGAGCTCAAAAACTATGCTGCCTATATATTCGACACGATGAAGCTGGGGCCGCAGTTTGAGTTCAGCCTTGGCCTGCGTTACGAGAAGAACAAGGGCTGGTATCGCCCCGACACCATCGTCGGCCAGACGGCGACCAGTCCCGGCACGACCACGCTCGGCACCAAGGTCTGGAACGAGGACGATCTGTTCTCCTACCGCTTCGGCCTCAACTACAAGCCGATCGAGGCGATCAGCATCTATGCCGCTTATGGCAACAGCAAGACGCCATCGAAGAGCGCGGTCAACGGTGCCTGCACGATTGCCGGCGTCAACGGGGCGACGGTCTCAAGCTGCAGCGTGAAGCCGGAAACGGCCGTCAATTACGAGGTCGGCGTCAAGGCGGAACTGGGCGAGGGCGTGCTGCTCACCGCGGCACTCTTCCGTAACGAGCGCAGCAACTACAGGGTCAACAATGCCGATCCGACTGTTCCCGATCAGCAACTCGACGGCAAGTCGCGGGTGAACGGCGTGGCATTGAGTGCCAATGGCAGGATTACGCCGAACTGGACCGTCACCGCCAACTATACCTATCTCGACAGTAAGGTGCTGCGCAGCGTGGCGGTTGGCGTCGCCACCGATCCTGTGGCCGGCAACCCGCTCACCAATACGCCGAAGCACAGCGGCAGCGTCTACACCAACTACACGCTGCCCTTCGGGCTCGTGCTCGGTTACGGCTTCACCTATCAGGGCAAGTTCTACATGAACAACTCGGGTACTGCGTTGTACCAGGTGAAGGACTATCTCATCCAGAATGCGTCCTTGTCCTACAAGCTGAGCGACGCCATTTCGGCGCAGGTCAACGTCAAGAACCTGACCGACAAGAAGTACTTCACCGGCGTGCGCAATGGCGCGACGACCAACACCCAATGGGCGCGGGTCGGCGAAGGCCGCTCGGCGGTGCTGACGATCAACTATCGCTACTGAGCCCCGCTCTGAAGCGATCCGGGACGGCGGATGTGGGACCGCCGTCCCTTTTGCTTTTCGTGCCGGAGGACGGCCGCTAAAATCCCGGCACGCCGGCTTCGCGAGAGTCCAGATATATGCTCCTCCAGATTCCCCAGATCTTCTCCCCTGACGAGGTGGGGGAGATCCGTGCCGCGCTCGAGGCAGCGGACTGGGAGGATGGCCGCGTCACCGCCGGTCACCGCGCCGTCGGCGTCAAGAAGAACCTCCAGCTTCCCGAGACGGACCCGGCCACCCGCGCGCTTGGCGACCGCATCCTCGACCGGCTGGCCAGGACGCCGCTCTTCATTGCCGCGGCGCTGCCGCAAAAGGTCTATCCGCCGCGCTTCAACCGCTATGAGGGCGGCGGCACCTACGGCAATCATGTCGACAATGCGATCTTCCCGATCCCCGGCACGCCGCTGAAGCTGCGCACCGATCTCTCGACGACGATCTTCTTCAGCGATCCGGACGATTATGAGGGCGGCGAACTGGTGATCGAGGACACGTTCGGCGAGCAGCGCATCAAGCTGTCGGCGGGCGACATGATCCTCTATCCCAGCAGCAGCGTGCACCGGGTGAACCCCGTGACACGCGGCACCCGCTTCGCCTCATTCTTTTTCACGCAGAGCATGATCCGCGACGACCAGCAGCGCCGCATCCTCTTCGAGCTGGATTGCGCGATCCAGGCCCTGACGGCCGATCATGCCGGTCATGATGCACTCGATAATCTCAGCAACGTCTATCATAATTTGCTGCGCCAATGGGCCGAGACCTGATCCATCCAGGTTGAGCCGTCATTGCGAGCGACGAAGTCGCGCGGCAATCCAGGCCAGGCCTGAGAGCCCTGGATTGCTTCACCCGGCATCCGCCGGGCTCGCAATGACGACAGTTCTCAGAGCTCACCCTCGGCGATCCGGCTGCCGTCGATCACTGCAAGGCGCAGCAATGCCGCCGCAGACCCGCTGCCATGCGCCGCCGCGATGATGGCAGAGCCGGCCAGCTTTCCGGCGATCGCGCGCGGCGGCTCGATCCGCGAGCCATTTTCCGGCCCGATCGATCCGCCCGAAAAGAAGATGGCGCCTGCCAGCAGCTTTTCGGGCCAGCTTTCGTCGCGCTCCTTGGCGATCGACCAGATCGTCCTGCGAAGCCCTTCCGACGGGTGGGCAAGCCAGTCGGCGATATGCTCGCGCAGGCGCGCACGCCATTGATCGTCGACCGGCGCGGCGGTGAAGAGCAGCATGCGCCATGCCCATTGGATCGCTTCCCGCGCGGGCAATGCGACGCTGAGGAAGCCGATGGCCCGCTCGAGCGCACCATCGGCGACGAGACCGTCGAAATAGGCTTTGGGGTCCTGGACGGCCGATGTGCGGGTTTCGGCGTCGTCGCCGTCCAGCATCGCAAGAATCTGGCCTGCCCCGGTCCAGGGCACACGGGACCACATCGGCAAGGTCAATATCCTCGTCGGCGTCCCCGCGTGCCTTATGCCATTGCCTCTCGCGCCGACGATAGCGCGTTAAGCATGATTGATCGATCAGCTGCCCGGTTTGATCCTGAGCAGTGCACCATCCGTCTCATCGGTCAGGATGTAGATATAGCCGTCCGGCCCCATGCGGGAATCGCGGAAGCGCTGCTTGAGCTCCTGCAACATCAGCTCCTGATGTGTCGCGACCCGGCCGCTGGCATCGAATGAGATACGGACCGCGCTGCGCGACATCGTCGGCAGGATCAAGTCACCTTTCCAGCCCGGAAACCTGGTGCCCGTGACCCAGACGGGATTGCCCGGATTGATCGACGGCGGGCCAAAGGCGATGACCGGATCGGTATAGCCGTCCACGCCCTTGATGCCCTTGGCCGGCTCGCCATTATAGTGGAAGCCCTGGGTCACTGTGATCCAGCCGTAATTCTTGCCCTTCTCGATGATGTTGAGCTCGTCGCCGCCGCGCGGGCCGAACTCGGTCTCCCAGAGTGCGCCGGTCACGGGGTTGAAAGTCAGACCGAGCGGGTTGCGGTGGCCGAGCGTCCAGATCTCGGGCAGCCATTCCTTCTGGCCGACGAACGGATTGTCCCGGGGCACCGTGCCATCGTCGTTGAGGCGCAGGATCTTGCCGATATGCGTGCCCTTGAGCTGAGCCAGCTCGCCATAGTTGCGGTCGCCCGATGTCATATAGAGCTTGCCGTCCTTGCCGAAGGCGATGCGCGAACCATAGCTGCCCGATTGCGGGCCCTGGCCGCAGCAGCGGACCGGCAGCGGTGCCTTGCCGTACCAGGCCTTGGCGACGAAGATGTCCTTCACATCCTTGAGCGTGTTGGTGCCGTCCCAGCGGCCACGCATCACGGCGACGGTCGAGTTCTGATCCTTCTCGCCCTTGGTGTAGGTCATGTAGACCCAGTGATTCTGTGCGAATTTGGGGTGCAGCGCGATGTCCATCAGGCCGCCCAGGCCGCCGGGCAGGACCGGCAGCAGCCCCGTGACCGGATTCGGATCGAGCACGCCCTTGCGCACCACGCGCAGCTTGCCGTCACGCTGGGTGATCAGCATGTCGCCGTTGGGAAGGAAGGCGAGGCCCCAGGGATGGTCGATACCGCGCACCACCACCTCGACATGCAGGTTCTGCTTCTCGGTCTTGATGTCCCACGGGCCCTCGCCGAGCTTTGCTGCCGGCGGCATGCCGCGAGGGGCGGCGCGGGGGGCGCCGGCAGCGTCTCCGGCAGGTGGCGTCGCTGTGCCGCTTGCAGGCGGCTGCGCCAGAACCGCAGCGCCGGACAAGGTCAGCACGGCCATCGCCGCCGACCACCTCAATGATTTCATCGCATTTCCTCCCGTTTGAAGCGTGCTTTGCGCGTCTTCATCCGGGGTTTGTTTATCCTGTCCGACGCGCCTTGCAATGGGCAGGCCAGCGGCGGATGCAGGGAATGAAGAAGTTTCACATTTGCCGCGCGATGCCGAATGTCGAAAGGCGGGGGCAACGGCCGGGGATCGACATGCGCCGCCAGATAGACAGCCGTCGCGGTCGACCTTATGGCAGCAGCAACCAAACGAAGCGGGGATGAAGAGAGATGCGCACGCTCGGGTTCTGGCTCAAAGCATCCTTGTTGCCGGCTGTTGCGTGCTGCGCGGGCGCCTATGCGCAAAAGCCGATCGACCTGCCGGGCGATCGCTTCTTTCCGGAAAGCGTGACGAGCGACGGCAAGGGCACTGCCTATGTGCCGAGCGTGCAGGGCGGCGTCTACAAAGTCACGCTGTCGAGCGGCAAGGTCGAGCCGTTCATCAAGCCCGGCACCTTTGGATCGGCCTCGGTCTTCGGCGTCCTGGCCGATCCCGTCCACAAGATGCTGTGGACCTGCAACAACGACCTGAGCGGCGTCGGTATCGCCATTGTAGGCGCGGACAAGGGTTCGAGCGTCAAGGGCTTCGACCTCAGGAGCGGCAAGGGCAAGGTCAGCCTTGCACTGCCCAGCGACGGCTTCTGCAACGACATCACCGTCGCGAAGGACGGCACGCTCTATGTCGCGGACAGCAACCGCTCGCAAATCCTGCGCTGGAAACCCGGCACGGCGTTGGCGGACTGGTTCTTCGATCCCAGGCTCGCAGATGCTGCACATGATAATGGCGGGCTCGACGGCATTGTCATGGGCCCGGACGGCAATCTCATCGTCAACAACTGGCGGCTCAACCTGCTGGCTCGCGTCAAGATCGCGACGGATGGCAGCCCCGGCGGCGTGACGATTATCCAGACCTCGCGGCCGCTCGAAGTTCCGGATGGCATGCGCATCATCGATGCGTCCGCAGCAAGCCTGCGCCTTGCTGTCGCCGAGGGATCGGGCAAGGTTTCCGTGATCACGATCCAGGGTGACAGGGCCGATGTGAAGACCATCGCCGAGGGCTTCCCTTCGGCTGCCGGCGTGACGGTCGAGGGCAAGACTGTCTGGCATGTGCCCGGCCTGCTCAGCTACATATTCAGTCCACAGCTGCGCACGCAGACGCCGCCGCTGCCCTTCCGCCTGTCGCCCGCCACATTGCCCTGACCGCCGCCAGGAGGATCGATCCCATGACGCAGGCGCTGACGCTGCTTGAGCCATAAGTAACGTTACAGTTTAACGCCTGATGGCTGGCGGTTTTCCGGGCGTTTAACAGCGCCGGCGTTGTGGCCGCCTATTTGAATTGACTAAGTCCACCTTCGAGCGCCGCCGTCGGTAGAGGCGGCGATGTCGAGAGAGGTTTGTGCCGGGGGGAGCGGCACCGGCTTCGCCATAAAGGGACTGTCGATCTTATCATGCATTCTGCCTCGAACATCCGCCTTCTGACCTTCGCGCTCCTGGCGGGCGCGGCCCCCATCACCGCATTGCACGCCCAGAATGCGGCGGTGCCGGCGGCACCGGAGGAAGAAGAGATCATCGTCCTCGGCCGCGGCCTGTCCATGCCGCCGGGCACGCCCGCTTATGGCGCAATCACGATCGACCGTGACGCACTGAACGAAACCTCGTCCGGCATGGTCGAGAACTCGCTGGGCAATGTTGCGGGCCTGCAGCAATTCCGTCGATCGGACAGCCGGTCGTCCAATGGTTCTTCGCAGGGCGTCACGCTGCGCGCCCTCGGCGGCAACGCCTCGAGCCGCGCGCTTGTGCTGCTGGATGGCGTGCCGCAATCCGATCCGTTCTTTGGCTCCATTCCCTTCACCGCGTTCGATGGCAGCACATTGGGTGCGGCTCGCGTCACGCGCGGCGGCGGTGCGGGCGCATTTGGCGCGGGCGCGGTCTCGGGGACGATCGAACTGTTCAGCGCCGATCGCGCGCAGCTTCCGGTCTATGCCGGCAGCGCCTTCTACGGATCGCGCAACGCGCAGGAGGTGAACGCAGCCGTGTCGCCCGATATCGGCGGCGGCTTTATCTCCGTCGCGGGGCAATATTCGCGTGGGGACGGCTTCTATATGGCACCGGCAGCGCAGCGCGGCATTGCCGATGTGCCGGCGCGCTACGAGAACTGGACCGCGAGCCTGCGTGGCGTGGCGCCAATCGGCGCTGACGGCGAAATCCAGTCGCGCTTCACCGTCTTCCGCGATGACCGCACCATTCGCCTTGCCGGTCAAGACAGCGGCAGCGAAGGGCAGGATGCCAGCCTGCGCTTCCTGTGGCGCGGCAACTGGCAGGTCGAGGCGCTGGCCTATGCGCAGTTCCGCAATTTCAACAACGTCGTCATCAGCTCGTCCCTGTTCAAGCCGACGCTCAACCAGCGCAACACGCCCGCCACGGGCCTGGGCGGCAAGATCGAGCTGCGCCCGCCGACGGGCCCCGACAATGTCCTGCGCCTGGGGGCCGACAGCCGTTATGCGCAAGCTGACATGTTCGAGGATGCGATCGCGCCGGCGACCTGCGCAAACGCCAGCCCTGACAGCTGCACGGGTATTACGGCGCGTCGCGACGCCGCCGGCCAGCAGGTGACGACCGGCTTCTATGCGGAAGATGACTGGACGCTGGGTTCGGTCGTGCTGACGGCCGGCGCGCGCGCCGATCGCTGGACGATCAGCAAGGCGCATTTCATCGAGCGTACGGCGACGGGCGCTATCAATCAGGCCAATACGGTTCTCGCCTATCCCGATCGCGATGGCTGGGAAGGCAGCTTCCGCGGTGGCCTGATCTGGCATGCTGCGCCGGGGATCGATCTGCGTGCGGCCGGTTATACGAGTTTCCGTTTGCCGACCCTCAACGAGCTTTATCGCAGCTTTGCTGTATCCGCCAACGGCGTCACGACGCGGACCGTGGCCAACCCCAATCTGGGACCGGAGCGCCTGCGCGGCGCCGAGGTCGGTTTCGATCTCAAGCCATTGCCTGGCGTCCAGTTCTCCGCGACCGCCTTCTACAATCGCCTGGGCAACGCGATCGGCAATGTGACGATCGGCACCAACCTGAAGCAGCGCCAGAATCTCGATGCGATCGTCGCCAAGGGCATCGAACTCAGCGGCTCGATCAAGGCGGGCGATTTCGACCTCGACGCCTCTTATGCCTATAATGACAGCAGGGTCGAGGCCAGCGGCGCGGCTGTGCAACTGAACAAGCTGCGACCTGCGCAAAGTCCTCGCCACATGGCGAGCGCGACGCTGGCCTGGACCGGACCGAACAGGATCCGCATCGCCACCACGGTGCGTTACATGGGGCCGCAGTTCGAGGACGACCTGCAGACCGACACGCTGCCCGGCGCGACGACCGTCGACGGCTATGTCCGGGTGCCCTTAGCCAGGAAGTTCAGCATCGTCGGGCGCGTCGAGAACATCACCGATGAGACCGTGCTGACGCGTAAGGTCGGCACCAGCGTCGATCTGGGCGCGCCGCGTACCTTCTGGATCGGCATCGCGTTCGGGCGGTGAGACAAGCTTTATCCTCGCCCCTTCAGGGGCGAGGATAAAGGCATTACGCCGCCTTGGTGGCCGAAGCCGCATCCCGTGCGAGGCCGTTCGCCGCCGAGAGGATCGCCTGGACCGATGCGGTGGCGACATCCTCGTCGAGGCCGACGCCGTAGACCGTACGACCGTCCGCCGCCTTGCACTCGACATAGGCCGCGGCGTGCACGTCGGTGCCGGCGCCGATCGCATGCTCGCTATAGTCGACAACCTCGAGATCGATGCCGAGCTCGTCGCGCAGGGCGGCGAGCACGCTCGAGATGAGGCCGTTTCCGCGGCCCGAGACACTGCGCGTGTCGCCGTCGAACGCGATCTTGCCGATGAACATGCGGCTGCCCGCCGGACCGCTCTCCTGATAGTCGATCAACTTGTAGGGCTGGTCCGCGCCCAGGCAATAATGCGCCTCGAACGCGGCCCAGATATCGGCGGCATGCAACTCGCGGCTGGCGCGGTCGGCCAGCTCCTGCACGACGCGGCTGAAATCGCCCTGCATGCGCTTGGGAAGTTTGAGACCCTTATCCTGCTGCAGCACCCATGCGACGCCGCCCTTGCCGGACTGCGAATTGACGCGGATCACCGCCTCGTAGGAGCAGCCGATATCAGCCGGGTCGATCGGCAGATAGGGCACGTTCCACAACTGGTCGTTGCGTGTTTCCTGCGCCGCGAACCCCTTCTTGATCGCATCCTGATGGCTGCCGGAGAAGGCGGTGAACACCAGATCGCCCGCATAGGGATGGCGCGGGTGGACAGGCAGCTGGTTGCAGTAGGTCGCGGTCTGGACGATCTCCTCCATGTCGGAGAAGTCGAGGCCGGGATTGATGCCCTGCGTGTACATGTTGAGCGCGACGGTCACGAGGTCGCAATTGCCGGTCCGCTCGCCATTGCCGAACAGGCAGCCCTCGACACGGTCGGCGCCCGCCATGAGGCCGAGCTCGGCGGCCGCGATGCCGGTGCCGCGATCATTGTGCGGATGGAGCGAGATGCACACCGTGTCGCGATTGCGGATATGGCGGCCGAACCACTCGATCTGATCGGCATAGATGTTGGGCGTTGCGGCCTCGACCGTGGCGGGGAGGTTGAGGATCAGCGGCTTCTCCGCGGTCGGCTGGAGAATGTCCATCACCGCCTCGCAGCACTCCAGGCTGAAATCGAGCTCGGCGGTCGAGAAGGTCTCGGGGCTGTACTCGAAGTGCCAGTCGGTGTCCGGCTGCTTGGCGGCCTCGTCCCGGATGATCTTCGCGGCGTCGATGGCGATCTGCTTGATCTGCGGCCTGTCCATCTGGAACACGACCTGCCGCCATGCGGGCGAGACCGCGTTGTAGACATGCACGATTGCCTTGGGTGCGCCCTTGAGGCTCTCGAACGTGCGCTCGATGAGATCGCGGCGGGCCTGCGTCAGCACCTGGATGATGACGTCGTCGGGGATATGGCCAGACTGGACGAGGCCGGAGATGAAATCGAACTCGGTCGCGCCGGCCGACGGGAAGCCGACCTCGATTTCCTTGACGCCGATCTTCAGCAGCAGATCGAAGAAGCGGGTCTTCTTCTCGCTGTCCATCGGGTCGATGAGGGCCTGGTTGCCGTCGCGCAGATCCGTGGAGAGCCAGCGGGGCGGCTTGGTGATGGTCCGGGACGGCCATTGGCGGTCGGGCAGGTCGACCTGGGGAAACGGCCTGTATTTTACGGATGGATCGCTCAGCATCATGGGTCGGCTAGTCTCTTGTTCGCCTGAGGAGCGCGGCGGTCAGGCTGCGCGGCAAGCCCCTGCGAGGCAGTGTTTTCGAGTATCGCTCTGGATTTGGCCCTTAAGCGCAGCGTGCCGCCTGCGGCAACCGCATAGTGCGCCCTAAGGGCGCATAAGTCGCGTAAGGCGAGCAGAGAGCTGCTGGAGCATCATCAAGGCTATTATGCCGCAGATGGATTAACAAGTCCAGCAGAAGGCTTTTGACCGGCTTGGCCGAGCGCTCATTTGTTGCCTGAATATTCAGCAGCATGATCGCGGAATGCCCGAAAAATATGCAGGAAATGCCGCAGAAATCCGCCATATTTTTAGACTTGATTTTGAATCTGGCGGGCGCATGGTGTTGCGATGCACAACGGGATACCGGAACGCGAACGCAAATGACATTCTTCGAAATGCTGGGCGAGGGAGACGAGGTGCGGGACTGCTACGCATCCGTCCAGCACTGGGTCGAAGAAACCGGCATCGAAGGTCTCAAGCGCCGCATGATCGAAGCCGAGGCGATCTTTCGCCGCATCGGCATCACCTTCGCGGTCTATGGCGAGGACGCCGATCCCGAACGGCTCATACCGTTCGATCTGCTCCCGCGCATTTTCACCATGGGCGAATGGACCAGGCTTGAAGCCGGCATTCGCCAGCGTGCGACCGCGCTCAATGCCTTCCTGCTCGACGTCTATCATCGCGGCGAGATCATCCGCGCCGGCATCATGCCCGAGGCGCTGGTCTACCGGAACGAGGCCTATAAGGCGGAGATGGCCGGCTTCACGCCGCCGGGGCGCGTCTACAGCCACATCGTCGGCATCGATATCGTGCGCACCGGCCCCGACGGCTTCCAGGTGCTGGAGGATAATTGCCGCACGCCCTCGGGCGTTTCGTACATGCTGGAGAACCGCGAGATCATGGCGCGCATGTTCCCGGACCTGTTCGCGCAGCGCGTCGTGGCGCCGGTCGACAACTATCCCGACCTGTTGCGCACGACGCTCAAGGAAGTCGCCCCGCCCGCGTGCAAGAGCGATCCCGTCTGCGTGGTGCTGACGCCCGGTTCCTTCAACAGCGCTTATTATGAGCACAGCTATCTCGCCGATCTTATGGGCGTGGAGCTGGTCGAGCCGGTCGATCTCTTCGTCGACGAAGGCCTGGTCTACATGAAGACCACCCACGGGCCGAGACGGGTCGACGTCATATACCGGCGCATCGATGACGATTTCATCGATCCGCTCGCCTTCCGGCCGGACAGCCTCCTGGGGGTTCCCGGCCTTTTTCATGCCTATCGCGCCGGCGGCGTCACGCTCTGCTCGGCGCCGGGCTCCGGCATCGCCGACGACAAGGCGATCTATTGCTACGTGCCGGACATGATCCGCTTCTACCTCGGGCAGGAGCCGATTCTGGACAATGTCCAGACCTGGCAGTGCGGCAAGCCGGACGATCTCAAATATGTGCTCGAGCATCTCGATGAGCTGGTGGTCAAGGAGGTGCACGGTTCGGGCGGCTACGGCATGCTGATCGGCCCCAAGGCGACGCGCGCGGAAATCGATGCCTATGCGCAGCGCATCAAGGCGGACCCGTCGGACTTCATCGCCCAGCCAACGCTCGACCTGTCGACCAGCCCGACCCTGAGCGATGCCGGCATCGTCGGGCGGCATGTCGACTTCCGGCCCTATTGCCTCGTCGGCAAGGATATCCGCCTCGTCCCCGGCGGTCTGACGCGGGTCGCGCTGACCGAAGGCTCGCTGGTCGTGAATTCGAGCCAGGGCGGCGGGGTCAAGGATACCTGGGTGCTGCGGTCATGAGCGAGAGGATGCGCAACCTTTCAAGATCCTCCCCGAGCAAGCTCAGGGAGGGCCTAGGATGCTGAGCCGCACGGCCGAAAACCTGTTCTGGATTGCGCGTTATATGGAACGCGCCGAGGCGACCGCGCGCCTGATCACC
The DNA here is from genome assembly GCA_017744605.1 of Sphingobium sp. GTDB lineage: Bacteria > Pseudomonadota > Alphaproteobacteria > Sphingomonadales > Sphingomonadaceae > Sphingobium. Next base: position 8,464 of record JAGIAZ010000004.1, on the reverse strand, counting down.
ATGGGACAGCGCATGGCAATCCTGCCCGGCGCGACGCTGCGCGACGAATGGCGCTCGGTCGTCAAGGTGACCGGCGGCGAAAACTGGTTCGATCCCAAGACCGTCATTCGCGAGAGCGACATCGTCGAACATCTGCTGCTCAATCCCGATAATCCCTCGTCGATCCGCTTCTGCCTCGCGCGCGCCCGCGCCAACGGCAAATCGGTTCGCACGGCGCTGACGCAGGAGATGTGGGAGGCGCTTAACGAGGGCTGGCGCAAGCTCGAAACCTACTCGGTCGCCAATGCCCGGCGCGATCTGGCCGAGATCGTCGATTGGGTGAAGACGCGCACGATGATCTTCCGCGGCTCGACCGAGAGCGGCCATCTCCGCAACGAGGGGCACGACTTCCTGCGGGCGGGCGGGGCGCTGGAGCGCGGGTCGATGACGCTGCGCCTGCTCGACGTCAAATATTATGTCCTGCTGCCCGAGACCGAGGTCGTCGGCGGGCATCGCGACCATTATCAGTGGACGAGCGTGCTCCACGCCTTGTCCGGCAGCCGCGCCTACCATCACGTTTATGGCGGCAGCTATTCGCCTTGGCAGATCACCGACTTTCTCATGCTCAACCGTCAGTTTCCGCGCAGCGTGCTCTATTGTTTCGACCAGATGGCCTATCGGTTGCAGCGTCTCGCGCACTGGCATGGCCGCCGTTCGGACTGCAACAAGCGCAGCGAGGAGATGGTCGCCGCCTTGGCGCGCACCACCAGTGGCGAGATTTTTTCCGAAGGGCTTCATGAAGTGATCCAGCGCAAGCTCGGCCAGTGCAACAAGCTGGGCTTCGAGATCGCCGAAGCCTATCATTTCGGCTGACGGGAGGTGGCCGCGCCATGCGGATCAGCATTCGGCACGAGACAAGCTACGATTATGAGGAACCGGCGACGGGGGCCGTCATGCGGCTCCGTCTCATGCCGTCCAATACCAGTGCGCAAACGGTGCATAGCTGGGCGGTTAGCGTCAACGGCGCGCCGATCGAGCGTTGGATCGCGAGCGGCTATGATGATGTCGAGGCGCTCTGGCGAGCGAACGGAAAACTCAGTGAAATCCGCGTCGTCGCCGAGGGGGAGGTCACGACGATCGACACTGCGGGGGTTTCGCGCCACCTCAGGGCTGCCGTGCGGCCGCTGCTCTTCCTGCGCGACACGGTGCTCACCGAGCCGTCGGATGCGCTGAAAGCCCTGGCCGAGGACGCGCGCAGCGACTCCGGTCCGCTCGATTCCATGCATCGCCTTTGCCCGGCCGTCTACGAGGCGATCCGATACCGACCCGGCAGCACGACGTTCGAGACACCCGCTCACCAGGCCCTGGAGCATGGCGCCGGCGTCTGCCAGGATCAGGCGCATGTGTTCATTGCGGCCGCGCGGCTGCTCGGCATTCCGGCGCGGTACGTGACGGGTTATCTGCGCGATCCCGACCGGCCGGATGACGAGCACGATCCCCATGCCTGGGCGGAGGGCTGGGTCGAGGAACTGGGATGGGTGGCCTTCGATCCGTCCCTTGGCCATTGTCCGGTGGAAGGCCATGTGCGGCTGACCGTCGGGCTCGATGCGCAGGATGCCGCGCCCATCCGCGCCGTCGTCAGCCACGGTGGCGGCGTCAGACTTTCGAGCGATGTGCAAATTGCCGCACCGCCGCTAGACCAGCAGGCTCAGACGCAAACACAACAGTGAGTCGCGGGGGAATGCGGACATGACCTATTGCGTGGCCTTGCGGGTCGAGGCGGGGCTGGTGATGCTCTCCGACACGCGGACCAATGCGGGGCTCGATAACATCGCCATGTTCCGCAAGACCTTCACCTATGAGGTGCCGGGCGAGCGGGCTATCGCGCTGCTGTGCTCCGGCAATCTTTCGGTGACGCAGGAAGTGAAGACCAAGCTTTCGCGGGCGCTCAAGGACGCCGCCGCCGAGCCCGAGGCCGGTATCGAGACGATCCTCAATTGCGCGACGATGCACCGCGCGGCGCATCTGGTGGGCGACGCGATGAAGGCTGTGCAGCATGAGTTGCGCAGCGGCATGATCAGTGGCGACGACAATCTGCTCGGCGCCAGCATCCTCGTCGCCGGTCAGCGCAAGGGCGGCAAGCTGCGGCTCTATATGATCTATTCGGAAGGCAATTTCGTCGAGGCGACGGCCGATACGCCGTTCTTCCAGATCGGCGAGCATAAATATGGCAAGCCGATCCTCGATCGCATCATCACGCGGGAGACATCGCTTGCGGATGCCGCCAAATGCGTCTGCGTCTCGATGGATTCGACGTTGCGCTCCAACCTCTCGGTCGGCATGCCGCTCGATCTCAGCATCATCCCGCGCGACGAATATCGGTTCAGCGTCCGGCGCAGGATCGAGGCTGACGACCCTGAATTCACGCAGATTTCGCGGGCATGGGGCGCGGCGCTGAGGCGCGGCTTCGAGGCGCTGCCGTCACTGATCGACTAGCGTTGGCGCTGCCATTGCTATTGCTGTCGGGCGACCTAAATGGTTCCGGCAGATTCGATATATTCCTTCCGCACTGAAAGACCGCTATGACCGCCACCCATTCGTCACGCATGATCATCCTCGGCTCCGGCCCTGCAGGCCTGTCTGCCGCGATCTATGCGGCGCGGGCGGGCATGGCGCCGATCGTCGTGCAGGGTATCCAGCCCGGCGGGCAGCTGACGGTCACGACGGACGTCGAGAACTATCCCGGCTTCCGTGACGTCGTGCAGGGGCCGTGGCTGATGGAAGAGATGCAGGCGCAGGCCGAGCATGTCGGCGCGCAGATGATGTACGACCATATCGTCGACGTCGATCTCTCCGAGCGCCCCTTCAAGCTGACCGGAGACGGCGGCACACGTTATTTCGGCGATACGCTGGTCATCGCGACGGGTGCGCAGGCCAAGTGGCTGGGCCTCGAGAGCGAGCATCTGCTGCAGGGCAAGGGCGTCAGCGCCTGCGCTACCTGCGATGGCTTCTTCTATCGCGGCAAGAAGGTCGTGGTCATCGGCGGCGGTAACACGGCGGTCGAGGAAGCGCTCTACCTAACCAATCATAGCCATGACGTGACGCTCATCCATCGCCGCGACAGCTTCCGCGCCGAGAAGATCCTGCAGGACCGGCTGTTCGCTCATCCCAACATCAAGGTGCTGTGGAACAAGGCGGTCGAACAATTCGTCGGCGGTGGCCAGCCGGAAGGATTGGTCGGTGTCGACCTTGTTGACACGGTGACCGGCGAGAAGAGCCACATCGCCGCCGATGGCGCTTTCGTCGCGATCGGCCACAAGCCGGCGACCGAGCTGTTCGTGGACAAGCTGCCGCTCGACGAAGGCTATCTCCTTGTCGAGAAGGGCACGAGCCGCACCGGCATCCCTGGCGTGTTCGCGGCGGGCGACGTCACCGACAAGATCTACCGCCAGGCCGTGACGGCCGCCGGCATGGGCTGCATGGCCGCGCTCGACGCCGAGAAATTTCTCGCCGAGGCCGATTTCGAGGCCAAGACCGAGCACGCCGCCGCCTGATCCGATCAGTCCGGGCTGATCGGCTAAACCGCTGTTGACGCTACGTAAAAATCGGGGTTAGCCGCGCGGCAACCATTGCTGTTGAGGTCCGGGCAAGGGTGCGGACTCTAGGGCGCTATGTGTGTGGTTCTGAACAGAACCCGCTCATGAAGAAATGCCGATTTGGGAGGTGTTTGGGCGGCTCGCCTGATGGCGAGCCGAGTCGCATGTGCTGTCGGTCCGAACCGGGCCCCGCATGTGCGCCTTTCTTCGCGTGCGGGTTTGGGAGCGGCGCATGGTCGGGACGAAACGACGATGGTCGACGCGGCTCAGCAGCGCCCCGGACGGACAAAAGTCCGCCGTCAAATGACAAGCAAAGGGGTTCGGCGTGCGCATTGCTCATAAGATCATTCTCCCGATTTCGCTCCTGCTCGTCGCCGGCTGTTCGTCGAAGCACGCGGCGGTGCTGTCCGGCGACAGTGCACATGAGATGCAGTCGTCCATCATGATGCTCTCCCAGAATCTTTCGTCCGATCGCCGAGAAGAATTCGAGCGCGCCGTCGAGACGATCATGCTCTCGACCACGGACCGGCGTTTGTCCGCGGATGGCGATCGGCTCAGCCCCCAGGCCATGAGCCTCTTGAAGGGACGTACGGTCAGCCAGGTGATCGAGAATGCCAAGCTGATCCGCTCCGCGTCGGCTTCGCTGTGATGCGCCTACGCGGGATCATCGTCCCCGCCGTCATGCTGCTTCTGGCGGGTTGTGCCACGAAGACGACGACGACGCTCAGTGGCGATACGGCGCTCGAGATGCAGTCATCCATCCAGATGGTGCGGGCGAATATCTCACCCGACCGGCGGGAAGCATTCGATCGCGCAGTTGCGACGATCGTCTTCTCGGCGACAGACCGCCGATTCAGCCAGGGCGGTGACCGGTTGACGCCGCAATCGATCGGCATGCTTCGGGGCCTTACCGCCAATCAGGTGATCGAGACTGCCAAGCTCCTGCACACGGTGTCCTCGACCTACTGACCTGCCTTACTTACTGGCCGGCTTGTCTCCTGGCTTGCGCGCCGCCCCGTCCTTGAGACTCGGTGCGCTGCGCTCAAGCCCCTTTGCACCGCCGAGGGATCAGCGCAACTTGCGCGCCAGCATGTCGCGCAGCGCGCCGAAGGTTTCGAAGCTCTCCGCGTCGACATCCTCATCGTCGATGTGGATGCCGAGCCGATCCTCAAAATCGGTGAGCAGGCTGGCCACGGCCATGGAATCGAGTTCCGGCAGCGCGCCGAAGAGAAGGGTCTCGTCATCGAACTTGGCGACGCGGTCGGCGGAAAGGCCGAGCACGGCGACAAGGCTGGCCCGCAGGCTGTCGTCGGCGATCAAATGGAGGTCGTCCCGTCTGGTCTTGAGCGGATGGTGGCTCATCGGCGGTCGACTAGCCTTTTTGTGCCGTCGAGTGAAGTGCAAAGGGGTGCGTACCGCGTGCAGCGCCGTTCATCGACCCTGCCATTGTGGCGTGAAAGTGCTAAGCCGGACTCATGATCGCCCCGCTCGACCATTTGCCGTTGCTTGGGAAATCCGATGCGCCGGCCATCGCGGGCAAGGCCGGCACGATAAGCTATGCCGAGATGGAGGCGATGACGGGGCGGCTGGCGGCGTGGCTGACCAGGCAGGGGCTGACACCCGGCAGCCGTATTGCGGCGTGGTTGCCAAAGGGACAGGCGGCAGCAATTCTGCCGCTCGCGATGGCGCGCGCGGGACATGTCTACGTTCCGGTTAATCCGCTGCTCAAGCGCGCACAGGTCGCCCACATCCTTGCCGACAGTGGCGCAGCGATGCTGATTTCCCAGGCGGCCCGGCTGGCAACACTCGAGCCCGGCGACGGGCCGGCCGTTCGGCTGATCTACGAACCGGATGTCGACACTGTCATGGCGTTGCGGGACGGCCCCGTGTTGCCGCCGAGCGATGCCGACCCGGATGCACTGGTCGAGATTCTCTATACCTCCGGTTCAACGGGCCTGCCCAAGGGCGTGATGCTCAGCCACGCCAATCTCATGATCGGCGCGCGCTCGGTCGCCTCCTATCTGTCGCTGGCGTCGGATGACCGGACGCTCGCGCTGCTGCCCCTAAGTTTCGACTATGGCCAGAACCAACTCTTCTCGACCTGGTGGGCGGGAGGCTGCGCCGTACCGCTCGATTACCTGCTCCCGGGCCATGTGGCGAAGGCGGCGGCCACATATGGCATAACGACCCTCGCCGGCGTGCCTCCGCTCTGGGTGCAGTTGGTCGAGACGAATTGGCCAGCCGAGGCGCGGGCGCATCTGCGGCGCCTCACCAACAGCGGCGGTGCGCTGACTCGGCCGCTGATCGCCAAGCTGCGCGCAACATTCCCCGGCGTCGACATCGTCGCGATGTACGGCCTCACCGAAGCCTTTCGCTCGACCTGGCTGCCTCCCGCGTTACTCGACGACCATCCCACCAGCATCGGCATGGCTATCCCCGATGCCGAGATATTGGTGGTCCGTCCGGATGGTTCGGTCACGGCCGATGATGAGGCGGGAGAGTTGGTTCACTGCGGGCCGTTGGTGGCCAAAGGCTATTGGCAGAACGCGGAAAAGACGGCCGAGCGCTTTCGGCCGGCGCCGGCCGCGTCGCTTCATGGCGGGACGGCTGTCTGGTCGGGCGATACCGCAGTTCGTGACGCGGATGGGCTGCTGAGTTTTGTGGCGCGCGAGGATGCGATGATCAAAAGCGCGGGCAACCGCATTTCGCCGGCCGAGATAGAGGAGGCCGCGCTCGCCGTTTCAGGCGTTGCGGAGGCTTGCGCGCTGGGCATCGCCGACGAACGGCTGGGACAGGCGATCCTGCTTTTCGTGCGGGCCGACGCGGCGTTGTGTGAGACGGATGCCGAGATCGTGCTGGACCGGCTCTCGAGCAGCCTGCGCAAGTCGCTGCCCAATTTCATGCAGCCCAAGGAAATTCGCATTTTGAAGGCTATCCCACGCACCCCCAATGGCAAGCACGACCGGGTTGCGCTTGCCGCCATGGCAATGGAGCCGGCAGAATGAGCGCCAAGCCTATGGGTCCGATCCCGCCAGGCTTTGCCGCCCAGGACGGCCAACTAATAATCGGGGGGCGAACGGCTGGTGAATTGTCGGCTTCTGCCAGCGACACGCCGCTCTTCGTTTATGACGGCGCCATGGTCTGGAAGCGCATTGCCGCCCTGCGCGCTGCGATGCCGGCGGCCTTGAGCATCCACTATGCGATCAAGGCCAATCCCTTCGCCCCGCTGCTGGCAGCGATGGTCGGTCAGATCGATGGCTTCGATAGTGCCTCGGCCGGCGAGCTCGAAATGGCGTTAGCGGCGGGCATGGTATCGGATCGGATCAGCTTCGCCGGGCCTGGCAAGCGGGATGGGGAATTGGAGACTGCCCTGGCGGCCGGCGTCACGATCAATCTGGAATCGGAAAGCGAGGCGGCGCGGGCGATTGCGATTGCGGATCGTCTCGGAACACGGCCGCGCCTTGCCGTCAGGGTCAATCCCGACTTCGAGCTCAAGGGATCGGGCATGCGCATGGGCGGCGGCGCCAAACCCTTCGGCGTCGATGCGGATCGCGCGGCGGCGCTTGCGCGGCGCGTGATCGACGCCGGCGCAGACTGGCGCGGTTGGCACATCTTCGCCGGGTCGCAGGCGCTGGATGCCGATGCCATCATCGCCGCACAGGCGCAGACGCTGGCGCTTGCAACGCGCCTGTCCGACGACGTCGCGGTCTCGCCCCCGCTGGTCAATCTGGGTGGCGGCTTTGGCGTCCCGTATTTTCCGGGCGAAGCGGAATTGGATATCGAGCGGATCGGTGCGGCACTGGGCGAGGCATTGGACATGCGTGAGCCAGTCCTCAGGAACAGCGCATTCGCACTCGAACTGGGCCGCTGGGTGGTCGCGGAGGCTGGCGTCTATCTCACCCGCGTCGTCGATGTGAAATGGAGCCAAGGCGAACGGTTCGCGATCGTGGATGGCGGCCTTCACCACCAGCTGGCAGCGAGCGGCAATTTCGGGACGGTGATCCGCCGCAACTATCCGCTGGCCATCGCGAACCGTTTCGGTGCGCCCGCAGACGAGGTGCCGACCACTGTCGTCGGCTGCCTGTGCACGCCGCTCGATTTGCTCGGTGCGGCGCTTGCCTTGCCTGCGCCGGAGGTCGGCGATCTCGTCGCCATCTTCATGGCCGGCGCTTATGGCGCCAGCGCGAGCCCATCAGCCTTCCTCGGTCACGAGCCCGCGCAAGAACTGCTCCTGTGACTCAAAAGACTCATATTGGTCGGCCGTAAGTGTAAAATACTGCGCCTGCGTCCGAAACTGATGGGGATCAACGTCGGCTCCCTTGACGCAACCATTCAATTGGTAGCTATTAGCGCTCAAGGAAAACCGAAATGGGGGCTTTCGGGTCGCAAATCATGGGTGACGCGGGCAACTTTGCCAGCCGTTTGACCTTTGCGTTGTTCCGGTCATTTTTCCGGAGCGAGCGCCTTCTGCATTCCATTCACAGGAGCAGGCATGACATGGGCCGCACACGGCAGCGCGTGACGACTTGCATGCCCCATTTTCGGTAGACGAGCCCAGGGGAAGGGATCGATGTACACGAGCTATTACAAACTCACGGGGCGCCCATTCCAGTTGACGCCGGATCCGCGCTTCTATTTCGAGAGCGCGACGCACCGGAAGGCGATGTCCTATCTGGGCTATGGCCTGGCGCAGGGCGAGGGGCTCATCGTCATCACCGGCGACATCGGCGCGGGCAAGACGACGCTGGTCGCGCATCTCATGGCGACGATCGATCCCAAGCGCCTGACCGCGGTCAAGATCGCGGCGAGCGAGATGGATGGCGACACCGCGCTTCGTCTCGCCGCCCACGCCTTCGGGATCGATACGGACGGTGCCGATAGGGCGCAGG
>JAGIAZ010000049.1 GCA_017744605.1 Sphingobium sp. | reverse complement strand
GGCCCAGAGATTGCGATTAGCCTGGGCGAATTCGAAGTAGCCGCGCACCAGCAACTGGACACGCTCGCTCCCCTGCACATTCGCCAGCCGCTGCTCGAGCCACGCCGCCCACAGAGCGAAAGTCCGACTGTTGATCGCCATCACCAATCGGTCGACGTTACCGAAGACATGCATGATCGTGCCGACCGAATAGCCGATCCGCTTGGCGACCTCGCGTGCCGAGAAATGGCTGTAGCCGGTCTCGGCCATCAGTTGCCGGCCCGCCTCGAGAATGAGTCCCTCGAGCTCCTCGCGGCCATGATCGGATCGCCTGCCCATATCGCTTCCCTAGAGGTGATATTGAACACTGTCTAATTTTTTAATTGCACAGCGTTCAATTCTACGATAGCCGCTATGCATCGAAAAGGGGGAGCGTGCCAATGACGCTGATTCTGTTCGTCGCACTCATCATCGTGGGAGGCTTGCTTGCCGAGACGCGGCAGCGCCTCAGCCGGCTGGAGCGCGAGGTGGAAGAGCGGCGTTGGCGCGGCATCGCCGCCGGGGACGTCGCGCCGCCTCCTGCGGCCCGCGTCGTGGCGCACGCAACGGTGCGCGGAGGGGCGATCGTCAAGGGCCCCGCGCCTGAAGATCTGTCCATCGAGCCCGAAATCCTTCCTGATCCGAAACCCGAAGTGGTGCTGGAGCCGGCGTACGCGGAGGTTGTCGCCACCAATGTTGTCGAGCCTGCGGAGCCGGAAACCGAGCCGGAGCCCAAACCGGCCCCTGCCCACGGCTTCGGCGGTTTCGAGGATCTTTTCGGCCGTAAGCTGCCGATTTGGGCAGGCGGCGTCACGCTGCTGGTCG
>JAGIAZ010000048.1 GCA_017744605.1 Sphingobium sp. | reverse complement strand
ACATTCGGTTTTGGAGACCGACGCTCTACCAGCTGAGCTACACCCCTGCGGCCGGTGAAGGCGGCGCTCTTAACGCGCTCGGCAGCAGGGCGCAAGCCGCCTCTCGAATATGTTGCGTCAGGACTGGCCGGTTCAGTCTTCTTCAATGCTTTTCCGGCATCATCCCAGTCAAAATATAGGGTTGCACAATGACTGTCCAAACATCGCCCGCGCTGCGAGAGGCGCTGAGAGTCTATTCGGATATCGAGCGGAACCTTGTCGGAATCGGCAAGGCCGGCGATCCGTCGCGCCGCCTCGAGCTGGTCCGGTTGCGGCGCAAGCTCGCCGAGCAGACCGGCACGGTCGGCACGCTCATCGAGCAGGACGCCGAACTCGCCAAGACTCCCGACAAGCAGCAGGAAATGCAGCGTGTCTTCTCCGCCTTCCGCTATGCTTTCGGCCATCATCAGGCGAAATGGCCTGTCGTGTGCGCCGATGCCGAAGTCGCAGAATATGTTGCCTCCGCCCGCGAAACCTACGGCAAGGCCGACCTCTTCTGGGCCTGGTGCGCGGACAATCTCGACCTGCATTAGTCACTGTTCGTCATTGCGAGCGAAGCGAAGCAATCCAGCGTCGTTCATGGATTGCTTCGCTTCGCTCGCAATGACGAATGTTTTTCTCGCCCTAGCGCTCGGCCTCGTCCAGCAGGATCTTCGTTACCCCTGCCAGGTCCTCGTCCCAGACCAGATGACCGGTCGCCAGCTCGTGCACCATCCAGGCCGGATCCGCCGCGACGCGATCGCGGAACTTGGTGAAGATCGTCGGCGCGTCGTTGGTCGCGTAGAGATAGGTGTGCCGCCCGATCCGCCCTTCCTCGCCGCCCAGCTTCACTGGCTGGAGCAGCGTGAGCAGCGGATGGCCGGTCACCTTGCGCTCGCCGACCGGGAAGAAGGGCTGGCTCAGCCCCGGCGTCTCGCGCTGCCCGTCGATATAGGCCTTGCGCGCCATGTCGTCGGCGATGTCCCACAACGCCTCGCCGTCCTGCGGCAGGAAGGCGTCGATATAGACGAGGCCCCGGATGCGCGATCCGCGTTGCGCCGCGACCCCGGTGATGACCATGCCGCCATAGCTGTGCCCGACCAGGAAGAAGTCATTTAAGAGTTCACAATCAATGAGTCCGATAACGTCATTGATATGATCTGTGAGCGTGATTCCGCCATGGGCGAGATGCGCCCGCTCGCCGAGGCCGGTCAATGAGGGGATGTGGACCTCATGCCCGGCGTCCCGCAGCGCCCGCGCCAGATTGCCACACATGTAACTGCCGCCCCAGGCGCCATGCACCAGCACGAACGTCGCCATATTCCGCTCCCCTTTCTTGTTTGTCATATCCGGAGAAAGGGCTAGCCACTCCAGCCATCCCCCGCCAGCGCAATTCACCGCATTTCATTTCATCCAGCGCGACGCTGCCTCGAAGCTCTGTTAGCATGGCTCCATGGCGATCGACCTCCCGATCCTCCTGCGCGCCTATGCTGCCG
>JAGIAZ010000047.1 GCA_017744605.1 Sphingobium sp. | reverse complement strand
CCGGGCGAGGTCGATTATGCCGCGCTGCCGGTGATTGCGCGCGCCGCGGCCTCGATCAAGCCGGACGGCGAAGCGGCGGCTGACAACACGCCCTGGCTGATCGCCGCGATGTTCTCTGGTGGCTACGACCGCAACGCCGCGCGCTGGGCCGGCGCGCTCGATGCCCTCAGCGCCGCGGCAAAGGACCGCAGCTGGGCGCTACTGGCGACAGGCGCGCCCGAGACGCGCGTCGACCTCTCGGCCAAGCGCATCGAAAGTTTTGTGAAGCAGGACGAGAGCCTGGAAGGCCGGCTCGGCCATTTCCTCGTCGCGGCGCTGGGAGGGCTCGATCGCCTGCCGCGCGACCAGCGCGCCGATCTGCTCCAGCGCGTCAGCATCGACACCACGCCCCGCACCCTCTGGGCGCGAATGATCAGCGCCTCGGCCGCGCGGGGCGAGAAGGGGACGGTGGCGCTGCTCGCCGCCGCCGGGCTCCAGGCCGCCAACTGGAACGACGTGCCGCCAGTCCAGCTCTATTTCATCACCGCCGCCCTGCACCGCGTCGGGCTCGATCCCTATGCGCGGATGATCGCGGCGGAGGCGATGGCCCGCACGGGATGACCGCGACCGACGAGGCGCGGCCCATCAGCCGGTCCGACGCGGCCCTGATCGACCGCTATCTCGCCATGCTGGCCGCCGAGCGCGGCGCGGCGCGCAACACGCTCGTCGCCTATCGCAATGACCTGACCGATGCGGCTAGGCATATCGGTAATCTGGGCGAGGCGGACGGGGCGGCCTTGGGCGTCCTCTCCAAGGCCTGGTCTTCGCTCACGACCTCAACGTTGGCGCGTAAATCATCGGTTTTACGTGGTTTCTTTGGCTTTCTCGAAGCGGAGGGCATCCGCCTCGACAACCCTTCCGCTGCTCTGCCGCGCCCCGTTACGCGCCGCCCGTTGCCCAAGGTGCTGAGCCACGCCGATGTCGACGCGCTGTTCGCCGTCATCAAGGAGCGCACCGATCGCGCTGCGCCGGATCCCAAAGACC
>JAGIAZ010000046.1 GCA_017744605.1 Sphingobium sp. | reverse complement strand
CTGAGGGGACATGCCGTGAAACCAGTTCTTCATGCCGCTATCGCCATTTTCGCCCTGAGCGCGGCACCGTCCTTCGCTCAGGTCCCGGCACCGATCAGCGCCGCCGTGGCCGCGGCCGACCGGCCCCAGGCCGACAAGGATCGCGATGCCGCGCGCAAGCCGGGCGAACTGCTGGCGTTCGCCGGCGTCAAACCGGGCGACAAGGTGGCCGACTTTTGGCCGGGCGGCGGCTATTTCACGCGCCTGTTCAGCAAGGCCGTGGGCGCCAACGGCAAGGTCTACAGCGTCGTGCCCTCCGAAATGCTGACGCGCTTCCCGCAGGCGGGTAACGGCGTGAAGGCGATCGCCGCCGAGCCGGGCTACAAGAATGTGCAGGAACTCGAGGTGCCGGCGGCGGCGTTTGCCGTGCCGGAGCCGGTCGACCTGGTCTGGACCTCGGAAAATTATCATGACGTCTATGGCGGCTTCGGCGTCGATGCAGCCGCGAAGCTCGCGGCCGGCGTGTTCAAGGCGCTGAAGCCGGGCGGCGTGTTCATCGTCAGCGACCATGTCGCATTGGCGGGATCGGGCGAGGCCGCGCCCAAGACGCTGCACCGCATCGACCCGGCGCTGGTGAAGGCGCAGGCGGCGGCGGCGGGTTTCGTGCTGGAGGGCGAGAGCAAGCTCATTGCCAACCCCGCCGACCCGCACGACAAGGGCGTGTTCGATCCCTCGATCCGCGGAAAGACCGATCAGTTCGTGCTGAAGTTCCGCAAGCCGAAGTGAGAAAAAAGATCCTCTCCGAGCAAGCTCGGGGAGGATCTGACTATAGACAGCGCGCCGGCTTGACGATCTGGCTGGACAGGAGCTGCAGCGTGCGCGGCGCCTGGCCCTGGACGGTCAGGACAAGATCGATGCGGCCGCCACCGATGCGGCCGCTCACCTTGGCGGGCACGGCGGCAGGCTCGGCCTCGTCATCCTCTGGC
>JAGIAZ010000045.1 GCA_017744605.1 Sphingobium sp. | reverse complement strand
ATCATGCTCGGCGAGATCGCACTTTCCGGCGAGTTGCGCCCCGTCGCGCACCTGCCCATGCGCCTGCGCGAGGCGGCCAAACTCGGCTTCGAGCAGGCCTATCTCCCCCGCGCGGCGAATGACGGCAATGCCGCCATGAAGGAGCAGGGCTTCGCGCGTCTGTCCGATCTGGTTGACCAGATGCTCGGGCGAGGGGTTCAGTAAACCGCATCCGTCATCCCGGACTTGATCCGGGATCCCGCTTTTCTTCGATCTCCGCGTTGCCAGGAAGCGGGACCCCGGATCAAGTCCGGAGCGACGAGAGTGGAACGACTGCCTCGGCCATTGCCAATCCCGCCTTTAGGCCCTAGCTCCAGCCCCATGGCGTTGCTCGACATTGTCGTTTTCCTGCTGATCGGTGGCTTCGGCATTCGCGGCTTCATGTCCGGCTTCGTGCGGGAAATCCTGTCGCTGTGCGCTGTAGTGGCCGGTATCGTCGCGATCCGGATCTTTCACGGGCCGGTGACGGCGTTCCTGACGCCCCATATCGGCTCGGAATATGCGGCGGCCCTGCTCTCCTTCGTCTTCATTTTCGGCACGATCTACATCTCGACCAAGCTCATCGCGAGCACGGCGAGCAAGCAGATGCGCAATGTTGGCTTGGGCTCGGTCGATCGCGTCCTCGGTTTTGGCTTCGGCGCGGTGAAGGGCCTGCTGATCGCCACGGTCGGCTTCGTGCTGTTCACGATGGTCTATGATGCGCTCTATGGCGAACTTTCGCCGCGGCCGGACTGGATGCGCTATACCCGCACCTATCCGCTGCTCAATGCGGCGGGCGAGGCGATGAGCAGCTGGGTCGCGCAGAACAGCCGCGACGGCGGGCTGATCGGTGTCGGCGAGGAAAAGGTGAAGGCCGATGGGCCGGCCTATCCCATCAGCAAGGAAAAGGCCGAGGACAGGTAAGCGGTCCGGCGGCGGGAAGATACGAATGAGCGGCGCTCTCTACAGCATCGACGTGTTGCGC
>JAGIAZ010000044.1 GCA_017744605.1 Sphingobium sp. | reverse complement strand
CAATTGTAGCCGACGCCCGCGCCCGGGCCTTGACCAGGCGCAAGCGCGGCGTCGTCGGGCGGTCTTCAGCCCTGCGGCGGCACCAGTTTCAGCAGCTTGCCGTCGTCTTCGTCGGTGACCAGGTAGAGGTTGCCGTCGGCGGCGGCGCGCACGTCGCGGATGCGTTCGCCCAGGTCCTGCAGCAGGCGCTCCTCGCCGACGACCTTGTCGCCGTCCAGCTGCAGGCGGATCAGGCTGCGCTGGGCCATCGAGCCGATGAACAGGCTGTCGTTCCATGGCTTGCCCGGATGGCCCACGTAGAAGGCCAGGCCGGACAGGGCGGGCGAGACTTCGAACACGTAATGCGGCTGCTCCATGCCTTCCTTCTCCTTGCCCACCGCCTCGGCGATCGGCTGGCCGGAGTAGTCGATGCCATGGGTGATGATCGGCCAGCCGTAATTCCTGCCGGGCTCGGGCAGGTTGACCTCGTCGCCGCCGCGCGGGCCGTGCTCGACTTCCCACAGCTTGCCCGTGCGCGGATCGATCGCCAGGCCCTGCGAGTTGCGGTGGCCGTAGCTCCAGATCTCCGGGCGCGCGCCGGCCTGGCCGACGAACGGGTTGTCCTCCGGCACGCTGCCGTCCAGGTTCAGGCGGACCAGCTTGCCCTGCAGCTTGTCCAGTTCCTGCGCCATCATCTTCAAGGTGCGCTCGCCCTGGCTGATGAAGACATGGCCGTGGCCGTCGAAGGCGAAGCGCGAGCCGTAGTGGTTCTCGGTGTTGACCTTCGGTTCCTGGCGGTAGAACACGGTCACGTCCTGCAGGCCGGTGTCGCCAAGCGTGGCGTAAGCGGCCGAGGTGCCGGACAGGCCGTTCTCGCCCGGCTCGGCGTAGCTCAGGTAGATGCGCCGGCTCTGCGCGAAATCCGGCGCGAGCGCGACGTCGAGCAGCCCGCCCTGGCCGCGCGCGGATACCGCCGGCACGCCGGCCAGCGGCGCCGACACGCTGCCGTCGGCGGCGATGCGGCGCAGGGTGCCGACGCGTTCGGTGACCAGGAAGCCCCCTTCGGGCAGCAGCGCAACCGACCACGGGTGCGCCAACCCGCGCGCGATCACGGTCAGCTTC
>JAGIAZ010000043.1 GCA_017744605.1 Sphingobium sp. | reverse complement strand
CCCGACAAGTGGCGCGATTATGCGGGCCTGGAGATCAAGTCGAACGACCTGTTCGGCAATGCCTGGCGCTCGAACCAGTTCGACTATGCCTATAATATCGGCAAGCTCGGCAAGCCCATCTACCGCTGGGAGTGGGGCATGACGCCGATGGAGATCAACGCCTATGCCAATTTCGGCATGGTGGAGATCGTCTTCCCGGCCGCCATCCTGCAGCCCCCCTTCTTCGATCCCAATGCCGACGATGCGGTCAATTATGGCGGCATCGGCGCGGTGATCGGCCATGAGCTCAGCCACCATTTCGACGACCAGGGCGCCAAGTACGACAAGACCGGCAAGCTGGTGCAGTGGTGGACGGATCAGGACGTGAAGAACTTCAAGACCCTGACCGATCAACTTGTGGCGCAGTACGACCAGTATGAGCCGCTGCCGGGCGAGCATGTCCAGGGCAAGCTGACGCTGGGTGAGAATATCGCCGACCTCGCCGGCCTGACGGTCTCCTGGGATGCCTATAATGCGTCGCTCGATGGCAAGGCCGCGCCGATGATCGACGGTACGACGGCCGCGCAGCGCTTCTACTTCGGCTGGGCGCAGGTCTGGCGGCGCAGCTATCGCGAGGCGAACCTGCGGCAGCGGCTGCTGACGGACCCGCATTCGCCCTCCGAGCAGCGTGCCGCCACCGTCCGCAACCTCGATCCCTGGTATGAAGCCTTCATGGCCCAGCCCGGCCAGAAGCTTTACCTCGCGCCCGACAAGCGTGTGCGCATCTGGTAAGCCAGGCGCATAAGCCGGACAGAGGGGGCCGGGGATCAATCCCGGCCCCTTTCTCCATGGATGGATGACCAGCGGTCGAGCCGCCTTGCCGCAATAAAACACTTTCCATTCATTGCGCGCAGCGCCAGACTGCGGGCTCTCTCAATCCGCGCCGGAGGGCCGGCGCCTTTGGCGAAAGACACATCCCCATGACCGACCTCAATCGTCGCGAAGCGCTCGCCGCGTCGGCGCTCGCAAGCCTCGTGCTCGCCGCGCCGGCCCTGGCGCAAGGTTCGAGCGCCGGCGACGCGACCGCCGCCTGGGACCTCACCGAGCTCTATCCGACCGATGCCGCCTGGGATGCCGCGCGCAAGGCGGCACTGGAGGCGATCAAGGGCCTCGCGCAATATAGGGGGCGTCTGGGCGAAAGCGCCGACACGATGGCCAAGGCGCTGCTGCTACAGTCCGACCTCGATCGCGACATCAGCCGCATCTACACCTATGCCGGCCTGAATGCCGATGCGGACGTGCGGGTCGCCGCCAACCAGGAAAAGCAGAGCCAGGCGCTGGATCTCTATACGAGCTTCGGAGAGGCTTCGTCATGGATCGCGCCGGAGCTGCTGACCGTCGGCGAAGCCAAGATCAACAGCTTCATCGGCCAGAATGCCGCGCTGAAGACTCGCTTCGATTTCCTGCTCAAGGACACGATCCGGCGGGCCCCGCATACGCTTTCACCCGAAGGCGAAGTCCTGCTCGCGGGCACCAGCTCGCCCTTGCAGGGCCCAAGCGACATTTCAGAACAGCTGCGCTCGTCCGACATTCCCTGGCCGACGATCAAGCTCTCGACCGGCAAGGACGTTCGCCTCGATGCCCAGGGTTATACGCTGAACCGCGACGCGTCCAACCGGGCCGACCGCGTCGCCGTGTTCGATGCCTTCTGGAAGACCCATGGCGAGTTTCGCAACAGCCTCGGCGCTTCGCTCGTGTCCAAGGTGAAGGGCGACATCTTCCGCGCCAAGGCCCGCAAGTACAAGACCTCGCTGGAGAGTGCGCTGTCGGGCGACAATATTCCGGAGGGCGTCTATCGCACGCTGGTGGCCGAGGCGAACAAGGGCCTGCCGCAGCTGCACCGCTATTTCGAATTCCGGCGCAAGATGCTGAAGCTGCCGGACATCGGCTATTACGACATCTACCCGCCGATCGTGTCGCTCGACAAGAAGTTCGGCCTCGCCGAGATGCGCGCCAACACGCTGGCGGCGGTGGCACCGCTCGGCCCGGATTATGTGAAGCAGCTGGCGGCGGCGACGGCGGCCAAGTGGATGGATCCCTTCCCGCGTCCCGGCAAGACCTCGGGCGCCTATATGCAGCCGGGCGCCTATGACGTGCACCCCTATCTGCTGCTCAATCTCGGCGAAAATTACGAGGGCATGAGCACCTATGCCCATGAATGGGGCCATGCGATGCATTCGCTGCTGACCAAGGCCAACCAGCCCTACGACAAGTCCAACTATGCGACCTTCATCGCGGAGATCGCCTCGACCTGCAACGAACAGCTGCTCGTCGCCCATATGCTCAAGAACGCCAAGACCAAGGAGGAGAAGCTTCTCTATCTCGGCCAGCAGATGGAGGGCATTCGCGGCACCTTCTACCGCCAGACCATGTTCGGCGAGTTCGAGCTGGTGATCCACGACAAGGCCGAAGCGGGCGAGGGCATGTCCGGCGCCAAATATACCGAGATCTACTACGATCTCCTCAAGCGCTACCACGGCCCCAATGTCATCATGAAGCCGGACTATGGCAATGAATGGGCCTATATTCCGCACTTCTACCGCAACTTCTACGTCTATCAATATGCCACCTGCATCTCGGCGGCCGCCTATTTCAGCCAGTCGATCCTGAAGGGCGGCGCCAGGGAGCGGGACAATTATCTCTCGGTGCTCAAGGCCGGCGGATCGGATTATCCCGTCGACATCCTCAAGCGCGCCGGGCTCGATATGACGACGGCGGCCCCCTATGCCGCGGTGGTCAACCTGCTCAAGGACACGCTCGACCAGGCCGAAGCTTTGATGGCCTAGCGGCTGATCCATCGACGTTGAACCGCTTGTCATTGCGAGCCCGACATAAGCTGGACGAAGCAATTCAAGGGGCAAGATCGGCCTGGATTGCCGCGCGACTGCGTCGCTCGCAATGACGATTCAAGCCTGCTGAAGCAGAGTCTGGCTTCAGCCCGGGGCGGGCCTGCGAGAGGCGGGCTTCTGCGCTTCCGGTGCTCATGTGCCAAAACGACGCTGCGTCGAAGCGAGGCCCGTGACTCGTTTCCCCGTGATTCGTTTCAAGGTTCTCGAACCCCCGCCTCTCTCGGCTCACCCTGAACCGAATCTCCATGCGGCGGCCATGGCACGGGCTTGACGGCCGGCCCGCACTCCGTCACAGGCTCGTGCCATGCACGCGACCATTCGAGGTAAGGCATTCTGGGCATCCTGCTGCGGCGGGACGGACTGGTTGCGCGCATAAGACAACCCGGCCGTTTCTGCCCAAGGTGGCGGAACGGTATATGAGGTTTTCCCGTCATCGCGAGCAGCACACGGCCTCCCAAGGAAGGAGACCCGTTCCCATGACGCAGACGCAGGACATGCTGGCGCAAGACATCGAGACAACGCCCGATTGGCAGCCGCTGCTCGTCGGAGAGACCGTCGTCCTGCGCCCGATGGCGGCGGAGGACTGGAAGGAGATGTTCGCGGCTGGATGCGATCCACTGATCTGGGCCCTGCATCCCACGCGCGACCGCTATCGGGAGCAGGCCTTTCGCCGCTATTTCGAGGAAGGGCTGGCAAGCCGAAGCGCGCTCGCGATCGTCGAACGCAGCACCGGCGCCATCATCGGCTCCAGCCGCTATCATGTCCATGACCCGGAGAGCGGCCCCAACAGCGGCGAGGTCGAGATCGGCTGGACCTTCCTCGTGCGCCGACATTGGGGCGGTGCGACCAACCGCGAAGTGAAGCGGCTGATGCTCGATCATGCGTTCCGCTGGTTCGACTGCGTGATCTTCCGGGTCGGCGACACGAACTGGCGCTCGCGCGGCGCCATGGCGAAGATCGGCGGCCGGCTGCGCGATGGGTTGATCGATGTGATGGTCGACGGTGTCCCACAACCCTATGTCGTCTTCGAGATCAGGCGGGACGTCTGAGGCAGGAACGCCATCTTCGTCATTGCGAGTGAAGCGAAGCAATCCAGGCAGTCCGAGCGCGCCCTGGATTGCTTCGGGCAAGCCCTCGCAATGACGACGGACGGATTGCGTGTCTTCCCTCAACCCGCCCTCTCCCGCCAGCGGGGCGGGAGATGCCTCTTGCCCATGCTAAATGGGGGCCGGCATTGCTGCCGACCCCCACTGCACCGTCGCCTTCCAGTCCGTTGCCGGACATCCAGCGACTGGCATGGCGGTCTCGTCCAGATCGCAAGCGATTCGTCCTGCTCCGCCGGAACAAGCCGCCCCGTAAAACGAGGCTTCTCATCCCCTGTCCCCATCTTGGCCGGACGGCCTCCTCGGGGACCGGATAGGGGCGCCTCGCGGCAGCCGGCCCATCCATTTCGGGCGCTCCTTCAAGCCTAGACAGCTTGCCCGGCACCCAAGCCTCTGGTCCGATTCCGGAACTGCGCCGAAACGCTGTCCTACGGTTCCTCGCCAGTGGCCGCACTTCGGGATCCAAGCCTTTCAGCAGGACGCGCCTCAATGCATCAGACCACTCCAAACCTCTGATTTCTCAAAGCTTTCTTGTCGTCTCGATGATTGGATCGTGTCACGCTTTTCGAGTCGCACCAAGAGCGATTCGACGCCGCAGCGCGATGCGAGCCGTCAAAATTGTGGACGGATGTGGATAAGTTCGGGAGCATTTGGCGCCATGCCGGCGCAAGCTACGAAAAAGGGGCGGTTCCTTGCGGCCCGCCCCTCATCGATCTCATGACGTCCGGAAGACGTCGATCTGGTCAATAAAACCCGAAATGGGTCATCGCACCGTATTTTTCAGTCGAATCCAGATAGGCCTGGACCAGCTTCTTGAGCAAACGCGTCATGATATCCTCCATCTTGGTGGAGGCATCCTCTTCTTCCGCCGCATGAGATATGTTGCGATGCAGCAAGCTTCAACTGCAAAGGGGGTCAGGCGATTGCAAGAAACGCAATCGCGGAACCCGGCACGCCCTACGCCGTGCCGCCGGCCATTTCGAGGATATGCGCGAATTCCTCGTCGCGGACCGGCGCAACGGAGAGCCGCGATTGCCGGATCAATTCCATTTTCTCCAGCGCCGGATCGGCCTTGATCGCCTTCAGCGTCACCGGCCTGGCGAGCTTCTTGTAAGGCGCCACCATGACCGCCTTCCATTTGCCGGTCTCGTCCGTGCTGTCCTGCTCGGCGGTCCGCACGATCTTCATGATGCCGACGCATTCGAGGCCGATATTGCTGTGGTAGAAGAGCGCCTGATCGCCGACTTCCATAGCCTTCATGTTGAGCTGCGCGGTGTGATTGCGCACGCCATCCCACTCCGCCTCGCCCTTCTTGACGAGATCGTCCCAGGAAAATGTGTCCGGTTCCGATTTCATCAGCCAATAGCGCATCGCCGCCTCATTCTCCGTCGCATGAACGGCTCCGCCATCCCACGGCACCGCCGCTTGCGCAACCCCGGCCGCAAGAGTTGCGTGTGCGCCTGTTCGGCCGCAAAACCGGTTCCCACTTCTGCTGAAAATGCTCTAGTCCTTTCAGCAATAAATCCATTCTCGAACGAGTCATGCATGGCCACCACCGACATCGAACGGATGCCCGTTCTCTCCCTCTCCGGACTTTCGGATGACGATTTCGCCGACGCGATCGGCGGCAGCTTCCGCGAATATGGCTTTGCCCTGGTCAAGGACCACGGCATGGACCAGCAGCTGATCGCCAGGGGCTGGGATCTCGCCAGGCAGTTCTTCGCGCTGCCCGAGGCGGCCAAGCGCGCCTATCTGCTCTCCGGCGCTGCCGGCCAGCGCGGTTACACCGCATTCGGCACCGAGATCGCCAAGGGCGCCAGCGAGAACGACCTCAAGGAATTCTGGCATGTCGGCCGCGAACTCCCCGCCGGCAGCCCGCTCGCCGAGACCATGCCGCCCAATGTCTGGCCGAGCGAGATCGCCGACTTCCGCGAAACCTTCACCGCGCTGTTCGCGGCCTTCGACCGGACCGGCGCGAAGATCCTCTCGGGCGTCGCGCGCCATCTCGGCCTTGCCCCCGACTGGTTCGACGACAAGATCGACGAGGGCAATTCGATCCTGCGCCTGCTTCATTATCCGCCGGTCTCGGCCAATGCGCCGGGTATTCGTGCGGGTGCGCATGAGGACATCAACCTGATCACGCTGCTGCTCGGCGCCGAGGAAGGCGGCCTGGAACTGCTCACCAAATCGGGCAACTGGATCCCGGCCGCGCCGCCGCCGGGCGCGCTCGTCATCAATGTCGGCGACATGCTGCAGCGGCTGACCAACCATATATTGCCCTCGACCAGCCACCGCGTCGTCAACCCGCCGCCGGAGCGCCGGGGCATCCCCCGCTACTCCATGCCCTTCTTCCTGCACCTCGAGCCGCAAGTGATGATCGAGGCGCTGCCGCAGACCGTGACGGCCGACAATCCGCTGCGCGAGCCGCCGATTTCGGCGCATGATTATCTGCACCAGCGCCTGCGGGAAATCGGCCTCATCAAGTGACGGTCCGCGCATGACAGTGGTCGCGGCGCGGCGTTATCGCAATGGCAAGGCGGTCGGCGAGGTCGTGCTCGGCCACAAGCCGGAAAACTGGCCGCCGGCGAAGAACGAGTTCGTCTGGATCGGCTTGTTCGAGCCGAGCCACGAGGAACTCGAGACGGTCGGCGCCTGCTTCGGGCTGCACCCGCTCGCGGTCGAGGACGCTCAGGCCAAACGGCAGCTGCCGAAAGTCGAGAATTATGGCGACCAGCTCTTTCTCGTGCTGCGCACCGCGCATCTCGAGAAGAACGACAGCATCGCCTACGGACAGACGGCGATCTTCCTTGGCGAGGGCTTCATCGTCACGGTACGGCAGGGCTCGGCGCGCAAGCATGACGAACTGCGTACTCATCTCGAGGCGGCACCGCAGGCTCTGAGCCACGGACCGGACTATGTGCTCCACTCGATTCTCGACTTCATCGTCGACGGCTATTTCCCGATCGTCGAGCAGCTGGAAGACGAGGCGCTCGCCATGGAGACCACGGCAAGCGACCGCTTCCTCGACCGCGATTCGATCCTGCGCATCTTCGCGATGCGGCGCGAGGTCGTGCGCTTCCAGCGCGTGCTGGGCGTGACGATCGATGTGGCGGCGCGCATGGCCAATGTCGCCATGCCGAACATCGATTCGAACATGCGGCCCTATTTCCGCGACGTGTACGATCATGTCCGCCGCGCCGAATATCGCCTCGGCGGGCTGCGGGACATCCTGACGTCGGTGGTGGAAACGAGCAACCTGCTCGAGATGCAGCGCCAGGGCGACAATACCCGCAAGCTCGCAGCCTGGGCCGGCCTGCTCGCTGTCCCCACGGCCATCGCCGGCATTTACGGCATGAACTTCAAGTTCATGCCCGAGTTGGAGTGGCGCTACGGCTACGACCTGGCGCTCGCGCTGATGGCGACGATCTGCGCCATTCTCTACTGGCGCTTCCGGAAGTCCGGCTGGCTATAGGTGCTCCTGCGACCCGAAGGGCGACCGAAGGTCAACGCAGGAGCACATAGTTCAAGAGCTACGCCGCCGCCAGCGCCGCCGCGTCGCCGTACAGCTCGAAGGCTACGTCGCCGCGCATGTCGCTTTCGCCCGTGTCCTCATAGACCATGGCAAGCACTTCCTCGCCACGGCCCGCGCTGAAGCGGCGGACGAACGTGCCGGTCGGACGGAAGCCGAGCTTGCGCATGACGCGGCCCGAAGCGGGGTTGTCGACGAAATGGCTGCTGCCGATGCCCGTGAGGCCGGTCGCCCGCGCGATGCGCATGACGGCGCGCGTCGCTTCGGTCGCGAAACCGAGGCCCCAATAGGGGCGCGCGACCCAGTAGCCGAGCTCGAGGCTGTCATCCTCGCGACGGCCGATGCCGCAGCCGCCGATGAGCAGCGGCCGGCCCTGGGTCCGGTTGAACGCGAGGAACATCGGCAGGCGCGGATCGGGCTCCCGCGACAGGAAGGTTTCCGCATCGGACAGCGAATAAGGCCAGGGCGCGCGCGCAAGGTTACGCACGACGCCCTCGTCCGCCATCGCAGCGTGCAGGGCCTGGGCATCTTCCTGCCAGCCGGGCCGCAGGAGCAGTCTTGGTGTACGGGCGAACATGTCTGTCTCTCCTTGCCGTAGCGCGGCGGATGCCGTGCTTTGGTGACGCTTTCACGACATCGCCAAGGCATTGCGATTGCATGTGCGGCAATCGCGCCGAAGCTTTTGTCGTTCCAAGGGAGACAAGAAAAAAGGGAGGAGGGGCGACCCCTTCTCCCTTGGCTTGCTGGAACCCGGTTCCGGGTCCCCAAGGGATCGCCCTCCTGGACGATCCCCGTGATCGTCCGATTATTCCGCGGCTTCCGCCATCATGTCC
>JAGIAZ010000042.1 GCA_017744605.1 Sphingobium sp. | reverse complement strand
CGACGCCCGGCACCTGCGCCTGGCCGCCCAGCTTGCCCTCGGTGCCCACTTCGCGCGCCACGCGCGTCACTTCCGAGGCGAAGCCGTTGAGCTGGCCGACCATGACGTTGATGGTGTTCTTGAGCTCGAGGATCTCGCCCTTCACGTCGACGGTGATCTTCTTGGATAAGTCGCCCGAGGCCACGGCGGTGGTCACCTCGGCGATGTTGCGCACCTGGCTCGTCAGGTTCGCGGCCATCGAGTTCACATTATCGGTGAGGTCCTTCCATGTGCCAGCGACGCCCGGCACCTGCGCCTGGCCGCCGAGCTTGCCCTCGGTGCCCACTTCGCGCGCCACGCGCGTCACTTCCGAGGCGAAGCCGTTGAGCTGGCCGACCATGACGTTGATGGTGTTCTTGAGCTCGAGAATCTCGCCTTTCACGTCCACCGTGATCTTCTTGGAAAGATCGCCCAGGGCCACGGCGGTCGTCACCTCGGCGATATTGCGGACCTGGCTCGTCAGGTTCGCGGCCATCGAGTTCACATTATCAGTGAGATCCTTCCATGTGCCGGCGACGCCCGGCACCTGCGCCTGGCCGCCGAGCTTGCCCTCGGTGCCCACTTCGCGGGCCACGCGGGTCACCTCCGAGGCGAAGCCGTTGAGCTGGTCCACCATGACGTTGATGGTGTTTTTGAGCTCGAGGATCTCGCCTTTCACGTCCACGGTGATCTTCTTGGAGAGGTCGCCCGATGCCACGGCAGTGGTCACCTCAGCGATGTTGCGGACCTGGCCGGTCAGGTTCGCGGCCATGAGGTTGACGTTGTCGGTGAGGTCCTTCCAGGTGCCCGCCACGCCCTTCACATTGGCCTGGCCACCGAGCTTGCCTTCGGTGCCGACCTCGCGGGCCACACGCGTCACTTCCGAAGCGAAGCTGGCGAGCTGCTCCACCATGGTGTTGACGACTTTGCCGATGCGAAGAAATTCACCGCGCAGCGCGCGACCCTCGATCTCGACCGCCATGGATTGAGAAAGGTCGCCCTTGGCCACGGCACCGATGACTCGCGCGACTTCCGTGGTCGGCTGCACCATGTCGTCGATGAGTTCGTTCAGAGCATGGAGCTTGGTCTCCCAGCCCCCGGCAGCGCCGCGCACGAAGGCGCGGTGGCCGATCTTGCCCTCCTTGCCGACGACGCGGGAAAGGCGCTCGAATTCGTCGGTAATGCGTTGGTTGAGACCTACGACCTCGTTAAACAGGGAGGCAATCTCGTCATCGCCATCGCCGCTCTCCGGCAACCTTACGCTGAAATCGCCGTTCCGGAACTTGCGCAGCGCGATCACGAGTTCTCGCCGGCCGACACCATATTGCGCGGTTTGAGTTTGAGCGTCCATTTTCCGCACCCCCAGAGAGCCATACGCGCCCGTTCGGAAACGTATCGGAGGCAAGTTGGTTCCGCCCGACGGAGAGAAGGTAGTCCAGCGGATGCAAATCATTGATCGAGGCAGGTTTTGCTTTTGTCGGTCTGCTTTCCATCAGGCTGGAAAGCGGAACCTTTGATGCTGCCGGCCGTTCTCTGTGCCAGCCGCGCACCGCCAGAATGCACGCCCCTTTCGTTGGAGATACGAAATGAATTCTGCCTGGAGACATGTCGCCGTCCTGTCCGCCCTCGCTCTCGCAGCTTGCGGGCAAAAGACACAGAACAACGCGGAGAATGCCGTCAAGGCGACGGAGAACGCGTTCTCCAACGCGGCTAGCGCCACCGGGAACATCATCGACAATGCCAGCCTTGCCCTGACGGCGACGCCCACGCCGCAGGAGTTCATCGACAAGGCGGCCAAGAGCGATGCATTCGAGGTTGCGGCGGGTCAGTTGGCCAAGACCAATGGCGGGTCCGCGGAAGTCAAGGCATTCGGTCAGATGATGATCGACGCGCATACGAAGTCGACCGCCGGACTCAAGAAGGCGGCTGGGGCGCTCAAGCCGGATGCTACGCTGACCAGCGGTCAGAATGACAAGCTGTCCGACCTTGGAAAGCTCAAGGGCACCGATTTCGACAAGGCTTATATCGACGACCAGATCGAGGCGCATGAGGATGCGCTCGCCCTCATGAGAAAATATGCCGGGGACGGCACCGACGTGTCACTGAAGGCGGCGGCCAAGGACATCGTGCCGGTCGTCCAGGCGCATCTCGACCGCGCCCGAGAGATTCACGGCGAATAAGAGCTATCTGAAGCCGGTGGACCCGAAACCGCCGGCACCCCTTGCCGTCTCGCCCAACTCGGCCACGTCGACCATGAGTCCGATCTGGACCGGCGCCACCACGAGCTGGGCAATGCGGTCGCCGCGCCGAATCTCGAACGGCTCCGAGCCCAGGTTGATCATGATGCACTTGAGCTCGCCGCGATAATCGCTGTCGATGGTCCCGGGCGTATTGGGCAAGGTGATGCCATGCTTGAGCGCCAGGCCAGAGCGCGGGCGCACCTGGATTTCGAAGCCCTCGGGAATGGCGAACGCAAGGCCGGTGGCGACGGCGTGACGTGCCATCGGGGCGAGGGTCACATCTTCGGCAGAGACCACGTCCATGCCGGCTGCACCATCTGTCGCGTAAGCCGGGAGCGGCAATCCTTCGCCATGGGGCAGGCGCTTCACTTCGATATCAACGACCGGCAAGGGCATCCGCGATCCTTTCGATGAGCCGCGCGGCGACGGCGGATTTGGTCATTTCGGGCCAGTCTTCGATGCCCGCTGCCGTGACGAGGTGCACTTCATTGGTCGCGCCGCCCATCACGTCTCCGGAGACATCATTGGCGACGATCCAGTCCGCGCCCTTGCGCGCGCGCTTGGCCGCGGCATGGTCGAGCACTGCCTCGGTCTCGGCGGCGAAGCCGATCAGCAGGCCGGGTCGCTGCCCATGCCGGGCCAGCGTCGCCAATATGTCGGGATTTTCCTCGAGCCGCAGCGGCGCGGGCGCATGGCCGTCCTTCTTGATCTTCTGGACGGCTTCGTCCGCAGCGCGCCAGTCGGCGACTGCCGCGACCAGGATCGCAATATCGACGGGCAGCGTCGTCTCGACCACCGCCAGCATCTCGCGCGCCGTCTCGACGTCGATGCGCGTGACGCCAGCCGGCGTCGGCAGCATCACGGGCCCGGCCACCAGCGTCACCTTGGCGCCGGCCCGCGCGGCGGCGGCGGCGATCGCGAAGCCCTGCTTTCCGGAGGAGCGATTGGCGATGTAGCGCACGGGATCGATCGGCTCGTGGGTGGGGCCGGCGGTGACGAGGACGTGGTGGCCGAACAGATTGTGCTCGGAAAGATCGGGAGCATTGATCGTGCGGGTCGTGTCGGTCAGCAGGGGATGCTCATCGGTCGTTTGGGCCTCAACAAGAACGCGTTCTATTTCGGCAAGGATTTCAGCGGGTTCGGGCAGTCTACCCTTGCCCCATTCGTTACAAGCCATGGCACCGACGCCCGGTTCGAGGATATGGATGCCATCTTCTTTCAATTTCAATATGTTACGCTGCGTTGCCTTGTGGTGCCACATGCGCACATTCATCGCCGGGCAGGCCAGCACCGGCTTGTCGGTCGCGAGCAGGATCGTCGTCGCCAGATCGTCGGCAATGCCGCCCGCCATCTTGGCCAGGATATTGGCGGTCGCGGGCGCGATCACGATGAGATCGGCCTCGCGCGACAGCTGGATATGCCCGATCTCGCGCTCCTCCTTGAGATCGAACATGTCGCCATAGACATGGTCCTCGGTGAGCACGCCGAGCGACATCGGCGTCACGAATTCCTTTGCGCTCTCGGTCATGACGGCGCGCACCGCCATGTCCTTGGCCTTCAGGAGGCGGACCAGCTCCAGCGACTTGTAGGCAGCGATGCCACCCGAGACGATGAGGAGGATGCGTTGGGTCATAGTTCTTCCAGACGACGGGCTCCATTCGTTACATACCATTTGCCGTCGCTCCTGCGCAGATAGAAGTAACGGTCGAGCATGGGCTCATTCGAGCTTAGCGAGGCCGGATAGAATGGGCAGTTCGCCCCTTCCTCTTGTCCTTCGAAAGCGACGTCGAGTTGTCGTGGGCAGTCGTGTTCGCCTTTCGGTCGCGAGAGGCAAGTGATGTCGTGCAGGTGGATCGTGCCTGCGGCCTCGCGCATCCACGGGTCCGTTGTCTCGACGCGCTTAAAGAACTCGACCGAAGCAAACTTGACCTTCACGACATAAAGGTCGCTGGGTCGGTGCTGCAAATAGGGCGTCCAGACGATAGTGCAGGCCTGTGCGGCCTTGGCGCTGAGCAGCGCCAGACCCAGGGTTCCCGCAAGCAGATGCCCCCACATCTTTATCCCAGCGCCCACATCGCCGCCGCCCCTATCGCCGCGGCGACGATCGCTACGCCCGTATAGCGCAGCAGGCGGCCACTGCGCTCGATCTGGATGAGCTTGACCTCGGGCAGGGGCAGGGGCGGTGGGGCGCCGCCGGGCGGGGGGTAATCGTCCTCCAGCCGCTTGATCAGGCCGGGGAGCCGCTTCAACGTTTCGAGCCCGTCGAAAATGGCGTCGGCGAGCTTGGCTTCGGGGCCGAGTTCGTCGCGCAGCCAGGCCTTCACATAGGGGCCGGAGACGTCCCACATGTTGATCTCGGGATCGAGCATGGTCGCGACACCCTCGACCATCACCATGGTCTTCTGCAGCAGCAGCAGATGCGGCTGGGTCTGCATGTCGAAATCGCGGGTGATGGCGAACAGCCCGTCGAGCATTTGCCCGACAGACTGCTCGCTGACCGGCTTGCCGCGCATCGGTTCGCCGACCGCGCGCAGCGCCGTTGCGAATTCGCCGACATTGTGATGGGCCGGCACATATTGCGCCTCGAAATGGATCTCGGCGACGCGGCGGTAATTGCCGGTGATGAGACCATAGAGGATCTCGGCGAGCCACAGCCGTGCGCGCCGGTCGATGCGGCCCATGATGCCGAAGTCGATCGCGACGATGTCGCCGGCCGCGGTCACGAACAGGTTCCCCTGGTGCATGTCGGCGTGGAAGAAGCCTTCGGCAATCGCCTGCTTGAGGAAGGTGTTCACCAGGCGGGCGGCGATCGCCTTGAGGTCATGGCCGGCGGCGATCAGCGCCTCACGGTCGCTCACCTTGATGCCGTCGACCCAGTCGAGCGTCATGACGCGGCCGTTGGTCCGGTCCCAGTCGATGCCGGGAACGACATAGCCATCGACCGCGGTCATCGCCTCCGCGAGCTCGGAGGCGGAAGCGGCCTCACGGCGCAGATCCAGTTCGCGTGCGGTCCAGCGCTTGAGATTTTCGATCACGAGACGGGGACGCAGGCGCGCCGCTTCGCCGCCGAGCTGCTCAAGATGCGCGGCGCCCCATTCATAGGTCTCGATATCGCGGGCGAAGCGCTCGCGGATCTTGGGGCGCAGGACTTTGACGGCGACTTCGCGCCCATCGGCGGTGACGGCGCGGTGCACCTGCGCGATGGACGCGGCGCCGACCGGCTGCTCGTCGAAGCGCGCGTAAATCTCTTCGAGCGGCCGGCCGAAGCTGGTCTCGATCTCCTCGCGGATCAGCGCGAAGTCGACCGGCGGCAGTGCATCCTGCAGCATGAGCAGGTCGTGCGCGGCCTCTTCGCCGACGATGTCGGGACGTGTCGCCAGGCTCTGGCCGAGCTTGATCGCGGCCGGGCCGATCGCCTGGAACGCCTCGGCGTAGCGCGGCTTCTTCGGTATCCGCGCGCCGAAGCGGGCAAGCCGGGCGAGACGGCGGACCGGCGCGGGCGTGTTGCGGTCCTGCTCGATGCCTTTGAGCGCGCCGTGGCGAGCGAGCGTGCGGCCCCATTTGAGGATCCGCCAGAGATGGGTCGTGTGGGACGTCATGCCGTTAAAGCCGCTCCCGTGAACGGGAGAGGTTTGGGGAGGGCAGAACCGGAGGCCGGCTTTGCAAAGCCCTCCCCCGACCCCTCCCGCAGGCGGGCGGGGAGATGGACGGTGATTTTCATCACGCCTTCCAGCCCGAATGGATCGCGACGAGGCCGCCGAGAATCGGCTCGGCCTTGACCTGCACGAAGCCGGCCTCGCCGATCATCTTCGCGAAGCGCGGCATGTCCGGGAAGCGGCGGATCGATTCGATGAGATAGCGATAGCTTTCCTCGTCATGGGCGAGCAGCTTGCCGAGCTTGGGCACGAGCTTGTGCGAATAGGCATCGTAAACGTCGCCGAAGCCGGGCCAGGTCGTGGTCGAAAATTCGAGGCAGAAGAAGCGGCCACCGAATTTGAGCACGCGGTGCGCCTCGCGCAGGGCGGCGGGAATGTCGGTCACATTGCGAATGCCGAAGGCGATCGTATAGGCGTCGAACTGCCGGTCGGCGAAGTCGAGCCTCTCGGCATTTTGCGGTTTCCAGGTCAGGCCCTCGATGCCGCGCTTCTTCGCGCGCTCCTGGCCGACACCGAGCATGTCCTCATTGATATCGCTGACGGTGATCGCGGCGCCTCTGGCGGCCATGCGGAAGGCGATGTCGCCGGTGCCGCCGGCCATGTCGAGGATCGTTTCGTCCTTGCGCGGCTTCACGCGGCGGACGAACTGATCCTTCCAGAGCCTGTGCAGGCCGCCGGACATGGCGTCATTCATGAGGTCGTAGTTTTTCGCGACGCTCGAGAAGACGCCGCCGACCAGCCTGGTTTTTTCGTCTGGCGCCACCTCGCGGTAGCCGAAGGAAACTGTGTCGCTCATGCGGGCGGCTCTAGCGGCTAATGGCAGGCGCGCAAAGAGCGTAAGGGCTGGTCGGCGGCCAAGGTCTTTCGTGAGCGCCGCATGTCCCGGATCGGGCCAGCGCACACGCGTCATTCTGTTGTGCGGCCTTCCGAATATGGTTAAGAAAAACCGACAGGGGTTCTGTGGGAGAATACCATGGCACGAGTCGTTTTCCGGCTTGCGGCCCCTGTCGTCGCTATGTTCGCGGCGTCAGGGGCGATAGCGGCCCCCATCATCACCAATGGCAGTTTCGAAAGCGGCCTGACCGGCTGGACCACCAGTGGTTCCGGCACGACCCCGGGCATCGGCATCACGGTGATCACGACCGGCGGCACCAACAGCACCGGTTATGGCGATAATGTCCCGGTCTATGATGGGACGCATGCCGTCTTCTTCGTCGATGACAATGCCAATGAAACGCTGTCGCAGTCTGTCAGTCTTGTCGGTGGCACGCACTATACGTTAAGCTTCGCGCTCTTCGCGACATCGTCCGGCGCGGCAAACCCGTACACCTTCTCGCTGAAGGATTCGGTGGGTGCCAGCGTGCTCGGCACCAACCTCAGTTCGAATGTGCCGGTGGGTGTCTGGACGCCTTACAGCTATTCTTTCCAGGCGGCGTCGACCGGAAACTTCACATTGGCCTTCAACTTCGTGTCGGGCCAGACGCCGTCCAAGGACGTCATTCTCGACGCCGTCAACATCACGGCCGTGCCGGAACCGGCAAGCTGGGCGCTGATGCTGATGGGCTTTGGCGGCCTCGGCTTCGCAATGCGCCAGCGCCGCAAGATCGCCTTCGCCTGATCGCGACCATATGATCAAGAAAAGGGCCGGTCGCGATGCCGGCCCTTTTCTTTTGCGCACATGGCCCTGATGCTCAGGCGGGTTCGGCCGGCACGACGTTCGGCGGGCCCATATGCGCGAGATAATCGGGCTTGCCGATCTCGACGCCCTGGGCGCGCAGGATTGCGTAGGCCGACTGCACGTGGAAGAAGAAATTGGGGATCATGAACTTGGTCAGATAGTCCAGGCCGGTCAAGTCGTAGCCATGGCCGCTGGGGAAGCGGAGCTCGACGTTCCGGGTCTCGCTGCCTTCAAGCTGCTCGGGCGTGATCGTCTTGAGGAAGGCGATCGTCTTGTCGCAGCGCGCCTTCAGCTCCGCGATGCTGGTTTCGGTGTCCGGCATGCTTGGCATCGGGATGCCGGCGAGGCGGGCGGCACCGTTCTTGGCGCTGTCGGAGGCGGCCTGGATCTGGAAGCTGAGCGGCCGCATATCCTCGACGAGGCGGGCATTGACGAGGTCGGCCCCGCTCTTCTGTGCCGCGCCCTTGTCGAGCCAGGCCTTCATGTTGCCGAGCATGTCGATGAGCGTGGGAATCGAGGCGTCGTACATCGAAATCGAAGCTTGGGTCATGGGCGAATCTCTCCTGCGGCCAGGTCGGGCTTGCGGGTGCCGATGTGGGCCAAGTTCGCGCACAAAGCAACAGTTGCAATATGAAACTTTGCTTGGTCCCTGCCGAGCGGAGGAAGCAGCCTTTCGTGCCTTGAAGCAGTGTGCCTTGAAGCGGGCTGGGCGGCGCGCTATCTGCCTGAGGCGCGGGGTCAGGCATCCTCCCGTTCAGGCGCTCCCGCCCAAGCGATGCGGCAAAGTCCGGTGCGGCCTCATGGCGCGCCGGCGAAAGGGAGTGCCCATGTCCGCCAGTGCCACGTCCGCCAGTGCCGCGCCGTCCATATCCTTCTCCGAACTGGTCCGCGTCTTTGCGCGCATCGGCTGCCTGAGCTTCGGCGGTCCCGCCGGCCAGATCGCGCTCATGCACCGCGAACTGGTCGACGAACGGCAATGGGTCGACGAGGGCAGCTTTCTGCGCGCGCTCAATCTCTGCCATCTGCTGCCTGGCCCCGAGGCGCAACAGCTCGCGACCTGGATCGGCTGGCGGATGCACGGCATGGCCGGGGGCCTGATCGGCGGGCTGTTGTTCGTGGTGCCGGGCGCGCTGGTGATGCTGGCGCTCTCGATCCTCTATGCGCTGGCGGCGCATGTCGCTCTGATCGCCGCTATCTTCCTCGGCGTGAAGGCGGCGGTCCTGGCTATCGTGGTGCAGGCGGTGTTGCGGGTCGCCGGGCGCGCGCTCAAGGGGACGTTCCAGCGCGTGCTCGCGCTGCTGTCCTTCATCGCCCTGTTCCTGCTCGACGCGCCCTTCCCGCTGGTGGTGGGCGTGGCAGCGCTGCTCGGCATCATCGTGACGCGGACACGGCCGGACTGGCTGAAGCTCCATGTGGCGCCGGCAGCCAGCGGGATATCGGCGCGCGAGCCCAGCATCGCCGGCACGATCGGGACGATCCTGGGTTGGGGCGCGGTCTGGTGGGCGCCGATGCTGGCCATATTGCTGTTGCTCGGGCCGCATCATGTGCTGTGGCATATCGGCCTCTTCTTCTCGAAGCTCGCCGTCGTCACCTTCGGCGGCGCCTATGCGGTGCTCGCCTATATGGCGCAGCAAGCGGTGGACAGCATGGGCTGGGTCAGCGCCAAGGAAATGGCCGATGGCCTGGGCCTCGCCGAAACGACGCCGGGGCCGTTGATCATGGTCACCCAGTTCATCGGCTTCCTTGCCGGCTGGCGGTCGCCCGAACCCTTCTCGCCGATGACGATGGGCATATTGGGCGCCGCGCTCACCACCTGGGTCACCTTCGTGCCCTGCTTCCTCTGGGTCTTCGCCTTCGCGCCGTGGATGACGAAGCTCGAACGCATGTCCTGGCTGCAGGGCGCGCTGGCGGCGATCACGGCGGGGGTGGTCGGCGTCATCGCCAACCTCTCGGTCTGGTTCGCGCTGCATGTGCTGTTTCGCACGCTCGATCCCGTCGCGGTTGGCCCGATGCAGCTGCTCTGGCCCGACGTGACGAGCTTCGACTGGCGCGCGGCGTTGATCGCGGCGGTGGCGGCGCTGCTGGTCTTCCGATTCAAGCGGGGAATGATCGTGACGCTCGGGATCGCGGCCGGCCTCGGCGTCGGCCTGTCGCTGATTTGAGGCGGCGGGCCGCTCCGGCTTGACCCTAAGGGGCGGGCTATGTATAGGCGCGCCTGCCTCGCGGCCCGTGAATCGGCCCTTTTGCAGGGATTCGGGCGCTAGCTGGTGAGGTAAAAACAGAGCTGAACATTGCCTATGCTCTTGCGGGGCCAGGGGGTCGTGAGACCGCCGGGTCCCTTGTCGTTCAGGTTTTTCCTGCCGGGAAGCCCTGGATGGCGGAGGATTTGCAGACGGCAAAGTAACCATCTGAAAGGTGAAGGGCTTCATGCCAACGATCAACCAGCTGGTCCGCAAGGGCCGCGAACCGCAGAAGGCCAAGTCGAAGGTCCCTGCGATGGAGCAGAACCCGCAGAAGCGCGGC
>JAGIAZ010000041.1 GCA_017744605.1 Sphingobium sp. | reverse complement strand
GGACATTGTCGAGGCCGTGGATGCGGGCGATGCCGTCGCCGACGCTCAGCACGGTGCCGACTTCGCTGACCTGCGCTTCGGTGCCGAAATTGGCGATCTGGTCCTTGATGACCTTGGAGATTTCTGCGGCGTTGATGTCCATGTTCTGCCTTTCAGTGGTCCCTTGCGGGGCCTTGGAGCATTTTCGAGGCAGATGAGTTCATCTGACGGCTCGGAAAATGCGACAAATCAAACTAACCCTTCATTGCCTGGGCGAGCGAGTTCAAACGGGTGCGGAGCGAGCCATCGATCATCTGGCTGCCCATTTTGACGATAAGGCCGCCCATGATGGCGGGGTCGACGCTGTCGTCGATCGCCACGTCGCGGCCGGTGCGGGCCTTGAGCTGCTTGGCGAGCGCGGTGACCTGCGTCTTGCTGAGCGGGAAGGCCGAAGTGACTTCCGCACGCGTCTCGCCCTTATGGGCGGAGAGCAGGGTTTCGTATGCGCGGATGACATTATGAAGCTGCGAGAGACGGCGATTATGCGCCAGCACGCCAAGCGTCCGGGCGGTGAGGTCGTCCAGCTTCAGCGAAACCGAAACGGCCGCGACTGCTTTTGCCGCGGCTTCGCGTCCGACCAGCGGGCTCTGGGTCAGTGCCTTCAGTTCGGCCGATTCGGCGAGCGCGCTCTTGAGCGTCGCAAGGCTCGCCGCCACCGAATCGAGCGCCTTGGTTTCACGGGCCAGCTCAAAGAGTGCCAGTGCATAGCGCCCCGCAAGGCTAGCCTGAATACCGCCGGAATTCTCCACGCGCGTCTTGCCCCTCATCGTAACTGAATATGCGTCGAAAGAGGGGGCAACGGCACCGCCCCCCCCCTGACACGCGGGGGCGGTTAGCAGGGGCGGCGATAGGATGCAAGCCGGGAGCGCGCAGAGCGGTTCGACGCGGGAGGACGAGCTTGTCGATGCGGCTGCCGCCGGCTGGGTGCCGCTCATATGATTGCCCGACAGGCCGGGCAGCTGAACAATGAGTTCGGCGCCGTCGCGCCGCCAAGAGTCTTGCCCCAAATCGGTTACGATCGGGCTGACGATTTTTGCTTACTGCTCGTCCTTGGCCGGCGGACCCATCGGCGCCTTGCCGAGGCTGCAATGATAGACCAGCCGCTCATTGGGTTGGGGCGGCAGCAGCGTTGCGATCTGACCCTGCAACTGCGAGAGTTCGGCCAGCCGCCGGGGATCGGCGGTGCAGCCCGACCATTTCGCCGATCCACGGATCGTCCGCGCCTGCTCCGCGACATCGGTGCCGACCAGATATTTGTCGGATCGGTAGAGCCCCGACGCCGGATCGAAGCGCTGTATCGAGATCGAGGCTTCGGACGCCGGGACCGCCACGCGCCGCCAGCCGCCGCTATCCCGCACCAGCTGGGTCTGGCCGTTGATGCAGCCCTGGCCGTTCCAATGGAAGGGGACATCGTTGGTATCGGAGACCGTCACGCGCGAGAGGCTCATGTCGATGCGGCAGACATTGTCGCCGACCAGCATCGCGCCTTCTGCTGCTGCGACATTGCCTTCCGCTGCGTTGGAAGCATTGGCGGCATTGTCGGGCTCGGCTGCGCTGCTGACGCTGTCGAACCCGGGGCGGAGCAGGAAGACGAGGATGGCCGACAGCGCGAGCGCGCCTGTCGCTGCGCCGAGCAGCTTGGTCTTCTCGCCTTTGCGTTGCGCGCTCATGAAGGTGAACGTGCCGGCGACGGCGGCCGCGGCCAGCAGCAATGCGGCAAGCGCCATCATGTTCTCGCGCCGCGCGATCACGGTCTGCTGCGCTTCCTCGCGCGCGGTCAACGCCTTTTCGCGAGCTTGCAGGTCTTCCTGGCTGGCGCGGGCGGCGGCGAGGTTCCGTTGCTGCTCTTCGGCAACGCGCTGGGCAGCGTCGATCTCGGCGAGGGATCGGCACGGCTCGACCGAGCGCTGCGGCTGCACGCCCGCCTGGCGCAGGAAGTTGGCGATCTCGCGATCGGAGACGGCGAAATAATAGCCCGCATCGTCATTGCCGTCGGAGATGGTGCTGAAGCTGTTGATGCCGAGCACCCTGCCGCACTCGTCGACCAGCGGCCCGCCGCTGTTGCCGGAGGCGAGCTGGGCGGTGTGCAGGATCGTGTCGAACTGCTTGGACTGGCGGCCGGCCGACACCGTGCCGCTCGTGCGGATCGGGCTCATCGGGTGGATGATGTCCTGCAGGTTCATGCCCTGCGCGCGGTCGACCGATCCGGGATAACCGATGGCCGTCACCTGTTGGCTGTCCTGCGGCGTGCCGGAGAAGAACGTCGCGACCGGCAGGTTGGCGCTCTGATCGTAGGAGATCAGGGCGAGGTCGTTGCCCGGCGAATAGGCGATGACCCGGCCGCCATAGCTCTTCTTGCCCTCGGGGGGGATGATGCCGATGACGATGTTGGGCTCGGTGCGGGTCACTTCGACGACATGGGCATTGGTGAGCACCTTGCCCGGCGCGACCACGACGCCGCTGCCATGGCCGACGAAATAGGCGCTGTCCCCGTCGGTAGCGACGAGCGCGACACGCACCACGCTGCGCGAGGCGGCCGTGATGTCTTGCGTATCCGCGCGAGCCATTATCGGCATGGCGATAATGGCGATCAATGCGAGGAAACGAAGGGCGACGCGGCGATAAAGGCTCATATGCGCCCTCATAGAACGTCAGCAGCGCCCGGGGAAGAGCGCGCCCCGTTTTGATCGCAAGGTGCGGGAAGCCGTGTGCGCCGCCTGGGTCTAGAGGGAGGTCATCGGATCAAATGCAAGGATCGACGCTCATGACCTATCGCGTTTCAGGCCGCGTTTCAGGCCGCATCTCGGGATTGCCGATGGCCGATTTCGCGCCGCTCTTTCCTCTCGCTGCGGCCAGCGAAGCGGATGACGCCATCCGTGCCCTGTTCGAACGCGACGATGTCGCTTACATCCACGCCCATAATGCCGCGCCTGGCTGCTTTGCCGCGCGGATCGATCGGAACTGACATGCTGACCGACACGCTGCCCCCCATCGACGAAGCAACGGCGCTCGCCGCGTTCGAGGCGCGCGACAAGGCCATGGACGGTCGCTTCGTCATCGCGGTCAGGACCACCGGCATCTATTGCAAGCCCAGCTGCCCGGCGCGGCGGCCCCGGCGCGAGAATTTCCATATTCTCGCAAGCGGCGCGGAGGCGCGTGCCCTGGGCTATCGCGCCTGCATGCGCTGCAAGCCGGATGATGTCGGCCGCGACAAGGAGGCGATCGCGCGCGCCGTGGCGCTCATCGAGACGAGCGAGGCGATGCCGACGCTCGACCGGCTCGCCGACGCGGTCGGCTACACGCCGCATCATTTCCAGCGCCTCTTTACCCGGGCCGTGGGTGTGTCCCCGGCGGCTTATGCCCGGGCTCTTCGTGCCGGCCGGCTCGAAGAGGCGCTCGATCAGGAAGGACGGATCACCGATGCAATTTATGATGCAGGCTATGAGGCGCCGAGCCGTGCCTATGCCGATGCTGCGGGGCGGCTGGGCATGAGTCCCTCGGCCTGGCGCAAGGGCGGGGCGGGCAAGACCATCCGCTATGCCGTCGTCGACAGCTCGCTCGGCTCGCTGCTCGTGGCGGCGACCGACAAGGGCCTGTGCCGGATCAGTTTCGACGAGGATGAGGCGGACCTCCGGGTCCGTTTCCCCCAGGCGCGGATCGTGGAAGGCGATGCCGGCTTTGCGGCGCTGGTGAGCGAGGTTGTGGCGCTGGTCGACGATCCCTCGCGTGCCGCGGATCTCCCGGTCGATGTTGCGGGCACCGCTTTCCAGCAGGCGGTGTGGGCAGCGCTGCGCGCCATCCCGGCGGGCGAGACGCGGACGTACAGCCAGGTCGCCGCCGCCGTCGGTCGTCCTGCGGCGGTCCGCGCGGCGGGCACGGCTTGCGGCGACAACAGCCTCGCCATCCTCATCCCCTGCCACCGCGTGCTGCGCACCGACGGCTCGCTTGGCGGCTATGCTTATGGGCTCGAACGAAAGGAGCGCCTGCTCGAAAAGGAAGGCGTTGCGGGGCGGCGCGCGCATCATGGCGAGCGCGGTCGAAGGGCAGGCTAGGATTGATCGACGATCAGCGCCGAGGGCCTGCAAGGCGCCTTTTTCTCACACGAAGCTATAGGGATCGACGTCCACGCTCACACGCGTGCTGGTCTTCCAGTCGATCCGGTTCAGCCAGTCCCTGATGATCGCCTGCAATTCCGTGCCGCGCCGCGCATGGATGAGCAGGCGATGCCGGTGTCTGCCGCGCAGGACGGATAGCGGCGCCGGCGCCGGGCCATAGACGTCGAAGCCCTCTTGCCTGGGCGCCGCTGCGCCGATCCGCTTCGCCGTTTCCTGCGCGAGATAGGCGTCCTCATCGCTGATGATGATCGCTGCAAAGCGGCCGAAGGGCGGGGCGTTGGCGGCTTTTCGGCTCGCCGTCTCTGCCGCGTAGAACGCCTCTCCGTCGCCCGCGAGCAGCGCGCGGATGACGGGCGCGTCGGCGGCGCGTGTCTGGATGAACACCTGCCCCGGCTTCTCCCCGCGCCCCGCACGCCCCGAGACCTGCACGATCTGTTGATAGGTCCGTTCGGCCGCGCGCAGGTCGCCGCCGTCAAGGCCCAGATCCGCGTCGATCACCCCCACGAGTGTCAGTTCGGGGAAATGATAGCCCTTGGTGACGAGCTGCGTGCCGATCACGATGTCGATCGCTTTCTCCTTCATGCCCTGCACGAACGCCGCCGCCCGCGCGGGGGACCAGAGCGTGTCGGATGTGACGATGGCGGTGCGCGCCTGCGGGAAGAGCCGCTTCACTTCGTCGGCGATGCGCTCCACGCCTGGACCGCAGGCGACCAGCGCGTCGGGCTGCTTGCATTCGGGGCAGGCCTCCGGCGTCGGCACTTCATGTCCGCAATGATGGCAGGCGAGCCGCCGCGTGAGGCGGTGTTCGACCATCCAGGCCGTGCAATTGGGGCATTGGAAGCGATGCCCGCAATGGCGGCAGAGCGTCAGCGGCGCATAGCCGCGGCGGTTGAGAAACAGCAGCGACTGCTCGCCGCGCTCGAGCGTCTCGCGCATCGCCTTGACCAGCATCGGCGCGATCCAGTGCCCCCGATCGGGTGGATCCTGCGTCAGGTCGACGCCGATGATCTCCGGCAGTTCGGCGCCGCCATAGCGCGCGGGCAGCTTGATCTCCTCATAGCGCCCCAGCTCGACCTGGTGCCGCGTCTCGATGGCCGGCGTCGCAGAGGCCAGCACGACCGGGCATTTCTCGAACAGCCCGCGCATCACCGCCACGTCGCGGGCATGGTAACGCACGCCTTCTTCCTGCTTGAAGCTGGTTTCATGGGCTTCGTCGACGATGATCAGCCCGAGCTTGGGATAAGGCAGCAGCAGCGCCGAGCGCGCACCGACCACGACACGCGCCGTGCCCTGCGAGATCGCCCGCCAGGCACGCCGCCGTTCGGAGGAGCGCAGGCCCGAGTGCCAGGCGACCGGCGCACAGCCGAAATGCGCCTCGAAACGCTGCAGGAACGCCTCGGTCAGCGCGATCT
Organism: Sphingobium sp.; assembly: GCA_017744605.1. Taxonomy (GTDB): domain Bacteria; phylum Pseudomonadota; class Alphaproteobacteria; order Sphingomonadales; family Sphingomonadaceae; genus Sphingobium. The sequence goes on along the minus strand of JAGIAZ010000041.1, from coordinate 4,812 downwards.
CGGGCAAGAGCACGAGTATCTGGCGGTCCTGGCGGATGGCTTCCTCAATGGCCTCGAAATAGACCTCGGTCTTGCCCGATCCCGTGACCCCGTCGAGCAGGATCGGCTGGAAGTCGCGGGCGGCGACGGCCTCGCGCAGCCGCCCCGCCGCGGCCGCCTGTTCGCTCGTCAGCTGGAGATGCGCATGGTCCGGGTCGGGCTCGGGAAAGCCGCTGTCGGTCGACACTTCGACAGCCTCGAACACGCCCTGCTTGATGAGGCCGCGAATGACCGCATCGGAAACTCCGCCCAGTTCCGCCAGCTCGCGCACCAGCCCCTGGCGTTCGCCGATCTTCTCGATCGCCGTGGCGCGCTGTTCGGTGACGCGCGTCGGGAGCAAGCCGGTCGGCCGATATTCGATGACCGTCTTCTCGCCTTCGAGCGCCGACATCGACGCCAGCGCCATGCGCAGCACCGCGGCCGGATGCGCCATATAATAGTCGGCGGTCCATTCGATCAGCCGGAGCAGCGGCGCGGGCAGGGGGGGCGCGTCGATCAGCCCGAGCAGTGGCCGCAGCCGGTTGTCGCCCACCGGCTCGGTCTCGGGGAAGCTGCCCTCGCCCCAGACCACGCCCAGGATCGGGCGCGGTCCGAGCGGCGCGACGACGATCTGCCCCGGCACGACCTCCATGCCATGCGGCACGCGATAGTCGAGAGGGCCGAGCGCCGTGTTGAGGATGAGAACGCGCGCGCGGGACATGAGGGTGCCTTAGCGGGCTATGGGCTATGGTGAAACCGGCGACGTTAGAGCTTGAGCCGGTGTGTTGCGAAGGGCTCGTCGGTGCGGTCGAAACCTTGAGCCTCATAGAAGCTTGCTGCTACGGGATTGCCCGTCCGCAGGCGTATCGCAGGAAAATGAAGGCGTGCGGAAAAGATCAGAATGTTGAGCAGCCCATAGCCCAGGCCCTCGCGCCGAAAATCGGGATGGACATAGAAATGGCGCAGGCGGGCGAGACCTGTGCCGCCGTCATAATTGTCCCTGTTGAGACCACCGACGGCGAGCAGGACGCCGTCCACGCTCGCGCCCAGATAGCATTCGCCCGTGCTATCGAATCGGTTGGTCGCCGAGGCCCATTCGTCGACCAGCTTTCGGAGCATATCGTGACCTTCGGCCAGCGATAACGATAATAGATCATCGAAACCCGGCGCACCGGGCTTGACCGGATGCGCGATCCGGTCGCCGGCAAGCATCCTATTTCCCGAAGCCCCGCGGCGCGGCGTCTATGACGCTGATGCTGCCGGCGTCCACCTGCTGGATTTCGAGGGCACGTTCCGCCATGCCGCTGCCGCTGAAGCGGAAGGCGCCGTCGATGCCGGCAAAGCCGTCCGGATCGGTGAGGCGCGCGGTCGGGAAGTCGCTGCCTGGTGTCCAGCCTTGCGAAATGCGGACCGTCAGCAGCACCGAATCATAGCCGAGCGAGGCGAGGCGGTAGGGCGTGGTGCCGTAGCTCGTGCGATATTTGCTCGCGAGCGTGCGGTAGAGCCCGTCCGAAACGCTGGCGAACCACGCGCCGCGCAGGGCGGCGCTCGCCGAGATGCTGTTGTCGGTATTCCAGAGCTCGGTGCCGAGCAGCCGTGCATTGGCGCCGGACTCGCTGCTCTTCACCTGTGGCGCGACCTGCACCGCGATGCGGCCGATGTCGGCGATGAGCAGCGCATCATAGCTGGATCGCGTCGAGAGGCGCTTCACCGCCGCGCTGACCGAGGCCGCCGACCGGTCGAAGGTCTCCATGCCGACCGGTGTGCCGCCCGCCGATTTGACGGCCGCGAGGAACGCGGCGCCGGCGCGCTCGCCATAGACGCCCTTGGGCACCAACGCCGCGAAGTTCCTGGCGCCGCGGCCATGCGCATAGCGGATGACGCGGTCGATCGACTGGCCCGGCGCATAGCCGAGCAGGAACACGCCATTGCCGGCGACGCTGGCATCGTTGGAATAGCTGACCACCGGCACCTTCGCGGCGCGTGCGATCGGCGCGACCGCCTTGACCTCGTCGCCGGTGAGCGGTCCGAGGATCAGCTTGTTGCCCTCGGCCACGGCCTGGCGTGCGGCTGCGGTGGCGTCCTTGCCGGTGTCATATGTGGTGATGCGCAGCCGTTCGGTCTTGGTGTCGAGCAGCGCCATGGTCGTCGAATTGGCGATGGATTGGCCGACCGCCGCATTGGGGCCGGTCAGCGGCACCAGCAGCGCAATGCGATGGCGTTCCGAGTCGGTCGGCAGCGCGGTGCTGGGCGGCGGGGTGGCCGGTTTGGCCGGCGGAGGCGGAGCTGGCGCCTGTGTCTTGGGCACCATGGTCTGGCAGCCGGCAAGCAGGATCGCGCCGAACAGCGCAAGCGCCTGCCGCAACCGGCGGGTCGGCCATTCGAAGCTCACTTGCCCCGCAAGGCTTCTCTCTGCCATGGCACACCTCATGTCCGCATCACTCGCGCCCGGCCTTTATATCGTTGCAGGCCCGATCGGCAACTTGTCCGATCTATCGCCCCGCGCGGCGCAAGTCCTGCGGGATGCCGATCTTGTGGCCGTGGAAGACACACGGATGAGCGCGAAACTCCTCCGCCATGCCGGCTCCGAGGCGCCGATGTTGCCTTATCATGACCATAGCGACGAGCGAGTGCGTACACGGCTCATTGAGCGCATGGCGGGCGAGGCTGTCGCCTTGCTCTCCGATGCCGGAACGCCGCTCATTTCCGATCCGGGCTACAAGCTGGTCCGCGATGCGCAGGCTGCGGGGCGATATGTCACGACCGTTCCCGGCCCCTGTGCAGCCATTGCCGCGATCACATTGTCCGGTCTGCCGAGCGACCGCTTCCTGTTCATGGGTTTCCTGCCCGCCAAGGCGAAGGCGCGTGCCGACACGCTCGCCGAGGTCGTCGCGCTACGCGCCAGTCTCGTCTTCTACGAGAGCGGTCCGCGCTGCGCCGACTCGCTTGCCGCCATGGCTGACCTGCTTGGCGACCGGCCCGCGGCGCTGTGCCGCGAGATCAGCAAGCTTCACGAGACGGTACTGACCGGCTCGCTGTCCGAACTCTCCGTCGCGTGCACGCAGAAGGAGCCCAAGGGCGAGATCGTCATCGTCGTCGGCCCGCCGGGCGAAGCGCCGCCTGCGGGTGCGGACGAGATCGAAGCCGCGCTTGTCGAGGCGCTGACGCGTCTCAGCGCCTCGCAGGCCGCCAGCGAAGTGGCGCGCACCCTCGGCGCGGATCGCAAGGCGCTCTATGCCCGGGCGATGGAATTGAAGGGCAAATGAAGCGGCCGGCGGCGCCCTCTCGTCTCGCCGCCGAAAAGCGCGGGCGGCAGGGCGAGCGTCTGGCCGGCTGGTGGCTGCGGCTCAAGGGCTGGTCGATCGTCGCGCGGCGCGTGCGGACGCCGGTGGGTGAAATCGACATGATCGCGCGGCGCGGATCGATGGTGGCGTTCGTCGAGGTCAAGGCGCGCAAGACCGGGCAGGCGCTCGACGAATCCATCGACGAACGCCGTCTGGCCCGTGTCGCGGCCGCCGCGGAAAGCCTCGCCTTCCAATATCTGAAACAGGGCGATGACATGCGGATCGATGTCATCCTCCTTGCGCCGGGCCGCGCGCCTCGCCATTTGGAGAATGTCTGGCACGGGGGGTAGCGGCCAAGCCTCTACACGCCCCGTTCGCCCTGAGCTTGTCGAAGCACGAACGGAAAAGGGTAGGGGTTCTAGATGCCGTTGAAAGTCGCCTTGCAGATGGACCCGATGGAATCGCTCAATATTGCCGGCGATTCGACCTTTCACATCATGCTGGCCGGGCAGGCGCGCGGGCACAGGCTCTATCATTACCGCACCAACGACCTGACCTGGCGCGATGGCCGTCTGAAAGCGAAGGTGCGCGAAGTCCGGATGCTGCAGCGCGTCGCCGGCGATCATTTTCAATATGGCGAGACTGTCACGGTCGATCTCGGCTCGGACATCGATGTCGTCTGGATGCGGCAGGATCCGCCGTTCGATCTCAACTACATCACCGCCACCCATCTGCTCGAGCGCATCGAGGGCGAGACGCTGGTGGTCAACAATCCCGGCGCCGTGCGCAATGCGCCCGAGAAGCTGTTCGTGCTCGATTATGCGCGCTTCATGCCGCCCACGATGATCACCCGCAGCCTCGCCGAAACGCGCGACTTCCTCGCCGAGCATGGCGAAATCGTCGTGAAACCGATCTACGGCAATGCCGGCTCGGCCGTGTTCCACATCGGTCCGGACGGCCGCAATCTCGCCGCGCTCGTCGAGTTGTTCGGCGAGATGTGGGTCGAGAGCTTCATGGTCCAGGCCTTCCTCAAGGACGTGTCGAAGGGCGACAAGCGCATCGTTCTGGTCGACGGCGAGGTGGCCGGGGCGATCAACCGCATTCCCGGCAAGGGCGAGATCCGCTCGAACCTCGCCGCCGGTGGCTCGGCCGCCAAGACCGAACTGACGCCGGAGGAGCAGGAGATTTGCGCGGCCCTCGGCCCCGAACTCAAGGCGCGCGGGCTGTTGTTCGTGGGTATCGATGTGATCGGCGGCAAATGGCTGACCGAGATCAACGTGACTTCGCCGACGGGAATTGTCGCCATCGACGCCTTCAACGGCACGGACACGGGTGGCCTGATCTGGGATGCGGTGGAGCGGAAGCTGGCGGACAGGGGAAGCTAGGTTACGGGCAGAGCGGACAGTCCGGATATGACGAGTTGCGGACGTTGCTTCTTCGTCACCCTGAACTTGTTTGGCGATTATACCCTTAAGACAAGGAATAGGCTGTTCCCCGGCGCAGGCCGGGG
>JAGIAZ010000040.1 GCA_017744605.1 Sphingobium sp. | reverse complement strand
GATCACGACATGGGCTTCGAGCAGGCGGGCCTGGCCCGCACCCCCTATTTCCTTGAGGACGATATGGCGCGCATAGCGCTCGAGCTGGGCATCGGTCAGGGCCATGACCGCCTCATTAGACGATCCCGTGCCAAGGCTCCAGCCGTGAGGGGAACGCAAATACGACGAGGGCGCCGCGTCCCACAGTATCGCGGCGCCCTCTCGCTGTTCGTGACCGTCCGGGGACGGCCGGCAACCCTCAGTTGCCGGCGCCGGGTCCGTAGGTCACTTCGACGCGGCGATTCTGCAGTTCGCGGACGCCATCGGCGGTCTCGACACGCAGGTTCGTCTCACCAAAACCCTTGGTGGTGATCGCGCCGGCGCCAATGCCCTTCGACGTCAGATAGTCCTTCACCGCGGCAGCACGGCGGTTGGACAGGCCGAGATTGTACTTCGGCGTGCCGGACGTGTCGGTATAGCCGGCGACCATCACATTCGCGCTACCGCAATTGGCATAAGCCGACACGGCGTTGTCGAGGATGGCCGAGGCATCGGCCGTGATGTCCGACTTATCCCATTCGAAGAACACGATGTACGGCCCCGGTGCGCACTGAGCCACTGGCGGCGGCGGGGGTGGCGGCGGCGGAGGTGGCGGAGGAGGAGGCGGCGGCGGGGGTGGCGGCGGCGGGGGTGGCGGCGGCGGGGGTGGCGGTTCGCTGTGGCCGCCGAAGTTGAAGGCGATGCCCAGCAATGCGCTATGCGCCTTGATGTTGACGCGCGCCGGCCGCCCGGCGTCGCTGACGATGTCGATGTGATCCTGACGGTAGTAGCGATATTTCAGCGAAACATCGATGCTATCGGTGAGCGGCAGGCGGACGCCCGCAATGCCCTGCCATGCAAAACCGTTGTCGCTGGACTTCGCACCGGGGAAGGAGACCTTCGCCCAACCATAGCCGACACCGCCGCCGACGAAGCCTTGCAGGCCATCATCGGATCCGAACTCGAGGAGGCCGTTCAGCATGCCGCTGTCGACGCGGACCATGCCGTACTGGTTATTCGGTACGAACCCGTTGGAATAGGTCGTCAGCTTGTTGTTCGCCTTCTTGTGCGCATATTCAGCCTCGAGGCGGAACGCGCCGAAGTCGTAGCCGAAATTCACATCGGCATCATAACCCATCTTCTTCTTGATCCGGGTGTCGGCAGTGCCCTGAATCGTTGCGTGCGAGTCCTCGGGGAACCAGGCGCCGGCATCGACGCCGAGGTACCAGGCGTCGTCACGGGCGAGGGCAGGCGTGGCCAGCGCGCTCGTTCCTAGAACAATGGCCAGGGTGATCTTCTTCATTGGAAACCCCTTCTTATTGACACAACCGAACCTTTTATCGGCGCACACAGCCCAGTCAACATGGTCGCGTCAAAGAAGGCAGCCATGTGGGTCTGGTTCGCCGTGCAACGCCTATAAGGCACTTATGGTTCCCAAAGAGTTCCCGTTTCGGCCTTTTCTTTATTTTCGGTTGGAGTCGTGACATTTTAACATAGGCGGAGACGTGCAATTCTCAGCCGTTGGAGACAAGAATCTCGACGCGCAGCCCGTCTTCTTCCCAATGATGTGTCACGGTGCCGAGCTGGCGTGCAGTTGCAGCCATCAGCTTGCTGCCGAAACCGTCTGCGGTGACGGCGCTGTCGATCGGCGGCCCGCCATGTTCCTTCCAGCTAAGCGCCAGGCCGTCGGGACCCATGCGCGAATCAATGACGATGCGCCCATTCGCGCTCGAAAGGCCGCCATGTTTCACCGCGTTGGTGGCGAGCTCATAGAGAAGAAGCGCGAGGGGCGTGACCAGATCGTCGCGCAAGTCGGTGTCGTCGCCGCTGATGGTGATGCGCTTCGCCTGATCGGATGCCCAGAACGGTTCGAGGATCGCATTGATGAGCGAATGCAAGCCATGCTCCGAACCGGCCCGATGCGCATCGCCCGACATGGTCAGCGAATGGGCGCGCGACAGGGTCGTCAGCCTGCTGACCACGGATTGCGCCAGATCGGCCGCCGTTTCCGCATTGCGCGCGCTCAGCTGGACGATGCTGGCCGCCAGCGCGAAAAGGTTCTTCACGCGATGATCCATTTCGCGCAGCAGGAGCGTCTGCCGGTCCGCGGCGCGCCGCCGCTCGGTCACGTCGCGGGCGATCTTGGAGGCGCCGATCACGACACCTGCCCTGTCCTTGAGCGGTGAAACCGTCAGCGACACGTGGATGGCGTCGCCGCCCTTGCGCAGGCGGATGGTCTCGAAGGATTCGACACGTTCTCCCGCGCCGATCCGGGCGAGGATACGTGCCTCTTCTTCCAGGCGGTCGGCGGGAAACAATGCGGACACATTGCGGCCGATCATTTCGTTCGCCGTGTAGCCGAACAGCCGTTCGGCCGCCTGGTTCCAGCTCGTGATCGTGCCGTCGAGCGTCTTCGAGATGATCGGATCCGCGGAGGAGTCGACGATGGCGGCCAACTGCCGCGCCGTACTGTCGCCGATCTCCCGCTCGATCGCGAAACCGAGCTGGCGCGCGATGGTCAGGGCCAGTTCGCGTTCCCGGTCGGTGAACAGGCGGGGCATGTCGTAATAGACCATGAATTTGCCGGCCAGCGCGCCGTTCACCGTGATCGGGATGAAGGCGAGCCCGCAGATATTCTCGCGCGTCACGGTCTGCTTGATCTCGTCGGACTCCGCCGAGAGCATGATGTCTTCGATGCAGATCGGCTGGGCATCGCGTTCGTCGGGCGACCAAGGCGAATGGCCTTCGACCGCGATGCGATAGGCCGCGGAAAGACCGCGCCACGCCGCGAAGCGCATGATGCCGGCCGTGTCGGCGCGCAGGATCGAGGCGCGCGCGCAACCAAGACCTTCGCAGATCGTATCGAGTGCGGCCTGGTAGATTTCGCTTAGGTTACGCGCGCGATAGAGGGCATCGGTATAGCGGAAGAGCAGAGTGCCCGGATTGGCCGACCGCATCTCGGGCAGCACCTTCTGGTCCGCCTGACGATCCAATGGTCCCGGGTGCTCCGATGACGCCCGCACGCGCTTCATGGCATCTCCGTCTGGCGAGAATGACCGGTCCCGAATCCGCACAATCCGAAACTCGACGACATCTTACGCATGGCTGCGCGTCTCAGGAGCGCAAAAGGGACATTACGGCTCAAGAACGGGACCAGTCGCATGAAACGAGCGCCCAATGCCGCCTCCGGCCATCCCTTTCGGATATGCCAGACTGTCTTTCCACAGACCAAGGTCACGAATCCACGCGCTTCGTCACCCTTCCCCATCGGAAGCACATGCGTTTGCGAGGCGATTGGTTCCTTACCCAATTGAATGTCCGTCAATTTTTCTCATCCGCCAGGACGGCAATCGGGCCGCGCACGGCCCGGCTCGGCTATTTCGTCCGCCGGGACTGGAAGGCGATCTCGTGAGACCAGGTCGGGACGGACTATAGAATCCCGCGCGATGGCCGGCGTGCCGTAGGCCCGCTCAGGAGATGCCGACCGACACTCCCACTCTGTTCATCGACAAAAAACATCCACCGGTCTGGAACCGTCCCAGCCGATGTGCGTTCTTCCCTTTGTCTGGTACCCGCGACCCGTCCAGATGTTGAGGAGGCCGCACGCGATGTGCGTCCTCCTCATTCTTTTGCACCATTTGCGGGTCCGTGCTCAGCTCGTAGCCTTCACGTCGATGGCGGCGGCCAGCGGATTGCATCCATGGACGTCCGCATGACCATCGATCGCCGCCCCGATCATCGCCCGCCAGACGTCAACATCGCCGGCCTTGACCATATTCGCATCCGGTTCGCGCATGGTCCGCAGGATGGCCACCGCATCGGCGACGCGGTCCTTCCATTCCATGTCGACCGAGGTGCCGGCATGCGCTTCGAGGCCCGCGGCGTTGCCGCTGAGCTGTCGCCCCGCGAGCACCCGGGCGATGCGCTCGACAATGGCGGTTTCCGAGACGGGCATGGCACGCCTCAGGCTTCAACGAGCTGGACGACCCTGGTCCTGGCGGCGGGGAGGCCACCGGTCTTCGCCTGGTCGAGCAGAGCCTGCTTGCGCGTCCACATCGCTTCCCCGAGCGCGACGAGGTCGACGTCGGTCTTGCGGCATTGCGCGAACATGCCATCGGAGGGCGCCTCTTCTTCCTTGATGTGATGTTTGATCTCTTCCGAGAGCACATGCACCTTGGCGTCATGGAAATCGTCTTCCGGGCCACCGGCCTCGATGTCGTTGATGAGCACCTTGGCGCCATCATGCTCGACATAGGCTTCATCGAGCGTGTCATCCTCGATCTTGCCGCGGAAGGCCGGGTAGAAAATCTCTTCCTCGATCGTCGTGTGGATCTTGAGCTCGGTGCAGATCTCGTGCGCCAGCGCCTGCTTCCGGCCGCTGGCCCGCGCCTTCTCGAACATCTCGAAAAGCGCTTCGACCTTGCGGTGATCCTCCTTGAGAAGCGCGATCGCGTCGGTGGGTTTCTTGCTTGCCATGGCCGGGGCTCCTCAGTTGTGGCGCAACTCCAACCGGTGAGACCCACCATTGGTTCCGTCGCCTTTCGCTGCTCGAGATAACTCGATGGTCGTGTCCGCTGGTTCCCGGTCGCGTCAGCCCACCCGGACGTTGTTGAGCGACCCGAGGATGCCGAACGCCTGGAGCAGCCAGAGCACCACGATGATGACGACGACCGCGTTCAATATGCCGCGGATCTTGGAGTCCATCGGAATGTAGGTGTTGACGAGCCAGAGCAGCAACCCGACCACGATCAGGACGATGACGATAGTAAGAAGGGGCATGTCTTGGCCTTTCGATCCTCTGGTTCACGGCATGGACACTTCTGCGTTCGTCCCGGGGACCAAACGGCTGGTCGACCGCAGAGGTTCCCGCCGGACGTGTCAGCTCATGCGGCTCAGCAGGTCCGGCAGGTCGGCGAAGGCGAAGGTGATCGAACTGTCGGCGAGGGCATAGGGCAGGAACAGGGTCGATCCGAGGCGCAACCCGCCGCAGGTGTAGACGACGTTGGGCACATAGCCCTCGCGCTCATGGTCCGCAGCGGTCAACAACGGCTCGGCGGTGCGGGCGAGCACCCTGGACGGGTCCTTCTTGTCGAGCAGCGCCGCGCCCAGCGCATATTTGCGCATCGGTCCCACGCCATGGGTCAGCAGGAGCCAGCCTTCGTCCAGCTCGATCGGCGCCCCGCAATTGCCGATCTGGATGAACTCCCATGGAAAGGCCGGTTCCATGATCTTGACGCCGCCCGACCATTCGGTGAGCTGATCGGAGGTCAGCAAATAGAGGTTCTTGCCGTCCTGCCGACCGATCATGAGATAGCAGCCGCCGATCTTGCGGGGGAAAAGTCCCATGCCCTTGTTCACGGCCGCTGAGCCGGCCAGTGGCGTGAGAGCGAAGCTGTGGAAGTCCCTGGTGCGGATCATCTCCGAGCGGATGGCCTGGCCGCTATAGGCGGTATAGGTGCCGAGCCATTCCACCTCGCCGTCATCATGCTCGAAACGGGTGAGCCGGAGATCCTCCAGGCCGTTGGACTGCGCGGGCGTCACCGGGAAGATGACGGTGCCGGAGAGCGTGCTGTCCGGGTCGCGCTCGACGATCACGGTGCCGTCCGGATCTTTCGTCCATGAGCTTTGCGCAATCGCCGCTGTAGCGATCCGTGGCTCGGGCAAAAGCTCGAGCTTGCCGTCCTCGCTCGCTAGGCCCTCGCGAAAGGCGATGGAGCTGACATGGCCTTCGCCGACAGCGCGCTGCGACAGGATGAAGCGCACGGTCTTTTCATCGAGGCCGGACTGGTCGGGATGCGGCACGATCGAGGGGTTCATGAGCGCCGCCGCTGCGAAGCTGTATTCGTGGCAGAAATAGGCGCCGATCAGCAGGCGGCGCTCCGGTTCGAGCCCGTCAGCATCCATCTGGAGCGACTGGATCACTTCGCGGCAGCGTGTTTCGAACACACGTTTGATCTGCCAGTGACGCTGGTCGAAATCGTGGAACACCTCCTCCAGGGCGCGCTCCACTTCGTTCGGACTCATGTCCAATATATCCTGGACGAGCTTGCTGGAGCGCCCGGACGCAAGACCCGACGCCTGCCAGGACAAGTGAAAGGGTCGCACCACGACGCGGCCGGGGTCGGCCTTCAGATGCTGGTCGACGCGGCGAAAGATGGGCTCGGCAGTCCGGCCCTCGTCGATAAGGTCTGGAACGCGCTCCGCCGCCTCTGCCCGGGCGAGCGCGTCCGCGCCCGGGCGTTCAGCGGATAAGCGCAAGTTGGGGGATCTCCACTGCTTCCTCGGCGAACTGGCTCATGCTGTGTCGCGCCATTTGCAGGGCCAGCATGGACTCCGCGCCGGTGTTGAGATTGACGCCGAAGGGCGTGAGGCCGTCATGGCAGATCGTGCCGTCCTCATTCGTCAGCGAGGCGCTAAGGTCATTGTCACCGCCGAACCAGTCATAGGCCGTCTCCGCGGCTTCGACCCAATACTCCGCGCCATCGGCGCGCCAGGCGGCGAGGCAGGCGTCGATGGTGGCGAGCGCTTCCAGCGGCTGCTGGTCGAAGGGCGCCGGCTGCGCATAGGGCAGGCCGAAGCTCTCGGTGCCGACCGGACGGAAATGGCCTGCGGGCGCCTTCTGCATATCGAGCAGCCAGCGCAGCGTCGACAGGCCGAGGTCGACCGCGTCCTGATCGCCCATGGCGCGTCCCGCCTCGATCATCGCCTGCGGCAGCCGGGCATTGTCATAGGAGAGCATGATCTCGAACCACGACCAGTCCGGCCGTTGCGCGTCCGAGGTCAGTCGCCGAAACAGGTTCAATGAGGAGTCCAGCAGGCGCCGGCACCGCTCATGCCCAGGGTTGACATCGAGCATGGCCGACATGCCCAGCATCGAAAAGGCGATGGAACGCGGCGCGTGCATCTTCTCGACCATCGGCAGGGCGTCGTCGAACCGGTCCGTCGCCCAGTCGCGCAGATAGGCCTGCGGCGCCGAACGGGCGACGCTGCCCAGCGCCCAGAGTGTGCGCCCATTGGAATCCTCTGAGCCGATGTCTTCGAGCCAGCGGCGGTCATAGCCCATAAAATTGCGGAACTTGCCGGTCTCTTCGTGCCAGCCATGCTCCACGAACGACGCATAGATGCGCGCGAGAGAGTCGCGCTCCTGCGCAGTGCCCGCATGAGTCGTGCAGACCAGCATGAGCGCTCTGGCATTATCGTCGATGCAATAGCCGTGGCGCCGGTCCGGCACGCCCCGGGTGCAGTGCTGCATGATGCCGACATCATCGGTGATCGCGGCGATGCCGGCGAGTTTCACCCTGATCTCGGCGTTCGTCGGCTGTCCGTCGCGCGGCGCGGCGGAGCCCTTCGAACTGGCCTCGGAAAGAACGGTCATCACAGCCCTCGCATTCTGTTTCCAGGTCGTCTTGCGTGCAGCTTGCCAGACCCGCCGCGACTGTTCTTTCAGAGCCTGGGGATCGGCAAGAAGTTCGGAAATGGCTTCGGATATCGCAGCGCTGTCGCCGAACGGCACCATTGTGCCGATGCCGTTCGCCAGCGCTTCCTCCGCGTGGAAATAGGGGGTCGAGACCACCGGGCGGCCCATCGCCAACGCATAGGCCAGCGTGCCCGACGTGACCTGGTTGCGGCCAGGATAAGGGGTCAGATAGATGTCCGCCGCCTGGAGATAGTCCAGCAGGTCCTCATTATCGAGGAAGCGGTCCACGAAGCGGATGTGGCCCTCCACATCCAGTTTCGCCGCGAGCTTTTGCAACGATTCTCGATAGGCTTCGCCTTCGCGCGCCTTCACGGCGGGGTGGCTCGCGCCGACGATGAGATAGAGGAGATCCGGCTGTTGCTCGACAATGGCCGGTATGGCGCGAATGGCCGTTTCGATGCCTTTGCCTGGCGACAGCAGCCCGAACGTCATCACGGTTGGACCGGGACCCAGGCCAAGGCGTTCCTTCCAGGGCGCCGTATCGGACAGCGGCCGGTCCGGCGCGCCGTGGGGAATGATGTCGATGATCTGCGGCGGGATCCGATAGACGGTCTGCAGCAGCAGCGCGGCGCGTTCGGCCATCACGATCACGCGCCTGGCCCGCGCCATGATCGTGCGCATCACGCGCATCTGGTCGACATTGGGGTCCGGCAGTACCGTGTGGAGCGTCACGACCAGCGGAATGTTGATCTGCGCCAGCAGCGCCAGCACATGGTCTCCGGCCTTGCCGCCGAAAATGCCGAATTCGTGGTGAAGCCAGAGCAGCCGTGCGCCGGACCGGCGGATGGCGTCGCCGGCAGTCACATAGGCCGACAGGTCATCGGCCGGGATCGCCATGGCCACGTCGCGGCCGTAGATCACGCCACTGCCGTCATCCATTGCATAATGGTCGATCGCGATCTCGGGATATTCGGCCCGCAAGGCCTCGACGCTGTGGCTGGTATAGGTCGCCAGGCCGCATTGGCGAGGCAGAGCATTTCCGAGAACGGCGATGTGACGAAGCGCAGGACGAAGCGATTGTAAAAACATGAGGTTCTCTTTGAGTGAGGGTCAGCTGCGATCGCCCCGGTTCCTGTGAGGGAATGCGGGATTGGCCTGATTGGTTCCGCAGTTGGCCGGGCGGTGTTTTCGCAGATGCAGCAATTGGAACCTTCCGCGCGCGCAGCGATTTTCAGTCCAAAGCTGCGACTGCGCGCAGCGATTGGGAGACTGAACCATGAGTGTCGCACTGAAGATGGGAAATGGGCTGATACTTGGCCTTTTTGCGGGCATCGGCAGCTATGTCGTGCTCCGTTATCTGCAGGGCCGCGACCGGGAGGAATTGCATCCCGCCGCTGCATTCGCCGGGAAAGGCGCCGCCAAGGGTTCGGCCTCGCATACCCGCGATGCCGGTCCGGAGAATATGCGCGACGAACCGGGCGGGCTTTGGGACAAGGTGGACCAGGCTTCGGACGAATCCTTCCCCGCCAGCGATCCGCCCGCGACCTATTGATAAGCGCCGGGCAAAGAAAAGGGCGGCTCCGAAGGCCGCCCTTTTTTAGTCTCGCGCGGATGGGTCCCGTCACATCATCGGATAGGGCACGTCCCAATAGCTATAGACCTGACGACCATAGTCGGTGCTGAAGTCGGGCGGGGTGTCGCGCCCATAGCGCGGCGCCTTCTCCAGGCGCGACTTGTCGATATCGACGACATAGCCGCCCTGGTTGACGTCATAGTCGAGCAGCTTCCAGGGGATCGGATAATAGTCGCTGCCAAGGCCGAGGAAGCCGCCGAACTCGAGCACGGCGTGCTCGACCTTGCCTGAGCGCTTGTCGACCATGAAGTTCTGGATGGTGCCGAGCCGGTCGCCGGCGCGGCTATAGACCGCAGTGCCTTCGACCTTGGTCGAGGAAATGAGGCGGCTGGTTTCGTCGATTTCGTCGCGGGTCAGTGTGTCGGGCATATCGTTTCTCCATGTCCGGTGAGCGTTGAGGCGGGCGCCGCCCGATCGCCCGCAGAAACGAGCGGCGGCGCTCGCTCATTCAACGATGAGCGGGCATGGAGAGTTCCATCGGCGAGGCGGCGGCATGTCGTGCGGAAACACCCGCACGTCGCGTGCGGATTATGCGACGCCGGGAACAGAGCGGACAGTCCGCTCGAGGTCCGCGAGCAGATACGGCTTTCTCAGGATCGGATAATGGCCCAGCGTCGCGGGCAGTTGATTCCGATCGTCGAGCCCGCTGGCGAATGCGAAGGGCACATTGTCGCTTTGCAGCCGGCTGGCCACGCCGATGCTGGTTTCATTACCAAGATTGAGATCGAGCAGGGCGAAGTCGAAGGCATATTCGTCGCAGCGTGATTGCGCCTCCGCGACCGTCTTCGCCACGATGACTTCCTCGGCGCCGATCTCCAGCAGCAGTTCCTCGGCATTGAGGGCCACGATGGCATTGTCCTCGACCAGCAGGATTCGAGACGGCATAGGGCCGAGCTTTTCGGAATTCGTCTCAAGCGCCATGTCGTCGTTCCATCGCTCAGGGCGCGCGATGCGCCGGTTCAGGCGTTATGCCTGCGAACATACCGTTTGACGAGGAGCCGTGTCGCAGAACCGATCACGTCTTGTCCCGAGAAGACATCAGGTCGACGACCTTGTCCATGTCCTCGAGGATTTCCTCGTGGGAAACGAAGGTGGGCGTGCTGCCTTCCTTTCGTCCTTCCGTTCCTTCGAGGATCGCCTCCAGGTGGCGCCGGCCGCGTGAGACGCGGCTCTTCATGGTGCCGACCGCGCACTGGACAATATTGGCGGCTTCCTCGTAGCTGAGACCGCCGGCGCCGACGAGCAGCAGCGCCTCGCGGCGCTCGAGCGGAAGCCGCATCATCGCGGACTTGAGGTCGCCCATATGGATGCCGCCTTCCTGATCGCCCGGACGGCTGAGCAGGCGCTCCGCCGCGTCGGGATCATATTCGCCATGGAAGCGGTTTCGCCGGACTTCGCTCAGATAGACGTTCCGCAGAATGACGAACGTCCAGTTCTTCATGCTGGTGCCCGGTTGGAACTTCTCGCGCGCAGTCCAGGCGCGGAGCAACGCTTCCTGCACCAGGTCGTCCGCGAAATCGGCCCGCCCGCACAGGCCGCGCGCAAAGGCGCGCAGGTGCGGCGTGACGCGCGTCAGCTCAGCCCGAAAATCGAAATCCGGATGGGGGTCCGCCTCGCGCGGCCTGACGTTATTCTGGATCACCGGCCTGATCCAGCTTCTTGAGAAGGTTCTCGATCTCGTCGGGAACGCCTTCTCCAACCACGGAGTCATACATGCGCTTCAGGCTCTCGGCCCATACCGGCTTATGCTCGGTGGCCGACGCGCGCCGCGATGCCTTCCTCAAATCGGGCTTGCTGGACATGGGAGTATTTGCCCCTCGTGCGAGCGACTTGTCGAGAACTGAATCGTCAGTCATTTTTGTGCGTCGCCCTTGTCCGGCG
>JAGIAZ010000003.1 GCA_017744605.1 Sphingobium sp. | reverse complement strand
CGTCAGCGCGGCGCGCAACGGCTGGGCTACCTTGCCGAGGCCAAGCTCGGCTTCCTCTGCCGCGGCGCGCACCGCGGTCTCGATCGCCTCGAGCGTCCATTCGGAAAGGGCGCTGAGGCGCTCGGCCACGGCTGCAAGCAGCCCCCGCGCCGCATCGTCTAGCAACAATGCAGCGGGCTCGTCGACAGGAATCGGGCGTTGCGCAAAGAGGAATGCCGCGCCGTCCGACAGCTCCAGCACGGTCTTCGCGCGGGGCTTGAGGGCCGGCATGATCTCGGCCAGCTTGTGCAGGCGCGCCTGGGCCGCCGTGGCATCCGCGAGCGGCGGCATGCGCTCGGCAACCAGCAGCGCGAGCCGCCCGTCATCGGCCTCGCGGATATAATGCGCGTTGATGTTTTCGAGCTTCTTGATGTCGAAGCGCGAGGGCGACTTGCCGACGCCGGGCAGGTCGAACAGCTCGATCGCCCGCTCGCGGCTGATCGTCTCCTCGTCGCCATGGCCCCAGCCGAGGCGCAGCAGATAGTTGCTCACCGCTTCCGGCAACATGCCGAGCTCGTCGCGATAGGCGTCGACGCCCATGGCGCCGTGCCGCTTGGAGAGCTTGGCGCCGTCCGCGCCGTGGATCAGCGGGATGTGCGCATAGGTCGGCTCGGGCCAGTTCCCCTCAACGTCTTGCATTGCCCTGATGATGCCGAGCTGGCGGAAGGCGTTGTTGAGATGATCGTCGCCGCGGATGACATGGGTCACGCCCATGTCGTGATCGTCGACGACGACGGCCAGCATATAAGTCGGCGTGCCGTCCGAACGGAGCAGGATCATGTCGTCCAGCTCGATATTCTGGACAGTGACCGCGCCCTGGACCTGGTCGTTGATCGTCGTCGCGCCCTCGCGCGGCGCCTTCAGGCGGATCACGAACGGCTTGTCGCCACCCTCGGCGGGATCGCGGTCGCGCCAGCGGCCGTCATAGCGCATCGGCTGCTTGGCGGCGCGCTGCTGTTCGCGCAGTTCGGCCAGCTCCTCGGGCGTCGCGAAGCATTTGTAGGCATGGCCCGCCGCGAGCAACTGGTGCGCGACCTCGGCGTGGCGGTTGGCACGGGCGAACTGGAAGACCGGCTCCTCGTCGCCGGCAAGGCCGAGCCAGCCAAGACCGTCGAAGATCGCCTCGATCGCCTGCTCGGTCGAGCGGGCGCGGTCGGTATCCTCGATGCGCAGCAGGAACTTGCCGCCATGGTGGCGGGCGTACAGCCAGTTGAACAGAGCGGTGCGGGCGCCGCCGATATGGAGGTAACCCGTCGGGGACGGAGCGAAACGCGTGACGACCTTCGTTGTTTTCTGTGCGTCCGACACGCTATGCAATGCTCCGTTGGGAAGGGGGATCCCGGTTGACTGAGCACGCCCCTAGCACGGCCTTTTCGCTCCCGCAAATGGGAGTGCTGCGGCGCAGCAAGAGTGCGCTTGCGGGCCTGCCGGCGCGTGTCGAAACGGCGCTGGAGCGCGAGCGCGCGCAACTGCCGTTGTTCGCGCCCGTGGCGCTCGGCGCGGGAATTTGCGCCTGGTTCGCGCTGCCCGCGCAGCCGCAATGGATCGCCTGGCTGCTGATCTGGCTGGGCGTGGCGACGGGGCTGGGCGTATTCGCGCGGGGCGGGCGTTTCATGCAGATGCTCATCGTCGGCGCGGTGCTGATGGCGGCGGGCTGCATGATCCCCTGGGCCAAGGCGTTGCTCGTCGGCGCGCCGCCGCTCGGCCGGGCGGCAATGGCCGAGATGCAGGCG
Organism: Sphingobium sp.; assembly: GCA_017744605.1. Taxonomy (GTDB): domain Bacteria; phylum Pseudomonadota; class Alphaproteobacteria; order Sphingomonadales; family Sphingomonadaceae; genus Sphingobium. Next base: position 162,526 of record JAGIAZ010000003.1, on the reverse strand, counting down.
GTGGTGCTGGCGGCGGAACCTCAGGCGTCGCGCGGCGTGACACGGCTGACGCTGGCGCCGGATGCCCGTCCCGATCTGCCGGCGAAGGTGCGCGTCAATGCGCCGCCCGAAGATCTGCCGAAAGAGCTGGTGGCGGGCGACATAGTGCGCCTCAAGGCGCGGCTGATGCCGCCGCCCGCGGCCGCGCTGCCGGGAAGCTATGACTTTTCCGTCGGCGCCTATTTTTCGGGAATCGGCGCGACCGGGCGCTCGATCGGCAAGGTTGAGCGCATCGTGGCGGGCAAGCAGGGCCCGGGCCTGCGCGAGAGGCTCGGCAGCCATATCGCCGGACGCCTGCCGGGGCCGGAAGGCGCGATCGCGGTCGCCTTTGCGACCGGCGAGCAGGCCGGGATCAGCGAGGAGGACGCCGAAGCGATGCGGCGCAGCGGTCTTGCGCACCTGCTCTCGATCAGCGGCCTTCATGTGTCCGCGCTGATCGCAGGTGTCATGTTCATCGTCTACCGCCTGCTTGCGCTGTCGCCGACGCTGGCGCTGCGCTTCCCGCTCATCCTCATCGCCGCTTGCGCCGGCGCTCTGGCGGGCCTGGGTTATACGCTGCTCACCGGCGCACAGGTGCCGACGGTCAGGAGTTGCATCGCGGCGCTTCTGGTCATCGCAGGGCTCATGCTTGGCCGTGAGGCGATCAGCCTGCGCCTGGTCGCGGTCGGCGCGCTCGTCGTCATGCTTTTCTGGCCCGAGGCGGTGATCGGACCCAGCTTCCAGATGAGCTTTGCCGCCGTCACCGCCATCGTCGCGCTCTATGAATGGCCACGCACCCGCGACCTGTTCGCGCGGCGGGAGGAGGGGCGCGTGAAGCGGCTGATGCGTGGTTTCGCTGCGCTGCTGGTGACCGGCATGGCCGTCGAATTCGTGCTGATGCCGATCGCCATCTATCATTTCCATCGGGCGGGGCTGCTCGGATCGCTGGCCAATCTGGTCGCCATTCCACTGACGAGCTTCGTGGTCATGCCTGCCGAGGTCGTGGCGCTCGTGCTGGACCTGGCTGGACTGGGCGCGCCGGCCTGGTGGGTGACCGGCAAGGCGCTCGGCCTGCTCCTCGCGCTGGCGCATCACGTCTCTGCATTGCCTTATGCGGTCATGAGGATGCCGGCGATTGGCGGCGGCGCATTTGCATTGACCATGGCCGGGCTCCTCTGGCTCATGCTCTGGCGCGGTCGGCTGCGGCTCGCGGGCGTCGTCGCGGCCGTCCTCGGCGTGGGCCTCATCGCCCTGTCGCCGACGCCCGATGTCCTGGTGACGGCGGACGGGCGGCATGTCGCCGTGCGGACGGAGGATGGCGGCTACGCCCTGCTGCGCGCGCGCGCCGGAGACTATATGCGCGACCAGCTCTCCGAAGCGGCGGGCTATGAGGGTGAATTTGCCGACCTCGCGACCCTGCCAGGCGCACTCTGCTCGCCGGACGTTTGCTCCGTGACGGTGAAGGGGATGCGGCTATTGGCGACCCGGAGCAGTTACATGCTGCCCTGGCAGGATGTCGTCAATGCCTGCGCGGCGGCCGATATCGTGATCGCGGACCGCGCGCTGCCCCAGGGATGCACGCCTCGCTGGCTCAAGCTCGATGTCAGGGCGCTCGGTCTGATGGGCGGTGCGTTGATCCTTGCCGACCGCCGCAAAATGATCGCCGGCCGCGACCCGCGCGACCGGCATCCATGGGTGATCCGCGGCGGCCTTCAGCGGCGCATGGAATCAAGTGCGTCGGCGATAACCGGAGGGAGCCAGCGCCGGCCGATGCGCCGGGCGCGATCGCCGGCGGATTCCTCGCCGGGTAACTGACGGAAAACGGTCATGTGCGGATCGCCGACCTCGTCGGCCGGTCGTCCATTGGTGTAATAATAAAAGGCAATCGAACGACGCGCACGGCGCTTGTCCGGCAGCTTCACCGGATTGGGGTTGCCGTGGAAGCTCTTTTCGGTGGTCGAGAAGATGACGCAGCGATTGAAGATCGGCAGGTAGCTCGCGACGCAATGCTTCATCTCTTTGTCCCACAGCTGCAGTTCGCCGCCGTTGGACTCGTCCCAATCCTTGTTGAGATAGAGCAGAAGATTGATGCGCCGGTCGAGCTTCAGCGACTTATGGTAGTTGAAGTCGGCATGGATGTTGAGAAAGCCGGTGTCGCGCAGCTCGTGCAGGCCCCCGCCGGCGAGCTGCGGATCGGGGACCAAACCTTCGATACCGGTGAGCGTCGTCAGGAAATCGGTGATCTCCTGGCCGTTCAGGAAATTGATCAGGTTGCGGGTCTTGGGTCCCATGAGGCGAGTCTGGTTGCAGGCCCACTTCTTCTGGAAGCGGTCGTCCATCATGCTGCCTTCCGGCGCGCGGGTCTCGACTTCCTCCAGGACGCCCTCGATCACGTCGGTGCGAATGAAATTGTCGATCATGATGTGAGGGAAAGGATCGGCATTGGCGTAGGTCTCGCGGTTCTCCTCGGCGAACCGATCCAAAAACTCGATATCGACTTCCATTCCGTAATCCCCCATGCGCACGAGCCTCATGCTCGGCGAACTGATCGACCAGCGGGATATAGCCGGCCGGTCTTACGATTTTCCTTCTCGGCAAGGGCAGCGAATGCCGGCGGTTGCAACCCGAGGACATTTCTATGGCGCGACAGGCTTTGATACAAGCATAGCCAATGAGAAAAAGGGCCGGAAATCCGGCCCTTCACCCTCTATTTTGTGCGGTGTCGCCTCAATGGTAACGGCGCAGCAGCCCCGCAAGCCGGCCCTGGATACGGACCTGGTTGGCGTCATAGACCTGCGGTTCATAGGCCGCATTGGCGGGATCGAGCCGGATGCTGCGCCCATCCTTGTGGAAATATTTGAGCGTCGCCTCATTCTCGTCGATCAGCGCCACGACGATCTGGCCATCGCGGGCGACTTCCGTCCGCTGGATGAGTGCGAAGTCGCCGTCGAAGATGCCGGCCTCGATCATGGAATCGCCGGACACCTCCAGCGCATAATGATCGCCCGAGCCGAGCAGGGCAGCCGGGACGGACAGCATGGCCGTGCCTTCCATCGCCTCGATTGGAACACCGGCGGCGATGCGGCCGTGCAGCGGGATCTCGATCACGTCATTGGCTGCGATCGGCATGTTGCGCGCCGGGGCGCTCTGGGGTGCGCTCGGTGTCTTGGGTTTCAATGCCGTCACATTGGCAGCCGGCGCCGGCTGGATGCGCTCCATATTTGCGCCATCCGGCAGCTTCAGGATTTCCAGCGCTCGTGCGCGATTGGCGAGGCGGCGGATGAAACCGCGCTCCTCGAGCGCACTGATGAGCCGATGGATGCCGGACTTGGACTTGAGGTCCAGCGCTTCCTTCATCTCCTCGAAGCTGGGCGAAATGCCGCCCTGGTCGAGATGCTGCTTGATATACATGAGCAGCTGTTGCTGCTTGGCGGTCAGCATAGAAGTCCCCTGCCTGATCTGGAACGGACGGGGAACGTGTAGAGAACGAAAGGCGGTTGGTCAAGGGGGTGGCGAAAAGTGACGCGGCCGATGTGCATGGAGCGAAATACCGTCCGAAGTCACTAGCCTGCTAACGGGAAAAGCCATAGAGACGGCCCTGAAAAAACAGGGAAGAGGAGCCCAATCATGAGACGCCGCGGTCTCTCGTCATATATCGTCACCACGGTTTCAGCCATCGCGGCCATTGCCGCGGCCGTGACGGCCACGAACGCGCTCGCGCAGAAGGCGCCTGCCGATCTGACGGCGCTGCCGCCCACGCCGACCACCTACACGCCGGGCAAGACGCCTTGGGGCGACTGGGATTTCCGCGGCACCTGGCCGATCGAGAACATCGCCTCGACGCGCATCCTGTTCCAGCGCCCGAAGACCTATGGCAACCGCGTCTGGCTGACCAAGGAAGAGCATGACAAGCGCATCGCCAACGCCGAGCGCTCCGACAAGGGTTTCACCACCGACTCGTTGAACGCGGGCGGCACGCAGGGTCTCGCGGACTGGGTGAAGTCGTCCGACTATTCCTGGCGCACGTCGATGCTGGTCAAGCCCGCGGACGGCCAGTTGCCGCCGCTGACCGCCAAGGGCGAGGCGCTGTACAAGGCCGGTCGTTCGGGCTGGATTCCCCGCCAGGAATTCGACTGGGTCGACGATTTCGACAGCTGGGATCGCTGCATCTCGCGCGGTTTCCCTGCCTCGATGTTCCCGTTCCGCTATAATTACGGCCAGCGCATCTGGCAGTCGCCGGGTTATATCGTGATCGAGCTCGAGATGCTCGGCACGCGCGTCATCCCGATCGGCAAGGATGTGCCCAAGGTGCCCGCCGGCCCCGAGGCCTGGATGGGCTACAGCCGCGCGCATTGGGAAGGCAAGACGCTGGTCATCGAGACCGACCATATCAAGTCGGGCGACAGCGCCACGCATGATCCGCAAAAGCGCGCCGCTTCGCCGCTCAACATGGCGACGCAGAACGTGCCGCCGTTCAACACCATCCCGACCAGCGACAAGGCGCGTACCGTTGAGAAGCTGACCATGACCGGGCCGAATTCGATCCTCTACGAGATCACCTATGACGATCCGGAGACGTACACCAAGCCGTGGACGGCGCAGCTCGAATGGACGCGCAACGACAAGTACGAGATGCCGGAATATGCCTGCCATGAAGGCGATGTGCAGATCCGCAACTACATCACGGCCTCGCGCGCGCATCGTCGCGACGTTGCTGCCGGCAAGGCGGAACCGATCACGACCGATACGCGCGATCGTTTCGCGCAGCAGTTCGACTTCGATCCGGTCGCGCCGCCCGATCCGAACGCGCCGCCTCCGCGTCCGCGCGGCGGTGGCGGTGGCGGTCAGGGCGGTGCCCAGGGGGGCGGTCAGGCTGGCCAGCCGCAGCGTCCTCCCCAGTAAGGCGCGCTGCATGAATCGGGAGGGGCCGGCCGATAGCCGGCCCTTTCTTTTTGCGCCCACGAAAAAGCTCGCGGAGGCTGCGCGGATGTCGCATGCTCGACACGCCGCCGACGGGAGAATGGCAGGGCGAGAGGAGGGGGAAGCATATGATCCGCTGGATTCAGTCCGCGTCGTCACGCGGTGTTTTGATGGCCGCTGGGGCCGTTGCGTTCGGTTTCGGCATCATGCCGGTCGCGCTGGCGCAAAATGGCCCGACCGCCGAGAGCCCGCCTTCGCCCGACCGTGCAGCCTATCTGCAGAATTGCGCGGCCTGTCATGGCTCGGCCTTGACCGACGGTCAGTTCGCGCCCGCGCTCAAGGGCGCCGCCTTTCTCACCAAATGGGGCGGGGCGCATGCCGACGAACTCGACCGCTATGTGCGCACCTCCATGCCGCCGGCCAATGCCGGCGCGCTGGACGCCGGCACTTATGCGGCCGTCGTCGGCTACATCCTCGAGAATAACGGCGTCGCGACCTCTGCCAATCTCGCCAGCCTGACCATTCCCAAGCTGCCGGCCAGCAATTCGACGCTCGGCGGCGCGATCACCACGCGCCACGCCTTGCCGCCCTGGCCGCAGCCCGCCAATCCGCTCGCCGGTTTCAAGCCGGTGACGGAAGCGGAGCTGGACGATCCGGCAGCGCAGGACTGGCCGGCGTGGCGGCGCAGCCATCTCGGCCAGGGCTGGTCGCCTCTGAAGCAGATCACCGCCGCCAATGTGAAGTCGCTGCGCCTCGTCTGGTCATCGGCGCTGCCGGCCGGCGAAGCGACGACCGAGCCGCTGGTGCGCGGCGGCGTCATGTACATGATGGGGGCGGGGGATAATGTCGTCGCGCTCGATGCGATGACCGGGCGCCAGCTCTGGCGCTACCAGCGCACGTTGCCCAAGGGCGTCGCGGCCAGCGGCAAGAAGACCATCGCCCTCTATGGCGACAAGCTTTACGCGGCGACCTCGGATCTGCACCTGGTGGCGCTCGATGCGCGCACGGGCCGCCCGGTGTGGGACAAGGTGGTGAGCGAGAAGACGGGCCTGCGCTCGATCGGCGGACCGCTGGCGGCCAAGGGCGTGATCATGCTCGGCCTGTCCGGCCAGGCGCCGGGCGGCGCGCTGATCGCGGCGCTCGATGCCGAGACGGGCGAGAAGCTGTGGAGCTTCGACACCATTGCCCAGCCGGGCACACCGGGTGGCGATACATGGAACGGCCTTACCGCCGAACAGCGCAGCGGCGCCTCGGTGTGGACCTCGGGCAGCTACGATCCGACGACGGGCCTCGCTTATTGGGGCACGGCGCAGACATATGACACGGGGCCCCTGCGCGACCGCAAGCCGGGCCTCAACAATGACGGACTCTATACGGACTCGACGCTGGCCTTCGAGCCGCGCTCGGGCAAGCTCGTCTGGTATTATCAGCACATCAAGAACGACCAGTTCGACCTTGATTGGGTGTTCGAGCGGACCATCGGCTCGCTGAACGTGAAGGGCAAGCCACGGCGCGTGGTGATGACGGCAGGCAAGGCCGGCCTGTTCGACGCGCTCGATCCGGCGACCGGCCAATATCTGACGACCGCCGACATGGGCTTCCAGAATTTCATCACGCGGGTCGACCCGGTGACGGGCGAGAAGACCGTCAATCCCGATCTGATCCCCGACAGGACGCGGGTGCGCTTCCTCTGTCCGCATGCGGGCGGCGGCCGCAACTGGCAGCCCACCGCGTTCGACCAGTCGAAGGGCATCGTGTTCGTCAATGCGCGCGACGTCTGCACCGACCTCGTGCCGGCGGAAGGCAAGGGCATCCTCTCGACCGGCATCAACATGGACTATGCGCCGCCGCCGGGCAGCACGGGACTCTACGGCATGGTGCAGGCGCTCGACCTTGTCAGTGGCAAGCCGCGCTGGACGGTCAAGCAGCGCGCGCCCTATAGCATGGGCGTGCTGGCCACGGCGGGCGGTATCCTGTTGACGGGCTCGGTCGACCGCATGGTCACGGCGCACGACCAGGCGACCGGCAAGGTGCTCTGGAAACAGCAAATGCCCGGAATGCCCAATGCCTCGCCCATTTCCTACGAGGTCGGCGGCAAGCAATATATCGCGATGATCACCGGCTACGGCAATCCGGTGTCGCTCGGCATCAGCGTGCTGACGCCGGAAATCCAGATGGCCTCGGTGGTGAGTTCGGGCATTTACGTCTTCGCGCTGCCCGACTGAGGCCGACGGACACGAAGGGCCGACCGGTAGAACGACTATCGGCCGGCCCTCGTCCCCATCAGTTTAGAGCGTCGACTTGGGCACCCCTCAGTGCGCGAAGCGTGAGACGCTGCGGCCGCACGATCCAGGCGCCCCGGGCGATTGCCATCCGCAGAACGGCGGTGGGAATCCGGGTTTAAGGGTTAATGTGTCGGTGAGGCAGTGCGGCGAGAGGCCGTTAACCGCATCGACGACGGTGGCATCAGGCGAGGCCGAGAGCGGTCCAGTCGAACACCGTCACCAGATCGCCCACGCGTGCGGCCGGCGCCTCGATCGGGCGATAGATGAGTGCGTCGGCGAGCGCGGCGGCGTGCATCGCCGCGCTGTCCTGGAAGCCGAGCGGCGTGACGACGCCGTCGCGGACATTGGCGCGGACCAATTCGGCGCGCTTGCCCACCGGCGGCATCGCGCTGCCGAGCGGCAGAGTGCGGGACCTGGGCAGCGGATCGGCCGATCCGGCGAGGTGGCGGATCAGCGGCAGGAGGAACAGCGCGCCCGTCACCATCGCCGAAACGGGATTGCCGGGAAGGCCGAGGACGATGGCATGGCCGAGCCGCCCGACGATGAGCGGCTTGCCCGGGCGCATGGCGATCCGCCAGAAATCGATCGATCCGCCGGCGGCTTCCAGGGCCGGGCGGACGAGATCATGATCGCCGACCGATGCGCCCCCCGAGGTGACGATGATGTCGGCACGGCCGGCTGTGGCGAAGGCTGCTGTGATGGCGGAGAGATCGTCCCGGACGAGGCCTTCGGACGCGATGACGGCGCCGGCCCTGGTGGCCATGGCGCACAGCATGGCGCCGTTGGATGCGGGCAACTTGCCGGGCGGGCAGGGCGCGCCGGGTGGCACGAGTTCGTCTCCGGTCGAGATGATGGCGACGCGCGGTCGAGCGCGCACGGGGAGGGCGCCATGACCTGCCAGGGCTGCCAGCGCGAGTTGCGGCGGCCCGAGGCGTGTGCCCGCCGGCAGCAGCGCGTCGTTCGCCGTAAAGTCGCTGCCTTGCCTGCGGACGTGCCGGTTGGTTGCAGCGGGACCCTCACCGGTCAGGCGCACCGTCGCGCCGTCCGTGTCGACATCCTCCTGCAGCACGACCGTATCGGCGCCGCGCGGCATCGGCGCGCCGGTGAAGATGCGCATGGCCGCGCCGGGTGCGAGTTCCTCGTCAGGCGGAAGGGCACCGGCCTGAATGGCGCCGGCGAGTGTCCATGGTCCCGGCATGTCCGCCCAGCGCACGGCATAGCCGTCCATGGCGGAGAGGGCGGTCCAGGGCTGGTCGCGCAAGGCGACAAGCGGCGCCGCAAGCCATCGTCCGGTTGCCTCATCGAGCGTGGCCGGTTCCGAGTCCAGCGGCGCGGCGAGCCCGATCAGTCGAGCCTGCGCCTCGTCGATGGGAAGCAAGGTCATTCAGGCCGTCCAGTCGCCCGACTTGCCGCCGGCTTTGGCTTTCACATGAATTTTACCGATCTTCATGTGCTTATCGACTGCTTTGAGCATGTCATATAAAGTAAGGAGCGCGACAGAAGTGGCGGTGAGCGCTTCCATTTCGACACCGGTCTTGCCGCTGGTCTTCACCGTCGCGGTCGCCGTTGCACCTGTATCATCGAGCGCGAGGTCGAGCGTGATGCCGGTGATCGGCAGCAGATGGCACAGCGGGATCAGCTCGCTGGTCTTCTTCGCGGCCATGATGCCGGCGATGCGGGCGGCCGCAAAAACGTCCCCTTTCGAGGCGCTTCCATCGGCAATGGCGGCGCGGGCAGCGTCATTCATGTCGATGCGGCCAGTGGCGGTCGCGGTGCGGGCGGTGTCGGCCTTGGCGGTTACATCCACCATGCGCGCGGCCCCGGCCGCGTCGGTGTGGCTGAGCTTGCTCATGCCCAAGACCTCACGATCCGATCAGCGCGCGCGTCGCTGCCTCTACGTCTGCCTGGCGCATCAGGCTCTCGCCGACCAGGAAGCAGGTCACGCCATGCTCGGCCATGGCATCGAGATCGGCCTTGGAGCCAAGGCCGGATTCCGCGACGAAGGTGCAGCCGGCGGGCGCTCTGCCGACAAGCTCATATGTTCTCGCAAAATCGACTGTGAAGTCTTTGAGATTACGATTATTTATGCCGATCAGCCGTGAGCGAAGATTGAGTGCGCGATCCAGCTCGCTGGCATCGTGGACCTCGACCAGCGCATCCATGCCGAGGCCCAGTGCGACCTCTTCAATCTCCTGCATCTGCGCGTCGGACAGAGCCGCGACGATGATGAGGATCGCGTCCGCGCCGATCGACCGGCTCTCCAGCACTTGCCAGGGGTCGACCATGAAGTCCTTGCGGATGACCGGGATCGAGACGGCCGCACGCGCGGCGATCAGATAGTCCTCATGCCCCTGGAAATAGGGCGCGTCGGTCAGCACCGAGAGGCAGGCCGCGCCCCCGCTTTCATAGGCGCGCGCATGGGCCGGCGGATCGAAGTCGGCGCGGATCAGGCCCTTGGACGGGCTCGCCTTCTTGACCTCGGCGATAAGGCCGTAGCCACCGGCCGCCACCCTGGCGTCGAGCGCGCGCCGGAAACCACGTGGCGGCGTCTGGGCGGCGGCGCGTTCCTGCAGAGCTGCGAGGCTGGTGCGTGCCTTGCGGGCGGTCACTTCCTCGCGCTTGGTGGCGCAGATCTCGTCGAGCTTGTTGGTCATGTTCCTACTTATCCGTTCGTGTCGAGCGAAGTCGAGACACGCAAAACGCCGCACCAGCCGTGTCTCGACTCCGCTCGGCACGAACGGAAGGGAAGGAGAGAGGCCAGCGTGGCTTTCATCGATAGGCGATCCAGCAGTTGAGCAGGGCGTTGGCAAGGCCCTTGTCGATCGCCTCGCTCGCTTCCTCCACGCCTTCCTGCAGCGTTTCGGCAGCGCCGGCGACCATGAGCGCGGCGGCGGCGTTGAACAGCACGGCGTCGCGATAGGCGCCGCGTTCGCCTTGCAGAAGCGCTTTCAGGGCCGCGGCATTATGCGCCGGGTCGCCGCCCCGGATCGCCTCGACGGGATGGCTGGGCAGCCCGGCGTCGGTTGCGCTGATCCGGCGCATGGCGATGGTTTCGCCGTCGCGAACCTCGGCCACGTCGTTGCCGCCCGCGAGGCTCAATTCGTCGAGACCTTCGTCGCCGGAGACGACCATGGCGTGGCTTGTGCCGAGGCCGGCGAGCGCGCTGGCATAGATCGGGACATAGGCCGGGCGCGCGATGCCGATCAGCTGGCGCGTCACCCCTGCCGGATTGGCGAGCGGGCCCATGAGGTTGAAGATGGTGCGGCGGCCGATCGACTTGCGGATCGGCCCCATGCGCACCAGCGCGGGATGGTGCTTCTGGGCGAAAAGGAAGCAGATGCCGAGGTCGGCGAGGCTGCGCTCTGCGGTTTCCGCCGCCACGTCGAGATCGAGGCCGAGCGCCTCGAGCGTGTCCGCGGCGCCGGCCTTGGACGAGGCGGCGCGATTGCCGTGCTTGGCGACCGGCACGTCGCAGGCTGCGACGACCAGAGCGACGGCCGTCGAGACATTGAGCGTGTGATGCCCGTCGCCACCCGTGCCGCAGACATCGATCGCATCGTCGGGCGCGGAAATCGGGATGAGGCGCGCGCGCATCTCGCGCGCCGCCGCCGCGATCTCGATATCCGTCTCGCCACGATCCGACAGGGCGGTCAGGAAGGCGGCAATCGCCTCGTCGCTGACCTTGAAATCGAGGATAGCCGAAAAGGCATGGGCTGCCTCGGCCTCATCGAGCGGAAGGGTCGGATCGGGCAAGGCGGCCAGAGCGGGCTTGGGCGCAGTCATGTGCCGCCTTTGCCGTTTCTTGACCTCCCCCGCAAGCGGAGGTTCCGGGGATCAGTTGGTGGAGCGGATCTTGCGGTCGAAGTGCGGCTTGTTCCGCAAAGCCAGCCAGAGGCCGCCGAGGTCGCTCTCGGTCATCGGAACATCGAAGGCGACGCCGGATGTGAACCTGTCGCGCCGGCGGGTGGTGCCGGTGCGGACCTGTCCGCTCGGGAAGTCGATGCGGACGCGCGTTTCTGGCGGGAAATGGAGCGGGCCGTCAATGCCGAGGCCTGAGCGCGACAGGTCGATGACGGCAAGCTCGGCATAATCGTCCGCGTCATTGACCAGCCGAATATTGGCGTTGATCGGGAAGCGTTGTTCGCGCTCCACTCTGTCATTCTTATTCATTGCGAACCCTATTTGTTATGGTCTTTGGGTTTGCTATGACTAAGTAGGTGAAAAATATGTAAATGCCGTCCGCCGGGACGATTGATAATTGTTAATTTCCCTGAACTTACGCTCGTTCCTTCACCTTCAGCCCTGCCAGCTTCATGAAATTTGCGAGCATGGCGTGGCCGTGCTCCGTGGCGATGCTCTCGGGGTGAAACTGGACGCTGTGGATGGGCAGGTTTTCGTGGCGAAAGCCCATGACCGAGCCGTCGTCGCTGGTCGCGTTGACGATGAGCGAGGCGGGAATGTCCTCGACGATCAGCGAGTGATAACGCGTCGCGATGAAGGGCGAGGGCAGTCCGGCGAACAGCCCCGTGCTGTCGTGCGTCACCGGCGACGTCTTGCCGTGCATGAGGCCGCCGCGGACGACATGGCCGCCGAAATGCTGGCCGATGGTCTGGTGACCCAGGCACACGCCAAGCAGCGGCTTGCCGGCATCGGCGGCCGCCGCGACGAGATCGAGGCAGATGCCGGCCTCATTCGGCGTGCAGGGGCCGGGCGACAGCAGGAAGGCCTCCGCGCCGGACGACATGGCCTGGCCGGTCGAAATGGCATCGTTGCGCACGACCTCGACCTCGGCGCCCAGCTCCATCAGATAATGGACCAGGTTCCAGGTGAAGCTGTCATAATTGTCGATGACGAGGATCATGGGAGCCATGTAGTGCGGCTGGGATGGGATCGAAACAGCTTTTTCATTCAGCCCGTTCGCCCTTAGCCTGTCGAAGGGCGTTTCCCGCTGCGCGGCGGTGGTCTCGAAGGGGCAGAGAGCGTCCTTCGACAGGCTCGGGACGAACGGTGCTTGGTGGGGATGAGATTGCGCAGTAGCGTGAGCGCATGACTGAAGCCATCGACCCCATCATCCTGCTCACCACCGGCGGCACGATCGACAAGCTCTATTTCGACGCGCTCTCCGAGTTCCAGATCGGCGATACGATCATGAAGCGGCTGCTCGAGCTGGCGCGGGTGACCTATCCGTTCGAGGTGCGCGAGGTGCTGCGCAAGGACAGCCTCGACCTGACCGACCAGGACCGCGCGTTGGTCGCGAAGACTGTGCGCGAGGCGCCATCCAGCCGGATCGTCATCACCCATGGCACCGACACGATGACCCAGACGGCGGCGGTTCTGGCGGGCATTGCGGGCAAGACGGTCGTCCTCGTCGGATCGCTGTCGCCGGCGCGCATGGCGGAGAGCGATGCGCACTTCAATCTGGGCATGGCCTTCGCGACCGTGCAGGTCGCGCCGCCGGGCGTCTACATCACCATGAACGGCACGGTGTTCCGCGCCGACGCGGTGATCAAGAACCGCGAAAAGGGCGCGTTCGTGCGCAGGGTTTAGCTTCAGCGCTCCCGGCGCATGTGTGGCCTTATTGGCAAGGATCGCAGGCCTTGCCGTCGTCGAGCTCGATCTGGATGGTCACATGGTCGATGCGGAACTGGTGCTCCAGATCGTCCGTGAGGCCGGCCAGGAAGGCATTGCCCGGATGACCGCCCGGCATCAGCAAATGGGCAGTCAGCGCCGTCTCGGTCGTGCCGATCGACCAGATATGCAGGTCATGCACGTCCTCCACGCCGGGCTGGCCGCGCAGATAGACGGCGACCTGATTATGGTCGACGTTCGGCGGCACGCCCAGCAGGCTCATCTTCACCGAATCCTTGAGCAGTCCCCAGGTGCCGACGGCAATGACGGCGACGATGGCGAGGCTGGTTGCCGGGTCGATCCAGAGCAGCCCCGTCCAGCCGATCAGCAGGCCCGAGACAAGCACGCCCGCGGACACCAGCGCGTCGGCCGCCATGTGCAGGAAGGCGCCGCGAATGTTGAGGTCGTCCTTGCGGCCCGACATGAACATGATCGCCGTTGCGGTGTTGATGACGATGCCGATCGCCGAGACGATGATGACGATATGCCCATTGATCGGCTCGGGCGTGAGCAGGCGCTGGATGGCCTCGACGGCAATGGCGCCGATGGCGACGAGCAGCAGCGCGGCGTTGAACAGGGCGGCGAGGATCGACGAGCTCTTGAAGCCATAGGTGAAGCGCGCGCTCGGCGATCGCCCCGAGAGGATCGTCGCGCCCCAGGCCATGAGCAGGCCGAGCACGTCGGAGAGATTGTGGCCGGCGTCGGCGACGAGCGCCATGGAGCCCGAGAGGACACCGTAGGTCGCCTCCACCAGCACGAAACCGAAGTTGAGCACGATGCCGATGGCGAAGGCGCGGCCATAATCGGCCGGCGCATGGCTATGGCCATGATGATGGTCATGGTCGTGATGGCCATGCGCATGGGTGTGCGAGCCGTGCATCGGGCCGACATTTCCGCGTTTTGCCGTGCAAGGTCAACCGGCTGCGCGAGGTTTCATGCAGCGGCTGGGATGCGGGCGCATCGCGGCTTGGCCGTTCGATCCTGAAGGATTAGACCTGACGGCAAGAGAGGAGCCTCGCCCATGCGCAGCCTGACCACGTGTCTTATCGTGCCGTTCCTGTTGCTTGCCGGGTCGCCGGCATTCGCTGCCGACCAGTTCGACCTCGTTTGCGAGGGCTGGAAATGGGCCAAGATGGGGGGCGCGGCCCAGGAATATGACTTCCGCGTCCGCATCGACCTTGCCGCCGGGAAATGGTGCGAAAGCGATTGCAAGACAGCCTCTGCGATCCGGTCGATCGCGGACGACAAGCTCGTGCTGCTCGACGAGGGCACCCTCAATTCGCGCATGGAAGTGGCGCGCGAGGCGACCTTCGACCGCAAGGCCGGCAAATATCATTACCGTATGCTGCAAACCCGCCCGACGGACGACTATCTGGAATATCAAGGCAACTGCAAAACCGCAGCGTTCACGCCCATTCCGGGCTGAGGGTTACTGCCCGAAGCCGCTGTCCCGCGCGACGCGGACGGCCTCGCGCCCGGCGGCGAAGAGCGCGCCGGACTTGGCCTCGCATTCGCGCTGCTCATAGTCGGGCTGGGAGTCCGCGACGATGCCGGCGCCGGCCTGGACATGCATGACGCCGTCCTTGATCAGGGCGGTGCGCAGCACGATGCAGCTGTCCATATTGCCGTTCGGCGAGAAGTAGCCGACGCCGCCGGCATAGGGTCCGCGCGATTCCGGCTCCAGCTCGGCGATGATCTCGCACGCGCGGACCTTGGGCGCCCCGGAGACGGTCCCGGCCGGGAAGCCGGCGAACAGCGCATCGAGTGCGTCCTTCTCGGGCGCGAGCTTGCCGACCACGTTCGAGACGATGTGCATCACATGGCTGTAGAGTTCGACCATGTAGCTGTCGGTGACCTTGACCGTCCCGGCGCTCGCGACGCGGCCGACATCGTTGCGGCCAAGATCGAGCAGCATGAGATGCTCGGCGCGCTCCTTGGGATCGGCGAGCAGGGAGTCGCGATTCTCGATATCCTCGGCGGCGGTCTTGCCGCGCGGGCGCGTGCCGGCGATCGGACGGATCGTGACTTCGCCGTCGCGCACCCGCACCAGGATCTCCGGCGACGAGCCGGTGAGGGCAAAGCCCGGCAGGTCGAGATGATAGAGGAAGGGCGAGGGATTGATCCGCCGCAGCGCGCGATAGAGATCGAGCGGGGGCAGGGTGAAAGGGGTGGTGAAGCGCTGCGCGAGCACGACCTGAAAAATATCGCCCGCGACGATATAATCCTTCGCTTTCAACACCATGTCGTAATAGCGGTCCGGGGCGATGACCGGCGTCATCGCAATATCGTCCGGGTTGAGGTCGGGCGTCGTGGTTCGCGCGAGCGGCGCGGCGAGCTGGGCCGCCACCTCCTCGATGCGGTCCGATGCGGCCGCCAGGGCGCGATCGATGTCGCCCGTTGAGCCCAAACCGGACGACGCCCAGACCGGGGCCACGATATAGAGCACATCGGCGAGCCGATCGAAGACCAGCACCACCGTGGGCCGCACGAACAACATGTCCGGCGTGCCGAGACCGTTATCGGGCGCGCGGGGCAGCTTCTCGACCAGGCCGATGGTTTCATAGGCGAAATAGCCCACGAGGCAGGCGAGCGCGGGCGGAAGCTCCGGCGCCACGTCCGCGCGGCATTCGGCGACGAGTGCCCGCAGGGCGGTCAGCGGATCGCTGGCAAGCGGTTGGAAGGCCTCGCGATCCGTGCGCCAGTTGCGGTTGATTTCGCAGTCCATGCCGTTCGCACGGAAAACAAGGTCCGGGGCGAGGCCGACGAGACTGTACCGGCCGCGCGTCGCGCCGCCTTCGACCGATTCCAGGATGAAATCGCCCCGGCCGGGCTCGATCAGTTTCAGTGCCGCGGAGACCGGCGTCTCGGTGTCCGCGATGAGCCGCTGCCAGACTAGCGCCGAGCGGCCAGCTTCAAGCGCGGCGCGCGCACTGGCGTGACTGGCGGCAGGGCTGCTCAAGTCGAAAGCCTTACTGCTGCTGCGCCGGGCTGCTGGCATCGCGCAGCGCCTTCTCGACTGCGGCCATGGCAGTCGGGTTGCGCCGGACGTCGATATCCTTCTCGATCGCCGCGGTGAGCTGGCCCGCATATTCGCTGCCCAGCACATTGGCGAGGCCGGCGCGCGTCGACTGCATGAGCGGAGCATTGCCGCGCGGATCCGCTTCGGTGATCTTCTCGAGGCGGACGACGATGAAGCCGGCATTGCGCTCCATCGGCACAAGCCGCGCCGAGCCGGCCCGCATGGACAGCGCCGCCGTGATCGGCGCCGGAACCTTGCCCTGATACTGGCCGAGTTCGGCCCGACGCACGGCAATCGGCTTGCGTTCGGGGCTGAGGACGCCGGCCTGCTTGAGCGCCTCGTCGGGGGCGACGCCCTTGTTGAGCAGGGCCGTCAGCTTGTCCGCGGCCACTCGCGCCTGGGTCGATCCTTGTGCCAGCTTCCAGCTGACTTCGGCCGCCTTGCGCACCTCGTCGAACGGCGCGGGGCCGGAGGGTATGACGTCGCCGGGTGCGAGCACGGCGACCTGTTCGTCGGGTTTGACCGGAACGATCTGCGCATCGTCGCCGGCCGCCATGCTGAAGGCAGGCTTGAGAAGCGCCGAAAGCGTCGGGTCCAGCTTGAAATCGGGGTCGCGCAGATTGCGGCCCTGGCCGGTGATGAACGGCGTTTCGACGACCTGCAGGTTGTTCGTCTTGGCCACCTCGTCGAGCGTCGCGCCTTCGCCGAGCTTGCCGTCGAGGCCGTTCACGAAATCGGCGAAAAGTTGCTTGGCCTTCTGGTCGCGCACGATCGGAATCAGCTCGGGCTTGGCCTGCTCCAGCGTCTTGCCCGGGATCTTGGTGATGTTCTCGACGTGGACGAGCGACCAGCCGAGCGCGACCTTGAATGGTCCGACCAGCTGGCCCTGGGGCGCGGCAAAGGCGGCCTTGGCGACATCCTGCCCGGCTTGTGCGGCGAGGCCGGCCTGGTCGAGCCCGGTCAGGCGGCCTGCCGAGAGGCCGGCTTCCTTGGCGAGGTCGTTGAGCGATTTCCCGCTCGCGGCCTTGGCTGCGAGATCCTTGGCCTGTGCCTGCGTCGACACGATCAGCTGCGTGACATCGCGCGTCTCGCGCGCCGCGAAATTGGCGGCGCGGTCCTTGTAGGCGGTGGCCAGGTCGGCGTCGGTGGGCGTCGCCTGCGCGTCGAAGCGTGTCCGGTCGAGCAGGATGTAGCGAAGCTTTCGCTGCTCGGGCAGAGTGAACTCGTCGGGATGCGCTGTGTAATAGCCGCGGAGCTCGGCGTCGGTGGCGGCGCGCGCCGGCGCGAACGCCGCCGAGGGAACGCCGATGACCTCGCCCTCGCGCAGCTCGATCAGCATGGCGGCATAAGGCGGGACCAGGCTCTCGGGCGCGCGGGCGCCGGCGCCAGCCGCGAGCAGCAGATGCTGGCGGATGATGTTGCCGGCGAATTCCTCGCGCAGTTCCTTTTCCGAGATGCGCTGCTGCGCCAGCATCGCCTTGAACTGGTTTTCGTCGAAGGTGCCGGTGGCGCCCTGGAAGGCCGGGATCCGGGCGATCTCGGCATCGACGAGCTTCTTGGACACCCGCATGCCATGCTTCTCGCCATAAGCGACCAGCGCCTTCATCGCGATCATCTCTTCGGCAACCTGCTTGAGGCCGCCCTGGGCGAGGAACTGCGCCATGGTGAGCTCGGGCTGCTGCTCGCGCAGGCGCTCGAACAGGCGCTGCGTGCGATTCTGCAATTCGGCGACGGTGATCGACTGGCTGCCGATCTTCGCAACCTGCGTCGAGTTGCCGCCGCTCAGGACGCTGAGCCCGCCCGATCCGGTGATGTCGCCCGCCGCGAATGCGATGAAGATCAGCAGCAGGAGGCCGAGCGCACCATATTTGCCGGCATTGGACCTGACGAGGCGCCTGAAGAATTGCATGTGTTTCTATCCGATGATCGCCGATGACGTGTGGCGAGCCGCTTTAGGGCCCGCAGTCGATACTGGCAACGGTCGTGATTGCTCTGCAGAGGCTCGCGGCGAGGAGCGCCGCGCAGACGCGTAGCCTGGCTACGCGCAAGCAAGCGACGACGACCACGAGCCTCTGCAGAGCAACCCGCGGGCGGGCGAACTTTGCCGCGCGGAGAGCGTCGCTCGTCGATCACGATGCGTAAGCATCGCTCACTCCTCGCTCCTACCCGTGCGACAAAGTTCGCTCCGTCACGATCATTGCCAGTATCGACTGCGGGCCCTCGGGCCCGCATCGGCCTGCATCAAGCGTGCTGTGCCAGACGCGGTCGCCGGGGCTGGACAAAGCGGCCCGCGCCGTTCATCGGGCAGGTGCAATTGAGCAACCCAATGTGCAGCAAAGGGAAGGCCGGGGAATGACGCAGCGACGCAAGCTGATCGCGGGGAACTGGAAGATGAACGGCCTCGCGGCCCAGCTGGAGGATGTGAGCGCGATCGACGCATTGGCCCGTGGCCGCGGCGACATCGATGTCGTCCTGTTCGTGCCTGCCACGCTGATCGCCCCGGCCGCGGCCCGGGCGAAGCACGCGGCGATCGGCGCGCAGGACGTGCACCAGGCCGAATCGGGCGCCTTTACCGGCAATCTCTCGGCAGCCATGCTTGTCGAAGCGGGCGCCAAGGGCACCATCGTCGGGCATAGCGAGCGCCGGCAATATCAGCAGGAAACGAGCGCGGACGTGGCGGCCAAGGCCGTGCGTGCCCATGCGCATGGCCTGTCGGTCGTGCTGTGCGTCGGCGAGACGCTCGATACCCGCGAGCAGGGCGACGATGTGGCGCATGCCTTTGTGTCCGACCAGCTCGTCGCGTCGCTGCCCGAAGGCGCGGACGCTGCGTGGCTGACCATCGCCTATGAGCCGGTCTGGGCGATCGGCACCGGCAAGGTTGCAAGCCCCAGCCAGGTCGAAGCCATGCATGCGGCGCTGCGCGCGACGCTGGTAAAGACGCTGGGCGATGCGAACGGCAACGCGATGCGCATCCTCTATGGCGGGTCGGTGAGCGGCGACAATGCGGCCGAGCTGTTGCACACGGCCAATGTCGACGGTGCGCTGGTTGGCGGCGCGAGTCTGACGGCGGCCAAGTTCGGTCCGATCGTCGAAGCGGCCTGATCCCGGAGCCCGAACAGGCCGGGATCGGGCGCGTGGTAGCTCAGTCGGCCGTGGCGATCGACCTGTTCGCCATCGCCAGCTCCGCCGGCTTCGGTGCGGACGAGCCATGCAGTTCGGCGACTTCGGCTTCGCGCTTGGCGAGATAGGCCTCGCGAATGGTCGAATAGCCGTGCGGGTTCCGCTCGATCACGGCATTGAGCCCGTCATTGCCTTCGGACCGGGCATCGACCGTCTTGGCGGCGGTGGCCGATGCCGTATAGGCCTTCCCCCTCAGCGGCGCGAGGCCGGATGTCGGCATCGCCGTGGTGTCGAGCGCCAGGCCGAAGAGATCGCGCGCCGTCGTCGGCCCGATCAGCGGCAAGTAGAAGAACGGCCCCGGCTTCACGCCATAATAAGCCAGCGTGTTGGCGAAGCCGTTGGGACGATAGGGCAGGTTGAACGGCTTCTTCTTGGCCATGTCGAACAGGCCGGCACCGCCGATGGTGGTGTTGACCGCGAATCTGCCGAGCGTCTTGAGCGCCTTGCCGGGCTTGAGCTGAAGCAGGAAGTTCAGCGCAACGACGGGCTCGTGAAGATTGCGGAAGAAATTGCGTATGCCCATGCGCGCCGGCTCGGGCACCGTCTTCGCGTAGGTCATGGCGGCCGGCTTGACGAAGGTGCCGTCGACGGCCTGCGCCACGGCAAAGGTCTTGAGGTTCAGCCCCTGCAGCGGGTCGCTTTTCGGCGCGTGCTGCCGGGCGGTGACGACGATCGCTTCCTCGTCCTGCTCCGGCGCGGCCGGCGCTTCGGGCGCCGCCTGCTCGGCGGCGGCGACCGTGTCCGCCGGTGCGGCCGAGCAACTCTCGCCGGCTGCGGCCGTGATGTCCGCCGCCGCGAAGGCTTTCCCAATGGCGATATCCGGCTTGTTGCCGATGTCGGAGGGGCCGCAAATCACGAGCGCCGCCGCCATGATGATGAATCCGCTCATCCCCGGCCTTCCGCCAGGGGACTCGCTTTACCGAAGTCCAGCCTTGCCATGAGTGCCGATCCCCATCCGCTCCCACCAACAGGACGACGCGGATCGGCAATTTCCGGACTGAGCCGGACTCTTTTCCTACGAAAGTACTAATTTCGCGGGGCGATGCCGAGCAATTCGATCTTGAAGAAGAGCGTCGCGCCGCCCGGGATCGGTCCCTTACGTCTTGGACCATAAGCAAATTCCGCCGGGACGGCGATTTCGGCAGTGTCGCCCACGCCCATCTGCGGCACGGCCATCTGCCAGCCGCGGATCAGCTGACTTAAGGGGAACACTTCCGGCTCGCTGCGCGCGAAGCTGCTGTCGAACACCGTGCCGTCGGTGAGCCTGCCTTCATAGTTGAGCTTGATCACGTCGCTGACCGACGGATGCGGACCCGATCCATCGCCGCTGATCGGGCGGATGCGGATGCCGCCGGGCAGGATGCGCCAGCCGTCCTGCCAGTGCAGGCTGGCAAGCGCGAGCATCTGCTGGTTCAGCCAGGCGGCGTCCTGCGAAAGATCCCTGGGGGCGGCCTGCTCCTGCTCGGGCGCGAAGCTCTGATCGTCCTGCGCGAAAAGCGGCGCGGGGAGAGCCGCCGCCGCAAGCGCTGCCGCTGCAATCCATTTCCAATGCTGCACGGGGTGATGTCCTCTCGTTGTTTGCACGCCCATCGTCGGAAACGGCTCGAGGATCAAGGGCAGCGATCCATGGTCGTCGAACGGATAGCCGTTGAACCCGGCCTGGCTTATGAGGCGAGCATGACCAATCTCTCCGCCAGCGCCATCGTCTGCGCTGTCCGCCCGCATGGCGAACATGGCGCGATCGTGCGCGCACTGACGGCGGAGGCGGGATTGCTCGGCGGCTATGTGCAGGGCGGGCGGTCGAGCCGGATGCGCCCGGTGCTGATCCCCGGCAATGTCGTGCGCGGGACGTTCCGGGCCCGCACACCCGATCAGCTCGCGAGTCTCTCGGTCGAGCTGGTGCAGAGCCGCGGGCCGCTGCTCGGCGAACCGCTGCCCGCTGCCGCCATCGATTGGGCCTGCGCCCTGACGGCCGCTGCGCTCCCCGAGGGCTATCCTTATCCCGCCGTCCACTCCGCACTGTCCGCGGTGCTCGATGCGGTCGAGGCCGCGCCTGCCGCGCGGGGCTGGGCGGTTGCGCTGGTGCGTTACGAGTTGCTCCTGCTGGGCGAACTGGGCTTCGGGCTCGACCTCTCCGAATGCGCCGCGACCGGCGCGCGCGAGGGTCTGGCCTATGTGAGCCCGCGCACGGGGCGCGCGGTCAGCGTCGAGGGGGCTGTGGGACATGAGCATAAGTTGCTGCCCCTGCCGCGTTTCCTCTCCGATGGCGGCCGGGATATGTCGGCGCCGGACTGGGACGACATCCTCGCCGGCCTTGCGCTGACCGGGCGGTTCGTCGAGCAATCGCTGCTCACCGAGCGCCGCGCCGATGTCCTCGCAGCGCGCGAACGGCTGGTCGAGCGGCTGAAAAGAGCGGTTGCGTGACAGATTGGCTTGGTTCTAGGGGCAAGCCGTATTTTTTCTTCGTCATTCCCGCGAAGGCAGGGATGACGAAAAGTGAGAGGATAGGTTGATGCTCGTCGCGTTGCTGCCCGGAGATGGAATTGGGCCCGAGGTCATTGCCGAGGCCAGGCGCGTGCTCGATGCGCTCGCCATTCCGGGTCTCGCGTTCGAGGAGGCGCCGGTCGGCGGCGCGGCCTATCATGCCAAGGGCCATCCGCTGCCGCCCGAGACGCTGGACCTCGCGAGGCGGGCCGACGCGATCCTGTTCGGCGCGGTCGGCGATCCCACCTGCGACGCGCTGGAGCGGCATCTGCGTCCCGAGCAGGCGATCCTGGGCCTGCGCAAGGAACTGACGCTCTTCTCGAACCTGCGTCCCGCCAAATGCTTTCCCGAGCTGGCCGACGCCTCGACGCTGCGGCCGGAAGTGGCGTGCGCCATCGACCTGCTGATCGTGCGCGAACTCAACGGTGATGTCTATTTCGGCGAGAAGGGCATGCGGAAGACCGCCGATGGCCTGCGCGAGGGCTATGACATCATGTCCTACGACGAGGGCGAGGTGCGCCGGATCGCGCATTCCGCCTTCAAGGCTGCCCAGGCCCGTCGCGGCCTGCTATGCTCGGTCGACAAGGCCAATGTGCTCGAGACGAGCCAGCTCTGGCGCGACGTGGTGATCGAGGTTCACGCCGATTATCCCGACGTCCAACTCTCTCATATGTATGTCGACAATGCGGCCATGCAGCTGGTGCGCAATCCCGGCCAGTTCGACGTGATCGTCACCGGCAATCTGTTCGGCGATATCCTGTCCGATCAGGCGAGCATGTGCGTGGGGTCGATCGGCCTGCTGGCCTCGGCCTCGCTCGACGCCAACGGCAAGGGCCTCTACGAGCCGATCCACGGCTCGGCGCCGGACATCGCAGGGCAGGGCAGGGCCAATCCGCTGGCGACGATCCTGTCCGCCGCGATGATGCTGCGCTTCTCGCTGGGCCTGGCGCACGAAGCGGACCGGATCGACCATGCGGTCGCGCGAGCGCTGGCGGGCGGCGCGCGCACGGCCGACATCGCCGGCGGCATGTCGACCAGCGAGATGGGCGATGCGGTGATCGCCGCGCTCTGATCCCGGTGCAAGGCCGCCTTAACTCTTGATGGCTAGGATGGTCCCGACCGAGTTGGGAATCGGGCCACATACGGGATTGTCGGCGGCATATGAGACAGACGCACAAGGAAGAGCATGGCCGGCTATGGGCCATGATCGACGCCTATCTTGAGATGCTCCGCAGCGGCGTTGCGCCGGATATCGCGCTCGTGATGAAGCGGCGGCTCGCTTTCTCCAACGCCTATCTCGCCCATGTCGCCAGCGAAGGCCCGGTGTTCAATCGGCTGCGCACCGGCGATCCCGATCATCCGACGGACAGGCTGCTCAACGAATATGGGGGCAGGCTGCGCGACATCATGCCCGGTTACAGCGCCCTCATCCAGCAATGGACCCCGCAGCGCATCGTCGACGAATGGCCGGCTTATTGTCGCCAGGTGCAGGATCAAGTGGCGCATTATCAGGCATTTCTCGCCTGGGAAGAGGCGAACATCCATCCGCTGCTCGATAAGGCCGACGAACTTCGCCGCGCATCCTGAGACAGTTGCCCCGGCGTCCGCCGCCGAACCACATCCGGTGATAGAAAACGAAGCGAGCGAGAGGCGCGCGAGCATGCCCGCGACCGCCAATCGCGAATCCTCGGCGGCGTCTTCAAATGGCGGATCGCGGGGGTTTCGCGCCTGCCTGCTCGGGGGAGCGCTGGCAACCGGCGGAAAAACAATCCGTTTCCATTGCCTTCCCCGGCCTTTCGCGCAAAAGCGGTTCCCCCCGCTGCCTAAAATGATCTAGAGGCCTTCCATGAAGCGAGACACCGGACAGAACCGCGCGATCACGCGCAAATGGAAACCGGCGACGCAGGCTGTCCGTGGCGGCACCTGGCGCAGTGAGCAGGGCGAGACGAGCGAGGCGCTCTTCCTGAACTCGGGCTATTGCTACGACGATGCCGAGACCGTCGCCGCGCGCTTCGCGGGCGAGCAGCAGGGCATGACCTATTCCCGCCTGCAGAATCCGACCGTGCAGATGCTCGAGGAGCGCATTGCGCTGATGGAAGGCGCCGAGGCTTGCCGCGTGCAGGCGACCGGCATGGCGGCCATGACCACGGCCCTGTTGAGCGCGCTCAAGACCGGCGATCATGTCGTCGGCGCCAAGGCCGCGTTCGGGTCGTGCCGCTGGCTGCTCGACAGCCTGCTCCCCAGGTTCGGCATCGAGACGACCGTCATCGATGGACGCGACAATGACGCGTGGGAGAAGGCGATCCGGCCGAACACGAAGATCTTCTTCTTCGAGACCCCGGCCAATCCGACGATGGATATCGTCGACATGCGGCACGTCTGTTCGCTGGCGAAGGCGCATGGCATCCTGACCGTCGTCGACAATGCCTTTGCGACGCCGGTGCTGCAGCGGCCGCTGGAGTTCGGCGCGGATGTCGTGGCCTACAGCGCCACCAAGCTGATGGACGGGCAGGGCCGCGTGCTCGCTGGCGCCGTCTGCGGCACCGAGCAGTGGATCAACGACGTGCTGCTGCCGTTCCAGCGCAACACCGGACCCAATCTCTCGCCGTTCAATGCCTGGGTGGTGCTCAAGGGCCTGGAGACGCTGGAATTGCGCGCCCATCGCCAGTCCGAAAATGCGCTCAAGGTCGGCAAGTTCGTCGAGACGCGCGTCGAGCGCATTCTGCACCCCGGCCTGCCGAGCCATCCCCAGCACAATCTGGCGATGAGCCAGATGAGTGCGACGGGCCCGATCTTCGCGTTCATCGTGGAGGGCGGGCGCAAGCAGGCCATGGGACTGCTCAACGCGCTGGAGCTCATCGATATTTCCAACAATATCGGCGACAGCCGCTCTTTGCTGACGCACCCGGCGACCACGACCCACCATAATATGGGACCGGAAGGCCGCGCCGAAGCCGGCATCGAGGAGGGCATGCTGCGGCTCAATGTGGGCCTGGAAGATCCCGACGACATCATCGCCGATCTCGATCAGGCATTGACCGCCGTCGGGCTTTGACTACTGGTTTCCGGACGGCCGAGGACATCCTCCCGATGATGGACATGCTTTTTCCTTATACGGCTACCACCCACGACGTGACCGTTCGCGTCGCGGTGACCCTCGCCCCGGAAAAGTCGGAGCCCGACCAGGGCCGCTGGTTCTGGACCTATCATATCCGCATCGAAAATGGCCGGCGCGCGCCGGTGCAGCTGCTGATGCGCCGCTGGATCGTTGCGGACGGCCGCGGCGCGCTGCGTCATGTCGAGGGCGAGGGCGTGGTCGGCGAGCAGCCGGTGATCCAGCCCGGCAGCGCCTATGACTATGTCTCGGGCTGTCCGCTGGCGACGCCGACCGGCTGGATGGAAGGCAGCTACATCATGCTCGACGGCGATGGCGGCATGCTCGAAGTCGACATCCCGCGCTTTGCGCTGCTGGCGGGAGCCGTGAACGGATGAAGCGCACCCACTTGCCGCTGAACGGCCTGCGCGTGTTCGACGCGGCGGCGCGGCACCTCAGTTTCACGCGCGCCGCCGATGAGCTCGCCGTCACGCCTGCGGCTGTCGGGCAGCAGATCCGCGCCCTCGAGGACATGCTCGGCGTCGTGCTCTTCCGCCGCACGCCGCGCGGCCTCGAACTGACGCCGGAGGCCGAGGCTGGCCTGCCGGCGCTGCGCAATGCCTTCCTCGAACTGGAAGAATCCGTGCGCGCCATGCAGGCGGGCCAGAGCTCGCAGCATCTCGCCATCGCCGCGCCGCGCGATTTCACCGCGAAGTGGCTCAATGCGCGGCTGGCCGGCCATGCCAGGAGCGAGGCGGGGCTGCAGTTCCTGCTGGTCGCGTCCGATGACCCGCTCGATTTCACGGAGGCCAATCTCGATCTCGCGATCCGGCTGGCCGACGGGCCGGGCGAGCATGAAGGCGTGAAGCTCGGCGAAGCGCGCTTCGTCACGGTCGAGGCGCCGGATGGCAAGGGCGCCGACGCGCCGATCGCCTGGGCGGGCTGCCCGCAGGAGGATGGCGCGGCGATCATGCGCGTCGCCGATGCGGGCCTCGCCATCGACGCCGCCGCGAGCGGTTTCGGACGGGCGTGCGTGCCCGAATTGCTGGCGCGCGGCGACATCGATGCCGGCCGCGTGGTCCAGGTCGGCGAGGCGCGCGAAGGGCTGGGCTATTGGCTCATCGCGCCGCTGCCGCAGTGGCGGCAGAAGAAAGTGAAAGCGCTGGTCGGCGCCTTGACGGAAGGCTGAGGCATGGCGGTGAAGCAGGAGCCCGGCCGGTTTCGTTTCGAGGACGGCGGCTTCCTCGCGCTGGTCCTTATCGTCACGGTGGCCTTCGCGCTGGTGGTGCTGCCCTTCTTCGGCGCGATCCTGTGGGCGCTGGTGCTGGCCATCCTGTTCGGGCCGTTGAACAAGAAGATACTGACGCGCTGGCCCGCCCGCGCGAATATTGTGGCGTTGCTGACGCTGCTGGCCATCACGCTGATCGTCATCCTGCCGGCCGTGCTGCTCGGCACGGCGCTGATCCAGGAGCTCACCACGCTCTACGCCAAGGTGCAGAGCGGCCAGATCAACCCACAGGAGCTCTTCAATCGCGCGGTCGCCAGCCTGCCGAACTGGGGCTCGGATTATCTGCGGTCGAAAGGCTTCGGCGACTTCTCCGCCATGCGCCAGTCCATCGCAAACGGCCTCTCGGGCAGCGTGCGCTCGATCGCAGGGCAGGCGCTCTCCGTCGGCCAGAGCGCGCTGAATGTGGTGCTGATGATCGGGCTCACGCTCTATCTGACCTTCTTCCTGTTGCGCGACGGCGATCGGCTCGCGGAGCGGCTGATCGAGGCGATCCCGCTGCGGCCGGAAACCCGCGAAGACATTGCCGAGAAGTTCGCGACCGTGATCCGCGCGACGATCAAGGGCAGCCTCGTCGTCGCCATCGTGCAGGGCGCGCTCGGCGGCATCGTCTTCGCGATCCTCGGTATCGAAGGCGCGTTGCTCTGGGGCGTGACCATGGGCCTCTTCTCGCTCATTCCCGCTATAGGCACGGGCATCGTCTGGGTCCCGGTCGCGCTCTACCTCTTCGCCACGGGGTCCTATGGCAGCGCGGCCTTCCTCATCTTCAGCGGCGTTTTCGTGATCGGCATGGTCGACAACGTGCTGCGGCCGATCCTCGTCGGGCGGGACACGCGCATGCCCGATTATGTCGTGCTCATTTCGACCCTCGGCGGCCTGCAGGCCTTCGGCATCCATGGCTTCATCATCGGTCCGGTGGTCGCGGCGCTGTTCATTGGCACCTGGAACATCTTCACCGACCAATGGCGCGATCCGTCCGTCCCGGCGGCGGTCGACCGGAAGCCGGCGACGAGAAAGCCGCCAATTCGGAGGCGCGCAGACTAGGGCGGCTCCCCGTTTCGACATGCCGCATCTGCCCATCGTTTCTCACCACAATCGAAGCCGCGCCCTATGACACAGAAAACGTCCGGGTCCGATGCGCGGGAACAGCAGGACGGTCTCCCGCTTCCCCGCCGTTATTTCGCCGCCGCCGCCATCTGGCTGGCCATCGCCATGTCGGTGCTCGACAGCGCCATCGCGAACATCGCGCTGCCCACGATCGCCGAGCAGCTTCATGCCTCGCCCGCCGTCGCGGTCTGGGTGGTCAATGGCTATCAGCTCGCGATCACGATCCTGCTGCTGCCGCTTGCCGCGCTGGGCGACCGCGTCGGTCATAGCCGCGTCTATCTCTCGGGGCTCGGCCTGTTCATCGTCGGATCGCTTGCCTGCGCATTGTCCGACAGCCTGCCGACCCTCATCGCGGCCCGCATGTTCCAGGGCATCGGCGCCGCCGGCATCATGAGCATGAACGCGGCGCTGGTCCGCGCGACCTACCCGCCGACCATCCTCGGGCGCGGCATGGGCTATAATGCGCTGGTCCTGTCCGTCTCGGCGGCGATGGGACCGACACTGGCATCGCTCGTGCTCAGCGTCGCCAACTGGCCGTGGCTTTTCGCGGTCAACGTGCCCGTCGGTCTCGCCTCGCTGGCCGTCGGCTACCGGTGCCTGCCGAAGACGGGCGGTCATGGACGGCCGCCGGACTATCTTGGCGCGCTGATGAGTGCGAGCATGCTCGGGCTCATCATCTTCGGCGCCGAAACATTTGCGCGCGAACTCTCGCGGGCAGGCCTGCTGATGCTTCTTGCCGGCATCGTCATCGGCGCCCTGCTGGTGCGACGCGAGTGGCGCCGGCCCGCGCCGCTGCTGCCGCTCGACCTGCTGCGCATCCCGATCTTCGGTCTCTCAATCCTGACCTCGATCACGTCCTTTGCGGCGCAGATGCTCGCCTTCGTCACCATGCCCTTCCTGCTGCAGAGCGTGCTCGGCCGCAGCGTGGTCGAATCCGGTCTGCTGATGACCCCGTGGCCTCTGGCGGTCGCCTTCGTCGCGCCGATCGCCGGCCGCCTTGCCGATCGCTATCCTGCGGGCATTCTCGGCGGCATCGGCCTTGCCGTGTTCGCGGCGGGTCTCTTTGCCCTGTCTGCCATGGGGCCGCATCCGGCGTCATCGGACATCATCTGGCGCATGGCTCTATGCGGCGCGGGCTTCGGTCTTTTCCAGTCGCCCAACAATCGCGCGATGGTCACGGCTGCACCGCGGGAGCGGTCGGGTGCGGCGGGCGGCATGCTCGCGACCGCGCGGTTGCTCGGGCAGACGATCGGTGCCGTGGCGGTTGCATCGGGATTTCACTGGCTGGGGCTCGGTTCCAGTCCGGCGCTGCTGGCCTGCGCAGCGGCCGCGGCGGCGCTTGCGGCCTGCATCAGCCTGCTGCGTCTCAAGGTGCCGGGGCCGCGCGCGCCGGCCTTGCCCGCCATTGCCGCGTCGCCTGAATAGAAACGGCCATCGCAACTTGCCCGCTGCGACCCACTCGATAGGTGTCAGGCCTTGGCGACGATCGGCGGTGCGTTGCTGAACAGCTCGCCGAACGGATCGTCCTCATGGTCCGGTGCCGGGGCTTCGCGGACGGTGGCGCGGCGCATATCGCGGCGCTCGCTCCATTCGAAGCCGCCACCGCGATGGAAGACGGCGAGATTGTCCCAGATCACCATGTCGCCGACCGCATAGTCGACCTTGATGGTGTATTTGTCCTGCGTCGCGAACGCGTTGAGATAGTCGATCAGTTCGCGGCTCTCGTCCCAGTCCCAGCCGACGACCTTATAGCAATGCGCACCGGCATAGATGGTCTTGCGGCCCGAGCCCTTGTGGACGTGCACGAGCTTGTGGATGGGGCGGTGGCGCTCCTCGATCTGCTCGCGCGTGATGTCGGCCCCGGCCTGCTTGCGTGACCACCAGAGCGAATGCTCGCACTCGAGATTTTCGATCTTGTCCTTCACGTCCTGCGGCAGGTCGTCATAGGCCCAGCGCGTGTCCGCGAAACAGGTGGGGCCGCCCGAGGCCGGCACTTCGACCGCGCGCAGCATCGAATAGCTGGTGCGCAGGTCCATGAAACTCGAGTCCGTGTGCCAGAGCATGTCGCCCTTGCGATAGCGCATGGCGGACTCGGCCCAGTTGATCTCGCCGTCCGGCCCGAGGTTGCCGGCATTGAACAGATAGATGCGCGGGCGTCCGTCGCGCGGGGGCAGGCTTTCGAGATGGCCGAAATAATTGGCGAAGCGTATCTGCGCGTCGTCGTCGAGGCCGGTGTCGCGATAGACCGTGACGCCCCATTTGTCCTGCTCGGCGATCAGGGCCTGGATGGTCTCGCCGTCGAGGGGCCTGGAAATATCCACGCCGGAAATTTCGGCGCCGAAGCGGGGCGAAAGGGGCGTTGCTGTTATGGCCATCATCTCTCTCCCGTCTCTTCAGGCGCCCGCGGTCGGCGGGCGCGTGGCCGCGCGACTTGTCAAGCGCCGCCCGGCAGAGCCTTATATGGCTAGCATGCTATCCAGTCGAGTATGATGTGAAATTCAGGCGTTTCTCCCGATGCGCCCGGCGCGTCGCGGTTGACTCGATAAGGGGCGCCAATAGAAGCGGATGCCTCGGGTGAGACCGCAATCGGCGCCCGACGGAGGAGAGAGATGGCCGACGCCGACGGACGAACGATCGCCGTGCGCAATCCCAGGACCGGTGCAACCGACTTCATGCTGGCGGTGACGCCCGCTGAAGAGGTGGCGGCGAGGGCGGCCCGGTTGCGCGAAGGACAGGTCCGCTGGGCGGCGATGGGGCTCGATGGCCGCATCGGCGTCATGCAGCGCTGGCTCGGCGAGGTCGCCAAGCGCGCCAACGACATTGCCGAGGCGGACGCGGTCGACACCGGGGGGTGCCACACCAGCTACCTCCAGGGCTTTATCACCATGGGCAATATTGCCGGCTGGATCGAGGACGCGAAGGGCGCGCTCGACAAGGCGAGCTACCATGGCCCCTCCAAGGCCATGCCGACCGTCGAGGTGCGCACCCAGTTCGTGCCCTATCCGCTCGTCGGCGTGATCGGGCCGTGGAATGCGCCGATGATGCTGGTGCTGCTCGATGCGATTCCGGCGCTGTTCGCGGGCTGCGCGGTACTCATCAAGCCGAGCGAAGTGACGCCGCGCTGGGTCGAGCCTTTGTTCGAGACCGTCCGCGCCGTGCCGGAACTGGCCGCGATCTTCGATTTCGTCCAGGGCGACGGCGAGACGGGCAAGCAACTGATCGATACGGTCGATCTGCTCTGCTTCACCGGCAGCGTGCCGACCGGGCGCAAGATTGCCGTGCATTGCGCGCAGCGGCTCATCCCCTGCTTCCTCGAGCTGGGCGGCAAGGATCCCGTGATCGTGATGGAGAGCGCCGACATTGAGCGCGCGGTGACCGCCGTGCTGCGCGGCGCGGTGCACGCGAACGGCATGGTCTGCTTCTCGGTCGAGCGCATCTATGTGCATGAGCGCATTCACGACGCCTTCGTCGCGCGGCTGATCGAGAAGGCCGGCGAGGTCCGGCTCAACAGCGACAATCCGCGCGCGGGCCATCTCCATCCCTTCACCTTCGCTCCGCAGGCGGCAATCGTGGAAATGCACATTGCCGATGCGGTGGAGAAGGGCGCGACGGTCCATACCGGCGGCAAGGTCGAGACGATCGACGGCGGGCTCTATATGCGTCCGACCATATTGACCGGCGTCACGCATGATATGCTGGTCATGAAGGACGAGACATTCGGCCCGGTGTTGCCGGTCATGGCCTATGCGACCATCGACCAGGCCGTCGCGCTGGCCAATGATACCATCTTCGGACTAACCGCATCGGTGATATCTGGTGACGAAGAGAGTGCCATTTCGGTGGCGGAGCGAATCAATGCAGGTTCGGTGTTCGTGCAGGATACGTTCCTCACCTTCGGCAAGAACCGCACCATCGGCAGCAACAGCTTCGGCGCCTCCGGCGTCGGCGGCGGCGCACGCACCGGGCCTGAGGCGATCCTGCGCTTCGTCCGCCGCAAGGCGCTGCTCACCCAGCATGGCGAACCCGCCGACATCCGCAACGATCATCATCTGGGCCCGCCGCCGGGGAAACATTAACCGTCACCCCGGCGAAGGCCGGGGTCCACCACGACGTCGAATGGATCCCGGCCTTCGCCGGGATGACGAAGAAGGAGATTCGAATGCCCAACTGGAAACTGACCGCCGACGACCGGCTCGAAATCCAGGAGCTTTATGCGCGCTATGCCTGGGGCATCGACCTCGCGGACGCGGCCATGGCCATGCCGACCTTCGCGCAGGATTGCTGGTTCGACCATCTCTGGCAGGGCAAGGTGCAGGGCCATGAGGCGATTCTCAAGAACCTCCAGTCGCTGTGGAACGACCGGCAGCACTGGTGGTATGGGCGCCAGCACATCATGAACACCTTCATCATGGAGGAGCGCGAGGCGCCCGGCGAGCTCGACGTGCGCTGCTTCTTCCAGATCATCCAGTTCCAGACCGACTATCGCACCAATTTCGTGTTCGGCATCGGTACGCGCATCGATCATTTGACCAGGAAGGAAGGGCCCTGGCGTTTCCAGTCGCTGAAGGTGAATGCGTGGACGGAGGCCGACCAGGTGCCCTGGCAGGGCGAGTATCTGATGGCCAAGCGCCCGGTGCACAAGGCCGAGCCGGTGGTGAAGACGGCATGAGAATGGCCTTCCCGTTCCCCGGCGAAGGCCGGGGCCCAGTGCGATCCCCAGCGCCGTGCGGCAGCGCGGTTCGGCGCTTCGCGCCAAGTCTGGGCCCCGGCCTTCGCCGGGGAACGGTACAGGGGGAGAGTGCGTCATGCGCATAACCGCCGCCGTCAGCCGGCCAGGCCAGCCCGAGCCGCGGCTGGAAGCGCTCGAACTGGAAGCGCCGCGCCCCGACGAGATGCTGGTGCGGATCGTCGCGGTCGGCATTTGCCACACCGATCTTCACGAGCATCCCGGCCGCCACGCGCCGCAGCCGATCGTGCTCGGTCATGAGGGGGCAGGCGTGGTCGAGGCGCTGGGCGAGGGCGTGCGCGGCTTTGCGATCGGCGATCATGTGATCCTGTCCGGTTCGTCCTGCGGCCAGTGCCCCAGCTGTCTCGCCGGCCGGCCGACCTATTGCGACCTCGCCATGCCGATGAGCTTCGGCGGCAAGCGGCTCGACGGATCGACTTCGCTGTGCTGTCGCCAAGGAGACGGTGAACCTGAAAAAATCCACTCCCATTTCTTCGGCCAATCGAGCTTCGCAACGCACAGCATCGTGCCGGAACGGACGGCGGTGAAGGTCGACAAGTCGCTGCTGCTGGAGATGCTGGCGCCATTGGGCTGCGGCGTCATCACCGGCGCGGGCGCGGTCATCGAGGCGCTCAAGGTCGGCTATGGCGACAGCATCGCCATTTTCGGCACCGGCGGCGTCGGCCTCTCGGCCGTCATGGCCGCGCGGCTGGTCGGGGCAGCTAGAATCGTCGCGGTCGATATCAACCGTGCGCGGCTCGATCTCGCGCTGGAGCTGGGCGCGACCCACGCCATCGATGCCGGCGGCGAGGAGGTGACCAGGCAGATCCGCGCCGTCACCGGGCGCGGCATGAGTTTCTCGTTCAACACGACGACCGTGCCTGCCGTGCACAGCATGGCGCTCGACTGTCTCGCGATGAACGGAACCGCCGGCTTCGTGGCCGCGCCGCGCGGCGAATGGGCGCCGGCCATGTTCCCTATGTTGGCGGGAGGCCGTCAGCTGCGCGGCATATTGGGCGGCGACGCCAATCCGCGACTCTTCCTGCCGAAGCTGATCGACTATTGGACGCAGGGCCGCTTCCCGTTCGACCGGCTGGTCACGACCTATGGTTTCGACGAGATCGGCAAGGCGTTCCACGATTGCGAGGCGGGCACTGTGATCAAGCCCGTGCTGAAGGTGAGTGAAGCATGAATCCGGAAATCCGCCACAAGCTCGCCGCGCTGGGCGTGGAGCTCAGCATGGACCTCTTCGCCGTGACCAACGCTCTGTTCGCCGAGCTTCAGCCGCCGCTTCCCGAGGGGCTGCGGGTCACGCGCGATCACGCATATGGCCCGGACGAGCGGCAACGGCTCGATGTCTTCGCCATGCGAGGCCTCGAAAAGGCGCCCGTGCTGGTCTTCGTCCCCGGCGGCGGCTTCGTGCGCGGCGACAAGCGTTCGCCGACGCCGCCTTTCTACGATAATATCGGCGGCTTCGCGGCGCGGAACGGCATGATCGGCGTGACGATGAACTATCGGCTCGCACCGGCGCATCGGTGGCCGGCCGGCACGGACGACATGGCGCTTGCGGTCGACTGGCTGCGTGCGAACATCGCGCAGTTCGGCGGCGATCCCGAGCGCATCTATCTCGCCGGCACATCGGCAGGCGCCGTGCATGTCGGCAGCTATGTGGCGCTGCGCGACGCCAGGATCGCCGGCGCCGTCATGATTTCCGGCGGCTATGACATGTCGAGCATCGACCATAATGACGGCCATCTGGCCTATTATGGCGACGATCCGGAGATCGACCGCAAGGCCAGCACGACACAGGGACTCATTGCGAGCGACGTGCCCTGTCTCTTCACCATCTGCGAGTTTGATCCTGCACAATTCCAGAAGCAGGCGGCCAGCCTGTGCGAGGCATGGGCTCGGGCGAAGGGTGTGTTCCCGCGCATGCTCTGGCTGCGGGGTCATAATCACCAGAGTTCGACCGTGTCGATCGGATCGAGCGAAGACAGTCTGGGGCCGGAAATCCTGCGATTCATCGCAGATACGGCGCGTTGACAAGAATAGCCCTCTTCTTTGGAGGAGGGGTTGGGGCGGTGCTTCGGAGTCCACGCCCATCCCCTCGCTTGAAAGGCGGGGGTTGAAGGAAGAAGGAGAGAGAAGATGGTCGAGCCGCTGCGTTTTCCTGAAAACGACCTGTTCAAGGGCTGGGGCGATCCGCTGCGTTGCGAGACGACCATCGACGGCCTCGAGGTCATCCAGGGCGCGATCCCGGAAGGGCTCGAAGGCACGCTCTACCGGGTGGGCGCCGACTGGCAGTATCCGAGCAAGCGGACCGACGACATCTTCATCGACGGCGAGGGGATGATCCACAGCTTCCGCTTCGAGAATGGCCAGGCGAGCTACCGCAGCCGCTGGGTACATACCGACCGCTACAAGCTGCAGACCCAGACCAAGCGCCAGGTCTTCGGCCGCTATCGCAACCGCTACACCAATGAGCCCGAAGCGGCCGACACGGACATGGGCACGGCGAACACCACCGCCATGTTCCATGCCGGTCACCTCTATGCGCTGAAGGAAAGCGACCTTCCTTATGAGGTCGATCCCGACACGCTGGAGACGATCGGCAAGAGCGATATGGCGGGGCAGATCGGCTCGATCAGCTTTACCGCCCATCCCAAGGTCGATCCGATTACCAATGAGCTATTGGGTTTCGCCTATCAGGCCAAGGGCGACGCCACGCGCGATATCGTCTATTATCTGTTCGGCGGAGATGGGCGCAAGAAGCAGGAAATCTGGTTCGAAATGCCCTATGCGGCCTGCGTCCACGACTTCGCGATCACGGACGAATGGGTCGTCTTCCCGTTCTTTCCGCTGATCACCGATCTCGACGTGATCAAGGATGGCGGGGCCTTTTATCAATGGCATCCCGACCAGGAGACGGTGATTGCGCTTGTCCCGCGCTATGGCGACGACGCTTCCGGTATCCGCTGGTTCCGCGGACCGGCCACGAGCGCCGGCCACATGCTCAACGCTGTGCGCGAAGGCACCAAGGTGCATCTCGACCTCTGCCTCTATGAGGGCAACTGCTTCCCCTTCTTCACGACGCCCCAAGGCGAACCCACGCCTCCGGTGCCGCCGTTCCTCACGCGCATCACACTCGATCTCGAGCGCAATGACGGCGGTTTCGAGAAGACGCGCCTGATGGGGCCGAGCTGCGAAATGCCGCGCACGGACGATCGCTACCAGGGCCGGGCCTATCGCCATGGCTATATGATCATCTACCGCGCGCAGGACGGCTCGAGCTCGACCGGCCACCTCGATCTCCAGACCGGCGAGATCGACGTCTATTCGCCCGGCCCGGGCGACACGGTGCAGGAATGCCAGTTCGTGCCGCGTTCGCCCGACAGCGCGGAAGGCGATGGCTGGCTGCTGGTCCCGGTGGCGCGCGTGTCGCAGGGCCGCAGCGATCTGGTGATTCTGGATGCCCGGAACCTCGCCGCGGGGCCCGTCGCCACCATCAAGCTGCCGGTGCGTGTGCGCGCCACATTCCACGGCTGCTGGGTGCCGGCGGAAACCCTGGAGACGGGGCGCTATGATTATGCGTTGAGCGAAGGGTAACCCATTTGGGCCAGAGGCTGATCCATCGCTGTCGAACCGCGCGTCATTGCGAGCCCGGCGAAACAATCCAGGGGTCAGCAAGATCGGCCTAGATTGCCGCGCGACTTCGTGGCCCGCAATGACGCTTCAGCTCTGCTGGATCAGCCTCGCATTTTCTCTCGGGAAGGGGCCGGTTTGGATCTTTGGGCTGCCGGCTTGAGGACGGCGTTTCTCAATCCACCCAATCCAACCCGATGTCGCGATAGACAAAGCGGTCCTCATCCCAGCCTTCCTTGACCTTGACATGGAGGTAGAGGTGGACCTTGACGCCGAGCAGCCCGGCCAGTTCCGCACGGGCCTTTGAGCCGATTTCCTTGAGGCGCTGGCCGTTCTTGCCGAGGATGATGCCGCGCTGTGTGGCGCGGGCGACGAGGATCTGCTGGTGGATCTCCACCGATCCGTCCGCGCGCTCGGTATATTTCTCGGTCTCAACCGCGCTCTGATAGGGCAGTTCCTCATGCAGCTGGTGGTAGAGCTGCTCGCGCGTGATTTCAGCGGCGAGCAGCCGGTCGGTGATGTCGGACACCTGGTCTTCGGGGAAGTGCCACGGTCCTTCCGGCATCGCGGCGGCCATGGCGCTCTTGAGTTCGGGCAGGCCATCGCCGGTCTGGGCGCTCACATAATAGGTCTCGGCGAAGTCGATCTGCGCGTGCAGCTTCTCGGTCAGCACCAGCAGCTTCTCCTTGGCCGCGATGTCGACCTTGTTGAGGATCAGCCACTTCTTCTCCTTGCGCTTGGCGAGACCCTCGAGGATCGGTTCCATCTTGGGACCGAGGCCGGCGCGTCCGTCCACGACCAGCACGATCAGGTCCGCATCCTGCGCGCCGCCCCAGGCTGCCTGCACCATCGCCCGGTCGAGGCGGCGTGTCGGCGCGAAGACGCCCGGCGTGTCGACCAGGACGATCTGCGCCTGGCCCTCCAGCGCCACGCCCATGACGCGCGTCCGCGTGGTCTGCGCCTTCGCGCTGGTGATCGCGACCTTTTGCCCGACCAGCGCATTCACCAGCGTGGACTTGCCCGCATTGGGCGCGCCGACGACTGCGATGACGCCGCAATGTTCGGTGCCTTGAGAAACCTGATTGTCCAATAAAAACTCCGTTCGTCCTGAGCCGATCGGTTCCCCTCCCGTTTGCGGGAGGGGCTGGGGGAGGGCCGATACCGTGCCCTCTAGCTCTCCTCCGACCCCTCCCGCAAGCGGGAGGGGAGTGGCTTGAGCGCTCAGCTCCCCAGCATTCCCAGCAGCGCTGCCGCAGCCGCGGTTTCGGCCTCCTGCTTGGAACTGCCTTCGCCTTTGGCTTCGCCCGCGCCGCGGATCGAGACCTGCACGGTGAAGTGCAGCGCGTGGTGCGGGCCGGAGCGGTCGAGGATTTCATAGGCCGGCGCCTTGCGGCCATGCGCGGCGGCCCATTCCTGCAGGGCGGACTTCGGATGTTTGGGCGCGCTGGCCTTGGCGTCCAGCCGCTTCTCCCAAAGTGCCCTGATCAGGGCGCGTGCGGGTTCCAGCCCCTTGTCGAGATAGAGCGCGCCGAGCAGCGCCTCCATCGCATCGCCCAGTACATTGTCGCTGTCGATCGCGCCGTCGTCCCGCGCTTGCTTGCCGAGCTTGAGATGGGGCGGCAGGCCGATTTCGCGCGCGACCTGGGCACAGGTGTCGCCCGCGACCAGTGTGTTGAACCGCCGGGAGAGCTGGCCTTCCTTTTCCTGCGGGAAGAGCGTGTAGAGCCAATCCGCGATCACCAGGCCCAGGACGCGGTCACCGAGAAATTCCAGCCGCTCATAATGGTCGGCCGCGTGGCTGCCATGGGTCAGCGCCTGCTCGTATAGCGCGATGTTGCCCGGCGCGCCGCCGATCAGCCTTTCGAGCCAGGGGGAGAATGTGTCGCTCAAAAGCCTTGGCCGATCCGTTCGGCGCGGACCGCGCCCGGCCATGTCCAGGGCTTGAGCAAGACTGCCGATCCCGTCGTCGAATAATAGGAAACCAGGGCTCGCCCGACGAGATTGTCCATCGGCAGCATGCCGACGCCGCCATTCTCGACGGCAAAGCGGCTGTCGCGGCTGCGGTCGCGATTGTCCCCCATCACGAAGAGATGCCCCGCGGGCACTTCATAGACCGCGCTATTGTCGGTCTCGCTGTCGAAAAGGTCGAGCACGTCATAGCCTTTGCCATTGGGCAGCGTCTCATGGAAGCGCGGATAACGGCAAAAGCGCTTTCCCTGCCGGTCCTTCTCCTCGAAGCCTTGCGTGAAGCAGGGCGAGGCGGCGTGCTCGTTGGCGGCGGCGGCGATCATGTTGGGCGTGACCGGGATGACGAGATCGCCGATCCGCTTGCGCGGCACGGCGACGCCGTTGAGATAGACGGTGCCGTTGACCAGCTGCACCTTGTCGCCCGGCAGGCCGATGACGCGCTTGATCCACTCCTCGCCCTTCACCGCCGGCGCCTCGAACACGACGACGTCGCCGCGCTGCGGCGTGTGTGGCAGCAGGCGGCCTTCCCATGGCAGCGTCGCATAGGGGATGGCGTAGCGCGAATAGCCATAGGGCCACTTCGCGACGAGGAGATAGTCGCCGATCAGCAGCCGCGGCTGCATCGATTCCGACGGGATGTTGAAGGGCGAAACCAGGAGGATTCGCACCAGATAGACGAGAAGGGCGAGCTTCACGAGGAAGGAGAGAAAATCCTTGAGCTCGGTACGGGCCTTCATATCGGTGCGAGCCTTCCCTCGGCGGCGGCCCGTGGCGGTGCCATGCCTCGCATTTGGTCGGCGGGCGCCGCTGCGTCAAGCGCCGCGGCAATCCCGTGATGAACCAGTCCGAATGCCAGATTGGGACACATAGCGACCTAAAAATCCGTTCGTCCTGAGCTTGTCGAAGAACTCTCCCTTCTTCTGTTCATCGGCAAGAAGAATGGAACTTCGACATTCGAGCGCGCCACGCGTCTCCCCCGAACGGGGTTGAATTGATTGGACGTCAGGCGGAAGCGTGCCTTCGCGCGTGCAAAGCTCGGGAGCCTTGGCTAACGTCCGTGCGTTCGAACCGGGGAGCTTGCCGCCTTTATGACCGATGCCGCCATTTCCGCCGCCTGGAACATGTTGAAGGCACTGCCTGTGCCGGACCTGCGCGACCTGTTCGGCGCGGAGCCGGATCGCCTCGCCAACCAGGTTCTGGAGGAAGGCGGGCTGCGCTTCGACTTTTCCAAAACCCATCTGACGCCGCAGACCGTCGATGCTTTCCTGCAACTCGCCGACGCCGTGGATTTTTCCGGCCGCCGCGCCGCCATGTTCAATGGCGAGGCCATCAATATGACCGAGGGCCGTGCGGTCGAGCACAGCGCCGAGCGCGGCGAGGGGCGGGCGGAGAGCGTGGGCCTCGCGCGCGAGCACAAATTGCGGATGCGCACGCTGATCGATGCGATCGAGGCGGGCGCGCTGGGCGACATCCGCCATGTCCTCCATGTCGGTATCGGCGGCTCGGCGCTGGGGCCGGATCTGCTCGTCGATGCCCTCGCACGCCCGGACGCGCGCTATGACGTTGCGATCGTCTCCAATGTCGACGGTGTCGCGTTGGAAAGGGCCATGGCGCGGTTCGATCCGGGCGCGACATTGCTCGTCATCGCATCCAAGACCTTCACCACCACCGAAACGATGCTGAACGCCGCGAGCGCGATCAACTGGATGATCGAGGGCGGTGTCGAGGATCCCTATGGCCGGGTGATCGCACTCACCGCAGCACCCGATAAGGCGATCGAGTGGGGCGTCGACAGCACGCGCATCCTGGGCTTTTCCGAGAGCGTGGGCGGGCGCTACTCGCTCTGGTCGTCCATCGGCTTTCCTGCCGCGATCGGGCTCGGCTGGGATGCATTCGAGCAGCTTCTCGAAGGTGCGGCGGCGATGGACCGCCATTTCCGCCATGCCGAGCCGGTCGCCAACATTCCGCTCCGCGCGGCTTTCGTCGATCAATATTATGCCCGCATCATGGTTTGCCAGACCCGCGCGGTCTTTGCCTATGACGAGCGGCTGCGGCTGCTGCCGAGCTATCTCCAGCAGCTCGAGATGGAGAGCAACGGCAAGAGCGTGAAGGCCGACGGCACGCCGGTGGATGGGCCGACCGCCGCGATCACCTGGGGCGGCGTGGGCACCGATGCCCAGCATGCCGTCTTCCAGCTGCTCCACCAGGGCACGCATGTCGTCCCCGTCGAGTTTCTCGCCGTGACGGAAGCCGGCGACAATCTCGATCCCGCCCATCACGCGACCCTGCTGGTCAACTGCTTCGCGCAGGGCGCGGCGCTGATGCGCGGCAAGGAAAACGCCGCCGATCCAGCACGCGCCTATCCCGGCAACCGGCCCTCGACCACGATCCTGATCGACGATCTCACACCCGCCGCGCTAGGCGCGCTCATCGCCTTCTACGAGCACCGCACCTTCGCCAATGGCATCCTGATGCAGATCAACAGCTTTGACCAGTTCGGCGTCGAGCTGGGCAAGGAGATTGCCAAGTCGATCGAGAAGGATGGCGCGCAGGGCTTCGATCCGAGCACGATGGCGCTGATCGAGACGGCGTTGGGCTAAGCAAAACGAGCATTGCCCGGGCGTCATCCAACCTCTCATCACCGCACTCTATCACTCTCAGAAGCAAAACTGCTTTGCCGGAGCGTCCGGCCGCGCCCATATGCGCGCTACGGATTTCTCAAGAGGCTGACGCATGAGCGACTATGATTTCGACCTGTTCGTGATCGGCGCGGGATCGGGCGGCGTGCGCGCCGCGCGGGTTTCCGCCAGCTATGGCGCGAAAGTGGCGGTCGCCGAGGAATATCGTGTCGGCGGCACCTGCGTGATCCGCGGCTGCGTTCCCAAGAAGAT
This sequence comes from Sphingobium sp., assembly GCA_017744605.1. GTDB lineage: Bacteria > Pseudomonadota > Alphaproteobacteria > Sphingomonadales > Sphingomonadaceae > Sphingobium. Next base: position 122,279 of record JAGIAZ010000003.1, on the reverse strand, counting down.
GCTCGTCTATGGCGCGCATTTCGCCGAAGACCTCAAGGACGCGCGCCGCTTCGGCTGGAATGTGCCCGACTGCACATTCGACTGGAACGTGCTGCGCGACAATGTGCTCGCCGATGTCGATCGGCTCGAGGGACTCTACACGCAGACGCTCGACAACAACAAAGTGACCGTCTTCCGCGAGCGTGCGACGATCGAGGGGCCGAACACGCTGCGTCTCGCCAGCGGGCAGACCGTCACCGCCAAATATATCCTCGTCGCGACCGGCGCATGGCCCCAGGTGCCCGATTTCCCGGGCGCCGAGCATGGCATCACCTCGAACGAAGTCTTCCATCTGGAGACGCTGCCCAAGCGCGTCGTCATCTTCGGTGGCGGCTACATCGCCAACGAATTCGCCGGCATTTTCAACGAATTCAGCTGCAATGTGACCCTGGCGGTGCGCGGCGACCAGATTCTGCGCGGCTATGACAGCCAGATCGTCGACCGGCTGCTTCATATCAGCCTCTCCAAGGGTATCAATTTCCGCTTCAACGCGCCGCCCGAGCGGATCGAGAAGCTGGAGGACGGCTCGATGCTCGTCCATGTGGGCGGCGGCGCGCCGATCCCGGCCGACATGGTGCTGTTCGCGACGGGCCGCGTGCCCAATGTGAAGGGGCTCGGTCTCGACAAGGCCGGCGTCGAGATGGCCAGGGGCGCGATCAAGGTCGACGGCTATAGCAAGACCAATGTCGACAGCATCTACGCCGTCGGCGACGTGACCGACCGCATCCAGCTGACGCCGGTCGCCATTCGCGAAGGCCAGGCCTTTGCCGACACCGTGTTCGGCGGCACGCCCCGCACGGTCGATTATGGGAATGTGCCGTCGGCGGTGTTCAGCCATCCGCCGATCGGCGCGGTCGGTCTCAGCGAAGGCGAGGCGCGCAACAGCTATGGCAATATCAAGGTCTACACGTCCGATTTCCGCCCCATGAAGAACGTGCTGGCCGGGCGTAACGAGCGCAGCCTCTACAAGATGATCTGCGATGCCGACAGCGGCAAGGTCGTGGGGCTGCACATGATCTCGCCCGACGCGCCGGAAATTCTCCAGGCCGCGGCGATCGCCGTGAAGGCGGGGCTCACCAAGGCGGATTTCGACGATACCGTCGCCCTGCATCCCAGCATGGCGGAAGAGCTGGTGTTGATGCGGTGATCGGCTGAAGATTAACACTTGGAATGTTTTAGATCGGACCGCTCATCTGGCGGTTCGGAAAAATGCGAAGCCATCGTTCGTCATTGCGAGCGAAGCGAAGCAATCCAGCGAGGCGATGTCGGGAGATGGATTGCCGCATCGCCTTCGGCGCCTCGCAATGACGTTTCAGTTCTGATGGATCGGATCTATGCCGCCGATCCGCCGAGCGTGACGGCCTTGCCTGCGTGCCAATCCGGATGGATCTCTCCGCCACGGATCTCGTCCATCAGGGTGATGAACTCGCGACTGTTTCTGATAAGTCTTGACTTATCGAAACAGGCGACGACGCCCTTGTCCAGCGCCATCTGGCAGGCGTGCATGCCGTCGGCGCCGGCAAGCGCGATCATGACGACGCGGCTGCCTTGCCAATGCTGCTTGAGCGCGTCGAGAAATTCGAGGCTGTCCATGTCCGGCAGCGTCTGGTCGAGCAGGATGATGTCCGGCTGCAGCCAGTCGATATCCTCGAGCGCCGTTTCGGCGTCGGCGGCCATGCCGCAGATTTCGAGGTCGTCGTCCTGGCCGACCAGCGTGTCCATCATCGCCCTGAACGTCAGGGAATCGTCGATGACGTAGACTTTGGTCCGCTTCTTCTCGTTCATGGCTTCCCTCCACAGGGATTGCTCCATGATCCGTGGTCGCCCGAAGATGGTAAAGGCCGGCCTGCCGGATATGGTCAACAGGCCATTCACCAAATGCTGTGTTGTCTTGGGCACATCGCCGGGACGCGGCCGGCGGCTCAAGCGAAGCTGTAGGGAACCATGCCGCGATGGTCGGGGTCGATATAGATCGTCCGGTCGAGTGGCGGAAAAGCGCGCTGGTCGCACTCCGAGCGCGGACAGAGCCGGCAACCGGGACCGATCGGGGTCGCAGCGGCCTCGTCATTGTGCCGCAAGCCATCGGCATAGATGAAGCTGGCGGCATGTTCGGCCTCGCAGCCCAGTGCCACCGCATAGCGCCGCGGCGCGCGCGCATAGCTGCCCGATGGTTTCACCAGGCCCTTGGCCATCGAGACATAGCGCACGCCGTCCGGCATTTCCGCGAGCTGGACGACGATCCGATCGGGGATCGCGACCGCCTCGTGCACCGCCCAGAGCGGGCAACTCCCGCCGAAACGCGCAAATTGCAGGCGCGTCGCGCTGTGCCGCTTGGTGATGTTGCCGGCCATGTCGATGCGGCAGAAGAAGAACGGAATGCCGCGCTGGCCCGCGCGCTGCAGGGTCGAGAGCCGGTGGCAGGCCTGCTCGAAGCTGACGCCGTAGAGACGGGAGAGGGGGTCGATATCATGCCGCATCTCCCGCGCGCTTGCCCGGAAGGCGGCATAGGGCATGACCAGCGCGCCGGCCGCATAGTTGGCGAGGCCGAGCAGCAGGAGTTCCTCCGCGACGCTGTCGCCGAGCTGCGCGTCGGTGGCGATCCGGCACATGTCGGCGCCGAGTTCGAACAGCATCAGCTGATTGGCGAGATGGAAAGCGCGGCTGGGCGCGGAGAGGGCGGCACTGACCGTCAGGCTGTTGGACTCGGCGTCGTAGGCGCGCATCGTCCCTGCCGGCGTCTCCGAGAGGCGGCTGCGGCAGCCATGGCGTTCGCTGAGCGCCGCTGCCAGCCGCGCGCCGTTATTTGTGCCGTCGAGGCCAAATTCGGCGTGCAGATCCTCGGCGGCGACATCGAGCTCGTGCACGTAATTGCCTGCTGCGTGCCACCAGTCGCGCACCAGCTCCCAAGGCGCGCGTGCGGCAGGGGTCGCTTCGGCGCCGATCGCCTCGTCCGTCATGGCCAGCCGTTCGCGCGTCTGCTTCAGCGCGTGATGCAGATCGACATAGCGAGCCGCGAAATCGGGGAACTGCAAATGCAGCCGCTCGGCCCGCTCCGCGTCGGGCGGCGCCGTGCCGGCCGTCGGATCGTTGAGCGCCCAATTGAATGCGCCGAGCAACTGTTCTTCCTGCCGTTCATCGAAGCTGGTCCAATCGAGCGGGAAGGCGGATGCAAGCGCGGCCTTGACCTTCGCCGTCAAAGGCCGATCATCATTCTCGAGCTGCGAGAGATAGGAGACGGAGATGCCGAGCATCCCGGCCATGGCCTTTTGGTCCATCCGATTGTCGAGCCGGAGTTGGCGGACTTTTGGTCCAATGAAGAGTCGATTTCCGCGTGCCATAGCCTATTGCGTAATATGCAAAATGCGAAATGTCTACTCTGCAAATTCGCAAAATATGCGCGTGACAGCAACTGTTCTAAGCGATACTTTGCTCAGAGCAAGATTTGCACGATGCGCAATTTTCGAGAATTTGCAAATTATGCGGAGTTTGTGAATTTACAAAGGGGGCTGCATGTCAGAACTGCCGATCATCGCGGAACTGGAGGCCAAGCGGGCTGCCGCGCGGCTTGGCGGCGGGCAGGCGCGCGTCGATGCCCAGCATGCCCGCGGAAAGCTGACCGCGCGCGAGCGGCTGGATATTCTGCTCGACGCGGACTCCTTCGAGGAGCTCGATATGTATGTCGAGCATAACTGCACCGATTTCGGGATGGCGGCGGTGAAAGTTCCCGGTGACGGCGTCGTCACGGGTTCGGGCACGATCAACGGCCGCCTCGTGTTCGTGTTCAGCCAGGATTTCACGGTCTTCGGCGGCTCGCTGTCCGAGCGCCATGCTCAAAAAATCTGCAAGGTCATGGACATGGCGATGAAGGTCGGGGCGCCGGTTATCGGCCTCAACGACAGCGGCGGCGCGCGCATCCAGGAGGGCGTCGCTTCGCTCGGCGGCTATGCCGAGGTGTTTCAGCGCAACGTGCTGGCCAGCGGCGTGATCCCCCAGTTGAGCCTGGTCATGGGGCCATGTGCCGGTGGCGCGGTCTATTCGCCGGCCATGACCGACTTCATCTTCATGGTGAAGGGCACGAGCTACATGTTCGTGACCGGGCCGGACGTGGTGAAGACGGTCACCAACGAAATCGTGAGCCAGGAGGAACTGGGCGGCGCCACCACGCACACGACGACGAGCGGCGTCGCCGATGTCGCCTTCGAGAACGAGATCGAGGCGCTGCTCGCGGCGCGGGATTTCTTCGATTTCCTGCCCGAGAGCAATCGTGTCGAAGGGCCGGAACGGCCGACGGCGGACCCATGGGACCGCGAGGAGCCGAGCCTCGACACGCTCATTCCCGCCAACGCCACCCAGCCCTATGACATGCATGAACTCATCCGCAAAACGCTGGACGAAGGCGATTTTTTCGAGATCCAGCCGGCTCATGCGGCAAACATCATCGTCGGCTTCGGGCGCATCGAAGGGCGGACGGTGGGTATTGTCGCCAACCAGCCGATGGTGCTGGCCGGCGTGCTCGACATCAATGCGAGCAAGAAGGCCGGGCGCTTCGTGCGCTTTTGCGACGCCTTCGGCATCCCGATCGTGACCTTCGTCGACGTGCCCGGCTTCCTGCCCGGCGTCGCGCAGGAGCATGGCGGCATTATCAAGCATGGTGCGAAGCTGCTCTTCGCCTATGCCGAGGCGACCGTGCCCAAGATCACCATCATCGCGCGCAAGGCCTATGGCGGCGCCTATGACGTGATGGCGAGCAAGCATCTGCGCGGCGACCTGAATTACGCCTGGCCGACCGCCGAGATTGCCGTGATGGGCGCCAAGGGTGCGGTCGAGATCATCTTTCGCTCCGCCAATGGCGATGAGGCGCAGAAAGCCGCGCGCATCAAGGAATATGAAGACCGCTTCGCCAACCCGTTCGTGGCGGCCTCAAAGGGCTTCATCGACGAGGTCATCATGCCGCACGCGACACGCAAGCGCGTCGCGCTGGGGCTGAGGAAACTGCGCAACAAGCAGTTGGATAACCCTTGGAAAAAGCATGATAATATCCCGTTGTGAGCCCGAAGTGCGACTGGCCACAGGCGCGTCCAGCAGAATTGGTCTCGCCGTCATCTTCCTCGGTGCGGCCTTGCTCTCAGCCTATGCGGCGCTCGGAGGAGCAATTTTGTCGGGCCTGCTTAGCGCTCTGATTTGGATCTCGGCTTGGTTATATTATGCCACTCTGGAGATCCGAATTGGCCCTGACCGAGTGATTGTCAGACGTTTCTGGCGTCCGATCTGGCAGGCCCAGCGTGCGGGAATCGTGGTCAGCGATGCGCGGGGTGGTGATCTGAAAGCTCATTCTTGCCTTCTTTTTTCCTCTCCCGAGCAGGAGGCTTCGTTTGAGATGCTTCAGAGTCTCTTCGGGAAGGCAGCAATCGGAAAAGTAAAAGAAATGCTCGGGAGAGACGGATGATCCTCAGCCGCCTCTACCAGGTCGGCATCGCGATGCATTCGAACTCCAGGCGCGCCGTCATTGCGAGCGAAGCGAAGCAATCCATCGGGGCGACATCGGGAAATGATTGCCACGCCGCCTTCGGCTCCTCGCAATGACGTATGAAGACATTCGGGGTCAGCGATGAAGCAGCCCGCAGTCTATATCGTGGCGAACAAGCGTAACGGCACGCTCTATACCGGAGTGACGTCCAATCTGCCGCAGCGTGCCTGGCAACATCGCGAAGGAGTCGCTGACGGCTTCACGCAGCGCTATGGCTGCAAGATGCTGGTGTGGTTCGAAATGGCGCCCACGATGGAGGCCGCCATTTTGCGCGAAAAGCAGCTCAAAGCTGGTTCTCGTGCCAAGAAATTGGCATTGATCCAGAACTTCAATCCGGACTGGAAGGATCTCTATGAGACGATTGCGCTCGGCTGAGACGTCTCTGGATTGCTTCGTCGCTCCCCTCCTCGCAATGACATGCGGGGAACTTTTCGTCATTGCGAGCGAAGCGAAGCAATCCATGGGGGCGATGTCGGGAGATGGATTGCCGCATCGCCTTCGGCGCCTCGCAATGACGAGGCGAGTGCCATGATCCTCGGTCGCCTCAACCATGTCGGCATCGCGACGCCGTCGATCGACGAGAGCATTGCTTTCTATCGCGAGATCATGGGCGCGCAGCTGATCCGGGCGCCGTTCGACATGCCGGTACAGGGCGTGCGGGTCTGTTTCGTCGAGACGCCGGGGCCGGGCGGCACGGAAGGCACGCAGATCGAGTTGCTTGAGCCGCTGGGCCCGGACTCCCCCGTCGCGGGCTTCCTCGCGAAGAACCCCGCAGGTGGCCAGCATCATCTCTGCTATGAAGTGCCGGATATCGTGGCGGCCCGCGCCTGGTTCGAAGGCCAGGGCAAGCGCGTGCTCGGCGAGACGCGCATCGGGGCGCATGGTATGCCGGTCTTCTTCGTCCATCCCAGGGATATGATGGGCGTGCTGACGGAGATCATGGAGAGTCCGAAAGGGGACAAGCATTGACAGATCGGTCGATTCTTCTCTCTCTCGACGAAAATGTCGCGATTATGCGGCTCAATCGGCCAGACAGGCTGAATGCCCTGACACCCAATCTGTTAAGTTTGTTCCTTTCAGAACTGGATCGCGCCTGTGCCGCCGGCGCGCGCGCGGTCCTGATCACCGGCGAAGGCCGCGCCTTCTGCTCCGGCGCCGATCTGGCGGGCGAGGGCGGCATCGTCGCGGACCTCGGCGAGACGCTGGAGGCCTGGTATCATCCGGTGATGACGCGGCTGGCCGCGCTCGACATTCCGGTCGTCTGCGCGGTCAATGGACCCGCGGTCGGTGCCGGCGTCGCGCTGGCGCTGGCGGCGGATATCGTGCTCATGGCGCGCTCGGCCTATCTGCAGCTCGGTTTCGTCAATATCGGTCTGGTGCCGGATGCAGGCGCGACCTGGCTGATCGCGAAGAGCGCCGGACGCGCAAAGACCCTGGAAATGGCGCTGCTCGGCGAGCGCATGTCAGCCGAGGATGCGCGGGATTGCGGTCTCGTCGCGCGCATCGTCGACGATGAGGCGCTGTTCGATGAGGCGTTGGCGATCGCGCGGCGGCTGGCGGTCGGCCCGAGCCTGGCGATCGGCCTCATTCGCAAGCAGGTCGCGGCCGCGCTCAATCTGACGCAGGCGGAAACGCTGGCGCTCGAGGCGGCCAACCAGAGCGAGGCAGGCAAAACGGCCGATTTTCGCGAGGGCGTGACCGCCTTCCGGGAGAAGCGCCTGCCTGAATTCAGGGGCCGCTGATGACGGACAAGCCGACAATCGAAGACTGGCGCGCGCTTGCGGCCAGGGAAGTGAAGGGCGCCGACCTTGATTGGCGCACGCCAGAGGGCATCGCCGTCAAGCCGCTCTACACGGCCGCGGACGCTGGAGACCCCGGCCTGCCCGGCTTCGCGCCTTATGCGCGCGGCGTGCGGGCGACCATGTATGCCGGGCGCGCCTGGACGATCCGCCAATATGCCGGCTTCTCGACGGCCGAGGAATCCAACGCCTTCTACCGCCGCAATCTCGCGGCCGGGCAGAAGGGGCTCAGTGTCGCCTTCGATCTCGCCACGCATCGCGGCTATGACAGTGATCATCCGCGGGTGCATGGCGATGTCGGCAAGGCGGGCGTCGCGATCGACACGGTCGAGGACATGAAGATCCTGTTCGACGGCATCCCGCTCGATCGGATGTCCGTCAGCATGACCATGAACGGCGCGGTGATCCCGGTCATGGCCTTCTACATCGTCGCGGCGCAGGAACAGGGCGTCAGCCAGGACAAGCTCGAAGGGACCATCCAGAACGACATCCTCAAGGAGTTCATGGTCCGCAACACCTACATCTACCCGCCGGCGCCCAGCATGCGGATCGTCTCGGACATCTTCGCCTATTGCGCGGCGAACATGCCCAAATTCAACAGCATCTCCATCTCCGGCTATCATATGCACGAGGCCGGGGCGACGGCGGTGCAGGAACTGGCCTTCACCATCGCCGACGGCATTGCCTATGTGCGCGAGGGCGTGAAGTCCGGTCTCGATATCGACGCCTTCGCGCCGCGGCTGAGCTTTTTCTTCGGCATTGGCATGAACCTGTTCATGGAGGTCGCCAAGCTGCGCGCGGCGCGCATCCTCTGGCATCGGGCGATGGAAAAGCTGGGCGCGAAGGACGCGCGCTCGACCATGTTGCGCACCCATTGCCAGACGTCCGGGGTCTCCCTCACGGAACAGGACCCTTATAACAACATCGTACGGACAACTGTGGAAGCCTTGGCGGCAGTGTTAGGGGGAACCCAATCACTTCACACCAATAGTTTCGATGAGGCCTTGGCGCTGCCGACCGATTTCTCGGCGCGCATCGCCCGCAACACACAGATCATTCTCGCCGAGGAAGCCGGTATCCGGCATGTGGTCGATCCGCTCGGCGGCAGCTATTATGTCGAGGCCTTGACCGCCGAACTGGCGGACGCCGCGCAGGCGCTGATCGATCGCGTCGAAGCTGAAGGCGGCATGACGCAGGCGGTGGCGGCCGGCTGGCCCAAGGCGATGATCGAGGAATCCGCCGCCGCCCGGCAGGCGCGCGTCGACCGCGGCGAAGACACGATCGTCGGCGTCAACACATATCGGCTGGAGAATGAGCCGGCGGTGGAAATCCTCGAGGTCGACAATGCCGCCGTGCGCGCGGGGCAGGTGAAGCGTCTGGCGGCGGTGCGCGCGGCGCGTGATGAGGCGAAGGTGAGAGCGGCGCTGGAGGCGCTGAAGGATGCGGCTCGCATGCCCTCTTCGCTCGACACGAACGGAAAGTTGGAAACCAATCTCCTCGCCCTCGCCGTCGAGGCCGCCCGTGCTCGCGCCACGCTGGGTGAGATCAGTGCCGCGATGGAAGCCGCGTTCGGCCGCCACGAGACCGTCCCCGAGCCGGTCAGCGGCATCTATGGCGGCGCTCATCAAGGCGACGCGCGCTGGGCGCAGATCCTCGATGGCGTGGCCGCCGTCGGGCGCCGCCTCGGGCGATCGCCGCGCATCCTCGTCGCCAAGATGGGCCAGGACGGCCATGATCGCGGTGCCAACCTCATCGCCTCGGCCTTTGGCGACATGGGGTTCGAGGTGATCCCCGGCCCCCTGTTCCAGACGCCGACCGAGACCGCTGCGCTGGCGATCGACAAAGGTGTCGACCTGGTCGGCGCGTCGAGCCTCGCGGGCGGCCACAAGACGCTGATTCCCGAACTCATCGAGCATCTGCGCGCCGCCGGCCGCGCCGACATCCGCGTGATTGCCGGCGGCGTCATTCCCCCGCAGGATTATGAGGTTCTGCGTGACGCCGGCGTGCAGGGCATTTATGGCCCGGGCAGCAATGTGCTGGACGCAGCCGAGGATGTACTGCGCCTGCTCGGCCACAATCTGCCGCCCAAAGCGAGCTGAAAAGAGATGACCCTGCCGATGACCGAACCCCGTACCGACTGGACGCGCGACGAGATTACCACCCTGTTCGACATGCCTTTCATGGATCTCATGTTCGAGGCGCAGACCGTCCACCGCGCGAACCATCCGCGCAACGAGGTCCAGCTCTCCACCCTGTTGTCGATCAAGACCGGCGGTTGTCCCGAGGATTGCGGCTATTGCAACCAGTCGGCCCATGCCGAAAGCGGCCTCAAGGCCACCAAGCTCATGGATGTGCAGGCGGTGCTCCAGTCGGCCGCCCAGGCCAAGGATCATGGCTCGGGCCGCTTTTGCATGGGCGCGGCCTGGCGCAATCCCAAGGACAAGGACATGCCCGCCCTCGTCGAGATGGTGAAGGGCGTGCGGGCCATGGGTATGGAGACCTGCATGACGCTCGGCATGCTGACCCCGAAGCAGGCGGACATGCTCGCCGATGCGGGCCTCGATTATTACAACCACAATATCGACACCGCGCCGGAAAAATATGGCGAGGTCATCACGACGCGGACCTTCGCGGACCGGATCGACACGCTGGAAGCGGTGCGCGCGGCGGGCATCAACGTCTGCTGCGGCGGCATTGTCGGCATGGGCGAGACGCGCAGCGACCGCATCGGCTTCATTCACGCGCTCAGCACCATGCCGCATCCCGAGAGCGTACCGATCAACGCGCTGGTGCCGGTCAAGGGCACGGTGCTGGGCGACATGCTCGCCGACACGCCGCTCGCGAAGATCGACGAGATCGAGTTCGTGCGCACGGTGGCCGTGGCGCGCATCACCATGCCGCGTTCGATGGTGCGGCTCAGCGCGGGGCGCGAGAGCATGAGCGAGGCCGCCCAAGCGCTCTGCTTCATGGCCGGCGCCAACAGCATCTTCACCGGCGACAAGCTGCTGACCACGCCCAATGCCGGCGACGACAAGGATGCGGCCTTGTTCGCGAAGCTCGGGGTGGTGGCGATGCAGGCCGCACCGCACGGGCATCTGGAGGAAGCGGCGGAGTGATTTCCCACGCACCTCGTCATGCTGAACTTGTTTCAGCATCCATGTCGCGATCGCGCCTTTCGGTTGCCGACGACGGATGGACCCTGAAACAAGTTCAGGGTGACGGGGCAGGGAGTGCGGCAGTTTGACCATCTCCAAAATCCTCATCGCCAACCGGGGCGAAATCGCCTGCCGTGTCATCCGCACCGCTAGACGCATGGGGATCGCGACCGTCGCGGTCTATTCGGAGGCGGACAGCCGGGCGCCGCATGTGCGACAGGCCGACGAGGCGGTACTGATCGGCCCGCCGCCCGCCGCGCAGAGCTATTTGCTGGCCGACAGGATCATCGAAGCTTGCAAGGCGACCGGCGCCGATGCGGTGCATCCGGGCTACGGCTTCCTCTCCGAGCGGGAAAGCTTCGCGCGCCTCTGTGCCGATAATGATATCCTGTTCATCGGCCCGCCACCCCAAGCGATTGCCGCCATGGGCGACAAGATCGAATCCAAGAAGCTGGCTCAGAAGGCCGGCGTGAACACGGTGCCCGGCCATGCCGACGCTATCGCCGATAGCGATCAGGCAATCCGGATCGCCGGCCAGATCGGCTATCCGGTGATGATGAAGGCATCGGCGGGCGGCGGCGGCAAGGGCATGCGGCTGGCCTGGAGCGAGGCGGAGCTGCGCGAGGGCTTCCCCGCCGTGCAGCGCGAGGCGCGGGCGAGCTTCGGCGATGATCGCATCCTCATCGAGAAGTTCATCGAGGCGCCGCGCCATATCGAGATTCAGGTGCTGGGCGACCAGCATGGCAATATCGTCCATCTCGGCGAGCGCGAATGCTCGATCCAGCGACGCCACCAGAAGGTCGTCGAGGAAGCGCCGTCGCCCTTCGTGACGCCGGCCATGCGCAAGGCGATGGGGGAGCAGGCGGTCGCGCTGGCGCGGGCGGTGGGCTATTACAGCGCCGGCACGGTCGAGTTCATCGTCTCCGGCAACGATCCGACGGGTCAGGGCTTCTACTTTCTCGAGATGAACACGCGGCTCCAGGTCGAGCATCCCGTGACCGAGATGGTCACCGGCCTCGATCTCGTCGAGCAGATGATCCGGGTCGCCAATGGCGAGACACTGGGCCTTTCGCAGGATGAGGTGACGCTCGACGGCTGGGCGATGGAGACCCGCATCTATGCGGAAGATCCCTATCGCGGCTTTCTGCCGAGCACGGGGCGGCTGGTGCGGTATACGCCGCCCGTTCAAATCGAGGGAGAGGACCGCCCCGGTACCGTCCGCGTCGACGATGGCGTCAGCGAGGGCGGCGAGGTCTCGATGTTCTACGATCCGATGATCGCGAAGCTCGTGACGCATGGCGAAACGCGCGAGGCGGCGATCGATGCGCAGATCGACGCGCTGGACCGTTACGAAATCACAGGCCTCAATCATAATATCGATTTCCTGTCGGCGCTCATGCAGCATGAGCGCTTTCGCGTGGGAACCATCACCACGGGCTTTATCGCTGAAGAATATCCGGACGGGTTCACCGGCGCGCCCGCTTCCGCGGAACATTTGCGCCGCCTGTCCGCCGTCGCCGCCTTCGCATCCATGGCGCAGGCCGACCGCGCCCGCCGCGTCGACGGCCAGCTCGACGGCCGCTTGCCGCCGCCCACGGATTGGCAGGTGCGGCTCGCCGGCGTCGATCACGACGTCGTCATTCAGGGCGACGATGTGACCGTCGATGGCGAACCGCTTGTCATGGCGCTCGACTACACGCCCGGCGACCGGATCATGGAGGCGGCGTTCGGCGATGATGGTATGGACGAGGAACTGGCCGTCCAGATCGCGCCGACCCGGACGGGCTGGAAGCTGACGGCGCGCGGCGCCTCCCATATCGCGCGCGTTTTGCCGGCTCATGTTGCGGCTCATGCCATCCACATGATCGAGCGCGAGCCGCCCGACTTGTCGCGCTTCCTCCTGAGCCCGATGCCGGGCCGCCTCGTCACGTTGCATGTCGGCGAGGGTGACCGGGTCGAGATCGGACAGCCGCTCGCGGTGGTCGAGGCGATGAAGATGGAGAATATCCTGCGGGCGGGACGCTCCGGGACCGTAGCCAAGATTGCCGCGACGGCAGGCGATGCCCTCACGCTCGACCAGATGATCCTGGAACTGACCCCCTGATTGCCGTTTTCGGCGGCTTCGCGAAGAGCCCATAGCGCTGCGGTCGCAAATCGGACATATGTCCCCAGAGCCTGATTGAAGAGCGAAGGGGAGAGCATGGCGAGCGCGGACGGTTCGGAAAAAAGACAATCCATCCCGCTGGTCATCAGTGCTTCGGCGCTCGGCACGATCTTCGAGTGGTACGACTTCTTCATCTACGGGACGCTGGCGACAGCGGGCATCATCGGCCGCACCTTCTTCCCGACCGGCAGCGAGACCGTGCAGACACTACTGGCTTGGCTCGGCTTTGCCGTCGGCTTCGGCTTCCGGCCATTGGGCGCCATCCTGTTCGGCTATCTCGGCGACAAGCTCGGCCGCAAATATACCTTTCTCGCCACCATCACGCTGATGGGCGTCGCCACGGCGGGCGTCGGCCTCGTGCCTTCGGCGGCATCGATCGGCTTTGCCGCGCCCGTCATCGTCCTGCTGCTCCGCATTTGTCAGGGGCTGGCGCTCGGTGGCGAATATGGGGGTGCCGCCATCTATGTCGCCGAACATGCGCCCGACGGGCGGTCTGGCTTCTATACGAGCTTCATCCAGGCGGCGGTGGTGGGCGGCTTCATCCTCAGCCTGCTCGTCGTCCTCGGGTGCAAGGGCGTCATGAGCACCGAGACATGGGACAACTGGGGCTGGCGTGTGCCGTTTCTGATCTCGATCATCCTGCTCGCCGTGTCCGTCTACATGCGCGCGAAGCTCAGCGAGAGCCCGGTGTTCGAGGAGTTGAAGGCGACCGGCAAGCGCGCCAAGAACCCGTTCGTCGAGAGCTTCACCTATCCCGGCAATGGCCGCCGCCTGACCGTCGCGCTATTCGGCGTGGCCGCGGGTCTCACCGTTATCTGGTACACCGCCAATTTTCAGGTGCTGTCATTCCTGACCGGTCCGATGAAGGTCATGGGCACGACGGCGCAGATTACGGTGGCCCTGGGCACGGCCATCGGCGCGGGCTGGTTCATCCTGTTCGGCCATCTCTCCGACAAGCTTGGACGACGGCGCGTCATAGGCACGGGTTATGCACTGACGCTTGTCCTGCTCATGCCCTTGTTCTGGCTGATCGGCAGCCAGGCCAATCCCGGCCTTGCGCAGGCCACGGCACGCGCGCCGATCGTTGTTTCCGGCTCGCAGTGCGATTATGACCCCTTCGCGTCCTCCTTCTCGCGCAAGCAGACGACTCCCTGCGCCAAGGTGCTCGACCATCTCGCCAGCAAGGGCCTGTCCTATACGTTGCACCAGGGCGGGGCGCTCGCCGTCACGATCGGCAATGTCCCGACCGCGACGGACAATGACTCGGTCGATGCGGCGATCAAGGCGGCGGGTTACGACCTGACGCCCCAGACGCCGCCTTTCGCCAATCTTCTCGTCATTTTCCTGGCGGTTGTGGCGCTCTCGTTCCTGGCCGGCATGACCTTCGGACCGGTCGCTGCATTGCTCTGTGAAATGTTCCCGCCGGCCGTTCGTTATTCGTCAATGTCTATTCCTTATCATATCGGCACTGGCTACTTCGGGGGGTTCCTGCCGCTGATTGCCAGCTACATGGTCGCAAAGTCGGGAAATCCATATGCCGGTCTCTGGTACACGCTCGCTGTCGTCGGGCTTGCACTCCTGGTCATACTCTGGGGCGAGGGAAGACGCTGGTCGAATAATCTCGACGGCAAGAACCCCGCTCAGTAACGCCGAACTCATGACGGACATTCCTTCGGCGCCGCTGGCGCTTCAGCTCGACAGCGCCGCGCTCAAGGCCAACTGGCTGTGGCTCGCACAGCGTAGTGGCGCTGCCGCCTGCGGTGCCGCGATCAAGGCCAATGCCTATGGTCTGGGCGCGATCGAAACGCTGAAGCATCTGAAGGCTGCCGGGTGTCGTGACTTCTTCGTTGCGACATGGGAAGAGGCGGCCGAGGTTCTTCCCCATCTCGATGGGGCCTCCCTCTCCGTATTGCACGGCGTGCGTGAGGCCGACATGGCTTTTGCCGTCACCACACCGGTGCGCCCGGTCCTGAACAGCCCCGAGCAGATCGCACGCTGGAAGGCAGCCAATGGCGGGCCCTGCGATATCATGATCGATACCGGCATGAACCGCCTCGGCCTCGACGCGAACGACGTGAAGGCCGATCTGTTCGACGGCCTCGAGATCGAGACGCTGATGAGCCATCTCGCCTGCGCGGACGAGGACGGCCACCAGCTCAACATGGTCCAGCCGATGATCTTCCGGCAGTTGGCGCGGAAGATCAGTGCGCGACGGCTTAGCCTCGCCAACAGCGCCGGCATTCTCGCCGGTGAGGAATTCGCATTCGACCTGACACGTCCTGGCCTGGCGCTTTACGGTGGCATCCAGCGCGCCGAAGGCACCGGTCATATCCAGCCCGTAGTCCAGCCGCGCGCGCAGATCCTCCAGCGCCGCGTCGTGCGGGGCGGGGAGTCGGTCGGCTATGGCGCGACTTATGTCGCCGACCGCCAGCGCGAAGCGGCGATCATCAACATCGGCTATGCCGACGGCTACTACCGTGCCTTTTCGGGCATGGGCGCCGCCAAGCTCGGCGACCTGCTGCTGCCGGTCATGGGCCGGGTGTCGATGGACCTGGTCACGATCGATGTGGACGGCGCGCCCGAGCTTCGGGAAGGTGATTGGGTCGACATCGATTTCGACCTCGCCATGGGGTCGGCCTTCTCCGGCATGTCGCAATATGAGCTGCTGACCGGCCTCGGTCGCCGCTTCTCGCGCGATTGGATCTGATCATCAGTCCCCGGCGCAGGCCGGGGAGCGAATCAGTGCGCGGGTGAGGTCAACGCCTGCGCGTTCGTCGTGCGCACCACGTCGCGCAATGCCCGGACGATCTGCAATACCGTTGCCGGCTTGCGCACGGCGGTGCAGCTTGAGAACTCGCTGCTATATTCGAGATCCTCGTAGCCCGTGCAGAAGATGAAGGGCACGCCGGTCCGGCGAAGCGCACGCGCGAGCGGGAAGACCGGCGAACCGCCCAGGTCGACGTCGAGGATCGCAGCGTCGGGCCGCGTCTTGTTCGCGAGGATCTTGTTCGCGTCCTCGATGGAGCCGGCGACGCCGAGCACGTTCCATCCGAAATCCTTGAGCGATTGCGAGAGTTGCATCGCCAGCAGGGGCTCGTCCTCGACGATGAGCAGCGTGCCGCCATCGTCCGTTTCCGCACTCTTGCTCGATAGAGTTCCGCTTGCCGCGCCTTCGACGTCGCCCGGTGCGCTTCGGGTCTCGGTATTCGCCGACTGGAGCGCCGTTTCGGGCAAGCTCATCATCAGACAATAGCCCTCGCGATTCCAATGCGCGCGGAAGGACCCGCCCAGCTGACTCTCGATGATCTGCTGGATGAGCGTCGTGCCGAAGCCGGGCTCGGTGGGCGGCGAGACCGGCGGTCCGTCGCTTTCGCGCCAGCTCAGCCAGATCGCGCCACTGTCCGACCGTTCCCAGGTGAGGTAGACGTGGCCGTCCGGCACCGAAAGCGCGCCATATTTGACGGCATTGGTCGAGAGTTCGTGCAGCAGCATGCCGACGGGCTGCACCGCGCGCGACGAGAGGACGATCTCGGGGCCCACGAAGCTGAACTTCGAGGGCTCGGCATGCGCCTCCAGCTCATCATGGACCACGCGCCGCAGCGAGGCGCCTTGCCAGCGTTGCTGCGCGAGCAGACCGTGGGCGCGCGACATGGCGGCGATGCGGCCGGTAAGGGATTCGATATAGGCTTCGCGGGTCGGGGCGCGGGTCAGCGTGACCAGCGAGGACACGATCGCGAGAATGTTCTTGGCGCGGTGATCGACCTCGCGCGCCAGCAGCGTCTGTGCCTTCTCGTTCGCCTTGCGCTCGGTGATGTCGCGCATGATGACGGTCGAGAGCCTCTCCTGGCCGGCCATGCCTTGTGAGATCGAGGCTTCGACGGGGAATTCCTCGCCGTCGGCGCGCAGCGCGCTCACGGCACCGAGTGCGCCCATGCGGCGGCCGGTCTCGCCGGTCAGACCGAACCGGCGGATATGCTCGTTATGGTCGGCGCGGAAACGATGCGGGATGAAGCGCTCAAGCGGCTCGCCGATGGCTTCGCTCGCAGGCAGCTTGAACATCAATTCTGCCGAGGGGTTGAACTGGATGATGCGATGATGTTCGTCGATCGTGATGATCGCGTCCATCGCCGACGCGACGATGGCTGCCAAGCGTTCGTGGCTATGAGCAAGCGGTACGGACTTATCGATATTACGGGACGTCATAGAATAGACAGCCTCCTGGCCGTTTCGAAACTATTCCACCCGGACGCCCATCTATATCGAGAAGATGTTGCGCGGCAAACAGTTGTTTTGTCTATAAATGTACGAATCCCGCTTGTTTGCGGTTGAGCTTGTCCTGTTCTCGGACAACCAGATCCGCTATTTTACCTATCTTTCAACGCACATGGCTATGCCCATGCCGCCACCAATGCACAATGTTGCGAGCCCTTTCTTGGCATCGCGACGCGCCATTTCGTGCAGCAAAGTCGTCAGCACGCGCGCGCCGGAAGCGCCGATGGGGTGACCGATCGCAATGGCGCCGCCGTTCACGTTCACGATCTCCGGATTCCAGCCCAGCTCCTTGCCGACCGAGAGCGCCTGCGCCGCGAACGCCTCATTGGCCTCGATGAGGTCGAGGTCGGCGATCGTCCAGCCGGCCTTTTCGAGCGCCTTGCGGCTCGCGGGGGCGGGGCCGATGCCCATGATCGAAGGATCGACGCCGCAGGTCGCCCAGCCGGCGATGCGGGCGAGCACCGGGGCACCGCGCTTCGCTGCTTCGTCCGCCGACATGAGGACGAGCGCGGCGCCGCCGTCGTTGAGGCCGCTCGCATTGCCGGCGGTCACGCTGCCGTCCTTCTTGAAGGCGGGCTTGAGGCCGGCCATCGCTTCGAGGGTCGCGCCGGCGCGGATATATTCGTCGGCATCGACGACGGTGTCGCCTTTGCGGCCCTTGACCGTCACCGGCGCGATCTCGCCGACGAACTTACCGGCGGCGCGGGCCGCTTCGGCCTTGTTCTGGCTGGCAGTTGCAAAGGCGTCCTGCTCCTCGCGTGTGATCTGATATTTCTCGGCGAGGTTCTCCGCCGTCATGCCCATGTGATAATTGTTGAAGGCGTCCCACAGGCCGTCATTGACCATGGAATCGATGAGCTGGACGTTGCCCATCTTGGTTCCGCCGCGCAGGTTCTGGACGTGCGGCGACATGGACATGCTTTCCTGACCGCCTGCGACGATGATCGTTGCGTCGCCTGCAAGGATGGATTGGGCGCCCAGCGCAACGCTGCGCAGGCCGGATCCGCAAACCTGATTGATGGTAATCGCGGTGCGGTCGCTCGGAATGCCGGCATGGATCGCTGCCTGGCGGGCAGGATTCTGGCCCTGGCCCGCGGTCAACACCTGCCCGAAGATCAATTCGCTCACCTCGTCCGGCGCGACGCCTGCGCTTTCGAGGGCAGCCTGGATCGCGACGCGGCCAAGCTCATGGGCGGGCGTGTTCGCGAAACTGCCGAGAAAGCTGCCGACCGGCGTACGCTTGGCGGCGGTGATGACGATATCGGTCATGAGGTTGTTCGTCCCTTGTTGCGATCCATGTCTGAGGTGGGGCGCACGACGCCCCAGTCAAGGCTCGCCCGGCTCTTAGCGGCACTTGTGCGATTGCGAAACCGTTTCGCGTGCAGGCAAGCATGCAACAAATGCATGCAGCGGCGCTAATGTGCGACCTGCGCGATCCATTCGCTGAGCGGCTTCCACAGCATCTCCTCGGCTCGGCCGCCGATCATCATGCCGACATGGCCGAGCTCCAGGTCGATGCGGGTGTCGGCCGGCGGCGTGCTGGCGGCGGGGACGATGGCGTCGCTGGTCGAAGCCACGGCCAGGGTCGGGCAGGCGAGGGCAGCGGCGTCGACGCGGGTACCGCCGATCATCCACTCGCCGCTGCCGGGCAGGTTTTGGCCGTAGCAGCGCTCCATGAGATCGCTGCCCACCGCGAGCGTCAGCGGCGCGCCTTCATTGGCCCAATCCTCCAACGTGACGAACCCGTGCCAGGGGAGGCTGCCTTCCTCCATGTCGAGGAAGTCCGCATATTTGCGTATGGTGCGCTCCGGGCTCAGCGACCAGAACCCGCTTTGCAGTACTTCCATGGGCACGAGGCCGAGCGCCTCGCAGGCTGGCCGACTCTGCGTCCAGACCGTGTCGATTTGTGCGCGGAACGATGAATCATATTGCGCAAAATCCCAGGGTGCGGCGATGGACGCAACCGCATGCGCGGGCGTGCCCCGTGCTGCGAGCCGCGCGGCGGCGCCGATCGCCAGCGTTCCGCCCAGGCAGTAGCCGACCAGCACCGGCGGTCGGGAGAAATGCGCCAGTAATGGCAACAGCACGCTCTCGACATGGTCGGCGAGATCGCTTTCGCGGTCGCTCGCAGAGGGTTCTCCCCAGTCGAGTAGATAAGCGTCATGGCCTTCGCGCAGCAGATGCCGCAGCAGCGAGCGGCGGGGCGTCAGGTCCATGACATCGGGCGGATTGATGAGCGACGGCACAAGAATGATGGGAGGGCCTTTGCCATCCACCTTTCCGTAGCGTTCGCGCGTCAGCAATCGCGACCTGCCCTGGGAGGCAACCACTTGTCTTGGTTCGCTTTCCGCGGTTCGCTGTGCCTCCTGATATCGGCGCAACCCCGCAAACGCCTGTTTGCGCAACATCGGATCCTGTGCCGTAACGGACCACAACAGCGAGAGAAACAGCGGCAGAGGCCGCGGTCCATGTTGCGATGCGGAAAGTTTTGGTGTTATGCTGCGCTGCCCATCAGCGGGAGCGGCAGGCATGGCAAGATCAAAATCGGGTGGCGAATCGGGTACCATCGTTATCAAGAAGTACGCAAATCGGCGTCTCTATGACACGGAAACGTCGAGCTACATCACGCTTGAGCTGCTTTCGCAGATGACGCGCGAGGGACGCGACTTCGTCGTGGTCGATGCCAAGTCCGGCGAGGACATCACCCATAACGTCCTGACGCAGATCATCATGGAGGAAGAGCAGCGCGGCGAGAACCTGCTGCCCGTCAACTTCCTGCGCCAGCTCATCTCGCTCTATGGCGACTCCATGCAGTCCATGGTCCCGCAATATCTTGAGGCCTCGATGGAGGCTTTCCGCAAGAATCAGCAGCAGTTCCAGGAAGCGATGCAGGGCGCCTTCTCGGGTGGCCCCTTCGCCGAAATGGCCAAGCGCAACATGGAAATGCTGAACGCCGCGGCGAGCGCATTCAAGGCGCCCGGCGTGCGTCCTGCCGCACCAGCCAAGGCCGAAACGCCCGGCGACGATGTTGCGGAACTCAAGGCTCAGCTCGCGGCCCTCAGCGCAAAGCTCGACAAGCTCGGCGGCTGATCACCTCCCGCGAAAGCGGGAACCATCTTTGGACCGCGTGGCGACATGGTTAGGATTTCCGCTGGATTTCCGCTTTCGCGGGACTGACGGTTCGTGAAACAGTCGCCAGACTTTCCCTTCGCAGCAACCGCCGCTAAGGCGAACGGGATAATCTGTCCTATTACGACAGATCCGTTTCCGTCAGCATTTCGATATCGGACAAAAAGCCCGAGCCATGACTATCCCGAACATCAAGCACGCACTTCCCGTCACGCGCAGCCAGGACTTCGCCGCCTGGTATCAGGCTGTCATCAGCGAGGCGGATCTCGCTGAAGAGAGCGGTGTGCGCGGTTGCATGGTCATCCGGCCGTGGGGCTATGGCATCTGGGAGCGCATCCAGAAGCTCATGGATGCGCGCATCAAGGCTGCGGGCGTCGAGAATTGCTATTTTCCGCTGTTCATTCCCCTGAGCTTCTTCGCCGAGGAGGCCGACCATGTGGAGGGCTTCGCCAAGGAGATGGCGGTGGTCACGCATCACCGGCTCAAGAGCATCGGCGGCAAGCTGGTGCCCGATCCGGAGAGCAAGCTCGAGGAGCCCTTGGTCGTCCGCCCGACCTCCGAGACGGTGATCGGCAAGGCGATGGCGCGCTGGGTGCAGAGCTGGCGCGACTTGCCGCTGCTGGTCAACCAATGGGCCAATGTCGTGCGCTGGGAAATGCGCACGCGCATGTTCCTGCGCACCAGCGAATTCCTCTGGCAGGAAGGGCATACCGCCCATGCCGACGAGGCGGACGCCCGCAAGGAGACGATGCGCGCGCTCGAAATGTATCGCGACTTTGCCGAGACCGAGCTGGCCATGCCGGTGGTCGCGGGCGAGAAGCCCGAGAATGAGCGCTTCCCCGGCGCCGTCGCGACTTACTCCATCGAGGCGATGATGCAGGACGGCAAGGCCTTGCAGGCCGGTACGTCGCATTATCTCGGCACCGGTTTCGCCGAGGCCGCCGGGATCAAATATCAGGATCAGGAAGGCCAGCAGGCGCTTGCCCACACCACCAGCTGGGGCGTCTCGACCCGCATGATCGGCGGCGTCATCATGGTTCATGGCGATGACGACGGCCTCAAATGCCCGCCGATGATCGCGCCTCATCAGATCGTCATCGTGCCGATGCTGCGCGATACCGACGAGGACGCGGCCGTGCTCGACTATTGCGAGGCGCTGGCGAAGGACCTGGCCGCGCTCGACGCGTTCCGCGAACCTGTGCGCGTGCTGCTCGACCGCAAGCCGATCAAGGCGTCCAACAAGCGCTGGGCATGGGTCAAGAAAGGCGCGCCGATCGTGATCGAGGTCGGCGGGCGCGATGTGGCGGGCGGCAATGTCTCCGTCCTGCGCCGCGACAAGCTCTACAATGAGGCGGGCAAGACCGCGAGCATCGTCATGCCGCGCGCGACGTTCGTCGGCGAGGCGGTGAACACGCTGCGCGATATCCAGGCGTCGCTCTATGAGGATGCCAAAGTCCGCCTCGATGCCAATATCCGCGATGGCGCCCGCGACCTTGCCGATCTGGCCAAGGCGTTCGAGGGCGACAAGCCCGGCTGGGTGCTGGTCGAGTGGGCGCGACCCACCGGCGGCGCACTCGAAAAGGTCGAGCAGTGGCTCAAGGGTGAGAAGCTGACGCTGCGCAACGCGCCGCTCGATCAGGAACCGACGACCGGCGGCTGCATCTTCACCGGCGAAAAGGCGGTTGAAAGGGTATTGGTGGGCCGCGCATACTGATCCCAACTCGCAAGAGGAGGGAGCGGATGTTCGGTGCCATCAAATATAACCTGTCGAACCTGATGAATTTCAGCGGGCGCGATGCGCGTTCGACCTTCTGGTATTACGTGCTTTTCATCGTGATCCTGCGGTTTGCCGGCGGCATCGCCATCTCGCTGCCGATGACCGTGAAGGCGACCGCCGGTGCGATGGAGGCGGCGCAGGCCCATGCGGATGCCGCCACGATCAATGCCCGGATGATGACCCTTGTGGCGGAGACCATGCCGATGGTCGTCTGGCTCGGCGTCGCGCTTGCCCTGATCACGGCCTTGCTGCTCGCCGCCAGCATCGTGCGGCGGCTGCACGATATCGGCATGAGCGGATGGCTGGTGCTGGTTCCGGCAGGACTTCAGGCTATCGTTCTTGCCCAGGCACCGGCGGCGATCGAGCGGGTCAAGGAGGCGCTTGCCCGGTACGAGGGCACGACCGCGCCCGATCCGACCGCGATGATGCAGGGGCAGGGGATGATGGTGCTGCTCGGCTGGCTGCCGGTGCTCTTCATCATAGTCGTCGGCGTCATCAAGTCGAACGAAGGGCCTAATCGTTTCGGCGAGGCGCCCGTCCGGTTCTGACGCTCAGCCTGACCTGACTCTATTTTTCCAGCAGGCGCGGCATCAGCTCGACAAAGTTGCAGGGCTGGAAGCGGCTGTCGAGCTGGTGGACGAGGATCTTGTCCCAGCCATCCTTCACGGCGCCGGTCGAGCCGGGGAGCGCGAAGATATACGTGCCGCGCGCGACGCAGGCGCAAGCCCGCGACTGGATGGTCGAGGTGCCGATGCTCTCGAAGCTGATCCAGCGAAACAATTCGCCGAAGCCGGGGATGGGCTTGTCCTGCACCTGTTCGATCGCTTCGGGCGTGATGTCGCGGCCCGTGACGCCGGTGCCGCCTGTGGTGAGGACGACATCGATCTCGCCGTCTTCGATCCAGGCGTGGAGATGGCTGACGATCTCCTCGCGGCTGTCCCTGCAAATGGCGCGGTCCTTGAGAACATGGCCGGCCGCCTGGATGCGGTCCGCGAGCGTGTGGCCCGACCTGTCGTCGGCGAACGTGCGGGTGTCGGAGACGGTCAGCAGCGCGATATTGACCGGGACGAAGGTCCGCGCCTCGTCAATCGGCACGGGCGACCTTCCCGGCGGCCGGCATGCGCACCGTCTCGGTCTTCTTGCCGTCCGGGAAGCGGGTCCACATGCCTTGCGACATGGCCTTGAGGACGGGCGAGGAGCCCTGCTGCTCCATCTGGTAGACGAAATAATTGCGCAGAACCGCGTTCAGATAGGCTCGGGTCTCATAATA
This sequence comes from Sphingobium sp., assembly GCA_017744605.1. Classification (GTDB taxonomy): domain Bacteria; phylum Pseudomonadota; class Alphaproteobacteria; order Sphingomonadales; family Sphingomonadaceae; genus Sphingobium. The sequence continues at coordinate 99,147 of JAGIAZ010000003.1, read as the reverse complement.
AGGGACGGACTCGATGAAGAGCAGCGGGTCGCCGTCGTCGCGGACCTGCGTGTTCCAGCGGTCTACCGGGGTAGGGCCGGCATTATAGGCCGCGACAACCTTGACCAGCAGGCCTTGCGTGGCGGGCAAGGCGGCGAGCTTCTTCATATAGAGCTGGCCCAGGGCGAGATTGTAGGTCGGGTCGTAGAGCTGCTCGACCGTGAAGTTCATGCCGGCCTGGCCGGCCAGTTCGCGCCCGGTGCCGGGCACGACCTGAAGCACGCCGCGCGCGTCGGCGGTGCTGCGCGCGTCGGTCTGGAAGCGCGTCTCCTGCAGCGCATGGGCATAGACCAGCGCCTTGTCGACCAGCCAGCCATTGGCCGGCGTCCAGTCGGGCGAGGGGAAGCGCGCATAGGCCGCGACCTTCTGCCCGTTGGTCGAACGCTGGGCGAGCCAGAGCTGCGTCGTCGGCAGCGAAAGCTCGCTCGCGAGATGGACGAGCGCGGCGTAATTGCTGCTGCCGCTGAGTTCGGCCTCGCGGCGAAGCACCTGGTCGGCGTCGCCCGATCGGCCGATGCTGCGCATGATGACGGCGTTGCGCGCATTGGGCAGGGTCTTGAGCTGTGCCCAGTCGGCGGACGTCACGGCGTCGCGGTGCAGCGTCTCCTGGACCGACATGCCCAGCTGCTCGCGGGCCAGCATGCCGTAGAAGGTTTCGGTCTCGCGGGCCGCCGCCTTGAGCAGCGAATTGACGCGCTCGGGATGATGATCGGCCATGACCGCGCGCGCCGACCAGAAATAGCCGCCGCTCTTCATGTCGCCGTCGCTGGCTTCGCTCGCCGCCTTGTAGAAGGCGGACGCGGCCGTGCTCCAGTCCTTGTCGCGCCAGGCCGAAAGACCGATCGTCCACCAGGCGGACGGCACCCAGTCGCCAGCGCCCCCTTCGAGCGCGCGCGCGGCCATGCGGCGGGCGTTCCGGGTGTCGCCCATGATGTAATAGGACCAGCCGATGCGGTGCTGCAGCTCGGTATAGCCGGCCGGAGTCAGGGCATATTCGGCCCCGCCGAGCAGGGATTCCGCGCCGACCGGATCATTGGCGACGATGCGGGCCGTGACCTGCCCGCGAATGGCGTCGGCGACGCTGTCGTTCTTGACCGCGCCGAGCGTCCGGCGCTGGGGCGAGCCGCCGGTCCAGACCAGCTTGCGTGTCGCCGAGGCGTCGGGCAGGCCCTGCGCGCCGCGCTTGGCGGCAAGCTTGGAGAGTTGGTCGGCCTGCGGCAGATAGGGCGCCTTGTTGATGAGATCGAGCAGGTCGAACAGCTCGACGCGGGGGCTGTCCTTGGCGAGATAGAGGCGCGCCAGCAGATAGGGTCGCATCGTGTCGCCCTCGTCGAGCGCGAGGATGCCCATCTTGGCGTCGAGCCACTTCTTGCCGTCGATCTGGTCGAAAATGGCGCGATAGCGGGAGGCGGAATCGTCGTCGAGCGTGGCGATGGCCGAAACGCCGAGCAGCGCGTCGCCGGCCGCGGCATGGGCGGCCGGCGCCAGCCCGGCCAGCGCCAGCGCGGCAGTCAGCAAATACAGGGTCCGGCTCTTCATCCGTTCAACATCCCATGCAACAGGCGCAGCGTCTGCCAACTCGCGGCCTTGGCGAGCGGCCGGCGCATCAGCAGGTCCGGTCCGGCAAGCGCTGCAACGGGCAGCGTGCCGCCATCGTGGTTAATTTCAGGCAAATTTGCGGAATTGGTGGAGACTTGCGCCGCAAGCAGGGCACGGCTCGTCTTGTCGCCCAGGATGAGCGCGGCCTGTGGGCGGGCAAGGGCGAGGTAGCGGCGCATCCGCTGGGCAAGGCTGCGGGCGATCTCATTGTCGAGGAGCCCACCGGGCGCCCGGCGCATCGCAAGCGGCGCGAAGGCGACATGCTCGAGATCGAGGCCGATCGCGGTCAGCATGGCGGCGACAAAGCGGGCCGTCGGCGGCGCGAACGGCACTGTATCGGACTGGGCACCCTCATCGGGCATGTCGCAGATGACGAGGAGGCGCGCATTCACGGCCTCGGAGGGCAGGAAGAGCGGGCCGCTCCATAATGTTTCAGGCTGCGGCTGTTCCTGCAGCCACGCCCGGAAGTCCGCGAGGCTGGACGGCATGGCCTGCGCATTGTCGGCACGGATCGGCGTGGCGGCTGTGGATTCGGCGACGCGCGGGCGCTGCAATGGCGCTGCTGCGAGCGGGCTGGCCTCGGCAGCGGGCTCCGCGAGCCAGCCATGGGGCTCCAGCGACGTTTCGCTGTGGAGCCCTGCTTCGCGCCACCAAAGCGTATAGGAATCCGCCACTTCCTGTGGCGTCCATGTTCTTGCCCATGTGCTTTCTTGTGCGACCCGCATGGCGGCGACAAGAGTCAGAGGTTGACGGGACTGTCAACCTTGCCGCACTGCGTGGGCCGTCAGTTGGTGCAGATTTGCGGCGACCGGACGCGTAATGGACCGGCAAGAGGAGCACGAGATGTCCGAGCGGGAGTCCATGCCTTATGATATCGTGATCGTGGGCGGCGGCCCCGCGGGCCTTTCCGCCGCGATCCGCCTGAAGCAGCGCGCGAACGAGGCGGGGCGCGAGATCAGCGTCTGCATCCTTGAGAAGGGATCGGAGATCGGCGCGCATATCCTGTCCGGCGCGGTCATCGACCCCAGGGCGCTCGATGAACTGCTGCCGGACTGGCGCACGAGCGGCTGCCCGATCGCCGAGCTGCCGGTCAGCGACAATCAGCATTGGTGGCTGACGGCCGGCGGCAAGATGGCGCTGCCGCACGCGATGCTGCCGCCCTTCATGAACAACAAGGGTTGTTACACCGGGTCGTTGGGGGCCCTCTGCCGCTGGCTGGCCGAACAGGCCGAGGCGCTCGGCGTCGAGATCTTCCCGGGCTTTCCGGCCGCCGAGATTCTCTACCACGAAGACGGCCCAAACGAAGGCGCTGTGAAGGGCGTGGCGACAGGCGACATGGGCGTCGCCAGGGACGGGCATCACAAGGGCGACTATCAGCCCGGCCTCGAACTGCACGCGCGCTACACCCTGTTTGCAGAGGGCGCGCGCGGCCATCTTACCAAGCGCCTGAAGGCCAGGTTCAACCTCGAAGCCCATTGCGACCCGCAGACCTATGGTCTCGGCATCAAGGAACTCTGGGACATCGATCCCGCAAAGCATGTGCCCGGGCGCGTCATCCACACCCAGGGCTGGCCGCTGACGGATGCCTATGGCGGCGGTTTTCTCTATCATCAGGCTGGCGGGCAGGTGGCGCTCGGCTTCGTCGTCGGCCTGGGCTACCGCAATCCCTATCTCTCGCCCTATGAGGAATTCCAGCGCTGGAAGCACCACCCGGCGATCAAGGCGGTTCTGGAGGGCGGCAAGCGCGTCGCCTATGGTGCGCGCGTCATCAACGAGGGCGGTTACCAGTCGATCCCCGAGCTCGTCATGCCCGGCGCGGCGCTGATCGGCTGCGCGGCGGGTTTCGTCAACGTGCCGCGCATCAAGGGCACGCATACCGCCATGAAGTCGGCGATGCTGGCGGCTGACGCGGCTTTCGACGCCGTCGCGGCCGATCGTTCGGCCGATGAGCTCACGGTCTACCCCGAAGCGCTGAAAAAGAGCTGGATCGCCAGCGAGCTGTGGAAAGTGCGCAATGCGGGGCCAGCGCTCGGCAAGTTCGGCAATCTCTGGGGCACGCTGGTCGCCGGCATCGACATGTGGATGCGCCAGCTGGGGATCGGCCTGCCGTTCACGCTCCGCAACAAGGCGGATCACACCAAGCTCTGGCCCAAGGAAGAGTGCGATCCCATCGCCTATCCCAAGCCGGATGGTGTGCTGAGTTTCGATCGGCTGTCCTCGGTCTTCCTCTCCGGCACCAACCATGAGGAGGACCAGCCCTGCCACCTTCACCTGAAGGACCCGGACGTCCCGATCGACTACAACCTGCCGCTCTATGACGAGCCGGCGCGGCTTTATTGTCCGGCCGGCGTCTATGAGGTGCTGACGGACGAGAAGGGCAAGCCGCGCTTCCAGATCAACGCGCAGAACTGCGTCCACTGCAAGACCTGCGACATCAAGGACCCGACGCAGAACATCGACTGGGTCGCGCCCGAAGGCGGCGGCGGGCCGACTTATCCGAATATGTGAAAGCCGGCGTGATGACCGGTGACTAAAGCGAGCGGCGGCCCGTCATCAGCTGGAAGACGAACACGATACCGGCGACCAGCAGCAGCAGGTGGATCAGTCCGCCGCCGACATGAGCAAGCAAGCCGATCAGCCAAAGGACGATCAGGATGACGACGATTGTGTAGAGCATGTCGGGCTTTCTAGCTTTGGTCTGGTTGATCTCCGCAAAGCGTTTGTCGGGCAGGAAAGTTCCCGGTCCGCGCACATGTATCTCGCCATAGGCAATCTTGCGGGCCTCCGAACCCGGTGGCTTTTGACGCGCGCCGGGCGATTGCCGGTTCGAAGGCGTTGCAATTCCGGAGGCATTGCGATCTAGCCATGCGATGCTCAGCGAAACTGCCCATGCCAAGGTCAACCTTGCTCTTCATGTCCGCGCGCGGCGCGCCGACGGCTATCATGAGCTGGAAAGCCTGTTCGCCTTCTGCGCGGACGGTGACGGCCTGCGCGGATCGATGCGCGAGGATGGCGAGATCGCGCTGACGATCGAAGGCGATTTTGCCGAAGGGCTGAGTGCCGGCGAGGACAATCTCGTCATGCGCGCTGCCCGGGCGTTGCAGGCGGCGATTGGCACGCAATTCGGTGCGGATCTCGTCCTCGACAAGCGCCTGCCGATCGCATCCGGCATCGGTGGCGGCTCGGCGGATGCGGCGGCCGCGCTGCGGCTGCTGGTGAATCTCTGGGACATCCGCCCGATGGCGCTCGACTTTCCGGCCATCGCCGCGTCGCTCGGTGCCGATGTGCCTGCATGCCTGGGTTCGCAGACCGTGTTCGGCAAAGGGGTGGGGGAGAGGCTTGAGACCGTCGATCTCGACCTTGGCGGCATGCCGATCCTGCTGGTCAATCCGCTGGTCGAATGCCCGACCGGCCCTGTCTTCAAGGGGTGGGACGCGTTCGACCGCGGCCCGCTCGATCCGGCCGAGTGGCGGCGCGGACGCAACGACCTTGCGGCCTCGGCCATCGCCCTGGTGCCGGAGATTGACGAGGTGCTCGCCGTGCTGCGTGCGCAGTTGCCGAGCCTTGCGCGCATGTCCGGCTCGGGCGCGACCTGTTTCGCCCTGTTCGCCAGCGACGCCGAGCGCGATGTGGCCGCCGAGCGGATCGAGGACGATCATCCGGATTGGTGGCTGATGGCGAGCGAACTGCGCTGATCGCGCATGCGGGGAAACGTCCGGATTGGCGCGTTCGCTGCTGTCCTACGACATCGCGGTCATGACATCATCCGCGCGGCTCATTGAAAATCCCATTCACGAACGGCGAAAAGCTTTTTTGTTTTTTGCTCTGGACCCGGAACTTTCGGAACCTTCCGGCTGGAAGCCGTGCAGGCGACCTGGTCTTTCGGCTGACGGTCACAACCGTTATGGACAGATGATGACCGCTGCTTTCAAGACTCTCGGCGATCCTGCCGCGCCCATCCTCATCGTCGCCGATCATGCGTCCAATCATGTGCCGGACGGGATCGATCTCGGCCTGCCTCCCGCGGTGATGCAGGAGCATGTCGCGCTCGACATCGGCGTTGCGGAGGTGGCGGCGCTGCTGGTCGAGACCGGGCAGTGCAGTGCGATCCTGGGTGGCGTTTCGCGCCTCGTCATCGACTATAATCGCGAGCCCGACGCGGCCGGGCTCGTGCCCGTGCAGAGCGACGGCCATCATATCGAAGGCAATAGCGTGGCCGAGGTCGCCGAGCGGCTGGCGCTTTATTACGAGCCTTATCATGCCGAGGTCGCGCGACTGGCGGCGCTGCCGCACAGGCCGTTCATCCTGTCGCTGCACAGCTTCACGCCCAGCCTGCGCACCCGGCCGGACGAGGCGCGGCCCTGGGAGATCGGCATTCTCTGGAATGAGGATGAGCGGGCGCCACGCATCGCCATTCCGCTGCTGGAAGCGGCGGGTCTCGTGGTCGGCGCCAATGAGCCTTATTCCGGCAAGATACTGAATGCGACCATGAACCGCCATGCCGAGGCGCATGGCAGGCCCTATCTCGGGGTCGAGATGCGGCAGGATATCGCGAAGGATATGAACGGACAGAGGCGATTTTCGGAAATTTTAATTCCTGTTCTTATGGAATGCCGGAATAAAGTTACCTGGCACTGGCCTCTGAGGCCTTGATTTGATGGCGGCTTTGGTGGAAAGGGGCCGCGCACAGAAAGGCCCGACGATGACCCAGTTCGACAAGTCCAAGCTTCCCAGCCGCTACGTTTCCGTTGGTGTCGAGAGCGCCCCCCACCGCAGCTATTATTATGCGATGGGCTGGAAGGAAGAGGACATCGCCAAGCCTTTCGTGGCCTTGGCCTCGGCGGGCAACGACAGCGCGCCATGCAACACCACGCTCGACCAGCAGGCCGATTGGGCCCGTGACGGCGTGATGGCGGCGGGCGGCACGCCGTTCCGCTTCAATACGATCACCGTGACCGACGGCATCGCCATGGGGCATCAGGGCATGAAGTCCTCGCTGGCGAGCCGCGAGGTCATCGCGGACTCCGTCGAGCTCTCGATGCGTGGCCATTGCTATGACGCCCTCGTCGCCTTCGCCGGCTGCGACAAGTCGCTGCCCGGCATGATGATGGCCATGCTGCGCCTCAACGTGCCGTCGATCTTCGTCTATGGCGGGTCGATCCTTCCGGGCCGTTACAAGGAGCGCGAGGATCTCACCGTCATCGACGTATTCGAAGCGGTCGGCCGTTTCGCTGCCGGCACATGCCCGCTTTCCGAGGTGACCGCCATCGAAAAGGCCGCCTGCCCGGGCCATGGCGCATGCGGCGGCCAGTATACGGCGAACACGATGGCCTGCGTCGGCGAAGCAATCGGCCTCTCGCTGCCGAACAGCAACATGGTCCCGGCGCCCTACAAGTCGCGCGAGGAGATCGCCGTCGCGGCGGGCAAGCAGGTGATGACGCTGCTGGAACGCAACCTGCGTCCGCGCGACATCTGCACCAAGGAAGCGTTCGAGAATGCCGCGCGCATCGTGGCCGCGACCGGCGGCTCGACCAATGGTGCCCTGCATCTGCCGGCCATGGCGCATGAAGTCGGCATCGAATTCGACTTGTTCGACGTCGCCGAAATCTTCAAGACCACGCCCTATATGGCGGACCTGAAGCCCGGCGGAAAATATGTCGCCAAGGACATGCACGAGGCCGGCGGCATCTACATGCTGATGAAGTCGCTCGCGCAGACGGGCCTGCTGCATCTCGATTGCATGACGGTGACCGGCAAGACGCTGGGCGAGAATATCGATGAGGTCACCTGGAACCCCGACCAGAAGGTCATCTACGACGCGAAGGCGCCGATCACGCAGACGGGTGGGGTTGTCGGCCTCAAGGGAAGCCTGGCCCCTGAAGGCGCGATCGTGAAAGTCGCGGGCATGAAACGCCTGCAGTTCACCGGTACCGCCAAGGTGTTCGAGCGTGAGGAGGATGCCTTTGCGGCGGTCGAGCGGCAGGAGATCGTCGAAGGCGATGTCGTCGTTATCCGCTATGAAGGCCCCAAGGGCGGCCCCGGCATGCGCGAGATGCTCTCGACCACGGCAGCGCTGTACGGACAGGGTTTGGGCGAGAAGGTGGCGCTCATCACCGACGGGCGCTTCTCGGGCGGCACGCGCGGCTTCTGCATCGGGCATGTCGGCCCCGAGGCGGCGGACGGCGGCCCGATCGCGCTCGTCGAGAATGGTGACCGGATCAGCATCGATGCCGAGGCGGGCACGATCGACCTGCTGGTCGACGAGGCCGTGCTGGCCGAGCGCCGCAAGAGCTGGGCGCCGCGCAAGAACAACTACCAGGCCGGCGCGCTGTGGAAATATGCGCAGCTGGTCGGTCCGGCGGCGAAGGGCGCTGTGACGCATCCGGGCGCCAAAGCGGAGACGCATGTCTTTGCGGATATCTAGCGCCTTCAACCCCTCCCCTTCGGGGGAGGGGCAAGGGGTGGGGACGATGCAGAGCATCGCTCCTGCTGCGCTGGCGTTGTACAGTCGTATCCGCCCCAACCTCTCCCCGGGGCTTCAGTAATGCAAGGCACGCCGATCCTCTCGGTGGCGCAGATGCGCGCTGCCGAGCAGGCGCTGTTCGACGCCGGGACCGATCCCTATGCACTGATGCGCCGCGCCGGCGAGGGCGCGGCCGAGATCATCTGGCGCGCCGGCGTGAAGCGCGAGACGCTGGTGCTGTGCGGGCCGGGCAATAATGGCGGCGACGGCTATGTGATCGCGCGGCGGCTGCGCGAATTGGGTGTGCCGGTGCGCGTCGCAGCATCTGGCGAACCCAAGACGGACAGCGCCGTCAAGGCGAGAGCCGACTGGAGCGGCCCGGTCGAGCCCATCATGACGGCGGCACCTGCCCTGCAGGTCGTTGATGCGCTGTTCGGCATCGGCCTGACTCGCGGGCTCGATACGACATTGGCCGAGCGGCTGGCGCGGCTCGTTGAGGGCGCGGGCCATAGCTATGCTCTCGATGTGCCGAGCGGTATCGAAAGCGATGCCGGTGTCGCGCTCTCGCCGGTGTCTCACTTCACGCACTGCCTTGCGCTCGGCGCATGGAAGCCGGCCCATGTGCTGATGCCCGGCCGTAGCTTCGCCGAACAGCACGTGCTGGCCGACATCGGCATCGGCACGCCCGCGGCTGCGGCGCATATATTGTCCGTTCCGTCCCTCGAAGCGCCTGCCGCGGAGGCGCACAAATATACGCGCGGGCTCGTCGCGGTCGTGGCTGGCGACATGCCGGGCGCTGCAGCGCTCTGCGTCGAAGCGGCGGCGCGGGGCGGAGCAGGTTATGTCCGCCTGCTGGCCGACGATCCCGTCACGCCGATCAGCCATGCGATCGTGTGCAGCAAGGCGATGGATTTCGGGCGCGCAAGGACGGTTCTGGTCGGCCCTGGCCTGGGACGCACCACGAAGGCGCGGGATCGGCTTGTGCTGGCGCTGAGGTCTGGCCTGCCCGTCGTTGCCGATGCGGACGCCCTGCATCATTTGAGCGGGGGAGCCGGACGAGCGTTGCCAGCGCCGGTGATCGTCACGCCGCATGAAGGCGAGTTCGCACATCTGTTCGGCGATTTGCCCGGCAACAAGATCGACCGCACGCGCGCCGCCGCTGCCGGCATCGGCTGCGTCGTGGTTCACAAGGGCCCCGACACGGTGATTGCTTCACCGGATGGTCGCTGCGCCGTCGCGCATCCGGCTTCGGCCTGGCTTTCGACGGCTGGAACGGGCGATGTGCTGGCCGGCCTCTGTGCCTCGCGGTTGGCCGTCACCGGCGATCCGTTCCGTGCCGCGTGCGAGGCTGTGTGGCTGCATGGCGATGCTGCGCGGCGAACGGGCGCCGCCTTTGTTGCGGATGAGCTTGTGCGCAGCATTCCGGCGGCATATGCGAGCGCGCTTGGACGACGCTGATCTCATATTGCGCATTGCCGCGCGCGGCGATGGCGTCACCGGTGACGGGCGCCATGTGCCCGGCAGTGCGCCCGGTGATCGGCTGCTTCCCGGCGGCGGCCTCGCCAAGGGCCCCAATCATGTCGCGCCGGTCTGTCTGCATTTCCCGGAATGTGGGGGCTGCCAGCTCCAGCAATTGTCCGACGCGGCCTATGCCCATTATGTGCGCGACCGCGTCGCCGGCGCGCTGGCGGGGCAGGGGATCGGCGCGGACGAGGTTGCCGAGGCCCATGTTTCGCCGCCCCGCACGCGCCGGCGGGCCTCCTTGCGCGTGCTGCGGCTCGGCAAGAGCATCCACATCGGCTTCTCCACTCAGGGCAGTCACCGCATCATCGACATGCACGAATGCCATGTGCTGGAGCCGCGCCTGTTTGCGCTCGTGGCGCCTCTCCGGGTGCTGTTCGGCGCCATGCTCGGCAAGGAGAAGGCGGGCACGATCGATCTGGCGCTGGTCGATCAGGGCGTGGACGTCATCCTGTCCGGCATTGCGCCCAAGGGCCTCGAACAGACGGAAGCGATGCTCGATTTCGCCCGCGACCATAAGCTCGCCCGGCTGATGCTCGATGGCGAAGACGGGCCGATGACGCTGTGGGAACCCGATCCGGTCACCATCACATTCGGCGCTTTGCCTGTCGCCTTTCCGCCGCGCGCGTTCCTGCAGGCGACCGCCGACGGCGAGGCCGCGCTGCTCGCCGAAGTGCGCAAGGGGCTCGGCGAGGCGAAGATAGTGGCGGACCTGTTCGCGGGTCTGGGCACGTTCGCGCTCTCCGTGGCAGATGATGTGCCAGGGCGGAAGATCTATGCCGCCGAAGCCGCGCGAACGCATGTGCTGGCGTTGCAGGGCGGCGGCAATCGTCTACCGGGCCGCATCTTCCCCGAGCATCGCGATTTGTTTCGTCGTCCGCTCGTGCCCAAGGAGCTGGACCGCTTCGACGAGATCCTCCTCGATCCGCCGCGCGCTGGCGCCGAGGAACAGGTGAAGGAACTCGCTGCGTCGACGGCAGCGCGTATCGTCTATGTCTCGTGCAATCCGCCGAGCTTCGCGCGCGATGCGAAACTGCTCGTCGAAGGCGGTTACCGGCTCGAGCGCGTCAAACCGGTAGGGCAGTTCCGCTGGTCGACCCATGTGGAACTGGTCGGGACTTTTTCGCGCGCCTAGAAGCCCAGCGTCGCGCGCAGCGCATTCACGGCCAGTAAACCCAACGCGATCGTCGACAGTGCGAACAGGCCCAGCCGCACGGGAATGGTGTTCACGGTCGCCTGCCAGATACTATGGACGATGCGGAGGCCGACATAGATCCAGGCCAAGGTCGCGTTGAAGCCGGTCCATGGCCGATCACCGCGAGGATGATCGTCACCGCATAGAAAATCGTCGGCTGCTCCATGAGATGGTCGTAATTATGCGCCTTCCACATGATCTTCGGCGGCAGGATGCCGTTGAGATCGACGCCGCGGCCCCCGACGGTGCGCTGGGTCGGAATCTTGGCTTTCTGGAGGGCGGGCAGGCGCGTGCTCATCATCCAGAGCAGCATGACGATCGACCAGGCGATCAGGATGGCGGCGGGCGCCAATATAGGCATGGGCATAGACATCTCCCCCTTTCACGATGCGTGAAGGGAAGCTGCCTTGTCATCATTCAGTTATCAATTGAAACTGTTCTAATGATGAAAGCGCGATCTTGCCGATCACGCTCCCCCATTTTGAAAGACCTTAGCGGCTGAGCTTTATGACGTTCGACTTGCGCGGAAGCGGGGCTTCCTCGCGGTAGAGGCTCGCCATTGGTTCGTCGGCCACTTCGCAGATGCTGGTGGCGCCGAAGCCGTTGAACTCGGTCCGCATCGCACAGCCATAAGCGCCGAGCATGCCGATCTCGACATAGTCGCCCGCCTTGATGTCCTTGGGGAGCATGAAGGGGCCGGCCATGTGGTCCATGTCGTCGCAGGTCGGGCCATAGAAGCTGAAGGCCTCCATGTCCGTCTCATTGGCTTCCGGACGCAGAAGCTGCACCGGGAAGCGCCAGCCGAGATGGGCGGCATCGAACAATGCGCCATAAGCGCCGTCATTGATGAAGAGCTCGTTCCCGCGGCGCTTTTCGACGCGCACGAGGAGCGAGCTGTACTCGGCCGAGAGCGCGCGGCCCGGCTCGCACCAGAGTTCGGCCGAATAGGAGATCGGCAGGCTCTCGAAGGCGCGGTTGATGGCGTGGAAATAGGCTTCCAGCGGCGGAGGCTCCATGCCCGGATAGCTCGACGGGAAGCCGCCGCCGACATCGACGATGTCGACCGTGACGGATGCGTCGACGATGGCCGCGCGGACGCGTTCGATCGCCTGGGTGTAGGCGTGCGGCGTCATCGCCTGGCTGCCGACATGGAAACAGATGCCGAGTGCGTCGGCGACCTGGCGGGTGGCCTGCAGCAGTTCCTTGGCTTCGCTCAGCTCGATACCGAACTTGGAGGCAAGGCTCAGCTTGCTGTGCTCGGACGAGACGCGGAGACGAACGCACAGCTCGAGGTCCGTTGCGCCGCTGGTGGCCCGAACGATCTTGCCCAGCTCTTCGAGACTATCGAGGCTGAAGGTGCGCACGCCGTGCTGGAAATAGGCCTCACGGATCGCTTCCTCGGCCTTGACCGGGTGCATGAAGCAGAGCTTGGCGCGCGGCAGCGTCTTGGCGACCAGGCGCACCTCGGCAATGGAGGCCACGTCATAATGGCTGATGCCCGCACCCCAGAGCGTCTTGAGGAGCTCGGGCGTGGGATTGGCCTTCACCGCATAGAGCGACTTGCCCGGAAACTTCTGGGAGAAGAATCGGGCGGCGCGGGCTGCGGCCTGCGGGCGAATAAGCGTTACCGGTGCTGCCGGTTTGAGGGAAAGAGCTACCCCCAGCGCGCTATGGTGCTTGTACAACTCAAGGGACCTCCAGTGGATTCAGCCAATTGAGCTGCCTTGCGGTGGAAGTCCCATGGGGCAGCAGGGGTGCGCATATATGGCGAAGGGGGGTGCCTGTAAAGCGGCGGGGGGCTAAAAAAGCCCGCCATAAACTATCGCAAACCGTGGATTATTGAGATTCCGTCCTTTTTGATCCTTGCACGGGCTTTGCGCGAAGCCCGGCAGGAGGCTCGCAGCACGAGTCTCTGATTTCCCACGCGAAAACGACTCGGCGTGCAGGGCGATTTTTGCGATTCGTTAACCAGCCGAGCGCAAGGGTCTCGCCGGACCAACTGCAAAGGTGCGCATCCTCATGTCGCTCTTTGATTATCTCAACAACGACTCCGCATCGTCGGCCGGCTCGGCGTCTTCGCTGCTCCAGCAAGTCGCGGCGCAGCGCGGCATCACCGTGCCTGCTTCGACGCTCAACGCCCTCGGCGCAGATACCGGCTCGACGGCGAGCGCTTCTTCGTCCGTGCAGATCTCCATCGGCGCCCAGCGTGCCAATGCCGAGACGGACGATGCGAAGAAGGATGCGGCCAAGGTGGCGAACGAAGCCCATGCTGCGCTCAAAAAGGGCGGTGTGAGCGCCACGGGCGCCATGAGCGGGCGTGCTTTGGCGATCGTCGCCCTCAATGACGATGGCAGCTTCAGCCGTGCCGAAGCGTATGCCGCCAAGGCCGAACTTCGCGAACGGGACCGCCAGTCGGTGCTGACCTTCTTCAGCAGCGGTGAACTGACCGCCTCTTCGCTCAAGACCTTCGGCCAGCAGCTCCTCGCCGCTCGCCAGTCGATGAGTGCCGAAGAGCAGGCGCTGCGCGCCAGCGATCCCAACCTGCGCTGATCAGCTCAGCCGCGATTTGAAGTCCGCATAATCGAAGCTGCGTATCTCGCGCAGCTCATCCGTTTCGCTGTCCCATAGCCAGATGGAGGGCAGCGGCACGCCGTTGAACGTGTTGGTCTTGACCATGGAGTAATGGCCCTGGTCGAGAAAGGCGATGCGGGCGCCCGGTTGCGCACGGACCGGGAGAGCATAGTCACCGATGATGTCCCCCGCCAGACAGGATGGCCCGCCGAGGCGCGTGACCGTCTCACCGGCCTTCTCGCCGAGCATGGCCGGGCGATAGGGCGCCTCGATCACGTCCGGCATATGACAGGTCGCGCTGATGTCGGTGATCGCGACGGGCATGCCGTTGTCGATCACATCGAGTATCTCGCCCACGAGAATGCCTGCATCCAGCGCGACTGCCTCGCCGGGCTCCAGATAGACCTCCAGGCCGGTCTGCGCGCGGATCGTCTGCAGGAAACCGATCAGCTGTTCGCGCTGATAGTCGGCACGCGTGATGTGGTGGCCGCCGCCGAAGTTCAGCCATTTGAGCCGGCCGAAATGCGGCTTGAGGCTGGGCTCGACCGCCGCCCAGGTGCGTCCGAGCGGAACGAAGTCCTGCTCGCAGAGCGTATGGAAATGGATGCCGTCGACACCGTCGAGATGGTCGGCCGTCAGCTGTGCGATCGGGAAGCCTAGGCGGCTGTGCGGTTGGCATGGGTCATATTTGGCGACCTCGCCTTCGGCATGGAGCGGATTGACTCGTAGACCGACGTCGAAACTGTGGCCCTTTGCACGGGCAGCATCAAGGATCGGGCGAAAGCGCCCAATCTGGCCCGGCGAATTGAAGATGATGTGATCGGACAGCGCGCAGATATCCGGCAGGTCCGCCGCCTTGTAGCCCGCGCAATAGGTGGCCACCTCCTTGTCGCCATTGGGGCCGCCATATTCCTCGCGTCCGAGGCGCGCCTCATAGATGCCCGACGCGCAGACGCCGTCGAGATAGGATGCCACCGTCGAGCCCAGCGACCACATCGAAAATGCCTTGAGCGCGGCCAGCATGCGGATGCCGCCGCGATCCTTCACGTCCTTGAGGACGGCGAGGTTGGCCCGCACCTTCGCGGCATCGACCACGAAGGCGGGTGTTGGCACGCGGCTCAGATCGAAGCGCAGAAAGGCGCCGGGATCGCCGGCTTTCGTTTCCATATGTCCGTCGGGCATCGTCAATCCACGCAGATCGCGGCTTTGGCCTTGCCGCCCTGGACCTCGGCATAGCAGCCGAACAGCCTGTCGTCCGGTTGACAGTGCCCGCCGGTCGCATCCCCCAGCCTGGGCAGACCGCCAGGCCCTTCATTGGCCAGGCAGCGTCCCTTGCAATCGGCCTTGCCGGAGCAGGCCTTGCCGGCGTCGCTATATGGATGGACGCAGACGGGAATGCCGGCCTTGCCGCGTGCTTCGATCCTGCCGCCCTGCGACGCGCACATCTGCAGATCGCGCGAAGGCACCGTGCCGGGCACCGCGTTCATCTTGAGGTCCGACTGGCAGCTGCAGAGGGCCAGAGCCAGGCCAAGGAGCGTGAGGCGCGCGGGGCCGCTGACTTTGATCTTCATTCGTGTCTCCGTCACCCCTGCCGTTGCCGGGGTGGCGCATGCGGGCTCAGAAGTCCAGCGGTGCGGCCAGTTCCTTCACCTGCCAGGGCAGGCCGTGCTTGTTCAGCATGTCCATATAAGGATCGGGATCGAGCTGCTCGATGTTGAACACGCCTTCGCCGGACCAGATGCCCTGTACCATGAGTGCGGCGCCGATCATCGCGGGGACGCCGGTTGTATAGCTGACGGCCTGGTTGCCGGTCTCGGCAAAGGCTTCCTCATGATCGCAGATATTGTAGACGTAGAGCGTCTTGTCCTTGCCATCCTTGCCGAGGCCAGTGGCGATATCGCCGATATTGGTCTTGCCCTTGGTGGTCGCGCCGAGCGACGCGGGCTCGGGCAGCACCGCCTTCAGGAATTGCAGCGGGATGATCTCGACGCCGTTGTAGAGGACCGGATCGATGCGGGTCATGCCGACATTCTGCAGCACTTCGAGATGCTTGAGATAAGCATCGCCGAAGGTCATCCAGAAGCGGATGCGCTTGATCTCGGGGAAGAACCTGGCGAGGCTTTCGAGCTCCTCATGATACATGAGGTACATGTTCTTCGGCCCGACGGCCTCGAAGTCGAAGGCCTGCTTCGTGGAGAGCGCCGGGGTCGTGATCCAGATGCCGTCTTCCCAGTGACGCGCCGGCGCGGTCACTTCGCGGATGTTGATCTCGGGATTGAAGTTGGTGGCGAAATGCTGGCCGTGATCGCCGCCGTTGCAATCGAGGATGTCGAGCGTGTCGATCCGCTCGAAGTGATGCTTCCTGAGCCAGGTCGCGAAGACCGAGGTGACGCCGGGATCGAAGCCGGAGCCGAGCAGCGCCATGAGGCCGGCTTCCTTGAAGCGCTCCTGATAAGCCCACTGCCACGAATATTCGAAATGCGCCTCGTCGCGCGGCTCGTAATTGGCCGTGTCCATATAGTGCACGCCGGCATTGAGGCAGGCATCCATGATGGCGAGATCCTGGTATGGCAGCGCCAGGTTGACGACCAGCTTGGGCTGTACGCGCTGAATGAGCGCGGTAGTCGCGCCGATATCGTCCGCGTCGAGCGCGTAGGTCTGCACGGTGACCCCGGTGCGCGCCTTCACCGAGGCAGCGATTGCCTCGCATTTCGAGACGGTACGGCTCGCGAGATGGATCTCGCTGAAGATGTCGGCGTTCATCGCCATCTTGTGGACTGCGACGGAGCCGACTCCGCCCGCGCCGATGACCAGCACCTTGCTCATTTCCTAGTTTCTCCGTGAGACGCGAATCGCCAAGCGCGTGCATATAGAGGGCCACTGTGACAGAACAAGAATTGCGCGATCCAGCCCGGCTTTCCACATGCGGGGCGGATCGCTAAAACCCCTTCATCACCGCCAGAGACGCGTCGCCATAGCGATCCAGCCGTCCATGTCTATTCGCGGTTGGCGCTCTACCGTCCCCGTCCGCATTGCGGCGTCGTGCAGACCGTCACCTCGTGGATATAGCGGTTCTTGCCGCCCTCGACCCGGAATGTCTGGCTGGCCGGCGTGCCCGGATCGACCGGAATTCCGGCATCGAGCCACGGGAAGTTGTGGAAGATGGACACGGCGCCGATGGTCTCGTCGATGACGTAGCGGCGGTGGCCGACCTTGAGCTTTTGCGGGAATGCGCCCATGTCGCAGCTATTGCCCTGTGGGTTCCGGGCGCCGGTGTTCAGGCGGCCTTCGAGCCGGGCGCAGGGCGTGCCATGCGGCACCGGAAGCGTCGGCTCCCCCCAATTGTCGAGATAGGCGTCGGCCGCCGCCTTGATGACCGCGCGCGTGTCGCGCTTGTCCTTGGAGATTTCGTCCCACGCCTCGACCCGCGTGACCGCGAGATGCTCGGCCGCTCCGAACATCCAGTCGCCCGCGTCGGTCACCACCGACTCCATCTTCGAGATTTTGCCGGCCTTGGTCGCCTCGATGCGCGTGTGGATCACATAAGGGTGCGGGTCCGTGGCCGCCACCAGCTCGGTGAAGGTGGCGCATTGCGTCGTGTCGTGGAAGTTGCGGGTGAAGTCGACCTTCAGTGGGCCGGCCAGCACGCCCTTGCCGATGTCCATGATCTTGTCGTTCTCGGCATAGGAGGCGCCTTTGGCGAGCGGCAGCAAGCTGGCCTTCCCGTCCGTTTGCGCCTTCACATAGGTGTCGGTGATCTTCTTGAGCAGCGCGCGGTTGCATTCCGCCCGGGCATTTGTCGCGACGGCCGCGCCGGCGAGGAGAATGGAGATCCTGATCGTGGCTTTTGCCGACATCGACAGGCGATTGCCGGATACGCTCCCTCTTCTCACTGCCGTGCCTCCCCCAAGGTCCCGGCGTCTCTTGTGCGCCGAATTCTCCCGCACATCCACAACCCGGATGAGCCAATTTCGGAAGGTTAGCGCGAACATGATCGGGCAGCAACCATCGCCCGTTTTTCGCGCGCGATCAGAACTGCCGCAGCACCGCCAGAAACGCGTCGCCATAGGCCTCGAGCTTGCGTATGCCGACGCCGCTGACGAGGGCCATGTCGCGGAGCGACTTGGGACGGATGGCGGCCATGTCGCGCAGGGTGCTGTCGTGGAAGATGACATAGGGCGGCACGCCGGCCTCCTTGGCGAGATCGCGGCGGCATTCGCGCAGGGCCTCGAAGATCGGATCGTCGATCGGGTTGGCGCCGGTATCGCGGCGGCGCCTGCGCTCCTTCTTCGGCGTCAGGACCAGCTCGATCTTGTGCTCGCCCTTGAGATAGCCGCGCGCCGCCGGCCCGAAGGCGATGCCGCCATGCTCGGTCGTCTCCAGCGCGTCATGCACCATGAGCGCGCGGGCGACGGGCTTGAGAAGAGCGGCTTCCTCGCCCTCGACGATCCCGAACACCGAGAGGGCGTCGTGGCCGCGCTGGACGATGCGGTCATTGGTCTTGCCGGTGAGCACCGCTTCGAGATGGGCGAGGCCGAAGCTCTGGCCGGTGCGATGGACGGCGGAGAGCAGCTTTTGCGCCGTCAGGGTCGCGTCGATGCTGGCGGGCGGCGAGAGGCAGTTGTCGCAATTGCCGCAGAAGGGCGGCGGATCCTCGTCGAAATGCCGCAACAGCACGGCGCGGCGGCAACCGGCGGTCTCGACCAGTGCGCCGAGTGCCGTGATCCGCGCGCGCTCGCCGGCTTGTCGGGCCGGCTCCACTTCTGCGATGCGCTGGCGGGCGCGCATGAAGTCCTCCGGACCCCAGAGCAGGGTCGCGATGGCCGGATCGCCGTCGCGCCCGGCGCGGCCGCTCTCCTGGTAATAGCTCTCGATGGATTTCGGCAGGCCGGCATGGACGACGAAGCGCACATCCGGCTTGTCGATGCCCATGCCGAAGGCGACGGTGGCGACCATCACCATCTCCTCGCTGGCGAGGAAGGCGGCCTGGTTGGCGGCGCGCGTCTCGGGGTCGAGGCCGGCATGATAGGGAAGGACCGGGCGTTTGCCATCTTTGCCCAGTGCTTCGGCCAGCTGTTCGGTGGCGGCGCGGGTCTGCGCATAGACGATGCCGGGGCCGGCATGTTCGGCGAGAATATCGCCGATCTGCTGCCCCATCCCGTCACGTGGCTGGATGGCATAGCGGATGTTCGGCCGGTCGAAGCCGGAGATGACCAACCCCTCGGCAGCAATGCCGAGCTGGGCAAGGATGTCCTCGCGCGTGTGCCGGTCGGCGGTTGCGGTAAGGGCAAGGCGCGGCACGGACGGGAAGGCGTCGAGCAGCGGACGCAGCAGGCGATAGTCGGGTCGGAAGTCATGGCCCCATTCGGAGACGCAATGCGCCTCGTCGATGGCGAAGAGCGATATGGGACTGCGCTCCAGCAGCGCACGGAAGCCGTCGCCGGATGCCCGCTCCGGCGCGACATAGAGCAGGTCGAGCTCGCCCGCGACGAGCCGGTCCTGCGTCTCGCGCCAGTCGGCATCGACCGAGGTCAGGCTGGCGGCGCGGATGCCGAGCGTCCGCGCGGCGCGCAGCTGATCGTGCATGAGGGCGATGAGCGGCGAGACGACCACGCAGCAGCCGGGCAGGGCGACGGCGGGCAGCTGGTAGCAGAGCGACTTGCCCGCGCCGGTGGGCATGATGGCGAGCGTATGCGCGCCCGACAGAATGCGGTCGACCACCTGCGCCTGCACGCCGCGAAAGGCCTCGAATCCGAAGACCTGGCGGAGGAGCGAATGAGGATCGGGGCGCATCGGCTGGCCTTAGGGGGCGAGGCCGATGAGGGGAAGCGCGATCCGTCGGCGATCCGACAAACTATCGCCGTCGCCACGGACCTGACCGGTGCTTGCGTCGTTCAAACAGGGATAGACTGGACCCCCAGCCTGCGCCGGGGTCCAGTTTCGACGCGAAGCGTCGAACATGCGGTGCCGCTCCACTTTGGACCCCGGCCTGCGCCGTGGACCCTCGACTTTGCGATTGCGCGGCATCGGCGGGCGGCGCAGAGCGAGCGCCATGCAGCTCAATTTCGACATCGACGGCTTCCTGCGCGACCATTGGCAGAAGAAGCCGCGGCTGATCCGCAATGCCTGGACGCGCTGGGCCAACCCGCTGGAGCCCGATGAACTTGCAGGGCTTGCCTGCGAAGAAGATGTCGAATCCCGTCTGATCGTGGCGACGGGCGTCGGGCCGGAGGCGCTGAAGGTCGAGGCCGGGCCGATTCCGCAGGCGCGGTTCGGCAAGCTCGGCAAGCGGCCGTGGACGTTGCTGGTCAATGCGGTCGACCATCATGTGCCGGAGGTTGCCGCGCTCATCGCGCCGTTCCGCTTCGTGCCCGACTGGCGCATCGACGACGTGATGGTCAGCTATGCGACCGAGGGCGGCGGTGTCGGGCCGCATTTCGATCAATATGACGTGTTCCTCGTCCAGGGCCTGGGCAAACGCCGCTGGCAGATCGGCGCGATGTGCGATGGCGCAAGCGAGCTTCTGCCGCATGACGACCTGCGCCTGCTCGCGAACTTCAAGGCGACGGACGAATGGGTGTTGGAGCCGGGCGACATTCTCTATGTGCCGCCGGGCCTCGCCCATAACGGCATCGGCGCCAGCGACGATTGCATGACCTATTCGGTCGGCTTCCGCGCCCCCGCGCGCAGCGAGCTGATCGCGCATTATGTCGACGATGCGCTCGGGCGACTGGCCGATGATGACCGCTATGCCGATCCCGACCTGCGGCGGCTGGACAATCCGGGAGAAATCCCGGCGGAAGCGCTCGATCGGCTGCATGCGATGGTCACCGAAACGCTCGGCGATCGCGATGCCTTCGTGCGCTGGTTCGGCGGTTATGTGAGCACGCCCAAATATCCCGAGGTGGATTGGGCGCCGGAAGAAGCGATTGAGGTCGGGGCGTTGCGCGGGATGCTCGCTGACGGCGTGGCGCTCGTGCGCAACCCCGCGAGCCGCTTCTCCTTCGTGCGGCAGGGTGGGAGTGACGTGCTGCTGTTCGTCGATGGGGAATGCTTCGAGTGCAGGGGCGAGACGGCGGCGTTTGCCGAGCGGCTCTGCGCCGGAGATCGGGTCGAGATTGCTCCGCGACTTTCAGGATCGGATGCAGCGCTCGCATTGATCGGGACATTGCTAAGCCAAGGGAGCATCGCGTTCGAGGACTGAGCTTTACGACGCGTCACCCCGGATCCAGTCAGCGATTATCCCGTTCGAGCAGATCGCTATTCCCCGGCGCAGGCCGGGGTCCAGTCTTGACGCGAAGCGTCGAATGCCCGCCATTGCACGCGCGTCTCCGTCCAGTCTGGATCCCGGCCTGCGTCGGGGAACAGCCTATTCCTTGTCTTAATGGTAGCATCGCCGATCAAGTCAGGGGTGACGGCGTGACGGCGTGAAGGGGCAACGGGGTGCCTCGGTGCCGCCTTGCCCGCAACGCCCCGCTCGGGCATTCATGATCCCCATGAGGGACGAGCGGCAATATGTGTTCGATACGATCGGCGCGCTGCTGAGTGGTTCCACGGATAAGTGGGATTGGGACTTCATGTCCCGTCCGCTCCGCAACTCCGCGCTCGACGAGATCCGGCGCCGCGCCGTGACAGTAGAACTGCCGCTCACCGCGGACGGTGCGGAAACCCTCAAGGCGCTGCTGAATGATGTCGAGGCGTTCACCGACCCGGCCCGACCCAAGCCCTGGCGCATGGAAGTGGGCTTCCTGTGCGGCCTCGCGGTCGGCGCGGTCTTGTGGTGGATCAGCTTCCTCCCGGGCGGCGGGCTGTTTCAGAATCTGCAGATGCTCTTGATGCCGGTGGCCGTTGGCATCCTCATCGTCTCGTTGCGCAACAGGAAGAAGAGCGTCGGCTTCTATGATCCTGACATCATTGCGCGCAACAAGCGCGGCAGGGCTTAGCGCGCGATCAGCCGACCTCGACCTCGCGCCATTCCCCCGGTGCCAGCCCCTCCACCGTCCAGTCCCCAATCGACCAGCGCACTAGCCTCAGCGTGGGATGCCCGACCGCGGCCGTCATGCGGCGGACCTGGCGATTGCGGCCTTCGCGGATGGTGAGGCGGATCCAGCAATCGGGGACGGTCTTGCGGAAGCGAACGGGCGGGTCGCGCGGCCAGAGCGCGGGGTCGTCGATGCGCTCGGCCAGCGCGGGCAGGGTGGGGCCATCCTTGAGGCGGACCCCGCGGCCGAGCGCATCGAGCGCGGCTTGATCGGGCTCACCTTCGATCTGGACGAGATAGGTCTTGGGCATCTTGAACCTGGGGTCGGCGATCCGCGCCTGCTGGCGGCCGTCATCGGTCAGCAGGAGCAGGCCTTCGCTGTCCATGTCGAGCCGCCCGGCGGGATAGACGCCCGGCCTATCGATATAGGCCGACAGCGTCGGGCGGGGCGAGGGGGTGCCCCGGTCGGTGAACTGCGGCAGGACCCCGAAAGGCTTGTTGAACAGGATCAGCCGCGCCATCGTCTGGCCTATCCGATCGACTTGGCCAGGCCCTGGCTCAGCTTGAGCGCGCCGTTGAGCCGCGCCTTGGGATCGCTCCAGACGCGGTTGATCACGAGCTTGCTGTCCGGGCGCAGCTTGGCGATCGGGCCAAGCTTCTGTACATAAGCGAGCAGACCCGGCAGGTTCGGGCACTGGTCGTTGTGGAAGCTGACCAGGGCGCCGCGCGGCCCGATGTCGATCCTCGCGATGCCGGCCTTGCGGCAATTCTGCTTGACCTCGATCAGGGTCAGCAGGTTCTGCGTGGGATCGGGCAGCGGGCCGAAGCGGTCGATCAGCTCGGCGGCGAAGGCCTCGACGATGTCCTTGCCATCGAGTTCGTTGATACGCCGATAGAGACCCATGCGGAGGTCGAGGTCGGGGACGTAATCGTCGGGGATGAGGATCGGCGCCTCGACATTGATCTGCGGCGACCAGCTTTCCTTCATGACGATCTTGTCGGCGCCGCCGGCCTTGGCCTCCAGGATCGCCTCCTCCAGCATCGACTGATAGAGCTCGAAGCCGACTTCCTTGATGTGGCCGGACTGTTCGTCACCCACCAGATTGCCCGCGCCGCGAATGTCGAGATCGTGGCTGGCAAGCTGGAAGCCCGCGCCCAGCGTGTCGAGATCGGAGAGCACCTTGAGGCGCTTGTCGGCGGTCTCGGTGGTCACCCGGTCGGCGGGCGTGGTCATATAGGCATAAGCACGCGTCTTGGAGCGCCCGACGCGGCCGCGCAGCTGGTATAGCTGGGCGAGGCCGAAGCGGTCGGCGCGGTGGATGATGATGGTGTTGGCGCTGGGAATATCGAGGCCGGATTCGACGATGGTGGTCGAGAGCAGCACGTCATATTTGCGTTCGTAGAAGGCGGACATGCGCTCTTCCACCTCGGTCGGCGACATCTGGCCGTGGGCGGAGATGAATCGGATCTCCGGCACCTTTTCGCGCAGGAATTCCTCCATGTCCGCCATGTCGGAAATGCGCGGCACGACGAAATAGGTCTGCCCGCCGCGATAATGCTCGCGCAGCAACGCCTCGCGCAGGACCACGTCGTCCCATGGCATGACATAGGTGCGCACCGCGAGGCGATCGACCGGCGGGGTCTGGATGACGCTGAGTTCGCGCAGGCCCGACATGGCCATTTGCAGGGTGCGCGGAATCGGCGTGGCGGTCAGCGTCAGGACGTGGACATCGGCCCTGAGCTGCTTGAGGCGCTCCTTGTGGATGACGCCGAAGCGCTGCTCCTCGTCGACGATGACGAGGCCGAGGCGCTTGAATTCGAGCCCCTTGGCGAGAAGAGCATGGGTGCCGACGACGATATCGATCATGCTGTCGGCGAGGCCCTCCTTGGTCGCCTTGGCTTCGTTGGCGCCGACGAGGCGCGAGAGGCGGCCGACCTTGAGCGGGAAGCCGCGGAAGCGCTCCTCGAAATTCAGGAAATGCTGGCGCGCGAGCAGGGTGGTCGGGCAGATGAGCGCCACCTGCGCGCCGCCCATGGCGGCGACGAACGCGGCGCGTAATGCCACCTCGGTCTTGCCGAAGCCGACATCGCCACAGACGAGGCGGTCCATCGGCTTGCCGGCCGCGAGATCGTCGAGCACTTCGGAAATGGCACGATCCTGATCCTCCGTTTCCTCATAGGGGAAGCGGTCGACGAAGGCGGGGAAGCCGGCGCCGTCGGGCTCATAGGCCGGCGCCTCGCGCAGGGCGCGCAGGGCGGCGACGCCGAGCAGCTCGCCCGCAATCTCGCGGATGCGTTCCTTCATCCGCGCCTTGCGGCGCTGCCAGGCCTCGCCGCCGAGACGGTCGAGCGCGACGGCATCCTCGCCCGAGCCGTAACGTGAGAGCACGTCGATATTCTCTACCGGGACGTAGAGCTTGTCGCCGCCCGCATAGCTCAGCGCCACGCAGTCGTGCGGCTCCTTGCCGACCGGGATGCTGGTCAGCCCCTCATAGCGGCCGATGCCATGCTCGATATGGACGACGAGGTCGCCGGGCGTGAGCGTGGCCAGTTCGGCGAGGAAAGCATCGGCGCTCTTGCGTTTCCTGGCACGCCGCACGAGCCGGTCGCCGAGCATGTCCTGCTCGGTGAGCAGTTCGAGGTCGGCCGTGGCAAAGCCGTGATCGAGCGGAAGGACGGCGAGCGCGACGGCGCCCTTGGCCGCTTCGCCCTGCGCCTGCTGCCATGTCGCGGCGAGCGTCAGGCCTTTAACGCCGTGATCCTCCAGCAATCCCTTCAGGCGCTCGCGTGCGCCGGCGGAATAGCTGGCGATGATGCGCTTCCTGCCGAGCCGCTGCGCCTGGGCGAGATGCTTGGCCACCGCTTCATAGACATTGACGTTCTGCGCGCGCTCGGGTGCGAAATCGCGGGCGCCGTCGACGCCGAAATCGAGGACGGTCGCACTCTCCGGTTCATGGAACTGAGAGGTCGTGTGAATGGGCAGGTCGGCGCTCGCCTCCGCCCACTGCTCGCTCGCGAGGTAGAGCTGGTCCGGTGCGAGCGGCCGATAGGCGCCGGGCGAGGCCGCGGCGGCCTGCACGCGGTTGGCGTGATAATCCGCGATCGCCTCGAAGCGAGCTTCGGCAGCGGCGGCGACGCCGCCGTCGCGGATCCAGAGCGTGCCTTCGGGCAAATGTTCGGCGAGCGGGACGAGGCGTTCCTCGAACAAGGGCAGCCAATGCTCCATGCCGGCAAGGCGGCGCCCGTCGCTGACTGCCTGGTAGAGCGGGTCGCCGGTCGCAGTGGCGCCGAATATCTCGCGATAACGGCCGCGGAAGCGCTTGATGCTCTCCTCGTCGAGCAGGGCTTCGGAGGCGGGGAGCAGCATGAAATGGTCGACTGCGCCGGTGGTGCGCTGGGTGGAGGCGTCGAAGCGGCGCAGCGTCTCGATCTCCTCGCCGAAGAAATCGAGACGCAGCGGGTTTTCATGGCCCGACGGGAAGAGATCGACGATGCCGCCGCGCACGGCATATTCGCCCGCGTCATGGACGGTGTCGGTGCGGACATAGCCGTTCGACTGGAGCAGGCTCACGAGGCGGTCGATGGCGATGCGCTCGCCGGGCGCGAGGCGCGCGACCATCTGGCGGATGCGGAACGGCGTCAGCGTCTTTTGCGTGGCAGCGTTGATCGTGGTGAGGACGAGTTGCGGCCCCTTGGGCGTGCCCTGCAGCGCGTGCAGGCCGGCAAGGCGTTCGGACGCGGCGCGGAGCGACGGCGAGGCACGGTCATAGGGCAGGCAATCCCAGGCGGGGATCGTCACCGTCTCCAGCTCGGGCGCGAAATAGCGCACACTCTGCTCGACGGCGTCCATGAGCTGCGCGTCCGGCGCGATGAAGCAGACGCGGCCTTTTGCGGCACGCGCGAGATCGGCGAGCAGCACGGGCGTGAAGCCCGCCGGCACGCCGGACAGGGTGAGCGGCGTCTTGGCCGAAAGGATGCGCTGGATGTCGGTCATGGTCGTTTGCGGTTTTGAACTCCGTTCGTCCTGTTCGAGCGAGACGCGTGGCTCGCTCGAATGTCGAAGGACGTTCTCTTTTCCTGGAGAAGGAAGGAAACGTGCTTCGACAGGCTCAGCACGAACAGGCTTGTATGGGATAGATGAAGGGTCTCACTTGGCGATCGGGATATAGTCGAGTTTACGCAGGGCCTGCATCATGTCGCCTTCGTAACGCGTGGGCGGGGTGGCAGTGCCGATCGCCCAGGCCATGATGTCGACATCCTGCTCCTCGATCAGCGTCTCGAACCACACCGCCTGCTCTTCGGTCCAGCTGTGGCCATAAGTGTCGAAAAAGCCGCCGATCAGCAGGTCGGCTTCCTTGGTGCCGCGATGCCAGGCGCGGAAATGGATCCGGCGCAGGCGGCTTTCCTCGATCATCTCCGGCTCCTTTCCGCGCGACATGCGCAATGACAATTGGCCGGCGGGCGGAATTGGGCCCGTCGGCTGACAGATGAGCCCGCCATTTCCTGCGTAGGAGCACAAAAAAGGCGATTTCCGTGGAAGCAGACAGGCTCTAGACCGCACATAGTCATGCGGCCCGATATTCTCAATCCGCTCTTCACGGAAAGCGCCGCGCTGAAAGGCGTGGGCACGGCGCTGGCCAAGCCATTGGCGCGGCTCGGCCTCGATCGCGCCGTCGATCTCGCCTTCCATCTGCCCGTGGCATGGATCGAGCGGCAGAAGGTGCGGCGGCTTGCGGAGGCCGAGACCGGGCGGATGATCGGAGTGGTGCTGACGGCGCACGACTATCGTGCTTCGGGCTCCGCGCGGGCGCCGTTCCGGGTTCGGGCGGTCGACGAGGCGGGCGATCCGATCAGCATCGTCTATTTCGGCAAGAATAGCGGCTGGCCGCGGAAGCTCTTCCCGTTGGGCGAGCCGCGATTCGTGTCGGGCCGGCTGGACCGCTTCGGCGACGATCTGCAGATGGTCCACCCCGACCATGTCGTCGAACTGGGCGAGGCGGGTGCGATCCCGGACCGCGAACCGATCTATGGCCTGTCCGAAGGTATCACCAACGGGCGGATGCGCGAGCTGGTCGCGCAGGGCGTGAGCCGGGCGCCGGTCCTGCCGGAGTGGATCGAGCCGGGGCTTAAGTCCATGCGCGGCTGGCCCGAGTGGCGCGAAGCATTGGCAAGCGCGCATGAGGATCCGGGTGCGAAAGCTGCGCGCGAGCGGCTGGCCTATGACGAGGTGTTTGCGAGCCAATTGGCGCTGATGCTGCTGCGCGCGCAGACTCGCCGCCGACGCGGCACGCCGGTCCAGGGCGATGGGCGCCTGCGCGACGCGCTGACGCTGCCTTTCGCGCCCACGGGCGCCCAGCGACGCGCCTTCGGCGAGATTGAGGGCGACATGGCGCAGCCGATCCCGATGCTGCGATTGCTGCAAGGCGATGTCGGCTCGGGCAAGACGCTCGTCGCGCTGATGGCGCTGCTCAATGCGGTCGAAGCGGGCGGGCAGGGGGCGTTTCTCGCGCCGACCGAAATCCTCGCGCGCCAACATCATGCGAGCTTGCAGGCCCTGCTTGGCGGCTTGTCGGTGAATGTCGCGATCCTCACCGGGCGCGAGAAGGGCAAGGTCCGCGAGAGCATCTTGATGGGCCTGGCGGACGGCAGCATTCACATCCTGGTCGGCACGCATGCGATCTTCCAGGAAGCGGTGGCCTACAAGAATCTGGCGCTGGCCGTGATCGACGAGCAGCATCGCTTCGGCGTGCATCAGCGGCTGATGCTGACCAACAAGGCCGAGAAGACACCGCATTTGCTGGTCATGACCGCGACGCCGATCCCGCGCACGCTGACGCTCACCCAATATGGCGACATGGACGTCTCCAGGCTCGACGAGATGCCGCCGGGCCGTCAGCCCATCGATACGCGTGTCGTCGCCGAGGCGCGGATGGAGGAGATGGTCGAGGGGCTGGGTCGGCATATCGCATCCGGGCGCCAGGCCTATTGGGTCTGTCCGCTGGTCGAGCAAAGCGAGGACGGAGACGAACGCGCCGCGGAGGCGCGGGCCGCGATCCTGCGCAATCGCTTTGGCGCCGATCAGGTCGGGCTGGTGCATGGTCGCATGGCCGGGCCCGAGAAGGACGCGGTCATGGAGGCCTTCGCGAGTGGGCGTCTCAAGCTGCTCGTGGCGACGACCGTGATCGAGGTCGGCGTCGACGTGCCCAATGCGACGCTGATGATCGTGGAGGGTGCGGAACGCTTCGGCCTTGCCCAACTGCACCAGTTGCGCGGCCGGGTCGGGCGCGGCGACCAGCGCTCCTTCTGCATGCTGCTGCATGGCGACAATCTGAGCGAGACGGCGCGCGCGCGGCTGGCGCTGCTGCGCGAGACCAATGACGGCTTCCGGATTGCCGAGGAGGATTTGCGGTTGCGCGGTGCAGGCGAACTGCTCGGCACGCGCCAGTCCGGTGAGCAGCGTTATCGGTTGGCGACCCCTGAGCAGATCCAGTCACTCGCGGACGCGGCCAATGCCGATGCGCGGCTGCTCATCGACCGGGATGGCGGTTTGAAATCGGAGCGGGGCGAGGCGTCGCGGACCTGCCTCTATCTCTTCGAACGCGATGCGGCGATCGCATTGCTGTCCAGTGGGTAGGGCGATCAGGCCGAGGGGGCGTTCAGGTCCGGATGTGCGCCCTGAAGTTGCGGGAGCAGCTGTGCATAGAGATCGGAATCGACAGGCTGAACGAACTTGCAGCCGAAAATGCCCCTGAGGCTCCACATCGCCTCGGCTTCCACTTTGCCCAGGCCGGGCAGCAGCACCCGGACGCGCGCGCCGCGTTCGAGGACATGGCCGTAGGCGCGAATCTGGCAGCCATAAGGCGAGATATCCATGAGACGCGCGTCGAATGCGCCATTGCCCGCGACTTCGACCAGGGTGTGAAAGTCGATGATATCGCGTGCGACCGCGCGGCGCGCCAACTCGCGCAGGTCAGGCTGTGCCGGCTCGGCGCGTTCGGATGCAGCCGACGCCCGCTTCGGGGAAAATCTGCCGAAAAACATGGGTGAAAGAGACCGTTCTTATTATTGGTTTGTCGTCGTTCGGTCGGTCAGTAGGTGCCCATTTCGTCGCCCGGCCGATGCAGCGTCGGCAGCATGGCCAGATAAGGCGCGGCATCGATCTCCTCATGGAATTCGAGACCGATCCGGGCACCCATCACCCAGACGACCTGCGCGTCGATACGGCCGGCAAATGGCAGGTCGAGGTGCAGCGCTGCGCCTCGCTGCAGCGGTTGCGAGCAGCGCAGCAGGCAGCCGAGTGGCGAGACATTGACCATCAGCGCGCTCACCGGCTCCAGGCCCGGGCCTGCGATCTCGATACGGCAACAGACCTCTTCGCGTTGGAAGCGGCGCATGTCCTTCGGCTTAGGAGCAACTGACATGATGAGCGAACTCCGACTATCTTTTTGGGGAAGATGCCGGTTTCGAATGAATTCAGGGTCAAGCCTCGTGGTTAACGCGGGCGGAACCACATCATCCAAAAGGATGAAGAAATTTCCCCTAAGCTACGAGAAGCGCATGCCTTTTCTTGCCCAGGCTCAGTTTTACCGGCGCGTCGCCAACTGCGACCATATAGGTCGCATCCTTGATCGGCTCATCGTCGATTCGAACCGCTCCTTCGGCGATCTTGCGCTTGGCTTCGCCGCCCGAAGCCGCCAGGCCCGACTGGGTCAGCGCGGCGACCAGGCCGATCTCGCCGCCGGTGACGGTGATGGTCGGCAGGTCGGCGGCGGCGGCCGCGCCTTCCTCGAAGGTGAGGCGCGCGGTCTCGGCCGCCGCTTCGGCCGCCTCGCGCCCGCGGCAGAGCGCTGTCGCTTCGTTGGCGAGGATCTTCTTGGCTTCGTTGATCTCGGAGCCTTGAAGCTTTTCCAGCCGTGCGATCTCGTCGAGCGGCAGGTCGGTGAACAGGCGCAGGAACTTGCCGACGTCAGCGTCGTGCGTGTTTCGCCAGAACTGCCAGTAGTCGAAATGCGACAGTTGCGCTTCGTTGAGCCAGACAGCGCCGGCGGCCGTCTTCCCCATCTTGCCGCCGTCCGCGGTGGTGATGAGCGGCGTGGTTACGCCAAAGACTTCCGTGCCATCAACGCGGCGCGAGAGCTCGATGCCATTGACGATATTGCCCCACTGGTCCGATCCGCCCATCTGCAGACGGCATGCCTCGCGGCGCGATAGCTCCAGGAAGTCATAAGCCTGGAGGATCATGTAGTTGAACTCGAGGAAGCTCAGCGACTGTTCGCGATCGAGGCGAAGTTTGACAGAATCGAAGCTCAGCATCCGGTTGACCGAGAAATGCTGGCCATAATCCCGTAGGAACGGCAGATATTCGAGCGCGTCCAGCCACTCGGCATTGTCGAGCATGATCGCGTCGCTTGGCCCGTCGCCAAAGGTCAGAAAGCGTTCGAACACCGTCTTGATCGAGGCGATGTTGCTGTTGATCGTCTCGACGGTCATCAGCTTGCGCGCTTCGTCCTTGAAACTGGGATCGCCAACCTTGCCAGTGCCGCCACCCATCAGGACGATGGGCTTGTGCCCGGCTTGCTGGAGGCGACGGAGTAGCATGATCTGCACCATCGAGCCGACGTGGAGGGACGGCGCGGTCGGATCGAAGCCGATATAGCCGGGCACGACCTGCCGTGCAGCAAGCGCGTCGAGGCTGCTTGCGTCGGTGATCTGGTGGATATAGCCCCGCTCGTCGAGCAGGTTCAGCAGGTCTGACTTGTACTGGCTCATGGCACTACACATCTGGGAAAAGTGGCGCGCGCTTAGCATGGGAATCCAGCCATGAGTAGTATTTTGGCCCGCAGCCCGCTCGTCTGTCACCGCAAGACGCCATGCGCACCGATTGCAGCCGTGGGCGCGCAGATCGAGACGGCGAAGGACGGCGGGTGGATCGTCGAGTTCGTCGCGGTCGGCCGGCCCACCGAACTCAGCCTGCCGGCGCCGGCGCCGACCGTCCATATCGATGGCCTCTGGCAGACCACCTGTTTCGAGCTGTTCTTCGCGCAGCCGGGCGACGCCTATGTCGAGCTCAACCTGTCACCGTCCGGCGCCTTTGCCGCCTATCATTTCGACCATTACCGCACCGGCATGCGCGCCATCGACATGCCTCGGCCCGAGATCACCCTGGACGAGGGACATGAGCGGCTGACCATGAGAGCGCGCCTCGACGAGGACGACCTGCCCTGGGACCGCACCGGGCGGATCGGCATCAGCGCTGTCATCGCGGACAAGGCGGGCGCCGTGAGCTACTGGGCGCTCGCCCATCCGCCCGGCCGGCCCGATTTCCATCATCGCGATTGCTTCGCGCTCAAGCTTCCGCCACTGAGCAGGGCATGAGTTTCAGGACATGAGTTTCCGGACGGGGCTGGACCGCCTCATTGCCGATGCCGAGTTGCGCAGGCCTCTTGCCGGCAAGCGCGTCTGCCTGCTGGCGCATCCGGCTTCGGTCACGGCGGACCTAACGCATGCCCTCGATGCGCTCGCCGATCTCGACGGGATACGCCTGAGCGCGGCGATGGGGCCGCAGCATGGCCTGCGCGGCGACAAGCAGGACAATATGATGGAATCGCCGGATTTCACCGATCCGGTCCATGGCGTTCCGGTGTTCAGCCTGTATGGCGACGTACGCCGACCGACCGACCGGATGATGGACGCTGCCGATAGCTTTCTCGTCGATCTTCAGGATCTTGGCTGTCGAATCTACACCTTTGTGACAAGCTTGCTCTATCTGCTTGAAGCGGCTTCGGGCACTGGCAAGACGGTCTGGGTGCTGGACCGGCCCAATCCCGCAGGGCGGCCGATCGAAGGCCTGGCGCTGCGCACGGGATGGGAAAGCTTCGTCGGCGCGGGACCGATCCCGATGCGCCACGGGCTGACGCTCGGCGAACTCGGCCACTGGTTCATCGACCATTTCAGGTTGGACGTCGATTGTCGCGTGATCGCGATGGAGGGCTACGATCCGGCAATGGGCCCCGGCTTCGGCTGGCCCGAGCGGCGCGTCTGGGTCAATCCCAGCCCCAACGCTCCGAACCTCAACATGGCGCGCTGCTATGCCGGGACGGTGATGCTGGAAGGCGCCACGCTTTCCGAAGCGCGCGGCACGACGCGGCCGCTGGAACTGTTCGGCGCGCCCGACATCGACGCGCGGGCGATCATTGCCGAGATGAAGGCGCTCGCGCCGCACTGGCTCCGGGGCTGCACGCTGCGCGATTGCTGGTTCGAGCCGACCTTCCACAAGCACCAGAAGACATTATGCGCTGGCGTGCATATCCACGCCGACGGTCCGAATTACGACCATGAGGCTTTCAGGCCCTGGCGGCTGCAGGCGCTCGCGTTCAAGGCGATCCGGCGATTGTGGCCGGATTATCCGCTCTGGCGCGGCAAGGACTTCAAATATGAATATACCGACGATGTCCTCGCCATCGACGTTATCAACGGCTCGCCGCTGCTGCGCGAATGGGTGGACGATGCCGGTGCGACGCCCGACGATCTCGATGCGCTGACCGTGCCGGACGAAGCAAGCTGGGCTGAGGAGCGAGCGCCCTACCTGCTCTATTGAGCGAAGGAATCGCTGCGCTCGGTTCCGTCCCCTCCATGCAGCAGCGACACAAGTACGACACTGATGATCATCAGCAGATACCAGGCGCCGAGCTTGGCGATGGAGACAATGTGCCAGCCGTCGCGTTGGCTCGGATAGTTCCAGGCATGGGCGAAGGTGCCGATATTCTCCGCGAGCCAGATGAACAGCGCGACGAGGAAGAAGCCGAGCAGTACCGGCATCTGGCGCTCCTGGCGAAACGGCGTGAAGTGGAAGCGCGCGCGCCGGAATAGCAGGGCGGTCGCCACGAAAAGTCCGATCCGCATGTCGGGCAGCCAGTGATGCGCGAAGAAGTTCACATAGATGGCGGCGGCGAGAATCGCCGTGCTCCAGAGCGGCGGATAGGGATCGAGCCGGATGCGGAAGATGCGCCAGATGCGGGCGATGTAGCTGCCGACCGCGGCATACATGAAGCCGGAGAAGAGCGGGACAGCGCCGATGCGCAACACGCCACCTTCGGGATAGTCCCATGAACCGGCGCTGGTCTTGAACAGTTCCATGACCGTGCCGACGAGGTGGAAGATCGCAATGACGCCGGCTTCACGCCAACTCTCCAGCCGGAAGATCAGCATGCCGGCCTGGATGGTGATCGCCGCGAAAGTCAGGAAGTCGTACCGGGCAAGCGGCGCGTCCTTCGGGTAGAGGAAATGCGTGCCGAGCAGCAGCGTGAGCATGAGCGCGCCGAACAGACAGGCCCAGCCCTGCTTGAAGCCGAACAGCAGAAATTCGTAGAGCCAGCTTTGCGGCCCCGGCCGGGGCTCGAAGGCTTCGAGCCGCGCACGGATACGCGCGAAACGCGTCGCGCCCGTCGTCGCCGGGTCTTGCGGATCGGGCGCGCCGGAGTCCGGTTGAGACATGAGGTGCGGCGCTCTCCTGTGCGGTCACGAAGAGGCTAGAGCATTTTCAAGTCAGGTGGAATCACCGGACGACTCGGAAAATGCGATCAATCAACGATCTGGGCGCGTCCCGCGGCGGGGACGGCATGGCTCAATGGCTGCGGCGAATATCGGCGCGCGCTTCGAGCAAGTCCCACATGCCGTTGTGCTGGCCGAGCAACTGGCTTGCGCCGAAGCTCATGGCGCGCGCGATGCGCTCCTGCTCGGGCAGCGAGTCGAGCAATTTGAGCGTGTCGGTTTTGGTCGGCAGGCGGCAGACCGGCGGTTCGATGCCGAGACGCAGCGCGCCGGCATCCAGGACCGACCGAATCGCATTCCACTCGAGGACCATCGCGACGGCGGTGCCGAGCGCACAGCCGCGGCGGTCGGACAAAGCGAGCATCTCGACCGCGTGACGCTGCTGGGCGATGATCGTGCTGGTCTCGTGATGGCCGCTGGTGCTGGGCAGCGGCCCGACGGCGACACAGAGCTTGCCGAGATATTCGCGCTCGATCGCAAAGGCCTCGAGCGACTGGAGCAGCCAGGCACGCGCCGAGACCTCGACCGTGCGTGAGGCGGCGTGATCGATGAGGCCCGGAATCTGACCGTGCAGCAGGGTCACGAGATGGACGAAGTCGGCAAAGTCGACGAGGTCGCGCACGAAGGATTGGCGGTCGCCGTGGACGGCCGGTGCGCAATAGGCATGTACGGCGGTACCTTCGTTGCCGAGCAGCTCGACAAAGAGGTTAGCGACGTCCGACGACGCAGACGAGCGGCACAATCTGTCCATTGCGAACCTTTTAACTTCCCCGCCCGTTGCCGAGCGAGGTCGTCCCCGCCGTTCGGATATCGCGCAGGCGGTTAAGAAGGCATTGATGCAATTGCGAGTGGAGGCCCGGATTTCCGCGAAAACCCGACTGATTTTGGGACATCGGGACGAAGCGTTTCTGGCGTGCGCCGGATCGATCGGGTGTTTCGGTTCAGGCGGTACGGTTACGTCTGGACAGGAACCAGGCCAGCCCGCCTTCGATCGTGATGAGCGCGACCACCGCGATCAATGTCGCGAGAAGCGGATCCCAGCCCAGCACATGAAGGCCATAGCCCAAGGCGGTGAAGAGGCCGACCCAGAGCGAACTGCCGATGAGGACGGCCAGCGCGAAGGTGGCGAGCGGCAAGGCGAGGATGCCTGCGGGCAGGGAGAGGTAGCAGCGCACAACCGGGATCGTCTGGCCCATGAGGGTCGCGATGAAGGCGTTGCGGGTGTAGCGCCTGGCGAGCGAGAGATAGACCGATTCCCTGAGGCCGACATAACGGCCGTAGCGCTTCACCAGCGCGTGCGTCCGCGCTTCGCCGAGCGCATGGCCGATGCCGTACCAGCAGACGGCGCTCAGCGTCGATGCTGCGGTCGTCACCAGGATCAGCGGCACGAGATCCAACGGCTGGCCCACGAGCACGCTGCCGAGGAAGATGAACAGGCCATAGGACGGCACGACGGGGATCAGCCGCTCAAGCAGGGCGAGGACGAACGCGCCCATGAGGCCATAGGAAGCGAGATGCGCGATCGGGACGATGCCGCTGATGGCATGGGTCATGCCCGAACCCTAACGTCGGCGATGCCCTTGTAAAGCGCGCGGCATTCTGGCCAGACATCCGGCTTCATGTTATCCGCTGCCGAAACAGGCACCGTCAAAGGACTTCGACAAGGGCGCAGGGTTCATCGCCAGACGTGAAAGGGCTGTATGGCAGACCTTCCGAAACACTTGCGGTTCCAACTCACCGACCTGCCGGTCGAGAACAGGCGGGCGGCATTGCACGATATTCTCGGGCCGGCACTCAACATGAGCTTTTCGCCGACGGCGGACGACGTGGATATCGCCGCCGATGTCTACATGCTTCCCCATATGTGGATGATGTACACCCGGACTTCGCCGACCAAGGTGGATCGGGTCGTTTCGGAGGCGGAGACCGACCATTTCGAGCTCGTATGGGACAAGGCGCCGAGCCGCATGCGTGTGGCTCATCTTGGCCGTGAGATCGAGACGGCAAATGGGACCGCTCTCCTGACCAGCATGAGCGACAGCTTTCAAAGTGAGGTGCTGAGCGCCTCGAAGCCTGTCGTCCTGCGCATTTCGCGCGCCACGCTGCTGGCCAAGGCCCCGGATGCCGAGGAAGCGTTGATGCGGCCGATTTCGCCTGACCTTCCGGCGATGCAAATGCTGGACAGCTATATGGAGTTCCTGCGCGATCAATCGCGCCCGCTCGATCCGGCGCTCGAGCAGGTGGTGGCGGACCATCTCTGTCATCTCGTCGCTCTGACGCTTGCCTCCAGCAGGGGCAAGATCGGGTCGGTCGATGGCGAATCCGTTCGGGCAGCACGTTTTGCGACGATTGCACGTTGGATTGCCAAGCATATGACCGATCCAGGGCTATCGATCAGCGATGTGGCGGCGACCCACAAGATCAGTGAGCGTTATGCTCAATTGCTCTTCGCGGAGCGCGGGACGACCTTCTCGCGATACCTGCTGGCGGAGCGCCTGAGCCTGGCGCAATACCGGCTGTCGACCTCGCCCGCGCTGCAATCGTCGATTGCCGATCTTGCCTTTGCTTGCGGATTCGGCGACCTGTCCTATTTCAATCGAGCCTTCCGCAAAACCTATGGCGAAACGCCGTCCGACGTCCGCAATCGTGCGACCATCGGCCGGCAGATATCATCCCAGTTCAGTTGAAGCAGCCCGGACTTCGGCTCCGTCCAAGACTTCCGGCGTGATTGGCCCCACACGGCTTTGGCTTTGAAGCGTGGGGAATTCCGATCATGCGAACGGCTCTTCTGGTTGCGTCCAGTCTTTGCTTCCTTTTGGTTGGTTGCGGCGAGGGATCGGGCAGCGCGCCCGCGGTCACGCTCGCCACGCCGAGCCCCACCCCGAGCCCCGCGCCGACGCCGACGCCGACGCCGACAGTTGCCCCGGCGTCGATCGCGGTCAAGGATTTGCTGCTGCCGAGACCCTTTGACGGCTCCACAAGCTTTTCGACCATGTCATGGTTCTATCCGAATGAGCAGGCGACGATGCCCAACGGAACCGATCCTATCGCGATCTGGATCATGGCGGACAACAGCTATCGGATGGCTATCCCGAAGACCGGCATCGATGCTCTGTTCAATGGCGTGCTGGCCAGCGAGATCGACGGCAATTTTGGCGGTGTCCTCGTCGGCGCGCCCGACATCGTCGCCTATATGTTGCGCCCGGGCCCGCAGAACATGGTCATGGCGCTTGCCTCGACCAGCGCCGGCTATTTCGGATGGACGATCCTGGGCCCGAGACCGCGTAGCGACGGGCCCTGGGGCGTGATAGCATATGGGACGCCCGCGCCAACCACAGCGCTGCCTGCGAGCGGTCGAGGCGATTTCAGCCTATTCGGTTTTGGCATCAGCCGGCCGGCTGTGCGGACCATGGATTCAGGTCTGACGGTTGGCGGAACGATCTCCATCGACTTCGCCACGGGCGCGGTCAGCGGTGATTTCGGGACGCTGCCGTCCGGTATCCAACTCAGCCAGCGTTTCGCCTTTGGACAGGGGACGCGTTGGCCCGGCGGGCAATTTTCGGGCACGCTGACCGTACCGGGTGTCAGCGGCGAAGCGACATTCACCGCCCTGCTGACCGGACCTGCGGCGAACGAGCTGATGGTGAAGTTCGACGCGCCGTATATCGATCCGCAAAGCGGCGCCGTGGCGCATGTCTACGGCGTGCTCGTCGGCAAGCGGGACTGAACGGAAAAAGCCGGACGCCGCGGGCTCCCGGCTTTTTAAGCTCGCGGAAACGCCCTGAAGCCTACTGATCCAGGAAGCTGCGCATCTTCCGGCTGCGCGAGGGGTGCTTGAGCTTGCGCAGCGCCTTGGCTTCGATCTGACGGATGCGCTCGCGCGTCACCGAGAATTGCTGGCCGACTTCCTCGAGCGTGTGATCGGTGTTCATGCCGATGCCGAAGCGCATGCGCAGCACGCGCTCCTCGCGGGGCGTGAGGCTGGCGAGGACGCGAGTGACCGTTTCCTTGAGATTGGCCTGGATGGCCGCATCCACCGGGATGATCGCGTTCTTGTCCTCGATGAAATCGCCCAGGTGGCTGTCTTCCTCGTCGCCGATCGGCGTTTCGAGGGAGATCGGCTCCTTGGCGATCTTCATCACCTTGCGAACCTTCTCAAGTGGCATTGACAGCCGCTCGGCCATTTCCTCGGGCGTGGGCTCGCGGCCCTGCTCATGGAGGAACTGGCGGCTGGTGCGCACCAGCTTGTTGATCGTCTCGATCATATGGACCGGGATGCGGATTGTGCGGGCCTGGTCCGCGATAGAGCGGGTGATCGCCTGACGGATCCACCAGGTCGCATAGGTCGAGAACTTGTAGCCGCGGCGATACTCGAACTTGTCGACCGCCTTCATGAGGCCGATGTTTCCTTCCTGGATGAGGTCCAGGAACTGCAGGCCGCGGTTCGTGTACTTCTTCGCGATCGAGATCACGAGGCGGAGATTGGCTTCCACCATCTCCTTCTTCGCGATGCGCGCCTCGCGCTCGCCCTTTTGCACCATGTTGACGATGCGGCGGAACTCGGGAAGCGACGTGCCGGTCGCCTGCGCGATCTCGCCCACTTCGGTGCGAATGCGGTCGACCGCGTCGGTCTCGCCCTGCGCGAAGGCCGACCATTTCTTGTCGAGCTTGGCGACCTTCTCCAGCCAGCCGTCGTCCAGCTCGTGGCTGACATACTGGTCGAGGAAGTCCTTGCGGGGCACCTTGTGGCGCTCGGCGAGGCGCAGCATCTGGCCGCCGAGCGTGGTGAGACGCCGGTTGAAGGCATAGAGCTGGTCGACGAGATATTCGATCTTCTGCTGGTGGAACTGGACGCTTTCCACTTCCGCGGTCAGGTCCTCGCGCAGCTTGTGATAATTGGCCTCGTCCTTGGCCGGCAGCTCGACGCCATTGCCGAGCGCGACCAGACGCGCCTGCTGGATTTTGGTGAACTTGTGGAACAGTTCGCCGATCTGCGCGAACTTCGCGAGCGCGTCGGGTTTGAGCAGCTCTTCCATGGCCGCGAGGGAGAGGGTGTTGTCCTCCTCGTCCTCTTCTTCCTGCCGAGGCGCGCGGCGCTCGACCATGTTGCCGTCCTCGTCTTCCTCGGTCTCGGGCTCTTCCTCGACCTCATCCTCGTCCTTGAACGAAGGGCCGGCGGTCTTCTCGCTGATCTCGCCGTCGTCGCCGCCTTCCTCGTCGGAGAGGCTCTCGGGTGCCGGATCCTTGGAGAGCATCGCGTCGAGATCGAGGATCTCGCGCAGCTGCATCTCGCCGTTGTTGAGCGCGGTGGACCATTCGATGATCGCGTTGAAAGTGGTCGGGCTTTCGCACAGACCCAGGATCATGGTGTCGCGGCCGGCCTCGATGCGCTTGGCGATGGCGATCTCGCCCTCGCGGCTGAGCAACTCCACGGCGCCCATCTCGCGCAGGTACATGCGCACCGGATCGTCGGTGCGGTCGACCGTCTCGCGCTTCTTCTCGGCGACATTGCCCGAGCCATCGTCCTCGCCGCCATCGTCCGCGGAATCGGCGTCGGCCTCCTGCTGGTCCTCGCCTTCCTCGCCGGCTTCGTCATTCTCGACGATGTTGACGCCCATGTCGTTGAGCGCGGACATGACGTCCTCGATCTGCTCCGAGGCCATCTGGTCCTGGGGCAGGGCGCTGTTGAGCTCGTCATAGGTGATGTAGCCGCGCTTCTTGGCGCGCGCGATCAGCTTCTTGATCGAGGCTTCGTTGAGATCGAGCAGGGGCGCGTCGCCACCCTCTTCGCCGCCATTGTCGCCGCCGCCGGCTGCCGCACCCTTGGTCACCTTGGTCGCCATCTAATGTCTTACTCCGTGCCGGGCGCGTGCCGCCACGCCGGCCAATGGGTTCAATCGTCCTGGGGTTGCGCCAGTTCCGCCGTTCGTGCCGCGAGATCGGCCTTCAGCTTGAGCAGAGTCTGCTGTCGGGCGAATGCCGCCCCGAAGGCCGCATCGTCCTGTTCCTCTGCCATGGTCCTCGTTACTGCCGCCAGCTCCGCCTCGATCCTCGGCATTGCCACTATCACTGCGATCGCTTCCGCCAGGTCGCGCTGCGCGCGCCGTCTGTCCGCCTCGTCCCCAGTGAACGTGAAATGCAACGCATCGGCCCGGAGCAACCCCTTCGCCATATTATACACGTCACTATCGCCCAATATGGTAAGGAGGCGCTTTGTTTCAACCGTTTCTTCGCGGTCGGCGGCTTCAAGCAGCGCATCGAGCAAGCGGGCAAGACCGCGATCGGCGGGTTCGAGCCCGGCAAGCGATTCGCGATGCACGAGAATCTCGCCCGGAAAGCGCAGCAGGCCGGCGAGAACTGCACGCAAAAGCAATATGTCGCCACTGCCGGCGCTGATCGCGCGCGCATCGTCGGTCGGGGGAGGCGGCGGGGCGATCCAGCGCCCGTTTTTCATCGTGCCGCGTCCGCCCTGCCGAGCGGCTTGGGCCCCAAAGGAACGTCGTTCCGGCGCATTGGGTGTGCCGAAGAAGAGTTCGTCATGCCGCTCGCGGAACTGCCGGACATAGTGAGCGCGGATGTCGCCGTCGGTGACCTGGTCGGTCAGGGCCTTCAGGCGCTGCTTGAAGCCCGCGCGCTGCTCGGGCGTCGAGAGGGGCGCGGCGGCATGCTCGGTGCGCCAGAGCAGGTCGATGAGCGGGATCGCGGCTTCGATCACCGCCTCGAAGGCTTTCACGCCGGATGCGCGAATGAGATCGTCCGGATCCTGGCCGGTGGGCAGCGTCGCAAAACCTAGGCTGTGGCCGGGGCGGAGCAGGGGAAGCGCGCGATGGGCGGCGCGCAGCGCGGCGCGCTGGCCGGCCGCATCGCCGTCGAAGCAGAGCACCGGTGTTTCCACCATCGTCCAGAGCTTCTCGATCTGCGCTTCGGTGAGCGCCGTGCCGAGCGGAGCGACGACTTCGGCGATGCCGGCCTGGGAAATGGCAATCGCGTCCATATAGCCCTCGACCACCACGATCCTGCCGGACTTGCGCGCGGCGGGCGCCGCCTTGTCGAGATTGTAGAGCGTGCGCCCCTTGTCGAAGATCGGCGTCTCGGGCGAGTTCAGATATTTGGGCTCGCCCTGGCCCAGGATGCGGCCGCCGAAAGCGATGACGCGTCCGCGCTGGTCGCGGATCGGGATCATCAGGCGCCCGCGGAAGCGATCATAGCTCTCGCGCTTCCCGTCCTCCGGCTGGATGAGCATGCCGGCCTCGATGCTCATCTCCTCGGGGAAGGCCCTTGGGCCCGTGCCAAGCGCCGTCTTGAGCTTGGTCCTGCTGTCGGGCGAGAAGCCGATGCCGAAAGCCGCCTGCGTCTTGGCGCTGATCCCGCGCCTGGCGATGTAGGCCCGTGCCTCCGCGCCCTCGATGCCGGCGAACTGCTCGACGAACCAGTCCTGCGCGGCCGCAGTCACATCATGCAGCGACTGCGCTTTTTCGGCGCGCCTGGCGGCGCGCGGATCGGGTGCGGGCACGTCCATGCCGGCGCTGGCCGCCAGTTCCTTGATCGCGTCCATGAAAGGCAGGCCGCGCTGGTCGGTCATCCAGCGGATCGCATCGCCATGCGCGCCGCAGCCGAAGCAATGGTAGAAGCCCTTCTCGTCGTTGATCGTGAAGCTGGGCGTCTTCTCGTTATGGAAGGGACAGCACGCCTTGTACTCGCGCCCGGCCCTGACGACCTTGATGGTCTTGCCGATCAGCGTCGACAACGACGTGCGCGCGCGGAGCTCGTCCAGCCATTGCGGAGACAAGGACATTTATACCACCTCCCGCATGTTCGGCTCCCCTCCCGCTGGCGGGAGGGGTTGGGGGAGGGCCCTAAGCGCGTTAGCAACTTCTGCGACAACGCCTTCGACATTGGTCAGCACATCGTGATTCCAGAAGCGCAACATCCGATAGCCCTGGCTCTCCAGCCGGGCCGTGCGCTCTGCGTCGCCGCCATTTATGGCGTGCTGTCCGCCGTCGACCTCCACGATGAGGCGCGGCGTCCGAGCTACGAAATCACACACATACGGTCCGACGCAGACCTGTCGATTGAAGCGGACTCCGCCGACCTTTCGGTTGCTCAAGGCATTCCAGAGCACGCGCTCGGCATCGGTCGCATTATTGCGTAGATTACGCGCGAGGTCAGTGTAACGGCGGTTGGGCCAGTTCATGCCCTCCCCCGACCCCTCCCGCCAGCGGGAGGGGAGTAGGCGCGCCCAAGCTTTTGGGCGGGGATATTCACCCCAGCGCCGCCTTCACCATCGCGCTCGCCTTGCTCATGTCGAGCACGGTGCCGTGGCGCTCCTTGAGGGTGGCCATGACGCGGCCCATGTCCTTGAGACCGCTCGCGCCGAGTTCGGCCTTGATCGCCTCGATCGCGGCGCTCGTTTCGGCGTCGCTCAGCTGCTGGGGCAGGAAGCTCTCGATCACGGCGATCTCGGCCTGTTCCTGGGCGGCCAGTTCGGGGCGATTGCCCTGCTCGTACATGGCGATCGATTCGCGGCGCTGCTTCACCATCTTCTGGAGGACCTCGACGACGATCGTGTCGTCCTCCGGCACCTGCGTCGCCGTGCGCAGTTCGATGTCGCGGTCCTTGAGCTTGGCGAGGATAAGGCGGACCGCCGCCAGACGGCCTTTGTCGCCGCTCTTCATCGACTCGATCTGAGCAGCTTTGATCCCATCGCGAATCGCCATGCGCGTATCCTTGTTCGTCTTGCCGGAAAGGACCATTGATAGAGTGCTTTTGCGGATTTTAATAGGATTGACCGTGCCGGTGTGAAACCCTAGGTGACCGGCCGTTTAGCCCATGCTCAGGCAGGGGCTGCGAAGGCCGAATCGCCAAAACCGAAACAAAGGAAATGATTGCCATGGCGACCGCCAAATACCCGACCGTGCCCAAAGGAGCGACGGGGGTATTGGTTTTCGGCGATGGGACCGTCATCTTCGGCCGCGGCTTCGGCGCGGTGGGCGAGGCGGTGGGCGAACTTTGCTTCCACACCGCCATGACCGGCTATCAGGAAATCATGACCGACCCGAGCTTCGCCGGGCAGATCATCACCTTCACCTTCCCGCATATCGGCAATGTCGGCACCAACTTCGACGACATCGAGGCGGAGACGCCCTGGGCGCTCGGCTGCGTGGTGCGCGAAGATGTGACCGTTCCCAGCAACTTCCGCAATGTCGAGCCGTTCGACCAGTGGCTGAAGGAGCGAGGCCGTATCGGCCTTTCCGGTGTGGACACACGGGCACTGACCCGGCGGGTGCGCATGCAGGGCGCGCCCAATGCGGTGATCGCGCATCATCCCGACGGCAAGTTCGACCTCAGGTCGCTGCACGAGAAGGCCAAGGCCTGGCCGGGCCTCGAGGGTATGGACCTCGCCATCGAAGTGACCCAGCAGCAGGCCTCGCGCGGCTGGGATGATGGCGAA
This sequence comes from Sphingobium sp., assembly GCA_017744605.1. GTDB lineage: Bacteria > Pseudomonadota > Alphaproteobacteria > Sphingomonadales > Sphingomonadaceae > Sphingobium. Next base: position 56,777 of record JAGIAZ010000003.1, on the reverse strand, counting down.
TGGGCGCTTGGCCACGGCTATCATCTCGGCGCTGCGAGCTCGGACGCGCCGCACGTCGTCGCCATCGACTATGGCGCCAAGCACAATATCTTCCGCAATCTCGTGAAGGCCGGCGCGCGCGTCACCGTGCTGCCCGCCCAGGCCAGCTATGACGAGATCATGGCGCTCAAGCCCGCGGGTGTGTTCCTTTCCAACGGCCCCGGTGACCCGGCCGCGACGGGCGAATATGCGGTCCCCGTGATCAAGCGGCTGATCGACGAGAATATGCCGATCTTCGGCATCTGCCTCGGCCACCAGATGCTGGGCATCGCCGCGGGCGCCAGGACCAGCAAGATGCATCAGGGCCATCGCGGCGCGAACCATCCGGTCAAGCGGCTGGAAAACGGCACCGTCGAGATCACCAGCATGAACCACGGCTTCGCTGTCGACGCCGCGACGCTCCCGGCCAACGTGGTCGAGACCCATGTCAGCCTGTTCGACGGCAGCAATTGCGGCATCGCATTCACCGACAAGCCGGTCTTCGGCGTGCAATACCATCCCGAGGCGAGCCCGGGGCCGATGGACAGCTTCTACCTGTTCGAGAAGTTCGTCGGAGGCCTGAAGCCATGAGCATGATCGCGATTGCTCTGGCCGTCGCGCAGGCTGCGTCCCCTCCGTCCGCAGGGATTCAGGATGAGCAGCAGCTCTCCGGCCTTCCCTGCTTCGAGAACCGGGGCGTGAAGCATTGCGTCCAGAGCATCGCCGTGTCGGGCAAGAAGAAGGACATGGACGCCGCAAGGGTCAGGCTGACGGCGGAAGGCTGGCCGAGCAGCTATCGCGCCGACCGTTCGGGCCAGACCATGCTTCATGTCGATCCCAGGAACAGGACGCTCGATGAAGCGTGGACGCTGACCAATCGCTTCGCGAGCAAGGAGTTCGGGCTGCTGGAGGCCGGGTTCTCCACTTTTCCCGTGCCGGGTTCGAAATGAGCCTCAAGCTGCCCAAGGTCGATCAGGCCCGGCTCGATGCCGAGTGGGAGGCCGACAAGGATATCTTGCGCCAGCTCGCCGCCAATGGCGACAAGGCTCGCCGGCCGCGGCTTGTCGACGTGAGCTTCAAGGGCGATGACGAGAGCTTCGAGAAGCTGCTCAACATCGCCAGCCAGTTCGGTTTCGTCGAGCTCGACCGCGAGACGGACGAGGAGGGCGACCAGTATCTCTTCCTCGAATGCGAGCAGGCCGTCGACGAAGAATCGATCCGCCAACTCACCCGCAAATGCCTCCAGATCGAGATCATGTGCGGCGTCGAATATGACGGCTGGGGCTGCGAAGCGGCGACGGGAGCGGCGCATTGAAAAAGGGATGCTTCACTGCTCCCTCTCACCCTTTAGGGGGAGAGGGTTGGGGAGAGGGGGGGCTTCGACTCTCGGCCGAGCGCGATCAGGATGATGCGCATCACGCCTTCGAGATTGGTCATGATCTCACTGTTCGAGAAGCGCAGTACGCGATAGCCCCGTGCTTCAAGAATCTCCGTTCTGGCAGCATCTTTGGCACCTTGTTTGGCATGAGTTTCACCGTCGATTTCGATCACGAGCTTTTCCGAGCGCGCCGCGAAATCGGCGATATAGGGCGCGAGAACGACCTGTCGCTGGAATTTGACGCCAAGTTGACCGGCGCGAATAGCGCTCCAAAGAACGCGCTCTGGCGAAGTCATATCGGCGCGGAGTTGCTTCGCTCTCGCTCGCGTTTCCGGATGGCGTTGCGTCATTCCCCCTCTCCCAACCCTCTCCCCCTGAAGGGTGAGAGGGCCTTCAGCATTTGCCAAGGCCAATAATGCCCAAAAGAACTGATATCTCATCCATCCTCATCATCGGTGCGGGCCCGATCATCATCGGCCAGGCGTGCGAGTTCGATTATTCGGGCACGCAGGCGTGCAAGGCGCTGAAGGAAGAGGGCTACCGGATCATCCTGGTCAACTCGAACCCGGCTACGATCATGACCGATCCCGAGATGGCCGATGCGACTTATGTGGAGCCGGTGACGCCGGAGATCGTCGCCAAGATCATCGAGAAGGAGCGCCCCGACGCGATCCTGCCGACCATGGGCGGGCAGACCGCGCTCAATACCGCGCTGGCGCTGTTCAACGATGGGACGCTGGAGAAGTTCGGCGTCAAGATGATCGGCGCCGATGCCGAGGCGATCGACAAGGCCGAGGACCGCATCAAGTTCCGCGACGCGATGGACAAGATCGGGCTCGAGAGCGCGCGGTCGCGCATCGCCCATACGCTCGAGGAGGCGCTCGAGGCCCTGGAATTCACCGGCCTTCCGTCGATCATCCGCCCGAGTTTCACCATGGGCGGCACCGGCGGCGGCATCGCCTATAATCGCGAGGAATTCATCGAGACCGTCCGCAAGGGACTCGATGCGTCGCCGACCACCGAAGTGCTGATCGAGGAGTCGCTGCTCGGCTGGAAGGAATATGAGATGGAGGTGGTCCGCGATCGTGCGGACAATGCCATCATCATCTGCTCGATCGAGAATATCGACCCGATGGGCGTCCACACCGGCGACTCCATCACCGTCGCGCCGGCGCTGACGCTGACCGACAAGGAATATCAGATCATGCGCAACGCGAGCATCGCGGTGTTGCGTGAAATCGGCGTGGAAACAGGGGGTTCGAACGTACAGTTTGCGGTCAATCCCAAGGATGGCCGGCTCATCGTCATCGAGATGAACCCGCGCGTCTCGCGCTCCTCGGCGCTCGCCTCCAAGGCCACCGGCTTCCCCATCGCCAAGGTCGCGGCGAAGCTCGCGGTGGGATACACGCTCGACGAGATCCAGAACGACATCACCGGCGTCACCCCCGCGAGCTTCGAGCCGACGATCGACTATGTCGTCACCAAGATGCCCCGGTTTGCCTTCGAGAAGTTCAAGGGCGCGGAGCCGCTTCTCGGCACGGCGATGAAGTCGGTCGGCGAGGTCATGGCGATCGGCCGTAACATCCACGAGTCCATGCAGAAGGCCCTGCGCGGACTGGAGACCGGTCTCTCCGGCTTCAACCAGGTCGACCATCTCGTCGGCGCCAGCCGGGACGAGATCATCGCCGCGCTCGGCGTGGCCACGCCCGACCGGCTGCTGATCGCGGCCCAAGCCCTTCGGGAAGGCCTGAGCGTCGAGGAAATCCACGCCGTTGCCGGGTTCGACCCCTGGTTCCTCCAGCGGCTCGAAGAGATCGTCCAGGCCGAGCGCGAAGTGATCGAGAATGGATTGCCGCGTGAGGCTGCGGGCATGCGCCGCCTCAAGGCCATGGGCTTCTCCGACAAGCGCCTGGCCTGGCTGGCGTTGCAGGGCGCCAATGTGCCCGCCGGCATGGAGAGTGCGATCCGGCGCGGATCGGGTCTCATCCGCGAGGCGGTGAAGGCCATGACCGGCGGCATCACCGAGGAGGAGGTGCGCGCGCATCGCCACAAGCTCGGCGTGCGCCCCGTGTTCAAGCGCATCGACACCTGCGCGGCCGAGTTCGAGGCCAAAACGCCGTACATGTATTCGACCTATGAGGCGCCGACCTTCGGTGAACCCGAGAGCGAGGCCTTCCCGAGCGACCGCAAGAAGGTCGTCATCCTCGGCGGCGGGCCGAACCGCATCGGCCAGGGCATCGAGTTCGACTATTGCTGCTGCCACGCCTGCTTCGCGCTCGACGAGGCCGGCTATGAGACGATCATGGTCAACTGCAATCCGGAGACGGTGAGCACTGATTACGACACGTCCGATCGCCTCTATTTCGAGCCGCTGACGGCTGAGGACGTGCTGGAGATCCTCGCTGTCGAGCAATCGGTGGGCGAACTCGTGGGCGTCATCGTGCAGTTCGGCGGCCAGACGCCACTCAAGCTGGCGCAGGCGCTCGAGGATGCCGGCATTCCGATCCTCGGCACCTCGCCGGACGCGATTGACCTTGCCGAAGATCGCGAGCGCTTCGCCGCCCTGATCAACAAGCTCGGCCTGCACCAGCCCGCCAATGGCATTGCGCGCAGCCGCGACGAGGCGATCGCCGTCGCCGACCGCATCGGTTATCCGGTGTTGATGCGCCCGAGCTACGTGCTTGGCGGCCGCGCGATGGAGATCGTCGATGGCCAGGCGCAGCTCGAGGAATATATCGCGACCGCCGTGCAGGTCTCGGGCGACTCCCCTGTGCTGATCGACCAGTATCTGCGCGATGCCGTCGAGGTCGATGTCGATGCGCTGTGCGACGGCGATGATGTCGTGGTCGCGGGCGTGCTCCAGCATATCGAGGAAGCGGGCGTCCACTCCGGCGACAGCGCCTGTTCGCTGCCGCCTTATTCGCTCCCCGACGACATCATCGCCGAGATCGAGCGTCAGACGGACGTGCTGGCGCGCGCGCTTGGCGTGCGCGGCCTCATGAACATCCAGTTCGCGGTCAAGGACGGCAAGGTCTATCTGATCGAGGTCAACCCGCGCGCCTCGCGCACGGTGCCTTTTGTCGCCAAGGCGATCGGCACACCCATCGCCAAGATCGCCGCGCGCGTCATGGCGGGCGAAAAGATCAGGGATCTGCCCAGGATCGACCGCAAGAAGATCCGCCACATCGCGGTCAAGGAAGCGGTCTTTCCGTTCAATCGCTTCCCCGGCGTCGACCCGGTGCTCTCGCCCGAGATGAAATCGACCGGCGAGGTCATGGGCATCGATGCCGACTTCAGGACCGCGTTCGCCAAGTCACAGATCGGCGCGGGCACGATATTGCCTGATGGCGGCACGGTGTTCATCTCGGTCAAGGACAGCGACAAGCCCGTCATCCTGCCCGCGGCCCGCAAGATCGTCGATCTCGGCTTCAAGATCGTCGCGACCGGCGGCACGGCGCGCTACCTGCAGGAGCAGGGGCTCCCTGTCGAGGAAGTGAAGAAGGTGGCGGAAGGCCGCCCGCACATTGTCGACCGGATCATGGACGGCGCGGTCGATCTGATTTTCAACACGACCGAGGGCTGGCAATCGCTCAAGGACAGCAAGGCGATCCGGACCAGCGCGCTGCGCCTCAAGGTGCCGAGCTTCACGACGGCCGCCGGAAGCGTCGCCGCGGTGGACGCCATCGCGGCCTTGCGCGCACGTCCCCTTGAAGTCAGGTCGTTGCAATCCTATTATCAGGCGTCGCACGACTGATCTTCCAAGAGACAAGAATGGGTGCGGGCCGACGGAACCGACTGTCGGCAAGGGAGTTCGCGTTCCGGCGCAGGAGCCCGGCACACTCGGAAACGGCCAAAGGCCGAGCTTGGCCAGGCATTGAATATATTGGGGAGTCCAAATGGCGACCGTTGAGAAGATGCCGATGCTGGCAATTGGGTATGAGAAGCTGAGCGATCAGCTTCGCGCGCTCAAGGCCGAGCGTCCGATCGTCGTTGATGCGATCGAGGAAGCGCGCGCGCATGGCGATCTTTCCGAAAACGCCGAATATCACGCCGCCAAGGAGCGCCAGGGCCAGATCGAGGCGAGCATCGTCGACATCGAGGACAAGCTCTCGCGTGCCCAGATCATCGATCCTTCGACACTGTCCGGCGACAAGATCGTCTTCGGCGCGACGGTGACGTTGCTCGACGAGGACGAGCATCCGGTGCGCTACCAGATTGTCGGCCAGGCCGAGGCGGATGCCAAGCTCGGCATGATCAGCTATTCGAGCCCGCTCGGCCGTGCCCTCATCGGCCGCCAGGTCGGCGAGGAAGTCGAAGTGACGGTGCCATCGGGCGACAAGTTCTACCTTGTCGAGAAGATCGAATTCATCTGAACGTTCCGAAGCGAAGCAGCGGAGCATCGCCATGGCTTTGATGCCGCGTGCGCGCACGACCGATGCCGTCGCGCTGGTCACGTTCGTCGCCTTCTTCCTCGCTTATGTGACGCAGCATAATGACGAGATCGCGACGCTGGCGGGCTTCATTCCGCTGCGGCTCGAGGCTTTTCTGCGGACCGGCGGCGACATCTCCACGGCCTTGCCCTGGCTGCCGGTCTGGATCACGCCGCTGAGCGCGACGCTGGTCCATTCGAGCTGGATTCACGTCGGCCTCAACCTGATGATCCTCATCTATTGCGGGCGGCAGATCGAGCATCTGCTGGGCCCGGCCCGCTATCTCGTCCTTTATGCCGTCGGCGCCTATGCGGCCGCCGTTGCGCAATGGCTGTCCGATCCGATGAGCGGCGTGCCGATGGTCGGCGCGAGCGGAGCGATCTCGGCGGTGATCGGCACATATGCGCTGATCTACAGCCGCCGGGAGGTCTCCGCGATCGGGCCGTTCTCCGCCCAGTTCCTGCGGATACTCTGGCTCGCCGCGGGCTGGACGGTGATCCAGGTCATGATCGGCATTTCGGGGATGGGCTTTGGCGGGCCGGCCGGCAGCATCGCCGTCTGGGCGCATGTCGGCGGGTTCATCGCCGGTCTGCTGATGGCGCGGCCGCTCCTGGCCTCGCGCTTCAAGCGGCAGGCAGGCCATTAGGCTCTGATTCAGCAGGCGGCTTGAAGCGTCATTGCGAGCGACGAAGTCGCGCGGCAATCCAGGCCGATCTTGCCCGTGCCTGGATTGTTTCGCTCGGCTCGCAATGACGAGCGGTTCAACATCGATGGATCGGCCTCTGGGCGCGTTTCAGGTATGCTGGCCCGTCTCGGGATCGAGGAGCCGGTGCAGGTGCACCACCACATAGCGCATTTCGGCATCGTCGACCGTGCGCTGTGCGGCGCCGCGCCATGCCTTTTCGGCTTCCGCATAGCTGGCGAAAACGCCGACGACCTCGATCGCCTTCGGGTCGACGAACTCAAGGCTCGTCGGATCCTTCACGCGGCCGCCCATGACGAGATGCAACAACTGGCTCAAGACTGGTTCCTCCAAGCATTTTCAAATCGGATGAGGACATCCGGCGACTCGGAAAATGCGACAAACAACTCCGGCCGCAGCCACTGCATCGGCGCGCCCTTCCTTGTGCCTTGCGCTATCAGTCCCGTTCGTGCTTGCCAAGGCGGCAGGCGGGTCAGTCGGTGCCGGTTTCGCTTTCCGGCTTTCCGGCGTCACGCATGCTCGACCAGACGCGCTGCGCCGCTTCGTTCGCAGCCGTTGCCTTGAGGGCGCGGCCGGCGAGTTTTCCGGCCCGACTCGTGATGTTGAGGCGCGGCAGGAAAATGCCGAGCACTGCGCCCGCCGCCACTGCTGCGGCCACGGCCGTGATCGGATGTTCCTGGAAGAGGCGATTGGTTTCGGCGGCGGCGCGTGCCGTTTTTTCGCGCGTGTCCTCGATCACCGCACCGCTCTTCTCGCGCGCCGTGGAAATGGCGGCCCCGCCTTTTTTCCGCGCGGTTGAAATGGCGGCCCCGCCTTTTTTCCGCGCGGTTGAAATGGCGGCCTCGCCTTTCTCGAGAGCTTCGGCGATCGCGGCTCCGCCACGCTTCCGCGCCGTGCTCATGACGGCTTCGCTCATGTCGCGGGCATCGGCGATGACCGCGCCGCCGCGCTTCCGGACCGTCTTGAGCGCCGCTTCGCCGGTCTTGCGCGCGTCGGCGATCACCGCTTCGCCACGCTTACGGGCATCGGCGATCACGGCACTGCCTGTGCGCCCGGCCTGCTCGATGCCCTTTGCGATCTCTTGCTTGGCCCTGGTTCCAGCCTTTTGCACGGTCGCCTTGGGCTTGGCCGTTGCGGGTTTGCGTGTTTTCTCAGCCATTCTTCGATCTCCATAAATCGCGCATCGACCAGGCAATGGTCGCGGCACGCAGCGCATAGCGCGCCGCGACGCGTGCCGGCCGCCAGAAGAGGATGGCAAGGCCCGCCGCCGCAACGGTGCCGAGTGCGGCCGGCCAATGCCTGAAGCGCCGCAGAAGGTCCTGCTTGGCCTGCTCGAGCTGGTCGCTCACCACCTCGATCGCCTCGGCGCGCAGATTGTCGGGTGTCAGGCGATGCAGGACACCGCTCACGGCATTGCCGAAGCGCATGCGCGCGAGGTCCGCGCGCTCACGGGCCCTGGCGATTTCGCGCTCCTTGTCCGCCTTGCTCATCCATCGTCCCCGATCATGTCGCGGAACGCATTGCGCGCCAGCAGGCCGAAGATGATGGCGAGCGCGAAGGCGATACCGATCATGATGAGCGTGGCAGGGAGGAGGCCTCCCACGTGCGGGGCGATCGCGACGATGCCCGCAACGAGGAGGAGCGAAAAGCCGACCATCAGCCCGGTCGTCGCGAGAATGCCGAAGAACAGGCCTTTGCGGAGAAGCGAGGCGAGGCTGCGGCCCTTGAGCTTGGCCCAGCTGATTTCGGCTTCGGCCAAATCCTTGCCGGACGCGATGAGGCGCTCGACGCTGGCGTGGATCGTATCGGGTGGCGGCCCCTTTCGCGCATTGTCCGCGCCCGCCTCTTCATCATCCATCAGCCGCTCGCCCGCTCCGCTCAGTCTGTTGCCGTTGCGTCCGCTCAGTCGTCGCTGGAGCCGCGCATCATGCGCATCAGCACGAAGCCGACGATGGCTGCGGCGCCGATGGCGACGGCCGGGCTCTTGCGCACGAAGTTGCGGGCATCCTCGGCGAGTTGGTCGAGGTCCTTGTCGTCCAGCGACTTGGCGGCGCCAGAGACGGCCTCGGCCGCCTTGCGGGCATAATCGCCATATTGCGGGCCGAGCTTGTCATCGACGGTGGCGGCCGTGTCGGCGATCAGCTTGGAGAGGCCGTGCAAGGCTTCACCGGTCACATTCTTGGCGCTGGTGGCGCCGCTGCGGGCGGCATCCTTGGCCTGGTCGGCAAAATCCCCGGCCTGTTCGCGCCAGCCGCGCGTCGTGGCCTCGGGAGCATCCATGACGGCGACGTCGCCGTCCTGCTTATCCGTGCTCTTCTTGCTGGGCATGGGCAGTTCCTTTCCTTGGCGTTCTGACGCCCCTCGCACATGAATATAACAGCGCTCGCCGTCAATTACAGCGGCGCACAATGATTTTCGGCGGGAGATGCCGCCGGGCCGCTGCGCCTGACCTCCCTCGTCACTTTCCCTGTAACGCAATCCTTGTAACGCAATTGCGTTGATCCGGTTGCCTCGCTAAGCGCCGGTGCGATTGCTGCAGCGCAGGAGACCGCCCGCCATGACCGAGATTCTCGATATTCACGCCCGCCAGATTCTCGACAGCCGCGGTAATCCGACCGTTGAAGTCGACGTGCTGCTCGAGGATGGCAGCTTCGGCCGTGCCGCCGTGCCATCCGGCGCATCGACCGGCGCCTATGAGGCCGTCGAAAAGCGCGACGGCGACAAGAAGGTGTTTCTCGGCAAGGGCGTGCTGCAGGCCGTTGCCGCGGTGAACGGCGAGATCGCCGATGCCGTGGTCGGGCTGGACGCCGAAGACCAGGGCGACATCGACGCGACGATGATCGCGCTCGACGGAACCGAGAACAAGAGCCGCCTCGGCGCCAATGCGATCCTCGGCGTCAGCCTCGCCGTGGCCAAGGCGGCCGCAGACGCGCGCGGCCTGCCGCTCTACCGCTATGTCGGCGGCGTCAGCGCGCATGTCCTTCCGGTGCCGATGATGAACATCATCAACGGCGGCGAGCATGCCGACAATCCGATCGACTTCCAGGAGTTCATGATCATGCCGGTGGGTGCGGACAGCCTCGCCCATGCCGTGCAGATCGGTTCGGAGATCTTCCACACGCTTAAAAAGGGCCTGCACGACAAGGGCCTGGCGACCGGCGTGGGCGACGAGGGCGGTTTCGCGCCGAACATCGCTTCGACTCGCGATGCGCTCGACTTCATCATGCAGAGCATCGAGAAGGCTGGTTACAAGCCGGGCGAGAATGTCGTGCTCGCGCTCGACTGCGCCGCGACCGAATTCTTCAGGAACGGCAGGTACGAGATTTCGGGCGAGGGGCTTTCGCTGAGTCCGGTCGACATGGCCGACTATCTCGCCGCGCTCTGCAACGACTATCCGATCCGTTCGATCGAGGACGGCATGAGCGAGGACGATTTCGAGGGCTGGAAGGCGCTGACCGACAAGATCGGCCACAAGGTCCAGCTGGTCGGCGACGATCTGTTCGTGACCAACCCCAAGCGCCTGTCGATGGGCATCCGGCAGGGCCTCGCCAATTCGCTGCTGGTCAAGGTCAACCAGATCGGCACGCTGACCGAGACGCTCGCCGCCGTCGATATGGCGCATCGCGCCAAATATACCGCGGTCATGTCGCACCGCTCGGGCGAGACCGAGGACGCGACCATCGCGGACCTCGCCGTCGCCACCAACTGCGGCCAGATCAAGACGGGCTCGCTCGCCCGCTCGGACAGGCTCGCCAAATATAATCAGCTCATCCGCATCGAGGAGGAGCTGGGCGACCGCGCGCATTATGCCGGAGCGGCGATCTTCAGCTGATGCCTATGCGCGCTACGGCAAGTCACGGCGCGCAGGCCCGGCCATGATTCGGCGATGACCACTGTCTGCGCCACGCTGAACTATTTCGATGCGCGGGTGCCGCGCGGCCGCTTTGACCTGGTCGATCCCGCCCGCAACCTCATGCCGTTCGAAGCGCATGAGGTCGCCATCCACGACATACGCACGGCGGCGCAACCGCCCTCCATCGAACGCGAAGGGTTCATGCTCGCCACGCACCGGAGCGATTATGCGCGTCGCCCCGAGATGCTCGATACCAATCTGGTCACGCAGGACGGTCTGCCGCCGATCAACCGCGCTTATTATGAAGAGTTGCAGCCGCTCATCGAAAAGATCAGCGGCGCGCGCGAGGTCATTCCGCAGGCGACCGGGCTCACCGTCCGGCTCAGCCCGCGCGCGTCACGGCAAAGCTGGGCGGCGGCGGCAGACTTCATCCATGTCGACGTGACGGACAAATCGGTCGGCCGCTTCCTCGATTTCAGCCTGGCGGCGTTGGGCCGCGAGATCGCGCCCTATCGCCGTTTCGTTCTCTTCCAGACCTGGCGCGCGGTCTCCGATCCGCCGCAGGACAATGTGCTGGCGCTCGTCGACAGGACGTCGGTCCAGCCTGCCGACGTGGCGCTCTATGACGCGATCCTCACGGCCAAGGGCTCGATGATGGAAAGCGTCGAGGCCGCCAGCTGCCGATACAGCGCCGGTCACCGCTGGTCCTACGCGTCGAACATGGGCGCGGAGGATGTGCTGGTCTTCCTCGGCTATGATTCGGACCAGCCCCAGGCCGCCCAGCCGTTCCATACGGGCTTCGACATACCGGGTCAGGAATATGCTGTGCCGCGCGCCAGTCTCGAGGCACGCTTCTTCGCCTTCTACGACTGATTGGCTGTGACTGACCGGGGATACGGCCTCGGTTCTTCGTAATCCTGACTCGGTTCACCGCAGCGCGGCAATTAGGCCTTGCAAAGAACGAATCAGTCTGATTCTTGGGTGGGCATGGCGCAACTGGCAAAATTACGGCTTCTTCTGGGTTCGGCCCTCTGGCCCGCATTTGCCATCATGCTGCTCATGGTCTTCATGGGCTATGCCGTTTTCGGCCCCAGCGGCATCCTGGCGTGGGGCGATTATTCGCGCCGGCTCGACCAGCGCAAGATCGAGCTTGCGCAGCTCAGGAAGCATGAAGCGGCCATCGCAAACCGCGTGAAGCTGCTCGATCCGCGCCATGTCGATCCGGATCTGGCTGAGGAACTGGCGCGCAAGCAGTTGGGCGTGACCCATCCCGACGAGGTTGTGCTGCCCCAGCAGTGACTGTGGCGTCGAGGTTCCGGCCTCCGTTCGATTTCCGATCCGGAATGCTCAGCAGGACGTTGCGCTTGCGCTTGCCGCAAGACTATAGCAATTGCCAAATTCCTGCATGAGAAGGATGATCCTCTTGGCTAAACCGGCCTCCACTCGCACGACAAAGGCGTCGAAGCCTGCAGCGGTTCCCGCGCCGGCAGATCATAACCGCGAGCGTCCCGGCGAGCCGCAACCCTATGCCGCCAGCAAGGACGAGCTTTTCGAGTTCTACAAGCAGATGACGCTGATCCGCCGCTTCGAGGAGCGCGCCGGCCAGCTTTACGGCCTCGGTCTCATCGGCGGTTTCTGCCATCTCTACATCGGCCAGGAAGCGGTCGCGGTCGGCATCCAGTCGGCGCTGACGCCCGGCAAGGACAGCGTCATCACCGGCTATCGCGACCATGGCCACATGCTCGCTTATGGCATCGATCCCAAGGTCATCATGGCCGAGCTGACCGGCCGCGCCGCCGGCATCTCGCACGGCAAGGGCGGTTCGATGCACATGTTCAGCGTCGAGCACAAGTTCTACGGCGGCCACGGCATCGTCGGCGCGCAGGTCTCGCTCGGCACGGGCCTCGCCTTCAGCCACAAATATAAGGAGGATGGCGGCGTCTGCGTCGCCTATTTCGGTGACGGCGCCTCCAATCAGGGCCAGGTCTACGAGAGCTTCAACATGGCGGAGCTCTGGAAGCTTCCGATCATCTATGTGATCGAGAACAATCAATATGCGATGGGCACGTCGGTCAACCGCTCGTCGTCCGAGGATCAGCTCTATCGCCGCGGCGAGAGCTTCCGCATCCCGGGCATCCAGGTCGACGGCATGGACGTGAACGCCGTGCGCGGCGCGACCGAAGAGGCGCTCGCATGGATCCGCGCGGGCAATGGCCCGATCATCCTGGAGATGAAGACCTATCGCTATCGCGGTCACTCGATGTCCGACCCCGCCAAATACCGCTCGCGCGAGGAAGTGCAGGCGGTTCGCGACAAGAGCGATCCGATCGAACATGTGAAGAAGATCCTGATCGAGGCGGGCGCCAAGGAGGACGACCTCAAGGCGATCGACACGGAGATCCGCAAGATCGTGGCCGAAGCGGCCGACTTTGCCGAGAGCTCGCCCGAGCCCGATATGGCTGAACTATATACCGACGTACTGGTGGAGCGTTACTAATGGGTCTCGAGATCAAGATGCCGGCGCTCTCGCCCACGATGGAAGAGGGCACGCTCGCCAAGTGGCTCGTCAAGGAAGGCGACACCGTCAAGTCCGGCGATATCATGGCCGAGATCGAGACGGACAAGGCGACGATGGAATTCGAGGCCGTCGACGAAGGCACGATCGAGAAGATCCTGATCGCCGAAGGCACCGACAATGTGAAGGTCGGTACGGTCATCGCCGTGCTTGCCGGCGAAGGAGAGGCGGCGTCGCCCGCTCCGGCGGCATCTGCCGCCGCGCTTGCGCCTGAACCCGCCGCCGTACCGGCATCGGCGCCCAAGCCCATGTCCTCGGCGCCGGCCGCCGATCCGGCGATCCCGGCCGGCACCGCGATGGTCAAGATCACCGTGCGCGAGGCGCTGCGGGATGCCATGGCCGAGGAAATGCGCAAGGATTCGCGCGTTTTCGTGATGGGCGAAGAAGTCGCCGAATATCAGGGCGCCTACAAGGTGACCCAGGGCCTGCTCGACGAGTTCGGTCCGAAGCGCGTCATCGATACGCCGATCACCGAGCATGGCTTTGCCGGCCTCGGCGCCGGCGCGGCGATGGGTGGCCTGCGTCCGGTCATCGAGTTCATGACCTTCAATTTCGCCATGCAGGCGATCGATCAGATCATCAACTCGGCGGCCAAGACCAACTATATGTCCGGCGGCCAGATGCGCTGTCCGATCGTGTTCCGCGGCCCCAATGGCGCAGCCTCGCGCGTCGGCGCGCAGCACTCGCAGAATTACGGTCCCTGGTACGCGGCCGTGCCCGGCCTGATCGTCATCGCGCCTTATGACGCGGCGGACTGCAAGGGTCTTCTCAAGGCCGCGATCCGTAGCGAAGACCCGGTCGTCTTCCTCGAGAACGAGCTGGTCTACGGTCGCAGCTTCGAGCTGCCCGAGATCGAGGACTATGTGCTCCCGATCGGCAAGGCGCGCATCGTGCGCCCCGGCAAGGACGTGACCATCGTCAGCTACTCGATCGGCATTGCCGTCGCGCTGGAAGCGGCCGAAACGCTTGCCGGCGAGGGAATCGACGCGGAAGTGATCGATCTGCGCACATTGCGTCCGCTCGACACGGCGACCGTGCTGGAAAGCCTCAAGAAGACCAATCGCCTCGTCGTCGTCGAGGAAGGCTGGCCGGTCTGCTCGATCGCGTCCGAAATCATGGCGGTCTGCATGGAGCAGGGCTTCGACGATCTCGACGCGCCGGTGCTGCGCGTCACCAATGAGGACGTGCCGCTGCCTTATGCCGCCAATCTGGAAAAGGCGGCACTGATCGGCGCGGGCCGCGTCGTCTCGGCGGTCAAGAAGGTCTGCTACAAGGACTGAGCGCCTATCTCGCCATGGGCGCGCCGGAAGCGTCGCCCATGGCAGGCCTTTCGCCCGACAGCAAGCTCACCCAGTCCATGCGGCGTGCGACGGATGCGCCGGTCTTTCAGGAATATGCGTCGCGATCCGTGGACGGAGAGCAGGTACGGCCGGCCGTCCGGGCCAGCGCCAAGCCTGGCGCTCATGCTTGCTCAGGAGCTGGTCGAAATCCAGACCCGCTTCGAACGGCTGAGCCTCATCGTCGGTCCGGGAAGCAGCAGCAGCGTTGTCGGTTGCGAATAGCTCACCTTCAGGTCGTAATATTTCGCGGTGCCGGAGGTGCCGCCGACAGGGTCGAAAACGGTAAATGTTCCGGGCCCGATTCCATAGACGCTGGCGCTGATCTTGCTCTTGATCTGCGGGGCCGTCGGGGCGGTGCAACCCAGCGAGTTGGGGTTCAGGCACAGGGTTGCGTAGCGAGCGCCTTCACCCAGCGCCTGCTGAATGCCGGCCGATGCACGATAGACCTGAGCGAGCTGCACGAAGGCCCACAGCATGACAATCAGGACGGGCAGGGCGAATGCCAGTTCCACCACGGCGGCGCCGCGTTCGTCACGACCAAGATGCGTGCGTACTCTCATGACGTCCTCATGCCCGCCGTCGCGGAGATGTGATAGGCAGAGTCGGCGTTCGTGAAGGCCGAAAAATGAAGCGGGAAGAGCGGATAATATTTGTCGGTCACCGCAACCTGCACGTAGCGCGCCTGACTCACCGTCCCCAAGCCGCAGGTGAACGCGTCGTAGGTAGCCGGATCCGTGCTCGATTGCACAGCGGTGGTGCCACTCGAATTTGTGCATTCAAGCCGCCAGGTGACGGTTACGTTGCTCGTGGTGATCGGGCTGTTCTTGCAGGTTCCATCCGGGTTGACACCGTTCACCTGGCAAACAGCTTCGGTCGCCAGCGTTGTCTCGACCGTGGCATCTTCCGTGGTCTGCGCAATCTTCTCGATCGCGCGCTGAGCGCCCTGCTCGAGCGCCAGCTTGCGGCTATAGGCATTGCTCATGTCGACAATGCCGATCACCGCCATGCCGAGGATCGGCGCCACGAGCGCCAATTCGACAACGGCCGCGCCGCGTTCTTCCGCGAACAGCTTGATGGAGCGCCATGGGGTCATGCGATCAGTCTCACAACCCGGGTGGCGGAATTGGATGGCATGCCTGAGCCGGAACATGCCGTATCGTCCGGGCTGCTGATCGCAAGCGTACTGGTTCCGGTGAACACGACATTCTTGGCGATGAACATCGAGCACAGGGAGACGGTATCCCCGGTTCCGTTGAGCTGGAGCGTATCGCTCGGAAAATAGACGGCGCCGGTGATCACGCTGCCCGCGCCGCCATTGATCTTGTTGGTGTTTCCCGTGGCCCGCCGATCCTGGTAGATCGCGATGCCCTGATAGGTTCCCGAGATGGGCGCTGTGATGTTGTTGCTCGCCGATGCGTTTGACGAGACGGTGCCGATCGGTGCGTTGGGTGCCGGATCCTTGTTGGTCAGCACGATCGTGCAGCCCACGCAGACGAACGCGCCCTTCAGGTCGACGCCGCCGCCGTTGATGTAGATGGGCCCGAAGTTGGGCGGCATGATGAGCGTCCTGTTCGAACCGACCGACAGCGAAGAAAAGCAGTTGGTCGTACCCAGGGTGGCGACGACCGTGGCGTCCGTGAGTGCTGCGGACGTGCAGTGCATGTCATTCGGGTCGGGGGTCACGTTCGCGAACGGATCCGACATGGCCGGAGAATAAGGAAGATATTGCTGGACGGACCAGTTGTTGGATTGCTGGATGCCGCCAACGGCCGCGATCGCCTTGGCCGTGACGGCCGAGCTGCCGCCGGCGCTTGCCGAGTTCGCGGAGGTCGAGTTCGAAAACAGGATGCAGGTCGGTGCGGCGACGGTCGTATTGCCGTTGTTGTAGATGCCGGTTCCACTGGTGCCGAGCGACATGATGCAGGCGCTACCGCCCGCCGCGATGCTCGCAGCGGTCGCCGTTGCCGTGATCATCGGCGGCGTGGATATAAAGATTGAGCTGAAAGGCAGGCGCTGCCGAACCTGCAACACGACCCTGACCTGATTGGTCGCGTAGGATGAACTCGTGGGATAGCTCAGCGTCGTATAGCTTCCGACACTGCCGGAGCAGGGCGTTGCGCCCTGCAAAGCCATCTTCGTGTGCAGATTGAGATTGAGATCGTGGCAGACGGCAGTCGACGTGTTGGTCGTTGCGCCGTTGTCGGTCGAGCGCTGGTAGACGCCGGCAATCGCCCCGGAGTCCGCCGCGCGTTGCAACTGGCGCTTCCACAATGTCCATTGAATGGTATCGGTCGCGAGCCCCGCGCATCCCACGATGAGCGGAAGCGCCGCAGCGGCGATCGCCAGGATATTGCCCCTGCGATCCTTTGTAAGCCTCCGAAGGAAGTCGCTCAGCTTTCTCGGAAGAAGGTCATGCTTCATCTTGGGATTCCCACACCGCCACGCTATTCCGACCGAAATCCGGCGCACATTTGCTGCAGGCATGGCACGGCCTGGATCGATCGACCTGTCATGCACATTCGTGCAGAATGATTAACAATCGGTGCGGTTTGATAGTGAATGGGGGGTGTATTTTGGCAAACGGCGCAGATTACCGCGGTTCGTCGGTTTCTATGGGGCGATGCGGGTGCCGTGATAGGTGCGTAGGCAAATTTCGGGTGACCATGGTTGACGCGACGTGAGCGGCGCTCCGAACCTGGCGCAAATGCGGGCCGAATTATCGCCGCTACCCGCCTTGTTGACGGCCTATGCGCGGCGCGAGGCACAGCCATGGCACATCCTCAGCTGGACGCTGGACCAGCGGTTGGCTGCGGTTGTGCGACGCGGCGGGGAGCCGACCATCGCCGCAATCCGCCTGGCCTGGTGGGACGCCGTGCTGGTGGAGGGAGATCAGGCGAAAGGGCGAGGCGAGCCGCTGGTCGAAGCATGGCGCGCCACGGCACCGGCGGGCGCGGCGGCCTGCGCGGGACTGCTCATCGACGGGTGGCGGACGTTGCTTGGCTCCGAGGCGCTGACGCCCGACGATCTGCTCCATTTTGGCGCGAAGCGGGGCGGCGGATTGTTCGGCCTGATCGCCGACACGGCGCATAGCGACATATTGTCGCAGGCTGGCAGCATCTGGGCTTTATGGGATCTGGCGGGCCATACGGGCGATCCTCTCCTTGCCGAAGCCGCGATGGCGCAGGCCCGTGCGCGTCCGCAGGCGCGTTTTCCCGCCGGCAGGGGATTGAAGCCGCTGCGGCTCCTCTATCAGCTGGCCCATGCCGACGTGCGCGCCGGGCGTATTCCCCACGGCTTCGAACCGCGCCATTATCGCGCACTGCTCTGGCGGTCGTTGCTGCCCTGAGCTAAATCCGGCCCAAGGGGGAAGCTATGGGGCGTTTTCTGGCTGGTTCGATTGCCGCGCTGCTGCTGGTGGCCGGCGGACTCGTCTGGTGGCAAGGCCGGAGCGAGAGCAATCCCGTCGGCCTTCGGGCGCAGCCCCTGCCGCCGAGCGCTGACACGCTGCCCGGCACCGGCGATCCGAATGCAGTCGGCAAGGCGCCGCCTGTGCCCCAGGCCACTGCGCGGACACGCGAGGAAAAGCGCTTCGACCGCTATGACCGCAATCGCGACAATATCGTCACGCGCACCGAGATGCTGGCGAGCCGCGCGAATGCCTTCCGCAAGCTCGACAAGGACGGCAACAACCTGCTGTCGTTCGAGGAGTGGGCCGTGAAGACGTCGGACCGTTTTGCCGCCGCCGACGCGAACAACGACGCCAAGCTGACTCGCGCCGAATTTGCCGCCACGGCCCCGAAGCGCAAGGCGCCGGCCTGTAGTTGCGCGCCTAAGCCGGAAGAGGACTGAATAAGCCGCGCCACGCCGCCAGCGCCGCACGGGCCCGGTCGGTATAGGCGCGCTTGCGGTCCTTCTTGCGAACCGTCTCGTCCGCGATGGGCGGAAACAGCCCGAAATTGACGTTCATCGGCTGGTAGCTCTCGGCCTCCGCGCCGCCGGTGATATGGCTGAGCAGCGCGCCCAGGGCGGTTTCGGGCGGCGGCGGGGGCAGATCGCGCCCGGCCAGTTCGGCCGCGGTCATCAGCCCCGCAAGCAGGCCGACGGCCGCGCTTTCGACATAGCCTTCGCAGCCGGTGATCTGTCCCGCGAAGCGCACGTGCGGCATCGAGCGAAGGCGCAGCGCGCCGTCGAGCAGCTCCGGGCTCCGGATGAACGTATTGCGGTGGAGGCCGCCGAGCCGGGCGAACTGCGCGTTTTCGAGGCCGGGGATCGTCCGGAACAGCTCGACCTGCGCTTCATATTTGAGCTTGGTCTGGAAGCCGACCATGTTCCACAGCGTGCCGAGTGCATTGTCCTGCCGAAGCTGCACGACCGCATAGGGCCAGCGCCCGGTGCGCGGATTGTCGAGACCGACCGGCTTCATCGGCCCGAAGCGCAGTGTTTCCCCGCCGCGCTCGGCCATGACCTCGATGGGCATACAGCCCTCGAAATAGGGCGTGTCCTTCTCCCACTGTTTGAACTCGGTCTTGGGCAGCGTGCGCAGGCCTTCGACGAACGCTTCATACTGCGCCTTGTCCATCGGGCAGTTGATATAGTCCTTGCCGTCGCCATCGGGCGATCCCTTGTCCCAGCGGCTGGCCTTCCAGGCGATGTCCATGTCGATGCTGTCGACATGGACGATGGGCGCAATGGCGTCGAAGAAGGCGAGCTGGTCGTTCCCGGTGGCCTTTGCGATGGCCTCGGCAAGCGGTGCGGCGGTCAGCGGACCCGTCGCGATGATGGTCGCGCCCTCGCTTGGAATGGCATCCATGCGCTTGCGCACGATCTCGATCAGCGGATGCGCGGATATGGCCGCGCTGACGCCCTGCGCGAACAGGTCGCGGTCGACCGCGAGCGCCGATCCGGCCGGAACCTTGACCCTGTCGGCGCAGGCCATGATCAGCGAGCCGAGCGTGCGCATTTCCTGATGAAGCAGGCCGACGGCATTGCTGTTGGCATCGTCGGACCTGAAACTGTTGGAGCAGACCATTTCGGCGAGCTGATCGGTCTGGTGCGCGGGCGTCATGTCCCCGCCGCCGCGCATTTCCGAGAGGCGCACCGGAACGCCGGCCTGCGCCAGCTGCCAGGCCGCTTCCGACCCTGCGAGACCGCCGCCGATAATATGGACCTGAGGGGTCATGTGAATTCCAACATCTCCGTGTTTGGAACGTGAATTAAAACCCCGCCGGCCAGTCATGCTTGCCGTTGGCCTGCAGTCGCAGCCTGCTGTGTCCGGACACCGCGCTCATCGGCATCGTGCCATAGACATGCGGGAAGAGCGCGCCGCCGCGCGAGGGCTCCCAGCGCACGGTGTCGCCCAGTGCCGGCAGGTCGATCATGACGAGGATCAGGGGATCGGTCTCCGCGAACCATTTCTCGGCCGTCTCGCGCGCCTGTTCGCGAGTGGAGAGGTGGATATAGCCGTCTGTCACGTCGACCGGCGCGCCGGTGAAGGTGCCGGAATCCTTCCAGTCCTTCCACTGGGCCTCGGTCAGCAGCTTATAGGCGAAAAGGTCGGTCATGTGCGCCGCCTAGGCCCATTGGGCGTCCTTGCCAAGGTGCCAGACGTGACGAGCCCGCCTTCCATTGCGAGCGGGCATTGATCTTGGCACGTTACCCTTCGCGCAAAGGCGATCTCGAATCTGAATAACGCGCGTGGGCCTTGCCGGGTAGATGCAATTGATGCAGTTGACGCGAATGTCAGCAGGGCAGGGCGATCCGGAAGTAGCGGCGCTGGTCGCGGGCCTCCTCGGCCTTCTCGACGTGCGCCCGGACGCCGAGCCGCTGCACTTCGTCGGCGCGCGCAGGCCCGGCGGCGTCGGCCGTGTCTTCGGTGGACAAGTGGTCGGCCAGGCGATCATGGCGGCCAGCAAGACCGTGCCGGAGAACCGGCCCATCCATTCGCTGCACTGCTATTTCATGCGCCCCGCGAGCGAGGATCACGAAATCGACTATGCGGTCGATGCGGACATGGACGGCAAGGCCTTCTCCAACCGCCGCGTGGTGGCGCGGCAGGACGGCAAGCCTGCCTTCAACATGACCGCCTCCTTCCATGCGCGCGAACAGGGCCTGCATCACCAGATGCCGATGCCCGACGTGCCCATGCCCGAGGAACTGGGCAGTTTCGCGGACTATGTCGCGCAGCATCCCGACAAGGCCAGTCCGGTCTTCAAGCGCCTGATCCAGCGGCCCAGTGCATTCGAATATCGGCCGGTCGCCACATTGATGCCGGAAGCGCTGAAACAGCCGCATCCGGGTCTCGCTTATTGCTGGATCAGGGTGGGAGAGGGGCCGCTCGACCTGCCGCAGGCCATGCAGCGCGCCCTATTGGGCTGGATCAGCGATTCCCTGCTGCTTGCCTCGGCCTATCGGGCGCATGGCGTACAGATCGGCATGCCGGGCTATCAGTCGGCGAGCATCGATCACAGCATGTGGTTCCATGGCGACGTCCAGTGCGGCGACTGGCTGCTCTACCAGATCGAAAGCCCGTGGACCGGGGACGCACGCGGCCTCGCCTGCGGTCGCTTCTTCACCAGGGACGGGCGCCTGGTGGCGAGCACCGCACAGGAAGGGCTGATGCGGCCGGTCAGCTGACCGTTTCGGCGCCGCTCATCGTCCCAAACCGCGCCGTCTCGCGCATGCGCCAATAGGCGATGAGCGACAATGCGCACATGCCGCTCACATACCAGTAGAACAGGCTTTCATGGCCGATGTCCTTGAGCTTGAGCGCCACATATTCCGCCGTGCCGCCGAACAGGCTGTTGGCGACGGCGTAGGGGAGCGCAACGCCCAGCGCGCGGATATGCGCGGGGAAGAGTTCCGCCTTCACCACGGCGTTGATCGAGGTATAGCCCGAGACGCATATGAGCCCTGCCAGCACGAGCAGAAAGGCGACAAACGGCGATCCGGCATGGGCGATGCCGTGGAAGAGCGGAACGGTGAACAAAGTGCCGGCGAGGCCGAAGCCGATCAGCAGTGGCCGCCGGCCGATCCGGTCCGACAGGCTGCCGAACATAGGCTGCGCGCACATGAAGAGGAACAATGCGCCGGTCATGATCGTGGTCGCCTGCGGGCGGGTGAAGCCTGCCGAGTTGGCGAGATATTTCTGCATGTAGGTCGTGTAGGCATAGAAGGCGAGCGTGCCGCCTGCGGTCAGGGCCAGCACCAGCAGTGCCGCACCCGGATGCTCGCGGATCAGTTCTAGCCCGCCGGACTTGCGCCCCGTGGCCCTTGCCGTCTGGTAATCGGCGGTCTCGGCGATCTTGCGCCGCAGAAAATAGACCCCGAACGCCAATATCGCGCCGATCAGGAAGGCGATGCGCCAGCCCCAGGCTTCCATCTGTGCCTCGTCGAGCATCGTCTGCAGGATCATCTGCACGGCCAGCGCTGCGAGTTGGCCGCCGATCAGCGTCACATATTGATAGCTGGAGATGTGACCGCGCCGGCTCTCGGTCGCCATTTCGGCGAGATAAGTCGCGCTCGCGCCATATTCGCCGCCGACGCTGAGGCCCTGCAACAGCCGCGCGACGAGCAGCAGGATCGGCGCGGCGACGCCGATGGTCGCTGCGGTCGGGATGCAGGCGATCATCAGCGAGCCGCCGCCCATCATCGCGACCGACAGAGCGAGGCCCGCCTTGCGGCCATGGCGGTCTGCATAGACGCCCATCAGCCAGGCGCCGATCGGCCGCATGAAAAACCCGACCGCGAAGATGGCCGCCGCGCCGAGCAGTTCCGCGGTCCGGTCGCCCGACGGGAAGAAGCGGCTCGCGAAATAGACGGAGAAGGCCGAATAGGCGTACCAGTCGTACCACTCGATGAAATTGCCGAGCGAACCGCCGATGATCGAGCGCAGATGGCCCTGCTGCGCCGATGCGGCACTTGCGCTGGTCATGCTCGTCCGCTCCCCCAGCCCATTGGCCTCCGATCACGCATTAAAGACGCGCTTTTTCCTCGCTGTCCAGCCGGTGCGCTCTTTTCTCGCGCGCGCCGAACCGCTACGCGGGGACGGAACCGGAGAGGACGCCCCCATGCCTCAATCAGGCGCGCGCGACGCGATCACGATCAACTACTCGGCCCGCGAGCCCGAGCGCCCTCGCTATTTCGCCAATGATCACAGCCGCGATACCGTGGTGATCGATGCGCGGACGATGCCGATCCATGGCATGCGCGGCCAGCCGACCAGCCTCGATGTCGAGGGCTTCATCCTCGTCGATCACAAGAGCGCCGTGACCGATTTTGCCGATCGCGATGCCGCTGCGCAGATGCATTGCCCCGAAATCGCGGAGCTGGTGAAGAGCGTTTCCGGCGCGGATGCCGTCTTTTGCAACAGTCCGCCGATCATGCGCTTTTCAGAGCGGGGCGGAAAAGCGGGGTCGTCGGACAATAGCCATCCTGCGCGCTTCGCGCATGTCGACATCAGCGATGCGACCGGCCGGCAGTTTGCCGAAGGCCGTGCCGAGGGGCGGCCTTTCCGGCGCGCGGCGCATTACAATGTCTGGCGCGCCCTCTCGCCCGCGCCGCAGGATGTGCCGCTCGCGCTGTGCGATGCGCGGACCGTGCGCGGCAATGAGCTCATCCTGGCGGACGCCGTCTTCGACAGCCCCAAGGGCGACTGGTCGTTCGAGGGCTATGTGGTGGCGCACGATCCGGGGCACCGCTGGTGCTGGTATCCCGATCTGACGGCGGACGAGGCAATCGTTTTCAAGACGCATGACAGCGAGATGGGGGTCGCGCGCCTCATGCCGCATGTCGCGTTCGACGATCCGTTGAGCCCGCCGGATGCGACGCCGCGCGTCAGCATTGAAATGCGGGCCATCGCTTATTGGTGGAGTTGAACAAACGCTTTGGCCGGATATTGCGGGCCGAAGATATGGTCTCTATCGCGTATAAATACCGGCTGTTAACTCAACTTGGCCAATAAGGCCGGACATTTTGGGGCGGGACAAGGGTTGCAGTGACAAATTCCAGCACGACTGAGTGGTCGAAAAGTGCCCTGATCCAGTGGATTCTGGCCAATCCGGTTCTTCTCGCCGGTGCCTTGGCCGTTTTCGTGCCGACGATGCTGCTCGTCAGCCAGGACAGCTGGTCGACCGAGCAGGGCGCGCACGGGCCGATCGTGCTGGCGACCGGTCTCTGGTTGCTGGTGCGCGAATGGAAGCATGCGCGGCCTTTCGCCAAACCGGCGCCGACCCGAACGGTCCTGCTCGCTCTGATCCCCCTGCTGGCGCTCTATTATATCGCTCGCGTCAGCGCGATCGTCGAGATTGAGGGCTATGTCATGTACGGCCTGCTGGTCCTGACGCTGTTCAGCTTCATCGGGCGGCGTGCGCTGACCGTGCTGTGGTTTCCGCTGTTCTACATGCTGTTCATGTTCCCGCCGCCGGACACCATCGTTGCGGCCGTCACCAATCCGCTGAAGGTGGCCTTGTCCGGCTGGTCGGTGAGCCTGCTCTACCATCTGGGCTATCCGATCGCGCAGGAAGGCGTGACCATCCAGATCGGCCAGTATCAGCTTTTCGTAGCGGACGCCTGCTCGGGCCTCAACTCGCTCATCTCGCTGTCCGCCATCTCGCTCTTCTACGTCTATCTGCGGCACCACGCCAATTTCCGCTATGCGATGTTGCTGTTCGTGGCCGTGGCGCCGGTGGCGATCTTCGCCAACTTCGTGCGCATCATGTTCCTCGTATTGCTGACCTATTATGGCGGCGAGGCGATCGCGCAGGGCTTTCTGCATGACTTTGCGGGCATGACGACCTTCATGACGGCGCTGATCTCGATCTTCCTGCTCGACCATCTGGTCGGCAAGATCTGGCCCAATCTGAAGTCCTCGGCCAACGGTCCCGTGGCAGCGGCACAAGCGGTGGCACAGAAGGCAAGCTAAGCTACCGCGCGAGCCGCTTTCGGTTTAAAGATAGGGATCAGGCCCGGAAGGCGATGTAGCGCGCCTGCGGCGGGCTGTTCTGCACCAGTTCCTGCAGGAAGCTCGACAACACGGCGATGGATTTGCTCTCGTCATTGTCGATCACCGAGGCGCGCACGAGCAGGCCGTCGGCATAAAAGCCTTCGAGATTGGCTTTGGTCATCGCGATGCGCTGCTGCGTCCAGCTCTGCGGAAAGTCGTCGCCGATGCGCGTCCAGTAGATGATATTCTCGGCCCGCGAGACGCGCTCCGCACGCACCAGACGCGCCGGGATGACCTGATCCTTGCTCACCTGGATATCGTAAGGCTTGCTGTCCTGGATGTCGAAGCCGCTGGCTTTGTAGCAGATCTCCGGGCGATGAACCTGGACGTTGTTCACCTGCTCGCTATTGTAAGCGACCAGGAACATGACGCCTTGGCCTGCATCATTGACATAGGTGCGCGTGAGAATGTGCTGGTAGAGCTTGGCGGTCAGGTCGCCTTCGGGCGGCATGATCAATTCGCTCGACGGCAGGGTGTGCCATTTGCCGAAGTTCTTCGGGAACATCGCTTCGAAGGTCTTGTCGTCGATGTTCTGGAAGCGGCGCTTGGGCATGCGCGCATAGGCTGCGCCGGCCACGGCGAGCATGGCCCCGCCCATGAGTATGTGGCGGCGGGAAAGCCCGGTCGGGCTTTCGGGGTTTTCGGGCTGATCAACCGTTTGGGACATGGGAATTATTCCTATCAGCAACCACCGTCGCATGAAACTGGCAATCGGTCTAACGGTGACAAGGTTTTCATCTCGTTATCGAACGGATTTGTTCCCGGCCTATGGACCCGATCGGCGCCCTTTCTTGCCTTTGAGGTGAGGCTGGGCTATGCGCGCCGCGTCCGAGGGCGGTGTTCCGTCTCACCGGGCGCTCTGACAGTCCTGGAAATGCTGCATGGTTCGGCATTGGGGATCGACGCTGGCCGGCGAGGTTTCGCCCGCCGGCGCGTTTTCCGTTGTCGCCATGGTGGCAGGGCCGAAGAGCCGGTTTTCCGCGGCTTGCGCCGCTTGTGAGGTGACGCGATGTTCGACAGTCTGAGCGATCGGCTCGGCGGCGTATTCGACAAGCTCAGGGGGCGTGGTGCGCTCTCGGAGGCGGATGTGCGCGCCGCGATGCGCGAGGTGCGAATCGCCCTGCTCGAAGCGGACGTCGCACTGCCGGTCGCGCGCGAGTTCGTCGACAAGGCGACCGACCGCGCGGTCGGCGCAGATGTGCTGCGCTCGGTCACGCCGGGCCAGATGGTCGTCAAGATCGTCTCCGACACGCTCACCGAGACGCTCGGTGCCGACGCCTCCGACCTGCTGATCGATGTCACGCCGCCTGCCGTCGTCATGATGGTCGGCTTGCAGGGCTCGGGCAAGACGACGACCACCGCCAAGCTCGCCAAGCGCCTTCGCGAAAAGGACCGCAAGAAGGTGCTGATGGCGTCGCTGGACGTCAATCGCCCGGCCGCGCAGGAGCAGCTTGCCGTGCTGGGTGGGCAGATCGATGTGGCGACGCTACCGATCGTGGCCGGCCAGCAGCCGGTCGAGATCGCCCGGCGCGCACTGCAGTCGGCGAAGCTGCAGGGCTTCGACGTGCTGATGCTCGACACGGCGGGCCGCCTTCATGTCGATCAGGCGCTGATGGACGAGATGAAGGCGGTGGCCGATGTCGCCAATCCCGCCGAAATCCTCCTCGTCGTCGACAGCCTGACCGGCCAGGACGCCGTCAACGTCGCCAGGAGCTTCACCGAGCAGGTGCCGCTCACGGGCGTCATCCTGACCCGTATGGACGGCGATGCCCGTGGCGGCGCCGCGCTCTCGATGCGTGCGGTCACTGGTCAGCCCATCAAGTTCGCCGGTGTCGGCGAAAAGCTCGATGCGCTCGAGCCTTTCCGCCCGGCGCGTGTCGCGCAGCGTATCCTCGGCATGGGCGACGTCGTCAGCCTGGTCGAGAAGGCGGCTGAGACCATTCAGGCCGAGGACGCCGAAAAGCTCGCCAAGCGGATGGCGGCGGGCAAGTTCGATCTCAACGATCTGCGCACGCAGCTGCAGCAGATGCAGAAGATGGGCGGCCTCGGCATGCTTGCCGGCATGATCCCCGGCCTCAAGAAAGCCCAGGCACAGATGGCCGCGGCCGGCGTGGGCGACAAGACTCTGATCCATCTCGATGCGCTGATCGGCTCCATGACCCAGAAGGAGCGCGACCACCCCGAACTGCTCAATGCCAAGCGCAAGATCCGTGTCGCCAAGGGCGCCGGTCTCCAGGTGCAGGACGTGAACAAGCTGCTCAAGATGCACAAGGATATGGAGACCACCATGAAGAAGCTCAAGAAGATGGGCGGACTCAAGGGGCTGGCCAAGATGTTCGGCGGCGGCGGAGGCCTTGGCGGCCTGCTCGGCGGCGGTGCTGGAGGCTTGGGCGGCGGCGACATGCCCGATCTCGGTGCGCTTGGCGGGGCAGGGGGAGGGCTTCCCGGTCTGCCCGGCGGCATGCCGCCCCGATTTCAGAATTTCAGGAAAAAGTGACTTCTAACGGTTTGAACAAGTTTAGAAAGGTAAGGTAAGTTCATATGGCAACCAGCATTCGTCTGTCGCGCGGCGGCTCCAAGAAGCGCCCCTATTACAAGATCGTCGTGACCGACAGCCGTTCGCCCCGTGACGGCCGTTTCATCGAGCGTATCGGCAGCTACAACCCGCTTCTCGCCAAGACCGATGAGAAGCGCGTCGTGCTCGATGTCGAGCGGGCCAGGCATTGGGTGAGCGTCGGCGCCCAGCCGACCGACCGCGTTGCCCGCTTCCTCGACGCCGCCGGCGTCAAGGAGCGCGCGGCCCGCAACAACCCCAACAAGGCTGAGCCGGGTCAGAAGGCCAAGGATCGCGCCGAGGACAAGGCCGCCAAGCTGGCCGAGGCCGAAGAGGCGAAGAAGGCCGCCGAGGAAGCTGCCAAGGCTCCGCCGCCGGCGCCTGAGCCGGTTGCCGAAGACGCTGCCGCTGAGGAAGCCGTTGCCGAAGCACCTGCTGCCGAAGCCGCCGAAGAGCAGGCCGAAGGCTAAGCCTTGGCCAATGATCGCCCTGTCACGCTCGCCGCCATCATCGGCGCGCATGGCGTGGCGGGCGAACTGCGCCTGAAGCTCTTCGGCGACGGGCCGGAGAGCCTCAAGCGCTACAAGACGTTCAGTGCCGGCACGCGGACACTGACCTTGAAGTCGGTCCGCCCCGGACCGAACGGCGCCGTCGCGCGCTTTGCCGAAGTCGCCGGCCGCACCGAGGCCGAGGCGCTGCGCGGCGTGGTGCTCACAGTGCCGCGCTCGGCCCTGCCGCCGCTCGAGCCCGGCGAATATTATCATTGCGACCTCATAGGCCTGCCGTGCGTCAGCGATGCCGGCGCGCCGGTCGGCACGGTCGTCCTTGTCGAGAATTTCGGCGCGGGCGACATTCTGGAGATCGAGAAGCCGGACGGCAAGCGCTTCATGGTGCCGATTCATGTCGTGCAGATCGAGGCGGAACGCGCCGTCATCGCCGCCGCCTTCATCGAATGACCGCATAAAGCGGCGATTGCGCGCGAATCGGTTGCCTTTGCGGACTCGCTTGCTAGCAGTGACCGGACGCGAGCGGTGGGGATCGGCTCATGATCGACAATGAGGGCATTTTGTCCCGGCCGGCGCCGGATTGCCCGCTCTGCGGGAGCGCGGGCGCGCTGCTCTATCAGAATCTGCGCGATCCTCTTTTCGGTTCGCCGGGCGTCTGGTCGCTGCGCCGCTGCGACAGCCCGGACTGCGCGAGCGGCTGGATCGACCCGCTGCCGCTGCCGGAGAGCCTCGGCCGGCTCTACGAGACCTATCACACCCATGGCGAGCAGCGCGGCGATAACAGCCCCTTGCCGCCGATCCCGTTCGCGCCGCGTTTTCCGCGCACGAAGCGGCTGCTCGCGGCGCTGCTGCCGCGATGGCGGCACCTCTTCCAGACCGAGCTCCATCATTTCGCGGGCATGACGCCCGGCACGCTGCTCGACGTCGGCTGCGGATCGGGCGGCTTTCTGCGCGAGGCGGTCGGCGCCGGGTGGAAGGCGGTCGGCATCGATTTCGACGCCGAAGCGATCGCCGAAGCGTCGCGCGTCGAGGGCGCGGAGGTTCACGTCATGGACGTGTTCGATGCCCGGCTCGACGATCGCCGCTTCGAGGGCATATTGCTCGACAATGTGATCGAGCATCTGCCCGATCTGCCGCGGGTCGTGACCCGTCTCGCCATGCTGCTGGCGCCCGGTGGCCGGCTCGTCATGATTACGCCCAATTTCCAGGCCGCCGGCCATGCGACCTTCGGCGCGGACTGGCGCGGGCTGGAGACGCCCCGTCATCTCTGCCTGTTCACGGCGCAGTCGCTGGCCCGGCTGGTCCGCGAAAACGGCTTGCCCGATGCGCGGGCATTCTGTGTCCGGGGTCCGCATGATCTCGATTTCATGTCGAAGGCGTCCAGCGACATTGCTCGGACACGAGGTCACGCGCCGCCGTCCTTCGATCTCGCCGCGCTCAAGCAGAGCGTGAGCCGGAGCTTCTTCACCGGCAAGACGATCGGCGAATTCCTGATCCTGGTCGCGAACAAGGCGCGCTGAAGCGCGCTTCCTCGCTTCGCGGCAGCTGACGCGCGACTTGCCAAGCGCGCGCGGATCGGTCACCGCAGGCACCCCATGACCTTCGCCGCGCAAATCCTCACGCTCTATCCCGAGATGTTCCCCGGGCCGCTGGGTGTCAGCCTGGCGGGCCGCGCACTTGACGAGGGCAAATGGTCCTGCGAGCCCATCCAGATCCGCGATTTCGCGACGGACAAACATCGCAGCGTCGACGATACGCCGGCCGGGGGCGGCGCCGGCATGGTGCTGCGCGCCGATGTGGTCGCCGCTGCGGTCGATCACGCCGTTGCGCAACGCCCCGACCTGCCGATCCTCGCCATGACCCCGCGCGGCGTCCCGATGACGCAGGCGCGCATCCGCGATCTTGCCGCCGGCCCCGGGGTCACCATCCTCTCCGGTCGCTTCGAGGGGTTCGATGAGCGCCTGTTCGAGGCGCGGCCGCAGATCGAGCAGGTCTCGATGGGCGATATCATCCTCTCAGGCGGAGAAATCGGCGCTTTACTGGCGCTGGACGCTTGCATTCGGCTGCTTCCCGGCGTAATGGGCGCGGCTTCAAGCGGGGATGAGGAGTCGTTCGAGAACGGTCTCCTCGAATATCCCCACTATACCCGACCTGCTGAGTGGGAAGGGCGCATGATCCCTGAAGTGTTGCGATCGGGGGATCATGCGAAGATCGCGGCATGGCGGAAACGCCGGGCGGAAGACGATACACGGCTACGCAGGCCGGACCTCTGGGAGCGCTATAGGGGCGTTCGGGACTGACCTGCCTCTGGTGCGCACACGAGACGAAGAAAGACAGGCCAAATGAACCTGCTGCAGACCATCGAGGCGGAATCGATTGCCGCCATCAACAAGGATATTCCGGAGTTCCGCCCGGGCGACACGCTGCGCGTCGGCGTGAAGGTCGTCGAAGGCGACCGCACCCGCGTCCAGATGTTCGAAGGCGTGTGCATCGCGCGTTCGAACCGGGGCATGGGCTCGAACTTCACGGTTCGCAAGATCAGCTTCGGTGAGGGTGTCGAGCGTGTCTTCCCGCTCTATTCGCCGAACGTCGAGAGCATCACGGTCGTCCGCAAGGGTGTCGTGCGTCGCGCCAAGCTCTATTATCTGCGCGGCCGCACCGGCAAGCGCGCTCGTATCGCCGAGCGGCGCGACGTCCGCGAAGAGGCCTGATTTTCGGGTTTCACCGGCGTTACGAAACGGTTTCAGAAAAGGGCGGCGTAGTGATTGCGCCGCCCTTTTTGCTTGCCCGGTTGACTCGGTCCACTACTATACGCCGCGACGATTTGAGAGGGTTTGGCGATGCGGGCGAGCGGGATTGTTCTGATGGCCTTGCTGGGGCTGACCGGCTGCCAGCAGGCGGAAAAGAAGGCCCCGCACACCATCAACGAGACGATGGCGCTCGTCATGGAGCCCAATGCCGAAGCCATTTGGGGCATGATGAGCAAGGCCTATAACGACAAGGGAGACGCGCTCGACCCGGCCAAGCTGTCCAACGACGACTGGAAGAAGATCGGCGATGCCAGCGCGCTCATGAACGAGCGGGCGCAGGAACTGATCGATCATGCCAGGGATATCGAAGTAACGGCCAAGGGCACGCCGATCATGGGCGAGCAGGCCGTCGGCCAGGTCGGCCCGGCGGGCAAGGACTGGGATGCGGTGAACGCCAAGACCATCGAAGGGCGGATCCGGGCCAATCCGGACCAGTTCGTCACCAAGGCGCGCCTCCTCCTCGATGCGACCGCCAGGCTCAAGCAGGCGGCCGCGAGCAAGAACGTTGCCGTGCTTTATGCCGTGGGCAGCGAGATGGACGAGGTTTGCGACGGCTGCCACGAGCCCTTCTGGGGCACCGACGAGCCGCCGCCATTCCCGAAATCGACAAACTGACGAGCCGCCCGGCAGAAGATGCTATGAACCGGGGGCGGGAAGCCTCCGCAATGAAACAGAGAGGTGCCTGATATGCGCATGTCGAAAAGCGTTCTGATTGCGGTCCTGCTGCTCGGCGCATGCGGCACCAAGGCCACGCAGGGCAATGCAGCGGCGCCCGCCGCCACCACGGCGTCCGGGGACGGCAGCCACCTGCCGGCCGATTTCGCCCGACTCCCGATGAAGGAGTTCATGGGCCACGTCATGCAGAATGGCGGCGAGGGCGTCTGGCGCTGGCAGGGTTTCGTCGCCGACGAGAAGGGCGAACGCTCGCTCTTCCCCAAGGATGACAAGGAATGGGAAGAGGCGGAGAGCGGCGCCCTGACCTTGGCCGAACTGACCAACCTGTTGCTGATGCCGGGCCGGCGCATCGATGATCCCAAATGGGACGCGGCCGTGGCCGGCGTCCGTGCGCTCGCGCTCAAGGCGGCAACCGCCGCCGAGAAGCATGACAAGGACGCTTTCTTCGCGGTCGGCGGCGAGCTCGATGAGGCCTGCGACGAGTGCCACAAGCAGTTCATCCCCAACTTCGTCGGCCCCCAGTCGGCTAATCCCGGCGCGCCGCCCGCCAAGACGAGCTGAGACAGATCCAATCGCGCTCCCATGCCGCCAGATGCAGGATCTCGGCGCTGATGCCACCGTTCATCGCGTCTCCAGGAATCGCCTGAGAATAAATTTGCAGGACGATGTCGATTTCGGGAAGCTCCGTTCGTCGTTCCGATGCCCAAGCCGTTTCGGCCGGCGGAAACACAGGAGACAGACGATGCGAGTCATGGTGTTCGTGAAAGGAAATGAAGATACCGAAAGCGGCGTAGCGCCCACGCCCGAGGCGATGGAGGCTTTCGAGGCCATGGACCGGTTCACCGAGGAGTTGGTCGAAGCCGGC
The DNA here is from genome assembly GCA_017744605.1 of Sphingobium sp. Classification (GTDB taxonomy): domain Bacteria; phylum Pseudomonadota; class Alphaproteobacteria; order Sphingomonadales; family Sphingomonadaceae; genus Sphingobium. The sequence continues at coordinate 25,070 of JAGIAZ010000003.1, read as the reverse complement.
ATCTTCGTGGCGGCCGCTGGCCTCAAGCCCGGCAAGGATTCCAAGCGCATGATCTTCGATGGTGACAAGCGCACGGTCATCGACGGCCCGTTCGCCGACGCGCGCGACGTCGTTGCCGGCTTCTCGATCTGGGAGGTTAAGGACATGGACGAGGCGATCGCCTGGGCGAAGCGCTGCCCCAATCCGGGCGCGGGCCAGAGCGAGATCGAGATCCGCCCGTTCTTCGAAGTCGCGGACCTCGCCGATTTCGTGACTCCCGAAGAGCTTGCGAACCCCCGCACCGGGGAGCGAGGGAAGCTCGGCGTCGCTTGATGCTGCCGGCGACCTGACGGCGTGCCCGCCAATCCCGGCGGCTGGCTGATGACGGCCGCAAAACGCCGCGCGCTCGACGCCATCCGTCGCGACACGATGCGGACCCGCAAGCATGAGGAGATCGCCCGCGAGCAGGACGAGGCGTCCGACGGCGCAGAAGCCTGCGATCGATAGGGTCGGCCCACGCACCCATCTTGTAAACTTCCAGCCTTTGCGCCGGGGCGACAATCCGCTATGCGGGCGCCCGCTCGCTCCCCCAGCGTCTGGCCGAGCGCATCAGGAAGGAATTGCCCCGTGGGTTATCGTGTCGTGGTCGTCGGCGCGACCGGCAATGTCGGTCGTGAAATGCTCAACATCCTCGCCGAGCGCGAATTCCCGATCGATGAGCTTGCCGCCGTCGCATCGCCCCGCTCGACGGGCGACGAGATCGAGTTCGGCGAGACCGGCAAGATGCTCAAGGTCAAGAATATCGAGCATTTCGATTTCAGCGGCTGGGATATCGCCCTGTTCGCCGCCGGCTCGGGCCCGACCCAGATCTATGCGCCCAAGGCGGCCGCGGCCGGCTGCGTCGTCATCGACAACAGCTCGCTTTACCGCATGGACCCCGATGTGCCGCTCATCGTGCCCGAGGTGAACCCGGACGCGATCGACGGCTACAAGAAGAAGAACATCATCGCGAACCCGAACTGTTCGACCGCGCAGCTGGTGGTGGCCTTGAAGCCGCTGCATGATGCCGCGACGATCAAGCGCGTGGTCGTCGCGACCTACCAGTCGGTCTCCGGCGCCGGCAAGGAGGGCATGGACGAGCTGTTCGAGCAGAGCCGCAATATCTTCGTCGGCGATCCGGCCGAGCCGAAGAAGTTCACCAAGCAGATCGCCTTCAACGTCATTCCCCATATCGATGTCTTCCTCGACGATGGCTCGACGAAGGAGGAATGGAAGATGGTGGTCGAGACCAAGAAGATCCTCGACCCCAAGATCAAGGTGACCGCGACCTGCGTGCGCGTGCCCGTGTTCGTCGGCCACTCCGAGGCGGTCAACATCGAGTTCGAGGACGAGATTTCGGCCAGGAAGGCTCAGTCGATCCTCCGCGAGGCGCCGGGCATCATGCTCGTCGACAAGCGCGAGGACGGCGGATATGTGACGCCGATCGAATGCGTCGGCGACTATGCGACCTTCGTCAGCCGTGTCCGCGAGGACTCCACCGTCGAGAACGGCCTCTCTTTGTGGTGCGTCTCGGACAATCTCCGCAAGGGCGCCGCGCTCAACGCCGTGCAGATCGCCGAACTTCTGGGTCGCCGCCACCTCAAGAAGGGCTGACCGGTTGCCCCGCAGCCAGTGGTTCCTGATCGCGAGCCTGCTCGCTGCCGTTGTCGCCGCCAATATCCGACAGCCCTATCCAGAGCTGGCGCCGCTCCAGCACGCACCAACGGTCGTCGTCTGCCTCGCCGCACCCTGGCTGTTGCGGCGCTGGCCGCTCTCGACCGGCGCTGTTGCGCTGATCTGGATGTTCCTGCTGCTGCACACGCTAGGCGGCCGCTACATCTATTCTTATGTGCCCTATGATAGTTGGTTCGCTGCCGCTACCGGCAGCAGGCTGTCCGCACTCTTCGGCATTGCGCGCAATGGATATGACCGTCTTGTCCATCTCGCCTTCGGCCTGTTGCTGACGCCAGTCATCGTCGAAGTGGCGCGACGTCATGGCGGCCTTGGCCACCGTAGCGCTTGGTTGCTCGGCTTCGCGATGGTCGGGCTGGTCAGCGCGCTTTATGAGATTTTCGAATGGCTGCTGACTATCGCCCTCGCGCCTGACATGGTCGAAGGCTATAACGGCCAGCAGGGCGACATGTGGGATCCGCAAAAGGACATGGCCACCGCCCAGCTGGGGAGTGGCCTGTCATGGATAGCGGCAGGGCTTTTCGCGCGCCGCCGTCCTAGGCGAAGCTGACCCTGGTCCGCCTGCGCGTGCGCATGGCGAAGCCCGCCAGGCCAAATCCGGCGATCATCATGGCCCAGCTCGCGGGTTCGGGAACGGCGCCGTCGATTTCTTCCTGCGTGGCCAACCGTTCGACGCCGACAGTGATGCCGTGCCAATATTCGTTATGGGTATCGGTGAAGGTCAGCGACGAGAATGTGCCGGGGAAATAGATGACCCCGTGCGGCTCGCCGGTCGACAGGAACGTATTGGTGCTGGGATCGAGCGTGATGGTGCCACAGCCCCAATAGCCGCAGCCCTGGCTGATGATCTGGAACGGCTGGTCGAAGGTCGCGTTGTTGCCGTTCCAGCTGATGATCGCAAAATACAGCCCATGGACGGGCTGGCTGAACGTGATGGTGTTGGTGCCCTTGAGGTTCAATGCGATCAGTTCGGCCGCTGGCGGCGCGTTGGTGACCACGCCGCTCGTATAGGGCGTGCCCGGGCTCCAGAAATTGGTGCCGGTGCCGGTTTCGACGAAACCAAAGCCGCCCGTCGCGTTGAATGTCACCGTGATCGGCGTGGTCGTCGCCATGGTGCCGGTGACGGTATTGCCATTGACGGATTGCCAGTCAGCCCAGACGACCTCGACCGCATAGCCGGGTGCGGCCATGGCAAGCAAGGATGCGGCGATAAGGAACTTCGTTTTCATGCGCGATCTCCCCACAACGCTTCAAACGATCCATCGAAAATTACGCCTCGCGCTGGAGTCGAGTCAATATCTGCCTATAAATATAGGCCGGCCGACGTGCCATATGGGGACGATTTTATACCGCCTCGCTCATTCCGAAATGACGGGCGCGGCCTCGCCGGGTTGACGCGGCTTGGGCTTGCGCAAGAACAGGGCGAGCGGCGTTGCGGCGATGCAGGCGATGCCCATCAGCTTGAAGTCGTCGAGGAAGGCAATCATCGTGGCCTGCAGGTTCACGAGGCCGTCGACGGCGCCGAGGATCGCCGAGCCATAGCCGCCGAGCGCGAGGACCTTGGTCAGGTCGATCGGCAGGCTGGTCGGCGTGATGTTCTGGGCAAGATCGGCGTGGCTGACCTGCATGTTGCGGGCGAGCATGGCCATGACGATGGCGATGCCGATCGACGAACCGATGTTGCGCGTGAGGTTCAGCACCGCCGCGCCCTCCGTCCGGAAATGGGGAGGGAGCGTGCCGAAAGCGAGAACCTGCAGGGGCACGAAGACGAAGCCGATGCCGAGGCCCTGGATGAGGCCGGAAATGACAATCGGCTCCCAGCCCATCTCGATGGCCCAGCCGGTCATGAGGAACAGCGAGCCCGCGGAGATCGCCAGGCCCGACGCCACCATGATGCGCGCGTCGATATATTTCATGAGCCGTCCGGCCATGCTCATGGTGATGAGCACGCCCACACCGCGCGAGGCGAGGGTGATGCCGGTATAGGTGACCGAATAGCCGTAGACGCCCTCGAGCAGCGGCGGCAGCACGGCAAGCGCGGCCAGCATGATCATGCCGATGATGAACATGAACACCGCGCCGGTCGCGAAATTGCGGTCCGTGATCAGCTTGGGATCGAACAGCGGCTTCTTCGCGGTGATCGAGTGGACGAGGAACATCCACAAGGCGATGACCGCCAGGCCTGTCTCGATCCAGATTTCGTGCGAATTGAACCAGTCCTGGCTCTGGCCGCGGTCGAGCATCAGCTGAAGCGCCGCCAGGCCCATGGCGAGCAGCGAGAAGCCGAAGAGGTCGAACTCGCGCTCGCGCAGCGGCTTTTCGGGCAGCAGGAAGACGAGGCCGAGCAGGCAGGCGGCGCCGACGGGCACGTTCACATAGAAGCACCAGCGCCAGTCGAAATTCTCGGTCAGCCAGCCGCCGACGATCGGGCCCATGATCGGGCCGACCATGACGCCCATGCCATAGACGGACATTGCGCGCGCCTGTTCGGAGGGCTTGTTGATGTCGAGCATGAGACTCTGCGCGAGCGGCCCGAGAAACGCGCCGCCAAGTCCCTGGAGGGCGCGGAAGAAGACCATCTGCTCGAGGCTCTGGGCGATGCCGCACAGCATCGATGCGATCACGAACAGGCCGACGGAGGCCAGGAACAGGCGGCGGGTGCCGAAGCGGTCGGCGACCCAGCCGGTGATCGGGATCGCCACGGCGGATGCAAGGATATAGCTGGTCAGGACCCAGCTGATCGTGTCCTGAGCCGCGCCGAGCGAGGCCTGCATGTTGGGCAGGGCGACGTTGGTGATGGTGGTGTCGAGCACCTGCATCACCATCGCCGCCATGATGGCGACGGTCAGGAGTCCCTTGTGCCTGGCGACAAGGTGCGGCCGATCCTCACTGGGCGCCATGCTGTCAGCGCGCTGCGGGTGCGCTGCACTTCGAGAAGTGGACTGTGACCTTGGCGCTGAGGCCCGCGATCATGGTCCGCGCCGGATTTCCATCGATGTCGATGCGCACTGGCACGCGCTGGGTCACCTTGACCCAGTTGCCGTTGGCATTTTGCGCGGGAAGGATCGAGAATTGCGATCCGGTGCCGCCGCCGATGCTGGTCACATGGCCGGTGAGCGCCAGGTCCGGATAGGCGTCGAGCTTGATATCGGCGGTCTGGCCGGGACACATTTTGTCGAGGTCGGTTTCCTTGAAGTTCGCCGTGATCCAGCTCTTCTCGCTGGCCACGATGCTGACGAGCGGCAGGCCCTGAACGGCCATCTGGCCGACCTGCAGTCGCTGTGTCTCCGCCGCACGGCCCGAGATCGGGGCGCGCACCACGGTGCGGTCGAGATTGAGCCTGGCCTGTTCCCGCTGGGCGAGCGCACTGGCGACCTGGGGGTTGACGCCGGGCACCTGCGCGCCGGTGGCGAGCGCGGCCCTGGCCTTGGAGGCATCGGCGAGCGCGTTGTTGAGCACCTTGCGGGCGGTCGCGACCGACTGCTCGGATTGCTGGAGCCGGGCGCGCGTCGTGAAGCCGTCGTTCATCAGCGCCTGCTGGCGCTTCAGGTCTTCCTGCGCATAGAAGAGGTCGCTTTTCGCGCCCTCGATGTCGGCGCCGGTCGCCTGATAATCTTCCTTGAGCTTGCCCACATTCACTTCGGCATTGGCGATCGCGGCATTGGCCTCGGCCAGCGCGACCTTGTAGGGGGCCTGGTCGATGGTGAAGAGGACGTCGCCGGCCTTGACCATCTGGTTCTCGCGGACACGCACCTCGACGATACGGCCCGCCACATCGCTGCCGACGGAACTGATGTCGCGTCTCACATAGGCATTTTCCGTGCTGACCGAACGGCCGCTCGTCGCCCATGCATAAGCACCGGCAGCGAGGATGACGAGCGGCACGCCGAACATGAGAATGGCGCGGCGCAGCCGATTCTTGGGGGCAGGGGCTTCCTGCTGGGAGATGACCGGCGCAGGCGCTGGCACGGCCTCGACCCGCTGCGGCTTGTTCATGACGGGATCTGCTTCAGCCATTGCTGATTACCTTTGGCGTCACATTGGCCGCGTCGCCCGCGGCACGATTGAGGTTATCGCGTATCTGCTTGAGGACGGCCATCACGGCGCCATGATCGGTTTCACCGATTCCCTCAAGGGAATCATTGAGGACACTCTGGCCGATGGCCTGGAGTTGCTGGGCGATCGGTTCGGCGGCGTTCGTCAGGAAGAGCTGCCAGGCCCGGCGATCCTGCGGGTCGCGGCGACGCTCGACGAGATTGGCCTGCTCCAGTCGATCGACCATGCGGCACGTCGTGATGGGCTCGACATCGAGCCGATCGGCGAGCGCGCCCTGGTTGATGCCGGGAAAGCGCATGATCTGCACCAGCGCCCGCATCTGCGGTCCGGTAATGCCGAATGACCGCGTGCGCTCGTCGAAGCGGCGCCGAAACAGGCGCGCAACGTCGTTGATAACAAATGCTATATGATGCTGATCCATGGACTCGCACATAATAAGTGTGCTTATTAAATGCAATGTTAATGCGGCGAATCGTGTTGCAGTGCGTCATGGCGCGGAAAGCTTACGATTTTGTGCTTGTCACGCCGCTTTTCGGCTTTCATGTGCACGGTCATGAGCAACGAGCCCCGTCTCACGATCGTTCCGGGCTATGCGGGCATTGGCGTTGCGGTGCATCGTCTGGGCGCCGGGCCGCCGGTGGTCATGATCCATGGCCTTGCCTCGAGTGCTTACACCAACTGGATTCGCTACGGCCATGCCGCGAAAATCGCCGCGGCCGGGTTCGAGGCGATCATGCTCGACCTGCGTTGCCATGGCGAAAGCGAGGCGCCGCTCGATCCGGCCACTTATCCTCGCGATGTCGCGTTGCTGGATATCGAGGCCGTGCTTGCCGCGCTCGATCTTGGGGCCATCGATCTGGTCGGCTATTCGCTCGGCGCGCGTTTCTCGGTCGCGCTCGTGTCGCGCGGACTGAAGCCCGGGCGGTTGGTGCTGGGCGGCATGGGCTATGAAACGCTGACCGATTGGGCGGCGCGGCGGGATCATTTTCTCGCCATGCTCGCACGCTTCGATGTGTCGCGGCTCGGCGACGCCGATTATCTCGCGATCCAGTTCATGAAGCAGATGCATATCGATCCGGTCGCGGTCAGTCTCCTGCTGCGAAGCACCGGAGATATTGCGCCGGCGCTGCTCGACAGCGTGACCATGCCCACCCTCGTCGTGGCGGGCTCGGAGGATCGCGAGGTCGGCTCGCCGGAAACGCTGGCCGACCGTCTGGCGGATGCACGTCACCAGTTCGTGCCCGGCAATCACATGAGTTGCGTCACCAGGCCCGAATTGGGCGACGCCATAGCGGCTTACCTCGCCACTTGACGCCTGCGGAAATCCGCGCTCAGACAAGCCATCCAAAAATTCCAGAGGAATGTTCTGAATGTACACCGTCATCTCGCGCCTTGCCGTTACGGCAGCGCTCGCTTGCGGCTGCGTCTCGACCGCGGCCTGGGCCGACTCGAACCCGCCGACGGCGGCCGATGCGAAGGCGTTCGTCGCTGCCGCCGAGAAGGAAGGGCTCGAATATTATGTCGACGCCAGCCGCATCCAGTGGGTCAACAGCACCTTCATCACCGAGGATACCGACGCGCTGGCCGCCAAGAGCGGCGCGCAGGGCACCGAGATGGCGGTGCGCTTCGCCAAGGGCGCGGCGAAATATGAGAACGTGCCGGGCCTCGATCCGGTCGTGAAGCGCAAGCTCGACAAGCTGCGCGCCGGCATCGTGCTGCCCGCGCCGACGACGCCGGGTGCCGCGACCGAGCTCAACGAGATCGCGACCAAGCTCCAGTCGGCCTATGGCAAGGGCATGGGCACGCTCGGCGGCAAGCCCATCAACGGCAGCGACATCGAGGCCGAAATGGGCAAGCCCCATACGCCGGCGGAATATGCCGAGATGTGGAAGAGCTGGCACGACCAGGTCGGCAAGCCGATGAAGGGCCAATATGCCCGCATGATCGAGATCGCCAATGCCGGCGCCAGGGAACTGGGCTTCTCGGACACCGGCGCCATGTGGCGCTCGGGCTACGATATGCCGCCCGATCAGTTCGCCGCGCTGACGGAGAAGATCTGGCAGGAAGTGAAGCCGCTCTATGACTCGCTGCACTGCTACACGCGCACCAAGCTCAACGAGAAATATGGCGATGCGATCCAGGCCAGGACCGGTCCGATCCGCGCCGACCTGCTCGGCAATATGTGGGCGCAGGAGTGGGGCAATATCTACAATATCGTGGCGCCGAAGGGCGCGGGCGATCTTGGCTACGACATTGGCGATCTGCTCACGGCCAAGGGCTATGACCCGGTCAGGATGGTGAAGCAGGGCGAGGGCTTCTATTCCTCGCTGGGCTTCAAGCCGCTGCCGGAAACCTTCTGGACGCGCAGCCAGATCGTCAAGCCGCGCGACCGCGATGTCGTCTGCCACGCCTCGGCCTGGGATATCGACACCAAGGACGATATCCGCATCAAGATGTGCACGAAGGTCAACAGCGATGACTTCGTGACCATCCATCATGAACTCGGCCATAATTATTACCAGCGCGCCTATCAGAACCAGGACTTCCTGCATCAGGACGGCGCCAATGACGGCTTCCACGAAGCGATCGGTGACTTCATCGCGCTCTCGATCACGCCGCAATATCTGGTCGATATCGGTCTGCTCGACGCGTCCAAGGTGCCGAGCGCCGACAAGGACATCGGCCTCCTGCTGCGGCAGGCGATGGACAAGGTGGCGTTCCTGCCGTTCGGTCTGCTGATCGACCGCTGGCGCTGGGGCGTGTTCGACGGTTCGATCAAGCCGGCCGACTACAACAAGGCCTGGACCGACATGCGCCTGAAATATCAGGGCATCGTGCCGCCGGTCGCGCGCGATGCGGACAGCTTCGATCCGGGCGCCAAGTTCCATATTCCCGGCAACACGCCCTATACGCGCTACTTCCTGGCGCGGGTGCTGCAGTTCCAGTTCTACGAGGCGGCATGCAAGCAGGCCGGCTGGACCGGGCCGCTGCATCGTTGCTCGTTCTACGGCAACAAGGCCGTGGGCGCGAACCTCGACAAGATGCTGGAGATGGGCGCGTCCAAGCCATGGCCGGACGAGCTCCAGGTGTTCACCGGCAGCCGCGAGATGAGCGGCAAGGCGCTGATCAACTATTTCGCGCCGCTCAAGACGTGGCTCGATCAGCAGAACAAGGGCAAGAGCTGCGGCTGGTAAGGCGCAGGATCACGCCTCCTTGCCGATATGGAAAGGCCGCCGGTTCGATGGGACTGGCGGCCTTTTCCATTCGGGTCCCCGATCGGCTGAAATTTGTGCATCGATCTCGCATATTGCCATTTGGCATCTAATTATATATATAATGCCATTATGAAATGGAGGCCGCCATGGCGCTTGCGACGCTGATCGACACCGAGCCTCGGCCATTCCGGCCGGAGCCCATTACCGATGAGGAAGCGGCTGCCATGTTTCGCGCGGTCGTGAGGTTGTTCGCGCTCTGGGAGCTGACGGACGAACAGGCTTCGCTCCTGGTCGATCTTCCGCTCCGGACGTTCCGGCGCTGGAAGGCCGGCGATCTGGGCAGGATCGATCGCGACGGTAAGGCCCGGCTTTCGAACCTCATGGGGATCCACAAGGCGCTACGTGTCATCTTCAGCGAACCCGCGCGCGGCTATCGTTGGATAAAGGCGCCTAACGAGGCATTCGGCGGGCGGTCGGCCCTGGAGATCATGCTGGGCGGCGAACTGACCGACCTGATGCGCGTTCGGCGCTATCTGGATGCCGAGCGCGGAAGCTGGTGATCGACCGCGCCACCATTATGAGCCACCATGTCCAATGGACCGGCGCTCGCCGGATCATTCGGAGCGCCTTTCCGCCGATCGACCTGTTCGAGGACATTGCCGATCCGGCGGATTGGCCGCTTTTGATGTCCGCCGAGCAGAAGACCAATCCGCGACTGATGGAAACGATCGGCGCGCTCGACCTCGTCCCGCCGGATCGTCGGGTCGGCGGTCCCGGCGCGAGCTATCTCATGGCGCCTTTCACCCATGCCAGTCCCGATCGCCCGAGCCGGTTTACGGCGGGTCATTTCGGCGTCCTCTACATTGCCGACAGTTTTGAAACGGCACTCTCCGAGACGATCCATCACCACCAGATTTTCATGGCAAGGACGGCCGAACCCCCGGGGTGGACCTCCCAATTTCGCGAAATCATCATCGACGTCGATGTCGAGGCGCATGATCTGCGGGACGAATCCCTTTATGCGGATGCGCTGCATCCGGACGATTATTCCGGGAGCCAGCTATTGGCCGCCGATCTCAAGGCGGCCGGGTCGGATGGCTTGATCTATCCGAGCCGGAGACAGGCGGGGGGCGAGTGCGTCGCGCTCTTCTACCCGGATCGCGCCGCCAATCCCATGCAGGGCCGACATCTCGATTATCATTGGAACGGATCGAGCGTCGATTTCTACCGAGAGCCTGCGACCGGCAAAGTCTTTCAGATCTTGCTCTGATTGGCTTGGAGGAGATGTCGCTGGTGCCGGATGAGGGGATCGAACCCCCGACCTTCGGTTTACAAAACCGCTGCACTACCGCTGTGCTAATCCGGCCCGCATCGAGCGACGTGCGCCCATATCCCTAAAGCACGCCGAAGGTCCAGCCTTCCGTGCGGGCAATATCGGGCAGGCGTTCGCGCGGTGTCCAGAGCGCGGGACGGGCGTGGGCGTGGCGCAGCCAGGCGGCGGTCAGCAGCGCGTCGGTCTGGTGGTCGCTGTAGCGGGTGAGCGGGATGTGCGGCGCGCAGCCGAAGCGGGCGAGGCAGAGGTCCAGTTCCTCGCCGCTCCAGACCTTGGTCTGTCCCTTGCGCTTGCCCGCTTCGCGCGCGGCGAGGCTGGTATAGATCTCGACGATGAGCGTGCCGCTGCCCGGGTCCGCATCGAAGGGCCAGATCGGAAAACGATCCTGCAGGCGATGCAGCAGCCGGATGCCGGTGAGCGTGGATTTGCCGACCTGGGCGGCGCCGACCAGGTTGAAATTGCTATAGGGGTTCAGCCCCTGCCGGCCTTGCTCCACCTCGACGACGCGCAGACGGCCGCGCCCGCCGCCGAAATATTCGCCTTCTTCGCCATGATGCCGAAAATAGGCCCGCGCCACCGGGTGCTGCACGAAGCTGGTGGCGGCGAGATGGGGATCGTTCGCGCAGATCTCCTCGATCAGCGCCCAGAGCGAGCGGGCATCCGGCGGCGAGCGGTCCCAATGCGGGAAGAAGGCACCCTTGTCGGCGAAAGCGAAGGACGCGCCGATGTCGAAGCCGACGAGGCTTTCCGGCGGCAGTTCGGTCAGCAGCCAATCCAGCACGGCCTCGCGCGACCACATGCCACCGGCGGGAAGAACGAGCTGCGGCGCACTGCCGCCCTCGCGGCACATCGCGACGGCGATACCCGGTTGGCGCGGCCCGACGGCGCCGGACCAGTCGATCGCGACGAAATGCTCGAATCGGCTCACTTTTTCTTGCGCGGCTTCGTCTTGGGCTTGGCGGCCGTCCAGTCGCGTGAACGCTCGATCATCGTGTGGACCCGCTCGGGATCGGCGCTGCCGTAGCGAATGAGAACGGCCGGCCATCCCTCATAATGTGGGGTTTGCCAGAAGGTGTCGGGGTCCGTTTCCTTGAGCATCTCGACCGTATCGAGATCGATCGCGATGCCGAAGGAGGTCTTGGCTTCGTGCCCCGTATAAAGAAACGCCCGGCCGTTCGACGCGACCTTGACGGCCGGCTTGCCATAGCTGGTCGAGAGCACCGTATCGGGCAGCGAGAGCGCATAGGCGACGGCACTGTCCCAGTCCGCGATCACGTTCGCTGCGCCTTCATCTCGGCCCACCATGCCATGCGCTCGGCGATCCGTTTCTCCATGCCGCGCTCGGTCGGTTCATAGAAGGTCTGCGGCGCCATTTCGTCGGGCCAGTAATTGTCGCCGGAGAAGCCCGCCTCGGTGTCGTGGTCATAGGTATAGCCCTTGCCGTAGCCGATCTCCTTCATGAGCTTGGTGGGCGCGTTGAGGATGTTGGCGGGTGGCATGAGCGAGCCGGTCTGCTTCGCACTGGCGAAGGATGCCTTTTGCGCCTTGTAGGCGGCGTTCGATTTGGGTGCGGTGGCGAGATAGAGGCAGGCCTGCACGATGGCGATCTCGCCCTCTGGCGAGCCGAGAAATTCATAGGCCTCCTTGGCGGCCAGGCATTGGACGAGCGCCTGCGGGTCGGCGAGGCCGATATCCTCGCTGGCGAAGCGGACCAGGCGGCGGAGCACATAGAGCGGCTGCTCGCCCGCGACGAGCATGCGCGCGAGATAATAGAGCGCGGCCTGCGGGTCCGATCCGCGCAGCGACTTATGCAGGGCCGAGATGAGATTATAGTGGCCCTCGCGGTCCTTGTCGTAGACCGGCATGCGGCGATGGAGCAGCGCGGCAAGGCCCGCCGGATCGAGCGGCTCTTCGATGGCGATGCTCTGCAGCGTCTCGACCTGGTTGAGCAGGAAGCGCCCGTCGCCGTCCGTCGAGGCGATGAGCGCGGCGCGTGCGTCGTCGGTCAGGGGCAGCGGCTTTTCGGCCAGCGCTTCGGCGCGGCGCAGCAATTCCTCCAGCGCCGCCTCGTCGAGCCGACGCAGGATCAGGACCTGCGCGCGCGAGAGGAGAGCCGCGTTGAGCTCGAAGCTCGGATTTTCGGTGGTGGCGCCGATCAGCGTCACCGTGCCGTCCTCCACGAAGGGCAGGAAGCCGTCCTGCTGGGCGCGGTTGAAGCGGTGGATCTCGTCCACGAAGAGCAGCGTCTTCTGCCCGGCGCGCGCAGCATCCCTGGCGGCAGCGAAGGCCGCTTTCAGGTCCGCAACGCCCGAGAAGACGGCGCTGATCGCGGCAAAGCGCATGTCCACGGCCTGGGCGAGCAGGCGGGCGAGGGTGGTCTTGCCGGTGCCGGGCGGGCCCCAGAGGATCATCGAGCTGAGCCGGCCCGCCGCGACCATTCGGCCGATGGTGCCTTCGGGCCCGGTCAGGTGATCCTGCCCGACCACTTCGCCCAGTGTCTTCGGCCGCAGCCGGTCGGCAAGCGGCGCATCGCCGGGGGTTTCATCGGATCGGGATGCGGCTGCGAGGCCGCCGAACAGGTCGGACATGCCGTCAATATAGGCGGGCAATCGCATTCGCCCAATCCCACTTCGTCATTTCGTCATTCCCGCGAATGGGGGAACCCAGGCCGGAGAATGCTGTGCTGAAGGCTGGATTCCCGCACGCGGGGGAATGACGGAGGAATATTGAGCCAGCCCTTGAACGTAGATAGTTCAAGATATATCTTAGAAACATCGAAACGAGTCGCAGACCTGTCGATATGGGCTGCGAGAGGATTGGAGATTTTCAAATGACTCATGGACCCAAGGGCTGGGAGGGCGGCTTCGAAGGCTTCCCCGGTTGGGAGAATATCCGCATGCAATTCGGTGGCCGCGGGCGCGGCTTCGGGCGTCATGGTGGCCAGGGCGGCAAAGGCGGCTGGGAGGATTTCGGCGAGACGATCAGCGGGTTCGTCAACGAAGCGCTCAAGGGCGCGATGCGCGGTGGCCCGGGCGGCAAGGGCGGCGGCCGCATGTTCGACGGTGGCGAGCTTCGCCTCGTGCTCCTGAAGCTCATCGAGAGTGGTCCGCGCCACGGTTATGACCTCATCCGCGCGGTCGAGGAGATGACCGGCGGCGGCTATGCGCCGAGCCCGGGCATCGTCTACCCGACGCTCACCATGCTCGCCGATATGGAACTCATCGTCGAGCAGGACACGCCGGGCGCCCGCAAGGTGTTCGAGATCACCCAGGCGGGCCGCGACCATCTCGCCGAGCGCGAGGAAGAGGTCGAGGCGCTGATGACCCGTCTCAATGGTGTCGGTGCCATGCGCAACCGCGTTGGCCGCGGGCCGGTCCGCCGCGCCGTGCAGAACGTCAAGTCGGCGATCCACAACCGCATGGACCTCGGCGACGAGCAGGGCGACCTGGCGCACCAGATCGCCGACATCCTCGACGAGGCTGCGCGCAAGATCGAGCGCCTGCCATGACCTTGACAGTGCTGGGCAGCATGGCGCGAATTCCCACCGGCCATGCCGCCCGATACCTCCAGCAGCTGTGCGCGCACTGGAAACAGCGTTTCCAGGTGGAGATCGGCGAGGCGCGCGGTGTCGTCCGGATTCCCAAGGACGCCCGCGACGCCGGTTGGCCCGCCGACGGGCTTATCGTCCTGATCGCCGGCGTGGTTGATCTTGAGGTGCGGATCGACGCAAGTTGCGCGGACCAGCTTGAGGCGATGCGGAGCGCGGTCGTCCGCCATCTCGCTCGTTTCACGCTCCGCGAGGCGCCGCTCGCCATCGAATGGCGATAAGGATGGAAAAGACAGAATGAACGAGTCCGTTTCGAATGTGCCGACCGCGAATGGCAGCCGGTATCTGCAGCAGCTCTGCAAGCATTGGGAGCATAGTCTGAAGGTGGAGTTCACGCCCGAGCGGGCGACGATCCACTTCCCGCGGGATGCGCGCGGCGCGGACTGGCCGGGCGACGGGCTCGTCTTCATGACCGCCAGGCCCGAAACGCTCGAGGTCCGCATCGAAGCGAGCAGCGCCGAGCATCTGACGGCCCTGCAAGGTGCGGTCGCGCGTCATCTCGATCGTTTCGCCTTTCGCGAGGCGCCGCTCACGTTCGAGTGGCATTGAGGGCGAGTGGCATTGAGGGGAGGGCGGCCGATACCGCCCTCGATCGCCACGGCATAGTCCAGCATCTCGATGCTGCGCCGGCGCACTTCGCCGTTAGCATCGGCATGGCTTCGCGCCATTGCGGGTCATCGGCGTGTTACGCCGTCCGAGACGATGATCGACTTGTCCTCGGCATCGTGTCGGGCGACGATGCGCCGTCCGATCGTCCTTATGTCTTCTTCCCTCTCGCCAGCAGCTCTTCATAGGCTGCGATCATGACCGCATTCACCTTGTCCCAGTCATAGCCCTGCACGCGCTCATGGCCAGCTCTGCCCGCGGCAAGGCGTAACTCCGGCTGCTCGATCAGCCGGGCAATCGCGTCGGCATAGCCGCCAATATCCTTGGCATCGACGAGGAAGCCGGTTTTGCCGGGAACGACCAGATCCTTGTTGCCGGTGGCGTCTGCCGCGACGACCGGCACGCCGGCCGCCATCGCCTCGCACGTCACGTTGCCGAAGCTCTCGGTAACCGACGGCATGAAGAAGATATCCATGCCGGCGACCGCGCGGCCGAGATCGTCGCCGGCCTGAAAGCCGGCGAAGACCGCCTCCGGCACGCGCTGCGCGAACCAGTCCCGCGCCGGTCCCTTGCCGATGACCAGTACCCGATGGGGCACGCCGCGGCGCTTCAGCGTGGTGATGACCTCGGCAAAGACGTCGAGGCCCTTTTCCAGCACCAGGCGGCCCAGGAAACCCACGGCGACCTCGTCGTCCGCCAGGCCGAGCGAGCGGCGCCAGGCGTTGTCGCGGCGGTCCGGATGAAAGCGCTGGTGGTTGATGCCGCGGGCCCATGTGCCGATCGGCGTGGTCACGCCCCACTGCTTGAGCATCTCGCCCACGCTGGCGCTCGGCACCATCGCGTGGTCGACGCTGTTGTAGAAGCGCTTCTGCAGCCAGATCAGCAGCGGTTCGAGGATGCCCAGGCCGTAATAGCTCGGATAGGTCTCGAAGCGCGTGTGGTGCGAGGCCATGACCGGGATGCCGTTGCGCCGTGCCCAGCCGATCGCCCGATGGCCGAGAATGTCAGGCGCGGAAACATGGACGATGTTGGGCGCAAAGGCCTTGAGGTCGGCCTCTATTTCGGCCGAGAGTCCCTTGGCGAGGCGATATTCTCCGCGCCCGCCCGGCATGCGCCAGCTCGGCACGGAAACCAGGTCGCCAGTCGGATGGAAGGCGGGCGTGTCGGTGGTCGGTGAATAGACCCGCACTGCGGCACCGGCCTGCAACGTCGATCCCATCAGGCGATTCAGCGCCTGATTGGCGCCGTCGCGCTCATAATTATAGTTCCCGCTGAAGAGCGCGACGCGGAGGTCTTTTGCCGTCATTGACCCGCCTATAGCGGCGGGATTTGAGTGACGCAAAGGGAAGGGTGCGCCATGCTTCCCCGGTGGCTATGGCGGCTCGGCTGTGGCAAGGCCGGGCGATGACCGAACTCCTCCTCGATGTCGACGCGATCCTCACCGGCAAGCCTGCCTTCATCGCGCCGGGCGTGCTCTCCGCCATGGGCAAGACGCCTGTTTCGGGGTCGGTCCGCGTCGGCTGGCTGGGAATCGAGGGCGATGCGGTGGCCGACCCGATGGTTCACGGCGGCCCTGACAAGGCAATCCATGTCTTTCCGCAGGAGCATTATCATTGGTGGCGGATGCCGCTCGGCAAGCATGCGCTGCTCGAAAACCCCGGGGCGTTCGGTGAGAATTTGGCGACGCGTGGTGCGATCGAAGGCATGCTGTGCCTGGGCGACCGCTTCACGCTGGGCTCCGCGATCGTCGAGATTTCGCAGGGACGCCAGCCTTGCGCGAAGCTCAACTATCGCTTCGGCACTGACGAGGCGCTGGCCCGGGCGGTGCAGACCGGACGTATCGGCTTCTATCTCCGTGTGATCCATGAAGGCGAGGCGCAGGCCGGCGACTTGATGGTGCTGACCGAACGGCCGCACCCGGAATGGAGCGTCGCGCGGATGTTCGATCTTCTCGTCGCCGGCGGGTATCGGCGCGATCCGGCCGGCGTGGCGGAATTGGCCGGTCTCAAGGTGCTTGCCGAGGCCTGGCGCGGCCGCGCGGAGAAGCTCGCGCGATAGCCTGCCTCCCCGCCTTCATCGACTTTCAGGTCGAGGAAATCTGGCGCCGCACGAACGCGGCGTGACTTAGAGCGTCGCTTCGATTTCGCGCGCGACCTGGTCGGGCTCGAGCGCATTGGTGATGGCGCGGCCGATGACGAGCATGGACGCGCCATTGTCCAGCGCCTCGCGCGGCGTCACGGCGCGCTTCTGGTCGCCCCTGGCCGCGCCCGCCGGACGCACGCCGGGCACCACGAAATAGCCGGCGGGCCAGATCTTGCGGGCATGGGCCACTTCCGCGCCCGAGCAGACGATGCCGTCCAGCCCGGACTCCCTGGCCAGCAGGGCAAGCCGTTCGACCTGCTCGTGCGGAGAGGCCGAGACGCCGGCAGCGCGCAGGTCGTCCTGGTCGAGGCTGGTCAATACGGTGACGGCGACGACCTTGGTGTGCACGCCGGCCGCCGCCTTGGCGTCCTCCATCATCGCACGGCCGCCTGCCGCATGGACGGTGAGCACGGCCGGCTGGAGCGGATGCAGCGCCTGCACGGCCTTGGCGACGGTGTTCGGAATGTCGTGCAGCTTGAGATCGAGGAAGATCGGCAGGCCGAGCTTGCGCATTTCGTGAACGCCGTGATGGCCATTGGCGCAGAAGAATTCGAGGCCCAGCTTGATGCCGCCGATATGATTGCGCACCTGCCGAACCAGTTCGCTGGCGCGGGGCAGGCTGGGCGTATCGATGGCGAGATAGATGATGCTGCTCATGGATGATCCGTGTCGCCAGGGCTGTCCGACGCCGGTGACGGAGGTGGGTAAGCGGGTTTGACCGAGGCCAGGGCGCGCTCGGCGCTGTCGAGCTTGCGGCCCATGCTCCAGCGCGAGATGCGGTGCAGCACCCAGAGCGGCAGCGATCCCGCCAGGAAGGATATGATCACGAGCACGGGGAGTGGCGTTTCCAGCCAAAGGTCGCCCCACAGTCTGATCGTGACGGGTGTCCAGTTATTGTAGGAAAAGAGCGCGATCACCACGGCCAGAACGACCCAGAATGCCGTCTTGAGGAATTGCATGGTTCCTGCCCCTGTTCGTTTCAGTTCCCGCAGACCATAGTCAGCAAATCCGGAATTTCCTAGCCTTTCGGCCCACGACACCGGGCATGCTGGAACACCGCCGGTTCTGTCGGGCGACCTTGTTGCACAATCCCGTCTGCGGTCAGCTCGTGGCGCCGAAGACCCGCATGAAGATCGTGTCCACATGCTTCAGATGGTAGTCGAGGTCGAACAACGCCTCGAGCTGCGCGGATGAAAGATGCGCGGTCACGTCGGCGTCACCCTTGAGCAGGTCGAGCAGCGAGAGGGCGCCGTCCGATTCCCAGACCTTCATGGCGTTGCGCTGGACCAGCACATAGCTGTCCTCGCGCGAACAGCCCGCCTGGGTGAGCGCGAGCAGCACGCGCTGCGAATGGATGAGGCCGCCCATGCGGTTCATGTTCTTGGCCATTCGATCCGGATAGACGAGCAGCTTGTCGATGACGCCGGTGAGGCGGGCGAGGGCGAAGTCGAGGGTGATCGTCGCGTCCGGGCCGAAGAAGCGCTCGACCGACGAGTGCGAAATGTCGCGCTCATGCCAGAGCGCCACATTCTCCAGCGCGGGCGTGACCGCCGCACGCACGACGCGCGCGAGACCGGTCAAATTCTCGGTCAGCACGGGATTGCGCTTGTGCGGCATGGCCGAAGAGCCCTTCTGGCCCGGCGAGAAATATTCCTCGGCTTCCAGCACCTCGGTGCGCTGGAGATGCCGGACTTCGACGGCGAGTCGTTCGATCGAGCTGGCGATGACGCCCAGTGTCGCGAAGAACATGGCGTGGCGGTCGCGCGGGATGACCTGGGTGGAGACCGGTTCGACGGTGAGGCCCAGCTTCTCGGCCACATGCGCTTCCACCTTCGGGTCGATATTGGCGAAGGTGCCGACGGCGCCGGAGATGGCGCAAGTCGCGACATCGGCGCGGGCGGCCTGGAGACGGACCTTGCAGCGGCTGAACTCGGCATAGGCCTCGGCCATCTTGAGGCCGAAGGTCACCGGCTCGGCATGGATGCCGTGGCTGCGGCCGATGGTGGGCGTGAGCTTATGTTCGAAGGCGCGGCGCTTGATCGCCTCGAGCAGCGCATCGAGATCGGCGAGCAGGATATCGGCTGCGCGGGTCAGCTGCACGTTAAGGCAGGTGTCGAGTACGTCGGAGCTGGTCATGCCCTGGTGCATGAAGCGCGCTTCGTCGCCCACATTGTTCGCCACCCATGTGAGGAAGGCGATGACGTCGTGCTTGGTGACCGCCTCGATCGCGTCGATCGCGGCAACGTCGATCGTGGGGTTCGTCGTCCACCAGTCCCACAGCGCCTTGGCGGCGCTCTTCGGCACGACGCCCAGCTCGGCCAAGGCATCCGTCGCATGCGCCTCGATCTCGAACCAGATCTTGAAGCGCGCCTCCGGCTCCCAGATCGCGGTCATTTGCGGACGGGCGTAGCGGGGCACCATGAGTTCATTCCTTGCAGGTGATGAGTGTGTCCGTGCGCCTAGCAGGGGCCGTCCCGACAGGCAATTGGGCAGCGGAATCGGGCAGGTCGCCGATAGAATATTGAAAAGGATATATATTCTTTCGAGATTGAGCCGTGCGCCCTGCCTTTGAGGGAACGCGACGCATGACCGGTGGTTCTGTCGAAGGGAGGGATGAACTGATTTGGAGAAGGATTCCGATGAATATTCGAACGTTGACTCTGTTGCCGCTGCTTTCAGCTATGACGTTGAGCATGCCAGCCATTGCCCAAAATCAACCTGCCGGCCCGGAGAGCGCACAAGCGCCTGCGGCTCCGGCTCCGGCACTCGACGCTGAGGCCCCGGCGACACCGGCCCCGACCCCGGCCGCACCGTCCAATCCCACGGTCGTCGCATTTGTCGACCAGCAGTTTCCGATGGCCGACGCCAACAAGGACGGTACGGTGACGGCCGCGGAATTCACCGCCTGGATCACCAGTCTCAAGACTGCCGAGCAGCAGAAGGCCGGTCAGGTCGACCCGGCGGCTGCCAAGACCTACGCCGATAACGCGCTCGCTCAGGCCGATTCCGACAAGGACGGCACCCTGACCAAGGCCGAACTGGTCAAGTTCTTCGGCGGGTAGGAGCGCCCTGGACTCCAATCCAGCAGAGCTGAATCGTCATTGCGAGCGACGAAGTCGCGCGGCAATCCAGGCCAATCTTGCCTATCCCTGGATTGTTTCGCCCGGCTGAAGCCGGGCTCGCAATGACGAGCGGCTCCACATCGATGGATCGGCCTCTAGATCAATCCCATAGACCGCATCGAGCTGTGGCCCTGCGCGCCGATGATGATGTGATCGTGAAGCGTCACGCCGATCGGTTTGGTCGCATCGGCGATCTGGCGGGTCACGGCAATGTCCTGGCGGCTCGGTTCCGGTGAGCCGCTGGGATGATTATGGACGAGAATAAGGCCTGTCGAACCCAGGGCGACAGCCCGCTTGACCACCTCGCGCGCATAGATGGCTGCCTCGTCGATCGTGCCGTCGGCCATATGGTCGTCGCGGATCAGCCTGAGCTGGGCGTTGAGATGAAGGACGCGAACGCGCTCCACCGAAAGATGGGCCATGTCGGCGCGCAGATAGTCCAGGAGCGCTTGCCAGCTCGAGAGGAGCGGGCGCTCGGCAATTTCGCTCTTCAGCAGGCGAAGCGCGGACGCCTGCGCGATCTTGAGCGCCGCGATGCTGGTTTCGGAGAGCCCGTCCACCTGCGCAAGCTCGCGCCAGTCCGCGGTGAGCAGCGCGCCGAAGCCGCCGAAGCGGGCGATGAGCTGCTTGGCGAGCGGCTTGGTGTCCCGGCGAGGAATGGCGAGCGCGAGCAGATATTCGACCAGTTCATGGTCCAGCAGCGCGTCCGGGCCGCCCTCGGCGAGCCGCTGGCGCAACCGCGCGCGATGGCCCGCACCAACCGGCACGCTCGCCCCGCTCTTGCCTCCCCCCGGCGTATCGCTCATGGAACTCAGGCTATGCGCGCAGCTTTTTAGCTGCAAGGACTATAAGGACGACACGAGAGCTTGGTCGAGGATCCGGACATCGCGATTGAGCGCCCCGCGCGGTCGCGGCGTCGTGCTCTGTTCAGGATCGGCGTCGGCGCGACGAGTCTCGCCGTATTGCTGGCGGGCGGGCTCTGGCTGGCGCGCAAGCCGATCGCCCTCCATTTCGTCGCGCAGGCGCTGCGCGAAAAGAATGTCGCTGCCAGCTATGAGATCACCCGCATCGGCCCGCGCACGCAGCGTCTCGAGCGGCTGGTGCTCGGCGATCCCCGGCGCCCGGACCTGACCGCCGACTGGATCGAGGTCGATCTGGGCTATAGCCTCTCAGGCATCCGCGTCACGGGTCTGCGCACCGGCACCGTCGTGATCGATGCGCGCTATCATGACGGCAGGCTCGATCTCGGCAGTCTCGACAGGCTGATACCGAAAAGCGGCGGCGAAGCGGCTCTCCCCGACATTGCCGCCGAACTCAAAATGGTGAAGGCCCATCTCGCGACGGACAACGGCATGGTCGATGTCGCGCTGAATGGAGTCGGCAATCTGCGTTCGGGCTTTGCCGGCGACCTCAACGCCACGGCGCCGCGGCTGACGTTCGGCGACTGCATCGTCAACGCCGCGGTCGCGCAGACCAAGGTCGCGACGGAAGGTGGCAAGGCTCGGCTCAAGGGGCCGCTGGCCGTCCGCGACATGGCTTGTTCGGGGCGTCATATCGCGTTTGCCGCGCCGCGGATCGACACCGACCTGCGCACGGATCTGGCTTTGTCGGACATTACCGCCGCCCTTGTCCTCTCGGCCGCGCATGTCCAGTTCGGCGACCGGTCGGCGACGACGCTGTCGGGACTCGTCACCGCGAAAGGCTCGAGCGCGGAGCTGCGTGGCAGCGCGTCGTTGGCGGCGGCGCGATCCTCGCTCGGCATCGCCACGACCGGCGCCGTCAAGCTGGGCGGCGACTATGCCGTCCGGCCGAGCCCCAGGGACCAGGACTACAGCTATGCCGGCACGCTGACGGCTGAAGAGATCCGACCGACGTCACAGGGCGCCTATGACAAGATCGAGGCGCAGTCCGCCGGCACGCCGCTGGCGCCGCTCGCGAAGAAGCTGGTTGGCGCGCTGCGGTCGGCGTCGCGCGCCAATCGGCTGACGGCGAGCGGGCGGGTGACGGGGGAGGGGCAGGCGCTGCAGCTGCTTCTCAACGGCGCGAATTTCTCCGCGGCGAGCGGCGCGCGCATTGCCATGCGGGACGGCAGTCGCCTGACGCTTAATCTGCCCAAGGGTGACTGGACGCTGGACGGCGGACTGGAGAGCGGTGGCGGCGGGCTGCCGGAGACGAAGCTGGCGATGAGCAGCCGTCCCGGCGGCGGTCTCTCGGGCATGCTCGATGCCTTCGATTATCGTGCCGGCGCGGCGCGGCTCGCATTGACGCCCGTGCGCTTCCTGCGCTCGTCGCGAGGCGATGTGCGCGTCAATACCAGCGTCACGCTCGATGGTCCCATCGGCACAGGCGGCGTCCGGGGCCTGAATGCGCCTGTCGACGTGACGATCGCTGCCAACGGGGCGATCCGCCTGCCCCGCGATTGCGTGCCGTTGCGTTGGTCGGCGCTCCACATTTCGACGGCATCGTTCGAGCCCGCCAGGCTCGATCTGTGCGGCATCGGCGGATCGCAGTTGCGCGTCGTCGATCCGGCGCTGCGCGGCAAGATCGGCGAGAGCCCGCTCACCGTCGCCGCACAAAATGCACTTTATGATGTGCGGTCGAATCGCTTCGACCTAGCCGAACTTGATGCCCGCATCGGGGGCGGGGCCGATCCGGTCGTGCTCCACGCCGGAATATTCGACGGCAAATTGGAAGAGGGCGGCAGCCTTGCCGGCACCCTGGCGGACGGGACGGCAGTGATCGGCACGGTGCCGCTCGACCTCGGCGCCATCATGGGCAAATGGCGGCTTGCCGACGGCGCCTTGGCCCTCGATGGTGCGCTGCGCGTGACCGACCGGCAAGCCGATCCCCGTTTTTATCCGATGGCGGTGCCGGATGCGAAGCTGACGCTCGCCGACGGCAGGATTGCTGCAACGGGGACTCTCGTCGCGACGGGAACGCCCAGTCATGCGGTCCGCGCGCCGGTCGCCCGGATGACGATCGGGCATGATCTCGGCAGTGGGGCAGGGCAGGCCGATTTCGCGCTCACCGACTTGCGCTTCGGAAGCGCCGTCCAGCCCGACGATCTGACGAACATGTCCCTCGGCATCGTGGCCAATGTCGAGGGCCGGGTCGAAGGATCGGGTGCGATTCACTGGTCGTCCGAGGGCGTCACCTCCAGCACTGGCACATTCTCCACGCGCGACATGAATTTCGCGGGCGCCTTCGGTCCGGTCACCGGCTTTTCGACGACGATCCATTTCACGGACTTGCTCGGCCTCAAGACGGCGCCGCACCAGCGGCTCACCGCCAGGCAGGTCAGTGCCGGCGTCGACGTCTTCGACGGCGTCATCGACTATGCGCTGCTCTCCAACGAGCAGGCGCGGATCGAGGGCGGGCGCTGGCCTTTCTCCGGCGGCACGCTGGAGCTGCTCCCCGCCACGCTCAATCTCGATGCGCGCCAGCCCCGCCAGCTCACCTTCCGCGTCGTCGGGCTCGATGCGGCCGCGTTCGTCAACACGCTCCAGCTTCAGAACATCGACGTGCATGGCACGCTTGACGGCCTGTTTCCGATGATTTTCGACGCCAATGGGGGACGCATCGAAAACGGCGTCCTCGTCGCGCGGCAATCGGGCTTGCCGCCGCTCGTGCTTGCCGGCGCCACCGATCCGCTGCCGGCGTGCGACAATGCGCGCCAGGGCGGTTCGCTCGCTTATGTCGGTGCCGTGTCGAATGCGCAGCTCGGCACGATGGGCAAGTTCGCCTTCGATGCGCTCAAGCATTTCAACTATCGGTGTCTCGTCGTGCGGCTCGACGGTGCGCTCGATGGGGAATTCGTCACCCAGATCAAGCTCAACGGCATCAATCAGGGCGAGGACACCAAGCATAGCTGGCTGCTTCGCCCGTTCCTCAAGCTTCCTATCGTCTTCAACATCCGGATCGAGGCGCCGTTCCGCAAGCTGCTCGGCGTTTACACCGATTTGAGCGATCCCACCGATTTGATTCGACGGAAGATCCAGGAGGAAAAAGCGGCCAAGGCCAACGATCCTCTTGTCGTTCAGCCAGCCGACAGCGAGAATAGTACAGAAGGGAACCGGAAATGAGGCGCAGGAGATGCATGGAACGCAGGATCGGGACAGCGTCGATATTGGCGATTTTGGGCCTGACGAGCGGCTGCATCAATGTGCGCGCGCCCGACAAGCCGATCGAGATCAACCTCAACATCAAGATCGATGCGAACGTGGTCGTCGCTCTTCAGAAGGACGCCAAGGACCTCATCGACAAGAATCCGGAGCTTTTTCCAGAATGACACATCTGATCAGCAAAGTGGCCCGCCCACTTCTCCTCGGCGTCCTCATCGCCGGTCTCGGCGCGCCGGCGCTCGCCCAGGACAATGTCATCAGCGCGGCCAAGGCCGCCGGCACCGTCGGCGAACAGGCCGACGGCTATCTCGGCATCAAGGGATCGGTCGGCGCCGATGTCCGTTCGGCCGTCGATGCGCTGAACATCAAGCGCCGCGCCGCCTACACCGATCTTGCCGCCAAGCGGAACGTGACGGTGCAGGAGGTGGCCGCGAGCACTGGCTGCCAGACGCTCAGCTCTCGCGTGCAGACCGGCCAGATCTACAAGATCGGCACGGCAGACTGGCAGGTGAAGGGCGCCGGCGCGATCGCTCTCCCGGCATATTGTGCCGGCAACGGCGGCTGAACCTCGGCGATTCGAGGCTTTTCGAGCGCTTGCGGCGCAGTTTTCAGCCGCATTTTGTGCACTGCGCAAGCAAGGTTGACTTGGGGGGGCTCCCTTTCTACACGGGCCGCGCTTCAGGTGGGTCACCTGCGGCAAGCAAGGCCCTGTGCAGCGCGCGGGGAAACGCATTTTTCGATCAGGGGTGATCCGATTTGACCGACGAGAGTCGAGACGAGCTTGATCAGCGTATTGCGAAGGCCAAGTCTGCCCAGCAACGCGGGATCACGGCAGGCGAAGGCGCTTCGGAAGGCCGTGGTTGGGCGATCGGCATCGAGTTTGTCGGCGCGATCCTGGTGAGCGGCTTTCTCGGCTGGCTCATCGATCGGTTCGCCGGAACCGCACCTTGGGCGATGATCGTGTTGCTCGTTCTGGGCTTCGCCGCCGGCACCCGCCGCGCGATGAAGACCTCGGCCGAGTTCGACGCCGATCCCGCCAACGACAGGAAGGATTGAAGGACCGACCATGGCCGGCCCGATGGAACAGTTCGAAATCACCGTGCTCCACCCGATGCAGGTGGGCGCCTATGATGTGTCGTTCACCAACAGCTCGCTGTG